>JBJOFG010000017.1:0-144615 GCA_046048875.1 Bacteroidota bacterium | reverse complement strand
CCACCACCACCGCCACCACCAAGTGTGCGTCAGATTCAATTTACTTCTATCGTTATTGAAGAGAACGTTGAGACCCCTCCTCCTTCTCAAGATAAATTGAAAGATGAGAAAATTGCTGACGAAACCACTGAAGGAGAAGACGGACCCATGGGTCCATCTGATGCGATTGCGGTTTATACTCCAGTTGATGATAAAAAAGATAAGGCTGAGCCGGTCTTAACATTCGTTCAAGAGATGCCAGCTTATCCAGGGGGAGAAAAGGCGTTGTACGAGTTTTTGTATAACAACATTACTTACCCGGAGCAAGAGAAGTCTCAAAACATCGAAGGAACAGTATTCGTGAACTTCGTTGTTGAAAAGGACGGAACTCCTTCAAACTTCACGGTAACACGTGGTGTTGAAGGCGGTAAAGGGTTAGATAGAGAAGCTTTGGCAGCTTGTAAGAAATTAGGCAAGTTCAACCCGGGAAAACAAAACGGGGTTTCTCAACGCGTATTCTTGACCATTCCGATTAAGTTCACGCTTGCAGATAACTAATCGATAAATACTTTGTGAAAAGGGTTGGCTTCGGCCGACCCTTTTTTATTTTTGAAGAGTATGTTACCCTTCCACATAGATACCAATGAAGCTGGCCTCGACGAGGCTGGAAGAGGCTGCTTGGCAGGTCCAGTGGTTGCGGCAGCGGTCATTCTTCCTGAAGGATTTTCCCATCCGTTGTTGAATGATTCCAAGCAGATGAGTAAAAAAAATCGCGAAGAGCTTCGCGGTATTATTGAGAAAGAGGCCGTTGCGTGGAGTGTTGAATTTGTTTCACCACAGGAAATAGATCAGTTGAATATTCTTCGCGCTTCAATAACTGCAATGCAGCGCGCCACGTTGAAATTAGCGAAGAAGCCATCGCATTTATTGGTAGATGGAAATAGGTTTTACCCGTTGGAAGGATATACGCACACGTGTATGATTAAGGGCGACGCGCGATTCATGAACATTGCTGCGGCTTCGGTTTTAGCGAAGACACACAGAGATGAATTTATGTTGAAGTTGCATGAAGAATTTCCGCATTACGCTTGGGATCGCAACATGGGCTATCCAACCAAGGCGCATCGCTCGGCGATTGCGGAACTTGGCGCATGCGAACACCACCGCATGACCTTTGCTCTTTTGCCGAGGCAATTGCAAATAGAAGCCCTTTGATGCCTATTTTCGCAGTATGCAGCTTAGGGCAGAAAACATTCAAAAGATTTACGGGAAAAGAACGGTTGTAAAAGACGTTTCGTTTCATGTTGAACAAGGCGAAATTGTTGGTTTATTAGGTCCGAATGGAGCTGGAAAAACAACAAGCTTTTACATGGTTACCGGACTTATTCAACCCAATCAGGGAAAGGTTTTGCTCGACGATACGGAGATTACTCATATGCCCATGTTTAAGCGCGCTAAAATGGGTGTAGGCTATTTACCGCAGGAAGCGTCTATATTCCGATCGCTGTCTGTTGAAGACAACATTAAGGCAGTGCTAGAATTAACGGGGCTTTCCAAGAACGAGCAATCGGAAAAGTTAGATGCGCTGTTGGAAGAATTCGGATTAACGGAAAGAAGAAAATACATTGGTCATCATCTCAGCGGTGGTGAAAGAAGAAGAACGGAGATTGCGCGTGCACTTGCAACTGATCCGAAATTTATTTTGTTAGACGAACCCTTTGCAG
Organism: Bacteroidota bacterium; assembly: GCA_046048875.1. Classification (GTDB taxonomy): domain Bacteria; phylum Bacteroidota; class Bacteroidia; order Flavobacteriales_D; family Sanyastnellaceae; genus CAIZGX01. The sequence continues at coordinate 142,912 of JBJOFG010000017.1, read as the reverse complement.
GTGTTGATCCCATTGCTGTTGAGGATATTCAGCGTATTGTTTGGAAACTGAAAGAACGCAACATTGGAATACTCATCACAGACCATAATGTGCAAGAGACCTTGACCATTACCGATCGCGCATACTTGCTTTATGACGGCAATATTTTAAAGTCTGGAAGCGCCGAGGAATTGGCTTCCGACGAGCAAGTGCGCCGTGTATATCTCGGACAGAATTTCGAATTACGTAAGCGCAAATAAAAAACCCCCGAGAGTCTCGAGGGCTTTATTATTTTTTTGAGAAAGTCTTACTTCGCGCTATTGTAGCGAGCTTCAACCACTTCCCAATTGATCACATTGAAGAATGCTTGAATGTAATCTGGACGTCTGTTTTGGTAGTTCAAATAGTAAGCGTGTTCCCAAACGTCTAATCCTAAAATTGGAAATCCAGAGCAACCTACGTTTGGCATAAGTGGATTGTCTTGGTTTGGAGTAGAGCACACCTCAAGTTTTCCGTCTTTCACACACAACCAAGCCCAACCTGAACCGAAACGAGTTGTAGCAGCTTTAACGAATAAATCTTTGAATGCTTCAAATGATCCGAAAGCCTCGTTAATAGCGGCTTCCATAGTTGGAGTAACTTTTCCTCCGTTTGGAGAAAGTAACTCCCAAAATAAGTTGTGATTGTAGAATCCACCACCGTTGTTTCTAACTGCAGGTGTGTCGAACCCTTTCACCATTACTTCTTCGATAGAAAGATTTTCTAAATCGGTTCCAGCAATAGCGTTGTTCAAGTTTGTCGTGTATGCAGCGTGGTGTTTGCTGTGATGAATTTCCATGGTACGAGCGTCGATATGTGGCTCAAGCGCGTCGTATGCGTAGGGTAGATTTGGTAGTTCGAATGACATAGTATTTTTTTTGCGAAAATAACCTAAAACGAACGCTACAAAAAAATTCTTGTCAATTCGTTAGAAAGCTTGTTGCGCGCTTATCTTTGTAGCTTATCGAAGCGTTTTCAATTAACCGATTTTAAAGAAGGAAAAGCATGGGACTTTTTAGTTTCCTAACACAAGAAATTGCCATTGACCTAGGTACGGCAAACACAATCATTATCATGAACGATAAGGTGGTTGTAGATGAACCATCGATCATAGCTCGCGATAGAGTTTCCGGCAGAACGGTTGCTGTTGGGCGTTTAGCGCAGCAAATGCACGGTAAAACGCACGAAAATATTAAGACCATTCGCCCACTGAAAGACGGGGTTATTGCCGATTTCCATGCTGCTGAGGATATGATCAAGGGGTTAATCAAAATGATTAACAAGGGCGGGAAAATGTTTCAGCCTTCATTGAGAATGGTGATTTGTATTCCATCAGGAATTACTGAAGTTGAGAAACGAGCGGTAAAAGATTCGGCAGAACACGCAGGAGCGAAAGAAGTTTACCTGATTCACGAGCCAATGGCCGCTGCAATTGGTATTGGAGTCGACGTTGAAGAACCCATGGGAAATATGATCATCGACATCGGAGGTGGTACTTCTGAAATTGCAGTTATTGCTTTGGGTGGAATTGTAACCGACAAAAATATTCGCGTAGCTGGAGATGAATTGACACAAGACATTGAAGACTACATGCGTCGTCACCACAACATTTTAATTGGAGAGCGCACAGCTGAACAAATTAAAATTGAAGTAGGAGCTGCAATCGATGATTTAGAAAATCCGCCGGCTGATTACAGTGTTCGCGGTCGCGACTTGGTAACGGGTGTTCCCAAAGAGATTATGGTTTCTTACAAGGAAATTGCTCACGCTTTGAACAAATCAATTTCTAAAATTGAAGAAGCTATCATGAGTTGTTTGGAAAATACTCCACCGGAATTGTCTGCAGATATTTTCAAAACAGGTATCTATTTAGCTGGTGGAGGTGCATTGCTTCGTGGCTTAGACGTGCGCATCAATCGTAAAACCAAACTTCCTGTTCACGTAGCTGATGACCCATTGCGTGCAGTTGCACGAGGTACAGGTATTGCGTTGAAAAACATCAACCGCTTCCAATTCTTAATGCGCGAATAATTCGTTAACACGAAAGCAGAATGGGTAATCTTTTAGCATTATTGCAACGATTTCACGTGCTTTTGTTGTTCTTAGTGCTTCAAGTTTTTTCGATGATTGTTTTATTTTCCGAAAACAATTTTCACCGAAAAGAATTTATTCGGCACAGCTCTGACTTCGCGGGATACATCTATGAAAAAAGAGATGAGTTCACGAGCTATTTAAGACTTGCTGAAATCAACGATCAACTTGCGATTGAAAACGCAGCGTTGAGAAGTCTTCTTCCAGACAATTATTTACAGTCAGACACGGCGACTTTCAAAGCGCAAGGTGTTCGTCAACAGTTTACGTACACACCTGCGAAAGTTGTAAACGCAACCGTAAGTAGAAAGCGAAACTACCTCACCTTGAATAAAGGATACTCAGAGGGTATTGGCATTGAAATGGGTGTTATTGCCAACGGTAGCATTGTTGGAATTGTGAGTAGTGTGAGTAAGAATTATTCGATTGTTATGCCGGTTCTTCACACGAAATTCCAAGGTTCAGTAAAGATGAAAGGAACGGGAGAGTTTGGAATTTTGGAGTGGCCAGGCGGGGATCCCTTGTTTGCTTTCGTAAAGGAAATTCCGAAACACGTCTATGTGAATGTCGGAGACACCGTTGTCACCACGGGATTTTCGAGCCACTTCCCCGAGGGAATGTTAATCGGAAGTGTTGAAGCGTTGGAAGATAAACCTGAAGAAAACTTCCATCGAATAAAAGTGAAATTAGCAACTGATTACAGAAAAGTTGCGTGGGTACAGGTGGTGAAGAATCTTCAGAAAATGGAGATTGATTCTCTTCAACAACAACAAATCATTGCAGACGGAGGAGAAGAATGATGAACTATTTGCGCATATTTTTATTCGTGCTCTTGCAAGCTTTGGTTGTAAGTCGAATTCAATTGTTTGACGGGCTTGTTCTTCCTTTCATATACATTTTTAGTTTGCTCATGTTTCCATTCGACACGCCGCGATGGCTGTTATTGGTCATTGGGTTTTTCACTGGAGTGCTTATGGATTTATTCACAGGACCTCCAGGGCTGCACACCTCGGCATGTTTGCTCCTTGCCTATTTGCAACCACTGGTGCAAAACATGTTGGCGCCACGTGAAGGATATGATTCCAACTTGAAACCAACCATTCATAAAATGGGATTAGCTTGGTATACTACTTATGCAGGAATTCTAACCTTTGCTCATCATACGTGGTTAATCTTTTTTGAATTTTTACGCTGGGATAAATTCTTCTTTCAGTTGTTTCATATTTTGTTAAGTTCTATTGCAACTTTATTGCTGATGATTTTGGCGCAACTCTTAATTTCGCCAAATAAGAAAAGCAGCTAACTACCTTGAACAACGACAATCGCCGGTACACTTTCTTGTTTATTGTTGGAACCATCTGTGTGATATACATAGTGCGTCTCTTTGCGTTGCAGGTTGCTACAAGTGAATGGAAAAATAAAGGCTCACGCTTAACAGAACGAGAAGTTGTTGTTTATCCTTCACGGGGAAATATCTTCGATCGAAATGGAAAGGTCTTAGTTACGAATCAAACGGTTTATGACCTCATGGTACTGCCGAAAGATCTTCTTCCGTTTGACACGCTTGAGTTCTGTAAGTTGGTGAATCTACCTTACGAAGAGCTCAAAGAGATTTTAAAAAAATCGGTTACTTATCCCAACGTTAAATACAAGCCCTCTCCGGTAATCAAGCAAATGCTTCCGGAGGAGTACGCGGTTTTTGCAGAACGCTTGTACAAGTTCCCTGGATTTTTTGTTCAAGCAAGAACCTTACGCACCTATCCTGAAAATCTTGGTGCATTGGTGTTAGGTGATGTGGGTGAAGTGAATAATGAAATTTTAAAGAATCATCCCGATTACCGAAAGGGAGACTATATCGGATTGAACGGGATTGAAAAATCATACGAGAAAGAGCTTCGCGGAAAGCGCGGAATCAAATATGTCTATCGCGATAACCTAGGTGTTGAACACAGTGTTGCCAACGGTCAGTTGGACAGTGCCGCGCAAGAAGGGGTTGACTTGTATGCGACGATAGATGCCGAGTTGCAGAAGTATGGTGAGATGCTCATGCAGAACAAGCGTGGATGTATTGTAGCGATTGAACCGTCTACCGGAGAAATTCTTGCTTTGGTTTCAGCACCTACATTTGACCCGAATTTATTGGTTGGAAGAGCGCGCGGAACCAACTTCGCGGCGTTAGCTAAAGATCCTTTAAAACCGCTTTTCAATCGCGCGACACAAGCGCAGTACAGGCCGGGATCTATTTTCAAGCTTGCGCAATCGTTAACGGCTTTGCAGTTGGGCGCTATTACAAAAGACACCCGCATTCCTTGTAACAGAAGTTTGATTGGCTGTCACGGTGCGCACAGCATGGATGATTTGGAAATGGCTATTGTTCATTCATGCAATCCCTATTTCCGCGGTGTCCTTCAGCGTGTGGTTGAAGCGAATAGAGATCCAAACAACCGCGCAAAAGATGCGGCTATCGGACTTTCTATTTGGAATGAGCAAATTCGGAAACTAGGATTCGGTTCCAATTTAGGTAGTGATCTTCCGAATATGAAGAAAGGAAATGTTCCAGGCACCGAATATTACAACAAGAAGTACGGCGCTGAAGGCTGGAATTTTTCCACCATCTATTCTATCGCAATTGGTGAAGGAGAGCTATTAATTAATCCGGTTCAAATGTGTAACCTTGCTTGCATCATTGCGAATCGTGGTTTCTATGTTCCACCACACACTGTGAAGCAAATTGGAAGAGGCGGAACAGCACGGTCGGAATATGTAACACGAGTTGATGTTGGCGTGAGACCTGAATATTTCGAAACAGTAGTCAACGCCATGGAGAAAGTAGTTGGTCCGGGCGGAACTGCCAATAGCATTAAACTTCCGGACATTGTTATTTGCGGGAAGACGGGAACTGTTCAAAATGAGCCACGTGAAGACCACAGTGTTTTTGTTTGCTTCGCTCCGAAGGAAAATCCGAAAATCGCCTTGGCGGTTTATGTGGAATACGCTGGTTTCGGGGGAACGTGGGCAGCTCCTATTTCAAGCTTAATGATTGAGAAATATCTGAAGGGAGGAACAGCCAATACCGGAAGAGAAGACCTCATTAAAAACGCTAAGATTCTAAACTAATGGCAGCGTCTAGCAAACAAAACTTACAACTCGACTGGGGCACAATTGCGCTCTACGGTACGCTGGTTTTGTTTGGATGGCTTTCAATCTATAGCGCAGCCTACAATCCGCTTTTACCAAGTCCGTTTGCGTTTTCCGAAGAATATGGAAAGCAGTTGGTGTGGATAGGCGTGTGTGCGTTTTTAATTGTCGTTATCTTGTATTTAGACGCGGAAGTCTTTAACAAATTAGCGGTTTTTATATACCTGTTTTTTGTCCTTTTGCTCATGCTCGTTTTGGTGATAGGAAAAGAGGTTAATGGAGCGAAGGCGTGGTTCGGTATTGGAGATTTTGGCATTCAGCCTAGTGAGTTTTCGAAGATTGGCGTGGGTTTATTTCTTTCAAAATTCATTTCGAGTTCAGGGGTTCAATTGAAAAACTTGCGAACGAGAATTCAAGCATTTGCAATTATGGGCTTACCCGCAATGCTCATTTTGCTTCAACCTGACGTGGGATCATTATTGACTTTTCTAGCGTTCGTATTGGTAATGTACCGCGAAGGAATGTCTGGCAATGTCCTCATTGCTGGTTTCGCTAGCGTTGTTATTGGAACATTGAGTATTGTTATAGGCGCGGGCCGTACGACCTATCCATACTTTGGAGAGCTAAGTTCTATTTGGACCTTTTTAATGGTGTTGTTTGGCATAGCCATTTTAGCGTTGATTTTTGTTCGAAATTTCATTGTGCCGCGTTCTAGACGCATGCTCTATTCTGTGATTGTAATTTCGTTGATTTTGGCTTCAAGCCTTGCCTTCTCCATTAATTACATTGTAGATAATGTGCTTGAAAAGCACCACAAGGAGCGTATTTATGTGATGCTCTCTCTTCCGGTAGAGCGTGAAGATGCGACGTACAATTCCGAAATGGCGAAGATTACTGTTGGCTCTGGAGGATTATTGGGAAGAGGTTTTCATCAAGGACCTATGACGCAGAACAACTACGTTCCAGAGCAATGGACTGATTTTATCTTTAGCGCGGTTGCAGAAGAATGGGGATTTGTAGGAAGCGTCGCGGTGATCTTGTTGTTCTTCGCACTTATTTATCGACTGGTAATTCTAGCAGAGCGTCAAAGATCGCAGTTCTCACGCGTCTACGGCTATTGTGTGGCAGCGATAATCTTCATGCACCTGCTCATTAACATTGGAATGGTACTCGGTTTGGCTCCCATCATTGGTATTCCCTTACCTTTCTTTAGCTATGGCGGTTCTTCGCTCATGGCGTTTACGATTCTTCTGTTCATTATGATCCGACTGGATGCTGAGCGGTTGAGTATCTTTAGATAACCGCTTTGCGGATGACGCTTCGCGATGACCCTGCGGGAGAAATGTGTGAGAGTTAACAAACAATCGTTTGTAAGGTGCGATTGGGCTAATCCATAACCTGTAACCAAATGGCTATATTAGCGTAATACGCAATATACTTTCGCATGAAATCTTTTTACACACCATTCCTTACAGCGGTAATTACACTGCTCTCTTTCAACGTCGCGTTAGCAAACGACCGTTTTTTCATTGAAAATAACGGGCAGGTAAAAAACGAAAATGGACATCGTGATCAGTCGGTGTTGTTCATGTATTCGAGCTCAGAGATGGATGTATTCATTCGTAAAACAGGAATGACTTATCAATTCAAACGATACAGCACGGAAGGAACATACGCAGAGCGCGTAGACATTAATTGGAAAGGTGCTTCTGAGACTGTAGTTGCGAGGGGCTTGCAAATCTCTGATTACACGGAAAATTATTTTTTAGACGGAAAATCAAATTCCGCCCAAGCATTTGAAGAGATTAGACTTTCAAATGTATATCCCGGTGTTGATTGGAGAGTGTTCATTACTGAAGAAGGATTGAAATATGAGTTTATTGCGAAGGACGCTAAAGCGGCCAAACAAATTTGTATGCAAGTCGAAGGTGCTGAAGCGTTGGAGATGTCTGTAAACGGGTCTGTGGTTATTAAAGGTGAAATGGGTGAAGTGAGCGATGCAAAGCCAGTTTATTTCAATCAAGAAAAAAGCATTGACGGGAATTTTATTGTGAAGGGAAATACCATTCAGTTTGAAATTCCTTCAAACACGAACGGAGAGATTGTTTTAGATCCCGAGGTGATTTGGTCTTCGTATTATGGCGGAACGGGTTTAGATGATTCACGTGGAATCTTCACAGATGCAAACGGAGACTATTATTTAACCGGCGCCACCAATTCAACCACATTGATTTCCTATTTGGGTTATCAAGGTTTGTTGGGTGGAAGTAACGATGTCTATGTGGTTAAGTTTAACGCGTTGAATCAACGTTTGTGGGCGACATATTATGGAAGAACGGGCAATGATTTCGGCAATGACATAGTTGTTGATGTTTTTGGTGGTATTTATGTTGCGGGAAGTACAAGTTCAACCTCAGCATTTGCATCGGCAAGTCAGCAAGTGGTTTATGGCGGAGGACCTCGTGACGGATTCGTATTGAAATTATTTCCTGATGGTACCTTGGAGTGGTGCTCCTATTACGGTGGCAGTGGAGATGATCAGTTGACATCCTTGGCTGTTGGGTTTCAGGGTGAGGTTTACTTCATTGGAGAAACCAGTTCTACTGATCTAATAACTATAGATCCTTTACAATCGGCTTTCGGTGGTGGGGCCAGCGACTTCTATTTGGGAACAATCGACCCGGGAGGATTCCTTCTTCGTTATACTTATTTTGGAGGAAGCGGCGCGGAACTCGCGGGTGATGTTGTTGCAACAAATGATTTCAATTTATACTTCACCGGAACTACAAGTTCCTCCTCAGGTATGGCTGTTGGCGGCGCTCAGAATACTTATGGCGGCGGGGCCTATGACGGATTTTTTGCAAAAATCAACAGTGGAAATGTCATTGAGTGGGCCTCATACATTGGGGGTCCAAGTGAGGACCGTGCTGAAGCTATTCACGTTGCGAGCGATCGCCTTTATGTTGTCGGAAAATCGGGGTCAATCAATGGAATCTCCACACCTGGCGCGGCACAGGTGTTTAATGGAGGTGGAAGTTTCGACGGGTTTTTAGCGTCTTATATGATCGACGGTATGGTGAACTGGAAGACGTATTACGGAGGTTCAGGAAACGAGTCGTTATGGGGCGTTGCTACAGATGCTGCAGGAAGTGTTTTCATTACAGGAAATTCAACGTCTTCTAATTTGGGCGACAACGGGTTTCAAAATACGAACGGAGGGTTAACGGACATTGTGTTTGCAGGCTATTCAATTGATGGAGAAAGATATTGGAGCTCATATTTAGGCGGAAGCGCAGACGAGTCGGTAAGCGACCTTGTTATGAATTCGGAACAAGAGATGTTCTTTGCGGGAAGCTCTGCTTCAGTAAACCTTGCTGTTGGCGGATACGAGTCCACTAACAACGGGGGTGGTGAAGCGTTTTTCGGGAAATTGAAAAATTGTGACTACCCTTATTTAACAGTACACATAACAGGAGATACTATATTCTGTGAAGGGAAATCCGCTGTCTTGTGTTCGGGCGGTGCTGACCATTTTCTTTGGTCTACCGGCGATACTACAGCTGCGTTGGAAGTGGATGAAGCCATGACTGTATACGTAATTGGTACAACAACACCGGGCTGTAGCACAAGGTCTGACGACTATACCTTTACTGTACTTCCTCAGCCAACCATTAACATTACTGCCGATGGTCCACTGACGTTTTGTGGAGATGTTTCCGTAAATCTTACTGCAACAGGCGGGGTTAGCTACGAATGGAACAGCGGTCCAACAACAGAAACCATAACTGTTAACGAATCGGGGAATTACTCTTGCACGGGTATAAATGAATTCGGTTGCGAGGGAAGTAGCAATCAACTCAGTGTTGAAGTGTTTGAGTTGCCGGAAGTGGCTATGGCTATTTCTACTGACAGTATTTGTATTTCAGCGGATCCGGTAGGAATTGTTGGTCTTCCTTTAGGCGGCACTTACGTTGGAGACGGAATAGTAGGAAGCTCCATCGATCCGAGTGTTGCGGGAGGAGGTGCGCATCAGGTATACTATACTTATACGGATTCGAATGGTTGCACGAATACTTCTGACGTGTTTGACTATTTTGTTTTGTTTGAACCAACAGTGCTCTTCCTTTCACAGGATACGGTTATGGCAGGAGATCCGCCTGTTGAGATGACGGGTATTCCAACAGGAGGGTATTACACGGGCTTTGGTGTAAGCGGCAATTTGTTTTATCCTGAATTGGTAGCCCCTGGGTTCTATCAGATAACGTATAACTACGTCGATGACAACGGCTGCACGAACAGAGATACCCAAGTTATCTATGTGTGCTGTGTTGGAATAGACGAGTCAGAGGCGACTGAACCGAAATTGTACCCGAACCCTACTGAAGGCGTGTTAAATTTCGCTTTAGGAACCCACTCGGCATTGTCATATCGCATTTATGATCTTTCCGGAAGGGTTGTTCAGCAAGAAAATCTTTTTGCGGAGCAAAATTCTTTAAATGTTTCGAATTTGGCGAATGGCCAGTATTTACTGAGGTTTGAGGGCGAGGGAGTCTTTATTCCAATCCCTTTTTCTGTATCGAAATAAAAAAAATGAATTTTTTTTTGAGAAAAGTGTAACCTTTTTCGGTCGATAGGGGTAAAAGAAGCATAACCTATTTGACTTATGAAAAACTCAATCACAATCTCCATCTTCGCAGCAGTTCTTTCTCTTAGCCTTGTATCTTGTCAGAAAGAATTCTACATGCCAACAGCTCCAGCTAATGTTGCTGACACAACTTCAACTGTTTCTAACAATGAAGAGACTGCTCCAACAGCAGTATTGGGAGAAGACGTAGCAAAATTAAACTTCGTATGGCTTCAGCCAGAAGGATCAAACGCTGATCTTCAAGGTGTTAAGATTGAAATTGCAGATAAGAACGGTGAGATAGTGTTTTCAGCGATTGACGTAATGGCAGCAGGAGACGATGTATTTCAGTGGTTCCCTGGAATTATCCTTCAAGCCGACGAGTATACTTTCACAATGAAGTCTGCATCTGGTAATGTATTGAGCGTTTCAACTCTTAACGTAGCAGACGCTTTTGAACAAGACGAATACATTCATCAAGCAAATGGAGCGAAGTTTTTCCTTCAGTTAACTTGGGAAAAAGCATCAGAAATTTAAGTTTAGGTTAGTTAGGTATGAAACTACCCCTTCTTTAGGAAGGGGTTTTTCATGAAATAATTATTGCAGTTGGTGTACCTGAATCAGCTGTTTGTGTTTAAATTAGCACTCCCATGACACAAGAAGAGGAAATCAAATATTTACGCCAGCGAGTTGCCGAATTGGAGCAGTCTAAGCATAGAGCTGTAGATAGCCTCGATCGACTGCTCGTTTCATTCGAATTTTCTTCCGCAGGAATTTTATTGGAAGACGAGAATCGAAAAATTGTAGCCACAAATCAGATGTTCTGCGATATCTTTCAGATACCTATAGGACCTGAGCATTTGGTGGGTGCAGATTGTTCAAACTCGGCGGAACAATCGAAAGATTTGTTTTCAGATCCAAGTCTTTTTGTAAGTCGCGTTGAAACACTTCTTCAGGGGAGGGCTCTTTGTTTAAACGAAGAGATTATTATGGCGGATGGCAGGACGTTAGAGCGAGATTATATTCCTATTTTTTTAAACGGCAGTTACAGCGGACATCTCTGGAAATACACAGATATAACCATACGAAAATCTACCGAGCAGCTAATATTGAATCGTGAGGCGAAGTTCAAAGGAATCATAGATAATTTTCATTTAGGACTATTGGAAGTTGCGCCAGACGGACGAATCTTGACGGCCAATGAGGCGTTTTGCGAAATGAGTGGCTTCACTTGTGAGGAGCTGTTTGGCCGAGACGGTGGAGACTTATTGTTAGATGCTGAAGAAAAAGAGCGAATGAAAGTACGCAACGCATCGCGGATTGTTGGTGAAGAAGATGTTTATGAGTTGCGTATCATTAATAAGTATAAAGAAACTCGCTATTGGCTCGTAAGTGCTGCTCCTCTATTGGGTGACGACGGAAATGTTCATGGTTCGATTGGGATTCATTGGGACATCACTCACATGAAGGAATTGGAGTTTGAATTGAAAGATGCCAGAAGAAAGGCAGAGGAATCTTCAAAGGCAAAAGCCATGTTCTTAGCGAATATGAGTCATGAAATTCGAACGCCTTTGAATGGAATTGTTGGGATGGCCGAGCAATTAGCCCAGTCTCAATTAGACGCAAACCAAAGGTATTTCACGGATATCATGCGTTCAGCCTCTTCCACTTTGCTGTCAATTATTAATGACGTTTTAGATATTTCGAAAATAGAATCGGGTAAATTCAGTATTGAAACGATTCCTTTCCACCTAAACGAGACGGTGAAAAGGACGCTAAGTATTTTCGAGGAGAAGGCGAAGCAGGGAAATATTTCTTTGGATATTGAATTAATGGATGACCGAGGAATAATGCACCTCGGAGACCCACATCGCTTGAGTCAGGTTTTATTCAACATTGTAGGAAACGCCATCAAATTTACTCATTCAGGATATGTTAGAGTAACATCAAAACTTTCACGGGGTGAGAATGACATATGCTTCGTTTCATTCACAATTGAAGATACGGGTGTTGGAATGGATATGGCCTATTTAGCAAAAGTATTCGAAGCTTTCTCTCAAGAAGATTCAAGTATTACCCGAAAATTTGGAGGAAGTGGTCTAGGCCTAAGTATTGCCCGAAGTATTATTCAAATTATGGGTGGAACAATTCAGATTGAGAGTGAGAAAGGTAAAGGCACGCGGGTAGACATTCGAATTCCAATGAGGATTTCGACAGAAAAAACGAAACAGGACATAGTAGAAATGACTGACTTACAAAAATCACTGAAAGGCCTGCGAGTGTTGGCGGTTGAAGACAATGAGTTGAATCGAATGGTATTGCAGGTGATTTTGAAAAAATGTGAAGTTGTAGTTTCTATAGCACACAACGGCCAAGAGGCCATTGATATGATTCAAGAGGATGAATACGATATAGTTTTAATGGATGTTCAAATGCCTATTGTAGACGGTCTTGAGGCAACGAAATACATTCGGGAAGAATTAAAATATACGACGCCAATTATTGGACTTAGTGCCAATGCGATGCGTGAGGAAGTGGAGATTTGTAGGCAAGCGGGAATGAATGACTATTTGGTGAAGCCTTATTCAGAGAGGGCCTTGGTTGAAGTCATGAAGAAGTGGAGTTCATTAGAAGCAATAATTGTGGAAGAAACATCTTCAGAAAACGATGGTTCAGAATTAGATATTTCCATGTTGAAACAATACGTAGGCAATGACACGAATGTTTTAAGAGATGTGGTAAGCGGTTATTTAGAGCATCTTCCTCCGCAATTGGACCGATTGGAATTAGCTTTAGTAGGATCCGATGTTTTAGCCTTGCGCCATGAGTTGCATCAGTTGAAAGCGAGTATGGAGATTATTGGTGTTCGTCCAGAAGGCCTTTCTTTTGCAGGCATTTCAAACGAGTTGAAAACAGACGGTTTATCAGACATGGCCAAGGCAGCGATTGCTTCTGTTATCAAGAAAGGAAAGCAGGCGACCATTGGCCTTCGTAAACTAATTGAATAAGGTCAGAATTTCAGATTTAATCAATTTGAAATAAAGAATAATGGCTTAATCTTGTAATCTAAACTAGGTCTAGTTGAAAAGAGGAAAGCGATATATAATACTTGTAGATGACGAGGCAATTATTCTAAGTGTCTTGTCACTTCATGTGAAAAGTTTTCTTCCCGACGGAATTGAGCTGCTTACCGCCAATTCAGGCGAGAGCGCATTGGAAAAATTAAAACCCTTGTTGGAACAGGGAGGTGAACTCTTGTGTGTAATAAGTGACTACATGATGTCTCCCATGAGAGGTAGCGAGCTTTTGGGCCATCTCGAAATTCTTTCACCAGCGAGTAAAAAAATAATGCTCACAGGACAAGCAGATTTGCAAGCCGTTTCAGAAGTTTTAAGCAAGGCCCGATTGTTTCGATACATTGAAAAACCTTGGGAACCCAAAGATTTGGAGCTTACGGTGTTGGAAGCGATTCACATGTATGATAACGAGACGGAGTTGGCGAAAAGAACCCAAGAGCTTGAAATTTTACACAAGGAATTGGAGCAGAAGGTCATAGATCGAACAGCAGAATTAAATCAGAAAAACGAAGAGTTAAGACAAGGGTTACAATACGCGCGATTTGTGCAAGAATGTTTCTTGCCGAATCACACAGATGCTTGGGATGTTTTACCTGGGCTTCATGTTTTCAGCACCTCTGCAGAAGCGGTTTCTGGTGACTTTTATTGGTATAAAAATTTAGGAGATACTGTTCTCATTGCTCAAGGAGATTGCACCGGACACGGTTTAGCTGGGGCCCTGCTTACTGTATTGGTGAGTGATTTACTTTCCGAAAAAACAAGTCATGTTAGTGATAAGTTAGACGTGAAAGAAATAGTGAGCGAAACAGTTTACGATTTAAAGAAGAGACTGCGCAGAGATGTTCAATATTCCGATATGGTAGCGGGATTTGATTTAGTTCTCATGCATGTAAACCCAAAAACAGGTGATGCAACTTGGGGCAGTTTGAATTCAAATCTTATGTTGGTGAATGAGAAAAATGAAGTGGAAATTGTTTCGAAGTCGAAAGGATTTCTTCATTTAGACCTTGAACAAACGGAGGTGGCAGGTGGTGAATTGAATATAAGAGGAAAGCGTGTTGTCATGTGTTCCGATGGGCTTTACGATCAGATCGGTGAGGTGTCGAACAAGCGCCTGCGCATGAGCGGGCTTATCCAATGGATTGAAAGCGGACAAGTATTTTTGGAAAACAAGTGTGGCATCGACGAATTGTTTGATACTTGGAAAGGTTCCCAAGATCAAACGGATGATGCCACATGGGTGAGCTTTCAGCTCTGAGATTAATTCATCTTCTCAAATCTTCCTGCAAATTTTCCATTGACTTTTACGACGTAAATCCCATTTGAAAAATCAATGACATTCATTCGTGCGGTTGTTGTGTTTGGATTTTCCGTGTGAATAATTCTTCCAGTTAAATCTAAAACTTCAACACGCGTCATTGTTGTATTGTTTTCAATCGTTAAATAGACTGAAGCCGGATTTGGATACAAACCGAATGATTGTTCGGTTTCAGTTATTCCAAGGACACAGTTGTTAACGGCTCTCGGAGTTGGACTTGTATTAATACCGAAGTCACCAAAAATATCCTCGCATCTTCCCCAAGCTTCGTCAATATTTTGACTAGGAACTGTTGTCGTTTGAAAGACATTTCCAAGTGTGTCTGAAAGGCTGAGAAATCCGCCACTAGAAGAGAGGTTGAAATTGGTGTGAGGATCGAGATATACGTTGTCGTTATCGTCTGACCAGATTAAGAGATGCTGTCCTGGAAGAATGAATACAGAGCCGGGGAACTTCCATTTCGTTGGAACAGCCGAATCATCGCTAATGCAAATTGTATTCATTCCAAGAGGGACGGAAGAAATATTCACCACCTCGATGTAATCTTTGAATTTTCCTTGCTCGTTTGAAACAACAGTTGAGTTGCTTGAAACCACTTCATTCAAAACAACATCGTTGGTTGTTGCCATTTGAATAAGCGCGTCTATTTCATAAAACTCGTGCTCGGCTCTTTCAGGTGCAAACATTCCCGCTGTTGAATTTTCAGCATAGATGTAGTACTGCACGCGAAGTGAATTCACCGGAATTGAAATTCCGAACACCCCGTCGTTTGCACCACCGTCGTTGTGCGCCCCATCATCGAACATGAGCATGCGCGTGAAGCCATCTGATTTTTTATAGCGATATCCCAAATAAACTTCTGAGCTATTTGAAACTGTTGCGTTAATAGATACCGTTTCGAGGTAATAAGGTGAACTATTTGAAGGAACAACATTGGTGATGCTTGGAGGAACAGCAGTAAAAGCAGTGGTGCCTTCCAAATAGGTCGCACGTGAATCCATCAATTGATAAACACCAACAGTTCCCGCTCCCGGAGGTCCACCACCGCCTGCAATGGTTGTGGTTAAATTGTTCAAGTAGTTTTGGTAGGTGTATAAGTAGTTTGGGTCTGTACTTACGGCGTTATCAGCCGCTGCATGCATGGCTTCAATGTACACTTTGTAATCTGCGTTCACGAAATTTTCGCGGTTAATGGTTCGAAGGTGCGCAGTATACATTCTTTTGTAAACGGGGTTTGCAAGGAGCTTATTAATTAACGGCCAACCGGAGTCGTTGATGTGGATATAAGGATCCATTTGTTGCATGGTGGTAAGTGTGAGATTTCCACCGCCACCGGGTCCTCCTCCGCCAGTATTGGTTCCAAGCATGGTGAAACTACCGTAAGACATGTTTACGTCCCACACGGTCGGAATCCAGCGGTGCTGGTGGTTTCTGTACAAATAGTAATTCTGTCTGAAACTCCCTGAATAGCTGTCGAGGTTAACCAACACATCGTTGTAGGCCAGCATCCACAGTGCTCGATCGACGTCCAAAACATTTGCAATGTTTGCAGAGTAGTTGTTCAAGGTGTCAATGAAATCTTGAAGCTTGTTCCATCCGAAATCCGATTGCACTTCGTATTGCGTAAGGTAACCGGTGGAGTCGGCTGTGGAGTACAAAAGTCCGCTTCCCCCTCCTGTTTGAACGTTCTGTGGATTGCACTTGATGAATGTTCCGTAAGAGGTGTAATAATGATCGAAGTTGAAGCGATTTCCAATGTCTTGCGCGTTGGTGTATATTCCGTGGTAATTGCCGTTCACGTATACTTTTGCTAGGTTGGCTTTTGGTCCATCCATGTATTGACGAAGTATTTTGTAAGATGAAATTTCGCGCATCATACTGGGATCTGAAAACCCATTGTTGAGCTTCAAATCCTCGTAACCCTGATAGTTTTGGTCAAGGATGTAATCTAACTTTATGTGAAATGGATTTTTAGCTCTTGTTGGGTTATACGAGCTGTTTCCTTTGTATTTCACTCCCACTTGAAGGAATTTTTGTCCGTTTATAACTACGCTATCCGCAACCGTATAGGTCTCGTTTGCCACGGCCGCGTCCAGTGTGGCGTCCCATCCCGCAGTTGGAAAATAGATTCGAATGTCTTCAATAACGTAAGGATCGTAAAAGTTTGTTTGTGCAGTTGTGGATAGGCTTGCGAAAAGAAATAAGGACAGTATATAATTTTTCATAGTATGTTATGCTGAAGTTAAGATATGCGATTTATGAAAAGGTTTAATATGATTTTCAACAGGCACCTTAATTCCTCATTTAACGGATTACTTTTGAAACATGAAGCAGTATCACGAATTGTTACAACACCTTTTAGACCACGGCGTAAAAAAGGAAGATCGCACAGGAACAGGGACCTACAGTGTTTTCGGATATCAAATGCGTTTTAATCTAGCGGAAGGTTTTCCGTTAATGACAACTAAAAAACTTCATACGCGAAGCATTTTTCATGAGTTGTTGTGGTTTTTGAAAGGAGACACAAACATTTCATATTTGAAGGAAAATGGCGTTTCTATTTGGGACGAATGGGCCGATGAAAATGGAAATTTAGGTCCGGTATACGGATATCAATGGCGTTCTTGGCCGAATCCAGATGGTACTTCAACCGATCAAATTGTGAATTTGGTGAACGGATTAAAAAACAATCCGAACAGCCGAAGACATATTGTTTCTGCTTGGAATCCTTCGTTCATCGAACAAATGGCTCTTCCACCGTGTCATTGCTTATTTCAATTTTATGTGGCTGAAGGAAAGTTGAGTTGTCAGCTTTACCAAAGAAGTTGCGATACATTTTTGGGTGTTCCCTTCAACATTGCTTCCTACGCCTTGTTGGTTCACATGATTGCACAAGTGTGCGATTTAGAAGTTGGTGATTTTGTTTGGACAGGAGGTGATGTGCATCTATACACGAACCACGTGGACCAAGCTAAACTTCAACTCACGCGCGAACACAGGGCGCTTCCAACGTTGAAGTTGAATCCTGAAGTGAAAGATCTTTTTGCTTTCACCATTGATGATATCTCCATTGAAAATTACGACCCTCATCCTCACATTAAAGCCGCAGTAGCTGTCTAATGGAAATTTCATTAATAGCCGCCATGGGCTTGAATCGTGAGATTGGAAAAGACAACGATTTAATGTGGCATCTTCCGAACGATATGAAGTTCTTCAAGGACACTACTAAAGGACATCACATCATTATGGGGCGAAAAAACTACGAAAGTATTCCCGAAGCTTTTCGTCCATTTAAAAATCGTGTGAACATTGTGTTATCGCGCGATAAGAATTTCGAAGCTCCCGGTTGTGTGGTGTTCGATGAGTTAACTAGGGCACTGGGATTTGCGCGTGAAGGCGGCGAGAATGAAGTCTTTGTTATTGGTGGAGAACAGATCTACGATTTAGCCTTGCGAGAAGGGTTTGTTCAACACATTTACCTGACACACATTGAAGGGGAATTCCCAGGTGCTCATGCGCATTTTCCTGAGTTCGACGTCTCGCTGTATACACGCGAGTTGTTGTTGGAACAGGGGGTTGATGAAAAGCACGCGTTTGCTTTTAAGACTTACAAGTACACCTTGGTGTAAGATTCTTCGAAAGATGTGTTACAAGATGCCTTCGGCAAGATGCAAGCAAGATTCTACGAAAGATGCCTTTGGCAAGGGGTTAGTTAGCGAAGCTTCTTTTGAAAAATCTTACGGAGTATCTTTCAACAAACCTATTTTTTCTTTTTAGTTTTCGGTTTAACTAAAGAAAAGCTATGCTGAACAAGTTCTTTCAATAACTTGTCGGGAACATCGCTGTTCGGAATGACAAGGTTCCAGTGCTTTTTGTTGGTGTGATATCCAGGTTGAATGCCGTTGTACTCTTCACGAAGCTCTATGGCTCTTTCAGGGTCGCATTTTAGGTTAATGCCCTTCTCGAAATTATCGAGGTTAACCATGGCGAAGATTTTGTTTTCAACTCGAAAAACTAAGGCGTTTTCGTCGAAGGGCAAATCGGAAGTTACCTCTTCACTAATGGCTTGACAAGTTTCGAAAAAATCTTCGATGTTCATTAGTCGTATGCTGCGCAAGGAACGTGATTACGCTCTTTTAAACCGCAGGCGCGGAATCCAAGGGTAATCTCGTGTGTATTTGTTGCGGCATAGCGCAAACGATTGGCTGTTATGTCGTAGGCGTATGCAATGGTTAAGTACGGAAGCGCATCTAATTTCACAAGAGCCGACCCCCCATGTCCTGTCCTTCCCGCGATACCGACTGCAATAATCTTTTTGAATTCAAGCATGGCTTGTGCATCTAAAGAAGGCTTACTTCTTCCAACATAATTCAAGAGTAATCCCGGTTTAAAAATGAACTTTTCGTTAAGCTGAATAGCCTTTCCATAGGCCAGTGTAAAGTGTCTTTTCATTTGAGTATCTGGGAGTCCCTTTACCTTTGGTTGTGTAAGTTGCCTAACCGACAGCCCGAAGAATCGGTCCTTTCTGTACAACCACAATCCGAAGTTCACAGTAGGTGCCACAATTGTTCCCAAGGAATTTCCAATAACAGGATCAATCTCTATGTCGGGCATTGTAATTCCACCTAAACCCAATCTGTACTGCGTAAAGCCAATTCCAATCCCTGAAGACAAAGAATAGCCCTTTGTTAACTTCATGTGGTAAGCGTAGTTCGCAACAAGCGACGTTGTTCCAAATGGCCCGTAGGTGTCGTTTTCGACCATTACTCCCACACCGTGGAAGTTGTATCTGCGCAATCCGAATTTATTGTGCACATTCACGTATCCTGTTGTAGGAGCACCTTCGAATCCTGTCCATTGCTTACGATACCCTACACGCGCTTCTAAGCAAGGTGTGCTGCCCGTTACAGCAGGGTTGTAATTCAAATAATTGTAGGTAAAATTTGTATAATGCGTAAGCTGTTGCGCTTGCATTTTCATGCTACACATCCACAATAGTGCTATGATGGCCAATACTTTTTTCATCGGAGTATCGAAACAATGCCTACATAGGGTGGAATGTAGAGGTTATACGTATTCAATTCAATCACGTAGTAGTACGCACCGGTTGGTAAGTACTTTCCGTTATTTGTGCCGTCCCAAGGCGTTCTGTATCCGAGCGATTTGAACACTTGCTGTCCCCATCTGTCGAACACACTGACTACCGCGGCTTCGAAAACAGGACGATCAATTCCGGTGATGGTCCAGGTGTCGTCAATGTTGTCTCCGTTTGGTGTAAGAGCATTGTAGATTGAAATGGGAGAAAGGATGTTGACGAAAATAGGTGCGTTCACGCTGCAATCGCCGATGGTTCCAACCGCGGAAATGGAAATTGTTTGACCTTCTTCGGTTGGATAAAATGTCATGGTTGAATCGCTTGTTATCTCGTTGAATTCGGGCATAGGTTCCCACGTGTAGGTTGTTCCAGGGCTGCCGCCTTGCGCAATTGCTGAAGTGGATTCCCCCAGAACAATTTCATAGGGAAAAGTTCCAGCGGCAATATCAACAGCAGAACCTCCGATGAACAAATCGTATGAACAGATACCGAACAAAGGGTCGTGATCAGAACCAACAAGAATCACGTAATCATGATCTGGAAGCAGTCCGCCAACGAAAAACACGTCACTTGAATCAGTTGTGAAACACGGACTAATAATGTTGTAAGAAGCCGGAAGGCAAGGGTCTGAGGATGGAATTAATTCTGCAACCACAAGTCCCATGGTATTATTTCCCGAAAAGTCATCGCAATCTTGAAGGGTCAATGATGCCTCAAGAACACCGTTCGGATTTGTTCCCGTTTGAAAGCTATAAAAATTGGTCATAGAATAACTGAAGCAACCCGTATTGAATGGGGCTGAAACCAATTGTTCTGTTGTAGGCTCAACATCTGCACAAAGGATATTGCTGGAAACAGTAGCGCAAGGTTGTGCCATTGCTTGGACAACAAACAGAAAAAAAGCTATGCCTAAAAACAGTTGTTTCATTTGACTATTCAAAAGTAATCATGACTGATCCTTTTTCAACCGCTTGACCGGCATTCACTGAAATGCTTTTTACGATTCCGTCGGTTGGACTCTTGATTACGTTTTCCATTTTCATGGCTTCCAAGATCAAAAGGGGTTCGTCTTTTTTAACGTCTTTGCCGACTTCAGCGCTTATGGAAAGCACCAAACCAGGCATTGGAGATTTTACTTGTTTAATTTTACTGCTGCTCGCAGAAGAAAACCCTAAAGAATTCAATAAAGCGTCCAACGGCTCTTCTAACCGAACCTCAGTCATTTTATTGTTGACCTTCAACACAACTTTTTTCTCTTCCTTGGAAAGAGAAATGACTTCCACGTTAACGCTCTTGCCCTTCCACACGAAATGCAGGTGTGCCCCATTTTGCAGGAGGTCTAGCGGTAAAGATTGATCGTTTAATACAACAGTTTTACTGTTTATGTTCGAAGTTACTTCGAATGCATTTGCATTATTTACAGTGGCCTTCATGTCTTAATTCGTCTTAACGTACGCGAAGCTAGCTAAATTCGCGCAGATGATGGGTGTCTATTTTCATATTCCGTTCTGCAGGCATGCTTGTCACTATTGTGATTTTCATTTTTCGACGAAGCTCGACGCGCAAGAAGAATTGGTTCAAGCCATGTTGAAGGAAATGGTCCTTCGCAAAGAAGAGTGGTCGCAGGGTGAAATGAGCACGATCTATTTCGGTGGAGGAACACCCTCGCTGCTCACCGAATCGCAGCTCGGAAGAATAATGGACAGCCTTGGCGAAGGCGTTACCACAGCGAACGAAATTACCTTGGAAGCCAACCCCGAAGATCTTACCCCCGATTATTTGCGCATGCTTCAACGCCTTGGAATAAACAGGCTGAGTATTGGCGTTCAATCTTTTTTCGATGAACACCTGGAGTACATGAATCGCAAGCATTCTGGATCTCAGGCTGAAGCCGCGATTAAGCGTGCGCAGGACATTGGAATTACAAACATTACGGCGGATCTTATTTTCGGAATTCCCATCGCAACTTTTTCGCAATGGCAGTCGAATGTTGAACAATTGATTCAGTTAGATATTCCTCACTTCAGCGCCTACGCTTTAACCGTTGAGGAAAAAACGGTATTTGGCGCGCGACAAAAGAAGGGGATTCTAGAGCCACAAGTCGACGAAGAGGTTGAAAAGAGTTTTTTGTATTTAGACGCGACAGCTGAGCTTTTGGGCTACGAGCATTACGAGCTTTCCAATTATGCGAAACCGGGATTCCGCTCTGTACACAACGGTAATTATTGGAAGGGCGTTCCTTATGTGGGAATGGGACCTTCTGCGCATTCTTATTCTGAAGGAAAGCGTCGTTGGAATGTCTCGAACAATCCTCAATACATTCGTTCAATTGAATTGAAAAAAGAATTTTACGAGGTGGAAGAATTAACAGAAGTTGATCGTTGGAACGAACGAATTATGGTTGGACTTCGAACGTGTGAGGGCATTGATTGGAAGGACTTTCCAGAGGAATGGAAAAAGGACAACGAACGGAATTTTTTGAAGTTTGTGGAAGTTGGAAATGCGGAAATCGATGAAAATGGATTTCGATTAACGCCAAAGGGATGGCTCATTTCCGACCACATTATTTCAACATTATTTATTTAATCTTGCAGTATGAAACTAACGCTTGAAAAAGACGGAAGACGCTATTCCTTTCAAACTGAAAAAGGAATGGATTTGAGCATTTCACTGAATCCGAAAGGTCCGCGCGCTTGGTACGTTGAGCCCATGCGCATAGAGCCCGTTCGCACCGAACAGTTCCTCGGTTCAGTAGCGGAAGGCGGAGCAGTAAATTTTCGAGATGTTTATTTCAATCCGCATGGACATGGCACACACACAGAGAATGTGGGGCATATCGTGGATACCGATTTTCCGGTTGTGAGTAGCGTAGGTTCCTCACATTATGTGGCGAAGCTTATTTCTGTTAATCTGAGACAAGGTGTTTCACAAGGTCGTTCCGAAGGTGCTTCGCAAGACCTTCCGCAGGACCTTTCGCAGAATCTTGAAACAGGGGCTTCGCAAGGGGATTGGGTCGTAAGTGAAGAGAGTTTCGAAGGTTTTGATTTGAAGGCGGAAGCGTTGATTATTCGTACAAAACCGAATGATCATTCGAAAATGCAAAGACAATATTCCGGAACGAATTTTCCGTACTTAACCATTGGCGCCATGCAACGGATTGTGGATGCGGGAGTTCAGCACTTACTCATTGACTTGCCCAGCGTGGACCGCGAAGAAGACGGTGGTGCTCTAGCGGCGCATCATTTGTTTTGGAATGTGCCTGCAAATCCGAATTTTCAAAAGACGATTACTGAATTGATTTATGTTCCGAATGAAATTGAAGACGGAACTTATGTCTTGAATTTACAAGTTTCGAATTTCGCGAACGACGCGGCTCCCAGCAGACCTATGCTTTTTGGTCTAATGGAAGAATAACGAAGAACGAGCTTCCTACATTTTCGCGTGTGCGAAATGCGACGTTTCCGTTCATTTGTGTAACAATACTTTTCACCATGGCCAATCCAAGTCCGCTACCGGTGCTGCGTGTGGTGAAGTTCGGCATGAAAATACGTTTCGAAATTTCTGGAGAAATACCACTTCCGTTATCTGTAATTTTTACAATGACATGATTATTCGAAACGCGCAATCCGAGTGAAATTTTCTTTGAACGTTCGGTTGGAATAGACTGAATGGCGTTTGTGATTAAGTTGTTCAACACACGAATGACTTGCGATTTATCTCCAAATACAAAGGCCTTTTCAGTTGAGTTTTGGTGAAATGAAATGCTTTGATTTTCATTTTCAAAAGTGGATAGCACGGACTTAACAATCTCTTGAAGCTGCAATCGTTCGTTTTTCGATTGTGGCATTTTTGCGAAGTTTGAAAACTCTTGAGCAATGTGTGAAAGCGTGTCTATTTGATCTGTCATGCTCTGCACGAAATCGTTCAAGCGCGTTTGAAATTCTGCGGGATGATCTTGCCACGAGCGCTGCAAGTGCTGCATGCGAAGCTTCATGGGCGTGAGCGGATTTTTAATTTCATGAGCAACTTGCTGAGCCATTTCTCGCCAGGCGGTTTCACGCTCTTGCTGCGCAAGCTTATCGGCACTTGCCTCCAATTGGAAAAGCATGCTGTTGTACTCTTGAATGAGTTGTCCAATTTCATCGTTGCTTTTCCATTCGAGCGGTTCGTTCTTTTTTCCAAGTTTCAAGTGATTGATACTGTCGCTGAGTTTTTTCAACGATTTGGTAAAATCGCGTGTAATCAAGAAGGCAACAGCACCCGCAATAATGAAAAGAACAATATACGTTTGACCTATTTCTTTCATGAACTTCCAAAGCTTGTCTTTCTCTACTTCTTTTTTCTCGTAGAGCATTCCAACAAGCGCTAGCGGTCTGCCATAGTCATCGCTAAAACACCAATAGGCCAGGTTTTGAGAAGACTTTGTTTCAGAAGGAAGAATGATTGCTTTTTTCTTGGTGGTGGTTGTGATTTGTCGGGTAAGCTCAGGACTTAACTGCATAGGAATTTTGTACGCCTCGGCGGTATCGGTATTCATAGAAACCAAATACCTTCCATTCAAATCATAAATTGTAATGAAGAGATTATTGATTTCGGAAAGTTCACAAACCTTGTCGCCGAGCAACATCGAAATGGAATCGGTTGGAATGAATCCTCCATTTTGAAGAAGCAAATAATCGAGCGAAGCGCGAATGGATTTTTCCTTTTCGGCAATACGTTCTTCGTTGTAGGTGATGTCGTGCTCGTAGTGATCAAAAGCCGCAACCACACCTGTAACCACAAAGGAGATAACGATGATTGAAAAAAGCGAAACGTAAATGCGCGAGCGTAATGTCATGGTCTTAGAAATCGAAATTATCTGAACTGTCGGGTTTTGTATTTGCAGGAATTATGCTAAGTCCAACGACAATTGGAAAAATTTCTGTTTGAAATTTATTTGTGCTGAAAAGCGGCGTCAATGATCTTGAGGCGAAGAAGGTGAGGTTCTGATATCCTAATCGAATAGCTGCTTCGAGGTTATAACGGTTGACATAAATATCTTCACTGTTTTTGCGAATAATAGTTGCTCCGCCATTCAAATGCTTCTGGTATGTGCTGTTCGCATAACGATACCCAGCCTGAACGCCGAATGCGAAATGAATGTTTTTTTCAAACGTGTTCTTGCTATTTATTTCCAGCATGATGGGAACTGATGTCGAAAATGAACGCAATTGGTTTTTAAGAAAATTGATGCTGTCTGGAAGGAGAATGGTTTGACTTCCAGAATTAAAAAACTTAAAGTCGTTTTGGAATCCTATTTGTTGGTAGCCCAAAGCAATTCCTGAAAAAATTCCGAATCTATTTTCAATTAATTGCTTTTTGTATTCCACGAGATTTAGTCTGATTGAATACGATTGTAACGTTTTTGTGGGGTATTTGTTATTCTGCAATGAAACTAGGCCGAAGTCAACACCGGTGAAGAAACACATGTATCGAATGTAGTCCTTGGAGTTGTAGTCCTCTTCAAGAATTTCCATTGGAGCCATTTCGAGCATGTCCATCGTAATCTCTTCTATGTCGGGCACGCTGTCTATCGGAAAGTCAATTATTAAACTGTCCGTTTGAGCATATACCGACATTCCTATGGAAAAAATACAGAGTAATACGAATCGCTTCATGAAAAGTGAATGTGATTCAAATGTAAGCTATCTATCTTTGCACTGCATGAATACAAAAAAGGATTTGCGAGAATTGAGTTCGGAAGAACTAATGTCCGAGTTAAAAATACTTGGGGCACCTTCGTTTCGTGCAAAGCAGATTCGCGAGTGGATGTGGCAACGAGGTGCAGCGAGCATTTCAGACATGCAGAATTTACCGAAGGATTTGAGGGAAAAGCTTGATGAAAAATATTTTTTGTCGAAAGCGGTCTTGCACGAGCAACAAATTAGTTCAGACAAGACCATCAAATGCGCCTTCAAGGTAGATGGAGACAAGGTTGTTGAAGGTGTATTAATTCCTACGACAAAGCGCATGACAGCCTGCATTTCATCTCAGGTAGGATGCAGCCTGGCGTGTAAGTTTTGTGCTACGGGCAGATTGAAAATGATGCGCAATTTAACAGGTGGAGAGATTTTCGATCAAGTGAATTACTTGCGCAATGAAGCACTTACCCGATACAAAACGCCTCTGACCAACATTGTATACATGGGCATGGGCGAGCCGTTGTTGAATTACAAGAACATGATGCACTCCATCCAATGGATCACCAGTCCTGAAGGTTTAGGCATGTCTCCTCAGCGCATCACTGTAAGCACAGCAGGCATTGCTAAAATGATTAAGAAGTTGGGTGACGATAAAGTGAAGTTCAACCTGGCGCTTTCGCTGCACGCTGCGAACGATGAGAAGCGCAACAAGATCATGGACATTAACGAGTCGAACAACCTTGCCGCGTTGTCGGAAGCTTTGAAGTATTTCCACGAAGCAACAGGAACGCGCATTACGTTTGAATACATCATTTTCAAAGATTTCAACGACACCATTCAAGATGCTCGTGAGTTGGCAGAATTCTCGAAGCAACTTCCAGTTAAAATAAATATTATTGAATACAATCCGATTGACGACGGCGAGTTTCAGCAAGCCAGTCCCGAGCGTGTAGACGCTTTCGCGAAGTTTTTAGAAAGTAAAAACATGATTGTGAATGTGCGTCGTTCAAGAGGAAAAGACATTGATGCAGCCTGCGGACAATTGGCGAACAAGAACAAAGTTGTCGATGAACGTATCTTTAAAAACTAAAAGTGTATTAAACTTGTAAACTAAATATTTCAACATGAAAAAATTATTATTTCTTTCAATGATAGCTGCAAGCCTTGCTTCATGCGGCGGATGGAACGACGAGAAGCGTGCGGAAGTAAAAGCAGAATGCACCAAGACCGTTGGAAATCTTTACACCAAAGAAGACGGAGTGAAAATTTGCGATTGCGTTTCAGCAAAAATTGCAGAGAAGTTTCCAAAGGCCGACTATAAAGCGAGCGATGTGAACGATCAGACCAAAGAGTGTATTAAAGACGGAAAGTATATTGATATTTTGACGAAAGAACTGGAAGAGTCTTTCAATCAATTACAAAATTCTGCAGACTCTGCTACACAAGCTTTAGAGGCTCAGATGAATGAAGAAATGAGTAAGCTCACTGAGTAAGACTTTCAAGCCCTCGAAAGAGGGCTTTTTTCTTTCAAACCTTTTTCCTTTTTGATTGTTTAAGAATTTCGATGAAAGCATTTTGTGAAGATTTATTCGGATACAAGCGTATCAAGACCCACGCGGTAAATATTGGCGGATTAACCATGGGGGGCGATGCGCCTATTCGTGTGCAGTCGATGACCACAGCAGATACCATGAATACCGAAGCAACGGTTGCTGAGAGTATTCGCATGATTGAAGCGGGCTGTGAGTTGGTTCGTATTACTGCACCGAGCAAGAACGAGGCAGAGAATCTTCGCAACATTCGCGAAGAGCTTCATAAGGCGGGTTATAACACTCCGTTGGTAGCCGATATTCATTTCACTCCGAATGCTGCAGAGATTGCGGCGCGCATAGTGGAGAAGGTTCGTGTGAATCCGGGTAATTACGCCGATAAAAAGAAATTTGAGGAGATTGTTTATACCGACGAATCGTATGCTTCAGAATTGAAGCGCATTCGCGAGCGATTTATTCCGTTAGTAGAAATTTGTAAAGAGCACGGAACAGCAATGCGAATTGGAACGAACCACGGTTCGCTTTCCGATCGTATTCTAAGTCGTTACGGAGATACCCCTGAAGGCATGGTAGAATCTGCCATGGAGTTCATACGTATTTGTCTCGATTGCGATTACAAGAACTTGGTCATTTCCATGAAAGCATCTAATCCGCAAGTGATGGTGCAAGCCTATCGTTTGTTGGTTCAAACGCTGTTGGAAGCGGGCGAAGTTTTCCCACTACACTTGGGAGTTACAGAGGCAGGTGACGGTGAAGATGGAAGAATTAAATCGGCAATTGGAATAGGCACCTTGTTGGAAGACGGCATTGGAGATACCGTTCGTGTTTCATTAACGGAAGCGCCTGAAGCGGAAATGCCTGTAGCGAAATTGTTAGTCGATCGCTATGCGAACAGAACTACTGGATTACACATTCCTTCGGAAGAGGTTTCAATAGATTTCTTCTCGTATTCACGCCGACAAACACACGAAGTTTTAAATATTGGAGGGAAAAATGTTCCGCGTGTTTTCGCTGACTATTCAAATCGAGAATCGATAACAGCAGCATCACTCTTTGCAGTGGGTTATGCGTATTCGGTAGACATGGACAAATGGAATCTTTCGGATTCAGCGTGCGATTATTTGTTTGTAGGAAAGAATGCGGTGAACTTCGAAATACCTGGAACCCTTGGTGTTGCTATGGAGCACGCCACATGGCTTCAACATAAAAATAGAGACCGTCATTATCCGGTTCTTTCAGCAAGTGAATACACGCAACCGAATGAACGTTCGGGTGAGTTGAATTTTGTTGAAGTGGAATTGGAAAATTTAACCGAAGAATTTTTAGCTGTATTGAAGGCAGATTCAACGGTTGTGTTGTTGTTGAAGTCTTCCCATGAGTACGCCGTTCAACACAGAAGAACAGCTATTTTCCGATTGATGAATCACGGAGTGACTTGTCCGGTTGTACTTTCTTCAACCTACAACATCGAAGAGGAAGCTTATACGCTGTACTCTTCCACCGATGTGGGAGCCTTGTTGTTAGACGGCTTGGTAGACGGTGTTCTTATTTCAAACACTCAATCTTCTTTGGCGAAATCGAATGCGATTGCGTTCGGAATTCTTCAAGCAACGCGCACACGTATTTCAAGAACAGAATATATTTCTTGTCCGAGTTGTGGAAGAACGTTGTTCGATCTTCAAGAGACTACGGCAAAAATTCGTTCACGCACCTCGCATTTGAAAGGTGTGAAGATTGGAATTATGGGATGTATTGTTAACGGTCCCGGCGAGATGGCAGATGCCGATTACGGCTATGTTGGAACCGGTGTCGGAAAGATCACGCTCTACAAAGAAAAGAATGTAGTGAAGAAGAACATCGACGAGGCTCAAGCTGTTGATGAGCTTATTTCGCTGATTAAAGAATACGGTGATTGGGTAGAGCCCTGACGCGGAGCGTAGATGCTTCGCAAGATTCCTGAGGAAAGATGTTTCACAAGATGCTTCGCAAGATTTTTCAAAAGGTATTTTTGCGAAGCAATCTTACGCAGTATCTTACATAGTATCTAAGATACAATCTTCACCTCTTTCAAAAACTTCCTCGCCGTAGCCTTCGCTTCTTCAAGATTCGTATTGCACACTGTTATGTGTCCCATTTTACGGAAGGGCTTGGTGTCTTCCTTTCCATACAAATGAATGTAAGCACCTTCGGTGTGAAGGACTTCCTCTATGTTTTCGTAACGCGCTTTTCCTTCGAATCCTTTTTCACCCAAGAGGTTAATCATAACGGCTGGGGTGCGAAGTCCTGTGCTGCCTAAAGGCATATTCAATATGGCGCGAAGGTGCATGCCGTATTGCGAAACGAAACACGCTTCAATGGTGTGGTGACCGCTGTTGTGCGGACGAGGAGCGATTTCATTCACCAAAACATTTCCATCTTCGGTGAGGAATAATTCAATGGCTAAGAGACCAACGTGTTCAAGTTTGTGAGCGATGTCGGTTGCGATTTTCTTCGCGGCGTTTTCAATTTCAAGGCTCACGTTTGCAGGAGAGAAAATGAACTCCACCAGATTTGCTTCCGGATTGAATTCCATTTCCACCAAAGGAAAAGAATTGATTTCTCCACTTTCATTTCGAGCAACAATCACTGCAAGTTCTTTCACGAAAGGAACGAATTCTTCCAATACGCTGGGAGCATCGAATGCCGATTTGAATTCCGCTTCAGTGCGCAATGGAGTCACGCCCTTCCCGTCGTATCCGCCTTTGCGGAGCTTCTGCATGAACGGTCCTTCATTTATGAACAACATTACATCTTCTCTGCAAGCGGTGAGATGAAAAGGAGCGGTTGGAATGTTGTTCGCTTTATAAAATTGTTTTTGAAGGCCTTTGTCTTGAATGGTGCGAAGGGCTTGTGGTGTTGGAAATACTTTCTTTCCAAGACGTTCCAATTCTTCAAGTGCTTCAATGTTGACGTGTTCAATTTCAATGGTCAACACATCAACGGTTTTTCCGAAATCGAGTACCGTTTGGTAGTCGTTGAAATTTCCAACAACGAAAGTATTTGCAATATCTGCGCAAGGCGCGTTCGACGAGGGGTCTAGCACCGAAATATGAATGTTGTAATTAATGGCATCTTGAATGAGCATGCGCCCCAATTGTCCGCCGCCTAAAATCCCAAGCTTGGTTGTAAGATCTACCTGATTATTCATTTTTCAAAGATAGAATTTCTTTTGCGGATATATCTTTGCCGCGCAAATGGGAGATCAAATAAATGTCTGGTTAGATGACTTAAGCGCTTTGTTTTGGCGCCTTTCGCAGTTTCCCATTGCCGCACAAATTCTTATTTGGCTGTTCACAGCAGGCCTTTCATGGCTGATTTTTCTTTTTTTGGTGAAGAAGTTTTTCGCGAAAGAATCTTCGGAAAAAACGTTAACTCTGTGGTGGATGGGCTTCGTGTTACTCGGAATTCCCATTGTTTTCGCGGTTATACTCGATGCGCGACAAACGCTTTCGAAAGAAGAAGCGGAATTGAGAAGCGCAAGTATTGTTCCCGTTGTTGAAGTTTCAAGGGACAGTTTATATTCTTCAGACGTGTCGTTCGACAGTATTCCTTTGGGTGAATTGGGCAAGCCTGTGCTTCGCACCATTTGGGCGAAACCAGGGATTGAGGTGATCGAAATGAAATTCAAAAATCCGAATGCCTCTGTTGTGTTGGCCGTTGCCGATTTGAATTATTTCAGTGTGGAATTGGATTCCATTTACAATGAAAAAGAATTGACTTCTTCGTTCGCGAAGCAATACAAATGCGAGGTTGCTGTGAATGGTGAAGCGGGAACGACTCCAGGCATGACTGCGCCGCTTGGACAATGGACGGGTAATTACATTGTGAAAGGAAAGGCATATCAGATGCAAGATTCAGACAAACGTCCGTTTTTGTATTTCAACAAACAAGGAAAGGGTTATTATTCGAAGTGTCGAGAGGTGGTGCGCATTCCGAGCAATGAAATGTACAACGCCATATGGGGCAGGTACGATTTAATTGTGAATGGAAAAGAAGACATTGATCCGCGTGATGGAACGAAAGACAGTCCTTATCCGCGAACCGTTATGGGTATAGACGAGACTGGAAGCAAGCTGTTCTTGCTGATTGCCGACGGAAGAAAACCGCAACACAGTCGCGGGCTTACCATGAAGGAGTGTGCTTCACTACTGCTGCCTTACGGATGTTATCAGGCAATGTCTTGCGACCAAGGCGGAAGCTCGTGCATGTATGTAGAGAAATTCGGAATTGTGAATCGTCCGGGAGACGGCGGAGAACGCCCTGTTTATACGCATTTCGGATTGCGCCGAAATTAAGGAGCAGAAGCGGGTTTCGGCAATTTGTCTAGCGGAACATCTACCCAACCATACGGACGCTTGTGTTCTCCAATATTTATTAAATGCTGCAGCAACTCGAACGGATAGTCGGTTTGAATCACCAATGCTTCGTGCTCAATGAACCAATTCCATGTTCCAAGTGCGTCTTCGTTTTCACTTTTCCCTGCGCTTATCGATTTGAAAAGAGCATTGTACCAAATACCTGTTCGGTGTTTTCGGAATAAATACATTCCAAGTGGATCGGTTAAATAGGTCGTGTCATTCGATAGTATCAATTCAACCAAAGGCACGTGGGCATCGAGTAGAAACGTATCGACTTGCGTTTTCGGCATGTATTGCAGAATCGGCATAAACAAAGGCCCTTCTGCGTTTTCTATCATGTAATTGAAAAAGAAACTCGAGTTGTGAATGCCTTTCAAGATGACTTGATTTCTAACCCCTAAACTGTCGAGCAAGGGAATAAGTTTTTCGAAGCGTCCGGAACTCTTGTCGAGGTTCAGCATAATTTTTCCTTCAGCGAGTTGAAGGGCTTCTTTCAAGGTTGGAACATGTTCTTCGGTAATCACACCGTTCTTATCGCGCAATTTCAATTTGGCAATTTGCTTAGAACTCAGTGCACTTACTTTTCCTTTTCCGTTGGTCGTGCGATTCACGGTATTGTCGTGCATCAAAATGAATACTCCATCTGCCGTTTCTTGCACATCTATTTCAACAATATCCACGAAGTGATCGATACACGATTGAATAGCAGAGAGACTGTTTTCCGGATGGTTCTTCCAATCGCCGCGGTGTGCTGCCACCATGATTTCATGATTTTCTTTTCGAAGTAAAAACTCTTCTATGTTATGGGTTTGCCCGGGAACTATGGCGCATAGCGCAAGGAAGAAGAGTGTGCTTATGAATTTCATGTTGGGCATGTTGCTGTGAGGCACTGCAAGATAATGATGAAAACGAATGGAGAAAAATGAAATGGTAGTAAATTGCCGCTCATAAATCTTCCACATGAAAAAAATTCTATTCTTTGCATTGGCTCTTGCTTCAAGCGTTACACACGCACAATCGTTAACGGCTATTGAAGGCGTTGAGTATGATCCGACCAACCAGATCTTTTTGGTTGGAAATGGAAACAATGTTGTTCGTATGCACAGCGATGCTGTTCCGCAAGGAACGCTTGGCGCAGCGAAGTCGAACTACGGCATGGAAGTCATGAACGGTGTGTTGTTTTCAATCGTTGGAAGTTCAATCAAAGGGTACGACGTAACAACAGGCGCTCAAGTCATGACGCACAGTTTGTCTGGAGCATCTTTCTTGAATGGAATGGCCAGCAATGGAACAGACAAGTTGTGGGTATCTGATTTTTCTGCGAAGAAAATTTACGAGTTGAACGTTGCAGACCTTACGGCTCCGACCAGTTCAATTGTTGTTGCGAATACAACGAGCACGCCCAACGGATTAACGCACGATGCAGAAAACAACAGATTGGTTATGGTGAGTTGGGGAGCTAACGCTTCTATTAAAGCCATTGATCTTGCGACATATACACTTTCTGTAATCACCACGACTAACCTCGGAAATTGCGACGGTGTAGATCACGATTCTTACGGAAATTACTACGTAAGTTCTTGGTCGCCGAATGCCATTACAAAGTTCTCGAACGATTTCACTACAACGTCTACCGTGACTGTTGCTGGCGGAGTTTCAAGCGCTGCGGATATTTGTTATGCAGAAGAAATTGATACGCTAGCTATTCCTTGCACAGGAAACAACGTTGTGAAGTTTGTAGGATTCAATCCGTCGTTTGTAACTGAAGCAACAGCCTCTGAATTTCAAGCATACGGATATCCGACCGAAGTAAAAGATATGTACACCGTTGGTTTCGATTTACCACAAGCAGTAGACGTGAACGTGCGCATTTTCGATGTCAATGGAAGATTGGTGAATGAAGTTATTCATCAGACTTTCCCGCAAGGAAATCATCAGTTGGTTATCACAGAATTACCGACGGAACAAGGAATGTATTTTGTTCAAGTGTGGGCGGGCATGCACCTTTCGGTGGTTTCATTCATTCGTTAATGAGAGCCTTAGTTCTTATAAGTTTTTTGTTGTTCGGGTTGAAGGGCATTGCTCAACCAACCGACGACTATGTTAACACCCTTCCATCACAGGGTCAGGGAAAAGAGAAGATGAGTGACTTAACGAATCGGGAGCGCACAGTAGTTGGTGGCTCATTGGGTTTGGGATTGAGCTCTTCGAACGGATCAGGAATGTTTTTCGGGTCAATTACACCGCTTGCTGGGTACAGAATTACTGAAAGGTTTTCAGCGGGCGTTGGATTTAATTTCACGTATTACAAAACGCGATTGTATCAAGAGCAGTATTATGCCGGAATTGCCTGGGCCCGCTTAGGTTTGTTTAATGGAATTTTTGCTTGTGCCGAGATTAATCAGGTCAATGCACCGGTATATTCTTTCAACGGTTCATCGCGCGAAACCTTCCCACTATTGTTAGCAGGTGCAGGAATTTCGCAAGGAATAGGACATGGATTGGGAACGTACTTTCAAATCATGTACGACTTTACAGAGGAAGAGCGGTCACCTTATGGGCCGCTCATCATTCGTGGTGGAATACTTATTCCTTTGAGTCCAAAGAAATAATTTACATTCCTAATTTCACAGCAATTTCTTTTGGAATTGCGTCTTTGTGAACGATCATACACACTGTTTTGAAACGGAAGTATGACGATGAAATGTATTGGAAACCGCCATTGGCAAGGCCTTCAGTCCCCCAAGAATTTTTTACGAGATAATAAGAATTTCCTTGGTCGTCTTTAGCAGTACCTGTGATATGCATCAAGTGATCGTCTGTAGTTTCGTAGGTATCAAA
Source organism: Bacteroidota bacterium (assembly GCA_046048875.1). Classification (GTDB taxonomy): domain Bacteria; phylum Bacteroidota; class Bacteroidia; order Flavobacteriales_D; family Sanyastnellaceae; genus CAIZGX01. Next base: position 109,082 of record JBJOFG010000017.1, on the reverse strand, counting down.
CGCTTCTTGTCTTTTTGCTTGATCAATTTTCGGCTCATTTTGAAACACATCAACATAGGCATATCCTTTTCTTGCATCAAAAGTTTTTTCGCTCACGTCGGCATCCCAAGCGATGGTAAATCCTTTTCCAAGCGCAAAATCTGCAACGCGCTGAAACTCGTCAAGAGGAAGATTGTAATAAGATTTTTTCGACCAGTTGTCTGGAACTTCCAACACGAACGAAGAATAAAATGGATGGTGAGAGAAAGAAGTTAAGCACACGTATTCTTTCGGATTAATTTTCATGGCGTCTCGAAAAGAAGCTGGCGTATAAGTAGTTCCGTTGTACTTGAATTCTGCTGGTGCAACTCCAATTTCATTATCAAGGATACCCTCTATGCTTACTTTATACCCGTTGGTTGGACTGGTTACAGCTTCCGTTACTAAATCAGTCAATTTAGTGTCGAGAATCTCGTGATCGTAAGTTGTGCTTCCATTCACAAATCCTGAATACGCTGCCTCAGGCACAATTCCGTATTCTTCAATGATGGCAAGAACATCGTGGCTTAATCCGCCTGGACCGAATTGTTGTTTGCCTTGGAATCGCACATAGCTTTCTGCTTTCTTCGGATAGGTCAATCGCACGTTGTACATTTCAGAAAGGTCGACGGGCTTATTTCCTTTACGAATAATTTCTGATTCAATGAATGAGGTGGTAGCGAAACTCCAGCAAGTTCCTGTCTTGCATTGGTTTTCTACATTACCGTGAGCGTTGTTTTTTACAACGGTGAACTGTTGTGCAGATACACCTAAAGTGGTAGCTGCGAAGAAGAACGAAAAAAGAATTGATTTTTTCACGACAAATAATTTTTGGAAAGTTAAGGAGATTGTCATCTTTGTAAAAACAAAAACGCATGAAAAAAATTGCAGTAGTCTGTGGTGGATATAGTGGAGAATCTGTTGTGTCTATGCGCAGTGCGAAGATGGTAATGGAGAACATTGATCGTTCGAAATTCGCTCCCACTCAGATTGTGATTGAAGAAAAGCGTTGGTATGCGTTGGTGAATGAAGTGGAAATTCCAGTAGATCGAAATGATTTTTCTGTGGTTATTGATGGAATGAAAACCACATTTGACGCGGTGTTCATGATGGTTCACGGAACGCCTGGAGAGAACGGATTGTTGCAAGGATATTTCGATACAATTGGAATGAAGTACACGACGGGCGATGTGTTGAACATGGCCTTAACCTTTAACAAGAAAGCTACAACGCGCACGTTAGGCACTATGGGCTATCGTGTTGCGCGTTCGATTGTTGTTCGAAAGGAAGAAGTTATTACAGCAGCAGAAGTAGTTGCGAAGGTAGGATTACCTTGTTTCGTGAAGCCGAATTGTGGAGGAAGTTCCATTGGTACTTCGCGTGTGAACGAAGAAGGTGGAATTATGGAAGCCATTTCTCGCGCGCGAAATGAAGACGAGGATATTATTGTGGAAGAATTTATTTCTGGAAGGGAAGTCACCTGTGGTGTTATAATGTTGAATGGAAAGCCAACGGCGTTGCCCATTACAGAGATTGTGAGTGAGACTGAATTTTTCGATTTTCAAGCGAAGTACGAAGGAAAGAGTCAGGAAATTACACCTGCTCCGATCAGTGAGTTTCACTACGCGCGTGTTCAGGAATTATCGGCTCGTATTTATACCGATTTGAATTGCGGAGGAATGATTCGCGTAGACTTCTTGTTACCCGACGAAGAGCCTTGTGTGATTGAAGTGAACACCGTTCCTGGCTTCAGCGCGGCGTCTATTATTCCTCAGCAGGCGGCAGCAATGGGAATGGGTAAGATGGAGTTGATTTCAGCAGTGCTTGGAACTACGTTGTTATAACTACGTTGTTGGAACTTCGTTGTTAAACCCTCGTCTGCAAGACATTCGCGAAGCATTCCTCGCAGAGATTCGTTACATCGTAACATTCGTTGCCTCGCAACATTCGCCCTTCGGGCTTAAAAGTACTGATTCAACGCCACAACCTTCCTTACCGCTTCATGCAAGTTCGCAATTGGTATGCGCTCCTGTTGCATGCTGTCGCGATGACGAATGGTTACACAATTGTCTTCCAAGGTTTCATTGTCTACTGTTACGCAGATAGGCGTTCCAATAGCGTCTTGTCTTCTGTATCTGCGACCAATGGCGTCTTTGTCGTCGTATTGTAAGTTGAAGTCTAACTTCAATAGATCTACAATCTCTTTTGCTTTTTCTGGAAGTCCGTCTTTCTTCACCAACGGCAATACCGCCACTTTCACTGGAGCCAAAGCTGCCGGAATGCAAAGCACCGTGCGCTCACTTCCGTCTTCCAATTTCTCTTCCACAAATGAACTTGACAATACAGCCAAGAACATGCGGTCTAATCCAATAGACGTTTCAATGACATACGGAACAAAACTTTCGTTCGTTTCCGGATCGAAATAACGCAATTTCTTTCCACTGAATTCTTCGTGTTTTTTCAAATCGAAATCAGTGCGAGAATGTATTCCTTCCAACTCTTTGAATCCCATTGGGAAGTTGAACTCAATGTCACAAGCCGCATTGGCGTAGTGCGCCAGCTTCAAGTGATCGTGGAATTTGTAATTGTCTTCTCCCAATCCTAATGCATTGTGCCACTTAATACGCTCGTTCTTCCAGTAGTTGTACCACTCCATTTCGGTACCCGGCTTCACGAAATATTGCATCTCCATTTGTTCGAATTCGCGCATGCGGAAGATGAACTGACGTGCAATAATTTCATTGCGAAACGCCTTTCCGATTTGTGCAATTCCGAATGGAAGTTTCATTCTTCCTGTCTTCTGAACGTTCAAGAAATTCACGAAAATTCCTTGTGCTGTTTCTGGACGTAAATAAATAATTCCAGCATCGCCGCTTACCGCGCCGAGCTCTGTTTTAAACATCAGGTTAAACTGACGAACCTCTGTCCAGTTGCGAGATCCAGTCTCTGGATCTGCAATTTCGCAGTCTTCAATCAATTGCTTCAATCCCACTAAATCGCCTTCTTCCAACGCCACTTTCATGCGCGTTTTCACACCGTCTATTTTTTCTTGCGCACGAAGGACATTCGGATTCGTTGCACGGAATTGCTCTTCGTTGAAAGCATCGCCAAAGCGATTCTTCGCCTTCTCTATTTCTTTAGTAATTTTCGCTTCGCTTTTCGCCATGTAGTCTTCCAACAACACATCGGCACGGTAGCGTTTCTTACTGTCTTTGTTATCGATCAACGGATCGTTGAACGCATCTACGTGTCCGCTTGCTTTCCAGGTGGTCGGATGCATGAAGATGGAAGCATCAATTCCCACAATGTTTTGGTGCATGCGCGTCATGGCGGTCCACCAGTAGTTCTTGATGTTGTTTTTCAATTCAACACCCAACTGACCGTAGTCGTAGGCGGCCGAAAGGCCATCGTAAATTTCAGAGGAAGGAAATACAAATCCGTATTCCTTTGCGTGCGAGATTACCGCTTTTAATTTGTCTTCTTGTGCTGCCATAACGGCTGCAAAGATAAGTCAGAATGCCGGAGGCTAATGTTGCGAAGCAACGAATGTGCAAGCACGAATGTTGCAAAGCAACGAATGCCCTTTGGGCGAATGCTTCGCGAATGTTTTTTAAAAGGTAAGAGAGGGGAAGATTCAACAACGCAGTTCCAACAACGCAGTTCCAATTACAAAGTTCCCAAAGTTCTCACGAGCTCCGGTGCTAAAGGAAGATTAGGCATTGAATACGTCTCAATATTCTTCAGTCTATCTTCAGGTGCTATTTTCAAAACATGATTCATGTCTTCAATAATCACTAAACGCGAGTTGAGTGGATGTGCTTCGAAAAGTAGTTTTGCATCTTGCTCTTTTACCTGCAGGTCTGTGGTGCCTTGAATAATCACAATCGGAATTTTCAATTTTGAAATCTCAACCGCTGGATCGTATTTCATCCAAGACATTATGTAGGGCTGAACAGAAGGACGAAACAAGCCGAACAGTTCCACCGGGGCGTCTTCTACCAACTTGCCTTCTTTAAGCTTCGAAAGGCCCTCGTTCGCAGCGCGAAGAAGTTTTTTCTGTCCTGAAAGCTGCTCAGTAAGCTGCTCCTTCAAAATAACATCAATAGGTCTTCCAGCGCCCGCTAGCGAAACGAAAGCGTCGGCCTTCTCAGCGGCAAGCATTCCAATGAGCGATCCCTCGCTGTGTCCGATGATGATTAGTTTGTTAAATCGCGGATCGGTCTTCAATTGAGTGGCCCAATCTTCTGCATCTTCCACATAATTCTCGAAACGCAATAGCTCTTCGGAAATCATTGCTGAAGCGCTCTTTCCTATGCCGCGCTTGTCGTATCTAAGCGACGCAATGCCCTGAGCAGCCAACTCGTGAGCTAGCATTTGCAATGAATTGTTTTTCATTTGCGCGTTGTTCCCGTTGCGATCAGTGGGTCCGGAACCCGCGATAATTAAGGCAACCGGAAAGGTTCCCTTCAAGATGGGAACCGTAAGCGTTCCTGATAGTTCGCCAGTGGAAGTCTGTAGTGTTTGATCCAATTCGAAATAGCCGAGACGTGTTTCCGATTGCGCGAACAATCGACTTCCAACTAGAAAAAAAAGAAAAACCCCAACGATTCGAAAATGCTCGAACCCTCGGGGTTTGAATATGTTTAGGTAGGCCGAAGCCAAAATCTTTTAGATTAACGTACCGTTCTTCTTTGCTTCGGCCGTGTAACGCTTTTGCATGCTAATCCACAAGTAGATTCCGTAGAACGCACCTGCAATACAGATGTAACTGAATGTATTTCCCAATGGCTCCATTACGTATTCAAATAGTAATTTGCATGCGTCTGCGATTGGTGTAAGGACAGATTGTAAGTTCATGTTCGAAATATTTTTCATGGCGAATTTAAGCAATCCTTTTGAAAACGGAACATTTATCCTCAATTTTGCTTCAATTCAAATAACATGATCCTAAGGCAATTTTCAAGCAATCAACCGTACCTCCTGTTTGTATTGCCTTTCGTAAATCTTTTGGTTTTCGTTCCATGCCTTTTCGGATATGTTATTCCTGAAGTTCCCGAGCAATTCCCTTTCGACATCATTAACCTCGCTTGCGTCCTCACCCCTTGGTTGGGCGCAGCCATTGCTTGGGTTGTCATTACACTGGGTGCCATACTTTTCAATTGGGTGTATAACCGACACGAATTTCACAACGGTCCCACCTTCGTTCCTGCATTAATTTTCTCGAACCTCTTTACAGTCATTTTTTTGCTGAATCACAGCGTTACCTTTCTGTTCGCGCAGATTTTCCTTACAGTAGGAGCCAATAGGTTGTTGGAAGTGTACCGTCAAAAAACAGCTTTAGATCCTTATTTCCGCGCCGGTTTTTGGTTTGGATTAGCAGCGTTGTGCTTTCCGTTATACTTGTCGCTACTGCCCATCTTGTTGGTGGCTGTAATCTTCACAAGAGGATACAACGTTAGAGAATACGTCATGCCCGTGGCGGGATTCGTCTTCCCTTTTCTGTATTGCTTCTGCATGCAGTATCTGATTATGGATAACTGGAATTTCTATTTGTTCAAGCGAATTATAAGTCTGAACACGCAGGACAATTGGATGATTCATTCCTACTCAAAACTTTCTTTCTACGCGCTGTGTGCCTTGTCGTTGTTGTTTTCTATGCAGTCGCTCATTTTTTCTGGAGACCGAAACACCAACAAAAACCGAAACTCGAAATGGATCATCGTGTTCATGTGTATTGCCATGTTAGGCTCGGTAACCGCAGGATGGCTATTCTTGAACCACCTAATTATTGAAGGCGTAGGACTGGGTCTAATCTTCTGTTTGTCTTACTGGTATTCAAATTATCGCATCTCACTTTTCGCACCTGTCTTTTTCTACATATCAGTGGCCATAAGCCTTTGGATATTGATTGAACAAACACAACTCATTCCTGTGTTTCAGTGGTGAAAAGTTTGACGTACTTTTGCAAAAAATAATTTTATGAAATTCGGTGTCGTAGTTTTCCCTGGTAGCAATTGTGATGAAGATTTGGTGTATTCCATGTCGAACATCATGGGACAAGAAGTGGTAAAACTTTGGCACAAAGAGCGCGACCTTCAAGGTTGTGATTTCGTTTTTGTTCCAGGCGGATTCAGCTACGGCGATTACCTACGCAGTGGCGCTATTGCTCGCTTTTCTCCAATTATGGATGAAGTAGTAGCACACGCGAATCGCGGAGGATATGTTATGGGAATTTGCAACGGGTTTCAAATCTTAACCGAAGCGAAATTGCTTCCAGGTGCCTTGTTGCACAACACCTCTAGAAAATTCATTTGCAAGAATGTTCATTTGAAAGCGGCCTCGAACAGTGCGGTTTTAACGGCTGGATTAGATCGCGAAAAAGCATATAAAATTCCAATTGCTCACGGAGAAGGGAACTTCTTTGCACCTGCCGATGTGTTGAAGCAGATTGAAGACAACGACCAAGTGTTGTTCCGCTATTGTTCTGCCGACGGGGTTATTGACGAAGACTTCAATCCGAACGGTTCTTTGAACAACATTGCGGGTATCTGCAATGCGGGTAAGAATGTATTTGGAATGATGCCTCACCCGGAGCGTGCAGCAGATTTCGAATTGGAAAACACCGACGGAAGAGAAATCTTCGAAGCACTTCTCGAAAGAATTTAATTCCAATCATTCGTGGCTTCGCCACAATCGCTTCGGCGAAGCAATTGCAAAAACAATGACCAACAACAGCATCTTCCGCCGCATACGATTCATTTATGATTTCTCTGATCAACAGATGATCGACATTTTCGCATTGACAGATGTTGTGGTCACGCGCTCCGATGTGAGCGATTGGTTGAAGAAGGAAGATCACGAAGAGTATCTCGACATTAACGACGAGATGCTTTCTATTTTTCTAAACGGATTTATCATTCTGAAACGCGGACGAAAAGACGGCCCATTGCCGGTTCCGGAGAAACGCTTAACGAATAACCTCATCTTCCGAAAGATGCGCATAGCGCTGAATTTAATTGACGAAGACATTATTCAAATCTTAGCGCTTGCCGACATGAAAATGAGCAAGCACGAACTCAGCGCCTTCTTCCGCAATCCATCCCAACGCCAGTATGTTGAATGTAACAATCAGGTGATTCGGAATTTCTTTCAAGGGTTGGAGAAACGCGAGGGGAGAGAGGCGCAGCGGGGGAAGAAGAGTTAGAATGCCTTCGGCGAATGTTCTCTGAACGAATGCCCTCCGGGCGAATGTCTTCGACTGTCATTCAACAACGTCAGTTCAAATTACGCAGTTCCAAATACGCAGTAGGAATAAAACCGAAGGTTTTCCAATAAAGCCAACGGCTTTCAAAGTTCTAACACGATTCTCAAATTCTCCTTCAACTGTATCACTTGCTCCTTTGTGAGTTTTCCGAGTTTTTTAATGAAACGCTTATTGTCTATTGCACGAAGTTGATCGACGAGAATATCGCTCTTCTCATCGAGTTGTTTTTTGGTTAAAGCAACACGAAGAATTTTTACATCTGGAAGAACGTTGGTTGTTATGGGGCAGATTAAAGTAGAAAGATGAATATCGTTCAGCAAGTTTGTTTGCACCACAACGACAGGACGAACCTTACCGGGTTCGGTGCCTTTCGAAGGGTTTAGATTCGCTAACCAGATTTCGTATTGACTAATCTTCATCGATGAGTCTTTCGTATTCATCTAAAATATCTCTGCTCGAACCGTAAGCCGAACGCGATTCTTTCACCAATTGATCACGCAACATTTTCCGGTTGTAATATCTGTTGTATATCTCCAACGCCTCATTTATGTAGCGATTCCGAGTGGTGCCCAACTTCTCAATAACCTTTTCTGTTTCCAAAAAAATGTCATCATCGAGTTTTAGTGAAAGATTTTTCATAATGCAAAGATAGTATATACAGAAGGTATATACCACTAGCGAATGAAGTTTATTTCAAGAGGGCTAATGCCTGAGGCGAAAGTCGTTCGGACGATTGTTCTCTGAACGAATGCCTTCGGCGAATGTCTTCGACTTTTATTCGACAACACAGTTCCAATTACATCGTAGGAATTATGATCCCGATAGCTATCGGGAGGCATTACGAAGTAGGAATAAAACCGAAGGTTTTCTGATAACGTAGTTCCTATGTTATGCTCAATAATCTCAACAATAACGGGCATTACAGAAAATTCAACGCATAAGCGTTTCTTGAATTCCTCAAGACTTATTCTTCTTTTTGTTGGATGGAAGGAAAAGAAATTTATCCTTTTTTGTTTTTTTGATGATAGGTACTTTATCAATTGCCCAACGAAATCAGGTTGGATAATTAAAAGTATTTTATTCAATAAGCTGGAAGAAGAAGATTTGTACAATTTAGCTCTTTTCGATTATTTATCGGATGAAAAAAAGTGGTCCGACAGCAATAGAAGTCAACCGAAAAAACTTTCAATGCTGTTTTTTACTATAAGCGAAATAGTTTTAGATTTTCTGAATAATCATCCCGAAGCTATAGTTTCATTTCAAGGTAATACTCAGAGTAAATCAAGACTTTATAGCATTTTCATTTCTCATCACTTAGACGTCATTGCTGGTAAGTTTCAAGTGCTTGGTGAAACCGAGAATGAAATTGAAAGGTTTCAAGCCAATAAAAAGTATTTAACAATATTTATTCTAAGGAAATAAATCAATAAATTAGACTCATGGAAAAAACGTCGTTACAAAATAGCATTCCAATCCCTGCAGAGGTTATTTCAACGCCTATTCCCACTTCAGAAAAATTTCTTGAGGCGAAAAAAAGATTGCCTGAAACACTGGCTAAACTTAAGGCTTTTAATGAGAAGCAAAAGCTTGAGCAGAAGAGTTAGAATGTCTTCGACGAATGTTCTCTGAACGAATGCCTACGCCGAATGCCTTCGGCTTTTATTCGACAACACAGTTCCAATTACATCGTAGGAATTATGATCCCGATAGCTATCGGGAGGAATTACGTAGTAGGAATAACGAAGTTCAAACAACGCAGTTCCCACAACGCAGTTCAATACTTCCACGCCACAATCCGACTCACTTTATTTCCCAATTCCATCGGAAGAATGCGCATATCGCGGGCATCGACGTATTCGAGTTTGAGCTGAATTTTTTTAAGCGTGCTTTCTTTCGAAACGAGTGTGCTGAACCACTCAACTTGATTTGCGTATGCTGCGCTTTGAAGAATCATTTTTTCAATGAAGGTTTCTTCTCCGCCTTCGCACCAGAGCTCGGTTCCTTGTCCACCGAAGTTCAATTGCACCTTCGCGTTTCGTGAATTTTTAAGGTTTCGGTTTTTACGAAGATTGCCTTGCTGCGCGTCTTGAAGTGAAGCGTGGAAGGGCGGATTGCAAACCGTTAGATTGAATTTTTCTTCGGGAAGAATTATTCCGTGAAAGATATCGTGAGCATTATTTTGATGACGCAATTCAATTTTATTTTGAAGTGATTCGTTCGCGTCGACAATTTTTTGTGAAGCCGCAATGGCCTTTTCATCGATGTCTGAACCTACGAAATTCCAGTTGTATTCATGAACACCAATGATGGGGTAAATGCAATTCGCGCCCACACCGACATCGAGCACACGAATGTTATTTCCCAATTTTTTATCTTGAAGGAAATTTGGATTGTTCTTGTAGAGCAGGTCGGCTATTTGGTGCAAATACTCTGCTCTTCCCGGAATTGGAGGACACAAATAATTTTCAGGAATATCCCAATTTGCCACCCCGTAATGTTTCTTCAGCAACGCCTTATTCAGCAGCTTCACCGCAATCGGATCGAAGAAATCGATACTCTCATTTCCGTATGCGTTTGTCTTCACAAACGGCGCTAATTCAGGCAATGCTTGAATCAGTTCTTGGAAGTTGTATTTGTCGTTGTGCTGATTTCTTGGGTGCATTTTTTGTTCAAATTTTGTACAATAAAAAACAAAACCCTTGATTTTCAAGGGTTGTAAGGAGGTTTTAGTCGGGATGACAGGACTTGAACCTGCGACCACACGCCCCCCAGACGTGTACTCTACCAACTGAGCTACATCCCGTTTTTGAAGAGAGGCAAAAGTAACAAAATTCTAAGCCCTACCCCTCGCGTTTGTCTTTATTTTTGCAGTCTAATTCGCGCGATATGAAAATCTCTTACAAACTTCTTTCACAACTGGTTCAACCCCTGCCGGCTCCGGAACTCGTGGCTGCAACCCTTACCAGAACCGGTCTTGAAGTGGAAGGCATTGAAAGCGTAGAGAAAATTCCAGGCGGATTGAAAGGCGTGGTAGTCGGATATGTGCTCGAATGCGAGAAACATCCCGATGCAGATCGCTTGTCTATCACCAAAGTGAATTTGGGTGAAGGTGAACCCGTTCAGATTGTCTGCGGTGCACCCAATGTGGCTGTCGGACAAAAAGTATTGGTGGCTACTGTTGGAACAACCTTGTATCCCTCATCTGGCGAGTCTTTCACCATTAAGAAAAGTAAAATTCGCGGAGCCGAATCCATAGGTATGATCTGCGCCGAAGACGAACTAGGCCTTGGCGCTTCACACGACGGGATTCTTATCCTTCCAGAAGAAACAGAAGTGGGAACTCCAGCTGCTGTAGCCCTCAACATTGAAAGCGATGCATGCCTCGAAATTGGTATTACTCCGAATAGAACAGACGCTCTTTCGCATGCAGGTGTAGCGCGCGATTTCGCGGCGGCGTGGAATCTGGAAAACGAAAATAAGGTTGCGCTTTCAAGCACAACCGCTCCAGCTATTTCCTTCCAACCGAAAAATTGGAAATTAGATCTTCACGAAAACACCGAGTGTTCGCGCTATGCGTTCGCGGTGATGAGCGGAATTGAAAATCAAGAGACGCCTGCTTTCATCAAAGAAACCCTCGCTGTTATTGGTGTGAAGAGCGTGAACTTGTGTGTAGACGTGACCAACTTCGTTCAACACGAATTGGGACAGCCGTTACACGTCTTCAAGGCGAATGACTTTTCCAACCAGACCATCACGGTTCGAAATGCAAATACAGATGAGGCGTTAGAAACCCTCGATGGTGTTGCTCGCAAACTTTCTGCCGAAGATGTAGTTATTTCCAACCAAAACGAAGTGCTTTGTTTGGGTGGTGTTATGGGTGGAAAAAATGCGGGCGTGAGCACTGAAGATTCGTTCGTTGTTTTTGAAAGCGCGTGCTTCAATCCGGTGCGTGTGCGCAAGAGTGCGAAGCGTCACCAGATTCATTCAGACTCTTCTTTCCGCTTTGAAAGAGGCGTGGCTGTAGACGGAATTCCAAATGCGTTAGCGCGCGCTTGGGAATTAATTCAAGCTGAAAATCCGAACGCGGTATTGGTGGAAGCGCAGGATGTTTATCCGGTTGATCTTCCGAAAACCGAAATTGAAGTCAAAGAAAGTTATTTGAAATCGCTTTTAGGAATTGACATTCCCAGCGAGATTGTTGATTCTATATTGAACGATTTACAGTTCGAAGTTTCAACGGTTGAAGGTGGTTGGAAGGTGCTTGTGCCCTACAACCGTGTGGAAGTAACGCGTCCGGCCGATGTGGCGGAAGAGGTGCTTCGCATCTATGGATACGACAAAGTTGAATTGCCTTCGCGCATGACGCTTTCGTTGAACACCAAAGGAAAATCGGAGAGTCTTCATTTCCGTTTAGCCGACTTACTTGTTGCAGAAGGCTATACCGAAATCATGAACATGTCGTTAACGAAAAGCAAGTACGCTGAAGCGTTCGATGCGGCATTGGGAGTGAACAGTGTTTCGTTGTTGAATCCGTTGAGCAAAGATTTGTCTCACATGCGCAGTTCGTTGTTGTTTGGTGGAATGGAAAGCATTTCGTTGAATGAAAAACACAGAGCAACCGACCTTCGTTTGTTTGAAATTGGAAAGGAATACCGCAAGACTGAAAACGGATACAAAGAGAAGCGCAAATTGGCGCTGTGGTTGTGTGGAAAGGAAAGCGCAGAATCTTGGAACAACCCTTCGAACGCCTCGTCATTGGCGCGATTGCGAGCAGTGGTTGAAAATATTTTGAATGCGTTAGGCATTCAGCAAGTCGATGTGATCTCAATTCAAGACTCTCCCATTTTCGCCTATGGAATGGAGTTGTCTGCACAGAAAAAATCGTTGGTGAAGATGGGACGCGTGAATTCAGAAATTCAAGAAGCAACCGACGTCGAGCAAGAAGTATTCTATGCTGAATTCGATTTCGACACGTTGGAAAAATTGAGAACGCAACAGCGCAATGCCTTCCAACCGTTGAATAAATTCCCATGGGTTCGTCGCGATTTATCGTTGTTGTTGAACAAGGAAACCACGTTCGAAAGCCTTCGTCAGTCTGCCTTAAAAAGCGAAAAGAAATTATTGAAGGAAGTGAATTTATTCGATGTGTACGAAGGCAAGAATCTTCCAGAAGGAAAGAAATCGTACGCTTTGAAATTCATACTTCAAGACGCGCAGCAAACCTTAACCGACGAAGTTGTTGAGAAGAGTATGCAGCGCATTTTGCAAGGCTTGCAGACGGAGTGTTCTGCGGAGTTGAGGTAGGGGGTTTGGCGTATTTACTCGGTTTTCTATTAAAATATCGAGATGTTGTCACATTTGTTGTTCTTTATGGATAATGCATGTGTAGAGTCGACCTATTTTAATATTAACCTAGTTTATTAACCTTTTTTACGAGTGAATATGACAATTTTGAAAAATCTAAAATCAACATTTTTTATTTGTACCCTTCTTTTCGTTTTTGCAAGTTGCAATAAAGAGTCGAAGGATGAAACTATAACCGTCTTGCCATCAACTCAGTCTGTCCCCAAGATTGTTGGTGATTGGGAGGTGTACAAAATAGAGAATCAAAGTTTGCAATTAGACATGGTAGGTGGTCAGTTGATAAATACGATGGAATGGTTTGCATATACCAGTCCTACTTACAGCGATATTCAATTGACATTTCTTAATGACAGTACTTTTGAAGAGCGCTATGCAGGTGTTTTAGTAGGCAATGGGTCGTGGGAGAATGTAGCTGGCATTGACAACCAATTTACTTTTATCTTTAATGGGACACCGTGGTCGGATTTTCAGGACACTTATACCCTTGAGATGTATTGCGACAGCACAATGTCAATTAAATATAGAGTTGCACCTCCAGCTGGAAACCACGAATTCCAGACGGCAGAGTGGTATGAAGAGATTTACTACAAGAGGCCAGGTTCAACTCCGTGCGAAGCTTCCATTGAATACAACGTTCAATAAAGTAATATTCTAAACATAAAAAAATGAAAATCTAACACGGAAGTGTTGGATTTTCTATATGTGTATGAACATTTCACAATCGTGTTTAAACGGATGTTTGCAAGGTGATCGTAATTCCCAAAAGGAGTTTTATGACACTGCGCTTCCCTATTTCAATGCGATTTGTCATCGTTACTTGAAGAACTCCTCTTTGCGCCAAGATGTTTTGCAAGATGCTTTTGTTTCCATTTTCAATAAAATTCATCAGTACAATCCAGAAAGAGGTGCCTTACATTCTTGGGGAGCAAAAATTGTCATTAACCATTGTTTTAAGCAAAACCAGAAAGAGGGTCGCTTTATTGAATGGTCCATCCGAAAGCATGAGAAGGGCGCAGATCCTGAGGTGATGAAGGCTCTTGGAGAGGCGGATCTGGAGAGTTTCTTAAAGACCATGCCTGAGAAATATTACGATGTTTTTATGCTCTTTGTGGTTGAGGGCTTCAGCCACGAAGAGATTTCCGCTATAATTGGAATAAAAGAAGAAGTATGCAGAAAACGTTTATCTAGAGCGAGATTATGGCTGCAAGCGGAGTTGAAAAAAGCCGATAGTTTCTTTTGGGATATGAATTACAAAATTAGTTGACTATGGAAAATTTAGAGCAGCAAATTAAAAGTGCAATTGCAGAATCTAAATCAACACAGGGTGTAGATGCTGATTTGCTTTGGAGGAATATAGCGACCTCCTTGGATCGAAAACAAAAAACAAGAAGGAAAGCTATTGGTTATTGGATCTACGCTGTTTTTTTTATGATCATTGGTTTTTCGACATACCTCTTCAAGGAACATTTATATTCAAAAGAAGATATTTCCGCAAAATCAACTGTTGTAACAGACTTAATCGGAAGTTCGAAAAATACTTTTGGAAATTCAGGCAATGAATTGGCTAAAGAAGGCTTAGCCAACGATCCTAAAAAAGCTGTTTATCTATCCGAAAAAAATAGTCAGTCAGACAACCCAAAGAAGCAGTTTCAATTACCCGTAAATTCTACATCAATTTTTAAAAGGAGTCAAGACCTTTCAGTTACCAGGGATGATTCAATAAGCATTCTAGGTTTAGCCGCTTGTTCTATACCAATTGATTTTCACATAATATCGCTGAATGAGAAGTTGTTGACGAGCTTTCAGTTTAATGAAACCATTGAAAACTCTGAAAACAATTCTTTGGCTTGGCGTGGGTACATGGGACCGGCTTGGTTGGACAATAAATTTCGAGACCAAACAACTTCTCTAGCAGATGATTTGAATAAAGATTTAAGTGTTGAGACAGGTAGTGTTTTCGGCGTTTCAACTCGAATAAATAAGGGTCGAAATTGGGCAACTTACGTTGGTATTGAATACTCAAAATTCAAAGACCGTTTCGATAAAGTAATTGTTTATGACACGTTGATTCTGATAAATCAAGAAGAGATTGTGGCTCAAAATATTAGAACCATTAGGCAACATAATAACGCCACTGTTATTTCTTTTCCAATTGTACTTGATGTGTTTAAAGATGTTAATCGAATGCGATTGGGCTTGCAAATTGGTGGAAGTTACTCCGTAGTTATTAAACAAAATGGTCGCATGCTTAAAGACAACACTACGGTGGTAAATTATTCGCAAAATGAGAAGCGATTTTACAACTTCTATAGTGCTCGTGTAACACCTTATATGGGTATTCAATTTTCTAAAAAAATATTATTAGAAACCTCTTTGCAAACTGGAATACAGCATCACAGAAAAAATAGTATTAATCAATTAGAGAGTTGGTCTTTATCCTTAATGCCCACTATTGGTTTGATATACAATTATTGAATAAATACCTTTGGTAGTATTAATTATGAAAGATTAAAGGGGGTAAAGTATTACAAGGCTTGCAGACGGAATGTTCGGCGGAGTTGAGGTAGTTTTAGTTTGTATTTCTTGAACGATTAATTATTCGCTAGAATTTCGAGCAGCTTTATATTTATGTAGAGTTTCTCTTTCCCTACTTTTTCAGATTTTAAAAAACCGTTTTCTTCCAACGCTATTAGATAATTTCCAACGGTCTTTAGGTTTCCAATATTTTCAGCGATCAAGTTTTGACGTTTGGTGTATGGCAATCGGAATAAAATTTCAATCAAATCTTTTGAATAAATCTTTGGCAACTTAGCTTTTATTTCAGCAGCAGTTGATTCCATGACAGCTGTAATTTTTTGAAGGCGCGTCGATCCCATCTTGGAAGTTTCTTCTACCATATCAAGCATATACAAGATGTAATTTTCCCAATCGTTATTTTCGGTCACACCTCTTAAGCATTTATAATATTCTGATTTGTTTTTAATGATGTACTCGCTCAGATAGATAGCAGGAGTTTGAAGGAGTCCAGATAATTTCAGATACAGCAACAAGAGAATTCTTCCTGTTCTGCCATTGCCATCTGAGAATGGGTGTATGGCTTCGAACTGATAGTGCAATATTGCCATTTTTATTAGTGGATCAATATGATCTTCTTCATGAATAAACTTTTCAAGGTTCGCTAGTTTTTCACGAATTATTGGTTCGCCGCTTGGCGGTGTATAAATAACATCGCCGGCACTGTTGCTGAGTTTTGTTCCTGGTGTATTTCGAATTGAAGCACTGTTTTGTTTAACGCATTGAACAATTTTAATACAAAGATTGGTTGTTATAAATGGTTTGGTTTTCAATTCTTCTATACCTAACCAAAGTGCTTCTTTGTAGCTTAATACCTCTTTTGTAGCCGAGGTTTCTAGTTTCCTGTCTGAGGCTAATGACTTATAGAGCTCGTCGTTTGTTGTGATGATGTTTTCTACTTCAGAGCTTGCTTTAGCTTCCTGCAAATAAACTGTATCTAAAAACAGGGTTGGGTTTGGTAAATTCATAATGGTCCCATTCAGCTCAGCCAAAGCTCTTCCGGCGGAAATTGCTTTTCTAAGTATGCGCTTTGTTTCAATGTCTGCCTGTGGTGGTAATGTAGGCAGATCATTGTATGGAATTGACCGATTGAATTTGCTCATTTATTTAAAAGTAAAATATACTCTTCTGTTTGTTTCGAGAGTAAAAATAATCAAAAATTACTCTCGTTTCTGAAATAAGAGTAATATTTACCCTCGAAATATCCATTGCCGTTGTCCCACTTTTCCTGACTACTTTCCTGGGATTTTGGTCGTAATCTTTCTGTTGAACATTTACGACGAAGTCACCTTTTTGGAATTGCGTTTGGAAAAAGACCATTCCCTTAGCGTTGTTAATGATAAGGTTCATGGTGTCTCGCTTATCCTTAATTATCTGAAGTCTTAAATTGTTTTTAATGGTCGACATACAATAATAATCGTCCATGGATAATCGCCGAAAGCCATCATTTGACTCACTCAAATTATTTATTCGATAGTTTTTGATTCGAAGTTTCTCTATTCGGTGACTGTGACGGATGAACATTTTATCAATCGCCACGGTGTCAGTTCCGTTTACTTCAATAATGCTGAAATATAAATATTCATTGCCGACAGGTTGAGCCAGTGCGACAAAGCCGAGAAGTAAAAACAAGAATGAAATCAGGTGTTTCAAGGCATTTTGATGGAGTTGAGGATTTATCTTTCTCTCCATTTGTTTTCAAGCCCCATAAAATCTTCAAGGTGATATACAGCATCTGAATAGTTGAACAAGATTGTTCGATCATCGACAATTGTGTATTTCTTTCTTTGTGCTACTGAAAGCTTTTGTAGTTCCGGAAAATATTTGAGAGGCACAATTATTATTCGTCCATCTTGAAGTTTCAAAGAAATTTTTCCAATTAAATCGAAATTCAATTTTTCAATACAGATTGTAGAGTTTTGAAGAGTCGTTCCCATATTATTTGAATTTGATTGTTGTTATTTTTTCTCCTTTTTTCACTTTGATAAAGGATTCAATCAGTTGGGCTTGGTGATTTTTTATCAAATTTAGCGCCTGATTTAACTCTTTCTCACTTAATGTTCCTTTTCTGCAACTTTCAAAGACTCTAGCCAGATTTTAGCGGATCTCTGTCTATTGCCTTTTTCTTTTACAACGTGTAAATGTGGTGGTTCGTTGAGCGCGTCAAAGGCAAATATGAAAAAAGTAAGAAATTTATAGATTGCAATTTTTGGCATATCTAAAATTAATCACATTTCCCTCGAAAGATTATTATTGTTTATAAAAAATCACCTGCCGCAATCCCCCTGGCTTCCGCATCACTCGCAATTAATTCTTCCAACGAAGGCTTCGCGATGAACGATGCTTGTTGAAGCGTCTTCTCTACCGTTTCTGCGATTTGTAAGAACTTGATTTCGTCGTTTAAGAAACGAGCAACTGCAATTTCATTGGCCGCGTTCAAGATGCACGGTGCGTTTCCGCCTTTTTCCAACGCTTCGAAGGCAAGACCGAGGCAACGGAACACTTCAATGCGCGGTTTCTCGAAAGTAAACTGCGGATAATCCATGAAGTTGAAACGTGGCCAGTCGGTCTTCACACGATGCGGATAAGCCATGGCGTATAGGATCGGCAACTTCATGTCGGGCAATCCCAACTGCGCTTTCATGCTGCCGTCTTCAAACTGAACCAAGCTGTGAATGATGCTTTGCGGATGAACCACCACGTCTATTTGCGATGGCTTCAAATTGAATAACCACTTCGCTTCAATAACCTCCAACCCTTTGTTCATAAGGGTTGCAGAGTCAATCGTAATCTTCGCGCCCATGGTCCAATTCGGATGCTTGAGCGCTTGCGCTTTCGTCACTTCAGCCAACTCTTCAGCAGGCTTCTGTCTGAACGGACCACCACTAGCGGTAAGAATAATTTTTTCAATCGGATTGTGCCACTCGCCAGCAAGACATTGAAAAATCGCGCTGTGTTCGCTATCTACCGGATAAATATTCACTCCGTTTTCTTTCGCAAGCTGAGTAATAATTTCTCCAGCAACTACCAAGGTTTCTTTGTTTGCCAATGCAATGTTCTTCTTCGCGTGAATAGCCTTCACCGTTGGCGGAAGACCCGCTGCGCCTACCAATGCGGTAAGCACAATGTCTATGCTGTCCATCTCTACAATTTGCTCTAGCGCTTGCTTTCCCGCATAAACCTTAATGTCGGTGGAAGCCAATGCTTCCTTCACCTCAGCGTATTTCGATTCGTCGGAAATAACTACGGCATTCGGATTGAATTTCAACGATTGCTGTATGAGCAGCGCGCTGTTACTGTGGGCCGTTAAAACTTCCACACAAAATTGATCGGGATGCTCTTGAATAACTTCAAGCGCTTGAGTACCTATGGAGCCGGTTGAACCGAGAATAGCAATGTTTTTCAAGAGTGATATTTTTTGCAAATTAAGAAATAAAAAAAAGCCGCTTCATTGAAGCGGCTTTTTCGATCGTTGCCCGAACTGGATTCGAACCAATATAAACTGCACCAAAAACAGTTGTCCTGCCATTAGACGATCGGGCAATCTCACTTTTCCTTCGAAAAGCGAATGCAAAATAAATACTTTCTTTTCATAACAGCAAGTATTTTTCTATTTCTATCTTCGTTTTTTAAAAAATAATTGTGATTTCAATCGAAAACTACATCAACGGGGCCTTCGTTCCTTCGGTATCTGGAAGAACCATAGATAACGTGAATCCCTCTACAGGCAAGGTTTACAGCCTTATTCCTCGCAGCGAACAAGCCGATGTAGATGCGGCTTTTGCAGCAGCCGAAGCAGCATTCCCATTGTGGTCAAATCTTTCGGTGGAAAAGCGCTCAGATGTACTTATTCGCCTTGCAGACCTGATAAAATCCAATTCTGAAGCCTTGGCGCAAGCCGAATCGCTCGATAATGGGAAGCCTATTTCGCTTTCTCGTGCGGTAGACATTCCTCGCGCAGAAGCTAACATCCGCTTTTTCGCAACAGGCATCATACACTTCGCCAGCGAGGCGCATCCGAATACCGAATACATCAACTATACCTTGCGCAAACCCATTGGCGTGGTCGGATGTATTTCTCCTTGGAACCTTCCGTTGTACTTATTCACTTGGAAGATTGCTCCAGCATTAGCCGCCGGAAACTGTGTGGTGGCAAAGCCTTCAGAGATTACTCCATATACCGCATATCTGTTTTCAAAACTTTGCGCCGAGGCCGGAATGCCTGCAGGTGTGTTGAACATTGTTCACGGATACGGTCCAGAAGCGGGAGAAGCCATTGTGCAACACGACGGCATTAAAGCCATTTCATTCACCGGCGGCACCGCAACAGGCGCGCACATTGCTTCGGTAGTGGCTCCGAAGTTCAAGAAGATGTCGTTGGAGTTGGGCGGAAAAAACGCGAACATCATTTTCAACGATTGCGATTTCGATGAAGCACTTTCAACCACCGTTCGAACCTCTTTCGCGAATCAAGGACAGATCTGCTTGTGTGGCTCTAGACTCTATGTTCAGAGCGGTATCTATGAAAAATTCAAGGCGGCCTTGATTGAAAAAGTATCGCGCATTGTTCCGGGAAATCCGTTGGAAGACAAAACGAAAATGGGCGCATTGGTCAGCGAGCCGCACTTGAACAAGGTGTTGTCGTTTGTTGAATTGGCGAAGCAAGAAGGCGGAACCGTTCTATGCGGCGGCGAGCGCGTAATTCTAGAGGGAGAAAACGCTGGTGGTTACTTCATGCTCCCCACCATTATCGAAGGGTTGAACGCGCAGTGCAGAACCAATCAAGAAGAAATTTTCGGACCAGTCATTACCATTCAATCTTTCGAAACCGAAGAAGAAGCGCAGCAATTAGCGAACAGCACGAAGTACGGATTGGCGGCCAGCATCTGGACCAACAACGTAACCGTGGCGCATCGTTTAGCAGGAAATCTTCAAACCGGAATTGTTTGGGTGAACTGTTGGTTGGAAAGAGATTTGCGCACACCGTTCGGCGGCGTGAAGCAGTCGGGTGTTGGACGTGAAGGCGGATGGGAAGCGCTACGATTCTTCACCGAAGCACAAAACGTCTGCATTTCCGTTCCGAAAAAATAAGTGTCAAACAATTTCGTTTGTATCTTTCAATGCTGAAGAAAGGGGCATGAACGCATACGAACAACTCATACAACGCTTAGACGACTTCATTCGGAAGTACTACAAGAACCGCATGGTTCAAGGGCTTTTGTATGTAGCTGCTCTTTTCCTAGGATTGTATTTGATTCTTGTTACGCTCGAATACTTTGGTCACTTCGGTCCAACGGTTCGAACCTTTTTCTTCTTCGGATTTTTAGCCGCTTCTGCTTACTTCATTGTTTCAAGAATAGCCTTGCCGTTTTTTTCTATGTTGAAGTTGGGAAAGCACATTTCCTACGAACAGGCGGCGAAGATTATTGGACAGCATTTTCCCGAAGTCGACGATCGACTTCTGAATACCCTTCAACTTCAATCACAATTGAACGAACATGCTGAAAGCAGTCTGCTTCAAGCGAGCATTGCCCAACGCATGCAGGCCCTTCGTCCTGTTCCGTTCACAGCAGCCATTGATGTAAAAAAGAACAAAAAATATTTGCGCTACTTGCTTCCGCTGGTGGGCGTTTTCGGAGTGTTGTTTTTAATCACGCCTTCCTTCATTCTGAAACCTACTGACCGTCTGCTGCGCTACAACGAAATCATAGAAGAGGAAGCGCCCTTCACCATGGAAATGTTGAACGACACGCTAACGGCGATCGAAAACACAGACTACGAGGTGCGCATGCAAGTGACAGGAAAGGAAATTCCAGCGCAGGTGTTCATTGAAGTGAACGGACAGAAATTCCAAATGGTGAAGAAGAGCAACATTGATTTCTCTTACACCCTCGCCAATGTGAAGGAAGACGCTACGATCGTTTTTCATGGAGGAAAATTTCACAGCAAAGGATACAACCTCGATGTGCTGCAAATGCCGAAGCTAACGCAGTTTCAGATTGAAGTGAACTACCCTTCTTACTTGAAGAAAGAGAATGCCGTGGTAAACAACACCGGCGATTTGCTCGTCCCTGAAGGCACACAGCTCATCTGGAGAATCGCCGGAGAAAACACTTCTTCCGTTTTGTTTGAAACAACCGCAGGCAAATTGCCTTTCGAAGAAACGTCAGAAGGATTTGAGCACCGCGAAAATGCTTCGCAGAATTTTGCTTACAGCGTCATTCCACAAAACGAACAAGTGCAAAATGGAAACGCCTTGTCGTATCAAGTGAACGTCGTTGCCGACGGATATCCGAGCATTTCAGTTCAAGATGAAACCGATTCAACTTCGCGATACATTCACTATTTCACCGGAGGAATTCAAGACGATTACGGCCTTACGAAACTCACCTTCACCGCCGTTCACATGCGCGACGGTAAGGCCGTAGAAAGCGCAACTGTGTTGCCCATTCAGTTTGAAGTAGGGACAACCGGAGATCAGTTTTTCCACGCCGTAGATTTTTCAATCTTCAACCTAGAACCTGGCGACGAGGTGAATTACTTCTTCGAAGTGTGGGACAACGACGGTGTGCACGGCGCGAAGAGCACTCGCTCCCAAGTAAGACAATTCGTGAATCCAACAGAAGAAGAACTGAAGGAAATGCGCAACGAGCAAAGCGAAAGCATCAAAGATCAGTTAGAGTCGAGCCTTCGCGAAGCAGAAAAATTGCAGAAAGAAATGAAGCAGCTCGAACGCGAAATGCTCGAGAAGCAAAACCTGAATTGGCAAGACAAGAAAAAATTGGAAGACCTCATCGAGCGTCAGAAAAAATTAGAAGAGCAAGTCAAAGAAATTCAAAAGCAAAATCAACAGCGCAATCAAGAGCAGAAAGACGAGCAGCTGGCTGAAAAGCAGAAAGAGCTCGAGCGTTTGATGAACGAAATGCTCAGTCCGGAAATGAAAGAGATGATGCAAGAACTGCAAAAGCTCATGAACGAACTGAACAAAGACGAGCTTCGAAAAGAAATCGAAAAAATGAATCTTTCTACCGAAGATTTAGAGAAAGAATTGGATCGTGCGTTGGAACAATTCAAAGAACTGGAAGTGGAAGAGAAATTGAAAGAAGCCACCGAGAAGTTGAATGAATTGGCCGATAAGCAAGAGAAGTTGGCCAACGACGAATCGAAGAGTGCTGAAGAGAAACTGAAAGAACAAGAGCAGTTGAACAAAGAGTTCGAAGACGTGAAGGAGGAATTGAAAGAGGCGGAAGAATTGAACAAAGAATTGGAAACGCCGCAAGAAATTCCGGATACCGATGGATTGAAGAAAGAGATTGACGACGAGCAAGAGAAGTCTTCTTCCGAATTGAAACAAAACAAGAAGTCGAACGCTTCGAAGTCGCAAAAGAAAGCCGCCGAGAAGATGAAACAAATGGCGCAGCAAATGCAAGACGGTATGGAATCGGCCGAGCAGGAGCAGCACGAAGAAGACATGGCCGCCATGCGCGCCTTGTTAGAGAACATTCTTTCGGTAAGTTTCGATCAAGAAGCGCTTATGGAAGAATCACGCAAGACCATGGCGAATGACCCACGTATCAAGACCTTGGCGCAACGTCAGCGCAAGTTGAAAGACGATTCGCGCATGATTGAAGACAGTCTTTTCGCGTTGAGCAAGCGCGTGCCTGAGATCAGCTCAACGGTAAATCATGAGATCAACGAGATTAACGCGAACCTCGATCGTGTGATGAAAGATTTTCCAGATGGAAACATGTCGCGCATTACGCAGAATCAGCAGTCTGCCATGACCGGTTACAATAACTTGGCGTTGTTGTTAGACGATGCGTTGCAGCAGATGCAAGCGCAGATGCAGTCTGAATCTCAATCGAAGAAGGAAGGCAAAGGCAGTTGCAACAAGCCCGGTGGAAAGGGCAAAGGGAAAGGCAAGAGCAAAGCCTCTGCGGCCCAAATGAAGCGCATGCAGGAAGGATTGCAGAAGCAATTGGAAGAAGCCCGCAAGAAAGGACAGAATCAAGGCAAGAACAATTCAGGCGGTTCGAAAAGCGGCGGCGATGAAGGCATGGCGAAAGAATTGGCGCAGATGGCTGCGAAGCAGGCTGCCATTCGCAAGATGATGGAGGAAAAAGGAAATGAACTGAATGAAGACGGAAGTGGTGCGGGAAATGAGTTGAAGCAGATTGCCAAGGAGATGGAGAAGCTTCAGCGCGACATTGTCAACAATCAGATTACCGAAGAGAGTATTCGCAGACAAAACGACATTATGATTCGCTTGCTAAAAGCAGAGCAAGCCGAGCGTGTCCGTGAGATGGATGAAGAGCGAAAGAGCAACGAAGCGGTGAACGCGCCTGTTGGAAACCCTAAGAAATACGAGGAATTCCTGAAGAACAAACAGAAGGGAGTAGAGACCTTACGATCTGTTTCTCCGAACCTAAAACCCTATTACAAAGAGAAGACTCAACGTTATTTCAGAAATTCCTGAAAGAAATAAATGGATTGTCGCGTTTTTTTTCTCATTTTTGGTACGCAAAAATTATTTCATGATCCAAGGCCGCAGACAACTTCGCTTTCCCTCAGTGCTAGAAAGCATTCATTTAGCTGAAAAGTTAGTGGACGATGTTTGTGCGGAGTACAAAGTGAAAGAAGACTTTTACGGTGAAGTATTAATCTGTTTGACGGAAGGAGTGAACAACGCCGTTGTTCATGGAAACCGCATGAATACAGACCTTCAGGTTTCGTTGACTTTCGAGTTGGCCAATGAGAAGACTTTGCGATTTATCATACAAGACGAGGGTCCGGGTTTCGATTACGAAAATTTGCCAGACCCAACCGCTCCTGAAAACATTGAATTGCCTCACGGAAGAGGTGTCTTTCTTATGCAACGCTTGGCCGACAGATGCACGTTTAATAACGGCGGAACGGAAGTGGTGTTGGAATTCGATGTAGCAGGCACAGCGGAATAATCCTAAATTTGCCACATGCAAGAAAAATTAGCCAATCTCGAACAGAAGAAGCAGGAAGCTTTATTGGGTGGTGGTGCGAAGCGCATAGAGTCGCAACACAAGAAAGGAAAACTCACAGCTCGTGAGCGTATAGAGGTTTTGTTAGACGCAAATTCCTTCGAAGAAATTGGAATGTTGGTGACTCACCGCAGCACCAATTTCGGTTTGGAGAACGAGAAATATTTGGGTGACGGAGTGGTTACCGGATACGGTAAAATAAACGGACGCTTGGTGTACGTTTTCTCTCAGGATTTTACCGTAATGGGCGGATCGCTTGCTGAAGCTCACGCGCAGAAGATTTGTAAAATCATGGACTTAGCCATGAAGAATGGTGCGCCAGTTATTGGCTTGAACGATAGCGGCGGAGCCCGCATTCAGGAAGGCGTTGTAAGTCTTGGCGGCTACGCCGATATTTTCTACAGAAATGTACAAGCCAGCGGAGTGGTTCCGCAGTTGAGTGCGATCATGGGACCTTGCGCTGGCGGTGCTGTGTATTCTCCTGCCTTGACAGATTTTATTGTCATGGTTGAAAACACGAGCTACATGTTTGTTACGGGTCCGAACGTAGTGAAGACTGTTACTCACGAAGAAGTGAGCAGTGAAGATTTGGGCGGTGCAAGTGCACACAGCACGAAAAGTGGTGTTACGCATTTGACGGCAGAGAATGATGTGGCAGCGTTGAAGACGATTCGTCAAATGCTTTCTTACATGCCGCAGAACTGCGAGGAAACTCCAGCACGTTTGCCTTACGAAGCTGGCAACGAAAGAAGAGAAGCATTGAATGGAATTATTCCTGCTAATCCGAATCAGCCTTACGACATCAAAGAAGTAATTGCTGCATTAACCGACGAAGAATCTTGGTTAGAAGTGCACAAAGATTACGCTGAAAATATTGTAGTTGGTTTCGCACGCCTTGCTGGAAGAAGCATTGGTATTGTTGCGAATCAGCCTGCTTTCTTAGCAGGAGTGTTAGATATTAAGAGCAGTAACAAAGCTGCACGTTTCGTGCGTTTTTGCGATGCCTTCAATATTCCATTGTTGGTGTTGGAAGATGTACCGGGTTTCTTACCGGGTACCGATCAAGAGTGGAACGGCATTATCTCGAACGGAGCGAAGTTGTTGTACGCCTTTAGCGAAGCAACGGT
This sequence comes from Bacteroidota bacterium, assembly GCA_046048875.1. Taxonomy (GTDB): domain Bacteria; phylum Bacteroidota; class Bacteroidia; order Flavobacteriales_D; family Sanyastnellaceae; genus CAIZGX01. The sequence goes on along the minus strand of JBJOFG010000017.1, from coordinate 83,721 downwards.
TCCTCGCGTTACGGTTATCACACGCAAAGCGTATGGCGGAGCGTACGACGTAATGAACAGCAAGCACATTGGTGCAGATATGAACTTCGCTTGGCCATCGGCAGAGATTGCTGTAATGGGCGCGAAAGGTGCCGCTGAAATTATCTTCAAAAAAGAAATTGCAGAGGCTAAAGACAAAGACGCGAAATGGAAAGAGAAAGAAGCCGAATACGCTACCCTTTTCGCAAATCCATACAGCGCTGCTGAACGCGGATATGTAGATGAAGTGATAGAGCCAGCAGTGACTCGCGAGAAGTTAATTCGTGCATTTGAAATGCTTGAGAACAAAGCAGAGAAAATGCCGCGCAAGAAGCACGGAAACATTCCCTTGTAAATTTTAGAACATGCCCTTGATACTGCCTGTTAACGGTGTTTCTCCAACATGGGGAGACGAATGTTTCATTGCTGAAAATGCAACGATTGTCGGACAGGTAACGATGGGAAATCAATGCAGTGTGTGGTTCACAGCTGTGGTTCGTGGCGACGTGAACACCATTGAAATAGGCAACAAAGTAAATATTCAAGACGGTGCCATTATTCATGGCACCTATCAGAAAGCCGGAACTAAAATTGGCAACAACGTAAGCATTGGCCACCGCGCCATGGTTCACGGATGCACCATTCACGACAATGTATTGATTGGAATGGGCGCGATAGTCATGGATAATTGTGTGATTGAAGAAAACTGCATTATTGCGGCAGGCGCAATTCTTACGGAAGGAACACATGTGAAAAGTGGGAGTGTTTACGCTGGGATTCCAGCCAAGAAAATCAAAGACCTTTCTCCGGAATTGTTTCAGGGTGAAGTACAGCGCATAGCGAATAACTATGTCATGTATTCATCGTGGTTTCAACCTAAAAAATAAATTTTTATGTGGAAGAAGTTACTTGTTGTGATTTGCGTTGTTGCGCCTTCAGTATTTTTCGCACAGCCGAAAGACACGGTCATTAATTTCAGAGGAATGTCTATACCCATGAAGCTTTCGTTTAGCGATGAGTTTAACGGATTGAATTTGGATGAGCAAAAATGGGATCTTCGTGAAGGGGTGGTTCGCGATGCTGAGCAGAAGATTACGCAGCAGTGGTTAACGAAGGAAAGTGTATCTGTGAAGGAAGGGAAGGCTACAATTCTTACTCTTCCGAAAGAAAGAAAAGATCAGAAATATTATGTTTGGATTACCGACGGAATGAAGGAGCGCACAGGAAACTTTAATTACGATACGGGAGAGTTTGAATCGAAGCAATTGTTTCATTGGGGTTATTATGAAATTCGTTGCGAGTTGCCGAAAGGCAGAGATGCTTGGCCGGCATTCTGGCTGTATGGTGAATCGGACGGAACCAACAATGAAATTGATGTTTTTGAGTTTTGGAACGAAGAGAATTTCTTTGGTGGATTCAGTCAAAAGAAGTTATCTCGTGTTCAACACATGACCACCCATTACAATAAGAAGATGTCGGGTGTGGGTTACAAGCTTCCTTTCGACGGATCAGAAGGCATGCATACCTACGGTGTGTTATGGACTGAAAACGCGATTGTATGGTACACAGATGGAAAGGAAATGCGCACGTTGTACCGCTACAAAAAAGCGGGTGATCGCAAGGATGGAAAGATAGAAGAAGGAAGAGAAGAAAATGTTTTTCCGCGTTCCCCCATGAAAATCTTGGTAGACATGGCTGTTCAGCAATCACCGAATAGATTACCCTTGGAGAAGAACGACTTTAACATTGATTATGTTAGAGCGTATGTTTTCAATTAGCCAAAAAAAATCGCTCAATATATTTCTTTTCCAATTAAACATTTTATTATTTTCGGTTTTGTAGGGAAAGCCGAAAACCTAAAAATAGAGTAGGCACTTAACTAAAACCTTAACTAAAATGTCAGAACAAAAAGAAGTGCAATCGAAGATTGTAATGGCTGTTGTTTGTTGGTTCCTAGGGGGCCTTGGAATTCACAGATTAATGATGGGTTACAAAAACTGGTGGTTAATGCTATTAACTGCTGGTGGCTGTGGCTTGTGGGCTCTAATTGATTTTATTAAAATTTTAACTGGCAGCATGAAAATGGCTGACGGCAGAGAGTTAAAATCTAACTAATGTTTTTGAGGGCCGGCATGCCGGCCCTTATATTTGTTCTATGGAGTAACCGAAAGGCCTAACGAGTAGGAAATTAAACTAAACCTTTTTATGGATCAGTCACGTGTAGACATGTACATTGCGACAAACGCAAAATTTTTCGAAAGTCATCAAATTCCTTATTTAAGAGATCGCCTTCTGGCATTGGATGATAGTAAGTTCATCATGATTCAATCTGCGAACCTAAAAGACCCATCAACAGCATTAATTATCTCCATCTTCGGAGGCTCTTATGGTATTGACCGTTTCTATATTGGAGATACCGGTTTGGGTGTTGCTAAATTGTTGACTTTAGGAGGTTGTGGAATTTGGACAATTGTTGACTGGTTCACAGTTCAAGGTAACACGAAGAAGAAAAACATGGAGAACGTTCAAAAGTTCTTAATCTAATAAACACACAATAAACCGAACGAAAGTTCGGTTTATTTTTTTCTATGGAACTGCACGAAATGCAAGAGAAAGTTCGCGAACAAGACGATCGCGAAAAAGCGGCTAACGCCTATGTTATGTCGTTGGTGGCTTTAATGGCGGGCCTTCCCTTGCCCATTGTTAATCTTTTGGCGACATTCATTTTCTTCATGGCGAATCGGAAGTCGTCTTATTTCGTCCGCTGGCATTGCACTCAAGCATTGCTTTCGCAGTTTTTTGTTTTCGTTTTGAATACGATTAGTTTTCAATGGACGTTGCGTATTCTCTTCGGAAGCTTAGAATTCTCTAATGAATACTTTGGTTACTTGTGTGTGGTTATTTTGGTGAACATCGCAGAAATAATCGGAACTCTTGTCTCTGCCGTGAAGGTGCGTAAAGGCAAGGAAAGCAATTGGTGGTTGTTCGCGCCGTTAACAGATGTTTTGGTCCGTAAAGAAAGCTAACATGAAAACTTTTCTCTTGCGTTTTGGAATTACACTCGCTGTGCTTACAGGCTTGTGGTTTGTGTTTTCTAGAATTCCCGCGAAGGAAATATTTCATTCGTTGGCTCAGGGTAAATTCGATGAAGAGAAGTTCGGAGAGTTGGCCATGGATGCGGTCTTCATGGAGTCGAAAGAACTGAAGTCGGACTCCATAGATTTTGTCATGAATAGGCTCGTGAACAGACTTTCTGAAGGGAACTTGTTTCCTGCCAGTAAGTTTCACATTCACGTAGTGAACAACAACGAGGTCAACGCATTTGCATTGCCAGGCAATCATGTGGTTGTTCATTCTGGATTAATTTATATGTGTGATAATCCGGAAGAATTACTCGGTGTCTTAGCGCATGAGATTGCGCACTTGGAGAAGCGACATGTTTATGAGCGAATGAAAACGGAGGGAATAATAACCCTCATCGAAGGCGCTGTTGCGCAAGGTGGTGGAGCAACGATTGCCACTGCAGTCGGCGAATTAGCTGGCTTAGCTTTTAGTCGTGATCAAGAGAGTGAAGCCGATGAGGTTGGATTTAATTTTTTAATGAATGCAAATGTTCGTCCGAACGGCATGGCTACTTTGTTTCGCAAAATGAAGGAAGAGACTTTGGCGGGTTACACTCCTGAGTTCATGAGTACACATCCTGAATTGGAATCAAGAGCCTTAAACATCGAATCGAAATGTGCGGGACTACCCAACACCTTTGTTCCTGTGATGTCTGCAGAGGAGTGGGAAAATTTCCAGATTAATTTGCGCTTGGCTTTGTAGAAGCATTTTTCCGCAATAAACTCTCTAACCAAACACTGGAAAGAATAAGCAATGCGCCGACGTAAAACAGCGGACGCATGTATTCCGATTGCCCGTAAAAAAGAAGGGCGAGTAGGATGGTATAAACAGGCTCGAGGTTAATGGCAATGGCGCACGAGAACGGGGAAAGGTGCTTCATCACATTCACACTGGCAATAAATGCAAAGGCGGTCGTGAATGTTCCAAGTAAGATAACGAGCAGCCAATCATAACTATTCAACTCTGCTATTATATGCCATTCTTGTTGAAATGAAATGACTCCAATCAGAACGATACTTCCTCCTAACATTTCATAAAAGGCAATGTTACTCGCGTGCATGGTGCGGATGAATCTTCCGTTGAAAGAAGAGAAAATTGCAGCGAACAGCGCCGCCAACAAAGCGAAGACTATTCCCCAAGCATACTCCATTTCAACATTGAATATCACCGCAACACCTGCGGTAACCAAAGTGCCGAGTGCGAGTTCCTTCCAAACAAATTTCTTCCGAGTAAAAAGGGGCGAAACAAGCGCAACGAAAAATGCAGTGGTGCTAATAACGGCCAGTGCCGTGCTAACGTTACTGATGTGAATGCTGTAAAAGAAACAGAGCCAGTGCGCGGCAGTAAGCACGCCAACAAAAAGTAATTTTATTAAATCGAAGCGCGAAACTGCGAATGATTTTTTCCAGAAATATTTATAGATCGCAATGGAGACAAGCGCCACCATCATGCGCAAAAAGACCAATACGGTTACCGAGAAATGCAACTCTTTTCCAAGGATTCCGGTGAATCCCCAGAGAAAAACAATGAAGTGAAGTAAGACGAGTGCCTTATTTCGTTCCTTCATTTTTATCAGACTCGAATTCCACAACACCTCCGCTAACGACGTATTTCATTAACTCGAGAGAGTTTCCGGTAATGGGCTTCACGTTACTGCGAGGTACAATCACGAGATGTCCGGAAAAGCTATAGCTCATTGGAACATAAACTCCCACCTTGCCCGCTTGCGCTTCTCCAATTTCTTGAAGGTCTTCGTCAGTAATAAAACCAATGACTTCTACATCGTTGTCTTTACTTAATCGAACCAAAACGGGTTTATTGAATCGCTTTTTATTTCCTACAAAGGCACCCAACATATCGGTAATGCTCTTGTAAATCGTTTTGATAAAAGGAATACGATCAAGGAATTTGAGAAAGCGATTTCGAATTTGATCATTGATGATTTTCGCTCCTAAAAAACCAAGAACGATGAGAGCAACGAGAAGAATTAAAATTCCCAACCCCGGGTATTTGTGTTCGATAGGAAGTATTCGATCTAAAGATGTGAATACGGTATACAAAACATAACCCGTAATGTAAATAGGCAACGCGAGCACCAATCCATTGATGAGGTAGGAGAATAATTTTCGAGTAACTGAGTGTTTCATATTACCCGCGAAGATAGATTCACTTTGTTTCTTTTTGTCGCTAAAGCATTGCTCAATTAGAAAAAAATTCTTAATCTTGAGACTACCTTATTTTGAACCTTAACCTATGAAAAATATCTATGTTTTTTGCGCGGTGTTTTTTGCTGGAATTTTTTCAGTGAATGCCCAATGCCCGACTTGCTCGCCTGACCCAACGTGCACCAACACGACAGGTACTCCAATGATATGTCCTGCTGTTCCGCCGAATGCAACCACTGGCGTTTATTACGAGCAAGTCATGACCTTCTTCATCCCAACAGATGTGGTTGACCCGTCTTCGGGAATTAATGCAACGTTGCTTCAGTTAACAATTACAGATGTTTCTGGATTGCCATTCGGCCTAGAGTTTACGTTGAACGATGCTGATGGAATTTTTTATCCGCCGCAGGGTGAAACAACTGGATGTGCTACAATCTGTGGGACACCTGTTCTTCCGGGCACCTACGATATCGTAATTAGCATTACCGCTCTGGCTGAAGCCTTCGGTTTTGAAGTTACCCAAAACGATAGTTTCATCATTACACTTATTGTTGAGCAAGGTCCTGGCGGCACTTCAACTTTTTCGTTCGACCAATCTGCCGGGTGCGGATCAATAGATGTGGATTATATTGCAACCATTGGGGGTGAGCCTGGACAACTGACAACCTACACATGGGATTTTGGAAATGGACAAACGGGTGCAGAAGCTGATCCAGCTCCTGTGAACTATGCGACGCCAGGAACATACACGGCATCTCTTCAAACAGTCATTTCAAACTATGTAATCACTTCCGTGAATTTGGCTGGAGTGAATGGCAATTGGGGTGGCGATGCAGATGATTTGTTCAGCACTGCAGACCCTTACTTCACTATTAATAATGCTGCTGGAAGCGCTGTATACACAAGCGGAACGGTAAATAATCAAACAAGTGCATCTTATTCAAACGTGAACTTCACGCTTTCAAATCCGCCTTATACCATTACGTTTTGGGATGCAGACGATATTACCCAAGACGATAATTTGGGGACCTCTTCCTTTAACATTGGAGTAGGCTCACAGTCCTTTAACTCAGGTAACGGAACGTCAGGAACCATTAACATTTCGCTTAGTGAAGTGACCAATATTTCGGCATCTACAACGGTTAGTGTTTTCCCACAGCCCGATGCTTCAGTAAGTGTGAACGGTGATGTTATTTCTTGTTCGAACGACAGCATGCCAACATATTATTGGTACCACGATGGAATTCTTATTTCTGGTGAATCGGGATCAAGTTTAACCATGACAGAATCTGGATACTATTCGGTGTATTTGCAAAACGAATTCGGGTGCTCTTCAACCAGTGAGCCTTACTTGTATTGCGCGCCTGTTGAGATCTTTTGGAACGCTGCTTCCGATCAATTGTCGGTCGCAGATACTTACGACACTTACCAATGGTTCTACAACGGATTGTTGTTGCAAGGTGCAATTACTTATTACTTAATCAGCCCACCAAACGGAGTATATGCTGTTCAAGTGACGAACAGCTACGGTTGTACCGTTACTTCCGATGTAATCACTGTGAATGTGGGTGTTGAAGAAATAGCTCTTGAGGACCAATTGAATATTTATCCGAATCCGGTTACCGATGTTTTGAATGTTCAATGGAACAACACTACCGAATCGGCTACCCTTTCAATTCGTGATCTCTCTGGAAGATTGGTGCTTTCCGAACGCGTAGCGAATGGAAACGCAGTGCTTGAACTCTCCAGCTTGTCTTCAGGAAATTATATTCTTGAATTGCAAACGACGGATCGCACGATTCGCAAGCAAGTGATCAAGCAATAGGATAAAATGCCTCTTCGAAATGAAAGATTTTTGTAGAGGCGTTTTCTTGTTCTACGATAGAAATCACGTCGAACCTTGGTTCTAACGAATAGTTGTGAAGCACAATGAATAAGTGCGCTGCACGAATGAGCTTCTTGCGCTTACGCGGATTCACCGCGTCGAGCGGATTGCCGAAGGCGTCGGTGCTGCGAGTTTTCACTTCAACAAAGACCAAATAATCATGATCAATCATGATAAGATCAATTTCATACGGATCTATTCGCCAGTTCATAGCGACTTCCTTGTATCCTTTTTTCTTTAAAAACTCGAGCGCTTGCGCTTCTCCTTTTTTTCCTAATGCGGTGTGATTCATGATTCAGCAATTACATTTGCTGTAAATTATTTCAGTCTATGAAGAATCTTCTTCTTTTGCTTTTTGTGTTTATGGGCATAACAACTTTCGCTCAGACTTCAAACGAGCCACAAGCCTCGTGGGGCGGTGTTTCTGAGCGCAAGGGTCAGAATTATTTCTACTGGGGATACAACAGAGCATCTTACCTCAGAAGCTACATTCAATTTAAAGGAGAAGGGTATGATTTCGAATTGAAAGAAGTGAGTGCTACCGACATGCCTGCGAAGTTCGATCCCAATGTGTACTTCAACGCAAAGTATTTCAGCGTACCGCAATTCAACGTCCGCTTTGGTAGATTCCTCACCGATCAGTTTTCTGTATCTGTCGGTTGGGATCACATGAAGTATCGTTTAACACCCACCCAAACATGTATTTTGAACGGATACATAGACACCACGAAATACGCGGGTCAGGAATTCACTGGGAACTTCAACAATCAACAAATTTTGTACACCACCAGCTTTATGGATTTTCATCACAGCAACGGATTTAATTTTATTCGCGCTGCCGCTGAATACCGCGCACCTGTATGGACAGATAAAACAAACAAGTACGGATTGTACATGTGGTGTTCGGGAAATCTGGGAATCTTTTTACCGTGGACAGACTTCACCTTCTACGGTGAACGCCACTTGAATTGGCTGCACGTTGCAGGATGGGGCTGGAGCGCATCATCTGGACTACGCATGGAAATGGGCAAACACTTCTTCGCACAAGTGGGCGCACAATTCGGACGCTCTTATCTCGGAAATATTATGTTGGAAGACGGCGACAAAAACGCGCGCGCTCAACAAGCCATCACGTTCATGGAACGCTCATGGTCTATCGGAACCTACTTCGGTGGTGGAAAAAAGAAACGGTAAAATCCTACGGATCAATCGAAATTTATTTCGATCAATCTCTACGAGATCAATCTGACTTCGTCAGAGAATTAAAACGTCGAAGACATTCGTTGCTTCGCAACATTCGTGTATTCACATTCGTTCGCAGAACACTCGTGCTTCGCACTAAATGTGAATCGCGCGCTTCGCCGTCGCATCCAACGCCGCTTCCTTGAAGCTCTCGGTGAATGTTGGGTGAGCGTGAGAAATGCGAGCAATGTCTTCAGCGCTTGCACGGAATTCCATGGCAACAACGGCTTCAGCAATCATGTCTGCGCAACGCGGACCAATCATATGAACGCCTAAGATTTCATCGGTGTCTTTGTCGGCCAATACTTTCACCAATCCATCGGTGTCCATACTCGCACGCGCTCTTCCACTTGCTTTGAATGGGAAGCTTCCTACTTTGTAGTTCTTGCCCATCTCTTTCAATTGCTCTTCGGTATATCCAACGCTTGCCACTTCAGGCCATGTGTAAACAACTCCTGGGATAAGGTTGTAGTTGATGTGCGGTTTTTGACCCGCAATAACTTCTGCAACGAATGTTCCTTCTTCTTCCGCTTTGTGCGCAAGCATAGCACCTTTCACCACATCGCCGATAGCGTAAATGTTCGGAACGCTCGATTGAAGGTGATTGTTAGTCACAATTCTTCCGCGCTCGTCTACCTGAACACCTGCTTTGTCTAGACCTAAATTGTCTGTGTAAGGCTTTCTTCCAACAGAAACAAGAACATAGTCTCCTTCAAGAGTTAGCTCTTCGCCTTTCGCGTTGTCTGCCTTCACGGTAACTGCTTTTCCTTTCGCTGTTACTTCTTTCACTTTGTGTGAAAGGAAGAATTCGAATCCAATAGCCGATAAAGATTTTTGAAGTTCTTTCCCCATAGTCTTATCCATAGTTGGAATGATTCCGTCCATGAATTCAACCACACTTACTTTCGAGCCGAGACGTGCGTATACGCTTCCCAATTCAAGTCCAATTACACCGCCACCAATCACAATCAAGTGCTTCGGAACTTCTTCCAACTTCAATGCTTCGGTGCTGGTAATAACACGTTTTTTATCTATTTGAATGAAGGGAAGGCTCGCTGGTTTTGATCCAGTAGCGACAATGAAATTCTTCCCCGCAATTTCTTCATTTGTTCCGTCTGCTTTCGCAATAGAAAGCGTTGTAGATGAAGTGAAAGTACCGTGTCCGTGAAGAACAGTCACTTTGTTTTTCTTCATCAAATAATCGATACCCTTTGTTGTTTGGTCTACCACGTCTTGCTTACGCTTGATCATTTGACCCAAGTTAACCTTAGGCTTTGACCCCAATTCAATTCCGTGAATGTCGAAGGTGTGAACCGCTTGATGGTAGTGCTCGCTAGAATCTAGCAATGCTTTTGAAGGAATACATCCTACGTTCAAACAAGTTCCTCCAAGTGTTGAATAACGCTCAACCAATGCGGTTTTCATACCCAATTGAGCGCAACGAATAGCAGCAACGTATCCACCAGGACCCGCGCCAACAACAACGACATCGAAATTTTCCATGGCGCAAAGATAAGCACGTCAATCGATGGCTTCGCTTTCTTTTGCTTTAGATTTTTTACGCTCTTTCAAGTAAGCGCGAATCACGAATGCATTGGTTACCACAATGAATCCGAGAATGATGTATTCCAAATAATCCTTGATCCCCGGAAATTTTTCTCCCAAGAAATAACCCATGAGCGTTAATGAAACAACCCAAGCAATGGCTCCTATGACGTTATAACCAACAAACGACTTGAAAGGAACACGAATGACTCCAGCTAAAATAGGCGCGAAGGTTCTGATGTAGGGAAGGAATTTGCCGAGAATAAGCGTCTTTCCGCCGTGTCTTTCATAGAAGGTGCGCGTTGCATCGACATACTTCTTTTTGAAGAAGAAAGAGTCGGGTCTATTGAAGATGGCCGGTCCCACTTTCCATCCGAAATAATATCCGAACAGACAACCAGCGAGCGAGGCTACAGACATATACAAAAGTAGGCTGTAGATTGAAGTGTCTAGTAGATGCGGTTGTGTCGAAGTAATGAGCCCTGTAAAAAACAAGAGGGAATCTCCAGGAAGGAAGAATCCGATGATGATTCCATTTTCAGCAAAAAGTATAATCAACACCAAGGCCAATCCGCCAATGTGCAAGATGTGCTCGGGGCTAGTAAAACTCTGAATGAAATCCCACATACTTCCGCAAATTAGTCCATTCTCTTTTTAGAATGGGTATGTATTAATCCATTCTAACAACACTCATTCGTTAGGAAGTTTTTTTCGGGTATTCCACACGAATCGTTTTGAAGTTGCTTGGGTCGTATTTCACAACTACAGCAGTTCCGACCGCATACATAGGTTCGTTTTCGCAACGATCTTCTGTACGTGTGCGAATAGTTTCTCCGCCCGTTGGTGTGTATTCAATAACCGGATAGAAATATTTCTTCCCTTTCTCTGAAGCGCTCATCCAATTCACAATACGGCCTTTAGTCTTTTGACTTTTTAGCGCAAAGCGAACGGTGTCTTTGAACAGGTATATTCCTATTCCAATCGAAAAAAGCGCAAGTAGCGTGTAGGGGACGTAGTCGGGAATGCTTTCTAACATGAATTATATCTTCACAAATGAAACAACAGCGCGCTTATTTTCAATCGTTACCACAACAGAGTATACACCGTTCGGTAAATCTTGAATATTCATTTTTTGTGTTGAAGTAACAACGGTTCTGTTTTGCATAACTATGCGACCGGTCATGTCTAGAATGGCTACAGAACCATTTCCAAGTACGTCACTTGTCAGTGTAATTTCATTTGAAGACGGATTAGGGAAAATGCCCAAGCCAAACAAGTTACTTTCTTCAACGCTACTTACTCCCTCACAAATGCAGTTCGAATTGTACGCGTCGTTTTCTGTTGTGGCTAAACCATCGTCGCAAGGATCACCAATGAAATAGCATGAACCATCGTCAATGGTTGCAGCTGGATTGTAGTTGCATGCATTTCCGCTGGTGCAGCCAGAGACAACAATGTCTCCCGAACTCAAGTATCTCACAACACCCATATCGTTCGGATTTTGTGCAGTAAGTCCAGCGCAAACCACTTTACCGTCTACCTGAAGTCCAATCCCGTAGGCATCGTCGAACGCGCTACCCAATGAAGTGACAACAGTTCCAGTTCCAGCCCATGTTGCATCCATTGCACCGTCATAGCTGAAGCGAGAAGTAATGAAATCACGCATCATAAATCCTGAGCTGGTGGTTCCGCAAGCGTACCATTTGTTGTCAGCACCTAATGTGCAATCGTAAAAGGAACTGTAACCTCCCACAGCATTATTAAGGGTGCCATTGGTTCCAAAAGTAGCGTCAAGTGAGCCGTCTATGTTATGACGTCGCGCAAATGCTGACGATCCATTCGTTCCTACAGCAATTAACTTCGAATTGGAATATTCAATGTCGTAATAAGTTCCACCCGCAACGTCTAACCAAATACCATTTGTTCCGAAAGGTACAACGGGTCCGCCATTAAGGGTCATAAGCATAATCATTGGAACAGAAGTGAATGTTGCTGAATTGTATTTATCTCCACAAATAGCAATAGCGCCTTCAGTTAGAACAGTTGCTCCTGTTACAGAAAATTCGTCGGTTGCATTTGTCTGATAAGTAGCTGTTCCGCCTGCTCCAAAAGTGGTTACTAAGTTTCCTTGTAAGTCCAGACATTGCACTGCAATTGAATTGTAGCTAAAACCAGGGACGAATTTTCTTCCAACTAAATAAATCAAGTTGTTATTTACAAGCACCTGATTGATGTATTCTTCACCTGCATCTAGATTGTTCTCATAAACGCCGTTCACTGCAAACGTTGGATCTAAAGTTCCGTCTGGCTTAATTACCCAAGCTGCGAACTGCGTATCGGCGGCCGATAAGCTTTTCGCTCCAACCACAATGATATTTCCATTGGGCAAAAGGTCCATGTCGTATGCGAAATCAGACCCCGCTGTATTAGAAAGTGTGAATACACCATTGTTGGCGAAAGTAGCATCGTAGCTACCATCTTCGTTTAGTTTCACAACCATCATGTCGAAATCCGAAGATTGGCCTGTAGTTCCGCACAAAAGAACTTTATTGTCGCTCAATACGATTACGTCTTGAGCATTGTCGAAAACACCTGTTGGATTCACGAGAACAATTCCGTCTCCGCCAAAGGTGGCATCTAACGTTCCTGGTTGAGCGAATACACTAATTCCTGAAAAAAGAATTGCGAAGAGAGCGAGTAATGATTTTTTCATTTTGAAGATTTTGTAAGTCCCACAAATATAGTCTTCATATTTTTTACGGCCATGCAATTTATTCCCATTACTTCGTTACGACATTTGCACTGTTGCTTTCAACCTATAAAAGAAGAATGAATCCTGTAAAAATACTTTGGGCCGACGATGAGATTGAATTGCTAAAGCCGCATATTCTGTATCTCGAACAAAAGGGCTATGTCCTTACAACCGTAAACAATGGGCGTTCGGCGATTGATTGTGTCAAGAAGGAATTTTTCGATATTGTTTTTCTCGATGAAAACATGCCTGGATTAAGTGGTTTGCAAGTGCTTCAGGACATGAAGGCAATCGACTCTTCGCTTCCAATCGTTATGATTACAAAGAGCGAAGAAGAGCACATCATGGAAGATGCTATTGGCTCGAAGATTTCCGATTACCTCATTAAGCCAGTTAATCCGAATCAGATTCTTTTGACGATTAAAAAGAATCTCGACGAAAAACGATTGGTAAGTGAAAAGACAACCAACGACTACCGTCAAGAGTTTCGTGAAATTAGCGTGCAGTTGGGTCAGCGCATGGATGCTGAGGAGTGGAAGAACTTCTTCAAGAAAATGACATACTGGTCGCAAGAGCTTCGCGGGTCGGACGATGAAGGTATGAATGAAATTTTTAAGACGCAACGAAGAGAAGCAAACGATCAGTTTTCAAAGTTCATTAAACAGAATTACCTCGAGTGGATGAAGGATTTTTCGAAAGCACCCCTGCTTTCGAACTCTGTTTTTCGTCAGCGCGTGGCTCCCTTAATTGCTTCTGCAAAGCCCGATGAGTCGGTGTTTATGTTGGTCATAGACAACTTGCGCTACGATCAATGGAAGACGCTCATTCCACACATAAAACCGTTTTACAGAATTGAAGAAGAAGACTTGTTCTTCAGCATTCTTCCTACAGCCACCCACTATGCGCGCAACGCCCTGTTCTCGGGTTTAATGCCTTCGGAAATGCAAAAGCTATATCCGAATTGGTGGAAGAGTGAAGAAGATGAAGGCGGAAAAAATCTGCACGAAGAAGATTTCTTAGGGGCGCAATTGAAGCGTTTGGGGCTCGATGTGAAGTGGTCGTACAACAAGATTACGAATTATCACTCCGGGAAGAAATTAGCTGAATCATTTACGAACCTGCTGAAGAACAACTTGAATGTAATCGTCTACAACTTCGTAGATATGCTCAGTCACGCTCGCACCGAGATGGATGTGATTAAAGAATTGGCCGACGATGAGCCGGCGTATTTGTCGCTCACTGAAAGTTGGTTCGAGCACAGTGCTCTTCTGGAAATGCTGAAGCAGTTGGCCGAAAAGAAGTGCAAGGTGATTATTACAACAGATCACGGAACAGTGCGTGTTGAGAATCCGATTCGCATTGTTGGAGATCGTGCTACCAATTCAAATTTGCGTTATAAAGCAGGAAGAAATTTAGATTACAACCCGAAGGAAGTCTTCGAAATACGCAATCCAAGCGATGCGCATTTGCCGAAACAGAACATTAGCACCGCCTACGTATTCGCCATGAATAATGATTTTCTTGTTTATCCAAACAACTACAATCAATTCATGAATTACTATCAAAACACTTTCCAACACGGAGGTATTTCGTTGGAGGAAATGATTATTCCGTTCGTGGTGTTACAATCGAAATAGCATGCAGCAGTTTGAAGTAAAATCGTTGGAGGAATTGGAATCGCTTGCACAGCAGTTCATTCAGAAACATCCGTCTGGAATATTTTGTGTGGAAGGTGAAATGGGTGCTGGAAAAACAACCTTTATCTCTACCATAGCAAAGTTGTTGGGCGAAGAGAATACCAGTTCTCCTACGTTTTCATTGGTAAACGAGTATCATTTGCACAACAATGAGCGCATGTATCACTTCGATTTATACCGTGTAAAATCAAAAGCCGAACTGCAAGAGTTCGGCTTCGAAGATTATTTATTCGGTGCTCGATATGTGTTTATCGAATGGCCGGAAGTGGCGTTCGATTATTTAGACGAGCATCATTTTCTTCGCATTCGTGAAGAAAATGGAAAGCGTGTTTTTGAATTTTAGTGAGAACCTTTGTGAGCTGGAGCAACTTCAGGAGCTGCTTCTACGGCAACTTTCGCCTCTTCAACCTTAGCACCTTCAACAGCATGAGCATCAGCCGCGTGAGCTGAAGTATCAGCAGCAGTGTGCTCTTCGTGCTTAACTACCTCCACTTCTTTAGCAGGAATTGCACCGGGTAGTTCTGTCATAGGCGCTGCAGCGTTGTTGTTAATGTTAACGAACATTAAAGTTAGTATTGCAGCAGCTGGAACAATCAACCATAAAAAGAATGAACCTTGCTTCTGAGAATCTGAATGTGACATAGTTTTTAATTTGAGGTCCAAAAATAGCAGATAATTCTATCCTTTCAAAAATAATAAGCAAGGTTTCGTAACTTCGAAGATGAGAAAACTCAGCTATGGCCCTTTCTAAAAAACATTTTCATTCCATTGCGCTCGAAACGGCGCTCTCACCACAAGAAGAAATGCTGCACGTTGGAAAGAACATGCAACGACTAACCATTGGTATACCGAAGGAAACTTCTTTCCAAGAGCGTCGAGTGGCTTTGGCCCCTGAAAGTGTAGCCTTACTTGTGAGCAGAGGCCACGATGTCATTATAGAATCAGGCGCAGGAAATGAGAGTAATTTCCTAGACCACGATTACAGCGAGTGCGGGGCAACAATTGTGTATGATCGAAAGCAAGTCTTTCAGGCGAATGTGATTATGAAGGTTGCTCCTCCGAGTATCGAAGAAATAGAGTTAATGCCTGGAAAGCAAACGTTGATTTCTGCTTTGAACCTACCTGTTCAATCGAAAGAGTGTTTCGTTCAACTTTCAGCAAAAAAAATCACAGCCATTGCTTGGGATTACATTCAAGATAAAAAAGGTATTTACCCCATTGTTCGCGCAATGGCAGAAATAGCCGGTAACACCTCAATTATGTTAGCCGCAGAATACCTCAGTCATCATACCGGTGGAAGAGGATTAATGTTAGGCGGTATTACAGGTGTTCGTCCAACAGAGGTAGTCATTATTGGTGCAGGAACCGTTGGAGAGAACGCTGCGCGTGCGGCCCTTGGATTGGGAGCAAGTGTGAAACTTTTCGATAACAGTATTTATAAGTTGAAACGCATTCAGAACGATTTGGGCGTTCACTTGTGGACAAGCACCATTCAGCCTTCTGAATTGACGCGCGCGTTGACATATGCCGACGTCGTGATTGGCGCCATTCGAGGTAAAAAGGGAAGAACACCGGTTGTTGTTTCCGAAGAGATGGTTCAAGGAATGAAACAAGGAAGTGTAATCGTAGACGTGAGCATAGATCGTGGAGGATGTTTCGAAACTTCAGAAGTAACGAACCACGAGAATCCAACATTCCGCAAGCACGGCGTTATTCATTATTGCGTTCCGAATATTGCCGCGCGCGTTTCGAGAACAGCGTCGTATGCACTCTCGAATATTTTCGCTCCAGTGATTTTAGATTTGGGCGACGAAGGTGGAATCGTAAATCTGATTCGAAATCAGAAAGGGTTCCGCAACGGAGTGTATCTCTATCACGGAACCCTTACCAACGAAGACATTGCTACGACTTTCGATTTGTCGTGGAAGCCTTTGGAATTGCTTATTGAGGCTATCTAGATTCGTCCCCTTTCAACAATAAAAATCCGATTGAAAAATTCAATCGAAGTGCAACACCGTTCCTAACGGAATTCGTGAAACCACCTACGAGCATAGAATTCCCATCGGAGTATTTTCTTGAAGTGATTTTTGTTCCACCTCCGACGTATACATCAATGACGAAGCGATCGTTCTTTCCTTGGAATTTTTGATACCCGATTTGCGCGCCGTAAATGGAAACACGTGTAGTCAAATCTTGAACACCACCTGTTGGATTGACATAGTAATAAGTTGAATCCGCTGGATCCATGAAACGATCAGCATACTCATCTAATTGACTGCTCGAAAAACGCTGAGAGCTATACAATCCAAAATAAAAGCCTTCCATATTTTTTCTCGTGTACATGCGTACTTCCGGATCTATTGAAAATCCAGCGTTACTGTTATCCAAATTTTGCTGGAAATAAGTACCTCCAGCATAATCTTCCAATCCAGAAGATTTTGGGAAAAGGTTTTGACTGAATCCCAAGGCTGCCGAAATGCGCGGAGAATTAGGAATCATGTATTCAGCATGAACGGTATATTTCATGTTACGAAAGAACACGAGTGGCGTATACTTAATGGCCAATTGAGCGCCAGCAGTCAAAGACACAAGCGCGATGGAGACAAGTAAAATTATTTTTTTCATGGTTTAATTTTTTGTTGAAGTAAAGGTAACAAAAAGCCCCACCGAAGTGAGGCCTTTTGAAAAAGTGTGATGTCAGTATGATTACATGAACGCTTCCATTGGAGGACAAGTACAAACCAAGTTTCTATCTCCGTAGGCGTTGTCTACACGGCCCACGCTGGTCCAGAATTTATTTTCACGAAGACCAGGCATTGGATAAGCCGCCGCGCTTCTTGAATACGGGTGGTTCCACTCGTCTGCTGTTAATTCTTGCGCGGTGTGAGGTGCCATTTTCAACAAGTTGTCTTGTTTGTCGGCTGCACCGCTTTCTACGTCTGCAATTTCTTTTCTAATTTGAATCATAGCGTCGCAGAAACGATCCATTTCAACCAATGGCTCACTTTCGGTTGGTTCAACCATTAGTGTTCCAGCAACCGGGAAAGAAACGGTTGGTGCGTGGAAACCATAGTCCATCAAACGCTTCGCAATGTCTTCCACTTCAACCCCGAAAGATTTAAATGAACGACAATCCAAAATCATCTCGTGTGCAACGTGTCCGTTCGTTCCTGTATAAAGAACATCGTAATGACCTTTCAAACGCGCTTTCATGTAGTTCGCGTTGAAGATGGCCACCTTCGTAGCATCTGCCAATCCGTCGAATCCTAACATCTTAATGTATCCATAAGAAATCAATAGGATCAATGCGCTTCCGAATGGTGCAGCACTCACTCCGTTAATTCCGTTTTCACCGCCCGTTTTCACAAATACGTTTGAAGGAAGGAAAGGCTTCAAGTGCGCGGCAACACCAATTGGGCCCATGCCAGGACCACCACCTCCGTGAGGAATAGCGAAGGTCTTGTGCAAGTTCAAGTGACAAACGTCTGCGCCAATGTTACCTGGGTTGGTCAATCCAACCTGAGCGTTCATGTTCGCACCGTCCATATATACTTGTCCGCCGTTGGCGTGAATGATATCTGTAATCTCGTTAATCGCTTCCTCGAATACACCGTGTGTAGAAGGATAAGTCACCATTAACGCTGCAAGGTTGTCTTTGTGAAGTTCAGCTTTCTCGCGAAGGTCAGCTACGTCAACGTTTCCGTTTTCGTCACACTTGGTTACCACAACATTCAATCCAGCCATTACTGCAGAAGCTGGGTTTGTTCCATGTGCAGAAGATGGAATGATGCAAATGTTACGGTGATGATCACCGCGACTTCTGTGGTAAGCCATAATAACCAGCAATCCTGCTAACTCACCTTGTGCACCTGAGTTTGGTTGAAGAGATACTCCAGCGAAGCCCGTGCATTCACACAAGTCTTTCTCAAGTTCTTCCAACATTTTTTGGTAACCCTTGGTTTGATTCGCTGGCGCGAAAGGATGAATGCTATTGAACTCTGGCCAAGACAATGGAATCATCTCGCTGGTAGCATTCAATTTCATGGTGCAAGACCCCAAAGGAATCATGGCGTGAGCCAATGACAAGTCTTTGTTCTCCAACTTCTTCATGTAACGCAACATCTCCGTTTCGCTGTGATGTGAATTGAAATGCGGATGAGTCATGTAAGAAGATGTTCTAGCCATTGAACCGAATGAACATTCGGTAGTTAAACTCACCGACCCTTCTTTTCCTGTTAGAATGAAGAAGAGTTCGTTTAAATCAGCAGGCTTCGTTCCTTCATTCAATGAAAGGCTTACTCCACCTGCGTGGAAGTACATGTTCACGTTGTGTGAAGCTGCACGCTCTTGAATACCCGCGTCTGTTGTAGAAATTGTTAATGTGTCGTAGAACGAAGTGTTCACCACATTCATTCCAGCGCTTACTAATGCGTTGCGTAATGAGTGTGTGTATGTATGAATACGTGTCGCAATGCTCTTAACACCTTTAGGTCCGTGGTATACGCCGTACATAGAAGCCATTACAGCCAACAAGGCCTGAGCAGTACAAATATTTGAAGTCGCTTTTTCACGACGAATGTGTTGTTCGCGTGTTTGAAGCGCCATGCGATAGGCAGTGTTACCGTGACGGTCTTTCGAAACTCCAATGATACGTCCAGGCATATTGCGCTTGAAGTCTTCTTTCGTTGCGAAGAAGGCAGCGTGTGGTCCACCGAATCCCATTGGAACACCGAAGCGTTGTGAGTTTCCGAAACACAAATCAGCTCCCCACTCACCCGGAGGTGTTAAGGTTGCCAACGCCATTAGATCTGATGCTACTGCAACGTAAACGTCGTTCGCATGAGCACCTTCACAGAACAATGAATAGTCTTCTACACTTCCTTCAGCATTTGGGAATTGTACACAAGCACCGAAGAATTCTGGAGTGAATACATGTGTCTTGTAATCGCCAATCACCAACTCAATGCCCAAATGGAAAGCACGTCCTTTCAATACGTCTATGGTTTGCGGATAAGTCTTCGCGTCTACGAAATACTTGTTCGCACCTGCTTGCTCTTTTGCACGTGAGCGGCTGTGGAAGAACAAAATCATGGCTTCAGCACCAGCAGTTCCTTCATCCAACAAACTCGCGTTTGCAATAGGCAATGAAGTAAGGTCGGTAACCATGGTTTGGAAATTCAACAACGCCTCTAAACGACCTTGAGCAATCTCTGCTTGGTAGGGAGTATAGGCGGTATACCATCCTGGATTTTCGAATATATTTCTTAGAATTACTGTAGGAGTAAGAGTTGGGTGGTATCCCAATCCGATGTAGTTTTTTGCAACCACATTCATTTTTCCCAATGACCATGCGTGGCTCAGATATTCATCTTCGCTCATTGCGCTTGATACATTTAACGGGGCTTTCAAGCGAATGTGCGCTGGAACAGTCTCGTTAATCAATTGGTCAATAGAGTTCACACCAATGGTTTGTAACATGTGTGATACTTCTTCTTGGCGAGGGCCGTTGTGGCGATCTCTGAAATTAGTAGATGACATACATTTTGTCTTTAGGTCAGCAAATATAGGTTACGCCTTTCAGTACAAAATACAAGATTTTTATCAAGGTGTTGTACTTTTGAACTTCTATGTCTGAATTACCAACTATTTCGAAAGAGCTTTCGAAGGAAAAACGTTACAAAGCCGCTTGTGCGCAGGCTTTTGCGCTATGCGACGGTGAGCCGAATTTTATTGCCAAGGCCGGAAATGTCATGGCCTTGCTGAAAGAAAATTTCGATTTTCTTTGGGTGGGCATCTATATCGTGAACAACAACTCCCTCAATCTCTTCGTTTTTCAGGGTCCTGTGGCCTGCACGCAGATCGAACATGGAAAAGGAGTTTGCGGAACTTCATGGGCCAATGGGGCGTCAATCATTGTTCCCAACGTTGATGAATTTCCTGGACACATTGCTTGCAGCAGCGCTTCAAAAAGCGAGATTGTAGTTCCAATTGTAAAAGGAAGTGAGGTGATTGGCGTTTTGGATGTCGATAGCACCCAACTCGACTTCTTCGACGAAGATGATCTAACAGGCTTGGAAGAAATAGCCAATATTTTAGCGAATGAAGTTTTTTAATCTTCGAAATAGTATTGTCATTGGAATCGCGCTCGTTGCTGTGGGATGCGCTCAGGTGCGCGGACTGAATGGAGGTGCGAAAGATGTCACTCCGCCAAAGCTTTTGGCCCAAAGCATCGACTCATTCGCCACGAATGTTGCAACAAATACGCTTGTGCTGAATTTCGATGAGTTCGTTCAAGCAGGTGCCGCGAATGAAGTAATCGTTTCTCCAGCATTGAAACAACCGGCTACGCTCATTTGCAATAAGCGCTTAGCTATGCTTTCGTGGACCGATACGTTGAAGGCGAATACGACATACACCATTGAATTCGGCAACGCCATTTCAGATATTACGGAAGGAAATAAAGCTTCTCTGAATTTTGTTTTCTCGACCGGAAGTAAACTTGATTCAGCTTCACTTAGCGGCGCTGTTTACGACGCACAAAAGGGTGGTGTCCCTGAAAAGGCTACGGTTGTCTTGTATTCAGACAGTCTAATGGGATCGGTGGCTTATGCCAAAAAGGTGAATGAAAAGGGAGAGTTTACCTTCAACTATTTACCGAAGACAATTTTTCATATCGCTGCTTTTTCCGATTTAAATGAAAACAGAATTTGGGATGAGAACGAAGTGGGTGACTTCATAGAGCAACCTGTTTCAACCGAACAATCGTATCCATTGAATATGCGTTTGTCTCCGAAGAAAATAGAGAAAATCTCAGAGGATGTATTCAAGACAGATTCTGTTGGAAGTGGCTTCATTGTTGGCGCATACGGCATGATAGATAGAATTCGATTGTCCCCTGTTTCCGCAAATATTCCTTTTCGGTACGGGTCATTGGAGAACAGCGACACCTTGTTTTTCGCTATAGGTGGAAGAGAAGGCGCTCTTCCAAATAACAATTTCGAGGGCGTCATTTTCTCATTCGATCAGCAGCCGGCAGATACGTTGAGTGCTTATTTGGCGAAATCACCAAAGTTGAAGAAGTTTAAATTCTCAGGACCAATTCAAAAAAACCCGAAAGAATTAATGTTGGTGAAAGCGCCGTCCTACGCGGTGTTGAAACGAAACTCGTGTGACATAACCATTCGCGGAATTCAAGCCGCGGCAACGATTGTTGAAACGAATTCACCGTTACATCATGCCATTCAAATAGATGCGGCTGCGAGTGAGTTAACTGGCAAGGGAAGTCTGCGCATTTTGCCAGGAGCTTGGGAAACTGCTTACGGAACCACTAACGATACCCTTCAACTCAATTTTGAATTTCCAACGGCTGAGAAATTGGGTAATTTGGAATTATCCATTCCACTGTTGGAAGACAAAAGCTTTAAGAAATTCGTGGAGCTTCGCAATGAAAAGGGAATCGTGGTTCGGAAAGTAGATTATGCTGAAACCCTCGTCTTTAGCGGAATTCAGCCAGGGAAATACACCGTGCGTTTGGTGCACGATGTGAACAGAAACGGCCAATGGGACATTGCAGATCTTCAACAAAAAATAAGATGTGAACCCGTGAGTGTTTTTTCAAAACCCATTGAAGTGCGCGCTAACTGGAGTGTGACGGTTGTTCTGAATTAGAACTTCAAGCGTGAAGATCGCATCTTGAAAATGGGTGTCTTTTTGTTTTCGCACCAGGTTTGAACAATTTCTTTCGAGTCGTAATCCCCAGCTTCTGCAGCTGCCCTCCAATACTTACAAGCCTCGTCGTTTTCCTTCAACAAATAAGAAGTCTCACCGGCGTAGTACAACGCTTGAACATAAAACGTATTCGTCGGCTTCAACATTTGTTTGAATACGGCTAAGGCTTCTTCGTTTTTCTGCATGTCGAGCATTGAAATTCCCGCTTGTAAACGCGCATCTTCAAGCGTGCTATCCAAAGCGTAGGCCTCTAGAAAGGTTTCTGCTGCCGCTGCATACTGTTTGCGGCTTTGATGAATGGCGGCATCTAAGAAATAGGCCGGCGCGAAGGATTCATTCAATGAAAAAACTACCTCTAATGCATCGCGACTTTTTGAATATTTATGTTGAAGGTAATACGCCGAAGCCAACCAGTAATGGCCTTGAAAATTCGTGTTGTGCTGGTGCACAAAGAGTTTCAGTAGATGGACAGCTTCACTGAGATTACCGAGATTGTATTCGCAGATACCATTGTTGAGCAAAAGGAGTTCTTCCCCGCAACCGTTCGATTTGGCTTCGTTATAATTTAAACTGGCTTGTTGGAATTGTCCGAGTTTTTGGAGCGCATTGGCTTTGACGAAGTAATCACAAGATTCAAAATTTTCTATTTGATTAATACTGTGCAGAGCAACGTCATAGTTCCCTTCTGCATATTGCTGAATGGCCATTGAGCGAAAGTCTTGACCAAAAGATGCCTTAGAAACTAGAAAAAGAAATACGAATTGTACGAGTTTTTTCACAGTGGAAAAGTACGTTAACCAATGATTAATGTTTCCTCTCAGCGATTTTTTTTTAAACGCTCAGTGTTTAACACTTTAAAAATATTCATCCAATCTTGGAACTTATTGCACGTCCTTTACGTTACCAAAACCAAGTATCCGAAAATTATTATTTCATGAAAAGAATTTTATTTCTCATTTTTTGCGCACTTTCTTTATTGAATTCCAACGCTCAAGACTTTTTAGGCGTTACGTCTAGCAACTACGGCGGCTTGTCGAGCGTGCAGCTGAATCCTGCGAATTTGGCCGATAATCGACTGAAGTTTGAAATTCAATTGTTCGGCACAGGGTTCGGGGTTGCCAACAATTTTATTGGTTTTAAACCGAGTTATTTGGTTCGCGATGGGGGAATAACCTCGACTTCTTATCCACTATTAGATCCGACTCCTCCTACTGAGGATTTCACTACGGCTAATTTCCAGGACAACAGAAGTGCTTTCGTGAACAACAACATTTATCTGCCAGGGTTACTTCTCTCGTTGAACGAAAAGACTTCCATTTCGCTTTCAGCGCGTGGAAGAACGTACCTGAATGTCGACGGCGTAGATGAAGAGTTGTATCGTTTCGGGTACAACAGTTTGAATTATCCTTCGCTCTACAATACAAGAATTACAAACGATAATCTTTCCATTCAAACCATGAGTTGGATGGAATACGCTTTTGGTTTTGGAAGAGTGTTATTGGACAAGGAGAAACACTTTTTAAAAGCCGGAGTGACATTAAAAGGCCTTCAGGGTTTGCAGTCGGCATATTTGTACATTAATAATCTCGATTATGAAGTTCACTCAGATTCTACTTTGTCTCTCTACAATGCAGAAGTCAGCTACGGTCACTCTTCGAACTTCGAAGCATCTCAGGACAACGCCAATTATAAGGTAGTTTCTAAGTTGGGACTAGGTTTCGACTTTGGTGTGATCTACGAATGGCGCCCCGACTATAAAAAGCATAAGCACGACATGGATGGTGAGACGAATGTTTGGAAGCGTAACGAAAATAAGTACAAGTTGAAGGTGGGTGTCTCAATGACAGACCTTGGAGGAGTTCGCTTCTCTAAAGGTGGCCAAAGCGGTGACTTTACGGCGAACACATCAAATTGGGATATTACGAAATTGGATTTCGGAACGACACCTATTGCAGCACTAGACGATACGCTAAGCGCTCGTTTTGGAGGAACTATATCCGGTGCCGACTACAAAATGAATTTACCAACTGCCTTCAGCACACAAATCGATTATCATATTTGGAAAGATTTATACATCAACCAAACCAACTTTATCGCTTTCGGATTCAATTCGAATCCGAACAAAATTCATGATTTCACAACGATTTCTGTAACACCAAGATGGGATCATCGCATTGCGGGTGTTTCCGTTCCTATTAGCTACAACAGCCTTATGGGAAGACGCACAGGTCTTGCCTTGCGCTTGGGTCCTGTAACATTGGGAACAAGTAGTATATATCCATACCGCGCATTTCTTCGCGGAGACGGATCAGGTTCAAAAGATATTTACGGATTGGATGCATATGTCATGGTGCGTATCCCCGTTGCATACAAGCGCATCAAAGATCGTGATGCCGATAAGGTTTCAAATCGTAGAGACCAATGTGTGAAAGTTCCAGGTACATGGGAATACCGCGGTTGTCCTGATCGCGATGGCGACCACATTCGCGATGAAGAAGATGATTGTCCAGATGTTCCAGGTCTTGCAACTTTACACGGCTGCCCAGATAAAGACGGCGATGGTATTACGGATTTAAAAGACGACTGTCCTGAAGTGGCAGGTTTAGCTGAATTGAAAGGCTGCCCAGACAAAGACGGCGATGGTATTACCGATTCAAAAGACGACTGTCCTGAAGAAAAAGGATTGGCAATTTTCAACGGTTGTCCAGACCGCGATTCAGACGGTGTAATGGATCGCGTAGACGATTGTCCAGACACTAAGGGATTGGTTCAATACAACGGCTGTCCAGATACAGACGGAGACAACATCATTGACAAAGTAGATGCTTGTCCAACCGTTTACGGAATCGCTGAATTGAAGGGTTGTCCGGCTGCTGAATTAACTTACTTCAACGTAGAGACACAAGTTGAAAAAGTAAAGCAAGGCGGTGGTGTGTATAGCTACGGAAATGCGGTAGAAACGAAAACTGCTAAGTTTAAGTTGGAAGGATACAACGCAGACACCGTGAAGACGGTATTCGTAACTGCTCCGAACCTTCGTGGAAAGAATGCTTACCGAGAAGCAGATGGTTTCTTCCGCTTCGCGAAAGAAGCCGAGGTGGTAATCTTGAAAGAGGAGGAAAAGCAAGTGATGAAGAAGGCTTTCGAAAACTTGGAATACAAGACGAGTAGCGATGTTATTCTTTCAAGCTCGTTCAGCAGCTTGAATGAATTGGCAAACCTTATGAGTACAAATCCAAGTTGGAAGCTGCGCATATCTGGACATACCGATAATGTCGGTCCACGTGACGCAAACATGAATCTTTCGAAACGCAGATCTGAGTCTGTGAAGAAATACTTGATAAGCAAAGGCGTAGCAGCCGACCGCTTCGAAGTGTTGTACTTCGGTCCAGACAAGCCAATTGCTCCGAACAACACCGAAGACGGTAGAGCTAGAAACCGTCGAGTTGAGATGCTTATTGTGGAATAATAAAAACCACTTCTGAACTGAAAGGCCCCGATAATCTGTTTATCGGGGCCTTTGCTTTATCGGAAAATTTTGGAGCGGGACTCTTTTACACTTTTGTTAAAAGAAAAAGAAAACGACTATGGAAAAGAACATGAACATCCAGCTTGGCGTTTGGATTTACGCCGACAGATAATACGATTTGGGTTTTGAGGTTTGGTTTGGTTAAGGAGCCCTTTCAACGTTGTTGAAGGGGCTTTTTCTTTGCTAGTTCGCTTGCGAAGCACCTTTCGATAGAATCTTATAAAATCTTACGGTATCTTCAATACTTCCGAAGGTATTTCGGTATTGAAATCCGAAAACACGTGTTGCTTTACTTCCATCGAATCGTTTCACTTCATCGTAATTGCGAATAATCTCTCGCGTTATGGAAGCGCGTTTTCCGGTGAACAATTCAATCAAGGCTTCCATGTAATACACCAAAACAATTTGCCATTTTTTGGCTATGCTTTTTCCAATCTTCACGTTTAGGGCGTTTGCAATTTTGGTGAAGAGTTCCGACATGCGAACGTTTTCCGCACACAAAATATAACGCTCGTTTGTTGGTGTTTGCTTTGCTGCGCGCACCATTACTTCCACCACATCCAACACAGAAACAATCCCACTTCCTCCCGCAGGCAAAGCTGGAAGGCCTTTGTCTATGCGTGCGATCATGGTTCCGGAACTGCGCTCGCAAGCGTTCGGTCCGAAGACCACGCCTGGATTTAAAATTGTTGCATTCAAACCTTCTTGAATTCCGCGCCACACCTCTTGTTCAGATAGGTATTTAGATTTCGAATAGTTCGAATGATAATCGTTGAAATTGCGCGGTGTCTCTTCATCAATGATTTCACCTTTTGAATCTCCCAATGCTGAAATAGAACTAATGTGAATCAATTGCTTCACGTCGTTTTCAATGCAAGCGTTCACTACGTTCTTCGTCCCGTTAATGTTCACTTCCAACATGCGTGACGCTTCTTTCTTGTGGTACGAAACAATGGCTGCGCAGTGAAAAACAATGTCAATGCCTTCCGTCAATTCATACATGTCATCGGCATCTTCCACATCGCCTTTTACCCATTCAACCTGAGAAAACAGATTTTCTTTTCCGTAAAATTGAAAGAGATTCTGAACTTCCGATTTGCCTTTTTCATTGCGAAACAAAGCAGTAACAGGCATTCCTTCTTCCACCAATCGAAGAACTAAATGACTTCCAACTAAACCTGTCGCCCCTGTTACAAAATTCATTGTGGCGAAGATATGCCGATATTTGTCTTGTGGAAGTTTCCGATCACATCAAAAGTATATTGAAGGCCCTGCCTGAAAAGGCGGGCGTTTATCAGTTCTTCGACGAGAACGGTTCCATCTTGTACGTGGGCAAGGCGAAGGTGCTGAAGAATCGCGTGACGAGTTATTTCAACAAGATTAAACACGACAGTATCAAGACCAAGTTAATGGTCAAGAAAATTCGCGACATCAAGTATTCCGTGGTTGAAACGGAATCGGATGCGTTGCTGTTGGAAGATTCGCTCATTAAAAAATTCAAGCCGCGCTACAACATTTTGTTGAAGGATGACAAGTCATACGCGAGCATTGTGATTAAGAACGAACCCTTTCCCCGTGTGCACAGTACACGTCAAATTCTGAACGACGGTTCAACGTATTTCGGGCCCTACACCTCTGGAAAATCATTGTATTCCATCCTCGATTTAATCAAGGAACTTTATCCCCTTCGCACCTGCACGCTGAACCTTTCAAAGGCGAATATTCAAGCGAAAAAATTCAAAGTGTGTTTGGAATACCACTTGGGAAATTGCTTGGGTCCTTGCGTGGGCAAGCAGCGTGAAGAAGACTATCAGCAAGGCATTCAGCATATCAAGCGAATTATTAAAGGGGAATATTTAGAGGCCGTGAAGAACCTGAAAAAGGAAATGCTTCAACTGGCTTCCGAGCAAAAATTTGAGCAAGCACAGCAGCTGAAAGAGCGTATTCAAACCTTGGAAAATTTCCAAGCGAAGTCTACGATTGTAAATACAGATATTGATAATGTGGAAGTCTTTTCCATTGCTTCCGATGCGCAAAGCACCTATGCGAATTACATGCATGTTATGCGCGGAAGCATTGTGCACGTGTACACGGCAGAAGTGGTGAGACAGCTCGATGAGACAGATGAAGAAGTGCTGGCCTTCATCATTCGTTCGTTCCGCGAACGCATGAACAGTCAAGCGAAATCGGCACTTATTCCTATTGAAATCAACGAAAAAATTTCAGGTGTTGAACTGCATGTTCCGCAACGTGGTGACAAAAAAAAGTTGGTAGACCTTTCATTGAAAAATGCGAATCACTTCTTGTTGGAAGCTCGCAAACGCGCGGCTTTCTTGGACCCAGAGCGCAATACACAGCGCATTTTGGAAACCATGAAGAAAGATTTGCGCTTGTCTGAATTGCCTGTCCACATTGAGTGTTTCGACAACTCGAACATTCAAGGAACGAATCCGGTGAGTGCCTGTGTGGTTTTCAAAAATGCCAAGCCAAGTAAGTCGGATTATCGCATCTTCAACATTCAATCGGTTGTGGGGCCAGACGATTTTGCTTCCATGCGCGAAGCCATTTACAGAAGGTATTCGCGTTTGATTCAAGAAGAACAACCGTTGCCGCAATTGTTGATTATCGATGGTGGAAAAGGGCAGCTTTCATCGGCCATGGAGTCCTTGGACTTGTTGGGTTTACGTGGAAAGATTGCGGTTATAGGAATTGCGAAACGCTTGGAAGAAATTTTCTTTCCGGGAGATAGCATACCCATTTACTTAGATAAGCGCAGCGAGAGTTTAAAGATCATTCAGCATTTGCGAAATGAAGCGCACAGATACGGATTAAGCAAGCACAGACAGCGAAGAAGCAAGGGTGCCATTCATTCCGAATTGGAAAACATTGCGGGTGTAGGTAAGAAGACCATTGAGAAGTTGCTTCAACATTTTTCTTCTGTTTCAAGAATAAAACAGGCCACACAAAAAGAAATTGAACAAGTCGTAGGGGAAAAAATAGCCGAAAAAATAAAGAATTATTTCGGCAAGGCGCAGTAGATGGGTTAGTTTTGATTGTTGAAATTTTACGCCGAAAAACGCGTTAATCAGTACCTATGGAAAACACGCCCGAACAGGAAAAAAAATATGCTAAAATCCTTTGGTGGATAGGAATGTCGCCTTGGATTTTTTTCACGCTGGTCCTTGGCGCAGTATTGTTAAGCGGACTCCCGAACATTGATTTATTAGCGAATCCGAAAATTGGATTGGCATCACAGATTTACGCTTCAGATGGAACAACCATTGGTTCGTTCTACAAGGAAAACCGTTCAGACATTACGTACCAGGAAATTCCTCCGCATGTAATTGATGCGCTGCTTGCCACGGAAGACGTACGTTTCAGGCAACACAGTGGAATTGATGTTCGAAGTTTAGCACGTGCGGCCTTTTCCCTGGGAGCAGACGGTGGTGGAAGTACAATTACCCAGCAGCTTGCAAAATTGCAATTCACCCGTGACTTTGAAGACGTTTCAATCTTCACACGTATTGGACAGAAATTGCAAGAGTGGGTGATTGCATTGCGCCTCGAGCGCGTTTACACGAAAGAAGAAATTCTTACGATGTATTTGAACCAATATGACTTCTTGAATCAAGCCGTTGGAATTAAAAGTGCAGCGAATGTTTATTTCTCTACATCGCCCGACTCGCTCACAATTCCGCAAGGTGCCATGTTAGTGGGGATGTTGAAGAACTCTTCGTTATTCAATCCGATAAAACGCGATTCGCTGGTAACTAAGCGACGAGAAGTTGTGTTGGCGCAAATGGTTAAGTACGGAAAACTCTCGGAAACGGACTACGAGAAATATCGAACTGAACCATTGGGTCTTAAGTTTTCGCGTGTGTCGCACGATGAAGGACAAGCGCCATATTTCCGCGAAGCGGTTCGACATAAACTCACTGAAATTTTAGAAACGCGCGATGCCAATGGCGAGTTGAAATACAAGAAAGGAGATGGCACTCCTTTCAACATATATGAAGACGGATTGAAGGTTTATACCACCTTGGATAAAAACATGCAAGCCCACGCTGAACATGCGGTGGAAGAGCATTTGAGTAAAGAACTTCAGCCTGCATTTACACGAAACGTGAGGCAGCGTCCGAAAGATAAATATCCCTTTTATTCGGGAATTTCGACGGGTGATAAAGAAGCAATTATGAGGAAAGCGATAACGACAAGTGATCGTTACAAAAAGCTTTCAGGCAAGATGTGTCCCGATTGCGGAAGGCCTGCTTCATACATTGAAACAAAAGATGGACATTTCCATTGCAAAGAAGATGCGGGAGGTTGCGGATACACGTGGAAGCTTCGAACCGAAGAGGAGGTGCTTGCTGAATTTAACAAGCCTGTTCGCATGACGGTATACAGACACGGGGGTTACAGGGATACTACTATGACTCCGTATGACAGTATTGTTTATCACAAAACCATTTTGCACGCGAGTATGATGTCTATGGATCCGCGTAACGGATTTGTGAAAGCGTGGGTGGGTGGAATCGATTACAAGTATTTCAAATTCGACAACGTATTTCTTTCGAAACGTCAGGTGGGTTCAACCTTCAAACCGTTTATTTATGCGATGTCTATGCGTATGGGCATGAAACCGTGTGATCAGATTACAGGTGCGGGATGCATAGACTTACCGAATGGAACACGCTGGTGTCCGAAAGGCGGAGCGGGCGGAACGTACACCATGGCGAAGGCCTTGGCGGGTTCGGTGAACTCGATAGCGGCCACGCTCATTGCGCGTTTCGGACCGGAGCCTGTCATTGCCATGATGCGCCACATGGGTGTTAAAAGTTACATTCCAATGGCATACTCTATTGCGCTTGGAGCGTGTGAACTTTCGGTGTACGAATTGGTAGGTGCACAGGCATCGCTAGTTAATCACGGCTTGTACATAGAACCGACGTTCATCATGCGTGTGGAAGACAAGAATGGAAATTTAATTTATGAAGCAGATCCAGTGATTGATCAGGCACTTGAGCCGGGTATCGCTTATGAGACGGTGAAGCTGATGAAAGGAGTATGTGATTTCGGAACGGCGTCGCGTATTCGTTCGAATCCGAAGTATGGAAAAATTCCTTATCCGCTTGCTGGAAAAACGGGAACCACGCAGAACAACACCGACGGTTGGTTTGTTGGAATGACTCCGGAATTGGTAACGGGTGTTTGGGTAGGCGCACAAGATCCGACGGTTCGTTTCTCGAGCACGGCTCTTGGACAAGGCGCGAACACAGGGCTTCCGATATTCGGCTATTTCATGAATAGCATTTACAAAGACCCGCGCATTACGCTTTCGAAAGGAGATTTCGAAGCGCCAACGGAGTATGATCCTCTTCGCTTCCAATGTACAAGCGGAGGCATGGGAGACTTATTCGACGATGGATTTGGCGATGGAATGGAAGAGTTCTTCAACGGTGAATTGGAATTTGACGGCGACGTGCCAGAATAAAATAGATTATGGGATTTAATAAAGTAAGAACTTCTGCAGCGGAAGCATGCGAAGGGATAACCTCGGGAATGACGCTCATGGTGGGTGGATTCGGCTTGTGCGGTATTCCAGAAAATTGTATTTCGGAATTGGTGAAAATGGGGGTGAAAGACCTCACCTGTATTTCGAACAACGCTGGAGTTGATGACTTCGGGTTGGGCTTGTTGCTTCAGCAAAAGCAAGTGAAAAAAATGATTAGCTCTTACGTTGGCGAGAACGCGGAATTCGAGCGTCAGATGTTGAGTGGCGAATTGGAAGTGGAACTAATTCCACAAGGTACTTTGGCTACGCGCTGCATGGCTGCAGGATACGGAATGCCTGTGGTGTTTACTCCTGCGGGTGTTGGAACGGAAGTAGCGGAAGGAAAAGAGGTGCGCGAGTTCAAGGGAAAGAAGTATTTAATGGAGGAAGCCTTCGACGCAGACTTCGCCTTGGTGAAGGCTTGGAAGGGCGATGCAATGGGTAACTTGGTGTTTCGCTCTACGGCGCGCAACTTCAACCCTATGATGGCTATGGCCGGAAAGATTACCATAGTTGAAGTGGAAGAATTGGTGCCGCTTGGAACGTTAGACCCCGATCACATTCATACACCGGGCATTTACGTGCACCGCATTTTTCAGGGAGTGAATTACGAAAAAAGAATTGAGCAGCGTACTGTTCGTCAAAGAGTATAATTATGGCTTGGGATAAAATTGGAATCGCGAAGCGCATTGCGCAAGAAGTTCAAGACGGAACGTATGTGAACTTAGGTATTGGAATTCCCACGTTAGTGGCGAATTACATTCCCGAAGGAATGGAAGTTGAGTTGCAAAGCGAGAACGGAATTTTGGGTATGGGCCCTTTTCCATTTGAAGGAGAAGAAGACGCAGACTTGATTAACGCAGGGAAGCAGACGGTTACTTTGCGCGACGGGTCTTCTATTTTCGACAGCGCTATGAGCTTCGGAATGATTCGCGCGCAGAAAGTAGATCTTACCATTTTAGGAGCCATGGAAGTCAGTGAAAATGGCGACATAGCCAATTGGAAGGTTCCGGGTAAGATGGTGAAAGGAATGGGCGGCGCCATGGATTTGGTGGCTAGCGCGAAGAACATTATTGTCGCCATGCAGCATTGCGACAAGGCTGGTAATTCGAAGTTATTGCCGCAGTGTTCTCTGCCTCTAACTGGCATTCATTGCATTAAAAAAGTAGTCACCGATTTAGGTGTATTCGATATTCGTGATGGCGCGTTTCATCTGGTTGAATTGGCTCCGGAGGTGACGTTGGAAGAAGTTGTGGCGAAGACGGCAGGGAAACTGCTTACGCAGTAGAATGTTGCGAAGCAACGAATGTGCAAGCACGAATGTCTTTGACGTTTATGAGTGCGAGAATCGTTCCCTCTCGTACGGCCTAAC
This sequence comes from Bacteroidota bacterium, assembly GCA_046048875.1. Taxonomy (GTDB): domain Bacteria; phylum Bacteroidota; class Bacteroidia; order Flavobacteriales_D; family Sanyastnellaceae; genus CAIZGX01. The sequence continues at coordinate 51,114 of JBJOFG010000017.1, read as the reverse complement.
AGCCGCGCTACGCGGGTAATGTCGCCCCAAGGGCATTCGTGCTAGCACATTCGTCGCAGACCTCAGCGTGCTTCGAGATGCAAAGCATATCTTTCTAAAAGCTCAATGTATTTATTTCTCCAGTACACGGCTTCATGTGGTTCTTGGAGAATGAGTGGCTCTGACTTTACAGATTTGTATTTTCTCAATTGTGTAAAGTGCTTTCCCAAATCGAGTTGAAGGTTCTCTTCGAATTCGATGATTTTTTGCCAAGGAAGTTCAGGATTTTCGAGGTAGTTGTAGAGTGTTCTTCGGCTTATTTTACAACGCTTTGCTGCTGCTGCGAAAGTTATTCCTTTTTCGCGAATTGCGTTCTCTAATATTTGTCCTCGGTGCACAGCCATGTGTGCAAGTTCAAACCATTTACGGAAACAAAAAAGCACATATGTGTGCAAATAGTGTAAAGAAGTTGTTTATATTTGAATCACTAAACTTTAATTAAAATGAAAAAACTATTCTTAGCGCTTGTTTTAAGTGCAATGTCGTTCGGTGCAATGGTTGCCCAGAGCGGAATGAAATCAAATGAATCTGAACTTTTTGCACCACGCAGAAAAAGTGGAAACAGAACTTTCGGATTGGGGTTGAACTATACTTATCCTGCTTCAGGATTAAGTGCTCGATTTGCATTTACAGACAAAGTAAAAGGTCAAGTTACATTTAATCGTCGTGGTTATGGTGCAGGTGTTTCTTGGACAAACATTGGTGCTGAATTGAATTATTGTTTCGAAGAAAAAAATAATTTCTCTCCATTTCTATATGTGGGTGTAGGCCGTGGTTCTATCAATTATGATGACGGGGTGTTCGGAACAATTGACAACTACTCTTGGTTCGGTTGGAATGTTGGTGGCGGTGTGGAGTGGTTCCCAGAATTCTTGGGTGGAGATTTAGGAATTAACTGGAAGTTAGGCGTTGGATCATATGGATCATATGGTTTAACAGCTGCGACAGCTACAGGATTGTTGTACGGTGGTGGAATACATTATTATTTTAAGTAAGAACAAAAAAAATCAATTTTATGAAATTAGGTACATTATTCATTTCGGGCATTCTGGCCTTTTCCTTCCAATTTGCTTCAGCTCAAAAACAATCGTCAGGTGATCACAGTCTTGAATTACAAGTAGCGCCGTTAGGTAGTGAACCCGTTAAGATTAGCGGAATTCGTTTCAGACATTTTAAGGATGATAATACGGCTTTGAGACTTACTGCATTTTTGGGTGGTTCGAGATCAAAAACAATAACTCAAGAGGCTGATGGAGATTTATTGGAACTTCTATCTTTAAGTTCAGATAGAAATTTAACTCTTCGCCCAGGATTTGAGAAACATTTTGACGGGAACAATAAGTTGTCGCCTTATATCGGTGCGGAGGCTTTATTGCAAGTTGAATGGACAAAGAATTCCACTGAATCTCAATGGATGACTGAATCTCAAATTGCAACAACCGTTTCTTCAACTCGAAATTCAACACTTGGTCTAAATGCAGTTGCAGGAATGGATTATTATTTTGGAGAACAATTATTTTTTGGATTAGAAATGGGTTTTGGATTTTCGAAGGAGATGAAAGGAATAAGTAAAACGAAGTACGACAATCCAGAGGTTTCAATGGAAGATTTAGATTCTAAGGGGAATAACACTTCTTTCAATTGGGGTCCAACCTATCAAGGTACTTTTCGTTTAGGTTGGTTGTTTAACTAAATAAATTTTGTGTTATGAAAAAATTAATTCGAATTATTTTACCAATTTTGGTTTTGACGGCTCTGTCCTGTAACAAGATTACAGACATTGAAATAACTCCTACTGAACTTAAGTTGGAGAAGAGTAAATTCGAAAAACTTCAAGCAGTATTTAGAAACACACCGATTATTATCAGGGTATTCGATGAAGAAAAGAAGCGATTGGTAGATTTTAATCTTGAAGAAAGAAGTATTAGTTTGCCGAAATCATGGGATTTCGCTAATCCACAGTCCGGTACTGTATATGCCGAAGGTGGTTATGCAATCATTTATTTTTCATCATCGGATTTAACATCGGGTTCAGGTGCAACGTCAACGATTACAGCAGGTAATACTAGTTTAACTGTAAATACCATCTGCTTGGCATTTGATTTAAGTGCTTACACAGCTCTTTTTGGTGGAGTGTTTGGTGAAATGCCTATCGACGGATTTTCTGCTGTGATTGGCTTAGACGCAGATTTTTCAATGTTATCGAACGCTGATTCAGCTTCTTTTGGCGATTTCTTCTATGGTTTCGCAGAGTACATTGTCTACGACTTTCAAGCGGCTGGTAGTTACCAAGTATTTGATTGGATAACAGAGGATCCACTAGCACAAGGATTAGCATTTGCAGCTGTTTTTGCCTTTGATAGTGATAGCTTTGGCGCCTTCTATTTTTCTAAAGATGGTGACATAACTGTTAATGGTGGTGACATGACCTTTGATGGAAACTACTGGGGGATAGAAACAGATTTTTCAACGATTGATTACGACTTGACTTATTCGACTTACGCCGGATCTGGTACCATGGGCTGCAATTAATATATTCAGCAATGTCTATTAAGATCTTCGAGTTTTGAAAAAGCACATTTATGGTTTACTGTTAGCAATAGCGGTATTAATTGGTTCATGTGAAAAGGATGATTCTCCCACCTTGGTATTTAATCCGGGTGGGAGTTTTTTCCAATCGGGCTTAGAAAATTTTTGGATGAATGTGAATTGTTTCAGTGGGAATAATTTAGATCGACTAGATGTTTATCTATCAACTGAAACGCAGCCTGAGCAACTCGATACAACGATGTCTTTATTTGGCCAGGAATACACTGCGATTTATGCGAAGAATTTTTCAAATGGCTTTGCCGAAGGGCAGACTGTTTATTTACGTTTTGTGCTATACGACGCGAAAGGAAATGCTTCAATGGCCATTAAGCGAATATATTTAACAAGTTCACCGCTTCAGTTGCAAAGTGGTTTGGAGTTTTACTCTATTCATAATACAATCTTCAATGCATTTGATTTGGAAAGTGGCTCGGCATTGTTTTATAGTTCTGATCAACCTTCAGAATCTATTCCTCAATTGCAAGAGTTTAGCACCGACACATTGTCTGGTTCGAATGAATTAGCTTACAAGTGGTATTCTCCAAATGGCTCTCAATTTGCATATGTTCCATTGGTAAACTTCGATGAAGTTCAACGCGCGGATTTACCATCGTTATTTAATTCTACTCAACATTTGAATGTCACCGATTCATTGTATGTCGGAGACATTTATATTTTGAAGGAATCCACTTCAGCTACCTATTACATTTTTAAAATTACCGATATCGTGGGTGGTACTCAGCCAGGTAAGTACACATTCGATTTAAAGAAATAAAACCATGCGTCAACTACTCATTCTTTTCTTGTGTATTGTTTCATTAGAATCATTCGCTCAAGGACTTCAAATTACCGGGTTGGTACCTTACCGAAATACCTATGCAACCCCTTCGAATTATGTATTCTCAGATACTAATTGCGACTCTTTGATAACCATGTCGTTTAAAACAGGGACAATTGCCAGTTCGACGAATGAAATTACACAATTGATTCAGGGAACTAATTTTTCTTCAACGCAATTCACGGTAGTTGTCAATTGGGGGGACGGCGCTACCACCACTCATTTCGGCAATACTTCGGTTCTGAATTCTTTTGTAACAATATCGCCTGTAGTTTCTCACCATTATAACACCCCAGGCAATTACTCCATTACCACTACAGTACTGAATTCTCAGAATCAAACGAGTGCAAGTAACGTGAGAAGCGTTAATGTTGGCCAACATTTTTATGTAACCACAGGAAATTATTGGGTGGATATGATAATACCCATAGACTGCAACGGCGATGGTATTTTTCAAGAAACAATAAGCCAAGTAATTCCTGCTATACTTGTGAATATTGAGACTGGGTTATCTGTCAATCTAGAATTAAACACGGGTAATCCAATACCTCCCATTTTTGGCATGCCATTAGGGTCTTATGAACTAATTGTAGATTCAACCTTTCTTGCCAATAATGGTTATAGTGCAAGTGTCTACTCAGGCTCTAATGTTGTATATAATTGTGGCGGACAAATTAATTTTTATGTTTCTCTCGTTTGTTCACCCTTCGTTAATTGCGCAACCAACATATCACAACATGTTGCAGCCGACTTTAGTGCAACTTACCAAACATCATCGGAAACAAACATTACCAATCATGCTTGGGAAATAACGGCATTTGATTTCAACGCCCAGCCCATTGGTACTCCAATCATTTCGAATCAAAGTACGGCTATCTTTCCCTCAATAATCGGTGCTTCATATGTTACAGCCTGCTTAAATGCAGAATTCGTCGGCGGTTGTGTTTATAACGCATGCGATACTTTTGAAGTTGCCAGCGGCTATTTACAAACTGAGGGGTTGTTATTTTGTGATCAAAACAATGACGACTTCTACAATTATTGGAATGAATTCGGAATTCCCAATGTGCCTATTACCATTTCTAATTTAAATACAGGTTACAGTTTTTCAACTACAACTTATGGGAACAGCTTCTCGCTTAATAATTATCAAGGTGAAATTTTCGCGTACAGTGATGGGGATCTTATTATTTCTTACGGAACTCCAGGTCTTCCTGGAGACACCATTCAGATTTCAATAAATCCAAATTATTTATTGAACTTAGGATATAGTGGAGTCAACCCGACTATAACTTATTTGGGACATGATTTATTTTATGGACCGGCTTACGGATTTAATAGCGATACTCTTTTCCCTATAAATTGCACCAACTTCAATCCGTTTCCTGTCTTGTGTTATGAGGGAAATGTTTTTTGTGACGGCAACGACGATGGCATTCAGAACTTTGGTGAGATGCCTTTGGTTAATGCACCAATAACGATTGATAATTATCAAGGGGGTAGCACAACGGCAATAACCGTTTATTCAGATACCAGCGGATACTTTCATTATTGCGGAGCCATTTTCGGAGTGACCGGTTATGCGCAAGCTACCATTAGTTCAACGTGGTTAGCCAATAACGGTTATACCATGGCAAGCAACAACATTTTCTATATCTATGGAGACACACTCGCAAGTAGTCAACCGCTTTCCATTCCGGTACAATGCAACAACACTTGCACCGATTTGTGGACAACAGTAACGCCATGGCTCGGCTATTACCAAAATCAAACAGCTTGGATAAAATTAAACTGGGGGAATTACGGTCCAGAAGCTGCCAATTACTCTCTTCAATTAACGTGGCCACAGGGAGTGACCATTCAAACGTCCTCCATTCAAAATCCGAATTACGTAATTTCGGGTAACAGCATTACTTGGAATCTCGGTTCTATTAGCCCTGGCTTCAACAACACCGATATTCTCTTCTTTAATATACCGTTTGGATTAGCCGACGGTACCCAACATCTCTTCAACTCAACCATTACACCCAACTTAGTTTCCGATTGCTACAACGGGAACAATCAAGGCGGATTACTTCAAATTCTAGGAAACAGTTACGATCCGAACGATAAAAACGTCTATCGCAAAACGTTTCATGAAAATGAAATGAGTGGCTTCTCAGAGAGCGATATTAACTTTGGGGAAGACGATGAGTTGGAGTACACCGTTCGTTTTCAAAATACCGGCACGGCGCCAGCGCAAAACATTTACATCCTAGACACACTCGATGCAGAATTGAATTGGTCAACCTTCGAGTTAATTTATTCTACCCACGAAGTAGAAGTAGAGAATTTCGGTAATGGTGTTCTTCGATTTAAGTTCAATAACATTTGGCTGCCAGACAGCAGCGTGAGTCAAGAGTTGAGTCAAGGGCATTTCGTTTTCCGCATGCGTGAAAATCCGGGTAATCCGATTGGAAGTGTAATTACAAACACGGCCTACATTTATTTCGATTGGAACGAAGCCATCATCACGAACACAACCTATAACATCAACGACTGGATAGAATTCGTTGGGGAAGAAAATGCGTTTAATGTAAAGGCCTTTCCGAATCCAATGAACAACGAATTAACCTTGAAAGTAGAAGGGAAATTCAACTACGAAATCCACGACTTAACAGGAAGAAAACTTCTTCAAGGCATGGGCGTAAGACAAACAACAATCAACACTGAATCACTCGCCACTGGAACTTACTTGCTTTCTGTTTATGTAAACGGATCTAGGCAGACAGGGAAGGTTGTGAAGAGGTAGTGATTTTTTGATATGATTGAAGTTCCTACAACCACTCTGACTGTTAAAGAATCGAATAAACGAAAGATACTAACCAAAAAAATCCGAATGAAAAGTAAATCAATTATTTTGGATAATGCTCTTACTTTTTTGAGTCGAAGATTCCGCGAAATAAGCTTTCTGACTTTTCTTTTATTCTTTTCTCTTCATTCGAATAATGTTTTATCACAATTAACAGTGTCTTACGTTTCGGCTGACCAGGCTGTTCAAGCTTTGCTGGGGCCAAGTATTAGTTATTCTAATGCAATCTTTAGTGGAGTGTCGCAGCAGTTAGGTCAGATGTCGGGAAATACGGATTCTAATATTCAAATTACCAATGGAATTGTTCTCGGTAGCTCTGACGCCCGAGAAATTGTGCCGAATTTCGTCGGTTCGCCCATTACCCCAAATATTGGTGGGTTTGCATTGTTATCTGGAGGTACTGGTTATACGACAGGTAACAACATTTCGGTCGCTGGCGGAAACGGCACAGGCATGTCTGTGAATATAACTGCAACCGCCGGTATAATTACAAGTATTTATATTGCTTCAGTTGGTATTGGATACATGAATGACGATATTGTAACAATCAATCAAGCCGGTTCTGGATTGAATTCACAGCTTATCTTGACTGAAATGGATTTGTTATATGTAGCGAATTCAGTTCCACCACTTATTGGACAGTCGAATTCAACAACAGGTTTACCTAATTTTACTGTAAGTTCTGTAAATAATATAGCTACATTAGAGTTTGATTTTGTATCACAAGGAAACAGCCTGAGTTTCAATTACATCTTCGGTTCAGATGAATACTTAACTTGGGTGAATACACAGTACAATGATGTATTCGCATTCTTTTTAAGTGGTCCAGGGATTATTGGTTCATATTCTTCTCCGTCGGCTTTTCCTGGTGGAGCTGTTAATATTGCTATTATTCCAGAATCAACCCCACCGATTCCAATTACAATAAGTTCGGTAAACAATGTGCTCAATTCTACTTATTTCATTGATAATACGCAGAATATGATTCCAATTAATTTGAATGGATTTACCCTGAAAATTGGTGCACAGTACGATTTAATTTGCGGAGAAACATACCACATTAGATTGGCAATCGCCAATGGCTCTGACCAAGCTTTAAAATCAAGTGTAATCATAGAATCTGGGTCATTTAATTTAAACAACTCAGTTGAAATGTTTTTTGTCGATGCAGATAACGATGGTTATGCCGGTGATTCCGTAGTATACACTTGTAATCAATTATCCAATTACTATTCAATTTCAACAGATTGCAATGATTCAAATCCTACGATTCATCCCGGGTCTGTTGAGGTATTTTACAATAGTATAGACGAGAACTGTGACGGGATAATTGCTTGTGAAGTAGCTATCACTAATCAACCTAATGATGTGTTTGCTCCTTTAGGTGGGGTTGCTAATTTTACTATCTCCGTTCCTCTAAATACGGCAGGAATAACATACCAATGGCAAACATTATTCAATGGCCAATGGATAAATTTATTCAATGCAGGTCAATATGCTGGTGCGAGCACATCCTCTCTAGTTGTTAACAATTTAAATCAGAGCAATTATGGGAAGTGGTTCAGATGTTATTTAACATCGTCTCTCAATTCTTTTTGTCCGACAATTTCAGATTCCGTAACAATTTATGGCTGCGATTATTTTCAACAGGATTTTGAAATTACTACAAGTCAAGACACTGTTTGTTATGGTGGCACTACTCTTTTGGAAATACCTAATTTTTCGAGTAATGGAGTCTTCTTGAATAATAACATACAGTACATCTCGGATAATCAGACTATGTGTCAATCATTCAACTTGAATGTTTCGAATTATTTAGATCCAATTCTAACAAATTTGGAACAAATTAATTCATTGCACATCAATTTTGAACACAGCTTTATGGGTGATTTAGTAATTACCTTGATTTGTCCTAATGGTCAATCGATGGTAACTCACCAACAAGGCGGAAGCGGGACTTTTCTTGGTGAGCCGATAGATATAATGGGCTTAAGCGATCCGCCTGGTATTGGTTACTCATATTCATGGACACCAACTTCAAGTAATGGTACATGGGCTTCTAATGCCGGCGGAACACTACCGAGTGGAGTGTATACGAGTGTTCAACCTTTTTCTAATTTGATTGGTTGTCCGATAAATGGCACTTGGACAATAGAATTTTGCGATATGTGGGATTCAGATGATGGGTGGTTATTTAATTGGGGTATAAATTTTAACAGCGTTACGACAGCAGCAACAGATAGTATTTCTTGGCAAGGGAACACTTTGAATTGGGAAGACGGAAATGGGACTGCTAATTTTTCCCCTTCACAATACGGACCGAATGAATATTCGGTTTTGGCAACATTGTCTAATGGGTGTGTTTTATCTGATACTATTTCAATTGAAGCGGTGGGGCCGAATACTGTAACAGATTCAATAGTAAACACTTGTTCTCTTCCCATTACGTTGTCTGCAACTGCGAATGGAATTATAGTCTCGGATGATTGGCTTCCGGGGTATTATCCAACAGTTATGGATACTACAGTCACACTGAATCCTATTATTATTAGTCAGCCATCTTTCAACTATTATGATCTATATGTTACCGCATACATCAATGGTTTGTATTGCATGGATTCTGCCCATGTCGAAGTTAATTTCGTTGATGCTTCAATTCTTGTTCAACCTGTTTCAGTTGAAGCAAATCTTGGAGAAATAGTTTATTTCAATTGCGTTGCCTCAGCGGGAGTGAGTTACCAATGGCAGATACTCGTAAATGGTGTTTGGACGAACTTATTCAATGCAGGTCAATTCTCAGGTGTAAACACCTCGCAATTGAGTGTTTCAAACGTTAACCTGAACAACGTCAATCAACAATTTCAATGCGTCATTAACAGCCCAGATGGAGGGTGTTCCGATATGTCTAATATTGTCACAATTAATTTCTGCGATATAGCTTCATCGAATATCCCTTCAGTTTTAAATGTGAGTTTAAACAGTTCTCCAATTATTGCTATCACACCCATTACGAATGGCGCCACATATCAATGGCGGTCGAACATTGGCTTCGGTTGGATGAACATTTCGGATGGTGCGAATTACGTTGGAACATCAACACCCAATCTTCAAATTCTTACAGCCGATTGGCAAAACGAGAACGAGTGGTTGCAATGTATCGTTACAACCAACCTATGTTCCGACACCACCAACATTTGTGTGGTTCATATTACACCAACTGGAGTTGATGAGAATGATTTAGGATCTATTTATTACTTCGATAATGCAATTCATTTTTCGAAGATTTCCTCTGCCATGTGTCAACGTTATTATGTATTCGATGGTAGTGGAAAATTAGTTTCTGAAGGAATCTACTTCGGCCACAACCGGATTGAATTAGATCTTCAAGCAGTAGGTGTTTATTGTTTCAAATTGGGGGATGAAATTTTGAAATTTATTAAAATATAAACGCCAAGACATTGCAGAATATTCGACATGCACTTTTCCTATTCTTTGTTTGTTTTGTTTTTCAGAACATACATTCACAATGCTTAAATGCCGACCTTGAACTTGGTTCTACAGTCAATTGGATGGGGTTTACAGGTAATTGCTGTGATGTAAGCACACCAACTCCGGGAATTGTCGCTGGAAGGCATACCATAACTACCCCCGGTTTTGATCAAACGGTATTGGGTTGTGCGCAAATTCCAACAGTTTATCCTGGAGGAAACTATTCAATTCAATTAGGTAATTCTAGTGTAGGCTCTGAAGCGGAAAGAATAACATTTGACTTTTCAATTACGCCAACCTCTAATTTAATAATTTATAGATACGCTGTTTTTTTGGAGGATCCAGGACATGAGGTGTTTGAGCAGCCGCGATTTGAAGCTCAATTAAGAACTTCTGACGGACAGCCAATCCCTTGCACGTTCTATCAAGTTGTTGCATCAGCTCAAATAGATGGATTTCAAAATTGTGGTGGCATTGTATATAAGAATTGGACAACTGTTGGAGTCGATGCATCTGCGTACATGGGGCAAATAGTAACGTTGGATTTAGCCACAGGAGATTGTGCCTTAGGCGGTCATTTTGGTTATGCCTATGTTGAAGCATCTTGTGCACCACTTGAAATCGATGCTCGATTTTGTCTGAATTCCGAGAATTTAATTGCGTATTTAAATGCTCCGGAAGGATTCGCGACTTATCTCTGGAGCACTGGAGAAACAACTCCGAGTATTACTGTAGTAAATTCAGTTGAGGGCGATGAATACACATGCCTTGTTACTTCTGTTACGGGTTGTCAGGTTTTATTAACTGCAACCTTAGAACCAACCACACTAGTGGCCAATTATGCAGTTCAAACCAATTGCACGGGTCAAACTCTTTTGGAAAACACCAGCGTTTTTCAAAATTCCGAATTGGATTCGCTGCGTTGGAGTTCTGGGGATGGTTTCCAATCGGACTCATTAGTTTTTTCGCATCAGTTTAGTGAGGCAGGAATTTATCCTGTAGAATTGTGGGTCCAATCAGATGCAGGTTGCGTAGATTCCATTGAATATGAAATAGAAATTTTAGAAAGCCCGGTCGCAGAATTTACTCCGACTAATGTTTGTCAATCAGGCGTGGTAAATTTCCTCTCGACAAGTCAAATTTCCACGAACGATATTTTAAATACAATTTGGGATATAGAGGACAACAGTTTGTCGGGAGTTTCTGTGCAATACACGTTCAATACTTCTGATACCATAGCTGTGCAACTGAATGTTGAAGCACTGAATGGTTGTTTAGATTCGGTCACGCATGACATAATTATCAGGCCGAGTCCAACGGCTTTAGCTGATGTAAACACAATGTGCGAGGGCGATATTTTATATTTAACGAACCTAAGTTCAGGTTACAATTCGGAAACTCAATTTGAGTGGAACATTCCTGATCTTTCAATTAATTCTGATCTCTTTGAATTCCAGACAACCCCTGTAGAGTCTGGAATTTATGATTTTACATTAACCGCAACGAATGTCTACAGCGACGTTGTTTGTTCAGATGATTTTGACTCTACTTTTTTCGTTCACGGAATTCCTGAATTTGATATCGAAGGAGATTTCTATTTGTGTGAAGGAGAGTTGTTTTCAGTTGTGAATACACCTATAGTATTCCCAATCGAAGATTGTATAAGTACATGGAATTTTCAAGGTATACCAAGTACACAGAATACCTTCACATACTTAAGTGTAGATTCTGGTTATTACGATTTGGATTTGAATGTAACATCCTCATTCGGATGCGAAAGTGATACTTTATTAATGATAGCTGTTTACCCCATACCAGAGCTAACTGTTCTGCCAGGAGATTTTGCGCAATGTGTTCCATTTACGCAAGAATTGAGTTACAGCGTATCAGATTTTTGGGGAGATATGCTGAGTCAAACTTGGGAAGTTAGTAATTCAACTATTGGTGATGTTACGAACAGCTACTATTCAACAGAGGTGCCGGGGAATAATATTATTACTTTAAATATATCGGTTGGCGACACTTTGCAGCAATGTCTTGCTTCAAGTCAAGTGAATGCTGTTGGTTGGCCACTTCCCGTTTCGGTATTTACAGTCACACCACCAATAGTTCCAGAAGATATGCCAATAGTTGATTTAGTGAATCAATCCATTGACATAACAAATTTGTCATGGTTTAATGAGAATGTTTTTATCAGTGATTTGGAGAATTTGCAAATAGCTTTTGATTATTATCTGCCCGCCGCTTATGATATCTGTTTGGAGGTCGAGAATCAGTATGGTTGCATAGATACAAGTTGCAAAACGGTTATCGTTTCGGAGGTGATTCAAATTCATGTTCCAAATACTTTTTCACCAAATGGAGACGGTATAAACGATGAATTTTTTCCCGTCATTAAAAACCCCGAACTTATTCGAGATTTTGATTTCAAGATTTTCAATCGATGGGGCGAAGTGATTTTTCATTCCAATGATGTAAGTGGTCGTTGGATTGGAAACTACAGGAATGATGGAGAGTATTTTACACCCGACGGCGTTTATACATGGAAAATACAATTTTCGGGAAAAGATAATTCCGTAAAGAATTTTCAAGGACACATTACGCTCATTCGATAACTTTGGTAATACCGCTGAATAGTTTTAAATAAATAATAAAATGAAATACCTGAGCTTAGTTTTTTTTGTAGCAATCACGTTTATTTTTTCTGAAAAGATCCAGGCTCAAATATTCGCGGATACAATTGACAATCCATTTTCTGCGGCTATAGCAGGTCAGTGGATTGTTCCAAATGGAGTAACATCAATAGAAGTTCTTTGTTGGGGCGGCGGCGGCGGCGGCGGCGCAGCTACCGGACAGGCCGCTGCAGCAGGCGGTGGTAGCGGCGGGGCATTTTGCTCAAATACATTCACGGTTGCGCCAGGAACGCTTATTAATTATTCTGTTGGAAATCCGGGAGGCGGAAGTATTACCTCGAATGGAGGATCGGGTGGACCAACTTGGTTTTTCAATTCAACAACACTGAAGGCAGTTGGAGGTAACGGCGGATACGCTCAACTTACTAGTTTAGGAACCGCTAATGGCGCCCCTGCTGTTACCTCAGGAAATATTGGTGGCACAGTCAATTTCTACGGTGGTGCTGGTGGGACGGGTGGATACGGACCGAATGGCTCAGAAGCAGGTGGAGGCGGTGGCGCAGGAGGCGCATTAGGTAATGGAAGTCCAGGTGGCGGAACTGTAGGCGGAAATGGAGGTAACGGAGGTGGTGGCGACGGGGCTTGGACGAGCGGTGTGGGATGTAATTGCAATGGAAATATTGGAGAATTACCTGGTGGTGGTGGATCAGGAGCTCAAGCTAGCGGACCACAAGATCGAATGGGCGGAGGTGGCGGAGGTGGGAGAATAATTATTCGATACACCATTGGAGGAATTGGAGGAAGAGTTTTTGCTGATACAAACAATGATTGTGTTGGACAGGGAGAGCCTGGGTTGGCAGGAGTGCGCATTGCTTTAGACGGGGGCTCTAAAATGACCACGACAGACGCAAGTGGCTATTGGAATTTTTCAAATGTTACACCCGGGAGTCACTTACTGGAGGTAGATACAGTGAGCCTTGGTGCCTCTGATTGCTACGGTGACACAACTGTGAATGTAACAGACTCTAATGAATACATAGATCTTGGTGAGATGGGGGTGCAAACTAGTGTTTTCTGTTCAGCACCATCAGTAAGTGTTTTTACAAATGCTCTACGACCGTGTTTTAACAGAAATATTATGGTCTCGGTTTGCAATCTGCAGAGCGCCAGTTTGAATTATTTTTCGCCGGAGGTTGATGTGCAGCTTGATCCGAATATGACGATAGTTAGTGCAGGCGCGAGTTATTTTCCACTTGGAAATGCGAAATATAGATTTACTTTGAATGACTTAATGCCTGGTGAATGTTTTCAATTTCCAATAAGGGTTTATACCGCATGTAATCTGCCTCCAGGGCAAACCTATTGTATTGAAGCATCTCTAAATACAGCGGAAAATTGTTTTCTAGATTCAATCGGTTCTGAGTTTTTCAATAACTCGAATGGCAATGCTTTCACCGAGCCCTGTTCAACTGTTTTTGATTCTTCGAGTCTAGCTGTTCGAGGAGAATGCAATGGAGATTCAGTTCATTTCATTGTACGTAATATTGGAAATGGAGACATGACTTGCTTCAGACCAATACTGTTCATGCAATTTGGAACTGTGCTAGCTTCAGATTCTATTTTATTGCAGTCAAATGACTCAGTAATATTTGCGCTACCGTCTAATGGTTCTACTTGGGTTGCTCAGACGCAGCAGCATCCTGGCTATGTAGGCAATGCCTTGCCTAATGCCTTTGTGGAATGGTGCGGTAATTCCGCAAATTGGAATTTCGGAGAAATTAATAATTACCCATTGAATGATGCTTCAACTATTTCAGATATTGTTTGTGCGAATTATTTCGCTCCGTTCGATCCAAATGATAAAAGAGTCAGTCCTATGGGTTGGTCAGATGAGCACTACACTTTACGAGATCAGTTGTTGAACTACAATATTAGATTCCAAAATATTGGTAATGACACTGCATTCACTGTTGTTGTGCGAGACACCATTGATTTGAATTTAAATATTTTCACTTTGATTCCCGGAGTTGCGAGCCATCCCTATGAATTTAATTTTTTAAACGGAAGGGTTGCGGAATGGAGATTTGAAAATATTGACTTACTTGATAGCACCACCAATGAAGAGTTAAGCCATGGATTTTTAACCTACACCATCGCTCATAATCCGAGTATTCCTGATAATACAATCATTACCAATAATGCTGGAATTTATTTCGATTATGAACTTCCGATAATTACGAATACCACTTTCAATACCATTGTAAGCACCCTGCCAACTGGCAGTATAATCTCAGTACCGGAAATAAAGCAGGGTACTATTCAAGTGTTTCCAAATCCTACAGACAAATCCTTTAGAATTTCGAATAACGAAATATTTTCAGTAATCCTATACAACCAATTGGGAAGTGAGGTGAAACGAGTTGTGATGATGAATGAAGTTGATGTCTCGGATTTACCCGCTGGAATTTATATTGCTAGAATTAATAATACGAGAGGAGTTGTTTCATTAAGAAAAATCATTGTTTATTGATTGCTTTTTAAAGCCCCCTCGGGGCGAAACAAAAGCGAAGGCATGGGTGTGAGCCCATGCAAATGGTGATTAAGAATTAGAGTTGTTTTTGCATGATAACGCCCATGCCAACAACGCTCAAGCAAACGACCCCTCCTCGTGAGTTTACAACGTCTCCAACCTTATGCGCATTTATGCGAGAACCGTTCCCTCTCGCGCGGCCTAACAGCCGCGCTGCGCGGGTAATGTCGCCCCAAGGGGCTCGGGGTTGTTAGCACATAAACATTCCTTGAACGATTAGAGATGGCCATTCATTTTTGCGCAATGAATCCCTCTTCTCTCAGTCGACTCGTTCTCCATTTCGTGTTCGTCACCAAATACCGAGAACCCAAAATTTTTCTGCAAGTGGAACAAGCCCTGCACGCCTACCTTATAGGCGTCTTCAACAACAAGGGCTCCGAGGTATACGCCATTGGCGGATACTACGACCATGTGCACATTCTCTGCGAACTACCACGAACTCTTACAACCGCGAAACTCGCCGAAGCCGCCAAATCGAACTCTTCACGATGGATGAAATCGCAACACGAATCCCTCTCCGATTTCACCTGGCAACCCGGATACGCCGTGTTTTCCGTTTACTACAAAGACCGAAAACGAGTTATTCAGTATATCAAAAACCAAAAAAATCACCACACGTATTACTCCTATCTCGAAGAGGAAAACAAACTTTTAAATGAACACTCCTTAGCCCCGAAGGGGTGAAATATATGGGCAAGGCATGAGTGTGAGCTCATGCCAACGATGACTAATAATTAGACAAATTCCCGCGAGATGACGTGAGCCCATGCCAACTATGATAAAGAATTCGAGCGATTATTGCGAGATGACACGTAATAATGAAAAAAATCTTGCAAGCAAGCGAACTTTGTTCAACCTTTAGTTGTCTTCCTTTGCGTAACGTAATACGCAACGATGAAAAAACTGGTTTACTTCTTCCTTTTTAGTGCACTCGCATTAAACGCAACAGCACAAAATCTGAACTGCTATTCCTTAAACATACCTGCGGTCTGCACCTGGACAATCTACAATGCAACAGGTGAGGTGTTGGATCAAGGTGTTTCTCCCGAGGTAACTTCCTTCTGCATTCCCGACGGTTGCTTTCAATTGAATGTTGAATCAATGGCTATGAACCCACTTCCTTTTGAGGTGGTTGTTTACGATGCTTCAGCGAATGTGGTGAACTTTGAGAATTATGGAAACGAATATTACTTTGTAGGCTTTATTTCAAACAACGCCATTGAAGGTTGTACAGACCCTAACGCGTGTAACTTCAACCCGAACGCTACCTGTGCTGATTACAACTCTTGTGATTATTCTTGCCAAGGATGCACAAACCCTGAGGCATTCAACTTCAATCCGAATGCAACCGTAGACAACGGAACCTGCTGCACCGATCATTGGGCAACGTTTAGCGTTGAACAAGGTCAAGCAGGAATCTGGTTATACAGCGAACAATACTTCATGACAGGTGGAGATAATCTCACTAACAATCAGTTTTGTGTAAAGGATGGTTGCTATACACTTCAAGTTTATTCACTCGATAACTCTGCCGTGAATCAGAATTACACAGTAACGCTGGAAGATGGCTCAGTTTGGTTGACAGGGGTTGCAGATACGAACTACTTATACACGACCGCTTCGCTGAATCCTATTTACGGTTGCGCAGATCCTAACGCGTGTAACTACAATCCTGGAACAACTTGTAACGATGGATCTTGCGACTACGCTTCATGCAGCGGCTGCACAGATCCACTTGCTTCGAACTACAATCCAGATGCAACTTCAGACAATGGAAAATGCTGCTATTCAGACTTGGCGACCATCACAACTTCGGTGCCTTCAACATGGACCATTCAAAGTTCACTAGGATATTATCAATACGGAACAACTCCGAACGACACCACACTGTGTATTAGCAGTGGGTGCTATACTTTAAACGTTTACCCTACAGAATTTGATCCACTCGATCCATTTGGAGTTGGAGGAGATATCTTCATCACAATAACTGATTCTTTGGGAACAATCGTCTCTCAAGGAACAGAGAACGCCATGCAAACCGGAATTCCATACACATTCATTTGGGGTGTTGCAGTACCGGGTTGTACAGAGCCTTCAGCTTGCAACTACAACCCATTGGCAACTTGCAATGAATTCGCCATCTGCGATTACTCTTGTCAAGGTTGCACGGATCCAACCGCAAACAACTACGATTCAAATGCAACAGTTGACAACGGTACTTGCTGCTTCAACAACTGGTACACCGTTGAATCTTCTGCTTGGTTGGAATGGTATGTTACTTCTTCTGATGGATTGACTCAACAGGGTGGATATAACAACATGCTTCAAGGATTTTGCATGGAGCAAGATTGCTTCTCGTTCAGCGCTTGGAGCTTGACTGTTCAACCGTTCGACATTACCATCTATGGTCCAGATGGAAGTGTGTTCTATCAGACAACTGGAAATGTTAATCCATACATCAACGAGTTCTTCTCGGTAAATGAAGTAGTTGGTTGCACAGATCTATTTGCATGTAACTACAATCCAAACGCGACTTGCGCGAACTACGATTTGTGCGATTACTCTTGTCAAGGTTGCACAGACCCAACGGCTCCGAATTACGATGCAGACGCAACGGTAGACAATGGAACCTGCTGTGCTGCTGAAAACTGGAATACAGTCTCTTCGAATGGACAAGTCATTTTCTACGCCTTCAATCCGAATACAGGTGAAGGAGCTTTCAATGAATATCCATACGCCACAGGTTATTGCATGAACGCTGCAGATTGTTATCAATTGGTATTGTATTCATTCATGCCAGATAATTCTGAAGTAACAGTGACGAACGCACAAGGTGAAGTTGTTTTAAGTGGAAATTTAGCCGACTTCGGTTACTTACAAGCGTTCGTTTCTGGTGGAAATGAAATTGTAGGATGTACAGATCCAATGGCTTGCAATTACGATAGCTTTGCGACCTGCGATGTTGGAAGTTGTGTGTATTACTGCGGTGGATGTTTGGATCCAATGGCTTTGAACTACGGATCAGATGCGCAGTTCGACGACGGTTCATGTGTGTATGATGTTGAGCTTCCGAACATGGGAATGATTTTGATGGAAGACCCAGCAAATGATCAGTTCTTTGTTTCTATGAACCTTTCTTCTATGGGAACGGGCGGTCCTTACGGTGTGGTTTCTTCATTGAACGAACCGGTGTCTGTCATGAACACAACAGGACAAGCATTGAAAGGTCCATACCCATGCGGAACGGAGGTTCAATTCAATGTACACGACATGGGCAACAACATGCAAACCACACTTACAAGTCCTGTTTATACCATGGCTTGCGGAGTGAATGTTGAAGAAGCTCCGGCGAAAAAAACTGAGATGCAGTTGTATCCGAATCCAGCGAAGAATAATGTGAATTTGGTTGGTTTGGAAAAAGGAACTGTTGTAGAAGTATACGACTTAACTGGAAGAGTTTTATTCAAAGACAAAGCGCTATCCGATCGTATCGAAATCTCTGTTTCGAAATGGAATGCTGGTGTTTACTTGGTAAGAGCTGGCGGCAAGACAATGAGGTTGGTGAAGGAGTAATGTCCTACGGACGAATGTTGCTAAGCAACGAATGTGCGAGCACGAATGCGCGTAGCGCGAATGTCTTCGACGGTATTTTATGTCAGCTGAAAGCATTGATTTTGTTGAAATTCAGGGGATATGACACCTCTAATTGGAATAAACGAAACTTGCTTTTTTCCAGAAATTCATTGAATTTCGATTTATGAATACAAATGATGTTCGTTGGAAACAGAGGTTCGAGAATTTCAAAAATGCTCGGAAGCAATTTTTAGTTGGTTTGGAATTGTCTAATTCAAGGGAGTTGTCTTCTTTAGAGAAACAAGGTTTAATTCAAGCGTTTGAATTCACGCAAGAAATGTCTTGGAAGGTTTTGCAAGACTACCTAAAGCATCAAGGAATAAAGGAGATGGTGGGTTCGAGAGATGCATTTCGGTTAGCTTTTCAGAATCAGCTAATTTCAAATGGAGAGCTTTGGTTGGATACAATTCTTACTCGGAATCAAACATCTCATTTGTATGACGAATCGATTTTGGAGGAAGTTTTTGAAAAAGTGGTACATCAATATCCTGTTTTATTTGAGCAATTGGAAGTTCGAATGAATGAATTACTTTAGTTATATGAACACAGGATTAAGCGATAAATCACTTCAAGCAATAGCGAATGTTGTTTATTCCAATGAGCGTGTTCAAGAAGCGAAGATTTTCGGATCTCGCGCCATTGGCACATTTCGCGCAGGTTCTGACATTGATATTTGTTTAATCGGAGAAGAGCTAACCCTCTCAGATCTCAATCGAATTTCTTCGGAATTAGATGAATTGAATATTCCTGAAATGATTGATTTGGTGAATTTCCGAACGATTAAAAACGAAAATCTCATCAAACACATCAATACGTTCGCATTATCCATTCAACATCACTAAATCGTCGCAGACTTTCGCAAAGTATTCCTCGAAGAGATTCGCCCACAGGGCATTCGTGCTTGCACATTCGCCCAAATGGCATTATTTCGCTTTCGCCAAAAAGTACTTCTCAACCGGCGCGCTCAACGCCGAAAGATTATCGTGATCGCTAGCTTTCGCGGCGTCTATGATTTCTCCATTTTTCATCTTCACAAGAATACCTTCGTTCATGCTGTTGTAAGCGCGATTATCTACCTTACCATTCAACACGAAATAACGGGCTTCTTCAGGTGTGATTGAATATTGTTCTTGAATGCTTTGAACGGCCTGCTGAATGCTTGATTCAGGGATTTCACTTCTTGAAATTTCAATCTTGAAAAGTCTGCGTTCAACAATGCGTGTAGCTAATTCGCTCAAGACAAAATCGGAGTGTGAAGTCCATACTTTCAACGCACCAAGAATATCAATGTCGTCTAACTTCATAAACATCTCGAACGCTTCATCGCTAGCTTCGAAATGAGACAAAGAAATTTTATTGTTGAGGAAGTATTGCAAAGCCGGAGAAGCCCACAGCTGTTCGCCTTGGTCTGCCAATTGCTTGGCGCGTCTTAATACATTCACCAACATATATTCTGCGCTTAAAACGGTCTTGTGCAAGTACACTTGCCAATACATGAATCGTCGAGCGACAATAAATTTCTCAATCGAATAAATGCCTTTCTCTTCCACCACCAACTGATCATTCACCACATCGAGCATCTTAATCAAACGCTCGCTTCCCACCTGTCCTTCCACCACACCACTAAAAAAACTATCTCTTGCTAGGTAGTCCAGTCTGTCCATATCGAGTTGACTGCTTACCAACTGATGCATGAATTTGCGGGGATAGGTTCCGTTGAAAATTTCAAGCGTCAGATTTAACTTTCCCTTGAACTCTTCGTTCAAGCGCTGCATAGCGAAAGAAGAGATGTGTTCATGATGAACTTCATTCACAATAGAGCTTTCAAGTGCATGGCTAAAAGGACCGTGTCCAATGTCGTGAAGCAAAATGGCACATAGCAATCCCACTTCTTCTTCATGGGAAATGGCATGTCCTTTCAAACGCAATTCATCAATGGCGTTTTGCATCAAGTGCATAGCGCCCATAGCATGCTGAAAGCGGTTGTGTCCAGCACCCGGATACACCAGAGAAGAAAGGCCCAGTTGGGTGATTCGTCTGAGTCTTTGGAAATAGCTGTGATTGATTAATTCAAGAACGAACGCATGGCGTATGGTAACAAATCCGTACACCGGATCATTGATCATTTTGCGTTTTAACATGAAGCGAAGTTATGGATTTATCTTCTTCCCTTAAAGGTTACTCATTCTGTTTGTTATTTCGTTTCTGAAAATCAAAACCATAATAAGATAAGAATCAAAATGAGAATGAGTGGCTCTAATTCTCTCCTAGTAATTTTCTTAATCGAGCATTTTCTCGTTCGAGAACTTCAATGTACTTGTCTTTGAACGTGTCTGTGTGATAATGGATATTTTCAGCTTTGTTGCCAGGCCCTTGAACAAGTCCGTTGTTGTTGATGTGATAAATATGTTGCGCTTCAAATTGTAAAATTTGAGCAAGCGTTATTCCAAGTGCATTGCAAATTTGTTCCAATCTAGAAAGTGGAACATCTGTTTCGCCGCGTTCTATTTTTCCATATCCGCTAGAGGTCATGCTAAGCATATCTGCGACATCTTCTCGCGACAAGTTTTTCAACTCTCTGTAGTTCTTTAACGACTCTCCAACTTTCGATAGCAATGGGCTTTCCATAAAAATCAAATTTTACGGCAATTTACTTACAATAACAAATAGCGAAATTTTACACAAGGAAGAATGCAACTAATGGGGAAGAAATAAATTTGATATACCAATAAAAAAAGTATATTAGCTAAATAAAAAAACAACTAAAAGGGACGTTAATATTATGAAACATCTTTTAATTCTAGCTATTGTTGCTCTTTCATTTCAAATAAATGCTCAGCCGAAATGTGTTACTGGAGATTGTAAAAATGGCTACGGGAAATTGGTCACTCCAGAATACACCTATGAAGGGACGTTTGGAAATGGAAAGTTTTTAAAGGGGAAGTTGGTAATGAAATCGGGTGAGATTCTAGATGGTTCTTTTTCGGAGGGCAAACTTACGAGTGGAAAATATACTTTTTCGGATGGATCTATTTGGGAGGGAAAGTTTGTTGAAGGAAAGATTGAAGGAAAAGGAAAGCAAGTAAATTCTGATGGAGATGTGATCGAAGGTGAATTCCATGAGGGACGAATTATTAATGGAATTTGGGAGTATACAAATAATAAGGAATTGAAATATTATGAAGGTTCATTTGCATATTTCAATGGCGCAATGGTATACAACGGGAAAGGAACTTTGTATATGAGGAACGGCAACAAGCTTGGTCCAAATTGGAAGAATGGAGATCCGATTGGAAACGGTGAGGCCAAAGCGGAAATACCTGAAGGGAAATTAGGTATAGAGTTAAAGAAGCAAGGAGGCGTTTACCTGATTAAGGGCAATATTACTCGCGACGGATATAGCCATACGTATGATTTTGTATTCGACACTGGAGCCTCATTAGTTTCTGTGCCCTTCTCAGTACTTAAAACACTTTACAAACAAAACATTGTAACAGACGCTGATTTCAAGAATAAAATTTCTCTTCAAACAGCCAGCGGAGATGTGGTTTCAGGAATGACTTTCAATATAAAAGAGCTTGAGTTAAAAACCACAGACGGAAAGTCAGTTAGACTTTTTAATGTAGAGGCTGTAGTTAAAACAGATCAAATAATTTTAGAGTCTTTGGACTTAGCCGCCGAGCCTCCAATTCTTCTCGGACAAAGCGCAATAAGTAAGTTGAAGAAATTCGAACTTGATTATGAGCAAAATTTACTACTGATAAACAATTAAAATTTATGGCATACCAAAAGAAGTATAAAGATGAAATCAATGTTTACGACTTAATTGCGCGATTCAATGAATTGGGCTATGAATCATTAAAAGAGTTAAGCTCAGATAAAAAAAGCACCGCAATTGTTGTTGAAATAAAGGATGGAGTTGAAGTTGAGTTTACGATAAGTGAAAAAAACAAATTGAAATTTGACCTGCACTTGCCATATTCTCGATTGAGGAGAGTTTTTCAATTCTTGCTGGCTTTAATATTTTTGACTTTTCTAAACACTGTGTTGATCCGTTCTCTTGAAAAATCTGGGATTCAGCTAGGTGCATTAGCTTTTGCTTTTTTGGCTATTTTTTTCATATTGTCTGCCGTATTTATACCGATTTTTTTTGCAAAGAACGCCTACAAAGCTAAACATCCAAATGTTCTAAACGATATAGCTCAGGAGCTTAATGAAATTTAATTTTCTAAACAATTTCACATCAATTAATCAGCGAAAAATCATTTTATCTAAAAACATACGAACATGAAAGATCTATTATTTATCACGCTCCTTTTAGTGAGCAGCTTGAGCTTTTCACAAAAAACCTCAAAAGGCTTGACAACCTCGACAAGCAAGGATACTTTGATTTCAATCAGCAAGAATGATGTTGATTTATTAAACAAGGTAATGCTCTCGGAAAACTTCTACAGATCGATGTACGATGTAAACGATGACAAGATCAAATTGTTCGAGAAGAAGATTGTAACTCTAGAGGATATCATCCAGCGCAACGAGAATATGATTGCTCTTCAAGAGAAAAAAGTGGAAACCCTTACCGAGGAGAACAGAAAGTTACAAGTAAGCACTAACGATGCTTGGAATATGGCTGGAATTGAAATCGGAAAAAAAATAGAATGGAGACAGCGTGCCTTGCTGGGTATTCCGATCTCATTAGCAGGAGGGTTTTTAATTGCAACTTTAATTCAACACTAAAATGAAGTTTGTTTTTTCTTTCATTGTTTATTTCTCTTTTTTTGGAACAAGCTTATTCGCGCAGCAAGTTTTTGAAGTTCAAGCGGATAGCTTGAATATTCGAAAGGCTCCGAATAGTAAGGCAGAGCGAATAGGAGCTGTTCGAAAGGGAGAATTGGTAGATCTGCTAGATTCAACCAATGTATCGTGGTACAAAATTGTTTCTGCAGACGGTGAAAAGGGATACGTGTTAGCGAAATACATACTCGTTCGTCCGGATTTGGAATGGAAGAATGTACCGCACAATACTGGGGAAAAACCCGAATGTGAGAATATTTCTGAACAGTTTGAATATGCCAAGAATCATTCTGAATATGAAATCAAAAACAACATGTTTTCCGATGATGCAATAGTTAAGTTATATAGAATAATTGGAAATAAGGAGGTTTGTATTCGTTCGGTATTTGTTAAGCACAAAGAATCTTTTATAATGACGAATATCCCTTTGGACTTTTATAAAGTGCGTTATGCAACGGGGTCTAATTTTGTTAAACAAACAATTGACGGAAAATGCAAGGTAAAGTTCTTGAGAAATCCGAATTATTACGAAGTTGAGGGAGTTCTTGATTTCAAGAATTTTACCAGATCAATTGTACTTTATGAAATTTTTTCAGACAAAAACGAGAAGTTAGACAAAGACAAAAAAGAGATTTCTGAGGATTTTTTCAATAAATAAAGGGTCTTTAGGAACAATTCTAAAATTTTACTTTGACCTTCAGAAATCAGTCGTAGACATTTGTGCTTGCACATTCGTTGCTTCGCAACATTCGTGCTACGCACATTCTTACCCTTTCTTACCTACTATTTAGCGATATTAATCGCTTCGCTGTTCGCGTCGAAAATCTTGTATTCAAGCAACGCATTGTTACTTGAAGACTGTAATTCAATTTTAATCTTGAATCGTTTTTTCCAACGCGCTAGGATGGTGTTGAACCACCAACCTTTGGTTAAGTAGGCTTCCACCATTGGATGAATAGCTACTACAATGTGTTTATGTGCTGTAGTCTCAGCAATTAAGCGAATGCTGTTTTCAATTTCATCTTCGAACAACAAGGCTGCTTCAATTTTTCCAGTGCCGTTGCAGCTTGGACAAGTCTCTTGTGTTTCCACTTCGGTAACGGGCTTCACACGCTCGCGTGTAATTTCCACCACACCGAATCGGCTTGGAGCAAGAACATTGTGCTTGGCTTTGTCGCCTTGCATATACTCTTTCAATGCGTCGTGAAGGGCCTTTTGGTTTTCCTTCTGCTGCATGTCTATGAAGTCTACGCAAATAATTCCACCCATATCGCGCAAACGCAAGAGTCGCGCAATTTCTTTCGCACACTCGAGGTTGGTTTGAAGGGCGTTTTGTTCTTGATCTTTTGCAGAAGCACTCTTACGGTTTCCGCTGTTCACGTCAATAACGTGCATGGCTTCCGTGTGCTCTACAATCAGGTATGCACCAGATTTCAAGTTGACTTGCTTTGCAAACCCGGCTTTAATCTGTCGGTAAATATTGAATGTGTCGAATAAATCTGTGGTCTTGTGAACCTTTACAATTCCTTCCTGGTCTGGAGCAATGCTGTGCATGTATGTGCGAACCTCTGCGCCCAGTTTTTCATCGTTCACGTGTATCGCAGTGAACGAATCGTTCAATAAATCGCGAAGCACCGAAGAGGTCTTCTTGATTTCGCTTAGAATTCTTTTGGGAGGAAGTGCGTTGGGAAGGTTTTTCACCAACTCTTCCCATCGGCTTACCAAATCTGTAAGGTCTTGATCAAGTTCTTCAACGCTTGTGTCTACCGCTTGGGTTCGCACAATGACGCCCATGTTTTGTGGACGAATTTTTTGCATGAGTTTTTTCAAACGATCACGCTCTTCTTCGTTGGTTATGCGGCTTGAAAGAGAAACTTTGTTCGAGAACGGAACCAATACCAGATACCTTCCGGCAAGTGTAATTTCAGCAGTCAGGCGTGGGCCTTTTGCTGAAATGGGTTCCTTAGCAATTTGAACCAAGATGGCGTTCCCTTGTCCGATAGCGTCTTTTATGACTCCGTCTTTCTTTAACTCGGGCTCTTTTTGAAGTCCGGTTAAATCGCCAGAAGCACGTTCGCCACCAAGAATAGGGCGTACGTATTTATTCATTGTAGGATAGTGTGGCCCAAGGTCAAGAAAATGCAAAAAGGCATCTTTCTCGTAGCCAACATCTACAAAGGCAGCATTCAGGTGGGGAACCATTTTCCGCACTCTTCCAAGGTACACGTCTCCCACAGCAAACTGTGTATTGCTCACTTCACGGTGTAACTCAACCAGGAGTTTATCATGAAGCAAAGCAATTTCCACTCCCTTGGAGGAAGCGTTAATGACTAGTTCAGCGTTCAAATTTTTCTAAGATTTAATGCACGACGGGAAGGGCGCATGTTAGCGCCTTCCGTCAATACAGATGTATCAAGCAAAGTTCTATCGAACTTTTTTCTTGTGACGATTCTTTCTTAGACGCTTCTTTCTTTTGTGCGTTGCCATTTTATGGCGCTTTCTTTTTTTACCGCAAGGCATATTACTTATTTTTTAATTTAATATCTATTTTTCTAATAAATGCATTCACACTGTCCTTTACAATGGGGTCTTCGTTGTGGCGAAGGATCTGTTGGTAGTAAGATTTAGCCTCACTCAGATTTCCCAGTTGTTCATTCATTTTCCCCGCATACACCAGGGCAATGCCCGATGTAGAATCTGTTGCAATGGCCGCCTTGAAAGTGGTCAATGCCGCTTGCAAGCTATCCATTTGCATCAATGCTTCGCCTTTGTAAATATAGGCCAATGTATTTTGTGGTTGAAGTTCAATAATGGTATTGAATCTAGCAACCGCTTTTTCCATTTGACCCGAGCGAATAGCAAATTCACCAAGTACGAAATGTGCTTCAACATTGTTCGGATTTTCTTCCACCATAGACAGAAGCATTTGAATGCCCTGCATCGGTTGAGGTCCGTTTACCAACTCAATGGCTTGCTGAATCTTCGTGCTGTCTGCAACGGGGGCGTTAGCCTTCTCAATTGCCGACTTTGGTTGTTGGGGGAGTAATAAAAAAAGAACGATAAGCCCGAGGGCAACACTAACAATAATGGTTATGAGGTACGATTTACGCATTCTCTGCCACCTTCACTTTTTCTTTCACTGCATCTACAAACTCTTTAGCAGGTTTGAATGCAGGAATGTAATGAGCAGGAATAGTCACTGTGGTTTTCGCCAAAATGTTTCTTCCCAATTTCGCAGCTCTCTTCTTTACGATGAAGCTTCCAAATCCTCTTAAGTATACGTTCTCTCCAGCTTCCATAGATTTTTTCACAGTTCCCATGAATCCCTCTACAATCGCTAACACGTCATTTCTGTCAATTCCCGTTTTATTCGAAATTTCTGTAACAATATCCGCTTTCGTCATCTTATTCCGTTTTGTTTGATTTTCTTTTCTCAATTTTGGGGGTGCAAATATACGTCTAAAATCTTAAAATCAAACGATTGCCCTATGAATTCGCGTGACACAACCGCCTTATTGGAGTGGTACAACAGAGAGAAACGCGATTTGCCTTGGCGAAATACGAGCGATCCGTATGCCATTTGGCTCTCGGAAGTCATTCTTCAACAAACAAGGGTAGATCAAGGAATGGCCTACTACCACAAGCTTTTGGGGCATTACCCCACCGTGAACGACCTCGCAAATGCGCCCATAGATGAGGTGCTTTCGCTGTGGCAAGGATTGGGGTATTACAGTCGCGGAAGAAATTTGCACGCGACCGCAAAAAAGATTCAAATTTTGGGAAATTTCCCTTCAACCTATACTTCACTTCTTGAATTGAAAGGCATTGGTCCTTACACCGCTGCAGCAATTGCCTCGTTCGCTTTTAATGAACGCGTTGCCGTTTTAGATGGAAATGTTTTTCGCGTTATTACGCGCTTCTTGGCCTCTGATCTCCCGATTGATAAAGGGCCAACGCGCAAGGTGTTTCAGTTGTTGTTGAATGAATGGATTCCGGAACACGCTCCTGCCGACTTCAATCAGGCCATGATGGAATTGGGCGCCACCGTCTGCACGCCGAAGAATCCGAAGTGTTCCGACTGTCCGATTGCCCCGAACTGCGCGGCTTTCAGCCAAGGAACGGTCTTGAATTTTCCAGTGAAAGCTTCCAAGACCAAGGTCGAGCCCTTGTATTTGTATTACGCAGCCATTGAGACGCCTTCGGGTTATGTGGTGAACAAACGCCCTGAATCGGGCGTTTGGGCAGGGTTATATGATTTTCCTTTTGTTGAATCGAAAGTGGCTTTGAGTGAAGAAGAGGTACTTCTTGAATTCCAACAACGCTTTCCTTCCACCCAAAATTCAACTTGGAAAAAAGATGAAGGTTACACGCATGTGCTCAGTCACCGAAAGATTTCTGCACAATTCTTCAGTTGTTTATGTCGAAATATGTCTGAAGAATTTCCTTCGACAAAAACTTCTGAAGAGCTTTTGAAAACAGGTATTTCAGCTTTACTCATGAAATACATTCGCAAAGTTCATATATGAAAACCGCATAAGCATTGCTTTCCAGGGGTGTTTGACCAAAATAGTTTTGGGCCATAACTAAATTTTATTTTTTATGTCAAACACCATTAACAAAGTGATCCTAGTGGGTCATCTGGGTAGAAACCCAGAAGTCAAAACCTTCGACAACGGAGGCAAACTGGCGAACTTTTCTATGGCAACCAAAGAGATTTGGAAGGATGCTAAGGGAGATCGACAAGAACAAACGGAGTGGCACAACATTGTTGTGCGGAAATCTTCGAGTCTAACATTTACCGAACAGTACTTGAAAAAGGGTATGTTGGTTTATGTGGAAGGAAAGCTTCGCTCTCGTTCCTATAAATCGAAGACCGGCGACGAACGTACAGTTCTCGAAGTGTTTGCCGAAGACGTTCAGCTCTTGAGCAACACGAAAAAGGAAGAGAAAATTCCAACTAACACCGAGATGGTGGAAGAAACTGAATTCTAATCTTCCCGTTTTTTTTCTTTCGTTACCTTTACACACATATTGGTAATGTAAAGAATGGAATTCGATAGTGTGATCTTGTTAAACAGCGCGGGCCCTTTGTTGCTCGTGCTGTTGCTTTTGTCTTGTAGTGCAATTATGTCGAGCTCCGAAGTTGCAATTTTTTCTTTGTCTCCGGCGCAGCGTAAAGACCTAGAGAACGCCACAGACAGCCAATCGAAAAATGTGATTCGCTTGTTGGAACACCCGACACCCGAGATTGCTACTAAGCGATTGTTGGCCTCAGTGCTTATCGGGAACAACATGGTGAACATCGCAGTGGTATTAGTTTCTACCATCTTGTTCGACATGTGGTTTTCGCATTCAAGCTTGGAGCATTGGATTATTGACTTAATAAACGTTGTAGGCGTAACCACGATTATTGTCTTGTTTGGAGAAGTAATACCGAAGGTATATGCCACGGCAAACAACATTAAATTGGCGAAGCGATTTGCATTTTTATTTATCATTCTTGACAAAGTATTTTCTCCGGTTATTTGGATTTTAACCACAGCAGGCAAATGGTTCGAAGGAGAGCAAAATCAACAAGCTGGAAATATTTCGGTCGATGAATTGGGACATGCGTTGGAATTAACTTCTGACGACAATCGTTCAGAAGAGGAACATCGAATTTTAGAGGGTATTGTTACTTTCGGAGACAACGAAGTCGTTCAAATTATGACTCCGCGTGTCGACATAGTTTGCCTCTTTTCGGGAGAGTCGTTTAAGAGTGTTATTCAGCGTGTAGAGTCTTCTGGTTATTCAAGATTTGTGGTAGCGAAAGACAAGCTCGATTCAGTCACAGGCGTATTGTATGCGAAAGATCTCCTTCCGCATTTAGATAAAGAAGAATTCGATTGGGAAGGCCTACAGCGTAAGCCTTTTTTCGTTCCGGAGAGTAAACAGGTAGATGATCTATTGACCGAATTTCAGCGCGACAAAATGCACATGGCAATTGTTGTTGATGAATACGGAGGGACTTCTGGAATTGTAACCCTACAAGACATTCTTCAAGAAATTGTGGGTGAAGTGAAAGACGAATTCGATGATCAAAGTGAAATTCTTTGGTCGAAGCTCGACGAGAAAAACATATTATTCGTGGCGAAAATTCCGTTGATCGATATGTACCGTGTTTACGACATCGATGGCGATGATTTTGAGGCTTCGCGCGGAGATAGCACAACACTCGGTGGATTCATTGTTGAACAAATGGGAAGAATTCCGAAGCGCGGAGAGACTTGGCAATTCGGAAGTTTTGAATTCACCATTGAGGCGGCAGATAATAGGAAGATTAGTCGCGTAAAAGCAAAAAGATATGTTTAAGAAATACAAACGTTGGATACTGCTCATTGCGGCGCTGGTGCTTGTTTCCGGGACATCGTATTATTTTTTCTTTTCTGAAGAGACACCTGTCCCAAGAAAGAAATCATATTTCAGAATTGACTTTCCAGAAAAAAAATATACGGCTTATGAAAGCCAATGTCCGCTCTCATTCGAAGTTCCAAACTACGCGAAGATTGAAAATGTTCCTGCTGAAGAAGGCAACACAGGATGTTGGTTCAACCTAATTGTTCCGAAGCTTCGCGCTACTGTTTACTGTTCTTATTTTCCGGTAAACAACGATTTGGAAAAACACATTTCTAAGGCCTACGATTTCACCTTAATGCACGAAGTAAAGGCTACCGCTATTCGCAGAACGCAGGTGCGTATTGATTCGACAAAGATGTATGGTATTATTTACGATTTGGAAGGAGAAGCAGCGTCGCAACTTCAGTTTTTTGTCACAGACAGTGTGAAACACTTCATGCGTGGAGTGCTTTATTTCCGCAACAAACCGAACGCAGACTCACTTGCGCCTTGTTTAGATTTCATGCGGAAAGACGTTGTGCACATGATTGAGACCATGCGCTGGAAGTAATTACTTCATCCAGCGGAAAATCAAAACCGTTAGCGCAACAACAAATACTAAAATCGAAATTTTATTAATCCCGTGCATCATGCGCAGGTTAATGTCTCCTTGCTCTTTTTTGAAGAGATTCAAGGGGTTCAGGTAGTGAAGGATTTTTTTAAGTATCATGATTTTACAATTGCGATCATACTAATTTCAACTTTTACGCTTTTTGGAAGTTGCGCTACTTCAACCGTTTCTCTTGCAGGAAAGGGTGCCACCATGTACTTTGCATAAACAGCGTTAACCTGCGCGAAGTCTGACATGTTTTGAAGGAAGATACTCGTCTTAACCACTGAACTGAAATCCGCGCCAGAAGCCTCAAGGAGCGCTTCTAGGTTTTTCATTACCAATTCTGCTTCGTCCTCAACGCTTGAAGGCGTGTATTCTCCAGTTGAAGGGTCAATAGCAATTTGTCCGCTGGTGTATACCATTCCGTTTGCTACTATAGCCTGACTGTAGGGGCCAATTGGAGCAGGTACTTTTTTTGATTCAATTGCAGTTTTCATTCGTAATGTTGCGTTGTTTTTTCAAACTTCGACATAAAAGGTGGAACACACAAATAAGAACATATTATTCATTGATAACTTCGACTCGTTCACCTACAATTTGGTGCACTATTGCGAAGCGTTGAATGCCAAGGTTCGTGTGGTGCGTAACAACGAAATTCCGTGGGACGAAGTTTTGAATTTCGATGCGGTGGTACTTTCTCCAGGCCCCGGACTGCCTGAAGAATCGGGCGATTTAATGAAGTTCATAGCCATGTTTTGGGAACAAATTCCAATGCTAGGAATCTGCTTGGGCTGTCAGGCGATGGCCTTACACGCCGGAGGAAGATTAAAAAATCTCGATCAAGTGCTGCACGGAATTTCTACGGAAGTGGACCAAGTAGTTCCTTCCATTTTGTTTAATGGATTGCCATCGATATTTGAAGTTGGACATTACCACAGTTGGGTAGTAGACAATGAATTTCTTCCAACTTCGTTCAACGTTACAGCAAGGAATAGCGAGGGTTTGATCATGGCAATTCAACACAAAGTCTTACCTTTAATGGCTGTTCAATTTCATCCTGAATCGGTATTAACGAAAGAGGGAATGCAAATGATGAAAAACTGGATTCATTCAATTTAGTATATGGAAATTTTGAAGAAGAGTATTTTATTGATTGGTCTGAACCTATTGCTGAACGTGGCTTTCGCGCAGTCGTACCAGATTGCTGTATTGAAATACAAAGGCGGCGGAGACTATTACGCGAATCCAACCAGCTTACCGAACCTTGTCTCTTTTGTGAATCGCGAATTGAAGATGAACATTGCCAAGGAAACACCTTATGTGGAAGTGGGAAGCACCGAGCTGTTCAATTATCCGTTCGTTCATATGACGGGACACGGCAACGTGGTATTCTCGGCGGCAGATGTCGAAAATCTTCGTTTGTATCTCCTCAGTGGCGGATTCCTTCACATTTCAGATAACTACGGATTAGACAAATTCATTCGAAGGGAAATGAAGAAGGTTTTTCCGGATGCTGAGTTTGTTGAGATTCCATTTGGACATCCGATTTATCATCAGAAGTACGAATTCAATTCAGGCCTTCCGAAAATTCATGAACACGACAACAAGGCTCCCCAGGGATTGGGAATTTTTGTAGAAAATCGTTTGGTGGTGTTCTACGATTTCGAATGCGATTTGGGCGATGGTTGGGAAGATGCGAATGTCCACAAAGACTCGGAAGCCGCCCGCACCAAAGCTTTTCAAATGGGAGCGAATCTCTTGCAATATGCATTTACCGGAGGCAAGTGAGGAATTGCGCGAAGCGCTGGAGCGTTCGGTAGAGGAGTACAATCGCCGTTCTTTTATCGAAGAAGATCCGATTAGCATCCCGCATTCATTCAGTAAAAAAGAGGACATTGAGATTGCTGGTTTCTTAACCGCTACCATTAGTTGGGGAAATCGAAAGTCCATTTTAGTTAGTGCGAATCGACTCATGGAGTACATGGATCAGGCGCCTTTCGAGTTTGTGATGAACGCGAAGAAGTCTGATTTTAAATCATGGAAGCCCTCTATTCACAGAACCTTCATGAAGGAAGACGTTGTTTTTTTTGTTGAAGCGTTGCGAAGAATATATGTTGAAGAAGGTGGAATGGAACGTGTTTTTTCAGATGGATTTTCTCGAGGCGGATCGAAGGAAGGCATTGAATATTTCAGGAATATTTTTGTTGGAAATGAAGTGCATCGTGCCTTGAAGCATGTGGCGAGTCCGGAGAAGAATAGTACCGCGAAGCGCATAAACATGTTTTTGCGTTGGATGGTTCGCAGCGATAAGCGCGGTGTTGATTTTGGTTTATGGGAGGGCATTCAGCCTTCGCAATTGTCTATACCGTTGGATGTCCATTCGGGAAGAACGGCTCGAATGTTTGGTTTGCTGGAGCGTTCCCAATCGGATTGGAAGGCGGTTGAAGAGTTAGATCGAAATTTGCGATTGTACGACGCGAAGGATCCCGTGAAGTATGACTTCGCGTTGTTTGGCTTATCGGAAGCGGGATTTGAAAAATGAAAAAGGGCCATTCGGCCCTTCCTCGTTATGTTGAAAGTGTAGAGATTACGAGAGCATTTGTTGACGTAGTAAAAATTCAAACTGCGCGTTTTGTTTTTCAAGTCGCTTGATTGAATTTTCTTTCTCTGCCATTTCTTGATAGTTTTTGTAAGCTGCTTGAAGCGTATCGTTCATTTCCTCTTTTTTGAAAGGCTTGGTGCTTACGCGGAAAACGCGAGCTTGATTGATAGCGCTTAGCATTGCTTCAGCGGTGATATTTCCTGATAGAAGAATTCGTTGTGCTTTCGGAAACTCTTGGGCCATGCGTTGAAGGAAGTGTGTTCCAGACATGCTTGGCATTTCTAAATCAGCGATTACCACATGAATATTCTCAGATTTCATGACGTTATACGCATCGAATGGATCGGATGCAGTAAATACGTTGTATTCGTTTCCGAAAAGAGATTTGAAGGTGTGTAGCACCATCGCATCGTCGTCTAAACAAAGAACATTTACCATTGTATTGGTTGTATTGATGGGAGAGTTTGAATTGTTCATAGTTGAAGTGTTTCGTCTCTGTTTAACGCGAAGGGTTCTTTTTAGGTTTCGTTTTTCTAGAGTTTTTTTCGGAAGTGTAGGATTCATGGGTGATTCGGGGCTTCTTGTTTTGCAGTTCAGCAATGGCTTTTAGTAAGGATTGTGTGGTTTGAATGGATTCATCGAGTCTAGACTGAAGAATGGCATTCTCTTCCATCATGCGTTTGGTGATGGCATTTGTTTCTTCAATGACTTCAGCTTTAATCTTCTCTACATCAATGTGGGCGTATGCCTCTGATACCATGAGCAGGGAGGGAGTCACGCGATAGAGTGAGGCGAGTTTTTTGAAGTCTTCGATTTTGACGTGTCGTTGTCCGTTTTCCAGTCGGCTGTATTCCGACTGAGAGATACCGAGTTGATCGGCGATGTACTCTTGTTTGAAAGAGTAGAGCATTCTAAGTTGTTTGAGCTTAGGGTAGTTTGTGTTTCTGAAAACATTTTTCATAGGAGATTTGGTTTTAGTTTACCCAAAACTCATATTTCCAAAACCCTAATTTTTTGTTTTTCGAAATTTTCGAAAAAGATTATTCTCCCACCCTCGAGTATATGAGCGTCTTAATTTTCTCAGGAATTGGCAGTAAGCCTAGTTTCTGTGCTTGGTGGATGGCTTGATTATCGTTCTCAATAACTTTGGAGCTTTGAGACGTGTCCCATTTTTGTATTAGATCAGTCAGTTTCGGACGGATAGTTTTTGCCATATAGTCCCCAATTTGATTTTCGTCGAAATTCGCTTCTATTCCCGCATGTTCATAGATGTTTCTATTGAGCTCATTTGAAATTCCTTTGTTTCGGTCTTGTAAAATTCTTTCTTCAAGCATCAGAAGATATTTTATCGGAAAATTCAACAA
This sequence comes from Bacteroidota bacterium, assembly GCA_046048875.1. Classification (GTDB taxonomy): domain Bacteria; phylum Bacteroidota; class Bacteroidia; order Flavobacteriales_D; family Sanyastnellaceae; genus CAIZGX01. The sequence continues at coordinate 16,704 of JBJOFG010000017.1, read as the reverse complement.
TGAAGCGTTGAATAAATAATTAAGCCCATTCATGAAAGTACTTTGTTGGAAGTCTGAAACGAAGTGAGGTTTTACAAACAAGTCTTCACTGCTTGGAATGATAGACCATCTGTCAAAGTGATATCTTGGTATAAATTCATTATTTCCAACACTTTCGTTACTTAGAAAGCATTTTTTTTCTAATGTGACATATCGGAGTTCCCCAATTTCTTTGATTTCTGATGAACTGACATCAACTCTAAATTTGATAATAAAATGGTCTTTATTCGATTGAAAAGTAAATCCAGGTAAGGAGAATAGTAAGAAGGCTACACCCGCCCATCTTATAAAATGGGGTAGATCTTCTTCATGAACTTTGAACGGATGGCCGGTAATACCTAGCAAATTATATAATTCGAAATTTTCCGGGTTTATTCCAAGTTTCTGGCTAAGGTTTTCATCTTTTACGCAGTAACGGGATTCTAACAGGTCAAAAACTGTATAAAATTCATTATCTGAAAAGCCAGATTCCTTGATTCTTGGTATTATGCTCTCAAGAGTTTCTCCCGGTACATATTCCCCTGCAGCCCCAATCATCATTTGCATTGCAAGCGAAACACTTTTATTCGCCATGTCATCAGTAATAACTCTGGCATTTGTTTGGAAAAACTCAATTTTATTTTTGAAGTCTTGATGTTTGAAGTTTTCTTTTTTGGAATTCTCATCTACAAAGCAATTGATAATTTCTTTCCAGGTTGGAAAGGAAATCGTAGACGTAGAGTTTTTATTTGGTTTCGGCATTACAATAAACTATTAGTTGTTTACAACAAGCACTAAATCTAAGTTACCATCTTCAATAATTTCATTTTCTTGCATGAATAATTTTTACTTTGGAACTTAAGGTATACTCATTAAAAGAACAATCTATTCAAATTCAGTCTCTTAAAGAAAATTCGAAGGGGCTGGTTGAGGTCGATTTGTTGCAAAGTCAGTTAGAGGAATTGTTTTGTATCCGCAATTTGAAAAAAACGAACGGGATTTTGGAGGCGGAAGATTTTCTTTCTAAAAATTCAAATTACGGTAGCTGGGTATATTTCCCTTGGAATAACAAAGCGCTGAAGATATTGGAGAAAGCGGAGTTTGTAGAGTTACGTACAGCAAGAAATCGAAACAAAATTACGATTGAAGAGCAGAGATTATTGGCTCATAAGACAGTTGGAATTGTAGGTATGTCAGTTGGTTTTTCCGTTTTCTTGACGATGGTAATGGAGAGAACAGCGGAAAATTTTAAAATCGCTGATTTCGATTTGCTTTCAATGTCAAATTTGAACAGACTGCCTTTTAGATTGGCGGACATAGGTTTGCCAAAGGTTGAAATTGCAAGAAGATGGGCCCTTGAAATTGATCCCTATTTGAACATTGAAATTTTTGACAAGGGACTAAATGAGTTCAACATCAAAGATTTCTTTGACGGTAATAAAAATTTGGATTTAGTTGTTGATGAGTGCGATAGTGGTAACATGAAATTATTACTTCGGATTTTTGCAAAGAGATATGCAATTCCTCTGCTAATGGAGACAAGTGATAGAGGTTTACTTGATGTTGAAAACTATCAACTTCTTGAAGAACCGATTTTTCATGGTAGAATACTTGAATCGGAAATTGATGATTTACTTCGAAAGAGCTCAAATGAAATTTTAATGCGATTTATTGATTTGTCAAGCGCATCGAAGCGTGGGAAAGAGTCTATGTTTGAAATTGGAAAATCAATTGACACTTGGCCTCAACTAGCAAGTGATGTTTTACACGGTGGAGCCTCGGTGACCATAGCGGCTAGAAATTTATTATTAGGGAATACAATTCCTTCCGGCAGATACTTCATGGATTTACAGCATAAGCTCGGATTGGATGAGTTATAAAATCAATTCTCCAGAAAAACACTTATCTGATATTTCAATTAGAAGTTTCAGAGCAATTGATGATTTGGATAGTTGTATGCGTTTTAGGGAAGGTCATCTCGGCGTATTGGAGGCATTTGGTTTTAAACTCACAAGTTCAACAGAGGATTGGATGTTTGATCCGGGAACCCATGTAATAATAATTGAATCTTTAGATAGAAAAACGACCTATGGAGGCTCTAGATTGCAATTGCTCGGTTCTAAATTGGAGCTTCCAATCCAGAGTGCTGTTGGTGAAGATATTGCCAATCTTGATGAATATTTGTTTTCTAGAAAAGGTCCTGTGGCAGAATTGTGTGGACTTTGGAATTCTGTTGCGGTTGCTGGATTGGGAATTGGTAGTGTATACAGCATAAGAAGTGCTATAGCATTGGGGGGTCTTTTGGGTTACAACGAAATGATTGCGCTTTGCTCGGCTTTTACCTACAGGATCTCACATAAGTACGGTTTTAGGCTTGTAGAATCTTTAGGTGAGGGAGGAAAGATATTTTACGAAGGAGCAAATCAGTATGCCCATATAACCCACCAACAAGATATAATCAACCTTCCCGATTCCGACGAAATTGAAAAATTAAAAATTCAAGAAATAAGATTGAGTCCAATTTCGAAGGTTGATGAAATAATTGGAGATGGGCTTACATCAATACACTATCAAATTAAAACATGAGGAAGTTATTTTTTATATTTTGTTTTGCCTTAATAACTATTTTATCCAATGCTCAAATTGGATTTTGTGAATTCTCGGAAAATTCGAGTTTAGAAGATTGGAAAAAAGCGAAGTATGAAAATGTTTCGGGAAACATAATCAATTTGGGTTTGAAGCAGGGAACCTATGTTATTCATTGGTCTTTTCCTGTTGACAGTGTTTTTTGGAATCGAAAAAACGTATTACACATAGCTAATCCCATTCTAGATGATGCAGAGGTATTTCAGGTTACACCTGACTCCATATTTCACACTAGTTCAGGAGAAAAAGTTCCTTTAGCTGAGAGAGAATTCAACATTTCTGGTAATGCTATAAAAATTAAAAAGTCAACTAATAATATTGTAGAATTTTATTTTAAAGTAAAAAGTTCAGATCAGCTTCTGATTCCTCTTAGTGTCTTACGAGAGGAGGAACTACTCAATGATTACGAAAATATAGACTTAATTTTTGCAATTTACTTAGGGATTATTCTTTCAATGTTTATTTATAATTTGTTTGTTTACTTTTCGGTCAGAGATTCGGTTTACCTACTTTATATTTTTTATATAATTACTGTCGGTTATACTCAGCTAGTGTTATTTGGTTTTTCATCAAAGTATATAATTAATTTTTCAGGATCCCTTAATATTTCACTAGGTTCAATCATTCCTGGTTTAAGTGGTTTGGCGACTATCTTTTTTGCACAGAATTTTATAAGAACAGCTCAGTACGCGCCAGGTATTAATAGAATATTGAATCTCTTCAAGCTTCTGTATCTAGTTGCGATTGGGTTAGCATTTTTGGGATATCACAACACAACACAAATTATTTTGAACGTTGGAGCCTCTTCTGCGCTTATTTTGATTTTTGCATCTTTGAGAGCAATTAAACAGGGGTACAGGCCTGCAAGATATTTTATCATTGCATGGGTAATTTTCATTCTTGGACTTACACTTTATGCGCTGAGGAATTTCGGCATCCTCCCATTCAATGCATTTACAAACTTCGCGTTGCCTGTGGGCTCGGTGGTGGAGATTCTGTTGCTATCGTTCGCGCTGGCAGATCGAATTAACGTGCTGAAACAAGAGAAAGAACTTTCACAACAACAGGCTTTCGTTGCCATGAAAGAGAACGAACGTCTGGTGAAAGAACAAAATATTCAACTCGAGAAAAAAGTACACGAACGCACCGCCGATCTCGAAAACAGAAACACCGAATTGCACACCGCCATGAATGACCTGCGCATGACACAACAACAACTTGTTGAGTCGGAAAAGCTGGCATCCATCGGACAAATGACTGCAGGTATCGCTCACGAAATAAATAACCCTATCAACTTCGTACAGTCGAATGTCGGGCCGCTGAAAAGAGATATCGACGAGATCCTAGAACTGCTTTCGCAACTTGCTCAAATCGATGAAAACAAAGACTTGCTTCAACAAGTGAATAACCTCAAAGAGCAATACAAAAAACTAGATGTCGATTACCTCAAGCAAGAAATTCAACAACTGCTTAACGGTATTGAAGACGGTTCCAAACGTACCGCTGAAATCGTTAAAGGCCTGCGCGTATTCTCGCGCATGGACAGAAACGAATTGGTTTCCGCCGACATCAACGAATGCCTTCATTCAACACTCGTGGTGATGAAGAACATGACGAAAGCGGAGGTTACCTTGAACGTTGAATTGGGAGAAAACATTCCGAAAATAAATTGTTACCCTGGAAAACTTTCGCAGGTATTCATGAACCTGGTCACAAATGCAGTACAAGCTACTCGTCTCCCTGGAAGACAGCCCATAGATCGCGTAATAAATGTCCGTTCGTTCTTCAACAATAATAAAATATGTGTTGAGATTCAAGACAACGGAAACGGCATCCCAAAAGAAATTCAAGAAAAAATATTTGAACCTTTCTTCACCACGAAGGATGTAGGCGAAGGAACGGGATTGGGACTAAGCATTGTTGCTGGAATCATTGGAGAACACAACGGTCAACTTTCGTTCACAAGTAATGCAAACCAAGGCACCACTTTTCTTATAACTTTACCCACTGATTCTAAGAATTAATTTGATATGATAAAAGTACTCTACCTCGACGATGAAGAAAATAACCTCATCGCTTTCAAAGCCCTCTTCAGAAGAGAGTTCGATGTATATACAACGACGTCACCACAAGAGGCAGTTGCATATCTAAATGCCAATGAAGTTCCTATTATTCTGTCCGATCAGAAAATGCCAGAACTCAGCGGTGTAGAATTCTTCGAACTTACACTGAACGATTTCCCAAACGCTGTAAGAATACTTGTAACGGGATATGCAGATATTGAAGCGGTGATTGACGCGATCAATCGCGGGCAAGTCTATCGCTACGTTGCGAAGCCTTGGAATGAAAACGATCTCCGCGTGTGTCTACTTAACGCTGCCGAGCGCTACCAAATGAACATTCATGCAGGCGATTCAGATTCTCATTCGAACAAATGGAAATTGGCGAAATCGCGCATTCAAGATGCAATTCACAAGGTGAAAGCAGTCGTTTCTTCTTGGAAAGGAATGAACCAACCGGTTCCTGCCGATTCGTTGAATGAAGTCGTTAACGAATTGAATGCACTCGAAGAAAGCGTGAACGAAGTCTTCGAAGAAGCGAATTAATCGCTTAAGCTTTTTCTTCTTCAGAATCTCCCTGCAATCCTTCTTCGGGAAGTGTCGGGTCTATGTTCTGCATGCGCCAAGCTTCGTAAGAAAGATCATCTTCTTCATCAATAACTTGAATGAAGGGTTCAGCGAAAGCCTTCGTACTCAAGTGATGCTCAAGAGACAATAACATCGCAGGAAGTACAATCAGATTCGTAAGCATGGCGGTGAACAATGTCAAGGATGTTAAAATTCCCAATGCGCGCGTGCCGTCGAATTCAGAGAATACGAATATTCCAAATCCGAAGAACAATACTATTGAAGTAAAGAGAATACTTGCCCCCGTATCTTTCACAGCAGAAAGCACCGACAATTTAATGTTCCAGTTGTGTTCACGCAATTCCTGACGGTACTTTGCCAAGAAGTGAATGGTGTTGTCTACTGTAATTCCAAACGCAATACTGAACACTAAAATGGTTGATGGCTTCAGTGGAATATCAAAAAATCCCATGCAACCTGCAGTGATAAATTGAGGAATCAAGTTAGGGACAAGCGAAATAACCAGCATTCGAAGACTTCGGAACATAATCCACATAAGCAAGCAAATTACACCAACCGCAAAGAGTAAACTCGAGAAGAGATTGTTCACCAAATACGTCGTACCCTTCAAGAAAACAATACTTGTTCCAGTCATGGTAACGCGATACAAACTATCTGGGAAGAGCTTGGTTACTTCAGGTCGAAGCGTGTTCAACAACGAGTCCATGGCCAAGGTCCCAATATCTGCTACTTGCGCGGTAACGCGAGTCTTTTTCAGCGAGTCGTCTAAGAATGTATTAGAATATTTCGAAGCGTTTGAACTTTCTGCAGCACTGTCAGATTGTTCGAAGTAAGGACCAATGAATTGTTGTTCACCACGACTAATCAAATCGTAATATTCTGGATCACCATCGTAGTAGGCCTGCTTCGCGAACTTAATCGCGTCGGCAATTGACAGCGATCTTGAAATTTTTGTTGAAACTCCTGGAAGCGTGTCCATCACATCTTGAAGCGAATCAATTCGCGCAATGGTCTTCGGATTGGTAATCTTTCCGCGCTTCGCTTCAATCATAATTTCGAACGGCATTACCCCATCGAAGTGCTTTTCAAACCAGTGCAAATCGGTAATCACGCGGTCATCGTCTGGAAGATCATCTACAATGTTACCCGTTGTTTTCACCAAGGTCATTCCATAAAAACTTAACCCTGTTACAACAATGGTAATGAAGTAAATGGGTCTTCTGTTCTTGGTAATCATTTTCACCAAATTCTCCAACGTGTGGTACAACCAACGCATGTCGAGATGCTTCAGGTGACGTGCTTTCGGCGCAGCGGTGTACGAGAAAAGTATAGGGAATGCAATCAATGAAATGAAGAACATCAGCATGCTATTCAAGGCAGAGATGACTCCGAACTGCTTCAACAAATCACTTTCAACAAAAATAAATGTCGCGAATCCAACCGCAGTCGTGGCGTTAATCATGAAAGCCGCTTCTCCGACTTTTTGGATCACACGCGTCATAGCACGCATCTTACTTCCATGACGAATGAACTCTTGGTGGTATTTCGTCAAAAGATAAATGCAGTTCGGAACACCAATTACAATCATCAAAGGTGGAATAAGACCCATGAGCATGGTTATCGGATAGTCGAAGAGGGCAATGGTTCCCATGGAAACAATTACCCCAATCCCAATAATAACCATGCATACAAGCACCGCACGAATGCTTCTGAAGAATATAAAAAGAAGTACAGCACTTACAATTAATGAGAGTATGGTAAAGAACTTCAATTCAGCCTTCACCTTGGCGGTCATTTGAGTTCTTATGAATGGTAAACCCGAGATGTAGGTCTTAACATACGTGTCTTTGGAGAACTGATTTACTTTCTCAACAATCTGGTCAACCGCATTTCCTCTGAATTCCGAATTGAATAGTTTTCCGTTCACGAAAATCATCATGAGCGTGGCATCTGACTTCGACTTATAAAGAAGTCCGTCATAAAACGGAAGAGAAAGAATTTTTTGTTTGACTGAATCTAGCTGTTCTTGAGATTGTAAGTTTCCATCTGAAATATGTCGAAAACGGAAGCGCTCTTCCGTGGTATCTGCATACATCTCATAACAATGGGCAATAGAGAATACGGAATCGACGACATTTCGAGGGACGCTTGTTTTTACACCATTAATTATAGTGTCTACAGGAACTGTAATTTTTTTAAGGCTATTTCCGAGTTCCTTCAGGGCAATGAAGTTCTGCAACTCCCAAATCTCAGGATCGTTAAGTCCCACCACCATAACATTTCCGTCCTCCGAGAACTGCTTGGTAAAGGCTTGATATTCAACATAAGTAGGGTCGTCCTGCGGCAATACCCCCGAAAACTTGTAGCTCATGCGCACATTGCGTGCTTCCCATCCCATAAATGCAGTGATTGCCAACGTTATAACGCCCAGTAGAATTCGGTTGCGAAGAATAAAAGCAGCAATTTTTGCCCACATAGCTTTTGGAATAGGTTGCAAAGAAACGCTAAATCTATTTTCGAATGAAATTTTAGGCCTCCTTTGTCAACCTATGGTTAAGAGTGCTATCTTCGCCCCCATAAAATCGAAAATCATGTCACAACAACATCAAGCGCAAATTGACGCCTTTATGTCGAAAGTTCGGGCAATGAACCCGAACGAGCCTGAATTCCTTCAAGCAGTTCACGAGGTGGCGGAAGCCATTATTCCTTTTATGGAAAACCATCCGAAGTATAAGGATGCGAAAATCCTAGAAAGAATTGTTGAACCAGAACGCACTTTAATCTTCCGTGTTCCATGGGTAGACGATAAGGGTGAAATTCAAGTAAACCGCGGATACCGCGTAGAATTCAATAGTGCAATTGGTCCTTATAAAGGTGGATTGCGTTTCCACCCAACAGTTAATCTGTCGGTATTGAAATTCTTAGGTTTCGAGCAAATATTTAAAAACTCTTTGACTACTCTTCCAATGGGTGGTGGTAAGGGTGGATCTGACTTCGATCCAAAAGGAAAGAGCGATCGTGAGGTTATGGCTTTCTGCCAAAGCTTCATGAGCGAATTGTCTCGCCACATTGGTGCTGACACTGACGTTCCTGCGGGTGATATCGGAGTAGGTGGACGTGAGATCGGATTTATGTTCGGTCAGTACAAGCGTCTTCGTAACGAGTTTACCGGTGTATTAACCGGAAAAGGTCGCAACTGGGGTGGATCTTTGATCCGTCCAGAAGCTACAGGTTACGGTACTGTATACTTCGCACAAGAAATGTTAGCGGTGAAAGGAAAAGACTTCAACGGAAAGACAGTTGTAGTTTCTGGTTCTGGAAACGTTGCACAATATGCTATTGAGAAGGCGACCCAATTGGGCGCTAAGGTGGTTACAGCTTCAGACTCATCTGGATACATCTACGATGCAAACGGTATCGACGCGGAGAAACTTGCTTTCTTAATGGAATTGAAAAACGTGAAGCGTGGCCGTATTCAAGAGTACGCTACCAAATACGGATGCGAGTTCGTAGCTGGAAAAACACCTTGGGGTGTGAAGTGCGACATTGCTCTTCCTTGCGCTACACAAAACGAATTGAACGGCGACGATGCAAAAGCATTGGTTGCTAACGGTTGTATCGCTGTAGCTGAAGGTGCTAACATGCCTTCAACTCCAGAAGCAATTGCAGTATTTGAAGCAAACAAATTGATGTTCTCTCCAGGTAAAGCGTCTAACGCTGGTGGTGTAGCAACATCTGGATTGGAAATGTCTCAAAACAGCCTTCGTTTAAGCTGGACGCGTGAAGAAGTAGACCAACGTCTTCACAACATCATGAAGAGCATTCATGCTGCATGTGTTCAGTACGGAACAGAAGGAGATTACGTTAACTACGTGAAAGGTGCAAACATCGCGGGCTTCGTTAAAGTTGCCGACGCTATGTTAGACCAAGGGGTAGTATAAGTTTCGACTTTCATTTTAGAATATAAAAGCGCTCCGAAAGGGGCGCTTTTTTTACCCCTATTTTTCGTACATTTGTCCGAATTTTATTCGAAAATTCAAACGTATGTCTGCAAATCATTCGAAAATTGTAGGAGAGGGTCTTACTTACGACGATGTTCTTCTCGTTCCAGCCTATTCAGAGGTGCTTCCACGTGAAGTGAACATTTCATCACAATTCACCAAAAACATTACGTTGCACACGCCTGTAGTTGCTGCAGCTATGGATACTGTTTCTGAAAGTTCAATGGCAATTGCTATGGCACGTTCAGGAGGAATTGCGGTGATTCACAAGAACATGAGTATTGCAGCGCAAGCAGCAGAAGTAAGAAAAGTGAAGAGAAGCGAAAGCGGAATGATTCAAGATCCAATCACACTTCATGAAACAGCGAATGTTGGCGATGCCCTTACCATCATGGCCGAGCATAAGATTGGCGGTATTCCCGTTGTTGATGCCGACGGTGTTTTGAAAGGAATCGTTACCAATCGTGATCTTCGTTTCGAAAAAAATTACGACAAGCCGATTCGTGAAGTCATGACAAGTGAAAACCTTGTTACAACAGACAAGCCGAAAGATTTAGAAACGGCCGAGTCTATTCTTCAAGAAAAGAAAATTGAAAAACTTCCTGTTGTTTCCGCAGACGGAAAATTAATGGGACTCATTACATACAAGGATATTTTAAAATTGCGTAGATATCCGAATGCCTGCAAAGACAACTTCGGTCGTCTGCGTTGCGCTGCCGCAGTTGGTGTAACCGGAGATACCATGGATCGCGTCGAAGCTCTCGTGAAAGCCGGAGTAGATGCTGTTGTCATTGATACGGCGCACGGACATTCGAAAGGTGTGATTGAAACCTTGAAAAAAGTAAAGGCCGCTTTCGGAGATAAAATTGATGTTATTGTTGGAAACATTGCTACAGGCGCTGCAGCGAAAGCTTTGGTGGAAGCCGGTGCTGATGGGGTGAAAGTTGGAATTGGACCGGGTTCAATTTGTACAACTCGCGTTATCGCTGGTGTGGGTGTTCCACAATTAACTGCTGTTACCGACGTTGCTGAAGCGTTAAAAGGAACAGGAGTGCCTATGATTGCAGACGGTGGAATTCGCTATACAGGTGACATTGCGAAAGCAATTGCTGGCGGAGCCTCAACCATTATGATTGGTTCAATGCTCGCGGGTACCGAAGAGTCTCCGGGAGAAACCATTATTTACGAAGGAAGAAAATTCAAATCATACAGAGGTATGGGTTCTTTGGAAGCCATGCAGCACGGTTCGAAAGACCGCTACTTCCAAGATGCAGAAGACGACATCAAGAAATTAGTGCCTGAAGGAATTTCAGGTCGCGTGCCGTTCAAAGGTTCAGTAATGGAAGTGATGCACCAAATTATTGGTGGTCTTCGCGCTGGAATGGGATATTGCGGTGCGTCGAATATTTCACAACTTCAAGAAGCGAAATTCATTCGTATCACGAATGCAGGCATCAAGGAAAGTCATCCGCACGATGTGGTTATTACACGTGAAGCTCCAAATTACAGTTACAAATAATAAAGAATAAATAAGTCATATGCGTTTTACAAAAGTTCTACTTTTAAGTGTTGTGCTTGCGGGCACAGCGTGGTTCAGCGCGAATGCGCAGCCGATTCAAAAGGCTTCTCCAATTGTTTTGAGTGTTGACGGAGAAGATGTTTCGTTGGAAGAGTTTGAAAATATTTTCAGAAAGAACAACCGCGATTCTGTTGTAACGAAAGCAGCACTTGACGAATACATGGAATTGGTCATCAATTTTAAATTGAAGGTTCATGCAGCGAAAGCTGCAGGATTGGATACGGTCAGCAAGTTCAAATATGAACTGCAAGGATACCGCGCTCAACTAGCTCGTCCTTATTTGACCGACCAAGAGAAGTTAGACGAGTTGATGCAAGAAGCTTATTCGCATTTGCAAGAAGAAGTGCGAGCGAGTCATTTGCTCATCGAGTGCAAGCCGAATGCTTTGGCTGCCGACACGTTGAAAGCTTACAATAAAATCATGGACATTCGCAAGAAGATTCTTGCGGGTGAATCTTTCGAAGCAGCAGCGAAGAAATACAGTACAGATAAGTCTGTTGAGAAGAACAACGGAGACTTAGGTTACTTCACAGCATTCCAAATGGTTTATCCATTCGAAGCTGCAGCGTATAACGCTAAGATTGGCGAGGTAACCATGCCAGTGCGTACACAGTACGGGTATCATTTGTTGAAAGTAACCGGTCGTCGTCCTGCACGCGGAGAAATTCATGTTGCACACATAATGGTGAAGCCGAAGAAAGACGATCCAAACGATGCGTCAGAAGCGAAGATTAACGAGATTTACCAAAAGGCATTAGAAGGAAAACAAACTTTCCAAGAGTTGTGCGCTTTGTACAGCGAAGATGTAACAACAAAAAATAAAGGCGGAGAGCTTCCTTGGTTCGGAACCAACAAAATGGTTTCTGAGTTTGAAGAAGCTTCTTATGGTTTGAAGAACGATGGTGACATCTCTGCACCGTTTAAAACATCTTACGGATGGCACATTGTGAAGCGTCTAGGATACAAGCCACTCGCATCTTTCGAGTCTATGTCGAAGGACATTAAAGCAAAAGTTTCGAAAGATGCTCGCGCTGAAAAAACAAAGAATTCATTCCTTGCTAAAATTGGAAAAGAATACAATTTCGTTTACAACCAGAAATACATCAATAAGCTTGCAGCAAAGGCAGACAGCAGCACCTATGTGGGTCAGTTGAAAGCGAGCAAAGGATTATTGAAGAAAGTATTTTGTGAAGTTGCTGGAACGAAATACACCGTGAACGATTTCTATCAAACCATGATTACTCGCAAAGGTGCAAACACGAATTTGAATCCTGTTGATTACGTGAAGCACGAAGCGAGAATGTTTGCCGAAGACAAATTAATGCGTGAAGAAGACGCTCACCTTGAAGAGAAGTATCCTGCTTTCCGTTTACTCATGAAAGAATACCGTGAAGGAATTTTGTTGTTTGAATTGACCGATCAACTGGTATGGTCGAAGGCAGTGAAAGACACGGTTGGACTAAATAATTATTTCGAAGCAAATAAGGCAAGTTTCATGTGGCCAGATCGCGCGCAAGTAGTAATTTACACCTGTGCAAATGACGAGATAGCGAATAAACTTCGTAAGATGCTTGAGTCTGGTAAATCTCCTTCTGAGGCAGCGGCTGAATTGAATCAAGGGACTCAATTGAACCTTCAAACCGAAGGCGGATTATTCGCTCGCGAAGACCGTGAAGTACTTGGTAAGATTAAATGGACGGAAGGATTAAGTGTAAACGTCCCCATGAACGGTCAAATCTTGGTTGTAGATGTGCAAGAACTTTTGAATAGATCGCCTAAAAAACTCTCAGAAGCGCGCGGACTGGTAACTTCAGAATATCAAAACTTCCTCGACAAACAATGGGTGGAAGAACTGCGTAAAACTCGCACCTACAAGGTTAACACTGAGGTTCTTCATTCAATCGTAAAATAAACATGAAGGCTGCATATTTTTTCATCGCAGCATTTTGTGTCATACTTGCAAGTGGTTGCAGCAACTCGAGGCCAGAGGCTGTAGCTCATTTGGGAGACGCTGTTCTGACTATGGAAGAATTGCGTGAACGTATTCCGAACAACATTTCCGCAGAAGATTCTACAGCGCTTGCGCAAGAGATCATTCAATCATGGTTGAAAGATGCACTCGTTTTGCAAGAAGCTGAGAAAATGTCTGACGAGGAAAAACTTGCTGTAGAGAGAAGAATTGAAGATTATAGAAAGTCTTTGTTGATCTATTCTTACGAACAAGACTGGATTAAAAAGAACATGGATACTGTCGTTACAGACGAGCAGATTCAAGCCTATTACGAAGCCAACAAGTCTTCCTTGAAAGTGAACGAACACTTCTTAACCTTGAAGTTTTGTTCGCTTCCAGAAAAGTCGAAGGATGTGAAAAATATGATTACTGCCTTTGCTTCAGACGACGTTGCCACTTGGGAAGCGTATTGCGTGCAAGTGGGAGCAAAGCATTATTACAACTATTCAACTTATATCAATTGGGATCAGTTTGCGCAGTTAATTCCATTGGCAGTTGCAGACCGTTCACAGTTTTTGACACAAGCGACTTCCACCCAACAGATTAATTTTAACGGTGAAATAATTTGGGTGAAAATTGGTTCTTACCTTCTTCCTGGTGATTCTTCGCCACTGGAAATGGTACGAAGCAATATTGCAAGTATCTTGCTGAACATACGGAAGCAAGAACTCTTGCAAAAAATGAGAAACGGCCTTTACGACCAAGCAAAGTCGGAAGGCAAACTAGAACAATAAGCGAATGAAAAAAGGAATTTTGTGGTTGGTATTGGTTATGCTGTCGTCGTTTGCATGGGCGCAGCCGGGCAAAACCATAGATAAAATTATTGGCGGTGTTGGTGCTGAAGTTGTTCTCCTTTCTGATTTGGAAAACGCTAAGTTCGAATTGACTCAAGGTAAATCGCAACTCCCTCCGCAAAAAGAATGTGCAATCTTTGAAGATCTCATGTACCAAAAACTTTTGCTTCACCAAGCAAAGGTGGACAGTGTGGAAGTGACAGACGGAGAAGTGAATGCTCAAGTTGAAAAGAGAATAACCTATTTCGTTGAAATGCTCGGTAGCGTGGAGCAATTTGAATCCTATTACGGCAAGCCAATCTCGCAGTTGAAGGTTGATTTTTTCGATATGATTCGCGACCAATTGCTCACACAAAAGAAGCAAGAAGAAATTACGAAGAATGTGAAAATAACACCTTCGCAAGTCTTGAAATATTATCAATCACTTCCCGAAGATTCACTGCCCTTGATTGGTGAACAAGTGCAGTATTCCCAAATTGTTATTGCCCCACTTATTCCCGAAAGTGAAAATCAAAAAGTCATTCATTTCTTAGACAGTGTTCGAAACGACATTGCTTCAGGAAGAACTAGCATGACCATCCAAGCACGCCGACACAGCGAAGATCCAGGCTCGAAATTTAAGGGTGGATGTTACGACATGATTCGCAAGGGAAGCTTCGTCCCTGAATACGAATCGGCTGTTTTTACAACGGATGAAGGCAACTACTCTCCAGTGTTTAAATCGACGTACGGATATCACTTTGTGAAGGTGGTCGAGAAGCGTGGTGAATACTACCGTGCTTGTCACATACTCATGTCGCCAAAAGTTAGCGACGAAGATTTCAATCGATGTAAGGCACAAATAGATTCAGTATATAATGAATTGAAGGCCAAGAAAATTTCTTTCAATGCTGCGGCTGCGAGATTCAGCACTGACGAGGAAACGAAAAACCAAGCGGGAAAGATTATGAATATGCAAACGGGCGGAACTCGTCACGATGTTGCAACGTTGACCGCTGAATTGAATTTGACGTTGTCTAAATTGAAAGAAGGAGAATTGTCTGAGCCTCAATTGGCGAAACAGCCGAATGGAAAAGACGCATACGTTATTTATCAATTGGACGCCCGCTTACCCGCCCACAGAGCGAACATGGAACAAGACTACGAATTGTTTCAAGCGAAAACTGAAAGCATAGAACGTCAGAATGCAACAGATGCTTGGGTTGGCAAGGCGTTGAAGAAAAACTACTCATTCATGGACGAACAGTACAAAGACTGCACGTTCCAATTCAACTGGAATAAAAAATAATACCATGACCACATTTTCATCAGATGCAGAAGCATTAGATGCGTTGAAGGAAAAATACAACGCACTGAAATTCGAAATTCAAAAGGTAATGGTCGGACAGGACGAAGCTGTTCGCGATGTAATTATTTCTATTCTTGGAAATGGTCACTGCCTGTTGGTCGGTGTTCCAGGATTGGCGAAAACTCTTTTGGTGAATACGCTTTCGCAAGTGTTGGGATTGTCTTTCAATCGCATTCAATTTACACCTGACTTAATGCCGAGTGATATTATTGGTTCTGAAATTTTAGATGAATCACGCCAATTTAAATTCATCAAAGGCCCGTTGTTTTCAAATATTATTTTGGCCGATGAAATCAACCGTACGCCGCCGAAAACACAAAGTGCTTTGTTGGAAGCGATGCAAGAACGACGTGTGACAGCCGGGGGAACGACACACGTGCTTCCTTCTCCGTTTTTCGTTTTGGCTACTCAAAATCCGATTGAGCAAGA
Organism: Bacteroidota bacterium; assembly: GCA_046048875.1. GTDB lineage: Bacteria > Bacteroidota > Bacteroidia > Flavobacteriales_D > Sanyastnellaceae > CAIZGX01. Next base: position 1,230 of record JBJOFG010000017.1, on the reverse strand, counting down.
AGGAACCTACCCTCTGCCTGAAGCACAATTGGACCGTTTCATGTTTAACATTTGGGTCGATTACCCATCGCTTGCAGAAGAATTGGTTATAGTGAAGCAAACCACTTCTGGAACTTCACAAACCTTATCGCCTGTAATTACTTCAGAAGAAATTCAGTTCTATCAGCAGCTTATTCGTAAGATGCCAGTGCCTGATAATGTCATTGAATATGCAGTGCGCCTAGTTGCAAAGACACGTCCAAACAGAGAGAACGCAGATCCATTGGCAAATCAATACCTAAGTTGGGGTGCCGGTCCTCGTGCATCACAATTCTTAATTGTGGGTGCCAAGGTGAACGCTGCGTTAAATGGAAAGTATAGTCCAGATATTGAAGACGTGAAAGCAGTCGCATTGCCGATTCTTCGTCATCGCATTGTCCGCAATTACAAGGCGGAGGCCGATGGCTATACCGTTGAGAAGATAGTTGCCCAATTGCTTTAATTTTTCTTGGGTTGCGCATTGCTATAAATACCCGATTGCTTATTCCAGGAAAACTGGAAGGTATAGGTCGGTTCACGTTTGAAACAATCAAACGATTAGCGCATCGATTTCCTGAATACGAATTTCATTTGATTAGTGATCGGAAGAAAGACGACCATTGGCAATTTGGAAAAAACGTTTTTCAGCATCGCGTTTTTCCTCCTGCACGCAGACCTTGGCTATTCGATTGGTGGTTCGATTACAGCGTACCGTTCAAATTAAAACGAATAAAGGCAGACATTTTTATTTCACCAGATGCGCATGCATCGCGCAGATGTCCCGTTCCGCAGTTGACCATAATTCATGACATTAACTTCGTTCACTTTCCCGAATTTATGCCGAAGCGCTATTCGAAGTATTGGAACGAACGTACTGTTGATTTTGTGAAGTTGAGTTCTCGTATTGCCACCGTAAGTGAGTTCAGTAGAAAAGATATTGCAAGCACATTCAATTTACCAGAAGGTAGCATAGATGTTCTTTGCAACGGGATCGATCATACATTCGCACCAGTTGATGATCATAAGAAGCAAGTTATTCGTGACCGATTTTCGCAAGGAAAAAAGTACTTCTTGTTCGTTGGAGCGCTTCATCCAAGAAAGAATGTGCATCGTGTTGTTGAAGCGTTTAATCAAGCTGTTCAGAACGGAGTAGAATCGAGTCTTCTAATAGCTGGAAATAAGTTCTGGCATTATCCTGAATTAGATTCAGCG
>JBJOFG010000016.1:0-11011 GCA_046048875.1 Bacteroidota bacterium | reverse complement strand
CGCAGCTGCCCTCGTGATTTATCACCCTCGTCCGCAGGACCCTCGCAAAGCCCTTTGCCCTCGTCAAAGACCCTCGTGCATTTGCACATCAATACCCTGTTTCAAAATACCTCCTCACCCCACGTTTCCCTTCATTCAGAAATAACTCTTTCTGCTCTTGCGAGAGCTTCTTCACCTTTGGACCGATACCAGCGTCGCTGATGCTAATCGTGCGCTCCCAGTCGAGTTCGGTGAGCATGAAACGATTGAGGTTTTCTTTCATGATGTAATACACACTTCCAACCAAATCTTTCGTGCTGTGAATGGGATAATACGGATCTCTTTTAGTCTTTGTGCGATCGACGGTAATTTGATATTCACTGTCTATTCGGAAGCCTAAAGTGATCATAGGGTCTTGGATGTAAGGCGCCTGATCAAATACCCAAATCGGATAGTTGGAAAGAAAACCACCGTCTAAACACACATGATCGCTATCTGCATAATGACGAACATCTACGCGATGGCCTTCGTTATTCATAACAAAAGGTTCATAGTATAACGGCACAGCCATACTTGCGCGAACAGCATCCACGATGCGCATTCGCGGGTATCGATAGTAATCGAAATACTCTGCCTTCTGATGATTCATACACGTAGCTGTAACCACCAATTCGCGATAAGTTGAATCTTTATCGGCGAGTTTCTTTAACTCCATAAATGTGATGTCCTTGTTTCCCGTTTTTGCAGCGACTAACTCCTCCATCCATCTCAAAAAACGTTCTCCGCGGTAATATCCCATTCGTTTGCGAAGTCGGTGAATTCCACCGATGAATAAACCTCCACCGTCATTCAACTTACCGAAATTCATTCCGCCAATAATCACAGAAATTTCTGTTGGTGTATATCCCACCGCTAGTAGACAAGACGTGATTGCTCCAGATGATGCGCCAGCAACACGACGAATATCTTTCAAGTAACCACGCGAATCCATTTCCATAAGCGCGCCGCAATAGGCAACTCCGCGAATGCCTCCACCTTCAAAGACAAGGTTTTCGAAATGTGCATGGGAGAGTCTGTATTGACGTTCCATTTGCGCCATGACATGCGGCGGTTCAGCTTGAGCGAATAAAAAATTCGAACTAAAAAAAAGTGCGATTAGTGGGAAGAGGTATTTACTTTGAAGCATAATTCAAAATTACATAGAATGTCAAATATTCATTTGGAAATAATAGCCACAAATCCTGAGTCGTGTTTAATTGCCAACGAGAACGGAGCAACGCGTCTTGAAGTATGTTCGGCTTTGCAAGTTGGTGGATTAACACCTGCATTGTCGCTGATTGAATTCGCGGTTGAATACACTGCCTGCGATGTAGCGGCGCTTATTCGAGTGCGCGAGGGATCGTTTGTTTATTCTGAAGAGGAAATTAAAATTATGTGTAACGACATTCGTCGTTCGAAAGACAAGGGAATTAAAGCCGTTGTGGTGGGGGCTTTGAATGCCGATGGAACCATTGACTTCAGAGCTTTGGAGAAATTTGTGAAAGCCGCGAATGGAATTGATGTAGCCTTTCAACGCGCATTCGATGTGTGCACCAATGGAGACGAAGTCATTGCACAGTTGGAAAGTGCCGGTTGCAAACGCTTGCTTTCTTCTGGAAAAAAAATGACTTGCGTGGAAGGAATTGAAAACCTGAAACGATATGCTTCATTGGCTAACGCGATGGAGATTATGCCTGGCTCAGGACTTCGCAGTTCGAACATTGCTCAAGTCTATGACGATTGCTTTTCAAGCTATCACACCAGCGCTTCTGAGATTGTCCATGCAGGTGAATTAGGCGTTATGCCGAAGGAATATCTTCGCGCAAATGCTGCAGAAGTCAAAGCAATTGCACAATTTCTTTCCGATAAATAAGCCGTACAATCTCTTTCCTCTCATTCCGTTGTAAATTCGCGGCATGGCAGTGGAAATAAAAAATAAAAAAGCGCTCTTTCAATATTTCATTTTGGAAGAGTTCACTGCTGGTATTGTTTTAACTGGAAGTGAAATCAAGAGCATTCGTGCAGGCAAAGCGAACATCGCAGAAGCCTATTGCAAGCTGAATGGGAATTCGCTTATCATTCTAAACATGAACATCGCCCACTACGGCAATGCTGGATATGCCCAACACGAAGAGCGTCGCGTAAAAACCTTGCTCCTTCAGCAAACAGAAATAGATCGTCTCAAGCGAAAATTGAAAGACACCGGAATGACTATCGTTCCGATGCGCCTATTCATTTCTGAAAAAGGTTGGGCCAAGTTGGACATTGCCTTAGCAAAAGGTAAAAACGTCGGAGACAAACGCGCCGACGTTAAAGACAAAGACCTCAAACGCGAAGCAGATCGTGCAAAGCTTCGTTAACCCATAAACTCTTCTTCGATGAGGTACTTCCGAATCTTATCGCTAAGCTTTTCCGAAACCGGAACAAGCGGAAGACGAAGATAGTTTTCACAGATATCGAGGTGAGCAAGGACTTCTTTGATTCCTGCTGGATTTCCTTCTGCAAACAACAAATGAATTAAATCTAACAACTTGTAATGAATGGCTCTCGCCTCTTCGTAATTGTTGTTCAACGCTGCGTTAATCATTTGAGAAAACTCTTTCGGAAAAGCATTTCCAACAACTGAAATAACACCGTCGCAACCGGCTGATAAAAGTGGTAAAGTCAATGCGTCGTCACCACTAATCACCATGAACTCTTTCGGAGTTACGTTGATCACATTCATGATTTGCTCAACGCTTCCACTCGCTTCTTTAATACCAATGATGTTCTTGCATTCAAAAGCAATGCGAGCAACCGTGTCTGGCAACATGTTCACAGAAGTTCTTCCTGGTACGTTGTACAACACAATCGGAATTTTACTCGCCTCACTCAATGCTTTGTAATGCTCTACCAATCCGTTTTGAGTCGGCTTGTTGTAATATGGCGTAACAGATAAAATTGCATCAATTCCATCTGTGTCCAATCTGCTCAGTTGTTGAACCAACTCGTAAGTATTGTTTCCACCTAAACCTAAAACAATTGGTTTTGCACCGTTGTTGGCTTCAAGCACGGCGTCTAACACTTCTTGCTTCTCCTCTTTCGACAAGGTTACCGATTCCCCGGTAGTTCCTTGAACCACCAAATAATCTGCACCGCCTTCTATTAAATGCGCAGTTAACTTTTTAAGTCCAGCGAAATCTACTGAACCGTCTTTGCGAAAAGGCGTAACCATTGCTACACCTAAACCTCTCAACTTCTCTCTCATGATTATTTTATTTGCGGATTACTTAAATACACATCGAGATTCTGCAGATACTTATCGATAGTAGGATTATCACCTAAGTCAATCATTAAGTCACACTGACGGGCAGCGCGCGAATCTCTCAGTCCGACTTTCATCTTGGCTTTGCTTTCCTTGAAAATAAAATTCAAAGGAATATGATCGCCGTGAGTCAGGTCTATAAGAATATCAAAATCTTCTTTGATGAATTTTGAAACGTTTTGAACGGGACGTAAATACCAATTCAAATCGTCTTTTGTGAAGTATTCAAACTCCAATTTTTGCGATTGCCAAATGGGCAAGTTCTTTCCAGAGTCATTCACGAATCCAACACATCTGACGTGTCTTACTCCGAACTTATCTTTCAGGTATTTCGCAAAAGCTTTGATCTTATTGAAGTAGCGCTCGTCATTGTCGACATATAAAATCCCAATGGATTGCGCATCGTGAAAATTAGATCCTGAACGGGCACGAGTAGCTTCGGGTAACTTACCTAACGCACGTCGACCCGCGGACAGTTTTATTTTTTCTACGAACTTCATTCTTACAAATTTACGAACACTTTTCTATATTTCGAACGTCGGTGCTCAAAAGCGAAATATATTTGAGACCATTCAACACGCATTATGAATAAAAAAGGACTCTCGCTTTTCGCACTAACCATGATTGCCATTGGCAGCACCATTGGTTCTGGTATCTTCAAAACGCCAACCAGCATTGCTAAAGAGGTGCCCGATCCGATGTGGATGACCATCCTCTGGATTGCAGGAGGCTTGGTATCCATGATAGGCGCACTGGTCTACGCAGAGATGGGCGGACGTTTTCCAAAAGGCGGAGGAATCTACACCTATTTAAAAGAAGCCTTCGGACCACTTCCTGCATTTTTATATGGATGGTGTCTGCTTACGGTTGTTTCTTCAGGAACTATAGCAGCGCTCATTGTCGTGTTCGCTGATTATTCACAAAAAATAGTCGGATTCTCTGACACCCTTTTACCCGTGGTGGCTGCAGTGTCGATTGTAATTCTCACACTGTTCAACATGTTTAGTTTAGACAGTTCGAAATGGTTTGCGAATGTTTCTACGGTTTTAAAAATTATTGGAATTTACGGATTGCTTATTCTTTTGCTTTTCTTGGGAACGAACAACATCTTTGAAAATAGCATCTCGGCCTCTGAAATTTTCACCAACGAAAAAGCACAAGGATTCGGGTGGGCGAAAGCTTTTGTAGGTGTTCTATGGTCATACACGGGATGGCACTACGCCAGCTTTGTAACGAACGAAGCCGAAAACCCGAAGCGCAATGTTCCGCTTGCATTAATCCTTGGAACATTAGTAGTCACGCTATCATATGTCCTTGTAAGCATTGGCTACATGAATGTGTTGAGCATAGAAGAAATTCAAAACAGCAAAACATTGGCGGCTGATGCGATGGAAAAAATTATTCCAGGTGGATCATTCGCTGTATCAATTTTGATTGCACTTTCAGTGTTTGGATGTGCAGGGCTTTACGTGCTCGCAACACCGCGCATTGTTCAGCAAATGTCGAACGAAGGATTGTTCTTCGAAGCCTTTGGGAAATCTCATCCGAAATTCGGAGTACCAGTAAATGCTATTCTCTTACAATCGGCATGGGCCATTGTACTCATTTTCGTTTGGGGAAAATTTGAAGCGTTATATACGTATGTCACTATTACGGAATGGTTCTTCTTGGCCATGGCATGTTCGGGAATTTTCATTTTCAGAATGAAAAAAATGGGACAATCCGAAGGTATATTCAAATCACCGCTCTATCCAGTACTTCCCGTTTTGTTTATAGCTGTTGTTGCTTGGTTCATTGTAAAGAACGCATTGAGCGATGATCCTGCAGCCTACTTCGGACTTATGGTAATTCCTGTTGGTGCGGTTGTGTATTATCTATATGGAAAAAGAAAATCGAATTAATTCACTTCATTCATATAATGAAAAGCCCACTTCGGTGGGTTTTTTCATGCGCTAAACACTAGTAAATCAAGGCATTTCAGAATGAAAACCTCGTGGTTATGAACAACAACGCGCTTTTTTCAACAAAACGACAAAAAATCCCAATGTTTACTTGCGAATTAGAAAATGCTTCTTTTACATTTGGGATAACAAACAAATGTTTAATTAATAAAAACCAAAACAAAATGAACAAAGCAGAATTGATTGATGCTATCGCAGCATCTTCTAAGCTTTCTAAAGCTGATTCGAAGCGTGCATTAGATGCATTCATCGAAGTAACTACTAAAGCGTTGAAAAAAGACGACCGTGTTGCCCTAGTTGGTTTCGGTTCTTTCTCTACTTCAAAGCGTGCGGCTCGTAAAGGACGTAACCCACAAACTGGTAAAGAAATCACTATCAAAGCTAAGAAAGTAGTTAAGTTCAAAGCTGGTGCTGAGTTATCTTCTAAAGTGAAGTAATTTTCAGTCACGAAAAATATGAGGGCTGCTTCGGCAGCCCTTTTTATTTTTGCACCCCATGAGTCAAGAACTATACGACCTCTTCTGCGAAGCGCTCACTCCATTCAAGCAACAACGTTTCAATGAAGTGGTTGACTTACGCACGAGATACCTCACCGTTGTTCTTGAAGATTTGTATCAATCGCACAACACCAGCGCCATTCTTCGAAGCATGGAATCGTTCGGAGTTCAAGATGGTTATCTCATTGAGAATACAAATCCCTTTCAACACCTTCAACGTATTTCTAAAGGAGCCGGTAAATGGCTCACCCTTCACCGATACAATTCAACACGAAACAATACTGCTGATTGCGTTCGTGATCTGAAGAGCAAAGGATACCGCCTTGCCGTAACGCATTTGCATGGAAATTCTATTCCTCTTTCTGAATTAGATCTTTCTCAAAAAACAGCGCTCGTCATGGGTACAGAGCTTTCTGGCGCGAGCGATTACATGGTTGAACAAGCCGATGTATTGGTGCATATTCCCATGCAAGGATTTACAGAAAGCCTGAACGTATCGGCTGCAACCAGCATTGCGTTGCAGCATTTAACAACTACCTTGCGCGCCAGTTCTACTCATTGGCAATTGAGCGATGAAGAAAAATTAGAACTCAAACTCGAATGGGCGCGTCATAGCATTCATTGGTGGAAGCACATTGAAGCCGAATGGCAAAACAAAAAGCATGTCTGAAAAAATTGCATTGAACACCACCAACAAAGCGCTACTTCAAATGGCGCTTCCTTTGTGTATGGGAGCGTTCGTGCAATTCATTGTGGTGCTCGTTGATAATTATTTCGTCGCGCAATTAAACGGAAAAGCCATGAGTGCCGTGAGTTTTGTTGGACTCATCTATATTGCGCTTTCCATGCTTTCAGCAGGATTAGCCAACGCCTCGCAAATTTTAATTGCACGTAAAAGAGGGGAAGGACGAAGCGAAGAAATCCCAACAGTCTTCGCGAATGCATTGTTCATTGGAGCATTCATCGTGTTAATTCAATTCATCGTGCTCGCATTTTTCATCCCTACATTTTTAGATCGAAGCATTGAAGATGAAGAGACACGCAACTATATGAAAACCTTTGCGGAGACACGTGCGTATGGATTCATCTTCTTTACGTTTATTCAAGTATTGCAATCGTTTTGGTCGGGAATTGCTCTTACTCGAAGCATGATTTATTCAACGGTCACTGTTGCTATTTTCACCATTGTCTTTGACTATTTATTCATCTTCGGAAATTTAAATTTCCCTCGATTAGAAGTCCGCGGAGCAGCACTTGCAACCAACATCGGCGAGGGCGCAGCGGCTTTGGTGCTGTTTATTTATACACTCTCTCACACGGTTTACAAAGAAGTTCGACTCTTCCGAAATTTGTATCGCGTTCCCTTCAATTACACGAAGGAAATTTTAAGACTGGGTGTTCCCATTATGCTTCAAATGGTTGTTGCGCTGAGCATCTGGATTATCTTTTTTGCATTTATTGAAAAGAAGGGCGAAGACTCTTTTCAAAGCGCATTCATTGTGCGCAACATGTATATGCTCGCTTGGGTTAGCGTAATGGGATTTTCCAGCACAACGAAAACTTACGTATCTGGATTACTTGCTGAAAAACGATTGGGTGAAATTATGCCCGTCATTAAACGCTTGGCATTGCTCAACTTCTCGTTCATTCTCATTCTAACACACGGATTGTGGTTATATCCTGAAAGCATTGCGCATCTCTTCAATGCCAATACGGAAACAACTCGACTAACTGTGAAGAGCATGTATATTGTCCTTCCTGCCATTTCAATTTTCGCGATTACAAGCATACTACTTGCGGCCGTAGAAGGAGCTGGAAAAACTGTTCAAGGATTTTTCATTGAATTGGGAACTACAGTTTTATACCTCACCTACGCCTATTACATTTCCTTTTACACGGAAGCAGATGTGGCCATCATTTGGACCTCTGATTACGTTTATTTCTTAGGATTGGGACTTTTCTCGATGCTCGTTTTTCGAAATGCATCGTGGTTCAAAAAAAGACCTCGGAAAGATTTCCACAATGGCTAATTATTCGGAGCAGGAGCAGTAATTTTATGCTCCTATCTGAACAACTTCCATGTATTTAATTTTCGACACCGAAACCACAGGCCTTCCACAGAATTACAATGCGCCTCTGACCGATTTTAATAATTGGCCGCGCTTGGTTCAATTGGCTTGGCAGTTGCACGGTGAACGTGGAGATTTAATTTCTCAGGGAAGTATCATTGTTCAGCCGAATGGATTTTCAATCCCCTACTCTTCTGAAAAAATTCACGGCATATCTACTGAGCGCGCAACGAAAGAAGGTATCGCGTTAAGCGATTGTTTAGATCAATTTGAAACTGCCATTTCACAAGCGCAATTTGTTGCTGGACACAACATTGAATTCGACTTAAACATTGTTGGGTGTGAATTCTTGCGTGAAGGAAGAACGAACGTACTCGAACAAATGTCGAGCATGGACACTAAAGAATTTGGAACCGACTTCTGCGCCATTCCCGGCGGACGTGGAGGAAAGTTTAAATGGCCAACGCTGACTGAACTTCATGAAAAGTTATTTCAAGTAAAGTTTGAAGAAGCGCACGACGCGGCTTACGACGTTGCTGCAACAGGAAAGTGTTTCTTTGAACTTATTCGAATTGGCGTTATTCCATGTGTATCTGGAATTTCAAAAGATGAAGTGGTTTACGAAGCACCTTTTCTTCAAGACAGCAATTTCAAGGCTGAAAAACCGGAGGAGCAAGGTCCTACCGCAACTTCAACGAAGGTTGAAGTAGACGAAAATCAAAAATTTGTGCACTTGCATGTGCACTCGCAATACAGTATTCTTCAGAGTACAACGACCATTGACGCATTGATTAAAAAATCAATCGCCATGGGTTCTCCGGCAGTCGCTATCACCGACTCTGGAAACATGATGGGAGCGTTTCATTTTGTGAGCGCAGCTCACAAGAAAGGAATCAAACCTATTGTTGGTGCCGAGTTAAACATGTGTCGCAACCACACCGACCGCACATCGAAAGACGACGGTTATCCTGTTGTGTTGCTTGCGAAGAATTTCAAAGGTTATCAGAATTTAGCAAAGCTTTCTTCCATCGCTTATACCGAAGGATTTTATTACGTTCCGCGTATTAGTCGCGATCTATTGGTAGAGTACAAAGAAGGAATTATTCTTTGTACGGGATCACTCTGGGGTGAAATTCCTTCTACCATTTTAAATATTGGCGAAGAAAAAGCCGAAGAGCTTTTTGTTTTTTGGAAGGAACAATTCGGTGAAGATTTTTATGCGGAATTGAACAATCACGGATTGGAGGAAGAGCAGGTGGTTAACCGAACGATCGTTCGGTTTTGTGAAAAGTACAACGTTAAATACTTCGCAGCGAATAACACCTTCTACACCGAAAAGAGCGATGCTGAAGCGCAAGACGCCTTGTTGTGTGTGAAAGACGGAGAAAAAGTAAGCACACCTTCGAAATATATTGGAAAGAAAGGAAGAGAATTCCGCTTCGGATTTCCGAACAACGAATTCTATTTGAAAGACGTTCAAGAAATGGCGCAGGCCTTTTCGGCTTATCCTGGAGCGTTAGAGACCACCTTGGAAATTGCCGAGAAGTGCGATGGCTATAAACTCGATAGAGAAATTCTTCTTCCGAAATTCGAAATTGAAGAATCGTTCATTTCGAATTTTCAAACCGAAATCATCGCCTCTCATGAACGATTAATCGCGCAACGCCAAGAGAAATGGGCTGCTGACGGATATGACGACGAACGCGTTGCGCAAGAGAAAGAAAAGTTAAAGACCATTGCGGAACAATCGGCATACCTCGAGCACTTAACTTTTAAAGGAGCGACCTATCGCTACGGCGATTTCGATGAATCGATTCGCGAGCGACTGCAGTTCGAGCTTTCAGTTATTGAGAAAGCGGGGTATCCCGGTTATTTGCTCATTGTAGAAGACTTCTGTAGAGTCGCTCGAGAGATGGACGTGTCCGTTGGACCCGGCCGTGGATCGGCCGCTGGATCGGCCGTTGCGTATTGCCTTCGCATTACCGATGTCGACCCGATTAAATACGATCTCCTCTTTGAGCGTTTCTTGAATCCTGATCGTGTATCCATGCCCGATATGGATATCGACTTCGAGGACGAAGGGCGAGAGCGCGTGATTGAATACGTGCGTAACAAATATTCGCGCAACGCAGTTGCGCAAATTATTACCTACGGTACGATGGCCGCGAAGTCGGCCGTAAAAGACGCTGCGCGTGTGTTCGACTTATCGATTAGCGAGTCGGAACAATTGACGAAATTGATTCCAGATCGCGCATCGCTTTCCGATATCTTCAACAAAGAAGAGAAGCAATTGAAAGACGATTTCTCGAGTGAAGAATTCGAGCGCATGCAACGCATGCGCGCTATTGCTGCAAGCACAACACCGGAAGGTAAAGTGTTGCGAATGGCGAAAATATTAGAAGGATCTATTCGCAACACGGGTACTCACGCCTGCGGCGTGATTATTACACCCACCGACATTACGAATTTCGTTCCGGTTTCTACCGTGAAAGACAGCGACATGTGGTGTACGCAATTCGACAACTCCGTTGTAGAAAAAGCCGGTTTGCTGAAGATGGACTTCTTGGGATTGAAGACCTTGAGCATTATTAAAAATGCGATAAAGCTCATTAAGCTTTCACACAACATTGACATTGATATTGACAACATTCCCATCGACGATGAAAAGACATACGAGCTTTTCCAACGCGGTGAAACAGTTGCCATTTTCCAATACGAAAGTGAAGGTATGCGTAAACACATGCGCGACCTTAAACCCACCGTATTCGCGGATTTAATTGCCATGAACGCCTTGTACCGCCCGGGTCCAATGGAGTACATTCCGCAGTTCATTCGTCGTAAACACGGACTCGAAAAAATTGAATACGATCTTCCTGAAATGGAAGACAACTTGAAAGAGACCTACGGCATTACCGTATACCAAGAGCAAGTTATGCTGTTGTCTCAGCGATTGGCAAACTTCACAAAAGGTCAGGCCGACGTCCTGCGTAAAGCAATGGGTAAAAAACTCATTGAAGAGCTGAACAAAATGAAAAGCTTGTTCATGGAAGGAGCTATTGCTAACGGACATCCGGCAGACAAACTTGAGAAGATTTGGACTGACTGGGAAAAGTTTGCGAGTTATGCCTTCAACAAATCACACTCGACGTGTTACGCATGGAT
>JBJOFG010000015.1:0-148507 GCA_046048875.1 Bacteroidota bacterium | reverse complement strand
CAGTTCCTGAAGTTGAATTATTCGCAGTATTGCTATACCACTGATACGCTAAAGTACCGGTTCCTCCTGAAGCTGTTACCGCTAATGCAGTTGGAGCGGCATTTTGACAAAGCGTTTGAGTTGCCAATGGAGCGGTGACTGTAGGGTCTGGGATTACCAAGACTTCTATAGACGCTGAGGTATTTGCAGTGCAGCCGCTTCCAGAGGTATTTATAGTTACAGAATAATTGAATGATCCAGTCGATGTGAAAACAGGAGGAGTGTAAGTTGAGGTTGTAGCTCCATTTATAGCTGTTGTTGTTGTCCCCGAAACAGTGTTCCATTGGTAAGAAGCCGTGCCGGTGCCATTCTCATAAGTACTGCTAAAAGGCACTGTTCCGCCGACACAAATCGTTTGCGTTGAAGGGGTGGCGGAAGCAACTGGGTCGGGTACTACTATGGCTGGTACATTGTTCGAAATTATTGTATTGCATAAAGTACTCTGAGGAAAAGTAACTACGCAATAATAATAAATAGTCCCTACTGCATTAGCAGGTGGAACAAAGCTAGAAGATGTTGCGCCAGGAATTAGTGTTCCTCCAGAGCTAACAGGATTAATATTGTAATACCATTGGTAGGATGGTAATCCGGGACCTAAATAACTTACTGTAACACTCAATGCATTGAATGTTCCATCAAGACATACACTGGCTGGCTGAACCGGTTGAGCACTAAAGGAAGGCTGCGGGTAAACAGTAACCGTTTGGTTACAGGTTGAAGAACAGTTCGGAACAGGGGTGGAGGTCCCGGGAATTAATGGGTTTACGACAAGTGTAATGGGGAAGTTAAGTGCAGCCAAATTGGGCGCGACCGTATTGTTGTTAAGTGTTATTGTTGGATTAACTGCTGTTGAAGTTGCTACCGAAGAGGTACCTCCAGCAGGATTTGTAACTGTCCAGTTATAAGCTAAAGCCAGTGGTGTATTCCCGCAAGAAGGGCCTGTTGTGTTGTTTGTAATGTTCGTTACAAGCGGGGTGCAAGTATTGTTTGGATTTGCAGTAAATGTGCAGGTGGGAGGCGCAATAACGCATATTGTTTTTTGGAGAGTCGAGTCACCGCAACCATTGAGATAATGTTGTGTTACAGTATAAATTCCGGGTATATTAAAATTAACGGAGACAGAATTACTTGCGACTTGAACGTTTGCAAAATCGTCAATTGTAAATCCAGGTAATCCAATAGTTCCAGAGGGTACTGTCCAGCCTGTGGGTGGGGATATTGTGTAATAAAACGATCCTGAATTTGAACAATTAAAAGGCGCTGAATTGTTGACACCTGAAATTGCATTTCCTGCAATTCCGGTATTGGTAATTGTGACAGAATTGTTAACACAAATTGTGGTTGCAGACAAAGTGAAGTTGGCAGTAGGGACAGCGCTAACAACTATAGGCGAAACGCTACTAGAAGTAGTTCCACACGCGTTCGAGGCAACGATAGTCGCATAATACGTATTTGCCGGAAATAGTCCTACCTCAGGTTGACCGCAGGATGAAGAGTTAAATGTATGTGATATCGTCAGGTTGCCAGCAATATCAGTATTCACAATTGGACTCGAATTATCACTGATGTTCAGCGTATAGGTCGTACCTGTGGCGTTGGGAGTATTTGTACTAGGATTAATTGTAGAAATAGTCAAATCAACTGTTTGCCCATTGCATAATCCAACAGAATTGGATACCCCTCCCGCGACATAGGGATTCGAGCCTGCGTAGATATTAAAAGTTCTTGAAACAACGCAGCCATTTAGAGTTGCTGTAATTGTAAAAAAATTATTTCCGATACTCAATGTGATTGGAATTGTATTTAATCCTGAAACTAATGGCGTTGGTGATTGATTTCCAATGGCTATAGTGTATGTAGCGCTATTACTAGCTAGAATTCCATAATTTATTTGAGCCGTGTTTGCACCTGAAGAATTACCACATAAAGTGTAAGTAAGTACGCCGCTGTAATTATTACCAACCAAATTGCTACCCGCAACTTGAACACTCACTGGATTACCTATACTTACGTTGGTTATTGCTATCGTTTGACTTGTAGCACCAGATGTACAACCGGTAGAAGAATTTGTGGCAGTTACTGAATAATTGAAGGTTCCGCCATTATTGAAAGTAATTGAGGGCGACGATGAGTTTCCATTGTTTACCGCAGGACTCCAGTTGTATGTTATCCCAGAAACTGGGTTGAATCCTGTGATAGGCACAGTTGTGCCAGGGCAACCAGTAGATGGAATTGAAAATGTAGGTGTCGATGGGACAGCATTTACTGTTACGCTAATCGGATCATTGTCTGTACAACCGTTTGCCGATGCAATACCTGTGAAAACATACTGACCAACGGGGAGGTTACTAAAAGATGGGTCTGCGTTTGTGGAAGTATACCCGGCTGGATTACTTGTCCATAAATACGTAACAGTTCCACCATTAGGAACATCGGAAACAGTGGAGTTGATATTTACTGTCGCCCCTTGACAAATTGAAATGTTATTTCCTGCATCTAAGCTGATGTTAGTACTGGTTAGGTCAACGTCTATCTCATCACTGTCGTCGCAATTGCTGCCAGCGTATGTGACTGTTACAATATACGTTCCTTCGAGGTTGCTATTAAAATTTGGAATGGTGTAGCTGCTTCCGGTAGCCCCTTGAATTGTGGTTGTGTTATTGGGACCATTTGGATCAAACTCCCAAGTGAAAATAGGGGCTCCAAAACCAGTGAGCCCTCCAGTAACTGTAGCTGTTAAGGTAACATTAGCACCATTGCAATACTCAACATCTGGGCCAAGCGAAACACTTAAATCAGTACAATTCTGCCCAAAAGTATACTCCCCAAACCCACTCAAAATCACGAATAGAAAAGCTTGTTTTAATATCGCCTTACTATTACAATTCAGAAAGAAAACTTTCAGGAAACGAGGCATCGCAATTAATTTATCACAAAGGTAATTCTTTCTTGATGAATAGATTGTTTTGGTTTTAAATAAAAAGGGAGCCCTTTGGACTCCCTTAAATCTTTAAAACCAGAAATTATTTCTTTTTATAACTCGGACATTTAAAATTCAATTGATCGTGATTAGCTTTCTTCATTCGTTTATTTCCAACTCGTTGAGCAGAATTGTTCTTTTTATTATGCGAAGAATAATTAAATCCTTTCTTTGAACTTGAACAAGAAGTTTGAGTCGTCACCACAGTTGCGGTTCCAAGTAGTGCAAGAAGTAAATAGGAGAGTCTGAAAAGGCGTTTCATTTAATGTTGAATAAGTACAGTTTTATTCGTTTTTCCTTGTGAAGTGGTTAACCTGAAAACATACAGCCCGTTTCGAAGATTTGAAACTTCAATTCGGTTTGTGTTGAATGCTGTCTCAACCAATGCACCGGTCATGTTATAGATTTCAATTTGTTTTATATCGTTGCTTGAGATGAAGACATTTGATGAAGCAGGATTCGGATACACCATTAAATCCGCTTCGTTCAAGCTTAACTCTTCGGTACCGACAGATATTGTGCGGTAGCTGCAATCAAGTGGAATGGAACAAATATGATGTGAAAGAAAATTCGACATAATACTCATGGTCGTATCCAAAATTGCTGCGTTCGTCATGTGAGGAACGTGATCTTGACCTTCATGAATCTCGAAGCAATGCTCCAAGCCAACTTGATTCATTTTTTCATTTATACTTTCACTTCCATCAACCTCAAGAACTGGTGCAATTCCAAACGCATACTGCATGGCAGAACCATAAGGTACCGTTTGGTCGTCGGTTCCATGGAAAAGCAAAGCAGGCTCGTCACCCGCATGAATCCATGCGGTGTCGCCTATTGCGCCACAAATATTTACAATTGCTTTAACATCTGAAGAGTACCCCGGATTTCCACTTTCTCCTTCAAGTTCTCCAGCTAAACCTGGATTGCTAGTATTCACAAATGATGGCAATTCAGCCATATCATCTAAATATGCCATGTGCAAGGCAATGTATCCACCCGCACTAGATCCCGCGATATAAATTTCGTTCGGATCTATTTTGTATGGATTTCCATCCACGTCGGCTGATTTACGAAGAAAACGAACAGCTGCTTTTCCATCTTGAACACCGCGCATGACAGCTTCTGTCATAGGGCCAGCAAGGTTCGCAGTTACGGTAACACCTAGTCTGTATTCAATAGAAATAGCTACGTAACCCATTTTTGCGAGTCGCTCGCAGATTGGCACAACATCGGCACCGGTCTTTGATCCCGAAAGGAAAAATCCTCCGTGAGCAACAATAACAGCAGCTCTATTGGTCACGTTATCTCCAACAGGCTCGTAGATGTCGCACAAAAGTGTTTGACTGGTTCCATCGAATTTCAAGTTTTGACCGTAAGTAACATCAGACGTCACTTGAAAATCATTGAAGATGTAATTCAAATATCGATTACCATCGCATTGCGCGTTGGCATTCATTCCTGAAACAATTGCTAATGAAAGTAGAATTTTTTTCATGGTGAAGGTTTTTGGTAGCACAATTTAAGATTTATTCTTTTTGAATGACCAAAAAACATTATTCCCCCTTAAATGTTAATGATTTTTATAAGTTTGAGCGTTATGTCTATCGAAAGAAGTAATTTTGCTCGACTTCACAATTATGATTGAAACTGATATCCTTGTTATTGGTGCAGGCCCATGCGGTTTGTTTACCGTTTTTGAAGCTGGACTTCTAAAATTACGTTGTCACTTAATTGATGCTTTGCCGCAGGCGGGCGGACAATTGACTGAAATATATCCAAAGAAACCCATTTACGATATTCCTGGATTTCCAGAAGTATTAGCGGGAGACCTCATTGAGAATTTAATGAAGCAGGCTGAACCTTTCAAGCCGGGCTTTACTTTGGGTGAGCGCGCGGAGTCTTTTGAGAAGACCGAAGATGGTAAGTTCATCGTCACAACTTCACGCGGAACCAAGCACATTGCCCCTGTTGTTGCAATTGCCGGTGGATTGGGTTGTTTTGAGCCTCGTAAACCACCAATTTCAAATATCACAGATTTTGAAGACAAAGGAATTGAATACATTGTCAGAGATCCAGAATTCTACCGGGGTAAATCAGTTGTAATCAGCGGAGGAGGAGACTCAGCGTTAGATTGGGCTGTTTTCTTGGCGAACGGTGTAGCGAAAGAAGTAACGCTGATCCACAGAAGTAAAAGTTTCCGTGGACACCCAGATTCAGTTCAGAAGGTTTTCGACATGGCCGCCACAGGAAAGATTAATTTGCATACCGACGCTGAAGTAGTTGAACTAGCGGGTGACGATGTACTTCGTACAATTACCCTTCAACATTCCAACGAAACTAAAACAGTTTTGACCACAGACCATTGGTTGCCTTTGTTCGGACTTAGTCCGAAATTAGGACCATTATCTGAATGGGGTTTGAACATTGACAAGAACAGTATTGAGGTAAACACTTACGATTATCAAACCAACGTACCGGGATTATATGCCGTGGGCGACATCAATACTTATCCAGGTAAACTGAAATTAATTTTGTGCGGTTTCCATGAGACAACACTTATGGTTCAAAGCGCCTTCAAACGCATTTATCCGGACAAGAATTATGTGTTGAAGTATACAACGGTTAACGGAGTAAACGGATTTTAATCATGGAGAATACAGTTCAAATTACAGTTGTCGATAGAGAAGACAAGGAGCACGTTTTAGATGCTCCAACCGATATGGGTATGAATATGATGGAGCTTTGCAAGTCCTATGAGTTGCCCGTTGAAGGAACTTGCGGAGGAATGGCCATGTGCGCAAGTTGCCACATGTACATTTTATCTGATCATGATTTGGGCGAAAGAAATGACGATGAAGAAGCAATGTTAGATCAGGCCTTTTTCGTAAAAGGAAACAGTCGTTTAGGATGTCAACTGCACATTGCAGCAAATTTCGACGGACTGAAAGTTAAGTTGGCTGAAGTAGGAGGGTAGTTCTAACGAATGAGTTGTTCTACCGCTAAGACGTAAGAGTCAAAGCCAAAACCAGAGATTGTCCCAAGACAGTGTTTAGCAAGGAGCGATGTATGTCGCTCCTTTTCTCTTGCTAAAATATTGCTCAAATGAACTTCAATAACTCTCGGTTTTACGGCAGCGAGCGCATCTGCTATTGCAACACTCGTGTGTGTGTATCCGCCCGCGTTGAATACGATGGCATCATAAGTCGAAGAGTCTTGAATAGCATCGATTAAAACACCTTCGTGATTCGATTGAAGGTGTGAAAAGGTAACCGCTGGAAAACGAGTTTTTAAATGTTGAAGCAGGGCCTCTAAATTCTCTTGTCCGTAGATGGAAGGCTCGCGGCTTCCGAGTAAATTCAAATTGGGGCCGTTGAGAATTAGGATGCGCATTATTTACGAACTGTAGTGTCTAGCAACCATTGATCTTCAGTAATGCTGATGTCATTCTTGAAGTAGTAGGTACCCGTTTTCGAAATGACCTTTTGGTAGATGTCTACTTTCGCGCCAATCTTAACAGTGCGTTCAATGACCTTTTGACTTGGGCGACTTGTCTCGTAGGATTTTTCAGTTACCCCTTCAGGAAGAACTTCGGTACCAGGTTTTGGATTTAACAAAGCTGGATCTTTTGGACCTGTAGGATATTCAGGACGAATCTTAGCTGCATCATTCTTCGTCTTTTCTGCCTTCTCTTTGTCGTCAAGAATTTTAGTTTCTAAAACGTGTGCATTGGCATTGACCTCCATGCGTTGTTTCTCCAAAAGGTTCGGACTTTCATCATTGATTTCTTCTTGGAAAGTTTTACTCTTTTCAATTTCCTTTCCGTGTGTGATAATTCCAGATTGACCTGCTGCTTTGATGCTGGCGTCTACGTCGGCATAGTGCTGTTTGTCGTTTTGAACGTCTGAGATTTCAGCGACAAGATCTTCATTCCCTTTGTCCATCAATTCAACATTGCCGTCTTTCTGCTCCGCGATGCGTTCTCCATTTTTGGAGCGACTGCGTTTCGAACGGTCGGTATATTCTGAAGTTTGAGTATTACGCTCTTGGTGAGTGTTGTTTATTTCACGCTCATTTCGTTTACGCTCGCGATCGTTCTTCGAGAATTCAGTGATTTGAGTTTTATCGTCATCGTTGAATTCAGAAGCCTTTTCAATCTCTCGTCTTTGACGGCGCGTGTAGTTTTCTTTTTGCGAATCAACATCGTTTTTAGCAGAATCGATAGCCGTCTCATTAGCCGTTAAGTAGGGCTCAGAGTTACGCATGATTTCAATCAGTTGATTTTCTTTAATTTCAATTTCAGATTTGGCATCTTCAATTTGCTTGCGATGATTGGCGCGATATCCTGCTTGAGCTGTGCTATCTTGAGACTTTTCTTGGAAGATATCGAGCATCTTACGTTTCTCAGCTTTTTTCTGGGCGTCTCTGTAAAAATCATCAACCGCTTTTTCGGCATCTGCATCCACATCGCTTTTTCTGTTTCTTGCGCGATCCCGTTTTTTATTTTCTTCTTCCTCTAAACGCTTGGCTTCAGCTTCTTCATTTTCGCGGATACGAGCCAAGCGATTTTCTTCAGCCTCTTTCTCTTTTTGGCGACGAATTTCTTCGAACTCTTCTTCTTGCTTAATTCTTCTTTCTCTCCAATCGATATCGGCTTGACTTTCGGTGCTGTGCAATTCTAGAATAGCTGCGTCAATGGTTTCGATTTGCTTGGCAGGATAGCGTTCTCCAATTTTAATGTTTAGCGCTGCAACGTATTTCGACTTTGCGGCTGTCATTTTTGGCTCATTGGTAAGTGCACTTTCTTCGAACAGTTTGTCTCCTTCAGCAATGAGTCTTTTGTATTCTACCAAGGCGGGATCTTCTGCTGGACGAGTATTTCGAACCACGTTGTTCGCAGCTTCTAATGCTTTTTTAGCTTTGTCGATTTGAGCAGGAGGGTAGATTTCCTCTGGTTTAACATTCGAAGCGCTTTCATACTTGTCAATAGCTTCTTGATATTGTTTCTTTGAGAAAAAATCATCAGCTGAAGCAATTAATGCTTTGTAACGCTTTTCAATTTCTTCTTGTTTGTTTTTATCGTTCGCTATGGCGTCAAGAGCTGCTTGAGCAAGATCGATTTGCTTCTTCGGATAAACGTCATCGCTTCTCAATTTTAGCGCTTCTTTGTAAGTAGTAATGCAAGTTGCAAAATTTTCTTCGTTGAATTCAGAGTCGGCTTGAGCTATGAGTGCACGGTATTGTTTTTCGAGTTCTGCAGCCTCCAATTTCTTTTTAATTTCATCGAGTTGCGCTTTCGGATACGCCTCATTGTTTTTAATGGTTAGGGCTTCGGTGTATTTTGATTGAGCTTCTTCCCAAGCTTGATTTTTAAATTGAGTATCACCATCTTTGATTAATTGGGCGTAACGCAATTCGTTGTTTTTGTTCGCTTGCTGTTCTTTGAATTTACGTTCAGCTTCATCATACTTGTCCTTCGCTGGTTTGTCTGAAGGAAATAATCCTAATGCAGCTTTGTACTTGGACATAGCCTCTTCGTATTTCGTTCCAGCCATTCGATCGTCGCCTTCAAGCATTAGCTTTTCGTAATCTTTCCGGAGTTTATCCCCGTTCTTCGCTAGATCTGCTAAACGCTTAAACTCGGCTTCAATCTTCTTGTTCATTTCGGCAGTGTAGTCGAAATCGAAAGTCACATAATTGGTCTGAGAGTCGAAGGCAGCCTTCCCCATTGGTTCTTTCAAAATATCAGTATTGAATCCATCCACATACTTGAAAAGTGAGGATTCAAATTCCATTAAGAAACCTCCCGCACGATCCTCAGCAGGAATGTTTCGTGTATCAATACGAATGATTTTGGTTACATAATCTGCGCGCGAAAATTTTAAATCGTATGAATATCCGAGAGGTAAGGTGAAATCAAATTTTCCTGAACCTCCGGCGTCGTATACTTTTTCCTGAGCTCCATTTTTAAACACAATGACTTGAACTCCGTCAAGCTTTTTGTCGGTGTCGGAGTCTATTATAGAACCTTGACTTTTGATTCGGATGACCTCGTTTTGCGCCGAAAGCTTACTGCTCGATACAAGAAGACCGAGGAAGGACGTCCAGAGTATAAGGATACGAATAGCATTCATAGTTGAAAAATAAGATTCCTAAATCACAAGTAAAGATACTCCTAAAACGAATAATTTGAAAGAAAAATAACTCCCCGGAGGGAGTTAGATTTCAATTCGCATTTGATTTAAACATTTTCCAGTGCTGCTCTCCGCTGCAAGCGAATAATTTCCTCTTTCAAAACCTGAAACATCAAGTTCTACTGGAAGATTCAATTGTCCAGCTTTTTGACCATGAATAAGCTCTACAAATTTCACGATTTCACCACGTTCGTCGCGAAGAACAACGCGCACATCTTCTTGGTTTTCGAGAATGAATTGAAGATTACTTTCAACGCGATTGGGTTTTCCCGAGAAGGCTAATCCGTCGCTGCCATCAGTTTGTTCATAATCTACCTGATACGCTGGCACTGCCTCGTTTTTGTGCTTCGCGGCAATGGCTTGCAAAGGGCTAGGCTTCATTTTACCATTTTCATATACCACAATAGATGCAAGGCTGTGATCGTTGGTGAAAGACCAAACCAATTGCTGTATCCCATTGCAGTTTCCGAGTCTTTTGGCCTCTACTTCTTCTAAGGCGGCTACCAATTCAGGAGCTGCCATCTCGGTTTTACCTAGGTCGCTGAACCCCTCACCAGTTGATTTTGCGCTCGCATTTCCGCATGCAGTGTTGAGCAAAGTCGTTTTCTCTTCACCTGGGGCGAGGTAAATTTCTCTTGAACGAAGGACAACGAAGGGCTGGTAATCATTGGTAGCAGTATAAAACACGCGTCCAGTCTCTACATGTAAGGCCAACGAATCCTTGGTTGTGTTTTTTACTCTAAGTTGGAAATAACCGTGGTTGCGGACATGATTAACGATTCCACTAAATGAAATTTTCTTTTCCTTTTTAGCTTTCTCGAAATTGCAACGCTGAATGTTTGTTTGGGCAATTGTTTCAAATCCAAGAAACAACAGGCCGAGGATTAAAATTTTGTTTTTCATGGTGTTGGGGTTTGAGGGGTTGATGAACGGCTGATTCGAGCTAAATCTTTTTTGGTGACAAGCACGACTGTGCGATTGTTTTTACTGGTGTGTCTGCGATGACTTGGAATTTCTCCAAGTCGGTACTGGTAGGTTTTAGTTTTATTCTCACGCTTCGAGTATACATCCATAGAGATTTCCGAGAGAATGGAAACATTACCAAAAGGAATCTCTGCAGCCCGAGGTTTGTTGTACAGTTGCTTTTCAAAGTTCACATGAACATTTTCTTGCGAAAATTCAATGCGAGAAAGTCGAAGCGATGGAGCCATGATGAACTTGATCTCTCCTTTCGCTCGATCATCGTTGAAGAGTCCGTACACACCGGTCTCATTGACATGCACAAGATGGTACTTTTTCTTGTTAATGGTTTTTGTACTGATTTTCTTTCCTTTTATCGAGTTCCATTTCTTCTCGGTATAACTCCATTTTAAGAACAGTAGTTTCTCGCCGCGAACATTGGGTGTCTCCGGAACAAGGATGTCAATGCCTTCCGTTGCAAATTTTCCTTCGGGGAGAAATACATCGAAGGCAGAGTGACATTCAAGAATCTGTCCTTTTGAATTCACAGTGTTGAAATTTGAAGACAGCTCGTCGAAATTTATGTGTCGAATGTCAGGTGAATCTGTGGCTTGTGCTCCCAGCATTAAGCCAAACAGGAAGAGGGTAGTGGTGAGCTTTTTCATGGCTATTATTTATTGATGAAGTATGCATTAACTTTTTTTCTGCTTCTGAATAAACTCAGAAGATTCTTCTTTGAAACTTTTGTTTCCTCAATCCATTCTTTTCCGGAAGCATCTTGGCAAACAGCGCGAATGATATAGTTCTCGATGTCTCTGGGAGCTTTGAAAGTCGCCTCTTTCTGATTATCAGAGATGGCTCCTTCAATTCGAATGAACGGTTCGCTGGATAAAATTTCAACGTAGGTTATTGCTGCGTTTTTTGGTGCTCGAGCGAGCACAGGAGTTACGCTAGCAGATTTGTTTTCAACGAGTGCGTAAATGCCAGATTCCTCAATGGACGATGCGTAGTAATATCCATTGTTGATCTTTGTGGGCTTTTTAGCACTGCTAATTTTTGTCCATTCTTTATTGATGTTGTTCCACTGAAGCAAAAGGTATTGCTTCTTAACATTTTCAGCATTTTGAGGAAGCATAGCCGTTACAGGACTGGAAGGTAATTTTCCTGAGGGGAATTCGATCTTGAGTAATTCTTTAATTAAAATTATTTTGTTGTCGAAGAAAGATGAAACTCCCGAGTTGTATAGTTCTTCTTGAGCAGCAAGTTTGTCAACCTTCAATTCGCTCGCAATATCGATGTCGTTGTAATTACATGTAATTTGAATTCCACTTTTGTTGCTGAATGTGCTGTCTGGACGAATTACTTCAGCAACTACGGCATGAGGAACAATTTCGATAGAAATAACAGGTGCGTTTTTTTTGCCCTCTTGTTCATAGGTGAACGAAATGCGATCGAAGTTTAAATGTTCTTCTCTAAAAAACTCCTTCAATTCTTTTTCTCTTTTGTAAAAAAGCGCTTGCTTTTTTACATCAGCATTCCGACTTGGTTCTTGAAGTGTAACTTTAATTCCTTTGGCTAAATAAAGTTCTTCAGCGTAGATAGCTAGCGCGCGTAAGGTGGCTTCATTAAATTTCTCAGAATCCTTTTCGAAGGCGATGGGAATGATTGAATTCGCTTGAGCTGAGAGGAGGTAACCAGCGCAAAATAAAACAGCAATTAATTTTTTCATAGCGTTGGAGTTTTTGAGGTTCTTTATTCGGAACGTGATTTATTTTTTATTAATTGCCTTTCATAAAATATTTTTTTATTGTGTGACCCCGCATTTTTTTTGCAGATTTGTTTTATGAATACGAGTTATTGGGAAAGAGAATCGTTTTTGAATATTTCCGATGTAATTGTTGTAGGGGCCGGAATTGCTGGTCTTTCAACGGCAATTGAGTTGAAGGAAAGAGATCGAGATTTGACGATTGCTGTTCTTGAAAGAAGTTGGTTAAGCGATGGCGCAAGTTCGAAGAATGCGGGGTTTGCTTGTTTTGGAAGCATCTCTGAGTTTATAGACGATTTGAAAGAACTCACTTTCGAGCAAGTAATTGATTTGGCGATAACCCGTTACCGAGGCATTGAAAAATTAGTTCGCGATTATTCTGAAGCATCATTAAAACTTGAATGGAGCGGTGGTTATGAAGTTTTTTTTCAGGACGATAAAAAATCTTTTACGGAATGCTGCGCGCAAGTGGAGAAGTTCAACGATGCTTTCGAATCTGCCTTGGGACTTCGTCCGTACAGTGTCTTAGATGTTTCAGAATTTCAAGGAATTGAAAATCTAATTGGTGTAATTTCAAATAAATATGAAGGCGGATTGAATACAGGCGCCTTGCTGAAAGCAATGAGGAATAGGGCTATCGAAAGGGGTGTTCAGATTTTTAATGGGGTTGAAGTGTTGAGTTATAGCGAAAAGGATTCTGCTGTTGAGTTAGAAACGTCTGTTGGTATTTGGAATTCGAAGCAGGTGGCTTTTTGTACAAGTTCTTTTCATGCTCATCTTTTTGAGCAAGAGAAAATGCTGAAAAAAAGAAATCAAGTTGTTGTAACAAAAAAGATTTCGGATTTAAAATTGAACGGTACCTTTCATCATCAGCAGGGCTTCAATTATTTTCGAAATATCGACGGGAGAATTTTAATGGGAGGGATGCGTCATCTCTTTCCGAATACGGAGTCTACAGGCGTTCAAGGAAATACGGAAGAAGTGAAACGAGCTTTAATGGATTTCATTCAACAAAAAATACATACCCAGAGTCTCATAGAATTGGATTTGGCTTGGAGCGGAATTTTGGGAGTGGGGGAAGATGAGCGTCCTCTTGTAAAGCAAGTTTCATCAAACGTTTATTTGGGAGCTCGTTTGGGAGGAATTGGAGTAGCCATAGGATCGCTCATTGGAGAGGAATTGGCTTCACTTATGCGTTCTTCTTCGAAATAAATTCTGCAATGGCTTCCGCGCAGCGTTCGCCATCAATGGCTGCAGAGACAATGCCTCCAGCATATCCAGCGCCTTCTCCGCAAGGAAATAAATTTTTAATTTCAGGATGATTTAACAACTCCTTGTCTCTTGGAATTCGAACAGGAGAAGAAGTTCGTGTCTCAGGCGCAATAAGTAATGCGTTGGGACCCGCGAAGTTTGGCATTTTCGAATTAAAATGCTGAAGTGCGCCCATTAAACTTTCCGAAATAAATTTGGGGAACAACTCGCGCAAGTTAGCAGCCATTATTCCTGGGCTGTATGAAGATTCGGGAAGTGTAGTGCTCTTTTTATTGTAAATAAAATCTGTTGCTCTTTGTGCCGGTGCGAATTGATTTTCGCCTCCCATTTCATAGGCTTTCTTCTCAATGGCTTGTTGCAAGTGCATTCCAGCGAGAGGCCCAGAATAATTTAAATTTTCGAGATCACTCAATTTTACTTCAACCACAATTCCTGAGTTCGCCCAGGGATTGTTTCGTTTACTTGGCGACCATCCGTTTGTTACGACTTCTTCTTGGGCTGTTGCGCATGGGGCGACAATTCCCCCCGGACACATGCAGAAGGAATAAACACCGCGGTCGTTCACTTGGGTTACAATCGAATAACTTGCAGGAGGTAGAAATTCTCCTCGGTCTTCGCATTTGTATTGAAGCTTGTCAATGGTGCGTTGGTCATGTTCGATGCGCACTCCAATCGCAAAAGGTTTTGCCTCGATTAAAATGTTTTTGGAATGAAGCAATTCGAAAATATCCCTTGCGCTGTGGCCGGTTGCAAGAAGAACAGTGTCAGCAGAAAATGTTTTTCCAGATAAAGTTTTAACCGAATGAATAGCTTCATCTTCTTTTGTGAAGTCAATCACACGTTGTTCAAAGTGTATTTCTCCACCATTTGCCAAGATGCTTTCACGCATGTTCGCAATGATTTGAGGAAGTTTGTTTGTTCCAACGTGCGGATGACTTTCAGTAAGAATGTTTTCGCTTGCGCCAAATTGAACAAGTGTTTCAAGAATTCGAACAACACTTCCTTTCTTTGTGCTTCGTGTGTAGAGCTTACCATCACTGTACGTCCCTGCACCGCCTTCGCCGAAACAATAATTGGAATCTGCGTTCACTTCTCCGTTCCGAGTAATTTGAACGAGGTCGCGTCTTCTTGCTCTTACATCTTTTCCTCTTTCGAGAATGATGGGTTTAATGCCGAGTTCAAGCAGCCGAAGCGCTGCAAATAATCCGGCAGGACCAGCTCCGACAATAATGGCAGAGCCTTTTAATTCTTTTTTGAAATTGCGCTGATGAACGGCAGGAAATTCTTCTTGCGCACCAATAACAGATATACGAAGAATAACAATGGGATTGCGTTTCCGAGCATCGATTGATTTTTTGTCGATGCGCCATTTAAAAGAAAGAGGAGATAGATTCAAGTTATGTTGAATCTTCTCCTCTATAAATTTTAAGTCAGCCGATTGGGCAGGACTTACTTGAAGTTCTATGTTATTCATGCCGTTGGTCTATTCAACCAAAAAATATGATTTAAAATAAATTAAGCCTTTTCGGCCTTTGTTGTTTTTGCAACCTTAACAGCTTTCGTTTTCGAAGATCCTGGCTTTCTGCCGCGCTTCTTCATTGGCTTTGGAGCAACCGGGGCAGAAGCAACTGGGGTAGAATTAGTTATTTCTTTTTTCGGTCCAGTTTTTTTTGCGCCTGGCTTGTTTTTGGAACCCTTCGGACGACCACGACGACCTTTACCTGAAGTTGATTTAGGACTTCCTGTTTTGTCTAAAATTGAAGCGATTTTTGCTGTGATTTTAACTTTTCGGCCGCGACCTGTTTGAAGTGATGCAATTAGGTTTGCCGCGTCTACCAATGAGTTCAGTTCTTTCTCACGACGTGCAATCTCAAGTTTAATTTCGTTTAATAGTTTCATAAAAATATCTTTTTATTTATTAATGCTAGCAAAATTATCGCGCGAATTTAATTTTAATTCCTAACGGATTGTTAAAATTCGTCAAGAAAATTTTAAGAACCCACCATTCGGAGTACTTTAGCGACTCAATTTGAGATTATGAAATTCAACAAAAAGAATATTTCGAAGGAGGAATTATTGGCACTTTATGAAGCAATTAAATTGCCGCGTTTGATAGAGGATAAGATGCTGAGCCAATTGCGTTTAGGTATGATTTCGAAGTGGTTCTCCTCATACGGTCAAGAAGCAATTTCAGTTGGTGTGGGAATGGCAATGGAGGAAGACGAGTTTATTCTCCCGATGCATCGAAATTTGGGGATTTTCACTTCTCGAAATCTCGATTTAAAACAACTGTTTCTTCAATTTCAAGGTAAGAAAGACGGCTTCACCAAAGGTCGCGATCGCTCCTTTCACTTCGGAACGAAAAAGCATCATGTCGTTGGTATGATTTCGCACCTCGGGCCACAATTGGGAATAGCCGACGGAATTGCATTAGCCAATAAATTAGAAGGTTCTCCCAAAGCAACCATAGTTTTCAGTGGCGACGGCGGGGCGAGCGAAGGCGATTTTCACGAAGCCTTGAATGTGGCAACGGTATGGGATCTTCCAGTTATATTCTGTATTGAAAACAATGCATGGGGTTTATCTACACCTAGTCGCGAGCAGTTTCGTTGCAAGCAATTCATAGATAAAGCCATCGGGTATGGAATGCCGAAGGAAGATGCCATTCAAATTGATGGAAATAATATTCTTGAAGTTTATTCAACGGTAAAACAAATTGCAGAAAGTATTCGTAAGAATCCACGTCCAATTATTTTGGAGTGTATGACCTTCCGTGTTCGCGGACACGAAGAAGCGAGTGGAACCAAGTACTATCCAGAGGGAATTATTGATGAATGGACGAAGAAAGATCCAGTTGCACTTTACGAGCAATTTTTATTGTCAGAAAAGATCATTACTCAGGGAGACGTAGAGGCAATCAATTTAAAGTTGAAAGATAAAATCAACACAAATTTGAAAGCAGCTTATGCTGAACCCGACATTACTCCAAATACAGAAGAAGAAGTAGAAGATTTGTTCGCACCTTTCGATAATTCGGAGATTCCAGCAACTTCAACAACGAGAAAGATGCGTTTCATTGATGCCATTCAAGACGGATTGCGCGAAAGTATGCGAAAGCATGATCGCTTGGTTTTAATGGGACAAGACATTGCAGAATATGGTGGGGTATTTAAAGTAACCGAAGGGTTTGTTGAAGAATTTGGAAAGGGACGTGTTCGTAATACGCCACTTTGCGAATCGGCCATTGTTGGTGCTGGTTTAGGTTTAAGCATGAAAGGACACAAGGCCATGGTAGAAATGCAATTCGCCGATTTTGTGACTTGCGGATTCAATCAAATTGTAAATAATTTGGCCAAACTTCACTATCGCTGGGCGGAAAATGCCGACGTTGTTGTTCGCATGCCAACGGGTGGTGGCGCGGCTGCCGGACCTTTCCACAGTCAGAGTAACGAAGCCTGGTTTTTCCATACGCCAGGATTGAAAATTGCTTATCCAGCTTTTCCATCCGACGCAAAAGGTTTGTTGTGTCAGGCATTTGAAGATCCCAATCCTGTGATGTTCTTCGAACACAAAATGCTCTACCGAAGCATTGAAGAGGACGTAGCTGAAGGATACTTCGCGCTTCCATTCGGAAAGGCAAGAGTCGTTACCGAAGGTGATAAATTAACCTTGGTGACTTATGGCTTAGGGGTTCACTGGGGATTGGATGTATTAAAGGAGGAGAAATATGCAGGTGTTGAATTGATTGACCTACGTACGCTTGCTCCTTTGGATTACGACACGGTAATGGCTTCAGTGAAGAAGACTGGAAGAGTGGTAGTCTTGCACGAAGATTCGCTTACAGGAGGAATTGGTGGAGAATTAGCTTCACGCATTACTGAAGAATGCTTTGAATACCTTGACGCTCCTGTAACACGTTGCGCAAGTTTGGATACTCCTATTCCTTTCAATGCTGGTCTTGAAATAAATTTCATGGCTAACAATCGATTGAGAACAACATTAGATAAAGTCCTTTCGTATTAAATCTTCCTGTTCTAATTTTATCGTCTATGAATAGGCGGTGGCATATGTTCAAGACGTTGCAAATTTTTGCATTTGTTCTGCTTGGCTTTTATTCAAGAGCACAAGTGTCCTTGACGTGTGATTACACCGCTCACTATGGTTTGACGGGAACCACAGACCTTTCGGGGTATGTGACCTATGACGTATATGTTTCTTTTTCCTCTTCATCTTACCGATTAACCGCGCTTGGTGGTGGCTTGCAGTCGGATCCCAACTTTACCGTTCAAGTTTCTTCGGATTGTCAGTTTTTCCAGGTCTCCAATGGAAGTTATTTTTCGGAAGGAATCAGCTGTTCGGATTACACTTTGAATCCTGCATTGGAATGGGACAGTAGATTTGTTCTCGGTGCTGATTGTAACGACGGAAATGGAAGTTTGTACAAGGTGACGTCAGAAACAACAACTCTGAGCGCGTGGGAAGGCGGAAGCAATTCAATCAATCTCTCGAACACCTTGTTTTTCCGAATGCCGAATGACCCTTCGGTTTTGTTAAGCGCTGAGAATAAAATTAAAATTGGAAGGTTCACCACGTGCGGAAATTTGTGCGTAAAAACGGGTGTTCAATATTTCGAAAATTACTCAGGTCCTGGTTCAGTGTTTCAAACCGCTGTTCTGGAAGGTTGTTTCACCAATCCATGTGCTTCGAGTCCAATCAGTCAAACGGTTTCAATTACACAGTTGGGTTGCACCACTCAATCGCAACTGGTGAATTTAGGTGTGGGTGGCAATGTGCCTGTAAGTTATGAGTTATGGGATACCGCTTCGAATGCTGTGATTTCAAGTTACACTTCTACAGATGGAAGCTGGAGCTTCAATGCGCCGAGTGCAGGGAATTTTGTCATTCACTCCTCCGATAATTTCGGTTGCAGAGACACAACCGATAGTTTTTCAATCAATGAATTTATTCCACCTAGCATTCAATTGATAGGACACAATCTCTCGTGTTTTCAAGATGCTTCAGGGAGTGTTGAAGTCAGTGGAAGTGGAGGCACGGGTATCTTAACCGAATTGACTTCGCAACTTCAACTTCCAACTACATTAATGAATTTAAATGCAGGGACAATCAATGTTCAAGTCAGCGATGAAAATGGTTGTGTGGCTTCAAGTTCTTTGTTGATTGAGGAGCCGAGTGCTGTTCAAGCTCAGGTAACTCAGCAGACAGATTTGATTTGCGCGAATCAATGCACAGGAGTCCTAAATTATTCTGCATCAGGTGGTGTAGGAAATTACTCTTTCGAACTTGCTTCGAATGGCTTTTCAGGACAGGCTTCTGGAGTGCTTTTGAATTTGTGTGGAGGTGCTGATACGCTTTTGATCGCTGACGGAAATGGCTGTTCTTTCGAATTGCCTTTTTATTTGAATTATCCCGATTCAATTCAATTTCAAAGCTTGATCAGCAGCCCAACGTGCGACGAGTACACGAACGGAAATGCGAATCTTGTTTTTTCTGGAGGTACAGGTACTTTGCAGATTAACATCGAAAATGGAAATTTTGAAATACTTCCGCAATCGGTACTGGAATATCAATTGGCGAATCTTGGAGTTGGAACAATTATTATTTCGGCTGAAGACGATGCAGGATGCTCAATTGCAGAGTTCATTGAAGTGGAGTCTATTTTTTCTTCTAACTTGAATTTATCGATAGCATCCACTGAAGAGTCTTGTTTCAATAATTTAGACGGGACCGCAGAAGTTATTTTCGAAGGGGGAAATGGGCCGTTTAGTTTTCTTTGGAACGACGAGCAAGGGCAGCAAACGCCTCTGGCCATTGGCCTTGTTGGAAATAGAAATTACCGTGTTGAAGTAACCGATGTGAACAATTGCGTTTATAAGCGAAGTGTATTTGTTCCTTTAAAGGAGGGATGTATTTTCATTGCGAATGCGATTACGCCCAACGGAGACGGCTCGAATGATACTTGGGTTATTGGAGGGTTGGACGGTTTTGCAGATGCGCATGTTCAGGTGGTGAATAGGTATGGACAAATTGTATTTGAATCGCACGGTTATGCAAATCCATGGCGAGGAACGTTGAACAACGAACCGCTTCCACCGGCAGATTATTATTACGTGGTGAGTTACGATAAGCGCAAAGAACCTTTAACAGGAGTGGTTTCCATCAAGTATGAATAAGCCCAAGTTAAATACACTAAAGTCAAGATTCTTCGAAAGATTCTTCGAAAGGTGTTTCACAAGGATTTTGCTTTTTTCATTTCTGCTAATCTCTGTGATGGCCCAAGCACAACAGTATCCGCGTCGCACTTTATTTATGGTTAATCCATATGCCGTGAATCCCGCAGCTGCTGGCGTAAATAGAGATATTCCACTTTATACGACTTACCGTTCTCAATGGAACGGAACCAACACTCATCCGAAGACTTTCTATCTCACGGCAAATAAACAAATGCCGAATGGATTTGCCATTGGAGGCGTTTTGTTTCAAGATAGAACAGGAGCCTACTCTACAACCTCTTTTGAATTTACCGGAGCCTCACACATTGCGATTAATAGAAAGCAATCTATAGCTTTTGGAATTAGCGGTATTGGAACGCAGCACGTTTTTGACCTAAGCAATGCTGTGGTTCAAGACCCCAATGACATTGCGCTGGGAGGAGGAGTGAAGCAATCTTCATTTACCTTCAATGCCAATGCAGGAATGATGTTGTACGGTCAAAATTATTTTTTCGGTGTAAGTATTCCGTATTTCCTTCAACCCAAATTAAATTTTGGAAATGGAAATTTGAATGAACGCGTAATACGACATTATCAATTGATGGGCTCGTATGAATTTCGATTGGATAACAATTGGGGACTTTCGGCAAATTTGTTTACTCGATTTACTGAAGTAACTCCGATGCAGGTGGATATAAATGCCATGGTAAATTACAAACGTGATTTGTGTTTTGGTTTGACGTACCGTCCGATAGCAGCATGGGCGGCCATGTTTGGTTGGAAATTCGAAGGTTATTCCATTTGGTATTCCTATGAACTGAATACAGGAGTTACGCAGGCTTTAGGAGTCAGTTCTCATGAATTTACATTGGGTTATACCATAAAGGCCCCTCGAGGTTTTCGTCAGAAAACATTGACGCAAAAACGTGGGCTTTTGACGCTGTAGTTATTATATTCGTGGCTATGAAAAAAATAGCATTGTTCTTTTCTCTCATTTGTGCGTTTCAATTGAATGCGCAAACGTGGCAAGTTGGAAACACGACGCTCACGGAAAGTGATTTAGTAACCGGTTTGAGTTTACCCTGGGAAATGGTATGGGGTCCAGATGATTTTATTTGGTGCACCACACGTGTTGGAAAGGTTTTACGCATAGACCCTGAGACGGGAACCTACACGTCAGTTCTAGATAAAACATCAGTAGTTCCGTACAGCGGAAGTAGCGAGCCAGGAATGTTAGGCATGGCCTTGCATCCCGATTTTTCAAATAATCCGAAAGTGTATGTTGTCTACAATTACTCTCAAGGAAATTCGATTAAAGAACGCTTGTCAATGTTTGATTGGGATGGAACTGCTTTGGTGAATGAAGTGCAGTTGATTAACGCTATTGGTGGAAATTCAATTCACAACGGTTCTCGTTTGGTGATTAGCCAAGATCAAAAAATTATCATGTCAACTGGAGATACCGGAGACGGTGGAGTAAGTTCACAAGATTTGAATTCTTTAAATGGTAAGATTCTTCGAATAAACTTAGACGGTTCTATTCCGTCAGATAATCCAGATCCAGCATCATACGTTTATTCTTTCGGTCACCGCAACTGCCAAGGTTTGGCGGTTGGTCCTACTGGAATCATTTACGCTTCCGAGCACGGACAAAACAACAGCGATGAGTTCAACATTATTGAGCCAGGAAGAAACTACGGTTGGCCTACCGTTCAAGGTGCGTGTAACACAACTGCTGAAATCAACTACTGCAATGCAAACAATGTAAAGGAGCCGTTGATCGAATGGTCTCCTTGTCGTGCTGTAAACGGTATTGAATACTACAACCATCCGGCAATTCCTGAATGGAACAACTGTATCCTTATGGCGGTATTGGGCGGATTGAATAGTTCTTATGAGCGTATGACCGTGTTGCATTTGAGTGCCGATGGACAGTCTCTAACAACGGCTGACGTCAGTGGGTCCAATTCTAACTCTGATGCGTTCTTCCAAAGTTTCAATAAGCGTTTGCGTGACATTTGTGTGAATCCGCACGATGGATCTGTATACGTTGCATTGAACGGTGCACAGTATCCCGGTGCTGGTCCAAATACAATAAAGAAATTTCAAAATTTGGTTTGGGCTGGTGTCCAAAATCAAAGCTTAGCTCAGAATCTGAATGTTTATCCTAATCCTGCTTTCGAAAGAGTGACGATTGAGTTTTCTTCAAATCAATTGGGTGGGAACTATTCGGTGTATTCTTTTTCAGGAGCATTGATGGCTGAAGGGAAAATTGCAACTTTGAAAAGCGAATTGAATGTTTCAGAATGGTCGAAAGGGAATTACTTTGTGGTTTCAGAATCTTCTATCGGAACAACTTCTAAGACGTTTATCGTTCAATAAGAAATGAATAATTTTTTTATTCCGAAGACAGCAAAGTGGATTTCACTTTGCTGTTTTTTTTTATTGAGTAACGTTTTGTTTGCTCAAATTGTTCAGAAGAATATTGGCTATGAGGTCTTAGAGGATTCTCTCTTCGTGACCATCGAAGTTTATGATAGCTATACCGGATATCCGATAAGAGCGACGGCACAGGTTGGAACGCAAACTTTTCAATGCAACGAGTTAGGTAGAGTCTCTGTATACTGTAAAGTCAGAAAGTGTGTCGATTTTGTAGCAGAGGGGTATTACGCAAGAGGATATTGCTTGAGCAATAAAGAAGAAGTTAAAGGAAATCAAGTGATTCGCCTTGACATGAGTCCCATCTCCAAGCAATTGGAAGCGCTCACGGTCGTTGGCTACAATAACAAACGTAGCAACCTCAGTACCCCCGCGAGTATCGGACTTGTGAAAGTGAATGCGCATTATTGCGATGGCTCTTCCTTACAAAACGCATTCAACTCAGTAAGCGGTGTGTCTTACGATTCACGCGGTTATGGAGGAAGCACACGCTTGAATATTCGGGGGAGTTTTTACCGAGCGCCAACCACCATTCGTAATGTGAAGATGTATTGGAAAGGAATAGCTCTTACAAGCGCAGATGGACAATCGCCATTAGAAATTGTAGATCCTTCAAATGTCGCTAACGCAAATATTTTGAAAGGTCCAGGCAGTGGGGTGTGGGGAAATGGAACTGGAGGAGTTGTTCTGTTTACGCCTTATTCATTAACCCAATCTGTATATGCAAAGGCGCAATTCGAGCATGGAGAATTCGGTTACAACAAAATGGTTTATCAAGCTGGAGCAAGTAAGCAGGGATTCAGTTTAATGGTGAGTCAGGTGAATCAGGAAACCAAAGGTTATCGCAATCAAGAGGCGAACAAAAAAGAACAAACCTTACTCGAGTTTTCTGCCAATACCAAGCGTTCGAAGCACTATCTCATGGCCATGCTTTACAAAGGATATTGGGAATTGCCCGGTGCTATTTCGGCTTCTCAAATAGATTCCGATCCGCGACAGGCCAATGCGTTCAGCGCAGAGAATAACGCACACGTGGATCGCACGCGAGACATGCTCGGATATTCAGGTGAATATCTTTCGAAAAAGAATTTTTTACTTGAGCTTTCAGCGAATCTCTTTCAAACCGAAAAAATAAATCCGTATGGGACATCAGCTGCTTCAAGCGGATATAAAGATGAGAAGGCAAAAGGAAATGGAGAGCGAGCAGTCTTATCGAAATCCTTCGACCTAAATAAAAATGGTAAATTTCCTGTTAAGTTAAAGTCATCGTTGGGACAAGAGTTTCAATTTGAAAATTTCCAGTTGAATGAATTCGGATTGTTGAACGGTGAATCGAACGGTATTTCGAAATACAACTTCAACGTAGATTACATCACTTCGAATTTTTTCTATCAGGTGGAAGCGGAAGTGGCGAAGCGATTGTTTGCAACGGCCGCTGTTGGATTGAATAATACACAAGCTCGAATAACAGGAACGTCCAGAGATGCTGCACAGCAGTTGGTTCTCGTGGAAGCATACACCAATGCGAATCCGCAAGCAAGACTTTATCCGAATGTCGGAATAAGTTATTCCCTAAAGAAAAGTGAAGAGTCTGGAAACTGGAACGTCTTCGGAAATTACAGCACCGGCAGCAGCGCCCCAACAATCTTTGAGCAATACGATTATTCAAATCAATATTTGAATGAGAATTTGAAAAATGAATTCGCACGCAATGTCGAAGTAGGAGTGAAGGGTTCGGGGAAATTGTGGTTTGTTGAAATGAGCATTTACGATCAGCAAATTATCGATGCGATTGTTCCGAAGGAGTCTTTGTTCAATGGATATTATGCAACATATATTAACGCAGGCAAACTCGTTCAGCGAGGGATGGAGTTCTCAGGAAGCGGGACGGTTGAGCTCGAAAGGGTCCGTATATATGGATGGGTAAGTGGTTCTTGGACGAACTATGAATTGCGCGACGAGAGTGGTTTGGGAAGAATGCCAGGGATGCCTTTGGCGCAATGTAACGTAGGGTTGAATTTCACCGGATTTTATGGATTCGGTTGGTCAATTACGAATCAGTGGACCGATAAGGCACCTTTGAATTCAACTCAAACCGAATGGTCGGCTGCGAGAAACGTATTGAATACCGAAGTCACTTACGGACATACATTCATTAAGCGCGACGAAGTTGCAGGGGATTATGATTTAGTAACACGAATTAGACAAGTTGGTTCTATCAATATGAATATTGGAGCGAATAACGTATTGAATACGAATTACACCACTTTCTATCAGTTGAATGGAGTAGGAGGAAGGTTTTTCAATCCGATGGCGCGAAGAAATTTTTATTCAGGAATTACACTGCGTTTCTTCTTGTAAATTTGCAGCATGTTAAAAAAGGGCTTTTTGTTTTTGTTGTTGGCTTCGTTTGCAATGGTGAGTTGTGATCCTACCCCCATTGCTGAAGCAAATTTTGAATTCGACGAAAGTCTTCAGTGGAAAAAGAGTGAGCCCGCAGTGTTGAAATTGGACATCCGAGAAAACGCCGAGCCTTGTGAATTGTATTTAGATGTTCGTTACACCACGCTTTTTCCTTTCGATAAATTGGAATTGCATATCAAAGAGATTTCAGAGCACGGCGTAGTTGTTCCGCGCGACGTGACGGTAGAAATAAAAAATCAAAACGGATTTGTGGGTGACATCAGTGGCGACATTGAGCGCGAGTTAGATTCGAATAAGCAATACGAGGACCACGGCGTTTACACCTATGAGATTTCGTTTAATCATCCAGTTGATGTATTGTTGGGAATCATGGAGCTTCGATTAAGAGCAGTTCCAAAAGCGAAGAAATCATGAGAGATTTTAAAACATTTTCATTTCATACATTAGGGTGTAAGCTGAATTTTTCGGAGTCGAGCACGCTTGCGAGAGATTTTCAAGAACAGGGATATGGTAGAGTGGAGTTGGAAGAAGGACCTGATGTCTTGGTCATCAACACATGCAGCGTAACCGATGAAGCCGATCAGAAATGTCGCTACACCGTGCGAAGAGCGAAGCGTTCAAATCCTAATGTTTTCATTGCTGTTATTGGATGTTACGCACAATTGAAACCAGAGGAGATTTCAAAAATTGAAGGGGTGAATGTGGTGTTGGGGGCGAATGAAAAATTCAATTTGATTGATCGTATTAAAGCACATGACGAATCGGAAGGAAAGATTTTCGCTGGAGAAATTAAAGATGTGAAAGAATTCATTCCGTCGTTTTCCTCAGGTGATCGAACGCGCACTTTTTTGAAGGTTCAAGACGGATGCAATTATTTCTGCGCGTTCTGTACCATTCCTTTAGCACGAGGGAGATCTCGAAGCGCGAATGTAGCAGCAACATTAGAAGAAGCGAAGAAGGCCATTGCTGGCGGAGCGAAGGAGATTGTTCTCACCGGCGTGAACATTGGTGATTTCGGAACGGCTCACAACGAAACGTTGTTGGATTTGATTCAGAAGTTGGATGAGTTGGATGGAATAGAGAGGTACAGAATCAGTAGCATTGAACCGAATCTGTTGACGAATGAAATCATTTCATTCGTTGCTACTTCGAAACACTTCATGCCTCATTTTCATATTCCTCTTCAAAGTGGAAGCGACGATATTTTGAAGGGGATGCGACGCCGTTACAGAACAGATTTGTATCGTGAACGCATTGCAACCATCAAGAATGCCATGCCGCATGCGTGTATTGGTGTTGATGTTATTGTAGGTTTTCCTGGCGAAACCAACGAGCATTTCAATGAGACGGTTGAATTCCTGAAAGATCTCGACGTTTCTTATTTGCACGTATTTACATACAGCGAACGACCAAACACAACAGCGCTTCGCATTGAAGACATTGTCCCGATGGAAGTTCGAAACGAACGAAATAAAATCTTACGCTTGTTGAGTGCCAAGAAGCGCGCGGCTTTTGATGCTTCGTTTAAAGGAACGGAAGCCAGAGTATTGTGGGAATCTGTGAACGATGAAGGGAAAATAGCAGGTTTTACAGAAAATTACATCAAGGTTCAAATGCCTTTTGACGAATCACTATCTAATTCGATTACAAGCGTTAGGCTTTAGTATTGATCAATCGCATAAAAGCCTCAGATAATTTCTGCAAAGCAATTTCTTGATCTTTTTTACCCAAAGGATGAGGAGGACCGTAGGGTGTTTTGTTAACGTCGATGATGTAGATTTTCTTATTCCCTTTATGTCGGAGAACATCGAACTCGCAAAAGTCTACCTTCATGGCCAGTGCATATTTTTCGATTTGTTCAATTTCTTCAGACGAGAATATTTCTCCTGGTGAATGCAGAGTTGCCCGATGTGCTTTATTGGTAAATCGATTTTTTTTTGTTTTAAATTTTAGATAAACCAATGGAATTTTACCTTGAATGACAGGTACGCGAATGTCTACATATTCACCATTTTCGTTGGTGTTGTCTAAAACTTTTTGGTACACAGCATCTGTTTTCGGATAGGCCATTGGGCAAATCACTTCTTGCCCGTCGTGAACCGCGTTTTCATCACTTTTCTCAACAGCAACACCTATGTATGTTCTTGGATTTAAATTCATCGAGTAGCCGAGTGCCTCGAGGTGAACCACATGAACTCGCTCTTTACTAATGTCTGGACAGTTCACATTTATGATTCGTGCTTTGGGATACCGACGTCTTAAAGTGCTTGCACTTCCGTATGTTGCATTTTCGAAGTAGATGATGACATCAGGATTTTTGACGAGTTTATTGGTGAGTCTCGCGCCATTCATTCGTGCAATCTTTGCGAGCGTTGTTTTCTTGCTTGGATATGTCGGGGCGGCGACCCAGACGGGTAAACGCCCGCCGTTTTTTAGATAGAAATATCCTTCTCTCAACAGGCAAGTTATGTCTTTGATGATTACCTCAAAGAATGGCATGTCCTCTCGATAATTATTTCTTAACCCCATGAATTATATAATTTAGGATTCAATGTTTCTGTAATAAAATCGTTCTGCAACGAGCCTCTGGCCGGAGAATATTCCCTTCCATAAAAAATAATTTGAAGATGAAGTTTATTCCAGCTTTCTTCAGGAAATAATTTCTTAGCGTCTCGTTCGGTTTGTTCTACGGATTTTCCGTTTGTAAGTTTCCAACGCGTCATTAAACGATGAATGTGGGTGTCTACAGGAAAGGCTGGCACTCCGAAAGCTTGCGACATAACCACACTTGCGGTCTTGTGTCCAACACCCGGAAGTGCTTCCAAAGCTTCGAATGAAGCAGGGACTTCTCCGTTGTGCTCACTGATAATGATGTACGATAAATTGAAAATAGCTTTACTCTTCGCAGGAGAAAGTCCACAAGGCTTTATAATTTCTCGAATTTCCTCAATGCTCAACTTTACCATGTCGAACGGATTGTTCGCACGTTTGAATAGATGAGGTGTAATGGTGTTCACCCGTGCATCTGTGCATTGCGCTGAAAGCAGAACCGCAATAAGCAAAGTAAAAGCATCGGTATGATCGAGCGGAATGGGTGTTTCCGGATAAAGCTTTTCTAATTCCACCCGCACAAAATCCGCCGCCTCTTTCTTTTTCATTTAGGGTATGAATTGAAATTGAGTTTTTTCCTTGGTGAAGTATTCTCTTTTCGACTGTCCGTTCCAACGAACTTCTACAATATTCTGTTGGTCTGAAAATAACTCTAGGAGCAAAGTATTGTTAACGATTACCTGATGCGGGTCGAAGTAACTTCCTTCGAGAAACAAAGTAGTCATGTCATTGTCAACACTGTAGCCCAAAAAATTCAGGACAACATTTCTTCCACCTACTTGAAGACTTAATTTTTCACCGATGTATTTCTTAACCAATTCGAAGACTTCTGGCGTTTGAGGATACAAGGAATTGTAACGGTAACATTGTGCTTCAATAGCGTGTTCTAAATCGTCGGTGAAGATCTTCGAAGTAATTTCAATGGCTCTGTTTTGCGCATTGAATTCAATACTGGTGTTGCTCAAATAGAATTTATGCAGCACAGGTGCAGAGGCCTGAAGAGAGAATGACAAGATTGCGAAACAGAATAAGATTGCCGATTTCATTTCGCCAAAATACAACGAATTATAGATTACCGCTTACCTTTGAAGCATGTTAAAATGCACATTGAATAGTGACGAACTCGCAAAGGCAAAAGCAATTGTCGATGGAGCAAAGAAAATAGTGATTTCAACACACATTTCTCCAGATGGCGATGCGATTGGATCTTCATGCGCGATGGCCCAAATGCTTGTTAAGTTAGAGAAGGAAGTAACAATAGTACTTCCAGATCAAGCTCCTTCTTACTTGAATTGGTTGTCGGGAAATGAATACGTCGTGGTTTGTAAAGAGCAAACGGAAGAAACAGCCAAACGCATCCAAGAATCAGACGCTATTATTATTTTAGATTATAACCACTTGGGAAGGATAGGTGAGGGGGTGAAGAAAATGTTAGACGCTCAAGTTGGAAACAAGCCTTTCATCTTAATTGATCACCACGAGCAGCCAGCCGCTTTCCCAGATGTAGTTTATTCCGACACAAGTATTTGCAGCACATGCGAAATGGTTTTTCATTTCGCTGGCGCTATGAATTGGTTGGAGCTTATAGATGTTCCAACGGCACAAGCCATTTATTGCGGAATTATGACCGACACGATGTCGTTCCGTTTTCCAAGTGTAAGTCCTGAAACACATGAGATAGCCGCTTGGCTCATGCGCAAAGGTTTGAAGCCTCATGTTGTTCATGAAAACGTATTGGATTCGCAGCGTGTGGATCGTTTGCGTTTAATGGGATATGCGCTTTCAGAATGCATGACCATTCTTCCAAAGCATAAGGCGGCATACATTGCTATTACCAAAGAAAAGTTAGATAGTTTCAATCCGCAATCAGGCGATACGGAAGGACTTGTGAATATGGCTTTAAGTGTTGAAGGAACTACGATTGCTGCGTTTTTTAGAGAGGACGACGATTGTGTTCGAATCAGTTTCAGAAGCAAAGGGACACGTGACGTGAATCAAATGGCTCGCGCCCATTTCAACGGGGGCGGACACAAGAATGCTGCTGGCGCGCGCTTGCATGAATCGCTTGAACATACGATTGCGAAGTTTATTGAGTTATTGGAAAAAGAAGAAATCTAATGAAATACGCCTACCTCGTTTTTGCCTTCGCGGCTATACTCATGAGCTGCGACAGTTGCTCGCAAGACAAGAAGACTGTTCAACAAATGACACAGGCGCAAATAGATTCGATGCTCATTGCGCAGAATAGAAATTTTCACGCGCAGGAGAAAGAGCGCATTCAAAAGTTTGTAACCGATAAACAATGGCCCACAACCATTACAGGAACGGGTATTCACTATTGGATCTATGAACAAGGTGCAGGAGATTTTGTGAAGTCTGAGCAGATTGCAATGGTTGAGTATGAAGTTTCTTTGTTGGATGGAACAGTTGTTTACAAGAGCAAACCCGGTGAAAAAGTTCCTGTGAAAGTTGGGCACGACAATGTCGAAAGTGGTTTACATGAAGCCATGCTCTTGTTGAAAGCGGGTGATCGTGCCAAGTTTGTTCTTCCATCTTATCGCGCATTCGGATTAACTGGCGAAGGAAAAATTCCCATGAACGCCGCTGTGGTATACGATATCCGTTTGGTGGAAATTCAATAACAACGTTGGTGTTTTAAGGAGGTTTTTCTATCTTCATCGTGAACATAGAAAACGCAATTATGCTTAAAACAATCATCCTCTTAATTCTTGCTTTGGTCGGACTGCCTTTGGTTGCCTACTATCTAGATCCGAGTTTAACCGAAATGCAATGGCATCTGATTAAAGTTGTAGGAGGTTCAGCTTTGGTAGTTGCCACCTTGTGTTTTGTATTGGCTGAATTAACAGGTAATTGCAGTCAGGTCGATAAGATTTGGAGCGTAGTTCCGATCATCTATGTTTGGGAATATGCTCATATCACAAACTATCATCCGCGTTTTGTTTTAATGGCGATTTTAGTTACCCTATGGGGCGCTCGATTGACGTATAATTTTTCAAGAAGAGGAGCCTATTCATGGAAGTTCTGGAGTGGGGAAGAAGATTACCGTTGGGAAGTGCTTCGCAAGATGCCTATGTTCAATGCTCGTTGGAAATGGACTTTGTTCAATTTGTTTTTCATTTCATTCTACCAGAATATTTTGATTTGGTTAATTACCGTTCCTGCGATCTATGCCCACAAAAACGTAATGGCTCCTTTAAGAACAACAGATTATGTAATAGCATCGATTTTGATT
Organism: Bacteroidota bacterium; assembly: GCA_046048875.1. Taxonomy (GTDB): domain Bacteria; phylum Bacteroidota; class Bacteroidia; order Flavobacteriales_D; family Sanyastnellaceae; genus CAIZGX01. The sequence continues at coordinate 118,344 of JBJOFG010000015.1, read as the reverse complement.
TTCTTTTTAATTGTTGAAACCATGGCGGATCAGCAGCAATGGAATTTTCAGAATGAAAAACATAGACGAATAAAAGCCGGAAACAACAACGAACTTCCGTACTCAAGAGGTTTTGTACATACTGGACTTTGGAAGTTGATGCGCCATCCAAACTACGCCTGCGAACAAGCCATTTGGATCACCTTCTTCTTCTTCAGTGGAAGCGGAAGTGGAAATTGGTTGAACGGAAGTTTAGTAGGAGCCGTTCTCCTTGTCTTATTGTTCCAAGGAAGCGCGGACTTCAGTGAAGGTATTTCAAATTCGAAATACGATTCGTACAAGGACTACATCAAGAGCACACCAAGGTTCTTACCTAAGTTTTGGTAATTACATAAATCGACGAAGAATTTTTGCCAACCACTCCTTGCCTTTATATGGTGGGTAAATGAGTGAAGTGGAATTGAAAATTCGACTCACATGTACTTCTGATTTCAAATGACAGAATTCAAGAAATCCGTGGTAGCCATGTGAATAACCCATTCCAGAAAAATTACTTCCACCGAAAGGCATTCGCACATCGCTAATGTGAAGAAACACATCGTTAATGGTTACTCCACCAGACCATGTGTTTCGAGTGATGAATTTGGTTTCGCTTCTGCTGTTCGAAAAAACGTAAAGCGCCAATGGTTTTTCTTTATTGCGAATGAAGTCAACCGCTTCTTCAGTTGTCTCGTATTCAAATACAGGAAGTATAGGTCCGAATATTTCTTCCTGAAACACTTTGGTTTCCTTCGAAACATTCCCTACCACCGTTAAACCGAATAGTCGTTCGGTGGGTTTATGTGCGCCTTCGAATAAAATTTCGCCTCCGGCCTGACTAATTTCTTCAACCATTGCATTCAAACGAGTAAAATGTTTTTCCGAAACGATACAAACCACTTCATCGGAATTCAATTCCCCATTATTCGTGTAGTTGGAGTGGTAATGCTTTTGAAGGTGTTGAACGAATTCTTTTGTTTTCCCTTTGGGAATTAGCACGTAATCTGGTGCTATACACGTCTGGCCGGCATTCGTGTATTTTCCCCATAAGATCTTCTTTGCAGCGTCTTCCAAATCGTAATTCTTTCCAACCACAACAGGTGACTTTCCTCCCAATTCAAGTGTTACGCTTGTCAAGTTTTTAGCAGCTGCAGCCATCACTAATTTTCCAACTGCGGGAGAGCCTGTAAAGAAAATATGGTTGAAGGGAAGGTCCGTCAAATGCGCAGCAACGTTTCCGTCGCCAAGAACCACTGTTACTTCCTTCGGAAGGAAAGTGTCTTCCACAAAAGCTTTGATAGCTTCACTTACGGCTGGAGTGAATTCGGAAGGTTTAATGACAGCTGTGTTTCCTGCCGCAAGACATGAGATCAAAGGCGTAAGTGTCAATTGAACGGGGTAGTTCCAGGGCGAAAGAATGAGGCAAACGCCCTTCGACTCAACATGAATTTTATTTGAAGCCAAAGGATTGGCCCAATTGATTCCTGGACGAATGGGGGAGATCCATTCATGAAGTTCTTTTCGAACCGCTTTTAATTCAGCGAAGATGAGTGAGAACTCCATGATAGATGACTCGAAGGCGTGCTTGTTTAAATCAATCGTCAAGGCTTTCGTCAACGCTTCTTCGTGTTTGAGCAATCCTTTTTCAAATCGATTAAGCACTTCAGTGCGCTCTTGCGCTGTGCTGTTTTTAAAGAGCAAAGCGTGCTTTTTCTGTTGCTCGAAAATCTCTGACTTCAACATAATATTCTTATTCGTGTTCTCGAATCTTTCTGGTTTCGTGTTCTGCAGGTGCATCTGTGGTTTCTTCTTCCTTCCAATACCAATCGTCTAATTTTGGTTGACCGGCATCTGACCAAGCGCTTAACCACAAGCTACCTAATGAGTAAACAGCTGAACGCATTCTTCGTTCAATCTGTCCGTTTAGAAGTCTACTGTATGCCTCAGAGAATTCTTTGGAGTATGTCCTGACTTCAATATTGTTGCGGACTTCGAAAGCATATTTTCTATCTGAAGGGAATTGTGCTGTGAGTTGTGATTCAAATTTCAAAACGGAATCTACACAAGCGTAGCTTTCTTTCAGTCTTTCCCAAATGAAGTGTTGAGGCGCTGAGATGTATTGAGCTTGTCCAACAAAGAAATCATATTGTGGAAATTGAATTTCTGGAATTCGGCTTTCCCAAAATCCGTGGATACCTTTTTGATTGGTTTTTTGTCCGTTGTAGTTGGAAGTGGAGTGAAGCGGTACGTGAACATCTCCCACGTAATGGCCTATTTCCGCAGAAAGACGGAGCACTTTATTGACGTCTTTTTCCTCGAATGCTTTTACCAATTTTATGTAGATGAAATACAGATTCCAAGGTACGATGCCATGCGCTCTTAAGCTGTCTTCTCCGAATTTCGTGACAGCATCGTTCCAACGTTCGGGTAAATTTTCGAAAGGTGAGAATGTTGAGTCGTTCACGTACCGATCGACATCAAGAAAGTGGCATTCTGCCTCGCCTTTAACGCTATATCTTCTTTTATCAGGATCAACGCTGTGGTCAATCAAGTAGTTCATGTTGTATTTGTAGAAACCGAAAAGTTCTGGCGGAAGCGTATAAATGGCAAGCTCGTTAATTTTCTTATGTCCGAAGAATCCCCAATCAAGGCAGAAGTGAGGCTCAGGTTCTATCGCGAAAATTTGCGAAGGAAAACAAAGTACCAAGAAGAGATAGGTCTTTGTTTTCATGAGGTAGATTTAAGCGTTGTCGATTTCCAGTTTAACCAATTTTCCATCGCGCAGAATTGGAATGCAAGGAACCGTGTCGAGCGTTAAACAATACTTCACATCTTTTTGAATCTTTAATTTCATAAGACGCTTTCTATGGGAGCTTGCGCGTAGAAAGCTGTAGAAATTGTCGCGAGCTGAACGATACAGGAACTTGGCAGAGATGGTGCTGTCTTCGTTCGAGACAAATTTTCTACTTTCAAGAAGTATATCGGCGATTGCGCCAGCGCAAATAGTGTCTTCCAGATTCATCTTCTCTTTCCATCCTGAAGCAAGAACGAGCACATTTTTATTTTGCTCAATGAGCCAATTGCTGAGGTAAGTTAGGTTGTTCAGACAACCAATAACAACGGTGCTTTTTTCTTTTGCGACTTCTATGGCGTTGGTTCCGTTAGTAGTTGTAAGAACAACTGTTTTTCCAACTAAATCTGGATTCATGAAGGCGTATGGAGAGTTTCCGAAGTCGAAGCCTTCCACCACTTGACCGTCTCTTTCTGCTGCAGTAATATAACCTTTCGATTTATAATCGACTGCTTTTTCAACGGAGTTAATGGGTATGATTTCTTTTATACCGCAATGCAATCCAGTCGTAATGGCGCTAGTGGCGCGCAGCACATCAATAACAACCACAATATCGAACCCGTTGTTGTACAATGGGAAATGACTTGGGGCGTAACAAACTTCGACAATCTTTCTTTCGCTTAGTGCTGGCATAGGGTAGGTTCTAAAAGGCTAAAATTAAGAAAAGAAAAGGAAAGCGGCGAATTTGTTTATGCCATAACTAACTTCGCTTCCTAATCAGAACCCATGCGTGTAAACAAATTCATAAGCGAATCAGGACTTTGTAGCAGAAGAGAGGCAGACAAGTTTATTGAACGTGGTGTCGTTACAATCAATGGAAAGAAGGTGGGATTAGGTGCTGAGGTTCGTCCGGGTGATCGCGTAAAAGTGAACGGACGTGATCTCGATCGAATGGAAGAAAAGCAAGCCTTGGTGTTAGCTTTCAACAAGCCAATCGGTGTTGTCTCTACGACAGATAAGATGGAGAAAAATAACATTGTTGACTATATCAATTACAGTGAACGTATATTTCCAATAGGAAGGTTAGATAAGGACTCTCAAGGATTAATTCTTTTGACCAATCAAGGGGATTTGGTGAATAAAGTGCTTCGTGCTGGAAATAAAAATGAAAAGGAATATGTGGTAACGGTCGATCGTCCGTTGTTTCCTGACTTCGCTGAAAAGATGAGTCAGGGTGTTCCGATTTTGGGAGTTCAAACGAGAAGATGTAAGGTCATTGTTGAAACGCCATTTGTATTTCGAATTGTTTTAATTCAAGGTTTGAACAGACAAATTCGAAGAATGTGTGAACACTTTGGATATAACGTTACGAAGTTAGAGCGAACGCGTATCATGCACATAGGTTTGCAAGGACTTCCCTTGGGCGAGTTCAGAAGTTTGGAAGAAGATGAGATGACACTACTCAACAAGTATTTGGAGAAATCAAAGTCGGAAGCTCCAGAGAAGAAAGTTTCAGCAGGTCCAGAGAAGCCGAAGCAAAAGCCTAGATCAAAACCGAGAACGGCTTCGAGTCCGTCTTCTTCGTCTTCCTCTAAACCACGTTTTAAGGCAGGCAGTAAGTCTCATGCAAAGCCAGGTGAAAGAACCTTTCGAAACGGTCCAAGCAAAGGAAGCAGCAGTCGTGGGAACTCAGGAAAGAGCAGTCGCGGTGGTGCGAAAAGAAGCGGGCGGTAGAACTTAGTGTAAAAAATACACTAAGTAATTCGGGCGTCTTGTTTATCTTTGCTCTAAATACAAATTTTTATGGCAAACATTGCGCATATTCATGCAAGACAAATCCTCGATTCGAGAGGTAATCCAACAATTGAAGTTGATGTCATTACAGACCAAGGTACTGTTGGTCGTGCCGCTGTTCCTTCAGGAGCAAGTACTGGAATGCACGAAGCTGTGGAGCTTCGCGATGGAGATAAAACGCAATACCTGGGTAAAGGTGTTATGCGCGCTGTTCAGAATGTAAATGAGGTTTTGAATAAAGAATTAGAAGGCGCCTCAATTTTCGAGCAAAATTTAATCGATATGGCCATGTGTGGTATCGATGGAACAGACAACAAAAGTGTTCTCGGTGCAAATGCAATTTTAGGTGTTTCCTTGGCGGTTGCAAAGGCAGCGGCAGAAACTTCTGGATTAAGCTTATACAGATACATTGGAGGAGTAAGTGCGAACACATTGCCTGTTCCTATGATGAACATCATTAACGGTGGTGCACATGCTGATAATAAAGTAGACGTTCAAGAATTTATGATTCTACCTGTGGGTGCTGAGACGTTCAGTCAAGCCTTGCGCATGGGAGCTGAAGTATTTCATCACTTGAAGGCCGTGTTGAAAAAACAAGGTCACATGACGAACGTTGGTGATGAAGGTGGATTTGCTCCGAACTTCAATAGCAATGAAGAAGCGCTTCAAACAATCATGCAAGCGATTGAAGCTTCAGGATACAAAGCTGGCGAAGACATTATGTTGGGATTAGATTGTGCTTCAACGGAATTCTACAATCCAGAAACAAAACTTTACCACATAGAGTCAACCGGTGAAAACTTAACCAGTTCTCAAATGGTCGACTATTGGGCCGATTGGTGCAAACGTTATCCGATTGTATCAATTGAAGACGGATGTTCTGAAGACGATTGGGATGGATGGAAATTAATGACAGAGAAATTGGGTGACAGCACACAATTGGTTGGGGATGATTTATTTGTAACCAATGTGAATCGCCTTTCACGCGGAATTGAAGAAGGAATTGCGAATAGTATTTTGGTGAAGGTGAATCAAATTGGATCACTCACAGAAACCATTGATGCTGTGAATATGGCTCACCGTGCGGGGTATACTTCTGTTATGTCTCATAGAAGTGGAGAAACCGAAGACACCACTATAGCAGATCTAGCGGTAGCATTGAATACAGGTCAGATTAAAACGGGTTCAGCTTCGCGTTCAGACCGGATTGCAAAGTACAATCAGTTGCTTCGCATTGAAGAAGAGCTTGGCAAGATGGCGTTCTACCCTGGAAAGAGTATTTTGAGATAAAAATCTAAGAGATTGATTGGAATCTTAAAAAGAGGACGCATGTCCTCTTTTTTTATTCCCGTAATTAACTAACAGTGTAATGTTAATGAGAGTTAACCTTTAGTAACAACAAGCTGTTTGTATATCGCGCTTTCATTTTTGAGTTGATTTTCTTTTTAGGCAATATTTGTTTGATTACATGAAGTATATCCGACAAATATTGATTGGACTCCTGTTGTTAGGATTTTATGGTGCAAGCGCCCAGGTTTTGGACAGCACGTTGAATTCTATTAACAAGCTCTACGTGCTATGGGAAAAGGGATATGCAGATTCGAAGGAGCAATTAATTTGGTCAGACTTTAAAACTGCCGAGAGTGTTTGGCCTGTTCTCGTTGATCAAACTTCAGTTGACATTCAGAAACAAATTTACGAGGCTTATAAGTTACGCGCGAGCATTATGCGTGCAGACAAGGGATTGTCAATCGTGTCGAACAATCAGTTCAACTTCGATATGCAATACGACGAGGACGATATCTGGTACAGGTCAAGATATATCAACGGAATTGAATGGGATATTCTATCAGGTGGTTTGGTTGAGAATAGACGTAAAGCTCAAGTTTTGGAGAATGAATTACAGATGAAGTTACTTGAAAGCAAGAGCGGACTGGGTGGCAAAATTTCTTACGAGAACCGAAATCAGATTATTTACTATTTCAATAAGAAGAAAGTTGAAGTCCTAAAAAAGAGATTGGACATCAGCAATAGCAAAATGGATATATTAACCGACTTAGCAGAGTCGGGTGAAATAAGAACTACCATGTTGTTGGAAGCTCATAAGGAGATGATTGAAATTAATGGTCAGTTCAATCTGTATGCGGCTTTCAATGATGGTCTGAAAAGCATGTTAGATACGAACCGAATTACGACAAGCAGGCTTCTACCTCCCTTTGACGTAAACGTAGTTTCATTGCGTGCAATTTCGGGTATGCAATACAATCCAACGAAAATGTTAGACCTTCAATCTAAAAATGATAGGCTGAAGAATAATTGGTTGAATGAAGTGGATTTGTCGACAGGATTGCGCTATAATTATTACGATAGATTCGAGGACCAATTCAATCGAGGATTTGTCTCTATGAATGTGACTGCTCGAATCCCTTTGAGAATTTTTCAAATGGATTATCTGGCTCTTACAAGACTTCAACAACAAGAAGTTAAGTTGAACATGCAACAAGTAGATGAATTGAAATGGTTAGAAATCTCGAATCTTGTCTATGAATTACGCTACAAGCAAAAGCAGTTTTCGAATTTGTCGGAGAAGCAAAAATTGCATCATGATTTATTAAAGAATTTCCATGGATTAAAGAAAATTGAGGATCCCTCTTTCCAGCCAATTGTTGGCTTGAGTGCCTTAGATGAGTTTTGGGCAATGGAGATAGAAAAGATTGATCTTCTTCAACAGATGTACTTAAAGTTGGGAGAAATTCAGGAGAAAATTCCAAATGAACCAATCAGTCAATACATCATTCCATGGAACGGGAATATGGAAATCATTGATGGTAAAGTGGATACAGTTGCGATTGCCGAAACAAGATCTATGTACCTATGGTCCAAAGCGTGGATGGATAAAAGCGCTACTGAAATTGTTACGAATGTACGTCAATGGAATGTTCAGAAGCTATTGATATCAGCGGGTGGAAGTGAGGCTTATTGGCCACAATTCAAGCAGTTGGTAAATATGGCACAAAGGAACGAATTGAAATGCGAGTTACTCATTGGAAACAATAGATGGTTGGCATCCAACATCACTCCGAAATTAGACAGCGTTTGGACGAAAGTAGGTGATTTGCCAATCGATGGAATTCATTTGGATATAGAAGTCCATACGTTTGACGGATTTAAAGATAGTCCGGACGCCTTTTTTATTTTGTATTTGAATCGCATTCGCGAAGCAAGTAAATTCTGTAAAACACGAAACCTTCGTCTGGAGGTATCTATACCGTTAACGTATCCTGCTGAGGTGATTCAAGAGCTCGGTTTGCTATGCGATGAAATAGTTGTAATGTCTTATGAAACGAAAGGTCCGAAGCAAATTCAAAACAGAATTGCAGAGGAGTTAATCATTGCAAAAGACAAGGTGAGTGTGGCATTGCGAGCAAAAGATTATGTGTCCAAGGCGTCTATGGAAACTGATTTTAGAGAATTGAAAGACTTGTTGAAAATTAAGAATGTGGTTATACACGACTATCAGACTTATAAAACACTGAACCAATAAAAGAATTTGAAAAGCGTAAACTTTAAAAGAAGAGGAACTGAAATAAGAACCCTTCCCGAAGAATCAAGGACCGCACGCAGAAAGTGGGATAGGATAACCTATGTTATCATATTAATTCTACTTTTAGGTTTAGGTATTTACTATGCGTTTTCCAAAGTTTTTTATACCAGAGCGCAAGGACAAGTTCTCTACGAAAATGTCGATATGCGTTTGTTAGAGGATTGCAGGGTGACTCGGTATTATGTTCATGAATACGATTCCGTAAGAGTTGGAGACACATTGTTCGAGTATGTTATTGAGACCAAGAACTCTGGAAAGGTTTCAGATGGAGTTGCTAATGTATCAGTTTCGGTGAACACCGGAGGTGGAGGAAAAGATAACAGTTGGATTGAGCGTGAAATCATGGTGAAGCGTGAGAAAATTTCTTACACAGAGGCGAAACTGAAAGAAAATTTAAGTTTAATAAGCTCATATGAAAATGAGCTAGAGCGCATAAGAGCGTCTGTAATTTTAGGTGTTTTACCGCAAAGTCGACTTGATTTACGATTGAATGAAATAGTTCAGTTGAAAGCAGAAAATTCTCGATTGCAAGAAGAAATTGTGGCTACGAATCAAATTATTGATCAACTTAATATAGAAGCTCAGAAAAGAAGATCAGAGAAGAGCACCGTTCAGAGCAGAGTTAAGATAAATGACAATAGTGTGCAGGATTCAGGCTCTTCAGGTGGGGGGGCTTCAGGTCAGGTGCAGCCTCAGAAAAAGGTTCAGTATTTTGTGTCTCCGATAGCAGGAACGATTAATCAGATTTTTACAAAAGAATTTGAAACGGCTCTAAAAGATGAAGTTGTTCTTTCCGTTCATAAGAACTCACCAATTTTTATTCGAGCTTATTTCAATCAAGAAGATTTAGATCATGTGGGAATTGGAGAGGAGTTTACGGTGAAATTCCCTGATGGAACTGTTTCTAAAGGTGTTTTAAAGAGTTTCTATTATTCAACAATTCCATTACCAGAGGAGTTCCAAAAACGATATGAACCAATTTCACGCGCCGTTGTAGCCGACATATATCCTGTAAATATGGAAGAGGCTCAACAATGGAAGGATTTCTACAAAATGAGTGTGGACGTATCTAAATATAAATACTAATCGAATATGGAATCGAATGTGCACTCGACCAATTCGGTGGTCAACGTTGGTAAGATAAGATTTTATAAGATTAATGATCGTATAGCTTTTTTTTGGAACGCGTTGATGGCCTATGACGGCTTTATAATAGATTCAAGTAATGCTGTTTTTATACGCACTGTGGCGCGCGAAATACGCGGACATCACCAACCAGAAATATACCTCAAAGGAATATTTCTAATCGGAAATCCGGAATTAAGAAGCAAATCGGTCTATTCATTAATCGACGGATTTATTTTGAGTGAAGAGGATATGAATATGGCTGCTTCACGCACTCAAGAGTATTTTCTCAGATCATTGGACATTCATCCGAGCGTACCCAAAGGAGTCTTTGGCCCAATCATTAAGAAGGCCTTCGACCTTATGTATACGCGACAGAATAAAGTTCTTGCTCCTGTAAGAGATACCAATTCAATCATCGGATATAACTTTCCAGAGTTGAGTGTTTCTTTCGATGAGAATGAGGAACCACAGGTACTAGATGCATTAGACTGGGCAGAGCGAGAAGGGTATATTTGGCCAGATTTCCAAGAGAGAATATATGTTTGCACATCGTGCTCAGGCGGTTTTTTAAGTTTCAGAGAGGTTTGCCCGCACTGTAAATCATCCAACATTGATGGTGAGGATTTAGTGCACCATTTTCCATGCGCCTACATAGGACCACTTAGCGATTTTCGAATGGAAGATTCTTCGGTATTGAATTGCCCGAAGTGTAACAAAGATTTACATCATATTGGCGTTGACTACGACAAGCCATCGATTATTAATCACTGCAATAACTGCGATTCTATTTTTCAGGATGTTTATGTAAAAGCAAAGTGCTTGAATTGTGAAAGTGACATGGACGTGCAGTACTTGAAGTCAAGAAATATCAATACCTATAAGCTCACTAAGAAAGGCAGGCAGGCGATTACTAAGGGATATAGTTATGACGGAATTGAGGAGCAATTAGATGTTACACTTCATTCGTTGGAATCGTTTTTATCGCTTCTGAGATACGATATAATTCGCGAGGCGCGTGAGATGGGTGATGACGTTTTAACTGGTATTTACTTCGAGAATTTAAACGAATTCGCTAGTCAGTTTGGAGATTTTCGTCGACAAAGTTTGATGCGTGAAATAGCTGTTATTGTTCAGCAACGTCTGAATGATCTAGATTATATCTGTTTGGAACAAAGCAATCTTTTGTGGATTGTCATACATGATGTAAAGAAGATTGAAAAAGCGCTAGAAAATTTGGTACAGGATATCAAGGAACTAGTTGATAAAAATCTTCCTACGGTGAACCTATCCATTGTTTTTGAATACAGCCATTTGAAGGCAGTTACCTCAGCCGAGGCATGTATGACTGACTTAAAAAGAAAAATGTTGGTGGAATGAATTTAATCTCGGAATTCTATTCATTTGTAAGTAACATTGGATTTGAAAAGTTCTTCCGGTATTTCTATTTTTTTGTTGTCTTTGAATTTTTTAGATTCTTCGTTCTAGAGGTAGTAGTACTTATTTACTGGGTTTATGCGAAGCGTCGCAGACGTCCTGCGATGGAGGAGGCGCACTTCGAATTAATGAATAGAAGACCTCTGGTTTCGGTAATTATACCAGGAAGGAATGAGGGTAAACACTTATTTAAACTCGTTGAATCACTTCGGAATCAGAGCTACACGAATTTGCAAATTATAGTTGTGGATGATGGTAGTGATGATGAAACTCCTGTTATTGGCCGGAATTTAGAACGCAACGGTTATATAGATCTTTTTTTAAGAAACGATGTTCGAGGAGGGAAGTCCTCAGCAGCTAATTTGGCGGTTCGATACGCTCGCGGTGAATTTGTTGTAGCACTGGATGCCGATTGCAACTATTTACCCGATGCCATCGAGAGAATTCTGATCCCATTTTATTTCGATGAACGCATTGGAGGGGTAGGAGGAAGTGTTCAAGTATACAATTACGATGATTCTGTTGCTACAGCTCTTCAAGCAATCGAATATTTCGATACAATTTCTGTAGGTCGTATCGTGAGTAGTGAATTAGGTATCTATCGCGTGATTAGTGGGGCTTTCGGTGCATTTAGAAAAGATGCAATTGAGAAGATTGGAGGGTGGGATGTCGGACCTGGTATGGACGGTGATATTTCCGTTAAACTCAGAAAATTAGGCTACAAAGTTAAGTTTGAGCCCGACGCAGTGTGCAGAACGAACGCCCCAAGTTCATTTAAAAAATTAGCGAAGCAACGGCTAAGATGGGATAAATCCCTTATTCGTTTTCGCTTGAGAAAGCACAACGATGTTTTTTTTCCGACAAAGGCTTTTCTTTGGATAAACTTTATTTCTTTTTTAGAGAACGTAGTCTACAATGTGTTCTTAAATTTCAAATGGTACTTTTATCTCGGAGATATGGTAATCAATTTCCTTTCTTTTTTACCATTTATTTTTATAACTAACATCCTTCTCTACGCAACGTATAATGTTGTTAAGTATCTCATTTTTGGTGTGTTTAGGTTGAAACGTAAAGAAGCTATCATATATCTATTACCCTACACCCCAATTATGGTGTTTTATTTTGGTTATTTTCTACGTATTGTTCGGACGCGCGCTTATCTGCAGGAGTTCTTCTTCAAGGCTTCCTATAACGACAACTGGAATCCAGCCAAAAGTTCTCGCGCTGCAAAAGCCCTAAGAATCTGATTTACTGATTCAATTCTGGATATCGATCTAATAGATCATCACGTTTCTTTTTCGACGCGAGCATAGACCACGAAAACTTCTTTTTTCCATCTTCGTATCTTCTGTTCTCGTCTTTCACCGCAGTAAGTATTTCTAAGAAGGCAGCGTCAGAGCTTATCACTGTAAGTATGTTCAGTTTGTATTCAAACATGTACCATGTAGCACCATCTATTTCCAGATACATTCTAAGAATATCCCCGCTTCTACGTTTCTCAATTTCAATAAGACCTTTCGTGTATTTGAAAATTTGCTTTTTCCCCATGCTCGCGATTCCTAGTGGACCTGAGGTAGAGAATGTCTCTAAGTTCTCATTCCATTTCCACTTCAAGTCTCCAAAATAGAAAAATTGCTGAAGTTCTTCTGGGAGTTTTTTCAATGTTCCGTCTAAAGCAATATCTGCAATGATTTTATCTGATTTTTCAGAGCCCAAAAATTCGATCAAACTCTTCTCGAATTGAGTGGTGCTCAAATCAATCGGATCGAGGTTGGCATTTATGAATTTCTCAGCAAGATATTTTTGAGCCCCCTCGTCAAATGGGAAATTTAATAAAGAGGTGCTTTGCGCATTTAAAGTAGAATCGTTTGTTTGGAATCGAACAATTCCAACGGACTTCATGACCATCATTCCATAATCGACGTTGAAATCCATCACCCCATCTCCAGTAAGTTCGCACGAAGTCGTATTCAATCCGAGTAATTGACCTGGAAGTTTTGGTTGTCTGATTTTCTCTTTTGAACCGATGTAATATGTTTTCTTCCCTTTGTCAAAGTATAAGAATCCTGTTGATTCTATGAGTCCATGATCGTTCTTGTTAGGCTTTGCACTTAGGAACCCAGGATATATTTTCATTGGAGGTTCGTCTTTTACAATGACCCCCACACCCAATTTTGACATGGTCATGTCTCTAAGCGTGCTGTCTACAGGAATATAAATCTCTAGTGGATTAATCTCCGATTTGAACTTGAAGAAAGTTCGTGCTATGCTAGAACAATTGTGCAGAATTCGAACACCGCCATTGAATGTGAGATAAGGATTGTTTGCATGCAATTCGAATTTCCCATAATACTCGAAGGCCGGTGATAAAAAGAATTGATCCGCTTCCTTGATTTCTCCGAAAGCCACAGTTTGATATGTCGAGTCGAGTCTAAAAGTGTTGATGTGAATTTTCTGTTCTTTCTTGTTTTCATCTTTGTAGATGATATCACCCGTACCCTCGTATTTCTTTCGCCCTTCAATTTTTAGACTTGCGTTAAAAATCTTGTGGTATTGCGTTACGAAGTTGCTTATCACTTGCGCGCGCTCCAAACGGCGCATGTTCGCCCACTTATCAATAACAACATAATTGCTATCGGGTTGAACTTTAGAATCCGCAACAATGATGTAATCGATTTTCTTACAAGTCAATCGATTGTTTTTTACATCATACTTAGCGTATGGCGAGAGGAAATTCAAACTGTCTTGATTCGGATCTATGGAATAGAAGTTGCTTCGTTTCTTCTCCGCGTCTGTATCAATCACAAGATCATTGTCTGCTTTTCTCGATGAAGAAAGTTCCATTTCAGACTTGTCCATAAACCAAGTGAATTGATCCATGAAGCACACATACAAATTGGTAGGAAATTCAATTTTTGTTTCACCGCTATTACTCTTGAACTGTCCTTTTCGAGCATCAAAATCAACATCAGCACTCACATTGTCAGTTTTAAATGCTAAGCCAACATCGCCGGGGTTGGCTTTCAACTCGAAAGCTGCTGTGTCTGAAAGAATTTTTCTATTTCTAAATTTGAAATGCTTTGACGAAAGTTTAGCCCCCACGAAATCCGAAGATCCGTTGCCAGTCATTCCTGTAGGTTCTAGGCGCATCGTTCCTTTAAATTTGGCTTCTTGTGCAAAACACTCCACCAAATCGTCATTCGTAGTAACCTCTAATTTGTCCTTCTTTGGGAAGTATTGCAAATCCATCTTACTCGCCTGTGCATCGGGGACATTTGCTTTTTTATCACTTTTATTACTGAAGGAAGAGGCCAATCCAAAGACTTCCTCCGGAACATAGGTAAAAGAATTTGAAAGGGAAGTGGATGTTAGATACTCCAATTTCCCTTTTCCTTTCAAACCTGAAAAATTCAACGTCAAATCACCTGTAACTTTCGCTTTTCCGCCGTATGCTTGGAATCCAGAGTCGCTAGTGTTAATTTGAAATCCTAAGCTGTTGTCTTCCATGAGAACCAAAGGTTCTTTAATGTCAGGGAATATTCCACCACTTACCAGCGTCCCCTGAAACTTTAAATTCTTTTTATTGAAATTGTCGAGCGAATCAATTTGAAAGGGCTCCACTTCATAATAAAACCCATCACGCTTGTATTTTCCTTTTTGAATGGAATAGGAGTCATAGAAAACATTAGACGTTTTACTGCACGTAAGAATCGGATACTGTGGATAGTCTTTTGAGTGATAACCACTTTTGTTCGTCGGATGATCAATTTCAAGTGTTCCAGATAAACCAGAAAGCACATTCTTTACACGCACTTTAGGGTAGTTGCCGTAATTGTCAGGAGCACGTGTGTAGTCATCGACATAGATTACACAAGAATCAATTTCAGCCATTTCAAATTTAAATTGATCGTAAATGAAATTGTATTTTGCACCCATCAATTCGAAATTCCCCGTGTTGATTCGACCGCTAAAACTGAAGTCACGGTCCTTGTGAAGAATAATCTCTCCGCCAGTGGGGTAAATCATTACTTTCTGCGAATCGCTCAAAAGCACACTGTTTACTCCTTTTATAATAATGTCGCGCGTGAGCAAACTGAAACGCGCATTTTCAGCTCGGTCTACTTCAGAGATAAATTGAATAGCATCGTAATCAGCATTTCCCCGATTATTTTCAATGTGCTTATACAATTTTTGAAGTAGCACAATGTCGCGGCTTTCAACGTTGTATTGAATGTATCCTTTGTTTGTCAAATCGATGAGAATAGGAATCCATTGTTCAACTCCAGTGCGCGCCTGTCTGGCAAAATCTAATGCATTGAAATAGTCAGATTGAAGGGCCTTGCCTGTTCGATATAAAATATAAACCGGATGGTCGTTGGAAATTCCTGCAAGTGTCGAAAAACGTTTTTCTTTGAAATAATCCACTGATTCGAAATCGGCATATCCACCGGGAACAGATCCAAAAGTTCCAAAGTTCATGTACGGAGCATCTATGTTCCATTGCACCGATTCAAAGTACATTTCAACTTCGTGAAAAGTGTTTTCAAAAGGGGAAGGTGAGATTCCATTTTCAGTTCGCGACAACTCGAGATTTCTTGTTTTTTTCGTCAACATGAAAAACAAATCAGGATGGTAAATGCTATCGGAATCGAGACGCATTTTAATAGATGTGTTGCTGCTTTGAATGCGATCGGGGCGAATCTCGAAGAGAAGACTTTGCGCAATTAGAAATTCCTTTTTCTCGCGATAAAAGATCAACCGCGCAGGTGTGGTCGTGGTGCCAGTGCCTTCCAATTTCTTACCAGACATCGTGAATCCACCTTCATAATCCACATTGGAAATTATATTTTTAATTTCTAACCGCTGATAATAAGATTCGAACATCGGATAAGTAGCAGTCTCCTCTGTTTTGTTTCCAATGATTTTCTCGGTCAATTTTCCCGATAAAGGACGATCAAAGAATTCATTGTAAAACACAACACTGTCAATGACATAACGCGACTCTTTGATGCGGATATTGAAGCGCTTAAAAGAGGCATATGTTTTTTCAGGGTCATAGCCAGCTCGCTGCCATGTAACTCGTCCTGCATTCCCGTAAAACTTCTCAAGGGTAGGGAAGTAATTCCCAGAAGTATTGTAAATTACCGAGCTGTCTCCACGACTGAAACATTTCAAATCTAACTTGTCGAAAGCCATGTGCGGCAATGAGTCAAACACGAAGCGATAGCTGTTGTTATTCGTCTTCCAATAGAGCGATTCGTTTTTGTAAAAGGTTAAATCTCGAAAGAGGCCTAAACTCGATTCTACAAACTCAGCTCCGTATTTTTTTATTTTCTTGTCGGAATAAATACGAATAACCATGTCATTCCATTCTTTCAATTCTGATTCACCTTTACCAGAATTTTGATAGTACATGAATGCTTGGATGTAATTGTCGTAGTCAGGGAAAATCTTAGATTTATTTTCAATGAACAGGTTTAAAGTCTCTCTGAATTGTTTTTTTTGTGCTTCGCTGTAGACGTTCTGTTCCAACCACATCTTTGCGAGTTTTTTTTCAATTTGATCCTTTCCATAGTCCTTACGCTGATCCTCGAAAACTTTGGTCAAATAGTTCAGCATCTTTTCATCTTCGTCAGGAAGTTTCTCTCCTTTCTGTGCAGATATACCAAGGCTAATTAATGTGGCGAATAATAAGAAAAGTAATTTCTTCATTGTCTCAGGTCTAGTTCCATTACAAGGTTAACGCATTTTTCGAACGAATCATTTTTTGAAGCGGTCGAAAAAGGCGCATATTTTCAACAACGGGTCTCCTGATTATCGTGCCAAATTCGTAGCAGACTTCGTACCTTTGCGGCCTAATCACTTTTGCAATGAACAAAGAGGTATTTATCGTTTCTGCCGTGCGCACTCCAATGGGAAGTTTCGGCGGATCATTAGCTAGCGTTTCAGCTACACAATTGGGTGCTACCGCAATTAAAGGCGCCCTAAATAAAATTAATTTGAATCCGGAAGAGGTTCAAGAAGTAATCATGGGCTCTGTTCTTCAAGCGAACCTCGGCCAAGCACCTGCGCGTCAGGCGGCAAAATTTGCTGGACTTTCAGACAGTGTACAATGCACCACTGTGAATAAAGTTTGTGCTTCAGGCATGAAGGCGATCATGATGGCTGCTCAAAGCATTCAATGCGGCGATGCAGATGTTGTTGTTGCAGGTGGCATGGAAAGCATGAGTCGCGTTCCTTTCTATTCAGAGAATTTGAGATGGGGAAATAAATACGGAAACGTGGCAATGATTGATGGTTTGGCAAAAGACGGTCTTACCGATGTTTATCACAATTATCCCATGGGAAATGCGGCTGAACTTTGCGCAAAAGAATGTAATATTTCTCGCGAAGCCCAAGACGAATTCGCCATTGAATCATACAAACGTTCTGCTGCTGCTTGGGCATCTGGACAATTTGCAAATGAGATTATTCCTGTTGAAGTGATTGGAAGAAAAGGCGATGTTGTTCTTTTCGCTGAGGACGAAGAGTACAAGAATGTGAGCTTCGATAAAATCCCAGGTCTTCGTCCAGTATTCGCGAAAGACGGTACAGTCACCGCTGCAAACGCTTCAACCATGAACGACGGTGCTGCTGCATTAATCTTAATGAGCAGAGAAAAAATGGAAGCATTGGGTTTAACACCTTTAGCAAAAGTTACAGGATATGCTGACGCAGAGCAGGCACCTGAGTGGTTCACCACAACGCCTTCTTTAGCTTTACCAAAAGCAGCTGCAAAAGCAGGTGTTAAGGTGGAAGATTTAGAGTTGGTTGAATTGAATGAGGCGTTCAGTGTAGTTGGAATCGCCAACATGCAAAAAATGAATTTAGATCCTGCGAAGGTGAATGTAAACGGCGGTGCAGTTTCTCTTGGACATCCACTAGGATGCAGCGGAG
Source organism: Bacteroidota bacterium (assembly GCA_046048875.1). Taxonomy (GTDB): domain Bacteria; phylum Bacteroidota; class Bacteroidia; order Flavobacteriales_D; family Sanyastnellaceae; genus CAIZGX01. Next base: position 100,639 of record JBJOFG010000015.1, on the reverse strand, counting down.
CTCGAATTGTTGTAACTCTTGTTCATGCGTTAAAAAATCGCAATCAGAAATTAGGTGGTGCCGGTATTTGTAACGGCGGCGGCGGCGCAAGCGCTGTTGTTGTTGAAGCTGTTTAATCCCAAGCATGAAATTAGTTTTTCCAAAGCAAATCACACCGCGCTGGCTTATCTTCTCGATAGACCTTGCGCTGTGTGCTTTTGCTTTCATTGCGGCTTATCTCATTCGTTTCGAATTTGCGATTCCGAAAAATGAATTGGACCTCATGTTGCTCTTTGCTCCTATTTATTTCGTGGTGAGAGCCGTGTTGTTCTACGTTGGAAAATCTTACTCAGGAATCATTCGCTTTACGAGTACTCAAGACGCTATTCGTCTGGGTTTCGTGCTTCTTCAAGGAAGCATAGCTTTTGTTCTTTTTAATTTCATTCGAAAAGGAATTAATGGGGCCTACTTAGTTCCGCTGTCCATTGTAATCCTCGAATTTTTAGTCAGCGCAGCGCTTCTAGTTTTCTTCCGACTATCCATTAAATTCCTTTACATGGAATTGAAAAGTCCAAGAGGAAGTCGAACCAAAGTGGTCGTTTTCGGGGCTGGTGAGGGCGGTTTGTTGTTGAAAAGAACGCTCGATAGAGATCGCAATTCGGCTTTAGAAGTGGTTGCTTTCTTCGACGATAACCAACAAAAGGTTGGGAAGAAATTAGAAGGAGTAGACATTTTAAGTTCGAAGAAACTCGATGAGTTCTTGGCTTCGAATCCGATTGAAGAGCTCATCATTTCTATTCCAGAGATAGCGAACGTACGTAAGCGACAGTTGGTTGATCTAGCCTTGAAATACAAGGTGACATTGAAGCATTTGCCGCATGCGAACAATTGGATTAACGGAGAACTCAGCGCAAAGCAATTGCGTGAAGTGAAATTTGAAGACCTACTCGGAAGAGATGTGATTCAGATGAGTTCGAATGAAGTAAAAGAGATTATTCAGAATAAAGTTGTATTAGTGACTGGAGCAGCAGGCAGCATTGGAAGTGAATTGGTTCGTCAGTGTTTATTGTTGAATCCATCGAAAGTCATTGCCTGCGATGTCGCTGAAACGCCTATGTTTTTGTTGGGAAATGAATTGTCGAAATTTATTGATGAAGGAAAGTTGGAAATGGTGATTGGAGATGTTCGGAATGAATTGCGCATGCGACGTATGTTTGAAGCCTTCCAACCAAAAATAGTATTTCACGCTGCTGCATACAAGCACGTTCCTCTGATGGAGGATAATCCGGCTGAAGCAGTAGCCACCAATGTTTTTGGTTCGGCGAATGTTTTAGAGATAGCAGCAGAATATGGTGCAGAGCGATTCGTGATGGTAAGCACCGACAAGGCTGTGAATCCAACCAATGTGATGGGGGCAAGCAAGCGCATTGCTGAAATGGTGGTTCAATCGAAAGAGACTTCGCTCATTTGCGTGACCACGCGCTTTGGAAATGTACTCGGAAGCAATGGTTCTGTTATTCCCGTTTTCAGAAAGCAAATTGAAGAGGGTGGACCGGTAACTGTAACGCACCGCGATATAACACGATTCTTTATGACCATTCCTGAAGCCGTTCAGTTAGTTTTAGAGGCAGGCGCTATGGGGAAAGGAAACGACATTTTCGCTTTCGATATGGGACAACAGGTGCGCATTTCTGATTTAGCCGAACAGATGATTCGTTTAAGCGGATTAGAACCTGGACAAGACATAGAGATTCAATATACCGGTCTTCGTCCCGGAGAAAAGTTATACGAAGAAGTTTTAGCTACGGAAGAAAATACAGTTCCTACACATCACGAGAAAATTCTTTCTGCGAAAGTGCGTGAAGTTGAAGCGTCAGAATTGAACGAGAAACTGGCGCGGTTGAGAGAGCAAATGAATCTTCAAAACAATAAAGAGATGGTTCGTGTTATGAAAGAGATTGTTCCTGAATTCAAGAGCAATAATTCGGAATTTTCATTGCTCGACAATTAATTCTTCATGGCGAGTTACCGCACCATTTCGAAAGAAGCAGAATCGCTTTACAAGGTCAGCGGAAGCAAACATATTGGAAAATCTTTCCGAGTTCACTCTGAAAAACAAGCGAAGCAAATCATTCAGAATTTATGGGAAGAGCATCCGCAAGCCACGCATATTTGCTTTGCGTATCAACTGTCTATTCATGAAAATTTGGAACGAAGTTCCGACGATGGTGAGCCTGGAGGCACTGCGGGAAAGCCAATACTCAATCAAATTAAATCTGCGAAACTCACTGAAGTTTTGGTTGCCGTGATTCGCTATTACGGCGGAACGAAACTAGGAGTTTCTGGATTAATTGATGCCTATAAAAACGCAGCGAAATTGGCGCTCGATGAAAGCGGTGTAGAAGAGTGTGAAGTGGAAGTTCAATACCTGTTAGAGGTGAGTCATGAAGAAACACCCGCACTCATGAATGCACTCAATAGACTTTCATTTCGAAAAATAAATACAACGGTTGAAATGGATTTCAAGATTGAAATATCAATCAAAGAAGAAATGGAAGCACAGCTTTTAAGCGTTCTGAAAGACCTACGGCTGAACTCTTTGAAAGCAGAAAATCTTGCGAAGCACCTTTCGTAGAACCTTCCAGCGGACCTTTGAATAATCTTCCAGCCGACCTTTCGTAAAACCTTCCATCGGATCTACGGAGTCGTGGGTAAATTCTCCTTGAAAAGCCATTGTTTATCGAACGGCACAATGTGTACCCCACTGAAATAAAAGTGAAGAATATCTTCTGCCGATTTTCCTTTGCGCGCCATGTTCATTGCACCTTCCTGACAAAGTCCAACACCATGTCCAAAGCCTCTTCCATGCAAAACAATTTCGTTGTCTAATTCTTCAATATGAAAATACGCCGATTTCAATTTTAGATCGGCACGCATCTCTTTTGTAGGCAGGGAGGTACTGTTTTGAATATAATAGAAGGGACGTTTTCCCGAGTTGCAATTCATGCTACCGGCAATGCACTCATCGCTATCGCTAACCGAAATGTTCTTCGTCTTAAGATATTTTTTCCATTCCGCTGCAGTTAATCGTTTTTCCCAAGTACTATTGGGCATTCCCATGCAATACGGATCTTTCTTTCCAACGCAATAAGACAGATTCGATTTCCACACATCCTGCGCACTGCATGTTTGCCCCCCACAATTACTGTGAAAGAAGGCAGTGATGAGTTGTGCAGTGCTATCTACAATGACGAGATTTTTGGTGGCTTTCACAGCCGAGAATATTTCAATGTCTTTTTTTGAAATTCCATGATAAACCTGACAATGTGTTCCATCGCAGACATCATAACCTTGATGCCTATCGTGATTACGCAAGGCATAAGTTCGACTCAGAATGGCTTGCACTTTATAATATTCCAAAGGCTTATTCGCACCGCCCTCAGCTTCTACGACACCGGCAACATATTCTTCCAGAGGTAAAGTGTTTATGACTTGAATTTTATTGTTGGAAGGAAGAAGTGTGAATGCACCTTCGTACTTATGAATAAAAGTCTTCGAGTTCTGCATCAATGCAAATAAAGCGTCTGTCTTTGATGAATGAAAGCGAACGCGCGAGGTTGAAACATAGGTCTGTGAGTCTGTCTTTATTTGAATTTTTTTTCCATTCAACATAAATACAACGGTGTGATCACTTGGAATGTGAAGGTCAATGGTATCACATTGAATGTGGAAACTATCGGTGCATTGAACGTAGATGTAATTCCATTTTTTTTGAGAAAGAATCTCCAAGCGCACTTCCTGAGCGAAAGAATGCAAGCAAAGTATAAAAGCCAAACAAATTGAAATACTCCTTTTCACAGGTCTAAACTACGTTTTATCTACTCAAGCTTTTGAGCGACTATTGATATTTTTCAACAAAAGCGTTGCAGTGAGCTCAGATGCGCCGCCGTTCCCCAAAGATGCTTTCAATTCAGCGTATGAGGCTAAAACGGCGTCGCGCTTTGTTCCACCAATAATAACTGCGCGCAGTTCTTCTTCGGCTTGCGCAACATTCCATTCGTCTTGAATGAGCTCGCGAACCGCCTCACGATTCAATAATAAATTCACCAAAGAAATGAATTTGATTTTCACCAAACGTTTTGCAATGGCGAAAGAAATAGCATTCGCTTTGTAGCACACCACTTGCGGTGTGCCAAGCAACGCAGTCTCCAGCGTGGCCGTTCCGCTCGTCACCAACGCCGCTTCGCTGGCTTCCAACAAATCGTATGTCACGTTGTAGAACAAACTCACTTTGTGCTTCCCAATAATCTCCTTGTAAATATTTTCCGGAAGGGAAGGGGCACCCGCAATGATAAACTGGTGATCGGGAAACTTGTATTTCATTTCCAACATTACATTCAACATTCGCGTTACTTCTTGCTTACGGCTTCCAGGAAGCAAAGCAATAATTGGGCGCTCATCTAAGAAATATCTTTTTCGAAATTCTTCCGGAGAAACGCGTTTGCGTTTGTTCACTTCATCGAGCAACGGATGTCCAACAAATTGAACATCCATTCCTTTCCGTGCGTAAAAATCTTTTTCGAATGGAAGCACCGCGTAGAGCTCAGTAATATCGCGCTTTATTTTATGCACGCGATTTTCTTTCCACGCCCAAATTTGCGGAGCAATGTAATAGTAAACAGGAATGCCTTGTTCCTTCGCCCATGCGGCTATGCGCAGGTTGAAGCCGGGGTAATCGATAAGGATAAGCGCATCGGGTTTTTCATTCAGAATTTCATCTTTACATCGCTGAATGTTTTTGAATATGGTGCGAATGTTTTTGATCACTTCCCAAAATCCCATGAAGGCTAAGTCTTTGAAGTGAGTTGAAATCTTCACGCCTTCTTTTTGCATCAAGTCTCCTCCCCAACCTATCAGTTGAAGCGTTGGATCTTCCTTCAACAAGGCCATGGCTAAATTGCTTGCATGCAAATCGCCAGAGGCTTCACCTGCGATAAAAAAGAATTTCTTTCCTTGCTGCATCAGTACAAGTAAATGGCAACAGGAACGCTTACGATGACCACCGCAAGTAGTCCTTTGCAGAAGTTGTAATACTCTTGACGTATCATGACAAAGAATAAAATCACATCGAACAAAATGCTCACCGTTACAAGCTTGTCGTGAAAGATATCGCTTCCTTGCACCAAGGTTTCAATGAATCTGCTGAACGTTTGACCGTTCAGCTGTGCAATTAAATATCCAAATACCACAAAGCCAACTCCTGCACCAAAGATACCAGCGGCAAGTCCGTATGCAAATGTGTCGAATTTACCTTTTTTTACTGAGGCCATTGTTGCAAGTGTTTTAAGGTATGATAAGCAGTTAAGTCGTATTGAACAGGCACAGCAGAGACATACATGTTCGCCAATGCATATTCGTCGGTGTCCTCACCTTTGTCGTGGTTGTGGAAGGTTCCCGTTAACCAGTAATAATCTTTTCCACCTGGATCTTTGCGATGCTCAAACCAATCGTCCCAAAAAGCTTCGGCTTGTCTTCCGAAACGAATGCCTTTAATTTCTTCAATACTTCCTTTCGGAATATTCACGTTCAAACAGAAATTTTCAGGAAGCTTATCGTCATTTAAAACATTGCGAACGATAATTTCTGCGTAATGCATAGATGCGCTAAAGTCGGCGTCTGCCGAATAGTCTAGAAGAGAGAAGCCGAGAGAAGTAATTCCTTCCATAGCTCCTTCAAGCGCTGCAGACATGGTTCCGCTGTATAGGACGTTGGTGGCGGAATTGTTTCCGTGATTCACACCACTCAAAATCAGATCTGGCTTTTTCTTAATAATTTGTGAAATACCAAACTTCACGCAATCGGCCGGAGTGCCCGAGCATGAATAGGCTTTAACTCCTTCACCAAAGATGTGTTGTTCTTGAACGCGAATAATGCCGTTAATGGTAACAGCGTGTCCCATTCCGCTCTGTGCTTTGTCTGGAGCCACCACCACTACTTGTCCAAATTTCTTGGCCACTTCCACCAACGAACGTATCCCTTTTGCGGTAATACCGTCGTCGTTCACAACTAAAATCAAAGGTTCTGAATTCATACTGCAAACATAAGCTTGAAAAGTAGCTCCACTTGCCTCAGGTTCATGAATATTTCTTCATCTTTGCCGAAGATTTATAAACATATGAATGCATTCGTAGTAGGTGGTGTTCGCACCGCGATTGGAAGTTTTGGTGGAACGTTGGCACCGGTTAGAGCAGACGATTTAGCTGCAGTGGTTCTTTCGGAACTTATGAAGAAATTCCCGAACCTTGACCCCGCTGTTATTTCAGACGTGTTCATGGGGTGCGCGAACCAAGCTGGAGAAGACAATCGCAATGTGGCCCGTATGGCAGTTTTGCTTGCCGGACTTCCACATACTGTTCCTGCTGAAACCTTGAATCGCTTGTGCGCTTCAGGTATGAGTGCAGTGGCTACAGCGGCTCGCGCAGCACATGCAAATGAAGGCGATGTATTTATTGCAGGTGGAGTGGAGCATATGACTCGAGGACCGTGGGTGATTTCGAAAACCAGTTCGGCTTTCGGAAGAGATGCTCAAATGTTCGACTCATCTTTCGGATGGCGTTTTGTGAATCCGAAAATGAAAGAGATGTATGGAGTTGATGCGATGGGTGAAACCGCAGAGAACTTGGCAGATATGTTCAACATCTCACGCGACGATCAAGATGCTTTCGCCCTGTGGTCGCAACAAAAAGCAGCGGCTTCCATTGATTTATTGAAGGAAGAAATTGTGAACGTTTCCATTCCAACAAAAAAAGGAGATCCAATTATTTTCAATACAGATGAATTCGCGAAAGCAGGAACGACTTTGGAAGGTCTTGCGAAATTGCGCGCTTCATTCAGAAACGGAGGAACTGTTACAGCAGGAAACGCATCTGGATTAAACGACGGTGCTGCAGCATTGTTAATGGCGAGTGAAAATGGATTGAAGTCACACGGATTGACGCCGTTAACACGCGTAATTTCTTCTGCGGTAAGTGGAGTAGAGCCACGCATTATGGGCATTGGTCCGGTTGAAGCGTCGAAGTTGGCGTTGAAGCGTGCAGGATTGACGCTAGATCAAATGGATATTTTAGAATTGAACGAAGCTTTTGCGGCGCAAGTTTTGGCTTGCACACGTCAGCTTGGTTTGGAAGACAACGATGCGCGCATCAATCCGCAAGGAGGAGCTATCGCATTGGGTCATCCGCTTGGAATGAGCGGTTCACGCTTGGTTCAAACGGCTTCCATGCAATTGGCTCGCAGCAATAAGAAGTACGCTTTGTGCACCATGTGCATTGGAGTAGGTCAAGGATATGCAGTTGTTTTAGAACGCGTATAACATGGCGAACATTTTCGAATTCAACGGATACATTCCAGTCATTCACGAGTCGGCTTTCATTCATCCGAATGCAACCGTAACGGGTAATGTCATCATTGGAAAGAACGTATACATTGGTCCAGGCGCCGCTATTCGGGGAGACTGGGGACAAATCATTATTTCAGACGGATGCAATGTTCAAGAGAATTGTACCATTCATATGTTTCCGGGAACTACCGTTGTTTTGGGCGAGAACGCTCACATTGGTCACGGTGCCATTGTGCACGGCGCACAGATTGGCGCGAATACCTTGGTGGGAATGAATGCAGTCTTAATGGACGACGTTGTTGTGGAAGAAGAATGCATCATTGGTGCGTTGTGTTTTGTCCCTGCGAAAACTTTGGTGGAGAGAAGAAGTGTTATGGTTGGAAATCCAGCCAAGAAAGTAAAAGAGGTGAGCGATCAAATGTTGGAATGGAAAACCGAAGGAACAGGTTGGTATCAGCGCCTTCCAGAAGAATGTCGAAATAAATTGCGCGCTGTTGAACCGCTTCGTGAAATGCCAGCCGATCGAAAGGTTCAGGACACGAAGGGCTATGAAGCTTGGCACGAGCGCAAGTCATGAGTTTTCAGTTTAAGCAATTCAAAGTAGAGCACAGCAACTCTTCCATGAAAGTCGGAACAGATGCGGTGTTGCTCGGTGCTTTCATTCAAACAGAAAAACAAGAAAAGATTTTAGAAGTCGGAACAGGATGTGGCGTCGTGGCCCTCATGTTGGCGCAAAAAGGAAATCGCGTTTTAGCAATAGACATTCATGCACCTTCGGTGGAAGAAGCACAACAGAATTTCGGCTCTTCGAAATTTGCACCTTTGCTCATGGCCGACGAGATTGATTTTTTCAAGTTGCAGGCTCCAGTGAAATTCGATCGCATTGTTTCGAATCCTCCTTTTTTTCAGAACAGTTTGCAAGCCCCCGACGAAGCGCGCAATGCCGCACGTCATGCCGTGAACGATTGGGTCAAGCGCTTTTGGGAACGTGCGCGAAAGTTAACCGGAAGGGTGAATGTCATTATCCCCGTTGAAGTCTTCGACGAATGGAAACGCGAGGGTGAACTGTCGAATTTTTTCTTGGTGAAGAAATGCACCATCTTCTCTCGCGCCGACAAACCCGCTTTTCGATACTTGTTGGAATACTATCGCATTGATCAAACCCTTGAAGAGTCTTCACTTGTTCTTAATAATGAAGAGGGGAAGAGAACGAAGGAGTATGAGGAGTTTGCGGAAGGATTTTATCTTTGAACTACGTAATTGGAAAATCGAAGATTTTATTCCTACTTCGTAATTCCTACTTCGTAATTCCTACTTCGTAATTCTAATAACAAGGTTTCAATTATGATCCCGATAGCTATCGGGAGGAATAAAATCTTCGATTTTCCCATTACAACGTAGGAATAAAACCGAAGGTTTTCCAATTACGTAGTTCCTACTCAATTTCTAGAAGCACACTCAACAACACCTGCAACTCCCTAACCTTATCAGCATTGTTCTGAGAGATGTAATGGTGACTAAGCGCGTTAATGTTGCGGGTAACGACATCTGCGTTGGAACAAGGCTCGAAGAAACGAGCGTCTAATGGTAAATGCTGACTAGCAATGAATTGCTCAATTTCTTCGCGATCGAGAATAGAGCCGCCGGCAGCAGGATTGATATAAAACAAAATTTCTTCAGTGTCGGTTTCGCCTTCAGGCAACAACCATTCAGGCATTTGTTCAACATAACACAACAAGAAATGCCCGGGTAAATTCACTCCGTAAATAGGCAAGTCTAAACTGCGTGCTAACAACAAATACAAAGTTCCAATGCTTAATGAAGTTCCAGTCTTAGTATTCAAGACGTCGAACAATGAATGCGGTGCGTTTTGAATTTCACCCGAAACACTGGTGTATCCGCAAAGCTTAAATAAGATATGATTCATCACATTAACCGTTTCCAATGCGGTTAGGCGTTCGTTCAATTCCAACCAAATATCCTGACGTAATCGAGAGAACAAATATGTGATTTCTTCACTTGGAACGTTGCGCTGATAATACTTATTTAAAATTAACATTCCCTCCAACAACTCTTGATCACCTTTCTGCCATTCTTTAATTGCAGAGTAGGTAGTCTTGTACTGAATGTTCGCAATGATTTCAGACAAACGTTGTAGCGCAAGTGGATCACCGTTTCCAATAATGAAGTGGTCCTCCAATGTATGCAATACGTCCTCGCCCTTCTCTGTAATAGCTTCGCGAACCGTGTTGAAGATAACTTCATCGGGATCATCGAGCAATTGTATCAAAGCGTGAATATCAGTTCGACTCATGTTGGGTGTTTAATTAACAAGGCCAAATCTATTTTACGCATCACGCTTTTGAGCGTTTCATTTAAGTCTTTATTCACACCGAATTTTTAGTAAGTGAGTAATTGTCTGACAGCTTGTCTGACTAATTCATGAATCTTCGTTGTGGAATAGCTGTTGCTAATACGGAACCATGATTTTACCACAGGATCGACAAAAACTTCTAGACGCACTCTTGTGGTCTTCTCTCTTTATTCTACTTTTCATTATTTCATTTTATGGTTCGCGTTACATGAATGTGTCGCTCTCGGGCCTAGGCCTGGAGCCTCGAACGGGGAGCGGCTTGTTGCATATGCCTACCATGCTTTTTGTTCACGCATCGCCCGAACATCTCTGGAACAACGTTTTGGCCTTCTTCATTCTAACCACAACCGTATTCTTTTTCTATTACGAAATTGCCATTCCTGTTTTCCTCATTATGTGGGTGTTTTCCCCAGTCATTCTTTTTTTAATAGGAAGGGAGAATGTTCATGTCGGTGCAAGCGTCCTTATATACGCTGAGTTCGCATTCCTTTTCTTTAGTGGCATATTCCGAAGGAACCTGAACACCAAGCGAATTTCTATGGCAGTTGGATTTGTTTATGGATACACTGTTTGGTACATGTTCCCCATTGAACAGCAAGTTTCGTGGGAAGGACACATTAGCGGATTTATATGTGGAATTTTACTGGCTTGGTATTTCCGAAAGCGAGGTCCGCTGGAACCGGTATACCGACATGAAGTAGAGCCGGAGCTTAGCGACGATGATCCGTTTTGGTTGGAAACAATTCCGGAAAAAGAACAAAAACCGACCTTATCAGATTCGAATAGTGAATAAGTTCATTCCCAACCCCTAATTTATTTCGAAACGGACTGCTTTATATTTGTCCAGTAAACTAGATTAAAGACAACACATGAAATTCATTGTCAACAGCCTCGGCCTTTTAAAACAATTGCAATTGTTAAACGGCGTATTGAACTCAAACAATACCTTGCCTATCCTCGATAACTTCTTGTTCGAAATGAAACAAGACGAGCTTACGCTTTCTGCGTCTGATTTGGAAACAAGCATGACCACGCGTATGGCTATTCAATGCAAGGAAGAGGGAATGATTGCTGTTCCAGCAAAATTATTGTTAGATATATTAAAGAGTCTTCCAGATCAACCGTTGACTTTCGATGTAGATGGAAAGACTTTTGGAATTGAAATTACCAGCGACAACGGTAAGTACAAATTAACCGGACAAAACGGCGACGAGTTTCCAAAGGCCCCTGCTATGGGAACATCCAAGGCATTGTTAATTGGTGCAGATGTGTTGAACAGAGCCATCTCTAAAACAATCTTCGCTGCTGGTAACGACGATATGCGTCCGATTATGTCGGGTGTGTTCTTCGAAATTGAACCGGAAAGTGTTCGCTTCGTTGCGACCGATGCACACAAATTGGTGCGCATGACACGTTCAGACATTGGTGGTGACTCAGCTGCATTCATCGTTCCACGCAAACCGTTGAACTTATTGAAAGGTGCTTTGTCGTCGTTGAAGTCAGAAGTGAATTTGCAATACACAGAGAATAACGCTATGTTCACGTTCGAAAACGTAACGTTAATGTGTCGTTTGATCGAAGGGAAATATCCAAACTACGAAGCGGTTATTCCGAAAGAAAACCCATTTAAACTAACCATCGATCGTTTAGACTTCTTGAATTCGATCAAGCGTGTGAGCATCTTCGCAAACCGTTCAACAAACCAAGTAAGATTGAAGTTGACCGGAAGCGAAATTCAATTGTCTGCTGAAGACTTAGATTTCGCGAACGAAGCACACGAGCAATTGGCTTGTACATTCGTTGGTGACAACATGGAAATCGGATTCAACTCACGCTTCTTGCAAGACATGTTGAATAACCTCGATGCGAATAATGTTCATGTTGAAATGAGCGCGCCAAACAGAGCGGGTATCATTACTGAAGTTGAGAAGTCTTTCGAAAATGAAGACATCTTAATGTTGGTTATGCCAGTTATGTTGAACGGATAATCCCATTCAAATAAAGAGAGTCAAACGCCCGTTCTTCGGGCGTTTGTTGTCTCTAAACGTTTTTAGTCTACCTTTAAGATTATGGTTACAAAAGAAGAAATTGTAAAAGACTGGCTTCCTCGCTACACAGGAACACCACTGGAAGGATTCGGTGAGTACATTATACTTGTCAATTTTCACAAGTACCTCGATATTTTTTCGAAGGAGAATAACGCACCCATCGTTGGCGAGGACAAACCCATGCAAACGGTTACGGCAAACAACATTACCATCATCAACTTTGGAATGGGAAGTGCTATGTGTGCAACCATTATGGATTTGTTGTCTGCTATTCATCCTAAGGCGGTTTTGTTTTTAGGTAAATGTGGCGGATTGAAGAAGACGCGCATTGGCGATTTAATTCTTCCCATTGCCGCCATTCGCGGAGAAGGAACGAGCAATGAATACATGCCTCCGGAAGTTCCAGCGTTGCCTTCTTTCCGATTGCAAATGGCCGTTTCTGCTGCTATTCGCGCGCATGAATGTGATTATTGGACAGGCTCTGTTTACAGCACGAACCGCAGAGTTTGGGAGCACGACGATAAATTCAAACAATATCTAACAGACATCAAATCAACGGCGATTGATATGGAAACTGCGACCTTGTTCACTGTAGGATTCGCGAATAAAATTCCGCGGGGTGCCTTGTTGTTGGTGTCAGACAACCCAATGGTGCCGGAAGGAGTAAAGACTTCAAAAAGCGACGAAAGTGTAACTGTGAATTATGTTGCGCTTCAACTTTCCATAGGTATTCAAGCGATGAATGAATTGCGCGACTCGGGCGATTCAGTTAAGCACATGCGCTTCGAATAAGATTATACCAAACCGGCAATCATGAGTGTTCCCATAACAAAGAGGAACACCATGACGGTCTTTCGTATCCATTCAATACTTGTTTTCTGTAGGAATTTATTTCCAATCAATGCACCGCTCATTCCGCCTATAAGCGCTAGAGCCATGGGGACATAAATTTCATGTTGAAGGAATAAATGAAACGATGCGGCGTAGGTGAAGATGCGCACTGTATCCACAATGAAGGCCAAAGCTGCACGCGTTCCAATAAAGACTTGCTTGTCTTCAAAATGATTCATTAAGAATGCACTTCGAATAGCACCTTGCTGTCCGCTCAATCCGCCGAAGAATCCGCTGAACACTCCGCCTAACCATAGTATGCGTGGTGCTTTATTTACACGAACCAATGCGTTCGAGTATTCCATAATTGCCAAAAGAATCAAAACAAATCCCATGACCACACCAATGAAAGTGGTGTTTGTCTCTATGATCCAAAATTTAACATGAATGGGTTGTTGCAAATTTGCCAAATAATTCAAAGCTTCCGCACCCAAGAACGCACCCACAGCAGAGGGTATTCCAAATTGAATCACTGTCTTCCAATGCGCATGCCTTCCAACCAAAGTCAACTTGAAAAAATTGTTCAGGAAGTGAACAATGGCTGTAGCGAAAACCGCTGTTGGCAAATCAAAGAATAAGGCCATAACGGGCAGTAGCATGGTGCCAAATCCAAATCCGCTTATAAAACTGAGTCCGGATCCAACAAGTGCCACTGCTAGAATGAATGCATATTCCATTTCACAAAAATAATATTTTCGGTCTGCACATTTTTTCTTTTCTTTGAACTGTCCATGAACGCCAAGAACAACGCTCAACTTCAATATAAAAATAGACTGAAAGAACGTCAAGCGTCTTTTCAATCTGAAGAGTTGGTGAAAGGTATTTTAGCGCACGACCGCTTGGCCTTGGCTTCAGCCTTAACGCTTCTGGAAAGCAATAGGGGTGAGCACATTGAAGTTATGGATGAAGTCATTGAACGCATTCTTCCATATACAGGATATTCTCTTCGCATTGGTATTACAGGAGTTCCCGGGGTGGGGAAGTCGACCTTCATTGAAGCGCTAGCGCGCGAAGTTTTTCAAAATGAAGAAAATAAATTGGCCGTTCTTTCAATAGATCCCTCAAGTCCCATTTCAAAGGGAAGCATCTTGGGCGATAAGACACGAATGAATGAATTGTCCTTGCATCCGAATGCTTTCGTTCGCCCGTCGCCCTCAAGTTCGCACTTGGGCGGAGTGAACCGCAGCACACGTGAAAGTATCTTGTTGTGTGAAGCGGCGGGATACAACATTGTGTTAGTGGAAACAGTGGGAGTGGGGCAGAGCGAAACAGCAGTGCATGCCATGACAGATTTCTTTTTATTGCTCATGTTGGCTGGCGCTGGAGATCAGCTTCAGGGCATTAAGCGCGGTATTATGGAACTGACAGATGCCATGGTTATTACGAAGGCAGACAGCGGCAATGAATTGAAAGCCGAGAAAGCAAAGGGCGAATACACGTCGGCATTGCATCTATTTCCGCAACGTGAAAACAATTGGATTCCTCAAGTCTTCACCACCTCATCTCTTGAGTCAAAGGGGATTGATGTTGTGTGGAATGAAATTGAAAAATTCGAGCGCTGGAGTGTTTCAAACGGATGGAAGGAAGAGAATCGGAAGCGACAATTGGTGAGTAGTTTTGAAGAACAGATTCATCAAGTTTTATTGCATCAATTACAAAGTAAGCCGCACTTCAAAGAGAAGTATGAATCCACATTGAATCGTGTGGTCTCGAAAGAATTGTCTGCCCACAGAGCTGCTGAAAGTTTTATTGCTTTGTTCTTCTCGGCGTGATTAATTTAGCCGCATGAACGATATTCCTGGTAAAGTATTAATTCCTTTTGCATACGTGGCCTGCACGTTTTTCAACGTGTACTTTTATGTGTCGAAGTTTATGAGCGAAACAAGCACGTTTTGGTTGAATGCATATGCTGAAATCCGCGCGCACTGGGCTTTGTTTATGTTCTTGAACTTTTTGGGAGTAGCCTCGGTGACGGTCGATCACATTGTGAAATACGATAAAGTAAATAAGAAGTTTCGCACCATGCTTTCTTTCTACATCGTTGCTCTTTTAGTGGCTTTCTTCACTCAAATCGTATGGGGAATGTTAGAGATCTACATTACCGGAGAAATCAACTAACTGTACTTCTTCCGCAAATCAATTTTTATTTGCATGCGTTCCAAAGCGAGCTCGAGCAATTGTGCCGCCGCCTCTGCGGGTATGTGCGACGTAACTTTCGTGGCAATCGTATGCTCGGTAATGTCGGCAGTGTATAAAAATCTTCGCAGATTCGAAGGAGCTTGTTTCAATTGAACTTGAAAAAAATCGAAAAGGAAATCGTAGCCATTTTCAAATCCGGGTGCCTCGGTCATCTGAAAACCTGCTAAGGTTAAGTCCTTCAGCATTTGAAGAAATACATCTTCACTTATTTGTCTCGAAGGAAGGTTCACGATTCGCGTTCCAGGAGGTAAGAGGCCAATTGACGGAGAGCCGTTTTATTGTCTTCTGCCACTGAAATGGCATCTAAATGACTCAACGCGCTGGTGTAATAAGACTCACTTTTGGCTAAGGTTACTTTATCCGCTTTAGACTTCGAAAACAAATGAAGAGTGGACGTAATTTTCGCACTTGGGTCTTCTGAATTTCCATGCAGAGCCTTCAGTTCACTTGGAATGCTAGCATCTTCGTGGTTGGCCGTATGCAAATACAGATAAGTCTTTTTGTCTGCAAGAATGTCTCCACCAACTTGCTTTCCGAATTTCTCGGGATCTCCGTAGGCATCTAGATAATCGTCGCGCAACTGAAAGGAAAGTCCTAGGTGTTCACCAAACAAACGTAAATGTTCTTGATCTTCTTTCGAAGCGTTGGCTGAAATAGCTCCTAAACGAAGTGCACACCCCAAAAGAACAGCGGTTTTCAAGCGAATCATTTCGAGATATTCATCTAAACTTACATCTTCACGCTTCTCAAAATCCATGTCCATTTGCTGTCCTACACACACTTCCCATGCAGTTTGATTAAAGCATTTGAAAAGCTCGACGAACTTGGTCTCTTGGCCTTTCAACAATAAATCGTATGATTGAATCATCATTCCGTCGCCGCTTAATACTGCTGTGTTGACGTTCCATTTTTCATGAACCGTTTGTTTGCCTCTTCGTAATGGAGCATTGTCCATAATGTCGTCGTGCATTAGGGTAAAGTTGTGAAAGACTTCTACCGCTAGAGCTTGTGAAATCGCGCTTTCTGCATTCTCGTTGAACAGTTCATGCCCCAGAAGTGTGAGCACTGGACGAATGCGTTTGCCACCTAACGAGAGTAAATATCGAATGGGTTCAGCTAAGTTCGGTGAGTCTTGTGGGATCTTCCATTGAGCGAGTGCATTTTCAACCGAAGAAATGTGATGTTCAAAGTTCATGGTAAAGAGACAATTGTTGTCCTGTTTTGTTTAAAAGGGCTTAAGACTTCAAAGATAAGCGTACTATTTTTTTTTGGTTAATAGCTTCTGAATTATCTTGTCGGAAATTTTTTAGTGCATGCGGAAATTATACACGTCAGTAATTTTTTTTAGTGCATTCCTTGGAATGAATGCGCAGGAAAAGCAACAAACTATTTTGCTAAAGCCAGATATCATTCAGGTTGAATATTTGGGTGAAACATTGGCGCTTCGGGATTTCGTTGCGGATCCAAATTTTCCCAATGAACAAACGAAAGAGAACAAAATTGGTTATCATCCTAAAAAGAGATGGTCGTTGTATCCTGAAATAAATCCCAATGCGCTGCCGAAAGGTATGGATCCTGCGTTACAGAGCGAGTACCCACATCCAGCAACTGACGATCGTGGATTAACTTTATCTTTCAACGGTATGGGTAATACCAATGTGAGTCCTGCAGACCCTTCGTTAGACGTTGGACCAAACCATGTCATTCAAATGATCAACGGTGGTTCAGGAGCATACTTCAGAATTTGGAACAAAGCGGGAACACAAGTTCAAGCACAAACTTATTTTGACACGTTTTTTGGTCAACCAGGTGGTGCTGGCGATCCGATTGTTATGTACGACGAATTGGCAAACCGTTGGTTCATGAGCGAATTTACTGCAACGGGTAATCGCTTTTCTATTGCAGTTTCTTCAACTCCCGATCCGCTTGGAACGTATTACAAATACACGTTTACAGCTCCACAGTTTCCAGACTATCCGAAATATGCCGTTTGGAACAATGCTTACATCATCACTTCAAATGAGAGCAGTCCCGCTGTATACGCGATTGATAGAACGACTATGCTTGCCGGTGGAACGTCAACAACAGCGCAACGCTTTACCCTGAACTCGTTTGGAACAATAGGTTTCCAAGCAGCCACTCCGGTTAGCTTGAATGGAACAACGCTTCCTCCAACAGGAACACCTGCATATGTGATGCGTATGCGTGACGATTCTTGGGGTGCAACTTCAGATGCCCTTGAAATGTGGGCATTCAACATTAACTGGGTAACACCTGCCAATACTTCACTCACGCAGGTGGCGACTCTTCCGATTGCTGCTTTTAATTCATCGTTATGCGGTTATACTTCTTTCGCTTGTGTCCCTCAACCAGGGTCTAGCATTACGCTCGATCCTCTTCGAGAAGTATTGATGAATCGTATCCACTACAGAAACTTCGGTACACACGAAAGTATCGTATGCTGCCATGCGGCTGATGTTGATGGAAACGATAAGGCAGGAATTCGTTGGTACGAATTGCGCAGAACTGGAGGAACCTCGGGTACCTGGTCTATCTATCAACAAGCGACCTACTCTCCAGATGCGAATCACCGCTGGATGGCATCCATTGGAATTTCAGCCTCAGGAAATATAGGTCTTGCATACAATGTTTCAAGCAGCACGGTTTATCCTTCTTTGCGTTACACAGGACGTCGCTCTTGCGATCCGTTGAACACCATGACGGAACCAGAAACTGTTATTGTTGCAGGAACAGCAGCGAACAACAGTAACCGTTACGGTGATTATAACCAATTGGGTTTAGATCCAGCCGATGGTGAAACATTTTGGTTTACTGGGATGTACAATCCTGCAGCTTCGTGGTCTACGCGTGTTGCTGCATTTACAATACCAGGTTGTGCTGCAACAGTTCAGTTTTCGAACAACACTTCCTCTGTGAATGAGAGCAGCGCAAACGTAAATAACAATTGCTTGGATTATTCGGTATTGAATATTCCGATATCTATAGGCACGGCTCCAACTCAAACAACGACAGCCACAGTGAATATAACAGGTGGAACAGCAACAAACAATGTTGACTTTGTTGTTGCAACACCAATGGTTACTTTCAATTCAACCACCACTACGGGTAACATTGTTATTCACGTTTACAACGACGATTACATCGAGGGCAATGAGACCATCACGCTCGGTTATTCTTTGAATGCAAACGGAGGAAATGCGCAAGCTGGAACAATTAATCAGGCCGTTACAGTTACCATTAACGATGACGATATTGCTCCTTCAGGCGTAACGGTTCCAACTACAGTTTTTACTCAAAACTTCAACGCAGGTCTTGCTCCGTTTACAACCGTAAATCCATCCGGAAACACGGCTTGGCAAGTGGGGTTAGCGGCTGCAGCATCTAGTGCAAACCTCACGGTTCCCAACACAAACACGACCCAGTTTGCTTGGATCAATGATGACGCGTGTAACTGCACCCAAGCAAACGTTGATTTGAAATCAGCAGTATTCAGTTTGGTTGGATATACTGGCGCTTCTTTGACATTCGATGCATTTTTCTTAGGTAATACCTATCAAAACGCTACGGAATCTGCAAAGGTCAAAATTTCCACCAACGGAGGGACATCTTTCACAGACCTTTTTACAATTCCGGGAAATACGGCTTGGGCACCTTACACGGTAGATCTGAACGGATATGCGGGTATGGCGAACTTGATGGTAGCTTTCAATTACGCGGATGGTGGCGGATGGTTGTATGGGTGTTCAATTGATAATGTAGTGGTGACCGGACAAGCAGCTGCTGGAATTCAAACTGCCGTGAACACTGCGGCGCCAGATCAGGCTTATCTCGGTCCAAACGGAACGGTATACTTCTCTGATCCCACATCGTCGAAGATTATGATGAAGATTCAAAACAATTCTTCATTCGATTATGGTTGTGTCGATGTCATGGTCGATCGTCAAGGAACCACTCCAACAGCGTTGGCTTTCACAACCAACAACACTCCAGATTATTTAATGTCGAAAACATTCAAGGTTGTCCCAACAAATAATTCAGCAACCGGCAACTACACCATTACATTGTACTACAAAGAGAACGAAGTTGCTGCATGGGAAACCACTACTGGAAATAGCCGCAACAACATTGAGATGATTAAAGTAAATGGAAATGCAAGTTCGATTGGAGCGGTTACTCCTGCAAACTTCGGAACCTATACAATTGTGGATGCGCCAGCAACATTGGGAGTTTTCGGAACCGATGTGACTTTTACTTCAACATTCAATACGGGATTTTCAGGATTCGGAATGGGGATTTATAATTCAGCGCCAGTAACACCGACAGCGAGTTTCACATCACCAACTTCGACATGTGTGAGCACACCAGTTGCCTTCACGAACACTTCAATCGGAACGCCAACATCATACTTATGGAATTTCGGGGATGGACAAACTTCAACACTTGCAAATCCTACACATACCTACGCCACATCAGGAACATTTACAGTGACACTCACAGTTACAAATGCTGCAGGAAATAACACAACGACCTCTTCAATTGTAGTTCAAGCTTCAGTAACTTATTACGCAGATGCCGATGCTGATGGTTTTGGAAACAATGCAATCACTCAAACAGGATGTGCAGCGCCTGCAGGATATGTCGCTTCGAACACTGACTGTAACGATGGAGCAGCCGGAATTAATCCAAGCGCCACAGAAATCTGCAATGCGGCCGATGAAAATTGCAACGGGCTTATCGATGAAGGTATCGCAACAAATGTTTATTTCGCCGATGCAGATGGTGATGGATTCGGTAATCCGAATGCGTCTGTCAATAATTGCGCGCAGCCTGTTGGATACATTTCAAACAACACCGATTGCGCCGATGCTTCTGCCGCAGTAAATCCAAATGCAACAGAGTTGTGTAACAACAATGTCGATGACAATTGTAACGGCTTGGTTGACGATGCGAACGGCGTATCCGTTCAGCAGAACATAAACATATGCGAGGGAGAGTTTATTACAATTGGCAACAACACATACACAACATCAGGTTCATACACTGATGTTCTTATTGCCGCAAACGGTTGTGACAGCACCGTGACAACGTTGCTGCAAGTAACTCCTTATCCAGTTGTTACACTGACCTCATCCGCGGATACCTTGTGTTCTAATTTCCTAGATATTGCTCAATTATCAGGAACCCCTTCAGGTGGAGTGTATGGAGCACCAGCCAGTTCAACAGGAGAAGTTAATTCAGCCACAATTGGCGATGGCGTTTACGATATAACGTACACTTACGATGTGAACGGATGCGCAACAACTGAAACCGTTTCTGTTGTGATCGAAATTTGCGGAGGAGTTGAGGAGAACAGCCTGTCTATGGTCGTGGCTTATCCTTCTCCGGCAAATGAAAATGTTTCATTCAAAGGGCTGGAATTGGGTGCGCCGATTCAGTTGTTCGATGCAACAGGTAAATTGATTTACGCTTCGAAAGTAAATAGAGAAATTGTAACCCTAAACGTGAAAAATTACGCAGAGGGTGTATATACGTTGAAGTCTGAAAAGGCTGGGAAATCCGGTAGCATCAGCTTCTTGGTGAAGCACTAATATTCTGTTATTGCCCTAAGGCAACAACAAGCGATTGCAAATGCGTTGTGGTAGTCTGAATAGATTGCTGCAACGCATTTGCTTCTTTCTGCTGAGCATTAACAGCCGCTTCAGCTTCGCTAACGACTTTCCAATTGCTGCTACACGAATAAATCTTCGTCATTCCTTGTGTGTTTGCCTTGAAGCCATTCACAGTCATTTGCAAATTCATTTTAATGCGACTAATCTGTGTGACGTCGGTATTTATTTTTTGAAGGTCAGCACTCAGTTCCTTGCACAATGCTGGCTTCGTAGCCGAATGCTTCGAAATTAATTCAGCCACCTTCTTCTGGTATTGCGACAATTGATCAGCGACTTGCTTTTGATTTGCAGTTAAGTCTACAATTGCTTTTTCGAATTGCGCTGTGTAATCGGCCACAACGCAAACCTGAATTGTTGGAACAAGATTCTTATTTACAAATTCGTTGAAGGCATTTCCTTTTTCAACGAGTGCGTTTCCTTCCGATTGAATTTCGTCTAAATTCTTTTTCAATAATTCTTTTGCTGCTTTCACTTTGTCCCATTCTGGTGTCCCAGATTGGATTTTATCTTTTCCTTTGGTGTAATCTTGAAAATTGATGTAAATGGAATTTACAGCGGCATGTCGTACATCGATTTGTTTTAATTGAGCCACAATTCCTTCAAACATTTGATCTGCAGAAACATACACAGCTGTCCGCTGCTCACAATGAATTTCATGATATTGCTGGTCAATTGCTGAAACTTGATTGTGCAGCTTTTCAATAGATGCATTCACTTGGTCTACGGTAGACCTCAAGCTTGCGTCTACTTCAGAAGTGGTATAATATACAGAGCAGCCAGCGAGCGAAAATGCTAAAGCACCTGTCAAGAGGAGAGAAGTATTCAGTTTCATAGGACTAGAATTATTTGGTGAAAGTAGGGAAAATCTATAATGTCTTATAAATCAATTATCCTATCTTTATTTCAGCGGAATTAATTTTGAAAGAACTTCTTTAGATGATAAAAAAGGCAATGAACGTGTATAAGGTTGTAATGGCCTTTGCGCTTATAATACTGTTTGGAACGTTAGGCTCTTTGCTTCGTGTCCTGTCGTTTGGCCTACTAACCAATTTTAATCGAACGATATTAATCCCTTTGTTCTGTAAACTAACACTTGCTGTCATGGGAATACGCGTCGAAAACCGCGTTAAACTTCCCGAAATAAACAAACCTCATTTCTTCACCTTCAATCACAATTCGTATTTAGACGGGTTTGTATTGATGGGTCTGGGGTTGAAGGATATGCGCATTTTAATGAGCGAAAAAATTCTGATCTTTCTCCCGGTTGCGTTAGTCTCTTTCTCCATTGGACTGTTATACATTCCTCAAAAAAAGAACAAAGAACGAAGAATGAATTTGTTTTACAGAACGGAGAAAAGAGTGGAGGAAGAACAGATAAGTATTATGGGGTCCTCTGAAGGAGTTCATCGATATGGTGAACGAATAGCCCGTTTCAACAGAGGTGTTTATCACATGGCCTTGAATTGTAAAATGCCCATAGTTGCCTTGTTCATTTATACGCCTATTGAATCGAATCCTTATGCGAATTTTCGTCCTTTCAGAAGAGGGACCGTGATTATTGAAACATTGGATGTAGTCTCCACGAATGATTGGAAGTTAGAGGATTTAGATGATCACATTGCCGAGATACGAAGCAAATACGTCAAGCGTTTCAACGAGTATTACAACATGAATACTGTTTAATTTTTTTGAATGAAAGCACAAGAGATTTTTGAAAGAGCCAGTAGCATTGCTGCGAAGCCATTGAAGGAAGTGGATAGTCAAAAGCTAAACGCAGTATTCGAAGACATTCGCAAAAGAACGGTTAAATCGTTTCAACTGACAGAAAGAGCCAAAGGCGTTTTGCCGAACGGCGCGCAGCACACACTGCCTTTATCGAATCCTTATCCATTCTTTATGAATAAGGGCACGGGCAGTCATTTGTTAGATGTAGATGGAAATGAATACATCGATTACATCTTAAGTGGAGGTGCGATTATTTTAGGACACAACGACGTTGGCTTGGTAAACACCATTCAAGACTTGCTTCAGAACAAAACGCATTTTCATGGACATTTCGATGAGTTGGAATTAGAGGCCGCTGAAAAAGTAATTGCATTTTTCCCTTCCATCGAAAAAGTAAGATTTACTTCGAGCGGAAGTGAAGCCAATTCAGGAGCAATTAAAATTGCTAGGGCTGTTACAGGAAAGAAAAAACTAATAAAGTTTCTCGGACATTACCACGGTTGGGCCAGCGAATACCTCATGGATGTTGAAGTTCCAGGCTCAGGCAAATTCGTTACGAATGGAATTCCAGATGAGCACATGGATCAAACGGTGCTCGTTCCACCCAACGATTTGAACGCACTGGAAGAAGCCTTCAAAGCGAATGAACATTCGGGAGGAATAGCAGCGGTTATTGTTGAGCCTTATGGCGCCGAATCTGGCTTAGTTCCAATGCTGGAAGACTTCAACGAACAGGCCATTGCGTTGACGCATAAATATGGCGCACTTTATATTTTCGATGAAGTGGTAACCGGATTTCGTTTGGGAAAAGGAGGAGCACAGCAACGGCTGAATGTGACTCCGGATTTGACAACGTTGGGAAAGGGACTCATGAACGGATTTCCATCTTGTGGTGCTATAGGAGGAAAGAAGGAATATATGGATGCGGCCAACATCAGTATTCCGTATGCACATCCTTACACCTACATAGCAGGAACACTTTCAGGAAATACCTTATCAATGGCGGCTTGTAATTATGTCGTGAATAAGTTAGCGACCACAAATCTTCTCGAACGAGCTGAGGAAACCGCCTCTGATCTAACCAACAAATTGAACGCATTGTTTTCAGCATACAATTCAGATTTCTTTGCTTACAACTACGGAAACATTCTTCGTGTTGAATTAACAGCACCACATGCTGTTCCACTCACTTCGGCTGAGGCTTTGGGAGAAGTGGTTCAACGAAGAAAAATTCTTTCGTCATACTCAGCTGTTGTTTCTTCAGCGGGTGTGCTTTCGCGCAATGGCCGCGATTTTGTGAGTTGTGTGCATTCCATTGAGGATAACGATAAATATGTTTTAGCGTACGAAAAACTTTTGAATTCATTTGTAAAATGAAACAACGGATTTTAATTACGGGGATCTCGAAAGGCATAGGCAGAGCCATTGCCGAAGACTTGAACAGTAAAGGGTTTGAAGTGTATGGCACTTCAAGAAATGTCGAGCGTATTCAAAACAAGATCAAAGGTGTTCACTACCTCGAATTGAATTTAAGTAGTGAAGAATCTATTTTGAAATGTTTTCAAAATGTTCCGGAAATTGATGTGGTCATTAACAATGCGGGGCAAAGCCAAATGGGACCTGCAGAGAATATTTCAAATGAAAAGGTTCGTGAAATATTCGAAGTGAATTTTTTCGGAACTATTTTACTGACAAAGCTGTTTGCGCAGCGGATGCGTGAAAGAGGTAGGGGTAAAATAGTGAACATAGGTACGCTAAGCGGTCACTTTGCAATGCCTTTTCAGTCGACCTATGGTTCTTCCAAGATAGCACTTACAACTTGGTCGCTTTGTCTTCGAAAAGAAATGAAACCCTTCGGGGTGCATATTACGATGGTTGAACCGTTTTACATCAACAGCGGTATTCAACTGGAATACATTTGTCCGAATGACTCTGCTTATAAAACGTCGGCAGATCATGTGTATCAGAGAAGAAACGAAAAGATGGACGCTGCGGTGAGTCCTCAGGAATTGGTTCAAACCATCAATGAAATCATAAGAACCAAGAATCCGAAGGGTGTTTATGTTTCCGAAAAGAAGGGGAGAGTATTTCGATTTGTCAAACGCTTTCTTTCCGATTCAGCAGTAGAAAAATTAACCTTGAAATCGTTAGGATTGAAATATTAAATTCAAGTAAATGAAACTTTCAATAGTGAAGTACCTCGTTGTTGTGTTTGGATTATTCTTATCCTTTCAGATTTCCGCACAAACAATTAGAACCAAAACACCAAAACGTCCAAAGGGACAGCAAGATGTCTTGCGCTTAGCTTGTGAACCCATTCCTGTTGTGCGCGTGGCCATTATTGGTTTGGGAATGCGCGGTTCTGATGCTGTGAGCCGATTGACATACATAGACGGAGTAGAAATTGTTGCGTTGTGCGACATGGTGGAAAAGAATGTCAAGGAGAGCAACGAGACTTTGAAAGAAAGAGGGTTTCCTGTAGCTCAAGAATTTGTAGGTGAAGATTCGTGGAAGAAAGTAACAGCACTTCCGAACGTAGATCTCATATACATCTGCACCGATTGGTTGAATCACGCGAAGATGGCCATTCAAGGAATGAAAGATGGAAAGCATGTGGTGGTTGAAGTGCCTGGAGCCCTCACGATGAATGAGATTTGGGAGATCATCAACACCGCGGAACAAACACGCAAGCATTGCATGATGTTAGAGAATTGTGTCTATGATTTTTTCGAATTGACATCCTTGAACATGGCGCAGCAAGGGCTGTTCGGTGAAATTCTTCATGCGGAAGGTTCATACATTCACAATCTGGAGCCGTTCTGGAAATACTATTGGAACAACTGGCGACTAGACTATAATCAGAAACATCGCGGAGATATTTATCCAACACACGGAATGGGTCCCGCTTGCTTCGCCTTAAACATACATCGCGGAGATAAAATGAATTACCTCGTTTCCATGGACACGAAAGTGGTGAACATTCCGGCGCACATCAAAGAGAAGACAGGCGAGGAGTTGACTAATTTTCAGAACGGTGATCATACTACAACCATGATTCGAACCGAGATGGGGAAGACCATTGAAATTCAACACAACGTCGCAACGCCTCGTCCGTATACGCGAATGTATCAGCTCACAGGCACGAAAGGATTCGCGAATAAATATCCGGTGGAAGGATACGCACTCGATTCAAAGATGTTAAGTGAAGATTTGAATCCGAATCATCTAAAATTCACCGCGCACGATTATGTTTCAGATGGAATGAGAGATTCCATTATGTTGAAGTACAAACATCCGATTGTTTTAGACATTGAAGCGAAAGCCAAAGAAGTTGGCGGTCACGGAGGCATGGATTACATCATGGACTATAGACTCATGTATTGCTTGCACAACGGATTGCCTTTGGACATGGACGTCTACGATCTTGCGGAATGGTCTTGCTTGAGTCCGCTAACCGAAATTTCCTTAAACAACAATTCAGCATCTGTCGAAATCCCGGACTTCACTCGAGGCGGTTGGAATAAGTTGAAGCGAGTCGAGTTTGCGAGGTAGGTATAAACAAAAAAGCCCCGATCTCTCGAGGCTTTTTCTTTGTGGACCCGGCGGGGTTCGAACCCGCGTCCAAACAAGGAATCAAAGGGCTTTCTACATGCTTAGTTATTTAGTGGTTTTCGACAAGACGCAGGCTAATAACATCCAAAATCTTGCTTATCCTGTGTGTTTAACCTCCGACTACAGAATTTGTCTTTGGCGATCTCCCTTCGGCGAAGCCTCATTACCAACTACCAGGAGCGGGGTCGTTGGCGAGACTTACTTGTCTAACTCCTTGAGCCAGATTAAGCGTAATCACATACAGTGATTAGGCAGCAAGTGCGTATGAATTGTTGTCAGTTATGACTGATACCCCGAGATTAAAGAGCGAGAATACCAAGCGCTCTGCATGCTTACAAACTGCTTCTTCTTGCTGTCAAATCCAAGGTCGGGCCCTAAACTGTAGCACAGAATAACACTGCAAAATTAGTCTATTTGAAAGGCGATTGCAAGTAAGTTGCAACTTATCTTCGCATTCCCAATTTCAATTCAATGACGAAAATTAAAATTGGTATTATTCAAGAAAGGAAATCACCACCCGATTTCAGAGTGCCACTGACTCCCGCACAATGCAAGCAAGTCATGGAAAACTTTCCTCTCCTGGACATTACCGTAGAGTCTAGCCCGCACCGCTGCTTCGCAGATCAAGAATATATTCAACAAGGAATTTCTGTCTCAAATGACGTCTCTCATTGCGATGTTTTATTCGGAGTGAAAGAAGTTCCCGCAGATGCGCTCATTCCGAATAAAAAATACTTCTTCTTCTCACACACACTTAAAAAGCAGCCCTACAACGCAAAACTCCTTGCGGCTATTCTTGACAAGAAAATCGCTTTAATCGATTACGAAGCACTTAAAGGAAGCGACGGGAAACGGATCATCGGTTTCGGTAGATATGCCGGTATCGTTGGCGTATACGAAGGCGTGCGAACCTTCGGACTGAAACACAACACATTCAATATACCTTCTCCAATTACCCTGAGCGATAGAGAGGAATTCGAAACAGTCTTAAAAAGCGCCGACCTCGGAAGCATCCGTGCGGTCCTCACCGGCTGGGGCAGAGTAGGGAATGGCGCGCAAGAAATGATGGACATCATCAACCTTAAACGCATTTCACCAGAAGATTTTTTAAGCGATCCAATTCAAGGCGGAGTTTACACGCACATAGATACGCCCGAGATGTATGCGCGCATCGACGGTGCCCCTTTCAATAAGTCTGATTTTTACGCGAATCCACATTTGTACAAAAGTGTCTTAAACGAATATGTGCAACATGCCGATATCTACTTCGCTTGTCATTTGTGGAATTCGAAGAACCCGATACTTTTAGACCAAGCCTTCTTCCAACAACACACGTGTTGCAAAGTAGTCGCTGATATTTCCTGCGATTTGAACGGTCCCATCGCATGCACCATCAAAGCCAGCAAGGTGAGCGATTCCGTTTTTGGATATGATCCAACGTCAGGTAATGAAGTTGATTTTCGAAATGAAAATGCAGTTGCGGTAATGTCCATCGACAATCTTCCGTGCGAACTTCCAAAAGATGCCAGCGAAGATTTCGGTAATGAAATCATGAAAAGCATTTTACCTGCTCTTTTGAATAACGATGCAGATGGAATCTTGTGGAAAGGTACTGAAACAACACTCGACGGAGAACTAACTCCTCACTTCGAATACTTAAAAGATTACGTGGCTACTGCGCGCTGAAGGTAAAGGAAATAGTTCCCGATTGAGCTTTGCTCGATGAACCGCTAAACAACCAACGTTGCGCGTAAGCCACAGATTCTGAAGATAGACAAGCGTCTTTCGAAGAACGAGCTTCATCTATTTTCGCTTGCGTCACTTTTCCCCATTCATCAACGGTAATATTTATCACTACAGTACCCGCACCTTTGCATTTGTACGTCGGCTTCGGGGCCTGCTTAATGCTTCTTCCAGTTAAAGTAAACGATGCCGTAACCGGTCCTGAATAACTGGTATTTCCGCCACGCTCTGTGGTGTTGGTATTGTTGTTCGAAGTGGAACGGTCCGGACTTGTTGCTACACCTGCGGAATGATCGGTGTGATGCGTCATAATTTGATCGCGCATCTGCTTCTCATAGTTCGCGGCACTTTGTGCACCTTGCGCACCCGCATTGCCCGTTCTGTTTTCATTTCCAGTATAGTTCACTTCCTCATTAACTTGAGCAGATTCAGTAGAGGCAATTAAATTTCGTACCGCTTCACTCATCATGGAATTACCAGCGTCGTCGCCACCTCCGGCCTCTTCGGGAGGGGCTTCCAACTCAACTTCCATTTCTTGAACCACAGGAACAATGGGCTTCACAATGAGTTTGTCTGGAGTCGAACTAATGAAATAACCGAACAGCATCACGAAGGCATAGCCCAAAACGCCTATGAGAATAGACGACGTCCAAGTGTTCGATTGTTTCGGGTGAAGTTTTATCATGTTTCCTGCAACGAAAATAAGACTTTTATTATTTTCTATTGCGTTAAAACATCGCTTCACTATATTTGATTCAAATTACAAGCAAAATGAAAAAAATAATCGCATTCGTGGCAATGTCAATCTTCTTCGCAGGAGTTGCATCTGCTCAAGTTGAAAATACAACTACCACTACTGAAAAGAAAACAGAGTGCACAAAGTCTAAAGAGTGTTGCAGCAAGTCTGCCGCTACTCAAAGCGCTGAAAAGAAAGAGTGCACCGGAGCAAAGACTGAAGGTAAATCAGAATGTTGCAGCAAAAGCGCCGCTGCTGACGCTAAAAAAGGAAAAAAGAAAGGAAAAGAGTGTTGCTCGAAAGATGCTGCTACAAAAGGTGAGCACAAAGAGGGATGCAAAGAAGGGGAGAAGAAAGACTGCTGCAAGAAAGCAGGTGAAAAATAATTAATGACTTTCATTAAGAAATATTAAACCTCGGAGTCTCTCCGAGGTTTATTTTTGCAATCAAAATAAAGAGCCGTGAAGAATTCATTCGATGTCATCATTGTGGGAGGAGGAATAGTAGGTGCAGCCACTATGTACAAAATACAAATGGCTTATCCGAATAAGAAAATCTTGTTGTTGGAAAAAGAGAAAGGTTTGGCCGATCACCAAACAGGAAACAACAGCGGGGTTATTCATTCAGGAATCTATTACAAACCAGGTTCGAAGAAAGCGATCAACTGTGTGAACGGAAGAAGAGAGCTAGTCGCTTTCGCCAAGGAGCACAATGTGAAGCACGATGTATGCGGCAAGCTTATCGTGGCCGTTGATGAATCAGAACTGACGTTCTTAAATAAAATTGAGCAACACGGGATTCAAAACGGAATTGAAGACATGCGTCGTGTGACTCCCGAAGAAATCCGCGAGATTGAACCTCATTGTACAGGTATCGATGGCTTGTTCATCGGGTGCACTGGTATCATTGATTTTCGCGGAGCCACAAATAAAATGGCGGATTTGGCCTTAGCGAAAAACCCACTATCTGAAGTACATACTTCAGAAGAAGCGTTGAAGTTCGAACACCTTCCAAATTCAACAATGGTTATCACTAACAAGGGAAGTTACGAGGCTGCGAATTTGATTGTGTGTGGTGGATTGCAAGCCGATCGTCTTGCGAGAAAAGATGGTGTAGATTTGAAGGAACAAGTGGTTGGGTTCCGCGGCGACTATTATGAATTGACTGAAAAGGCGAAACATAAAGTGAAGAACCTGATTTATCCGGTTCCGAATCCAGACTTCCCATTCTTGGGCGTTCACTTTACACGTATGGTAGACGGCTCTGTAGAATGCGGACCCAATGCAGTATTCACATTCAAACGTGAAGGATATGGAAAGACTGACTTCAGTCTTCGCGATACATGGGATGCACTCACGTACAAAGGCACTTGGAGGCTTTTCTTCTCCAATATGAAATTTGGAATCGACGAGTACCGACGAGCATTCAGTAAAAAATTATTCTTGAAAACCCTTCAACGATTACTTCCATCTTTAACCATGGAAGACATTGAACCGGGAAGAGCAGGAGTACGCGCTTTGTTGCTTCGTGAAGACGGAGATACCCGCGACGATTTCAGAATTGAATATACAAAAAGGAGCATTCATGTGCTGAATGCCCCTTCTCCTGCGGCAACCGCGTGTTTGGCTATTGGTGGAGATATTCTACAAATGGCCGAAGAACATTTTGGTTGGAAGAATTAATTTCTTCTATTCTGCAATTGCGCCACTGCTCAAAGGCAAATCGCGACTCACTTTTCTAAACAGTCCTTGCAATACTTTGCCAGGACCTACTTCAATCACTTCACTGCAACCATCTGCAATCATGGCATTCATGGTTTGTGTCCAACGCACGGGTGCGGTCAGTTGAACAATTAAATTCTTTTTAATCTCTTCCGGATCTGAAACGGCAGAGGCTGTTACGTTTTGATAAACGGGACAGATAGGAGTGTGAAAAGGAGTTGCAGCAATAGCAGCTTCCAATTCAACACGAGCAGGCTCCATCAAAGGGCTGTGAAATGCGCCACCAACTGGAAGTTTCAATGCACGCTTGGCACCTGCCGCTAACAAGGCTTCACACGCTTTGTCAATGGCTTCGTTTTCGCCGGAGATAACCAACTGCCCTGGACAGTTGTAATTCGCAGCAACAACAACACCTTCGGTTTCTGCGCAAACCTTTTCAACCACTTCATCTTCTAAATTTAAAATCGCCGCCATGGTTGAAGGATTCGCTTCACAGGCTTTTTGCATAGCCATTGCACGTGCATACACCAACTTAATGGCATCTGCAAACTCCAAAGTGCCATTGGCAACCAATGCGCTGAATTCTCCTAAGCTATGTCCTGCGACCATTGAAGGCTGGAAAGAATCGCCCATGGCTTTAGCCATAGCCACGCTGTGTAAGAAAATAGCTGGCTGAGTAATATTGGTTTGCTTCAATTCTTCTTCGGTTCCGTTGAACATTACATCTGTCAAGCGAAATCCTAAAATCTCGTTAGCAGAGTCCATTAACTCTTTTGCTACCGCAGAACTTTCATAAAGGTCCTTGCCCATGCCGGGAAACTGAGAACCTTGTCCAGGAAAAACGTATGCTTTCATTATTGTAGTAAATTTGATACGAAAGTAAGTAAATCTCTTTCCTACCAAAACAGAACAGCGGTCAATTATACCCACAGACCTATGGATAAATCCTCCTACACATTCCATCGAGTAAAAGTGATCAGCTTGTTATCGTTGGCTTTTGTTTTTCTATTTGTCGCTTATCTATTCTCGGGGGCTTGGTTTGTTATAAAATACGTGAGCCCGGATATTCCATATTCTGAAGCGGTATTTCAAGTACTCTCGTCGAGTGCTTTTTGGTTTTTCTTCATTATTCAATTGGTCATCTACACCACAGTGGTTTTGGTCATTTTAAACACATTTTACAATGAACGTAGAATGACTCTCATGCAACAAGACTTCGTGAACAATGTGACTCATGAAATTAAGACTCCCCTTTCAACCATACTTATGGCAGCGGAGGTTTTGGTGGAAGAGAATATTCAGAACAAGCCTTTTAGAAGAGACCAGTACATTTCAATCATTCGAAACGAAGGAGAAAAATTAAAGGAAGAATTGGATCGCGTTTTAGACGTTTCCAGAATTTCAAAAGTGGGTGTCCATTTGAACAAGGAAGTTTTTAATCCGGAAGAAAATGTCTTGGCAATTCTCGATCGCATGAGATTGCAATTCAAAAATTATCATGGGACTTCGGAGTTGAATTGGGAATCGCGGGGTGAGCAAATTCGTTTCGATAAAAAGTCGTTTGATTTAATTCTGACGAACCTTATTGACAATGCCCTAAAATATAACATCAATGAACCAGTAATCAAGATAAATGGGCGTGTTCAAGATGGAAATTTAGTTCTTCAAATTGAGGACAACGGCATTGGAATCGAAGAGCAATATTTGGGGGAACTTTTTCACAGGTTTTTTCGAGTGCCTTTGGGCGAAACCCATCACATCAAAGGTTTCGGATTGGGACTATATCTCGTAAAACAATTGATGGATGCACATAATTCTGTTATATTCGTATCTAGTATAGAAAATAAAGGCACGACGGTAACTTTAAAGATTCCGCTTGCCAAAGAAAGCAATGAGTAAAATTCTTTTAGTTGAAGACGATGAGAACTTGGGTTTCGTAATCCAGGACCAATTGACCGACTTAGGTCATGTGGTTATTCGCTGTAGATCGGCAAGAGAAGGACTATTGGCTCTCGGAAAGGAAATGGTAGATATTTGTTTGTTGGATGTTATGATGCCTGTGAAAAGCGGATTCGCATTGGCTGAAGACATTAAAAAACTCTTTCCAGAAATGCCCTTTGTTTTTATAACCGCAAAGCAGCAACTTTCAGATCGAATTAAAGGATTGTCTATAGGTGCGGATGATTATGTTACGAAGCCTTTCGTTATTCAGGAGCTGAATTTGAGAATTCAAAATATTATACGAAGAGCAGGCAAATCAGTAGAGAAGCCTGTTACCGAATTGTACAACATTGGCAGTTACTCATTCGACAATATCAATAATTATCTCATTTGGCCAAGCGGAATGCGTCAGCACTTAACCAACAAGGAAGCAAGTTTGCTGAAGGCGTTTTGTGAAGGAAAGGGAAATGTTATGACCCGTGAGAATCTCGCGAATCTCGTGTGGGGAGAGGAATCTTATTTCGTAGCAAGAACCATGGATGTTTACATTGCCAAGCTTCGTAAATTCTTTGCCGAAGACAGCCGCATTCAAATCATAAATCTGCACGGAGTGGGATTCCAATTCGTTGTGGAAGAATAATCAGTAATCAATAGAATTATGATGGAAAAAGATGATCGTGTTAGGCGGAAGTTCACCCCGCGCTCTTGGAACGAGTTAAAGTCGAACGACAGTTGGAGTATTTTCAAAATACTTTCGGAATTTGTTGAAGGTTATGAGCGAATGGCAGCCATTGGTCCCTGCGTTTCTATCTTCGGTTCTGCACGAACCAAACCCGACAATAAATACTACTCAACAGCAAAGGAAATAGCTTTCAAGCTTACGCAAAAAGGCTATGGCGTTATTACCGGTGGTGGTCCTGGTATTATGGAAGCGGGAAACATAGGAGCGAAAGACGGGCAAGGCGCAAGCGTGGGCTTGAACATTAAACTTCCCTTCGAGCAATATCCGAATCCGTATATCGATTACGACAAGAGCATCAATTTCGATTACTTCTTCGTTCGAAAGGTTATGTTCGTGAAATACAGCCAAGGTTTTGTTGTAATGCCTGGAGGTTTTGGAACGCTCGATGAATTCTTCGAAGCACTGACGCTTATTCAAACGTATAAGATAGGTCGATTCCCAATAATTCTCGTGGGGAAATCTTTCTGGGAAGGCTTGGTTGATTGGATTCAAAAAGTATTGCTTGAAACGGAACACAACATCAACGAAGAAGACATGATGCTTTTCTCAGTGGTGGACACTGCCGATGAAGCGGTAGAGGAAATCGATAAATTCTATTCTCAATATTTGTTAAAACCAAACTTCTAATGGCTTCTTTTTTTGTAGCTATTCTCTCTCCTTCAAAACTCATGAATGAAACGTTTGAAGGTTTCAACGGTTCTGCAACGTCTTTCGAATTCGTTTCAGAAACAGAGGCTCTTTGTTCCGAATTGAAAAAAGTATCAGTCGAGGAATGGCAACAGAAAATGAAGATCACAGAAGATCTTGCACAGAACACACAAAAGCGATTTTCAAAATGGAATAAAAATGATCTGTCGAAGGGAATCCCCGCGGCTTTGCTCTTCAGTGGCGAAGCGTATAAATCACTCGATGCGAAATCTTTTTCCAAATTGAATTGGAAACAAGCGCAGCAATCTTTGAGAATACTCAGCGGTTTTTATGGAATCTTGAAACCAACAGATACTGTTCTTCCCTACAGACTCATGGTAGGTACGCCATATAAAACGAAGGCAGGTCATACGCTCTACAAGTACTGGTCGTCATTGGTAACGAGTCAACTTGAAGCTGAAATTGAGAAAAACGGATATTTGCTGAATTTAGCTTCTGATGAATATTTCAAACTAGTCGATCAGAAAAATTTCAGTCGGAAAATCATTCACTTCAAGTTTCTTCAGAAAAAAGGAAAAGAGTTAAAGAATGTTCCAACGTTTTCGAAGCAAGCACGAGGGGCAATGGCGCGATATATTATCCAAGCAATTCCCAAGTCTATTGAAGACCTTCAGGCATTCAATCTTGAAGATTATAGTTATAGTTCAGAACATTCTACTGTCGATACGCTAGCTTTCGTGCGTTAATTAGAACAATCCGTTCAACTGCGCTTCAATACCACTGATAATCGTTCCTAAATCCTCTGGATTTTCATGGAAGCGATTGTTGTCAATGTCTATGATCAGGATCTTTCCTTTGGTATAGGTGGTAACCCAAGCCTCGTAACGTTCGTTCAGTCGCGTCAAGTAATCTAAACGAATAGCTTCTTCGTAATCACGTCCGCGCTTTTGAATGTTTTGAACCAATGTTGGAACCGAAGCACGCAAGTAGATCAGTAAATCTGGAGGAGTAATGAACTCATCCATGACGCCGAATAAGTCAGTGTAGTTTTCGAAGTCACGCGTGGTCATTAATCCCATCGCATGCAAGTTAGGAGCGAAGATATAAGCGTCTTCATAGATGGTGCGGTCTTGCACAATCTTCTTCGACTTTTTCTTAATATCAATTAATTGTCTGAAACGACTTCTCAAGAAAAACACTTGCAAGTTGAACGACCAACGTTGCATGTCTTTGTAGAAATCACTTAAATAAGGATTGTTATCTACTTCTTCAAAATGAGCGGTGTATTTGTAGTGCTTAGCAATTAAAGTTGTAAGCGTAGTTTTTCCTGAACCGATGTTTCCGGCAATAGCTATATGCATAATTCGTCTAGGTAATAATGAGGTTCGAAAGTAGAGAAAAATAATGGATTTTCGAAGCCTTATTTCTCTAAGTTTTCAAGAAGTAGAATTTCTCGTTTTTCGCCTGTTATAGGGTCGAAATAGAAGGGTTTGTCTTCGCACATCATCCAGGTATTTCCTTCCCTCAATTCGTGTGTATCGAAATAATGAATAACAGCCGGTTTTGGTTGGCTATTGCCCCATGAAAAAAGCATATTCCCAAAGCGGAAATAAATGAAATTATTCCAATGGTAAACGGGGTCTAAAGTGGAATAGGAACTACTGGTTTCAAGCGACCCAAACAGTGAAAACAATAAGATGCCTTTTTCTTTGGTAATCAAATAAACGCGTTGACCGTTTTCAATAATTTGAAGAGGTTGAACGGTGCTTTTTAAAAGGTACGAAAGATTCAATGATTTGCTCAGGACTTCAAACTGCCTGTTTACGCGAATGAGTGCACTCGAATTCGCGTCGTATAGCCAGAGCGCATCGCCTTTCGAGCCCGCAACGCACGTTATTTGTCCCTGAAATTTTTCGTTCAGAAAAATAGGATCTTCCAATACATTCAAATTATTATCAAAGAATACCAAAGATCCTTGATCTGGGAAAAACAAAAACGGAACCAGGGGATTCGTTAAGTCCAATTGCGCAGAAGAACCGTATTGCAGCGTACTGAGTCTATAATCTAGGTTGAAGTTGGAACTGTGTTTCGTTATGTGGTCTGAATAAATTTCGTAAGTGTTTCCAAGCGCATCACACTGCACGCGACGTTGCGCTTGTATGCGGAATACAAGCGCAAGTAGGCAGAGTGTTAAAACGATGGTTTTTCTCATTTGTTCAATTCAATTAATTCCTCTAGCCACGTTCGATCCGTCGCTAATCTAGGTATTTTATGCTGTCCGCCTAGTTTGTTTCTTTGCTTCAACCAAGTATAAAACACATCTTTCTTTCCTTTGTGTACGATGGGAAATCCTAAATTTAAATTTGTGTTTCGCTTTGCGTCGTAATCTGAATTTTCATCGCGTAAATTTTCATCCAACAAAAAACAAAAGCGTTCAAAGTCGAAATCATTTTCTTCAAACTCAATGAACCACTCGTGCGCGGCCGTTTCATTTTCTTTCGGGAAGGAAGGGGCAACCGTGTACTCAACCACATGAATGTTCATGTGCGTGCACGTCCTGCGCAATGCGGCTTCCGCATTTTCCACCATGAGCTCTTCACCAGTTAAATTAATGAACTGCTTGGTGCGTCCGACAATTCGGAAACGGAAAGGGTAGAGGTGCGTGAAGCGAATGGTGTCTCCGATAAGGTATCGCCAAAGCCCGGTATTGGTGGTAATGACCAACGCGTAAACTTTGTTCAACTCTACTTCTTCAAGGCTCAATACTTTTGGTTTTTCTTTTTCGAGTTCCGCAAGCGGAATAAATTCGTAATACACCCCGTAATCCAACATCAAAAGCATTTCATTCGAGTTCAATTGATCTTGAATGCCAAAGAACCCTTCGCTCGCGTTGTAGGTTTCGAAAAAGTCAGTTGTTCCATTCGGAAGTATGGCGTTGAACTGCTCGCGGTACGGAGCGAAGCTAATTCCACCGTGCATATACATCTGTAAATTCGGCCAAACCTCGTGTATGTGGTTGGCTTTTTTCAATTCCAAAATTCGACGTAACAAAAGCAAGGTCCAACTGGGAACACCTGATAGCACCCGAACGTCTTCGTTCATGGTGTTAATGGCCATCGCATCGAGCTTTTCTTCCCAATTGTCCATAAGTGAAATCTCTCGCTGCGGAACGCGTTTCATTTCCACCCAGAACGGCAAATTCGATATAATTATTCCACTTAAGTCGCCAATTGTATTTTCTTCAACCTCACTCATCTTCGTGCTACCACCAACGATTAATGTTTTGCCCGAAAACAAAGCGGCGTTTTCACGAAGGTTGTAAAAGATGGCAAGTAAGTCCTTTCCTCCTTTGTAATGACCTTCTTCCAAATTTTCGTTGGAGATGGGTATGAATTTACTTCGGCTATTCGTTGTTCCAGAGCTCTTTGCAAACCATTTCGTTTTCCCCGGCCACAACACGTTTTCTTCGCCTTGAATCATACGCTCGATATAGGGGTAGTGTTCTTCGTATGTGCGCACAGGAACTGCTTTTCGGAAGTCTTCAAGAGAATGTATCTTCTCGAATTTATGCGCTTTGCCAAAGACCGTAAGCGCAGCAGCGTCAATTAATTTCTGACGAATTTCTTCTTGTACCTCTATAGGGTATTGCTTGAACAACTCCATTTGGTGAAGTCGTTTTTTAATTACCCAACCGAATACTGTATTGCCTGCCATATAGAAAGTAAAACGCCCTCTAAGATAATCTCAGAGGGCGCCTCATTAAAAAGATTTTTCTTAGCGAATCAAATTCAAGTGCCCCTGAATCTCGTAACGCTCTCCTGTTGTTTTCGAGACAACGACTGCCGTCCAGTTATATACGCCTTCAGGACAGTAATAAGCGCCGTTGTAAGTGTTACCTGTCCAAACCGTTTCAGGATCAGTAGAACTGAAAACGATGTCGCCCCAACGATTGAATATCTCTAGTTTGAACCTGTTTTCATCAATATCACTTCCTACCATAGACACCACATCATTCAACCCGTCGTTATTCGGAGTGAAGGTGTTTGGAATATAGTATTGGAAAATGTTGCGAATAATAATTTCACCCTCAATGAAGTCGGTACAACCATTTGCATCGGTTACAGTTAATCGAATCGGGTATTCCCCGCCTGTCCCTTGCGGGAAGGTGAAGGTTGGATTTTGAGCCGAAGATGTTCCAAGAGGAGCGCCAATGTTGAAAATCCAATCGTAGGTTACAATGTTACCCAAAGACATGTCTGTGAAGTTAATGACCGTGTTGTTTGCATCTGTCGGCTGAGGATCTGCAATATACCCTGCTTGCGGTGGATCGAAAGAGGTCAGGAAGTTCGGAATAGATGTACTGTAGGTACAACCAATACTGGTAACAACCGATAAGGTGACATCATAAGATCCAGGTGCCGCAAAATTCAAGTCGAGTTGATCTTGGTTTAAAACATAGTCGCCGTTGCTGATTTCCCATGCCATATTTTGATACAAGCTAGGATCAGTGGTGTTCACCAATGTTAAAGTTTCCGGCCAACATTTCGATGGGTCTGGAGAGGTAAAGGTCACCGTTACATCTGGAGCGACGTCAACGTTGAAGCACTGTGTAATCGTATAACCGCAGTCGTCAACAACGGTTAGGCAGGCTTGTCCGCTTACGGTTGGATTAATCAAAGCATCAGGAGTATTTGCCACTACTGTTCCGTTGTACGTCCACTCGTAAGTGAAAGGTGCTTGACCAGAAGCTTGAGTCAGCTGATCCAAATTCAAGTCGCCCATGTAACAGATTGAAGTGTCGTTTGCAATGGTCATGGTTGTAGGTCCTGCAAAAGCAATGTTCAAGGTTGAGAACAACGAACACGTTCCAAGAGTAACAGTGTACGTGTAATTTCCTGAGGGCATGGTCAACGGATCGAAAATTCCGAAGGGAACCACGGCATTGCTTGGGTTGGTCCATGTACCTGTTGTAACTGGAGTGCCACCCAATTGAGTCAACATGTCAAATGCTGGATCGGTAGAACAAATGTTTATAGAGTTGTCAATACCAGGGTCCCCAACAGGGTCAATGCTCACAATTGCTTGGTCAGTGCTAGCACAATCAGGATGTCCTACAGGATAACCAACTAGCGTAAAGGTCGTCTGCTGATCCAACGAACTCATAGTAGGTTGCGGAATATTTGGATTGTTCAAATTTGCCGAAGGAGTCCATTCCCACGTGTACTGCGGTCCACCGTTGGTGCAGTTAACATCATACGTCCAAGGCTGATAAGACCCGCTAGAACAAGCCACGGATCCGTCAGCGGTGAAAGTTATGGTAATACATCCTGTTGGATTCGTTGCCGTCCACGACTGCCCCGTAGCGTCACCATCGTTCCAGCTACCTATTTGAGGCGAGGCGGTATTGGGTCCGTCATAAACCGTGAAATTTTCAAAGAAATTTTCCATTTGACCCGATATAAAATCAAAGGTCATAAATGAAACGCCGTCATTCTGCACGTCTGGACAAAACGTCCAGGTGAAGTTCTCTCCATTGCCGTAACAGTAATTGAAGACCCCTCCGTCTTGCGCGCAACTCGGCGTAGGAATTCCTTGAAAACCTCCTTGAAGTGTTAAATCACCACAAGAATAAACAAGGTCAGGTCCAGCAGTAATGGTAAGTGGCTCTGTGAATGTGATTTGAATCGTCGAGTCGAAAGAACATCCAAAGTTGTTTACCACATGGTACGTGTAATCGTATGTTCCAGGTCCAGGAGGATCAATCGTCGCAATGTCAGCGTCGGCATCAATAACTACAATATTTGGACCTGTCCAGTATGAAGAGTCAGCATCTATACCGATAGATGGAGTAAACGTGGTAACACCTGGAAACAATGCAGGATTGAAGTTAATTCCCCAATAGAAAATATAACCGTTATCAATAGCCAGGTTGTCTGTTACGGTGAAAGTCCATGCTCCATTGAGCGGACAGCCCACAAGGTTGCACATATTTTCTGCCGACGAGTAAGTTCCTGGAGTAAGCGAATTTCCTGGCGTTGGTCCTCCAACAGGAGTTGTTAGTCCACCTGCCGCTCCTTGACCCCATGTACCTGTGGTTGAAGTAGGGGCCCAATAATAGTCTGCGCCAATACCCGGATTGGTTGAACCGTCGTCAATGGCTTGACCTAAAAATGTTCCACCACCACCATTCGTTCCCCATGTTACAAGATCAACTGTGGTTCCGTTCGGACAGGTGATTGAAATACCAAGGTCTCCCATGTAACTGTGCTCCATGTTTACCATGATGCTGTACAAATCCGAGCAGGTTGCTAAAGTCGCTCCTGGATCAAAAAAGTCAAAGTTCAATGAAGTCGAATAAGAGAATCCAGCACCATCGGCCAAGTAGGTTTCCCCTGCTACAACTTGCGGAGGCAAAGCAGTCCACTGTGTACTTTGTGCAGATCCCTGAAGAATGACTTGCTCACCGAAACAGGTGGTTTCAGTTATATTGTTCAACTCAGGGAAAGTTGGAATGGTCGAAACCAAAACCTGAAGAGGCGTGGTATTCAAACTCTGACAGCCGTTGTTGTCCTCTACTGTAAGCGTTACAACATATTCTCCGGGCTCGTTAAACGTGTGTGAAGTCAATTGGCCAGATAAACTATCAATTGTTCCATCATCGAAATTCCAAAAGTATTGTGAAAGCGTAAAACCAGGTTCAGCGAACGATCCTGCACCACTAAAGTCTATGGCGTCACCGATACAAATGGAAACAGATTGCTCAGGTCCAGTAGGGGCAGGATTGGCAATGACTGAATTTTGAGTAGGAGGAGCGCAAGGCGTTGTACAAGAGATAGCTGCCTCGAATCCAGGCGATGTAGCATTCGGATTTCCGTTATCAGAGAAGACGATGGTCAAACATCCGGAAGGATTATTCACAGTTCCTGTTACTTGAAGACCTTGAAGGGTGTTCCCTGTGTAACTACCCAATTGTGCCGCCGCCGTAGTTGGTCCATCGAAGATGGTGAAGTAATCACTGTTGTTACCGTTAGGAGACGTCTGCAAGGCAAACGCAGAAAAATCAAGTTGAATAACATCACCAGGAGTATCCGGGCAAATGGTCATGGTGTAATTGGCGTCCGGATAAGGATTACCACCACCGGCATCAAACAGAGATCCACCGCAGGTGGAGATTGTTGTTGAGCTCAAGCAATAGTTTCCAGGCACGTTACAATCTAACTGTGCATGAATGGTTAATGAGAAAAGAAAAAAAACGAGTAAGGATAAGAATTTATTCATTCTTCAAATTGATTTAGTTTACAGACGATTCCGCACACGAATTAGTTGCACGCAATTGTCAGAAAATAACGTTGCGCGAATTTAGTAAAAATTAAGGGTGCTTGAATAAGAATTGTATTAAACAAAAGGGCCTTCGAAAAGGCCCTTCTGTTTTAGGTATTTGAGGTTTTGGTTAAGGTACAATAGTCAGTGTTCCGCTGTAATAACGTGCGTCGTTTCCATCTTCACCGTATATTAAAACTATCCAAGGGAATTGTTGTCCAGCAACAGCTTTTTTTCCTCCTTTCATATCACCCTTCCACACTTTTGTTTTAGAGGTCGATTCGAAGATAATGTTTTCTCCGTCATAAAGTGTCAATTTAAACTTATTCCCTCCTTTTTTCAAGGCTTCAGGCATGAAGGCAATTTCTTGTTCACTCATCTTGAGAACCGCACCAAGATTGAAGTCGGCATTCACTTGAACAATTTTCACTTGCTCATCTTTACATCCGAATGAATTATGAACTTCGAGAATTACAGGTTGCTTGCCTTTTGAATTGTAAATCACACTCGGACTTACTTCGGTAGAGGTTCTGTTTTCAGAGAATTTCCATACAAAGCTATTCGCATTCACACTGGTGTTTACGAACTTCGCTGTAGGCTCTCCAACAGGAGAATTAGTATATGTCCATTCGAAATCTGCTTCAGGCTTCGGGTTGATGGTGATTAAGTCACGCATTGCAATCGTAGAAATTTGTCCATCGTTCGGATTGGTGACCGACAAAGAGACGTCAAAAGTTCCTGACTTCTTGTAGACGTGAATCGGATTCTCCTGATTCGAGAAACTTCCATCGCCAAAATTCCACAAGTAACTTCCGTTCTTCGGACTATTCTTAGCATTGAAGTTTACTTCCGCTCCCGCGCATGCAGTACGAACGCTCGGCTCAATCAACAAAGTTTTATTTTTGTTGTCAGGAGATACAGTCACAGCAAGGTCAGTTGATTGACTTGATTCTTGATTCGAAATTGTAGCTCTGTTTTCTGAGGCGGTCGCTACAGTAGTTGAATTTCCGGAACCTGAGTTGCTTTTCTCTTCACTTATTGATTTAGAAATGACATCTTTGTTGAAGTCTGAAATAATTCCAGTAATACCTTCTGAGGAATCATTGTTCAGAGACTCGCTTGCATTTGGTGAAGTCACAGTGTTTGCTATTTCAGAAGCATTCGGAGTTGTTGCAACGGGTGAATTCGTTTCGTTTGATACTATCATGTATCCTGAAATACCAACTACCGCAGTTATTGCTGCAACGCTTCCCCAGAGAGCAAGTCCACTCAACAGGCGCTTGCGAAGAAGACGTCTGCTTACTTGCGCAAACTCTGAAGAACTGTAAGGTAACTCATAGTTCTTATAAGCATCCTGGATTCCTTGTTCGAATTTATCCAACGGGTTATTGTTCATTCGCCGCGTTAATTTTATTTTTTAATAATATCTTTTTCATGTTCTTTTTGGCCTTCGCATAGTTACTTTTTGAAGTCCCTAAACTAATGCCTAGCTTCTCACTAATTTCTTGGTGAGAAAAGTTTTCGAAGACATACAAGTTGAAAACTGTACGATAGACAGGTGTCAATTGTTGCATGGCTTCTACGATGTGATGGGGTTGAAAGTCGTAAATATCAGATTCCTGCTCGTCTTCTTCATCTGCACTTTCTTCTACAAAGTGTTTCGAATTTTCCAAATCAAGATCTACGTGGTGCTTCTTTTTCCGGTACTGGTCAATCGATAAATTCACCATAATCCGTCGTATCCATCCCTCTAATGAACCATTACCTTCAAACTTTTCCAAGCTCGAGAATACCTTAATGAATCCGTCTTGCACCATGTCTTTCGCCTCGTCGGTTGAACTTGCATAACGCAAACAAACCGCCTTCATCTTCCCATAATACATCTTATATATAGCATGTTGGCTTCGGCTATCTCCTTTGAGGCAGCCGTCAATCAGTTCTTGTTGGGAGCGTTCTGTTGACACCAATAATTTGTGTTAAGACGAAATTAATTTTAAGGGTTGCCTGATGCGACCTCTGTCAAATGTAATTCTTTCTTGTTGTTTCTTGAAGCTATTTCAAAGCGTCTCGCGTAATTTTGCAAAATGAAAAGGGTAGTGGTAGGTTTGTCGGGCGGAGTAGATTCTGCAGTTACCGCGCATTTGCTCATACAGCAGGGGTACGAGGTAATTGGGGTCTTCATGCGCAATTGGCACGATGAATCCGTTGTTATCAATAACGAATGCCCTTGGATTACCGATTCAAACGATGCCATGCTCGTAGCAGAGCACTTGGGAATTCCCTTCCATGTATTAGACCTTAGCGTTGAATACCGCGAACGCATCGTA
Organism: Bacteroidota bacterium; assembly: GCA_046048875.1. Taxonomy (GTDB): domain Bacteria; phylum Bacteroidota; class Bacteroidia; order Flavobacteriales_D; family Sanyastnellaceae; genus CAIZGX01. The sequence goes on along the minus strand of JBJOFG010000015.1, from coordinate 57,544 downwards.
GAATACATGTTCCGCGAATATGAACTTGGAAGAACCCCGAACCCCGATGTACTCTGCAATCGCGAAATCAAATTCGATGTTTTCTTGAAGGCTGCAGAACAGTTGAAAGCAGACTTCGTTGCAACCGGACATTATGTTCGGAAGTCTGAATCCGTTGAAAACGGAGAGACGCGCTTCCATTTGCTTTCTGGTGTAGATGGAAATAAAGATCAAAGCTATTTCTTGTGTCAACTTAATCAAGCACAATTGAGCAAGGCACTTTTCCCAATAGGAGAATTAACCAAACCGGAAGTGCGCGTGATTGCCGCAGAGCTTCAGCTTCCAAATGCAGATAAAAAAGATTCGCAAGGACTTTGTTTTATTGGGAAGGTGAAATTGCCCGTCTTCCTTCAACAACAATTAGCACCGAAAAAAGGACGCGTCCTTCGTATAAAAGATGAATTTCTTCCTCAATTGAATGAATTGGTGAACGAAACGTCTTCAGATCCAGCCGTGCTTGCAAGACCGCAAATCTTTACTCCTGAAATGTGCGACGATGTCGGTGAACACAACGGAGCACACTATTATACTGTTGGTCAGCGAAGAGGGTTGGGTATAGGTGGACAAGCCATTCCGTTGTTTGTGGTTGCCATAGATGTAGAGAAAAACATTGTGTATTCGGCACAAGGCGAAACGCATCCTGCCATGGCCCGAAGAGGATTGGCCATTCGAAATGAAGAAGCGCATTGGATACAAGAACATTTGAAACCGCAGAACGGAAGTGTTTTAGAAGTCGAATGTCGCATACGTTATCGACAACCCCTCTTCAAAGCCAATGTTTCGGTTGGAAGTGAATTCACCCATGTCATTTTTCACGAAATCCAATACGGTGTTGCGAAAGGACAGTTTGCGGCTTTCTATTTGGGAGAAGAGTTGATTGGCAGTGGAGCTATCTACGAATAAGTCACTTTTCCACATTTCCAATAATAGACAACTTTTTTCTCGAATGAAAAGTCTGTACTGAAACGAGTCAATCTATATTCGCTACACTAACCTTTTACTATGAAACAAACTTTACGTTTAATTCTATTCGCTTTCTTGGTTGCATCAGGAATTGCAGCCAAAGCACAAATAGATACCACTTGTACGCAAGTCTCGTACACCGTGACCCCAGGGTTCTATCCCAATGAAATGAGCTTTCACGTTATTAACCTCACAACAGGAAGTGTTGTAGCAACCGGAACAGGTAATTCCGCTTCAGGCGTATGGTGTTTGCCAGTGGCTTGTTACGGAGTGAACATGTTCGATTCTTTCGGCGACGGATGGAACGGAGGCTCTTTAAACGTTTTTGTTATGGGCGAAAGTTCATATTCAGGAACATTCACCAACGGTAGTCAAGGAACATTCATGTTCGGTGTGGGTACTTCAAATTGCGGAACAGCTTCTGTTCAAGGATGTATGGACCCATCAGCTTCAAACTATAACCCTGTTGCCACTGTAAACATCGGTTGCATTTACGAGGGGTGCACAGATCCGACAGCAACAAACTTCAATGTAAATGCTACTTTAGACGACGGCTCTTGCACCTATTGCAATGGTGCGGGTAGCGTGAACGCTTCTTTATACGTATGTACATTCTCGAACGGAAACCAAGTGAGTCTTACTATTTTGAATTCAGACGGAGATACTGTTTGGACTTCGCCTGTTTTTGGAAACGTGAATATCTACAACACCTCGTTGTGTTTGCAAGCCGGGGAGTGCTACACGGCGGTTATGACAAACAGCGCGGGTCTTCAAGGTTGGTACAACGGATACTTCTGGATCAACAACGGTCAAGGTCAAGTCATTCATACCGGTCTTGCCGACAATCAAACCACGCAATCTGTTGTATTCAGCGTAGACGGAACTTGCGGCGAAGTTTTCGGATGCACCAATGCATTGGCTTCGAATTACAATCCTGCAGCCACTATCGACGATGGTTCTTGCATCCTTGTATACGGCTGCACAGATTCAACTGCGGTTAACTACAATCCATTGGCAGTTGCCGACGACGGTTCTTGCTTCACAGGTTGCACCAGCGGAAACGCAACAATTGTTTCCTTCAATCCAGGAATGTTTGCAAATGAATCTTTATACACCATCACAGATTCAAACGGAAACACGGTCATGCAAAGTTTTGTCAATGAGGCGAACGTAAACAATATGGCCTACGGTTGTTTGGTAGATGGATGTTACACACTTCACATGTACGATTCATTCGGCGACGGATGGGACGGTGGAAGTCCTTCGGGAATCGTGATTAACGTGAATGGCAACGATTTGGTAACAGCTGATCTTGCTGACGGAAACTACGCGTCTCAAATTTTTGGAATTAATACCACATGCACCATCGACAGTGTTTCTTGCAACACCTCAATAGATTTGATTCCAGATTCATTGGTTGCTATGGAAAATGCGGTAATGATTTTCTGGGATGAAGATCTTACGCTTGTAAGTAGTGTGTTGTGGGATTTCGGAAATGGAATGACATCATCGTCTTTCTATCCAACTTATTTCTATGACTCTATTGGTACTTACACCGTATGCTTAACCGTGAATTTCTACGATGGCTGTTCATCAACCGACTGCGTTACCTTCACCATGGATGCTAACGGAACATCAGGTCCAGGCGGCGCTCAAATGAACGGTTTCTGGTTGAACACTACCGGAACTTACCCAAGCAACGTGAATGAGTTAACGTCGAATGCTACTTCAGTAAACATGTTCCCGAATCCAACTTCAGGAAACATGGTTGTGAAGGCTTCACAATTGAATCCAAGCGAAAACACGACTATCCGTATCTATTCAATAGACGGAAAAGAAGTATTCGCGAACAACTTCGGTGCAGGTTCAATTAACAACACCTTCCAATTGAATGTTTCTGAATTGAGCAACGGATATTACTTCTTATCGCTTCAAAACGGCAATCAAGTTCAACGCGTTCCTTTCGTAAAAGAATAGGTTGATTATTCACTTACGATGAAAAGGGCTGTCTTTCGACAGCTCTTTTTTTTATTTTAAATCGAAAGGAATTCTTCTTTTCATCTTGTACATTCGCGTAAACTCAGGATCATGAAAAAGGCTCTACTCTCTCTCTTAACAGTGTTCTTTATTGTGTTTTCTTTTGTGAGCTGCGATAAGTATCAAAGAGGATACGACTGCACGGGAAACATTCCAACGTACAACAACGACATTAAAGCCATTTACGATGGGAATTGCGCAACTTCAGGATGTCACAATACGCCCTATCATTCTTCAGGCATAGATCTAAGCAATTATGCGGGAGCTGCCGCTGCCAACAACGATGCTGTCTTGGGGTCTGTTGAGCACGACGCCGGATACAGCGCCATGCCGCAGAACGGAACCAAACTTACCGATACGCAGATCAAGAAGATTTACTGTTGGATGCAGAACAACAAGCCTTTGTAATCATAGGATGGTAATTTTTCTTGTTATTGTGTAAGCAAATTCATGAGTGCGTCGCTTTTGAAGGGCTACTTTAGTCATTCAAAACAATACGATGAATAAAAAGTTACATGCAATTATTTGTGTTTTATTCTTGGGGTTTTTCTCTCAGACAAATGCACAATGTTTAAATGTGGGATATACCTTCTACGGCGGAGCTACGTCTGAGATTAGTTTCAGTATGTTAAATTCTCTTGGTGAAACAGTATTCGAAGGGAATCCAGCTTATGCCCAGACAGGCTCTATGTGTTTGCCTTTAGGATGTTACACCGTACACATGTACAGCAGTTATCCAATGGGCGGATGGGATGGTGCACATGTTCAGTTTTCTGTATGGAGTCAAGGGCAGCAAATAGTTACTTTGAACAATGGTAGTTACGGAGTAACCAGTCTGGGGGTTGGTGAAAGTGGTTGTGTTCTTTCGGAGATTCCGGGATGCGTTTATCCGTCAGCGGTCAATTATAATCCTTTGGCCAATGTAGACGATGGAAGTTGTGAGTATTTGGGATGCACAGATTCTTTGGCGTATAATTTTAATGCACAAGCCACAAACAATGACGGGTCATGCTTGTATTGCTTACCGGAAAACGGTGAATTATATTCAATGTACATCTGCACGTTTGACTTTGGTGACCAATTGGATTTCGTGATTCTCTCTTCAAACGGAGATACTGTCTATCAATCTCCACCAATGATGGATTATCAAATTATAAATACCGTCATTTGTTTAAGTTCAAACGAGTGCTATACCGCTGTAATGAATAATAACGTTGGGCCTTATGGATGGTATGGAGGCTTTTTCACCATTTATAATGTGGTCGAAAATGCATCGCTTGAATATACTCAATCAGAATCTTTCATTTTTGGAATAAATGGAAATTGTGGGCTTATTCCAGGATGCACTTCGCCGCAAGCCGTGAACTTCAATCCAAATGCAAATTCAGACGATGGCTCATGCATTTTTACATATGGGTGCACGGATCCTAATGCACTCAATTACGATCCCAATGCTGTTATAGATGACGGTTCATGTTTCTCGGGTTGTTCAACAGGTACACTTGTACAAGTCTTATACAATCCAGATAGCACCCCAAATGAAGGCTCTTTTAACATTTCGGATCAGGAAGGTAATTTTCTTTTAGGTGTGGATTACGGTGCAATCACTCAAACAACAACGCTCAATGTTTGCTTGGTCGATGGTTGTTACGATTTGAATGTATTTGATTATTATGGAGATGGCTGGTCAGGTGGAAATGGAATGCCTGGCATTTCAGTCTACATGAATGGAACAGCCCTATTGATGGATGTTTCTCCTGATTCATGGGAGGTGTCGCAGCAATTCGGAGTAAATTCAGATTGCAATATTCCACCTCCCCAATGTTTTACAATTGTTGAACTCATCCCAGATTCTCTGGTAAGTGCTTTGAATAGTGTATTTGTTTTTTGGGATGAAGATTTAACCGATGTTATTTCAGTGGTGTGGGATTTCGGAAATGGGGATTTTTCGAATTCAGTTTACCCAATTTATTTCTATGATACGGTTGGAACTTATACCGTTTGCGCAACAGTTACGTTTGCAAACGGATGTTCAACCTCAAATTGTGTAACATTCACCATTGATGAATCTGGAAACTATGGACCCGGAGGAACTGCAATGAGTGGTTTTTGGTTGAATGTGGTAGGCACTTATCCTGAGAGCGTTTCAGAATTCACGGAAACAAAAAAAGCTTTGAAACTTTTTCCGAATCCAACCAATGGACTGGTTCATCTTCAGCTAGCCAACTTGAATACTTCTGAAAAGTGCACCGCGCGTGTGTTTTCAATGGACGGTAGGGAAGTGACTTCAATACAGTTCAACAATAATTCATCGGGGAATATTCTTGAAATGAATTTGTCTGAATTGAAATCTGGATACTACATCTTAGTTCTTCAAAATGGAAATGAAATCTACCGTGCTTCTTTCGTGAAAGAATAACGGGAAGTACTTTGCTTTGTTCTGACGTATCTTTGCCGCATGAGTTATACTATTGTTATTGTAGGTAGACCGAATGTAGGGAAGTCAACGTTATTTAATCGTCTTACTGAAACATCAGACGCTATTGTAGAACCAACAGCAGGTGTTACCCGTGATCGTAAGTACGGAACAGGTCAATGGGGTGGAAAAGAATTTATTGTTGTAGATACTGGTGGAGTGGTTACGAACAGCGACGATGCGTTCGAACAAGACATTAACAGTCAGGTTCGTCTGGCAATTGCTGAAGCAGATAAAATCCTCTTCATGGTAGACGTGAAGGAAGGATTAACCGAGTGGGACGAAGAGATTGCAGACATGTTGCGTCGTGCAAACAAACCGGTGGTCTTGGTTTGTAACAAAGTAGATACCTCTGACAAAGAAATATTAGCAACTGAATTCTACGCGTTGGGATTCGGCGAAAAGTTGTTCAGCATTAGTGCGAACAACGGATACGGTTCTGGAGATTTGTTAGACGAGTTGCTTCAGGATATGCCTGAGATTGATGAGTCTGAATTACCCGATCTTCCAAAGATTGCCATTGTGGGAAGACCGAACGTAGGAAAATCTTCGTTGTTGAACACCTTGTTGGGCAACGACAGAAGTATTGTTTCCGATGTGGCGGGAACCACGCGCGACGCGGTGCACACGCACTTCAAGGCCTTCAACAAAGAACTGATGTTGATTGACACGGCTGGATTGCGTAAGCGCAAGCAGATTGAAGACGACATTGAATTCTTCAGTGCCATTCGTACCATTAAGTCTATTCGCAACGCCGACGTGTGTATGTTGTTGATTGATGCGGTGGAAGGAATTACGAAGCAAGACTTAACCATCTTCGGCGAGATTACGGAAGCCAACAGAGGGATTGTTATTTTGGTGAATAAGTGGGACATGGTAGAGAAAGACCACAAGAGTGTGGATATCATGACCGAAGAGATTAAGAAGCGCATTGCGCCGTTTACCGATGTGCCTATCATCTTCACCTCAAACGTTACGAAGCAACGTATTTTGAAAGCGTTGGAAGCAGCAGTAGAGGTTTATGAAAACCGTTTGCAGCACTTCCCAACTTCGAAGTTAAACGACATTATGTTGCCAATCATTCAGGCTTATCCGCCGCCGATTGTCAAAGGAAAAGAAGTGAAGATCAAGTTCGTAACGCAATTGCCAACGAAGAGCCCAGCCATCGCTTTCTTCTGCAACACACCTCAGAACGTCGTTTCCTCTTACCAACGTTTCCTCGAAAACAAGCTCCGCGAGAATTTCCGATTAACGGGGGTGCCGGTGAGGTTGTATTTTAGACAGAAATAATGTGCTTTGCACGAGGGTTTCTGCGAAACGAGGGCATTTTGCAATGCGAGGGTTTCTGCGAAACGAGGGCAACTTCGTTGCGAGGGTCTACGACGAGGGTTTAACAACGCAGTTCCAATTATGTAATAGGAGTTACGATCCCGATAGCTATCGGGAGGAATAACGAAGTTCCCATTACATCGTAGGAATAAAATCTTCGATTTTCCAATTACGAAGTTCACTATTCCACCACCACCACCTTCCTCGCGCCTTTCAAAACAACGGTGTACGTTCCTTGCGCGAGGTTAGAAATATCTAAAGTCGTTTGTGTAGATTGAATTTTATTCGTCAGAACCAATTGTCCAACACTGTTGTATAACGAATAGTTTTCGCCCAGGAGTGATTCGGATACAGTAATGTTCAGTTGGTTGGAAGCGGGATTTGGGTAAATGGAAAGGGAAGAAGCGGATGAGAGATTTTCCACTGAAGCAGGCAATTCAAGTACTTGACAATCGGCTAAGTCTTCGTTGAAGAATTGCTTCACGGTATTCATGAATGTCACATTTACGGTTTCAACGGAAGTGCCAGAGCCAGGTTCAGCCTGCGCGAAGACATAGGCCAAATCAAGGAAATTACTTTCTCCGGGTTCATAGGTGAAGGGGAGGGTGGTTCCAACCTGACGCACGTCGTTTGGAGGAAGGCCGTTATCGCTGTGTATGAATTGTTCTGAATCTGGAACGAGTTCATTATAGATATCTGAGGTGCCAGGCGCCCAATAGGTTACAGGGTTTCCGGTAGTCGGATGAAGAACCTCTGAACCGTCGATGTGTTTTCCAAGCATAAGGTTGTAGTATCCTGTAGGGTAGCTTCCGCTGGGTTCTCCCAAGACTGGGTTCGAGCTGTTCAGGTAATTCACGCTTCCGGCTAGGCCAGAACGTTCGTTGTCTATTATTCCGTCGCCGAATCCGAATCCTCTCTCACCGTAGCTGTTTAGCGCTTCGGCCATCACGTTAGTGTAGTTGGCATTGTCTATTAAATCGGCATCGAGTAAAGGGCCGCGCAGTAGAAGCATACTTTCCATGGTGGGAATATCGCCGTATGAAGGAGCACCCGAAAGCGAGTAATCAGTGGCAGTGCCAGTGTACGCATACAAAGCACCGTAGGCCACGTCTGTGCCGCTGTAGTCGTTGAATGCATATCCAATATCGAGGTCATTCATTTGTGAAATGCGTGTGTTGTAAAAGGTTTGATTTGATTTATTGGTGAATTTGAATTTCGTGAAAAAGGTATTGTTCACCGCGGGTATGTTTGGCGTGTCGAAAGCGTAGATCCACATCTCCACTTGATTTCCCATTTTCGGAATAGTAGAATTTCCAATGTCGTTAATGATCAAATAGAGGCATTCATCTCCGCATATGATCGGATAGTCTCCGTCTTGCGGATTGTACAAGTTATCGCTGTTGTAATCAACGAAAGGCGCAAGGTTGAAGTCGTATCCGAGCGAAACATCTCCGTGTGCGGGCCAAGACAGGAAGTCTGCCGGAATGGTGTATCCGTTTGGGAAGAGGGTAGCGGTTGTTCCGTTTTGTAGCGATTGGAAGTAGGCCACGTGCGTATTTATTTCACTTTGTTTAATGTTCCAGACGTGGTTAAACGTTTCGCTGTAAGCCGAGTCTGCGGTGGTGTTTTGGGTAAGTGGACCGTAGAACCAAGATTGATTTTCAGTGAAGACGTATTGCGTGGTAATGAGCACTTCACCTTGCGCGTTTATTCCGCTAATCCAAGGACTTGCGGCGAATATGGTTCCCGCGCTATCGTCAGCGGGCATCCAGCTTCCTTTTTCCAACGAAGGGTGATATCCAATGACACCGTTTGCCGAAACCACAACTTTCACATTGTTTGTGTTCAGGGTTGAAAAGTTCGGTAATGTCTGTCCGCATACACTTGTCGCAACAAGGCAAAACAAAAGGGCACTGGCAAAATGAAGTTTCATAATTGAATTATTTGTGTCGAAACTACACCAGCACGTTTAATTTAAATTTCGAAATAAAATCATTAATTACGGGTCTACCGATGCTTCGCGAGGGCATATTGCTATGCGATAGTTTCTGCGAAACGAGTGCAACTTCGTTGCGAGGGTCTACAACGTAGTTCGCACAACGAATTTCAAACAACGTAGTTCAAACAACGCAGTTCCCACAACGTAGTTCGCACAACGAAGTTCTAACAACGCAGTTCTAACAACGCAGTTCAAACAACGTAGTTCAATTAAACATCTCCAACCTCCTCTCCAAAAAGAACGCAAACCAATCGTGGTAGTTGCGATACGCATGCCATTTGGTGCTACGACGAAGAATAAAGTTTTGGACTTTTTCTACTTCTTCCACCGAGTGAATGCGAGAGGGTAAGAATTTGCTGAAGGTGGGTTTGGTGAAGATTTTTTCCACTTGAAGGCTTTTGAATTCGGTGCTTTCATCGTTTTCGAAGAAGCATTCTTCGACAATGAATTTCTGATTCGGCGCATGCCCGTGAATGTCCATGTATGCTTGTTCAAGAATCAGATCCAGTTCAGCAAAGATTTCATCTTCAAATACCACTAACCGATATCCCCACGCTCTTCCGACTTGTGTTTTGAATTCATCGTCGAGAATCAATTTCACTGAAGCCTGAAGGGGGATTGAACTGAGCTTTCCATCCTTTTCATTGAGGGGTAGGAAGCATTTCGCCGAAACGATTTTGTCCGGCATGGGGTCGGCATGAAAGCCTTGTTTCTCGAATCGAACGCGTCGTTTCCAAGAGAGTGTTGAAGTGTTTTTAGACATAGAAATAAATGTGTTAGTTAACACATCCGTTCCAACATAATATTCTTCGAGGGTTAACATTTGTTTTGACTGTTAGTCCTCATCGTTTTACCACCGTGGCTTGTTCTGCTCGGTTGGTGACATTTCTGTCGTCTGGATGATGGTGCAAATGTATGCACGGATATTTTTAAGTTCCAAAAGAATTTTTAAAGTGATGTGAATCAGCCAAGCATTTTTCCCCCACCTTCTGTGGGGGCATTTCGAATGCCGCTCGCTTTGCGAGCTTTGGCAGAGGCTAGGTAATAATGTAGTTCGCATTGCGCATCCCAATAGCTATCGGGAGTAATAAAATCTTTGGTTTTCCAATAGCGCAGTTCTAACAACTCGGTTCATATAGTTTTTAACATTTTATTTTCTCATTTAGATTTTTTTTATTTTCATTTTTTATTTGTAATTAGTAGATTGAAATACATAAGTAATGGTTTTGAAATTTAGATTTTTATTATCGATTGTTTTCTTTGTGTTTATTGCAGTATACTCAGGTTGCAGTGGTTCAAATAGTTCCGGTTCAGATATAGAGGATTATTACTCTGAAGACGACGGTTATGAAGATGGAACTTATTGTGCCGATGTAAATTATTACAATCCGAATACAGGTACAAGAAATACTTATTCTTTAGAGGTTGAAGTTGAGAGTAACTCTTTAGTTAAAATATACTGGGGTAATGGAGGGTGGTTAGATGAAGATCATTTTAGATCTGCTGATTTGGATAATGGTGGCTTCTGTTCTTTTACTAGTGATAAAGGTTATCGTTACAGAGTTCAGATAACAGGAAAAAATTGTGGAGGAACAGACCAGAGAAGATTTCAAAGTGATGTTGAGGAAGATCAAGAAGCTATTACTTGTCCTAAATGCGGAGATGAAAAAAGTGAGTACGATGATTACTGCTATTCCTGCCAAAGAAAGATAGACGATGAAGAGGAAAATACATGTTCACGCTGTGGCGGTTATGAATATGGTGTTTATGGTGGTCTTTGTTCAAGTTGTAAGCGTAGGGAAGAAGAGGATTGGTAGAGTTTATTTTTTTATTAGTTGAGATGTTTAGGTTGCTTCAGTTTAGAGTAGAATCTTTTAGTCAGTTTTATTAAATTAATACAAATCAAATGAATAAAGGTTACTTCACATTGGTCCTTTTGTTTGTTTCTTCAAGCATTTTGTTTGGGCAGAAATTAACATTAGGCGATTTAACCAATTTTTGCGGTAAAAAGAATTGGGAAGATGTAAATCTAGCATTGAATGCTCGGGACTGGTCATATTACGAATCTGAAAAAGGCAGTAGCAGTAAATACAACACAATAACCTGGAGTTTCAATAAAGATTATTATAGTGAAAAGGCGAATGGGTGGTTTTATTTGTATACATATGAGGGGTATCCGAATAAAGTTGCTTACTCCGTATTTAATAAGGAGTCTTACGCAATAATTCAGAATTCGATTTCTTCTGCAGGATTTAAATTAACTGGAAGCGAGATTGAGGATGATGAAATAATATCAACATATTCCAATTCAAATTACACCCTTGAGATTAGAACAGAGAAGCGTGAGAACGATGATGATTATGAAAGTCATTCTTTTACAGCCTATAATATAATACTTATAAAAAAATCTGGTGTGTATGACACTGAGAACGGTAAGAAGGTAGATTATTACTATGGTGATGTTGTGCAAGCTGAATACACCTTGGTGAATGGCAAAATGGAGGGCATGTTGAAGGTATATTATTCAAATGGTAATCTGAAAAGAACAGGTAGCTATAGCAGAGGTGAACAGAATGGGTTATTTAAAGAATATGATGAAAATGGAAATCTAATTTCCGAGTATACCAAGGCGAAGGGTTTGCTGAATGGACCATCTAAGGATTATCATCTAAATGGTAAGATTAAAAGAAGTGAGTTCTATGTGAATGGAAAGGAAGAAGGGCATTTTATTGAATATGATGAGTTTGGAGTAATTCTAGCTGATTATGAATTGGCCAATGGACTTAGGAATGGTGTTACGAAATTGTATGTAAATGGAAAGATTGATGTGTCAACTACTTTTAAAGACAATATCAAAAATGGAGAGCGGGTTGAATTCTACTACAATGAAGAGACTCAAGAATTGCAGTTTAAGCTAATAGAGAATTATCTGAACGGACTAAAGAATGGTAGGAGTCAATTCTTAATTATTGAGAAAGATAATAAAGAGCGAGTTTTAACATTTGAAAATTATGTTGCTGATATCAAGAACGGACCATTTCAGGAGGTTAAAGGGGATAGTTTGATATTGGGACATTATAAAGCTGATAAATTGGACGGGTCATATAAGGTTTATGTTGATTTAACTAGGTTGTTTTTAGGGGGAGTTATACATACAGAATTAAAGGATTTGAAATTGATTGTGGATGGCAACTACTCAGCGGGTATTAAATCAGGCTACTGGAAAATGTATGATTTATCAGATGCCCTAAGAAACGAGGGCAGATTCGTCAATGGTCTTGAGACAGGAATTTGGAAGTATTATTATACTGCTTATACAAATAGGGGTGAAGGCGAGTTACCATACTCTCGAGAACTATTCCTTGAACAAACTTATTTAAATGGTATACAAGAAGGTAGGTCTTTGCGATATTCTTATCTAGACGAGAAACGAATGCCTTGTTCGGAGTTGGATGAAACTAAAAATCCGTTAGATACTTGTAAGATTGATGTTTACAAAAGAATACGTGAGACTTCCTTCTATAAAAATGGTGTTTTGAACGGTCCGTATGAACTTCGAGATTCTACAGATTTAATTATTACAAGAGGAAACTTTAAAGAGGGGAACGAAGAAGGAGAGTGGTTGCATAGATATACCGGCACTGATGAAAACGATAAAGAGTATTTTATTTTTCAGAAAGGTTCTTACGTGAAAGGGAAAAGAGAGGGGAATTGGATTCAGTATTATACAGAAGGAAAGATCGCAAAAACCTTTCAATACAGCAATGGTGAATTAAATGGAGAATGGATAGATTTTAATGAATTGAATCGTCTAAGCAGTAAAAAGCTTTTTAGAAAGGGCAAGCTCTATGAATTAAAAACCTTTGATAGTCTCGGACAAAAGCTTACATGTAAATATGAAATATTTGATGAGAGTGCGACTACTTATAAATGCAGAAAAACTGAATATTCATCGGACGGAGCTTATGTTTCCCAAGAATATCGAATGCCAGCTGATGAAGAAGTAGACCCAAGCATTTTCGAGTTTGTTTTTAACTTAAGCATAAATGAGAGATTTGATGGCAACGGGTTTAAGGATGGCGCCTTTAAGTCATACAATGGTTTTGGACAACTATTAACTGAAGGCTTCTTTTACAAGAAGAATAAAATTGGTCTTTGGACAGATTACTATTACGATCAAGCTGTGAAAATAGAAAGGGTTTATTCTGATGGAAACATGGTTAGTGAGAAATATCTGGATTTTAAAGGAGAGTTGTTCACAGGAGAATTTATATTCAGGGATGAATTAAATGCTTTAACTGAGATTCGAAAGGTGAAGAAAGGTCTACGAAATGGAAAAACATTGATTACTGATTCGAAGACGAATAAAGAAATTCGGAAGTTGACTTATAAAAATGGAGTCTTACAAGATTAAGGAATTCCAACGACTCTAATTATTAAGCTTGCAACTTTTCAACAATCCCTCTCCATCTCCCAATTCTGAAATATCTTTCGCAGACAAGCATTCCTTATGTCACAGTTGAAAGAGTTAGAGCAGCTTTTGGTGCAATTCCGCGATGAACGCGATTGGAAACAGTTTCACAATCCGAAAGATTTGGCGGCAGCATTGTCTATTGAAGCGGGAGAGTTGTTAGAGGCTTTCCTCTGGAAAAGTGCGGAAGAAGCGAAGATTGAGAAGGTAAAAGAAGAATTGGCCGATGTGCTGGCGTATGCCATTCTAATCGGACATCATTACGACCTAGATCTGGAGCAGGTGGTGAGAGAAAAGGTTCTGAAGAACGGCGAGAAGTATCCGGTGGAAAAGGCCAAGGGGAGTGCAACGAAATATAACGAGTTGTAAGTGCCATGATCGTCTACCAAGAATCGAAAGAAACCTTCATGGCGCATGTGCGTGAAAGTAAAATCGATTATATCATTCACGAGAATTTTCAAAAGCAATTAGGTCGTTCAACAGGGAAAAGGGAAGTCGAGTCTTGGAAGAACTCCATGCAATATATGCGGAATGTTCTCGACGATTCAGCCATACCGAACGATGCCAAGATTAGCATCGAATGCCAAGTTCCGAATACAAGTAAGCGTATCGATTTCATTATAACCGGACAAAATGCGGATAAGCGCGATTGTGCCGTTATTGTTGAATTGAAGCAATGGGAAACTGCGACTAGCACAGCAATGGACGGAGTGGTTTCGACCTATGTGGGTGGAGGAGTTCGTGAAGTGAGCCATCCGAGTTATCAGGCTTGGAGCTATGCGGCTTTGTTGGAAGGATTCAACGAAGAAGTCTACAATCAAAATATTTCACTCCAGCCTTGTGCGTTTTTGCATAACTGCGAAACGCCTGGAGATTTAATTTCTCCTTTTTACAATGAACATCTGAAGAAGGCGCCGCTGTTCATTAAGAACGATGTGGTGAAGCTGGCGGAATTCATTAAGACGTTTGTGAAATTTGGAGATCCGACCAACATCATGTATCGCATAGAGCACGGTCGCATTCGTCCTTCGAAGACCATTGCCGACAGCATTGCGAAAATGATCAATGGGAATGAAGAGTTCGTGATGATCGACGATCAGAAAATTGCTTTTGAATATGCTCGCAATTTGGTGAACGCGTCTTCCCACAAGGAAAAGAATGTCTTAATAGTTCGTGGCGGTCCAGGAACTGGAAAGTCGGTTGTTGCCATTCAGTTGACTGCCCGATTAACCGCCGAGCAGAAGTTGGTTCAGTATGTAAGTAAAAACAGTGCTCCGCGAGATGTCTATGCGTCTAAGCTAACAGGATATCGAACGAAGTCTTGGGTGAATAATTTGTTCAAGGGGTCGGGCGCATATATCAATACGCCGAATGGAGAGTTTGATGCGTTGATAGTTGACGAAGCACACCGATTGAACGAGAAGAGTGGCATGTTTTCGAATTTGGGCGAAAATCAGATTAAGGAAATTGTTGAAGCGGCTAAGTGTTCTATCTTTTTTGTAGACGAAGATCAGCGTGTGACCATGAAAGATATTGGTTCGCGTGGGGAAGTGGAATTTTGGGCGAATAGAGCAGGAGCGAAGGTGCATTACTTGGAATTGGAAAGTCAGTTTCGATGTAATGGAAGCGATGGGTATTTGGCTTGGTTAGACAATATGTTGGGTATTCGAGCTACTGCGAATTTGAATATTGAGGAATTGAATTATCAGTTTGAAGTGATCGACAATCCGAATGAATTGCGCAGACGAATAATTGAATACAATTCAGAACGAAATCGAGCACGCATGGTGGCTGGATATTGTTGGCCATGGAATTCGAAGAAGGACAAGAAGGCCATGGACATTGTATTTCCGGAATACGATTTCGGTATGCAATGGAATTTAATGCAAGATGGAATGCTGTGGATTATTAGTCCAGAGTCTGTGAATCAGATTGGTTGCATTCATACCTGTCAAGGCTTAGAGGTCGATTATGTCGGTGTCATCATTGGTCCAGACATGGTCATCCGCAACGGCCAGTGGGTCTGCAGACCCGAGTATCGCGCCAGCAGCGACAAGAGCGTTCACGGCATGAAGTCCCTCATGAAACGCGACCCGCAGAAAGCCAAAGAGATGGCAGATCTGATTATCAAGAACACCTACCGAACCTTAATGACCAGAGGAATGAAGGGGTGTTTGGTGTATAGCAGCGATGAGGAGACGAGGGAATGGTTGAGTGGAAATTCAAAATCGCAGGTAGCTAACTGACGAATTCTAAAATCCCAATTTTGGATATGGCTGAGCGTTTGAGTTTCGTTTTGAAGGATACTAACTGAAACTGCCAAGAATGGTGTGAAATATTTTAGTATGTATTAATAGAGAGAAGGTCTGTTTAAATGTTGGCGCTGGAAGTAACTGCATAAGGTGCTGTTGTTTGCGAGGAGAGAGTTTAATTGAATTTCATTCTGTGGTTATCTTTTAATAACTTTCGGTTGTAAACTTTTAAACTTCGATTTTGAATGCAAATTAGTTAAATAAAGTTTTATAGGAATAATTTGGTAGTTGGCAGTATGGTAATAAAAATTAAAATGAAACAGAATCAGAAGAAAATAATTGCGAGGGAGTTTTTAATACTAGTTGCTTGTGCATCTGTATTTGGTTTAGCATTTATTAGCACAATACTATTCAACTATGTTATTGAATTGCGAATTGAAAAACTAAAAACGATTTCCCAGTCTCTATCTGATAGTACAAATAAAGTTCAGATACATTTTTTACCTAAAATCGACAAACAGAGTAGATTTTTCGAGATAAGTAAAGCAAATGGTTGGCATACAAGTCAGTTGACTTGCGAAGAATTTTGGACAAGGCTACAAAATTTAAATGAAAGGGACAGTGTCAAATTCAAATGGGAAAATGAATGGAGTTCAGGCTTTAAGAAAGAAATTTATGATCAATTAGGGTTCAAGAATGCATCTGATTTTGAAATCTACATAGAAAACAATTCATTGACACAGAATGAATTGGAAGAAAGATTAAATGCTGAAAAAATTGGCGAAGAAAGAGAAATCATTGAAAGGAAAATCCTAACAGAAAACTATAACCTGATGGATTCTGTTGACAGATTAGAGTTTTCGTTTATGTGTTTAATGACAATTGTAGTTTTATCTTTTCCTTTAAGATATCTCTTCTATGCTATTAGATGGAGTTTTAAGACCATAAAACAAAAAGACCAATAATAGTAACAGCTTAATCAACGATCCTTTTTTTTAGCTTCAAATTGCTTGTAGTGGATTATCAGTTCAGAATAGGTGAATCAGATTGGAAGCATTCACAATTGCCATGTGTGTGAGATAGTTCTTCTTTACTCGCGGAATGATGTGGTGTTTGATTTATAGTAGTGATGGAGAGACAAAGGAGGGGTTAAGTTGCCTTTGATAATGGTAGCAAACACAGCTCATTTTTTATTGGATCAATACTTTTCAACAAATTATTTACGTGTGCAATTTCTGAAATAACTTACGCCAATGAAAATGGGAATAAGAGTAATGGTTTTCGTAAGGCATAAATGATTGTTATGAGTTTTCCATCCAATATAGAAAGAGAGCATTTGCTTGAGGCCATTCAAAAGATAGATATGGAGGGTGTTACAAGTGATGAGGACTCCAATTATTACGACGTCAAGTACGGTGATAAGTACTATCCACCCAAGTTAGTCGTCTCTTTTGCGAATATTTTCGCGAATGGAATTGAATTGGATAGGAATTCATTTGAAGGTGGTATAGGAACCCCATGCTTCAAGTTACTCGAAAAACATGGGTTTGAAATTTTCACCAAAGAGCTAGAGGAGTTGCTATCCCCTGATGAAGTGCGGAAATATATTAGTCACTTTAAAGATGATTATTTACTCGAGCAGTTTTTTCAATTTGCTGGAGAGGTTTTTCAAGATTGTAATTTTTCCGAATCAGATAAGAGAATAGCATTTACTCTCCGAAAAAATGGTAAGTGGATAAGTTTAAATGTGGGGCGGAAGCTTATTTTGGCTGTATACAGATCGAATGGGGAAAATCATTTTTGCTATTATGTATCTGAAAATGATGCTGAATGGGCATCTAAATTACCAGGTTTTAAAAAGGCGCAAGCCTTTGGCACTAAGCCTCCAGCGCGATTGCTTTATTTTTTAGCGAATCCTGAAACATTGTTGAATGTAGAACTTTTAGGAAAAGTTCGAAGTGCGGTTTTAGATTGGTTACCATCTGTTGATAGTTCAGGACAGCCGGAAAGGCATAATCCTTTGCTTTTTAGATTATTAAGCGATGACCAATTTCGAAAGGTTTTTTTTCAAAATAAACTATTAGTTCCTAAACCTTTTGTTAACGAACAAAGTAGATTAATCGAATCTTTTACAAAGGATTCCGCCAACCAAAACCTCAACTTCTCAACATACCTAACCAAAAGATACATAGCGTCACTTGGAACCAAACCCTTTGTGATTTTTTCGGGATTGTCGGGGTCTGGAAAAACGAAGTTGGCACAAACCTTTGCGAAATGGATTTGTGCTTCTGATACTCAGTACAACATAATTCCGGTAGGTGCCGATTGGACGAATAGGGAACCTCTTTTGGGATATCCGAATAGTTTGGATAACAGTAAATACGTTTTGTCAGATAACGGCGCGTTGGATTTAATTTTGGCAGCAATAGAAAATTCGAAAGACAAGGAGTTAAAGGATTGTAATCCTTACTTCATGATTTTAGATGAAATGAATCTTAGTCATGTCGAACGATACTTTGCAGATTTCTTAAGTGCTATGGAGTCGAAAGAGCCGATCTCACTGTATTCGGGTAATGAACGTGAAGACGAGAATGGTCGAATTATTCCACAGTCGATTGTCCTTCCTTCAAATTTGTTTTTAGTTGGAACTGTAAATATTGACGAAACCACTTATATGTTTAGTCCGAAGGTATTGGATAGGGCGAATACAATAGAGTTTAAGGTAGATGTAGATGATATGAAGGATTTCTTCGGCGCTGAAATTAGTGTTTCGGGGGAAGAGATTAATGGGAAGGGAGTTGGCTTTAGTTCTGAACTAATGGGTTGGTTTTCGAAAGAACCTCATCAAGGAAAAGATCGCAGTGTTCAGTTAATGGCGTTTTTCAGAGAGTTGCAAGGAGTTGGGGCAGAGTTTGGTTACCGCACAGCGGGCGAGATGGTTGAGTTAATGAACAGGTTGGATAGCTTGGGAATGGATGCAACTCAATTGGAAGATGCATTCGATGTGGCAGTCATGCAAAAGTTGCTTCCAAAATTGCACGGCTCGCGATCGAAATTATCTAAGGTTATACCTATATTAATTTCATTGTGTTTAGATGCGAAGGAGCAGGCAAATCAAGATTTGATTAAGAAATTATTAGATGATTATCGCCAACAGAAATCTTTTGGAGAAGATCAGAAAGGATTAATTAAATTGAAGTTGTCAATAGCAAAATTATCGCGAATGCACACAAATGCTATTGAGAATGGTTTTGCGAGTTTTGCGGAGGGGTAGGTAGCGTAAGAAAATTTCAATAAAATTAAATTAGTTCATTAGTAATTTGATGTATGGGCAAAGAGAAGTTTAAATATATCGATTTATTCGCCGGTGCAGGCGGGCTTTCAGAAGGATTCATTCGTGAGGGTTTTCATCCAGTTGCTCACGTTGAAATGAGCAAAGAGGCATGCGAAACTTTGAAAACTCGTTTGTCCTATCATTTTCTTAATAAAAACAAAAAGCAAAAAACCTATATTTCTTATCTGAAAAACGAAATTTCTAGGGAAGCACTTTGGAAAAGTATTCCGGACAGAATTATTGATTCTGTTATCATTGATGAAATTTCAAAAAAGACTATTGGAAATATTTTCAAACAGATTGATGAAAAACTTGATTCAAAAAGAGTTGATTTAATAATTGGAGGTCCCCCTTGTCAAGCATATTCACTTGTAGGCAGAAGCAGAGATCCAAATAAAATGGAAGGCGATAAAAGAAATTTTTTATTTCGTTACTATGCTGAATTTCTACTTCGTTATAAACCTAAATATTTTGTGTTTGAAAATGTTTTAGGATTACTCACAGCCGGCAACAAAAAATATCTGAATGAAATGATGCAACTTTTTGAATCAATTGGTTATTCAGTTGCAGAGCCTACAGTCTTAAATGCAGAAGAATACGGAGTGCTGCAAAAAAGAAGAAGAGTTATAATTATTGGGCAAAGAGGAAAAACGAAATTCAATTTTCCAAGCATTGAAAAGGTAGTAAATAAATGGGAGACAAAAAAAGATTTGTTCTATGATTTACCACAATTAAAGCCAGGTGAAGAATTGCAAATTGCGAATTACACTAAACCAATCAATGATTATCTAAAACAAACTGAAACTAGAAATGGGATTGACTTTGTAACTCAACATATCACAAGACATCACAACCAACGGGATTTAGAAATTTATTCCATTGCAATTGATAAATGGTTGGATGGAAAAAAACGATTGAAATATGATGAGCTGCCACCACGGTTGCAGACACATAAAAATATTATTGCATTTCTTGACCGTTATAAGGTAGTTGACCCAACCGGACATTCACACACAGTTGTTGCTCACATCAGCAAGGATGGACACTATTACATTTATCCAGACAAGAATCAGGTTCGTTCTATTTCGGTACGTGAGGCAGCAAGAATACAATCTTTTCCAGATGATTATTTTTTTGAAGGGGGGCGAACAGCTGCTTTTAAGCAAATTGGAAATGCAGTTCCTCCGCTTATGGCTTCAGCTTTAGCAAAAACTATTAGACAACTTTTGAATGGAAAATAAGAACATACAATGCGAGCCTGCAGATCCCAATCCTGAATATCTGATAAAGTCAATTGCAGAACAGGGATATAGTTTGGAATCTGCGTTAGCGGATTTGATGGACAATTCGGTTTCAGCTAACGCGGACAAAATTGAAGTGCTTGTTAAAATGGAGCACGAGCCTTTTACTTTGTTTATTGCTGATAATGGTAATGGTATGGATGAGGAAACACTTAAATCAAGTATGCAGTTTCCAAGTAATTCACTGGAAAAGGAAAGAAAAGTTTTTGACCTCGGAAGATTTGGATTAGGCATGAAGACTGCATCCTTTTCTCAGACAAGATGCTTTACAGTTTTATCAAGAAAAAAAGGAACTAAAAATTTTTGTGGGAGAACTTGGGATGTTAACCATTTGAAACAAGTTGGCGAATGGCAATTAATTGTAAACACAAAGGTGGAAATTGCCAAACTCATTCAACAATATAGTATACTGAGCGAGGGACATTTGAATCGGTTTAAAAATTTTGATGCTAATACAATTGTAGTGTGGAATGGTCTTTATAAGTTCGAAAATTATCTTGAAGAAGTCAATAGACAAACTTCATTGAAGAAACAGATTACTGAGGTTACTTCTGATTATTTGTCGCTTGTTTTTCACAGGTACATGGAACGCAAATCGAGTTCGTTGCAGATACGAATAAACAACAATCTCATAGTACCATTTAATCCATTTCCAACAACTATAACTGATTTTCGTCCGATAGAATTCAAACAAAAACGTTTTAGCACTGATACAATTAAAATTGAAGGATTCGTTCTCCCAGCCAGAAGTATCGATGAAAGCCAGAGTATTTCCCTCTGGACTACAAAGAACCGAAGTCTGATGGACATGGAAGGAATCTACATTTATCGAGCAGACAGATTAATTCACTTTGGCGGATGGAATGGTTTAATCAAGAAAGCACCAAGGCTTCAATTGGCAAGACTTCGTGTTGACATAGGTAATAGCGTGGACCATTTGTTGCATCTGAATGTTGCTAAATCTCAAATTGAAATTCCTCATGACTTGAAAGTAGCTTTTGAAAAATATGTTGATGAATTAAAAATACAAGCAGAGAGAGAATTCTTCAATAGAGGTATCAGGAAATTTTCAGCCAATCGTAAAGAAGACAATGTGCAACTCTTTGAGAGAAAGTCAAGTAACAAAGGAACACTGCTCGAGGTGAATAGTAGCTTTCCCATACTCAAATCATTGGTAAGTGAGTTGAATAAAGATCAACGTACAAAATTGAATCTAGTCATTCGGATGATTAATACAAGGATTAATGAAATCAGGCAAACTCACGAGGAGAGAGAATTTGTTGGAAACGAAGAGAAAGATGGATTGTCATTGAAAGATCTAATTATTTGTGTGAACGAACTCATAGCAAGTGGGCTTTCATCTGAATTAATAAAAAAGGAGATACTTCCAAATCTTGGATTTAAGGAAAGTTCATTGCCTCATGAGGTCATTCAAATTTTAAAATAAATTTCATGGAAAATAGATATATAGACATTATTACCAAAATCATTGCAAGCAAGGCAAAAGAGCATTCTCAGAGTAATTCGTTGTCCCCATCATATTTTCTGAATCTACTTCCAGAGATTCAAGATTCAATCTTAGTAGTAATTAAAATGTATGGTTATCCTGAGATTGATGAAGTGACTTTAAAAAAATATTTTGAAACTTCAAAGAATCAGTATTTATCAGTTCACCCTATTGATATTGATCCTAGTAATTCACTCACGAAAAAGGGATTCAGTACATGGCTGACGGCAGAAAGAAAAGATGAGTTAAAAAACTCATGGAATTACAGCGACAGATATTTCACCTTACTTGAAAAAGCGGGTCGTTCCGAAAAAGTAATTGACGAAACCAAAAAGACGAGTCTTGAAATTCTTGAAAAAATGGGAGACCCAAAAGCAAGAGAGGAATTTTATGTTAAAGGTTTAGTTGTTGGAAGCGTTCAGGCAGGGAAAACCCAAAATTTTAATGCAGTAATCAACCGAGCAATAGATTCTGGATATGGATTAATAATTGTCTTGGCTGGTTTAATGGAAGACTTGAGAAATCAAACTCAGTTAAGAATTGAGAATGATGTTATCGGAGAAGGACTTGACATTGATACAGACACTTTGGTAAAAAAAGGTGTTGGGACGATTAGAAGATTTGGAAACATGGGTGATAGTAGTATCGCTCAAGTTATTTCAATTACTTCAGCCAAATCTGATTTCAAAAAATCATTGCTTGATGCTGATTTCTCTCTTAATCATACAAATATACTCGTATGTAAGAATAATGTGAGTGTTTTGCGTAACCTTATTGTTTGGTTGCATGACTACCTCGAAGAAAACAAAGATCAACATGATATTCCTTTACTTGTTTTAGATGATGAGGCTGACAATGCATCGTTAAACAATGAAGGGAAAAAGGGAAGAGAATATGCTTCTAAGACAAATGGACATATAAGGGCTTTACTTGCTTTGTTCAAGAGAAAAACTTATCTCGGTTATACTGCAACACCATTTGCAAATATTCTTGCCGACCGAAATGATGCACCAGAAAATAACTGGATTGTAAAATATAAAGTGAGAGGACAAGCGGAAGAAAAAGCTCTTCAACGTGTTGATAATTTATTTCCTGATGATTTTATCGTGCTACTTAATCCACCATCAAATTATATTGGAGCAAAGCAAATATTTGAAACAATCAATCCAATAGATAATAACATCGAATTAAAAATTCCTTTGGTGGAAATTGTAGCTGATAATATCGAACACTTCCCCGATAAAGTGTATTCACCCGCCAATGGAGAATTAGAAGGAGTATTGAAAATTAAAAATCAAAATGACTGGGATGAAAAGATTGGTCAGTTTAATTCTTATCTTGATTTTGCTGACTATAGAGAATACATAAGACAAACAAGGGCTTCCAGAACAGGTGATGGCTTCCCAAGAAAATTGTCTGATTCAATAAAAGAAAGTATTTTATGTTTTATTCTTTCTATTGCCATTCGTGAAAGTAGGAAACCTGCTATGGTAAATTCTACAATGTTCAATCCACATAATTCAATGTTGATTCACATTTCGAGATACACACTTTGGCAGAACACTCTCAAAGATTTAATTGAAGTCTATGTAAGAGACTTACAAAGTAGCTTACAACTTGACGACCCAAGTAATCCCAGTTCTATCTTCGCAACCTTTGAAAGAATATGGTTCAAATATTACGCTACAATTATTGAAAATATTGTGGATTATTTGCCGAAAGGATATGACGATGAGTTTCTGAAACCGATCAGTTTTGAAACAATAAAAAACAATTTTCTTACGGACGCAATCAAAGGTATTGAAGTTAAAGCAGTAAATAGTTCTACTGGAGACAAACTTATTTATCCTAGGATCACTCCAAAGAAATATATTGCCATTGGCGGAAATAGATTATCTCGTGGATTTACGCTGGAAGGACTTAGTATAAACTATTTTGTGCGTTCAACTGATTATTCAGATGCTCTTCTCCAAATGGGAAGATGGTTTGGATACAGACCAGGCTATCTTGACTGTTGCAAACTATTTATCACCAGTGATTCAATGGAAAAATATAATTTGGTTACAAGAACCATTGAAGAATTGGAAATTGAATTTAGAAAAATGGAAGAGAAGGACAAAACACCAAGAAATTTTGTTCTTCGTGTAAAAAAGCATCCTGGAACTCTTAAAATAACAAGACCTTCAATTCTTCGTGATACATTGAAAGTAAATTGGTCTTATCAAGATGAACTTGAGCAATCGACAAGGTTTGACATTCGCAAGAAAAAGATAGAGGCGGTTTGGGAACAATTTAGAAATAACATTGCAAGCAAGTATAATTTTGTAAGCAAAAAGAATGAAGATGGCCATGATGCCGGATTCCTTCTTGCACAAACAGATATTTCCGGAGTATTAGAAATTCTAAGGAAAGAAAATAATTTTGGAAGTGATACTTGCGACAGTATTGTGAAATTTCTTGAAAGATGTGAAGTTGTTGATAAACTTAGGAATTGGACTATCGCTATTAAGAGCTCCGGTAGAGCAAAAGAAAGTGAAGGCAAAGGAGTTTTGAAAAAGGCTGAATCAAATTTACCGTTTGATATTACAATGACTGTAAGAAGAGGACCTGGCAAAGAAGAGGGGTTGAAATACTACAGAGATAATTTCATAAATAAACAAGAATTTTGGGCTTCAGGTAAATCAGCAAACCTTATTTCTGCAGGGCTTGACATGGCAGTATTATTAACCGATTTACAAATAAAATCAGCAGAGAAAGAATTTATTGACAATAGGAAAAACTACTACCATCAAAAATATCCTGACTGGACGAAAGAACAAGTCAATAAAAAGGCCGAAGAAGTTAATATTCCCGAAAGAGTTTATCGTGAGAAAATGAGTGACCAAGAAGGCCTTCTTGTAATATATATATTGGATTCTTTCTATGTTTTTCTTCAAGAAAAGGGCAAGGAAGACCCTGAAATGCGAACTTTTATTGAGAGTGAGGGAATTGATTTGAATATTCCATTGATTGGTTATGCTATAGGCTTTCCTCCAATTCAGCCAGATCCAGGTGGTGAATATGTTCATGGAGATTATGGGATTGATGAGGATGAGGAAATTGAAATTAACGAAATGGATTCTGAATTGCCTGACGATGCAAACGAAATGTAATTATGACAAGTATTGAATTAAAACAAAAGTGGTCAGAGCTTTCCGAGAATGTTGTAACAATTGGGTTTCGGTCTCTAAGAATTTCTGCTGACTGTATTTGTGAACTTTACCTAGCAGTTAGCAAGGAGGGGAAAAGATGCTTGATACTTTCACTTCCTTCCAACAAGCATTTAGATTTCAAAGGAATTCAAAAAGAAAACCTATCTATCGAGTATTTTAGAGAAAAAAAACTAATCGTTCTTCAATTAAATGACAGTGATTTCAACGACCTTTTTGACGACCTAATTCTTTCCCTCTATCATGGGATAAAAAGCATTAGTCAGGTAGATGATTATTCAAACTATTTCATTCAGACCTTTTATAGGTGGAGTGAATTTTTTGAAGATAAAAAATCAGATTTGCTGTCTGAGGAAGCAATAAAGGGCATAATCGGAGAATTGTTGGTTCTGAAATTATTAATCACAGCAACAGACAAGCCCGAAATTAATTTCCTTTTAAACGCATGGACAGGACTTTATGATAAAGGAAACGATTTTGAATTGGAGAGCAAGAATATAGAAGTAAAAACAAAATCCCCCTCTGAAATCGATATAAGAATATCTAGTGAATTTCAATTGGAATTAGCACCAGGAAAAGGGCTTGAATTATTTGTACTTTCCTTATTAAGCGACTTTACAGTAGGAATTCATATTGGTGATTTGATTTTAGAAATAAAGAAATTGGTTCAAGAATCTTCTGGTGACAATACAATTTTGTGGAGAGCACTTGGCCAAAAGAATATTACAGCTAAAAATGTGAGCCTGTATGATAGATACAGATTCAAACCAGTCAATTGGATATCCTTCAATTGTGCAGCCGATAATTTTCCAAAGCTAAGCAGGTCAAGTATTCCAGAGGAAATAAGTAGCTTGAAATACACACTTAGAACAAACTTACTTACATCATACATCATTGAACAAAGCGATTTTTAAAAATGAAAATTGAAGAATTCCTAAATTACAGAAAAGAATTACTCGATAGTTCGAAAGACGAAGAGGGATTTGTGCAACAAACACAATTGTTGAGTCAGATTCTGCCCTTAATGGTTGATGCTAAATTGCTCGATTCAGAAGACTGGAATGATTCGTATTTCCTTAATACTGCCGAGAACTTAAAGTTGAACGGATACACCGTTAATGAATCATCCGAAAGATTGCAGCTATTCATTGTTGATGAATCAAGTATTGATCTTACGTCATCGTTAAAAGATTTACAAATCACAACTAAAAGTCATTATGACAATCAGTTCAAAAGGGTCACAAAGTTTTTGAATAAAGCTATCAAAGGTTATTTGAACGATGATGTTCAGGATGCAGATCCAATCAGGCCTCTGTTATCTCAACTTTCTTCAGTAACTGGGAAGGAGCAATTTGATGTTATAGAAATATTTTTAGTCAGTGCTACTGCAACAATAGAAACACGTGGGTCAATTCCACAGCCAAAGAGGATAGAGTTTGAGGATGAAAAAATTTCAGTGGGTTATACAAGAAACAGAGAAAAAATAAATAAAGAATTACTGGTCATAAAGAAACTAATAGATTTAAACTTTTTGTATGATGTTCTTATATCACAAGGAAACAGAGAAGCACTTTTAATTAATTTTGAAAATCTTTTTGATTACAAAATTGAAGTTATCAAAGCCGCGGAAGAAGAAAATTTTGAATCTTATCTTTGTGTTTTACCAGCATATGTTCTATCTGAACTTTACAAAAGGTATAGTTCAAGATTACTTGAAAAGAATGTACGTTCATTCCTCCAATTTAAGGGTGCGAACAAAGGAATTAGAGAAACGATAAGAGTGAGTCCCGAAAAATTTATTGCTTTCAACAACGGAATCACAATTACATCAACTTCAAAAGAAATTGAATATGAGAATGGTAAAATATTCATCAAATCATTGACCGATTTTCAAATTGTAAATGGTGGCCAAACAACAGCGAGTATATACTTCACGCAAAAGGATGGCTTTTCAATTGATAAAGTAAAGATAATGGCCAAGATTAATGTTGCTCGAGATGTAACAGAAGAAGGTTTAAATTCTTTGATTTCTGATATAAGTAGATATTCAAATTCGCAGACGAAGGTTTCAAATGTTGATTTAAGTTCAAGAAGTCCGCAACTGAATAAAATCAAAGCACTCTCGGAAAGTATTATTACGCCTTCTGGAAGAAAATGGTTTTTTGAAAAATCAAGAGGAGAGTTTAATACTAAGTTGAGAATTGCCGGCTCAAATAAGGCAAGAATTGAAAAAGAATATCCCAAGAATTATCGCTTCTCCAAAGAGCAATTAGGCAAGTATTTTACTGCTTGGGGGGATCAACCATATGTTGTCAAAAAGGGCGGTGAAAAGGTATTCAGATTTTTTTTAGAAGAAATATCAGGCGAGTTACGTGGAAAGAAAGTAATCAATATTAACCGCGATTTTTATGAAGATTTAATTTCTAAAATCATTCTGTTTACGCAACTGGAAAAAATTTATGGACAAGGGAAACATTCAATGGGGCAGATAAGGTCAGCAGTTGTTCCTTATGCAATTTCAATTATTTACATTTATACTGATGGAGCAAAAGATGGAAAGCTATTTGATCTATCCAAGATTTGGAAAAAAGAGAAACTGGAAGATGATCTAGTAACATTTTTCACGGAGTTAATGGAGCTGATGAATGGCTTAATTAAGAATTATTCAGAAAGCGATGATTACGGTGAATATGCGAAGAATAAGAAGCTTTGGGACAATATTTCAGGTTCTAAAGAAATTGAAAAATTTATGTCTTCAAAAGTTTCTCAACAGGTGCTTGGGAAATATTCAATCCCTGTTAAAGAGAAGAAAATTTTAGAGAAGGAAGAAGTTGACTTTGAAAAAATACAATTGAACATTGAAATTCTTTCCAAAGGGTCTGGTTTTTACTATCAACTTAAAAATAATTATTCGAGTCTCTCCAAGTTACATGAGAACAAAATAGACACCATTATATCTTCAATAATAAAGTTAGAAGATTTAAGCGAGGAATATTTACGTTTTGAAGGCAATCTAATGAATGAGATTAGAAAGGAAGATCCAGGGGTCTTTGATGCTATAAATTCGCCATATAATTATCAAATTGAAAGTACTTTGAAACTTGTTATTTTGAGGTATAATCAAGCTTTCGAGAAAGGCATTAAGATTTCTGATTTTTTTGCGGAAATTGAAAAAAAATCTTCTCTGAGCAAGGCTAGTTATTCTTCTGTGTTCAACAAGATTGCAAAGAACCTAGAAAAGGGGCAAGCACCCTCTGTAAACGATATATTTTTGGCTTCGAACTATTTTAATAATGACGAGAATCCTGAGAGAATAGTAGTTTCATCAAGTGCCATTCCATTGATAAATTTGAGTGTTTTGAAGCAAATGGTTGAATGGGATTCAAGAGTGAAGATTTTGTCAAATGCTGAGAGGAGTTATATTGCAGACTTGGCTTATGAACTTAAGCCACTGAATCCATTTCACAAAAAGAACGCCGAAAGACATTTAAACACATTGATCAAATCAGGATTCGCCACAAATTAATATATTGTGTTATTGGTTACTTAAAATTCTACTATTCATAATGCTATTTTAAATAACATAATTCAATTATGCCAGTAAGATCAAAAGAATTAATAGAAGTAGGCTACTACTTATCAAAATTTGGGGTTTTAGCGCCACCCCCTAGATTTATTGGTAAAAAATGGAATGAGGTTTACGCTTTGTTTTATCAAGTATTGGGTAAGGGGCGAAATATTTTAGAGTTTGAGCATAGCTTAAAGAATACTAGAGATGGTTTTGACGGCTATTTTCCTGAGACTAAAAGAGAAGGCTGGAAAAATAAGAATGGCAGTACAGCAAGACTTTCAACTGAATCACAAGAAGTTTTTAATGAGTTTCAAAGTTTAACAGAGGAAGAAATATTTGCTAGAATTAGTAGTTATTTGGGAGTTCATAAGTCAATAAATTACGGAATAATTGAGGCGTTTTTACTAAATGCAAAGGATGCGAGACTTCACTTTACACTTTATATCTCTAATCGTTTTTTGTGCTCGATACTCACAAAACCATTTGTAATCCTGACAGGCCTCTCCGGTTCTGGAAAAACTAAACTAGCTCAAGCTTTTTCGATGTGGATTTCAGCGAGCAAAGAGCAATACGCTATTATACCTGTTGGCGCAGATTGGACCAATAGAGAACCTTTGTTGGGATATCCAAACAGTCTTGTAGCTAATCATTATGTAAAGCCCGACAGTGGTGTTTTAGATATTTTACTACGTGCACATGAGAATTATATCGCGAGTAAGAAAGTGCTTTCCAACTGCAAGCCTTACTTCCTTATTCTCGATGAAATGAATCTGAGCCATGTAGAGAGATATTTTGCGGATTTCTTAAGCACAATGGAGTCTGGTGATGCAATTAAACTTTATTCGGGAGAAAAACGTTTTTCCGATTTTGACTCTCTAAATAATCCAATTGAAGCCTCATTAATCCCACGCGAAATATTGCTTCCGAAGAATTTGTTTATTATTGGCACTGTAAACATTGACGAAACTACCTACATGTTCAGTCCGAAAGTTTTAGACCGAGCAAACACTATTGAGTTCAGAATTTCTGAAACCGAAATGCAATCCTATTTTACCAATCATTCAAAATTGGACATGAATCAGTTGCTGGAAGATGCAGATGCCAATAGGGGAAAAGGAGCGGGATCTGCCGAGGAATTCATGAAGCTGGCAGCAAGAGAAGGAATCACGGTAAATAAAAAAGACCATCAGGAAACTTTTATTCATTTCTTCACAGAACTTCAAAAGGCAGGTGCAGAGTTTGGATACCGCACCGCAAATGAAATAACAGAGTTAATAGCATACTTGATTCATTTTGAATTGAAGGTTAATGATGCATATGATATTGCAATAATTCAGAAATTACTTCCAAAACTGAATGGCTCACGTTCAAAGCTGAATAAGGTTATTCCGCCATTATTAAAGTTATGCGAGAATGAGGGAAAGGTTAAATATCCGCTGTCTCATGAAAAACTTACGCGAATGAAAAAGAACGCAGATGAAAATGGTTTTGCAAGTTTCGCTGAGGCATGATAAACATTAAGGATTCACTGAGTATACCATTAGACCACCTCAACGAAGGTATGGTCATGGTTATCTATTCGAATTCTTCGCATACAAATAACTTTATAGAGGAATTAGATGCAGAGCGTTACAATGAATCGCGACACCAAGTTTTTGAAGGGAGAAATTATTGGTACAAATTAATCAATGCTGCCAATTGGAGAATAAATACAGAACTAACTAATGGTATTTTCGGTGCAATTGCAGAAGGGGTAGAGGGAAGATTCAATCCGAACACCTTTGTTGGTACGTTACAAATACCGTTTTTTGAAATTGATTCGAATGAAACAAAATATGTTCCCGTAGAAGTAAGGTCATCGAAAATAAGCTATGAAAAAGCTATTACTGATGAGGATCTGAATCAAGAAAGATCGGAATATCAGACTATGCTCGATCA
This sequence comes from Bacteroidota bacterium, assembly GCA_046048875.1. GTDB lineage: Bacteria > Bacteroidota > Bacteroidia > Flavobacteriales_D > Sanyastnellaceae > CAIZGX01. The sequence continues at coordinate 27,118 of JBJOFG010000015.1, read as the reverse complement.
GATTGCTGAACAGAGCATTGATCTGGTTATGCAATACAATGTGCCTGTGGTTCAGTCCTTCGAGTCGGGCTTGGAATTGATAGATGAAAAGCAGTTATACCAGCGTTTCATTTTTGTGAAGAGTCTTTTTAAAAATCAAGAATTTGAAGAAGCTGTTCAGAAAATAATTACGAATCCTGCAACACGCTGGGTTACTACCGAAGAAGATAAAGATGTTCGAAGCATTCGGAGATTCACCTCAAAGAATGTTCGAGAATTAATCTCAAGACCCAATCGTATTTTGGCTAATGGGATTATTCAAGGGATAAATAGTGTTCCAATAAAAATTCAATCTTCCAAAAAAGTAGAATCAGTTGATACCCCTGAAAATAGATTCGTAAAACATGTTTTAGAAACTTTCTTAACCTTCATAGAAGATGTTCTCACCCGAATAAAAGATGATAAATCTATTTCTGAAAGAAAAGAAGTGACTGAAATACAATTTCGATTAGAGAATTTATTGAATCAGAGTTTTTTCAAGGACGTCGGTAGGGCAAACAGTTTAAAGATTAACAGTCCAGTTCTTCAACGTAGAAGTGGTTATAGAGAATTACTTCGGGCTTGGTTGCGTTTTCATCTTACAGCGCAATTAAGTTGGGATTTAGGAGAAAATGAGATTTTCTCTGGAGGTAAAAAGGACATCGCGACCCTTTATGAGTATTGGGTGTTTTTTGCATTATTTAAGGCAATAGAAAGCAGATACGCTGCAAAGGCAGAATTAGATTCTGCCGATTGGATTAGTCGTTTAATTGTTCCAAATGCAACGGGCTTAGAACTGAAACTTCAGGAAGGAAAAAAACTTGCTTTTGATTTTTTATTGAACACGGGTAAACGGAATTTGAGTGTGAAGTTTTATTACAATCGAACGTTTACCGGAGGTCGAGTTTATGAAAAACACAAGGGAGCGGGAAGCTATACCAAGTCATTTCGCCCAGATTATACCATTTCTATTTGGCCAAGCGAAATGAAAGAATCTGAAGCCGAATCGCAGGAGGCTATAGTACACATTCATTTCGATGCGAAATACAAGGTAGAATATTTAGAGAATTGGAAAAATAGGTACGAGTCAGTAACAGATGATCAGCAAGAAGAGCTAAACGCAATGGCCGAAACGGAATTGCTCGAGGAAGAAAGCGCTGAACGAAGAGGAACCTATAAGAATGTCGATTTATATAAGATGCATGCATACAAGGATGCAATACGCAGAACAGGAGGAGCATATATTTTATATCCAGGCAGTAAAAACGACATTCATCGATTCCATGGTTATCATGAAGTTATTCCGGGCGTTGGCGCATTCTCAATAAGACCTTCCAATCAGATTAGCAGTTCTAAAAATATTGGGGAGTTCATTGATGAGATTATTTTCAATTTGGAGGATGTACTTTCTCAAAGAGAATTATTGGCTAAACGGAAGTATGAAATAATTAAAGAAAAGCCAATCAATGAAGATTCCATAGATGAAGAGTTGTATGCCGTTGCAAGAGAGATAGGTGTAAGTGAAAACATTCACGATACATATGTTCTTGTGGGGTATTGCAAGCAAGACAGTAGCCATTACAATTGGATAACTGAAAGGAATAGGTATAACATTCGATTTGGAGAAGGCTATGAAGTGGATGGTAAAATGGCCAGTGCGAAGTTCTTAATTTTATATGAGCTGAAAGGAGGTGAAGTTCAATTCAAGAATGATTCGCTGTATCGCTTGTCTACGAAACAAACAAGGCTTATTTCTAAAGCAGATCTGGTTAAGAAGGAAGAATATCCAACTACACCCAGTCAAGAGCAGTATTTACTCTATTCACTAGAGGAAACTATTCAATTAGGAGATTCTAAGTTTGATTTTGGTAGTTTGCATAAAGGTGAGTTGAGCAGGAAAATGCCTTTTGTGGTTAGTTTGGCTCATTTATTAAAATCAAGGCTGAAGCATTAATATTATATTTACTAATTTTTAATAATTTAACACCAAAGTATTCAATTAATAAATTTTTTCAAATTATGCTTTTAAAGAACAAGAATTTTCTAATTTCAATAATTGCAATTCTAATACTTAGCATTATTTCAATAGCAGTCTATGTAGATTCCAAAACTTTAGGTGAATATGAAATAGGTGTTTTTGGAATTTCTTTAGGTGCGGACTATGAGTTGCAATCAAACATTGCAACTGGAAACAACATTTGTGGTAACAGCATTAGTATTATTAAAAGCAAAATTTGTAGTTATACCGTTTTGCCTTTGGATTCAGATGGGGAGGTTGTAGGAGTCCCTTATTTATACTGGGATATATATGATCCAAGTCCCCTGTTAAAATTCTTTGGGTCAGAAGAAAAACAAAAAGTAGTCAGTAAGCTGGAAATTGTGATGTTTGATCATAAGAGTTATCCAATAATTGGTGATACAGTGCGCTCTGCGGTCAGCTTGAATCAAATGGAAAGAATAAAGGAAGCCTATATTCAGAAATATGGCACCCCGATTGAAAGTGGTAGTTTTTTTAATTGGACTTTGGATAATGGCGTGCAAGTATCTTTGGAGATTGAGAAAAATGATTACACATTATATGAGAAATGGAACCCGTTTCTGTCGAGTTTTCGAGATAGTTATTTAGTAATTGGTCGTTACACTTTGCCGAAGTCAAAGTGGGAGCTTTTGTTGCCAGGAGCTACTCAGACAAGTAAAATTTAAAGCGGGAATTTCTTGGAGTTTACTTCAATGGTAAGTTAGTCCACAAGCTTAAAAGCCAAGAAATGGCAATTGTACCAAAAACACCCCAAAGAGAGTTCACGAAAAATCCTTTGATTGTGAAAAAGTCTTCATCAGAAACTTTCTCATTCGCAATAAAGGTCCCGTAAAGTTGTCTTATAGCACCGCCGATTAAAAAATTAATAAACAGTACAATTGGAACACCAATACATAATATTAGCAAATCTGATACATTGCCTTTTTGCCCAAAACCAGTTTTAAGTAGTATGTAACATAGGTTCATAATTCGCTTGTTTTTTTGTTGATTTAGATAAAGATACGACTCTAAAAAAAATGTAAACGTATAACTGAAATGTTAGTTTTTCTAATCAATATCAATGAACAAGGCAGACACAAAAATGATGCATTTCAGTCGAATGAATATCACCGGGAATATTTTATCTTTCAATAAAGTTTGAAAAAAAACAAGACCGCTTTGTACACTTTATGACTTGTTTAAACTGTCTAGTCTTCTATTGTGTAGCTCCATTTGCTGGTGAATCAATTTGTGATAATCGTTTTCAGATTCGCCAATTTTTGACGCTACAATAAATAATTCAATAGCTAGGAATAGAAACAGCCATAGAAAATAGGCAAGCATTGAAAGCCAAGATTTTGAAATTACTATTAACATTACATTAAGTTCATCTAAAAATCCTCTTCTACTTTCGAAATCAGTCTTGAGTTCTTTCTCAGCGTTAAGTAATTTGACTTGGAGTTCTTTAAGGTTAATGTAATTGCTTTTTAATAATTCTTGGTTGTCTTTTTGTTCTTCAATTTTAGGGTTTGCGACATTATTACGAACAACGCTTTCAATTGTATCTTCCGAAGTTCTTTGAATTGTTGTTGAAATTGTAGCGATCATTGGATTCAAACTAATTTCATTAGATAAAATGGTTTGTCGAGCTTCTAGTTTAGCAAGGGACTCAGATGTTTGCACTATTTGATTATTAATTTCAGCTGTTTTAGCCGGTAAATTTAATTTGACCTTCTGCTGGATATATGCAATTCGAGCCTCTTCTATGTCCTCTGAGAATATAGTTTGGTCAAGGATAAGAGAGCCAATAATTGCCATAATTAAAGCTAAAACAGAGCGGAAAATGAACATCCCGGTATTTGCCTTTTGTGCAAGTATAATATTTCGTTCAATTAATATGATTGCGAAAACACAAATCGCAGACATGAGTAGAGCTCCTGGAAAGGCTAGCTTTAAATATCGTGTGGCAAAGCTGAATCCCACAAGCGCCCAGACGATACTAATAAGCACGATCAGACCGGTGTATCTTTTTAGCATTTTTTGTGCTATTTCGCTGCAGCGACTTATAATTTGATAGTTGAATCCAGTAATGAAACAACTTAATTTTCTTATATTTTCTTTCATATTAATTGAGAGTGAGAAATTGCTGCATATCCATTTTTAAATCCAAGTCTGTAGCTCATAATTAAGGTCTCACTAAGTCCTGTTTCGCTTTTTGCACCATTTGCAATTTCATCAACTTTACTGAGCTCTTCTTCTAAGGTTATTTTTTTTGAGATAAGTTCATCCACAATGTCAACCATGCCATTGCGACTTCTACTTTCGATATGAAAATTCATATTTCGAAGGATGTTACTGTAGTATGTTTTAACCTTCGCAATTGTAATGTCGAGTTGTCTTCTGATTAATTTAACTTTTTCTTCCATACTTGACATGTCTGGGTTTGACAATGCATCATTATAACCCTCTTGCTGATAATCCTTTTCAAGGAATATATATAAGTATTGAAGGTCAAATTGGAGGGTTTCTTTTTCCGTAGGATTCATTTTTTTTGTAGGTGTTAGATTGCGTGTTTCTATTTTATTTTTTATTTCAGGTGTACTGTATTCAACAAAAAGTTCTTCGGGTATTTCGGGTGTATTAATCTTTGCTTGGTACTGGGGTTCATCCTCATTGTTCAATTCTTTGATGTCGACATCTTCAATTGAGACTGGCCCTTGTGGATCGGATGAAGAGTTGTAATTATTATTGTCAGGGTCTTTTGTCAGCAACGGCCCATTATTATTTGGAAATAATCGTGATATTATGCTCATTATATTTGAATGTTAGGAACTTTGAATTTGTTGTGACCGCGGCTATGACAGTTGCTGCATAGGGTAATCAATAGATTTGAAGTGTATTCCCAAGGCGGCTTGAATTGGTTAGCAGAACGGATGTAGTGGTATTGTCTATGATGAACATGAAGGTTTTTACTTTCCTTGCAAATTCGGCACATATAATTATCTCTTTGAAGTATCTCATGTCTTTTGCTTTTCCATCGTTCATCAAAAAGAAGAGCGCCATAACTGCCGTGATTGACTTCATTCGTTTCAGAAAATGATGTTCCACCAGAAAATCTTGCCTGGCCTGTATTTCGCTGCAAAGACGGCAGTGATTTAAAACGAAAAGGAATATTTAAAAAGCGTGCACACATTGTTTTTCTATTAAAGTCTAAATTATCACAAGAATCAGAGGTAATATATATTGTTGAAAAGTTTAATTTGTAGGAAAGGTTTTTTATAAATCATGAAAATTTTATACGGCCATAAAAAAAAGCGTCAAATACAATTTCAGGGCTATTCATTATAAGTGTCAAGTACATGAATGTGTATAGGATTTTCAGTTCAAGCAGCTTTATTTAATGCTGTAATTTATTGTTCAGAATTGTTTTTTTTAACCTAAGATTCAAAGTTTTTAGGATTAATCAAATTGAGCAACCCATTGGTAAAATAGGAAAAATCCTTTATCGGATTACTTTGATATTTTTCTATTCTTCGAATTAAGTCTTCTGAGGTAATATTTCCTCTGTGTGCAGCCCAATTTCGGAGCTGGTTGAGTTCTCGAAACCATATTTTACCATTAAAGAAAACATCCTCATCTTTTTTGCTTGCAACCAATAAGTAAAACACAACTTCGAATTTCTTAGAAATGGTCCAGCCATTTTTTTTGAAGTAATCCAGTTCGTCGATCTCTGAGTTTAATTTTTTATTAAAGTACCGTTGAAAGACGACACGCTCAATTGTGGGTATCTCAGTCGATTCATTGCGATACGCCATTGTGCTTTTCTGCATCTTATATGAATCCCATTTTTCATAGATAGCATTACTGAAGATGAAATTGGCAATTTCTTCAACTTGCTGAAAACAATGCAAAATGAAGAGTTTTAAGTTCCCATTCTGCCTTGCTTTTTCCATTTTCACGAAATCTATTTTTAGTTTTTTTGCTAAATCAGAGAACTGGAAATTGGCATAAGATTTTTCTGCATAGTCGTTTAGTACATCTTCTACGCAATGATTATAGACAGTCCGGATTTTAGGGTGTTCATTGAGAATGTTATGCTCACTATTTTCTTCAATGAGCGAAAAAAGTTCGTCATAAAGCCATTCGTTTCCAGGTTGCTTGGAGAACTCAACAATAAATTTTGCAAGGCCTTGAAGCTTTTCGTGGTCGGTCATGGCTTAATTCTTTAGATATAATTTCATAGCTTCATCTATTCCTTGCTTAAGCAAGATATTTAATATTTCGTCAAGTTCAGAAGGCTTTGCCTTAGTGATCTTCGGTTTTATATCGAATGCTTTTAAAAATCTTTTTTCTAGCCCTTTTGAAACAGAGTCCTCCTTTCCTCTTACCATTCGGAGGTATTGAATTTTACCATTGAGGATATTCCTGAGATTAATGCTTTCAACAGACTTGTTTGGGCGGTCTTTTTTGGTGTCTCGCACGTAATTTAAAGTTGCTTTTTCAATGCCATATCTTTCGATGAGATATAAATACATTCTCACGTTTTTGATGTATCGCTTAGTTACATTGAGTTTCCGATTCACAACAATTCCAGTTACTTCTTGGCGGAAAGATTTGTGTTGAATGCGAGTCTTCGCTTCTTGAATCTCTAATTTTTGACTGTCGCATATTATACGGTTCAATTCACTTTTGAAATCATTTAGCTGAAAGATGTTAATCTCTGCTGAAAAGGTAAGATCATCGGCATATCGAGAATAGGTAGCATTAAATCTTTTGGCTAACCCAGAGAGTTTTCTGTCTAAATGTCGACAAAGGATATTTGTAAGTACTGGCGAAGTAGGAGCCCCTTGCGGCAGAACATAGCGATTAGAATCCTCATCGTCGCTTAATTTGAATGTGCAAAGTCCGGCCATTAGAAATGCAATCTTTTCATTGGAAGTAATGTTCAGGTCGCTGTCCATAAGCGCATATTTAACTTGCATTCTAGAGAATGAGTGAAAAAAATCTTTCAAATCAGTATTGTAAACATACTCTTTACCAATGTGAAGTGAGGCATTGTCAGCAACGCTCTTTTTTTGCACAAAACCGAAAGCCGCGTTGTGAATCGGATAGACAAGTTGTAAAAAATCCGAAATCGATTTTTGGATGGCTTTCAAGCCATTTATCGGAGCGTTTATGATGCGGTCGCTACCGTTTTTCTTCTTAATATGAAAAACACGATATCTATTCGGACAAAACTTATCGGAAGAATAGTAATTTAAACTTTTCTCTGATATCATTAGACCTTTGTCCTGATGTAATAGAACCTGTGTCTTGTTCAGAAGAAGTGCAAGTTCTTTCGCAGAACTTACTTCTTTGAACTCGGCTCCTAATTTCTCTTTTTGAATTTGGTCTATCATATCTTTTGTCAAATAAAAAAGAGGTCCTCGGTAATGATTCTATTTGTATGAATATTCTAACTAAAAAATTAAAATATATAAAAACTCAAAATTTCTAAAAAGAAATAGAGTCTAAACATTCATCCCAGCAAGCTGGGAAAACATACCGATCTGATTGCGAGCAATCCAGTATGCAACTTCAATCTTTCTAACCGAGGACCTCAAAGAACTACTTCGCAAAGAAAACTTCTTTCTTTGCAGATTTACTGCACAATTAAATTATTTCAAAATTCCTTTTGGGGATATAATCTTCAAATCATTCCCAAAAGAGAGAAGAACGGAAACTAATTCATTATTCTTCTTTACGAATATAGAAGTTTCAGATGTTTTTTGATCTATCCAAGTCATTGGTTTTTGCGATGCGTGAATAGGCTTGGTTTCCACATAGTGCCCTCTTCCATTTAAAAAACGCATTTTAATCTCAACGGGCTCTTCCTTTAGGTTATTTGTTACTCCAATGATGTCTGCAAAATATTCTTCCTCCCAGTCAATCTCTTTCTCGAAATATTTCACCTTTTTTAGAGGCTTAAATTTCTGGATACGATCCAAAGGGAAAATTCGAACTTGTTCTTTTTCTTCATCCGGAACAGCAATTAGAAACCATCTTTGATTGTATTCTTTGAGATATTGGGGATGAGCAATGTGTTTTTGCACTTTGTTATCTCCAAACTTTTGATACTCAATTTCCAAAACATCTTCAGCTTTAATGTTTTGATAAATTGGAAGCAAATGTTCTCGCCCCTTCAAAAAAGGGTTGGAACCAATGCCAATGATTTTTCTCGGCAGTCTTGAATTGTCAGCAGTGAGCTTAAGAGTATCTAATGTATTCAAAATGTGATTCATTTCTGGATTGTCTGCATATCCTTCAAGCAATGAAATCAACGATTGAATACCTTCTATTTGAATGTCCGATAATGGAGAATTGATGATAGAGTAGGAGGTGTCTGAATAACGGTAGATACGTTTCTTTCCAATTTTGTCTTCTATCAGGTCTATGCTCCAACCTTCTTCACTTTGCATGTGGGCAATATCATATCTTAATTGTCGCAGTTGCACAATGGAAGCATTCCCTTCTGTTAATTCAATTCGTCGATTGACCTCAACAAGTAATTCATCGATAGTAAAATCACGTGCGGTATTTCGAAAGCAATCATCTAGAATGCGATATCGAAGCATGGGGTTTTTGGTTACTGGCATGGTTTGCTTAATGAGGTTTGCTAAATATACTTATGATTAATCGATGTTCCAATAAGCGTCTGCATCTCCGCCAAATACGTCGTTTATGTCTTGATCACTCCAACCCATTTCATCTTGGGCGTATGAACCGTTGTAATCGTCGTAAGTTCTTCGTTCATAGTCGTCAAAATCGTAGTCATTTGAATCTGAAGCTTCGGATATTTCAGAGCGTTTTTGTTCTAAGGCAAGAGTGGCCTCTTCCGAAATTACCAATCCCGAATTGGCTTGCAAATGTTCTATCACTTCTGCAGAGAGATAGAAATGTTCGAGGTTGATTACGCACCAATTGATATAATTTGGATCTTTTTTGGCAACGTCTTCTAGGATTGAGCCATTGTATTTGCCGAATTTTAGTAGGCTGTTTTGTGTGTATACTTTCATGTTTTTATGCCGCGATTAGTGAATTATTGTATTGTTTTGCGATTCTCAGATTGTGCGTTTTGGATTTTGCTTCTTTGCAAAGTCTTTTTGATTTACGTTTTACATTTTTGACCGCATCAGTATTTCTGTAGGCAGTTATTATTGCTCCATCGGCTGCAACGAGAATCATTAGGTCCTCCAGCGAAGATTGTTTTTCGGGTTGATAGAATGTGCGTATTTCTTTTTTAGGGATATACATGAATCGCATTCCTTGTTTATATATGGCATTGCCATAGTTTAATATTTGGTCAACATCCCATGCGCTAATAGCGCGTTGTTGACATCTGGTTTGAGCGTGTGTTGTAGTTTTCGTTGTGATGTGTTTTAATTACATCGCAAAGATTAACGAGTTGTGTGCAGATGTTCTGCACAGAAAATATCTTTGGTAAATCACATCGCCCTGAGTTAGATTTATCATAAATTTATCAAAATGGAAAACTTCAAGTATTACATATTGTTTGACGACGGAACTGTTCGAGGTACAAACCAACTTGTTGAAATGGAGGGGAGTAAAAACTTTTTCGAATTAAAGAATACTGGTCAAAAGACTTATTTAACAATGTATAAAAAAAGTTACGATGTTTTTAAGTTAATACCAGTTGATATATCCGGGGAAAATATTGAAATAACTATCAGTGAAATTTACTCATTGAAATATTTTATCACATCTCAAATGAAATACAATGCTTACAATACGGTCGTTGATGCTTGCTTATTGAATTTGTCGACAGGAAAGGACCTTATTCTACCTTCATTGTTTGAAATTAAAACTGATATCAGTGACTTATCGTTAGTTGATAAATATGACGCTTGGGATCTTACAATTGATATGCTAATAACCTCCAAATCTTCTGATATAACCAAGGGTTTAAATGAAAAGATTAAATGTCTTCAAGAAAATTTGACGACAGATTTGGATGCTTTATTAGATAAGTTACGTGCTGCTTTTTGGTTCAATGCTGCAAAAAGATTAAGAGAACTTGTTAAAGATATAGTCATCGAATCGGCTAGTGATTCGGATGTGGCAGAATAAAGTTTTTTTACAAAGTTTCTTCACGTTAACAAGTTGACTTTATTTAATTAATTTTGAAAAATAGTCATCAATTGCATTTTTATATGAACTGATTTGATTCAAAGTTGATTTCAATGAAAATAATTTTCTGTGTGTTTCATTAATATGTTCAACCAATTTTTTATAATCTTCTATAAAATTGTGCTCAGCAGGATATTCTATTTTGAATATTTCTTCATTATCCTGTATGTGTTTTTGTCTGTTTTTCAATTCGATTTTTGATATGTCTTTATTGACAAAATCATACTTTATCTTGATAAACTTATCATAGTCAGGGTTTAATAGAGACTTGTTTTGAATGTTAGTTTTGTTTAGCAATTCATTGGTTCGTATTTCTTCGGGAATCAATAAAATTTCCTCTTCTAGAATAGGTAATATCCTCTTATTTAGTAATTCGATTCTTGTTACGTAACTTCCAGACAATCCAACTCCATTAAATTGACGGATTTTCTCTATAAAATTTAAAGCTCCGGAAATTTTTTCTCCTCTAAATTCAATAAGGCTATGTCCCAACGGCTCATAACTAAAACTTTCATTATTTGCTTTAATTGTCTCTGAGTGGTATTTGAACTTAGATTCTTTCATTATATTATCTAATCCATCAACCATTTTTTCACACTGATCAATTATATATTCTTTTATAAATTGAGATTCATTCTGTATTGATAAATTACAAGCGTCTTTAACATAAATAAGGGCAGATAGCCAACTTTCATCAACTAAGTTATATTTTTTGGAATACCTTACAATTTCACTGAAGTCGAAATCCTCTCCTTTGTACATAATCCATTCTGAAAATGGTATAATGGCTAAGCCTTTATATTTTAGGATAACATAAAAATAACTCTTACTTCCATAACCAAAATTAGTTTTGACTTCAAAAGAAAAATCCTTATTCAAAGGATATAAGGGGTTGGACCAACCAATTCGTCGATGAGAAAACGCCTTGATCTCTGAATTCAATTTACATTTTTCATATGCATTTGCTATATTAAAGGCGGAATGTCGTTTTCTAAGTTTGCTATTGTATTCAATAACTAATTTTTTTATTTTTTCGTTTATTCCTTTATTTACATCGCTTTTAAAAATGACAATTATGTCTCTAATAATTTGTATTAATTCTTGATCTTTTATTAATAAATTATGCACTTCGTCTATGGAGTATTTGCTTAAATATTCCGCTGAAATCTCGCAAATCTGTTTTTTATAATGGTTGATGTTCGTATATATTCCATCGGGATTAAAAATGTAAAATAAGTTCAATTTTTCATATAGATATTTAGCAAATTCTTCTTTTGAGCGGTCTTCTTTTTCATTGTTGATGCACTCCAATAGCCTTTTTATGATTTTTTCACAATCATCATTAATTTTCGGTCCGTTTCCAAGTATTCTTGAATTCAATTCAAGAAAGTTATCTCTATAGAAATTAAACTCTATAGATTCTAAATTTGTGTAACTCGCACTCAATGATTCGCAATAACTAAATTCTCCTAGCAGGTCTATTAAATTATTTTCAATGTATTCGAAGTAGCCAGTCGCTTCGTTTTCGAATTTTTCTAATGAATCAATCTTCTCTTTTATGAATTTATATTCCAAGATTGGCAGATTTTCAATTGTGAATAATCCATTTAATTCGGATCTGTTGAGTGTAAGCAAAAAATCCTGATTAATTCCTTCCATATATAAAGTTTAGATGTGTAAAATTACGAAACATTTAGATTTGATGTTTGTCAAGAATCTTGAATTAGAGTTCATTTAATTTCGATAAATTATGGTCATCCCAAATTCGAAATAAAAAACAGAGTGTTTAATTTTTGAATTGAACAGTTCACGGAGTCGCTATTATTTTATCGTTTTTTTGTCAGTTCCGTAATTAATGTCTCGCATTGCTCAACGTTGAACATTCCAATATGTGCTAGTTCTTCTGGCAGATCTGTAAAGCCTTGCAGCCAGACATAGCATTTACGTCGAGCTAACTTTTCGTTGGGTTTCCCTTTCCATTGAGCATCGAAGAGTTCGTGGCACTTTTTCCGTAATTCTCGAAGCTGTTTGTTCGCCAGGCTACCCATGGATACGCGAATGCCGTATTCCAATTTCGATCCGCTATAGGCATCGCATGTGCTAGGGCATTTAAACATTTTAATATGTCCATATCCATGCCCTTGTCCATATATCTCATCGCCCGTGATTTGCAGCGTAGGGGAGTCGCAATAAGGACAAAGTTCACCCCTGTTGTAAGGTCCTATATCTATTTTATCTTTCATGTATAATTCAATCTTATTAATCATTCCAGATATGCCAAACTTCAGATTGGCCATCTGCTTTAAGTCTTTTAACGAATCTATTGAAACTCGAAATGGGCGCTCTGTCCGATATTGTGCCTGGACCAAAGCTGCCAATACCTGTGAAGTAGGTAATGTCATTTTTTGTTTCAATCCAAATAGATCGCTGATAGAAGGTCGAGTTTTTACGAAAACACTTTCCTTTCTTGAAGAATCCGTGTCTGAATAAAATGAGGTATAAGATTGCGTTTTTAATTCTAGCTTTCATTGATAATTCTTTGTCTTTCGTTGTCTTTCTTTTCTGGTTAGAATGCTTTAAATTTTCTAACGAATCATTTTCTTTATGTATTCTAATTCATTTTCATTCAATTCGTAATGATCTGCCAATTTCTTAAATTCTTCGTCTGAGGTTTTTTCATTCAACCCGTCTATGACCGAGGTGAGATATGCAGAGTATACGTTGCTATTCAATTCTCTCATGCAGTCCATATAGCCGGTCTTATATGATTCGAAAGTGTCCATGGTCACTTGGGTCTTAGGGTAAGATTGAAGTTTTAGGTCTATCCTAAACTCTTCCTTCATTCTGAGATAGCCGTAATATCCACCTATGCCCGATAAAATAATTGCGCATGTGAATCCAATTAGAAAAGGTTTGAGGTTTTGTTTCATTTGTTTGAATTAGTTGCGTGCAAAGCTTATGATCATGTTTGCAGATTTGCTGCACAGATAAATTTAATTGGCTTCTACTTTCGAGTTTGATTTTTTAATTACGTGCAAGTGATTCCACTTCGTGGATAAATCTTGAAAGGACTTGTCCGCAGCTCGTTTGTATTCCGAATGGACTTGTCCTTACAGGACTAATCCGCTCCGCGGAATAATTTACCCTGGATAGCAGTGGAAAGCCTTTGTGCTTGCACAAAGCTTGGAACGGATAGCCGGAGAAAGGTCCTGAATGTGCTTCGCACGAATGCCGTTGGCGAATGCTTCGCGAATATCTTCGACGAATCTCTGCAAGGATTGCTGCGCGTATATCTTTAACAGTATTCTTCGGTGAGTGGAACAACCCGGACTTATTCGACCTTATGATGCAACTTTAATTGTTTAACCAAATAATCATACTTCAAGCGAAGGACTTGTGCGCCGAATTGCGCAGTGGTAGGCGATAACCGACTGCGGGCTTGGGCGTGATGATCGGCTAGGAGTTTCAGCGTTTCCTCAAGGGTGTGTGCATGAATGTATATTCCCGTAAATTTCAAGACACTCGTCGCAATGGGCTCTCCTTCTGGAAAGCCATGATGAATTAGTGGATGCATAATTTAATTTATTAATTTCTTTTTAGTTCTTAGACCCCTCGTCATTCAGAGCTTCGCTGCTTGCAGCAAAATGAGGGTTGCCCATGGCAATGACCTCTTCTTTGTTGTTCAGCAAACATCCGCCAGTGGGAATGGATGTGGAGAAGAGAATCTCATCTTCTTCGAAGAAATAAGCTTGCGTTGGAGACAATACCAAACACATGCGGTTTTTACTCTTGGTGTGCCTATCCAAATGCCCCTTGTATTCCAGGGCAATGGTAAGCAGATAAGACGAGTTTTCAAGGACATCGTCTCAATCTGAATTCACAAATATTCCCGTTAATCCAACGGGTTTTTGCGAAATGAAATGAATGGGCATCTGCGTGTAAACTGCATGCGATTTTCGCACAATGACATACGGAAACTTTCCATGTCCTTTTGCAATGCACTCCTGTGAAAGCGCATATTCGGGGTTGTTATTGATAGACTGATTCATGGCTTAGATTTTTTAGATAAACGAATGGACTCGATTTCAGAAAGCTTAAAGGGAATAGGTGAGGGAATGAACAAGACGCGCTTGCACTGCGATTGAACGGTGAAGTCGCCTTCGCTGCGGTTGAAACAGAAGGCCGCGCTTATGCTGGCCGGGCTAACCTCGTTCGAGACGAACGTAAGCTCGAGACCCGATTTTAATCGAACAATGAGTTGCTTTTTCATACAAAAAAGGTTTTAGTAAAACATTAAACTTCTTTGTACTTCGATCTAAAAAAGGATAGATACGTTGTTTTTGGCCTGAAGCCCGTATTGTTTTACCACCGTGGTGTCTTCACTCGGTTGGTACCATTTAAGGTTCGAAATACAATGCAAACATAAAAAAAAATTATTTGAGGCAAATAATTTTTTTTGAAAGCGAAAGTTGCAGAGCAAAGAATGTGGCTAGCCACGAATGCCCTTCGGGCGAATGCTTCGCGAATGTCTGCGACGAATCGTTAAGAAAAGGTAAGAAAAGGTAAGAGGGAGGAAGAAAAGGGAAGTTAAGGTTAGAAACTTAATTCATATTCCCAATTTATGTTTTGTAGCGCTGTTTGAATTTCGTTTAGATTTTCAATTAGAGATTCGTAGGAAGGAGGATTATGTTCGTAAATCATCTCTGTCTTCATTTTTTCATAATCGCTTCTCCATAATACCTGCAACGCATCAGGGGGAATTGGATTAACAAAAGAAGGATGATGAAGGTTGTAGTCGATTCCGGTTATTTTGGTGAACTTGTGCCTATGTGCCACAATTGTTTCATACAAGTTTTTATCGGTAATGGCCTTTGATGCTATCCCCGTTTTTGATAAAAAGAAAATATCATAGAGATGTCTGCTCATACGCACCGTTCTTATCTTTTCTTTCGGACGCTGAAATTCTTCGTGAAGGAGGAAGAGTTTCTCTAGAAATGTTCGTTCTGGATTTACTGTTGGAACTGTAAACAATGGTTTTGCGAATGGTTGTTGGGTATATATCTCATCTACAAGTGAACCCATGGGCATAAATGTAAACGGTTCGCGAAGAGATCTGCAACTAACCTCTAGAAGAATTCGAGGCAGTACATATTGTGAGCCTGGCGAGACTAGATTGGGGTAGTAGATTTCTAATACTCTGGGGTCTTTATCTCTATCACTCGTTTCTATAGTTTTAAATTCCAATTTTGAAAAACCCTGTTTTGTGAACGCTTCAGCGATTTGCTTAAATAGTACTTCGGTAGAATATTTTCCGGCTTCGTGTCTGAGTTTGGTCCGCTCACCTTTCGACCAATTGTTTGTAGGTGAAATAAAATATTCCATGTCAATCGATAAATCGATGTCTTCCGAAAACCGATTTATTAACTTCCATACTTTACTTAATGAAGTGCCTCCTTTGAAAACGAGATTCTTAGAGATGTCCAAAGAAAATATTACCTCCAATGTTCGACTTACCCACCAGTCCTTTTCTATGGCAAAAGGAGACATTCCTGTTTCCAGAGAAAGTTGTCGGAAGGTGTTAAGTTTTGTGCTGTCGGGTAGATTTTGCCAATTGTCCATTCTTATTTTTTTATTGCTTGTCGCATTATTTTCCGGATCCATTCGGGAGCAATTTTAATATCGTGCTCGAGTCTATATGGGTCTTCTTTTTTCAAGTGCGAAAGAATGGTTTTTAGTTCTTCCTCTGTTACATTGCCTTGTCCAATTTCTTTCAGTGCAAGAATAACCAACGAACTAATTTTTCCTATTGCAGACAAATTTTTCGGAGAGGTTTTTTTGAAAACTATTCTTTGATTCCCCAATTCAATTTTTCGAGCTGAGCCGTCGGTGTAATAAACTACATTTATTGGAACCTGTGTTGAAAGCCCTAGCGCATTTAATGCAAGACTGCCGGTTGGAATAATTCGCGCTTTATCTCGCCTGCGAATGGCTTCGGCAAAATCTTCTGTAGTAGGTTTCAACTGACCCAAGTATGGATCGCTAGCCAATCTGGCATAAATACCTCTAGCCACTCTTTGGAGTTCATTGCTCATAACCAATCGTTCGAGAACCTTAGACACAGCCTTGGCGCTACCAAAAGACAGAAAATCCTCCGTAAAAAATAGCGTGCCCCTAGCAGCCTTTTTTATCTTTGTAAGAATGTTATATTCAGTAGTTTGGTTTATCATTTCATCTAATATCTGTCGCAAAAGTAGTAAATATTTGCGACAAATAAATGAATTTATTTGGTGTAACAGAACAACGGAGTTCCAACAGCGTAGTTCCAAGAACGAAGTTCACATCTTGTTTTTTGATTTGCTGTTCGCTTTGAGAAATTCGATTTGCTTTTTGGCTTGATCTAAGGTAACGGGCAATTGATTGGATAGGTTCTCCATTCCTAATTTGGATCTTTCCTGAAAGGATATCACGGATTTGTTGTTTTGTTGCATGGTTACTCATACGAATTTACAAAACAATTCTCAAAGGCAAGAAGGCGTGAAAACAGTTATGCGATTTTCATATACACGTCGCAGAGGTACCTATTCGTTTTACCTTTCTATCGTCCGTTCTTAAAAGGTTTAAACAAGTAAAATCGTTTTTTTTATTTCGGCATAAATTGACATAACAGATACGGGAGATTGCTGTGGCGAATGTCTGCGACGAATCTCTATGAGGAATCTCTGCGAGGAAGGCTACGCGGATGTCTTCGAGTCGGAGTTAACAACGTAGTTCCAATTATGAAATAGGCATTACGCAGTAGGCACTACGAAGTAGGAACAACGCAGTTCCAACAACGTAGTTCCAGGATTTGTTTTGTGGAGATAATCGGATTCGAACCGATGACCTCTTGCATGCCATGCAAGCGCTCTAGCCAACTGAGCTATACCCCCTTTGCTTGAAGTGGGAGCAAATATACGGAGGATGGGGGAACTTCGTAATTGGAACTTCGTTATTCCTACTTCGTAATTGGAAAATCGAAGATTTTATTCCTACGATGTAATTGGAACTTCGTAATTGGAACTTCGTTATTCCTACTTCGTAATTGGAAAATCGAAGATTTTATTCCTACGATGTAATTGGAACTTGGTTGTTCTCATGCTTAAGGTTATCTTTTCTGTAATAGGAATTATGAAATAGGAATTATGTAATAGGAATTATGTAATAGGAATTATGAAGTAGGAATTATGAAATAGGAATAAAACCTCCGGTTTTCCAATAAAACCTTCGGTTTTCCTCAAATACCTCTTTTAAGGTATAGCCCTTCCTAACCGATAAAGTAAATTTGTAAGGTGAAGAAATCGCTCGCCAATTACCGTCCTGGAGAATGCGCCCAAATAGTGGGTGTGGCGGAACATGCCATGGGAGCGAAACTCATTGAAATGGGATTCTACCCGGGAAAGCAGGTGAAAGTGCTGTTCAGAGCGCCTTTCAACGGTCCATTTGCAATTGATGCCGGTGGTGCCGTACTTTCGCTGCGCGAAGACGAGGCGTCTTTGATAGAGACCATTGATTGCTAACCCATGTGTACCAAAATTGCCCTAGTTGGCAGCCCCAATACAGCGAAAACCTCCCTGTTCAACCTGCTCACAGGTCTGAACCAACAAGTAGGTAACTTCCCCGGAGTAACCGTGGAAAAACATTGGGGGAAATTCAATCTGCCCGACGGTAGAGTGGCAGAGCTGCTCGATCTTCCCGGTGCATACAGCCTAAACGCATACTCCGAAGAGGAAAAGATTGTTTCCGATATTCTTCACGATAGAAATCACGAAGACTTCCCTGAACTGGTAGTCGTTACCGTAGATGTCACCAACCTCGAACGCAACCTCGTTATCCTTACTCAAATTAGCGATCTGAATATACCCGTCATCGGTGTCCTCACCATGAACGACATGCTGGTGGGAAGGTCCATACAGACGGAAGAACTGTCGAAAGCATTCAACGGGATTCCGTTTTTGAAAATTAACGGTCGAACAGGCGAGGGGAAGAAAGCTCTGATCGATTTCATTTCAGCTTGCCAGATTCAACCGGTGGAAGCATTCATTTCCTTCCCACTGAAGAAAAACATGAACATCGCAGAAGCGCGAAGAGACGCCGAAGCGCGCAAGAGCGATATTGTTCGTAGGTTGAACGAAGTGCCTTCGTTTGCCCGCGAAACAAGAAACGATTTCACCACACGTGTAGACAAGTTCTTGGTACATCCGATTTTCGGATACGGCATCTTCGCACTGGTGCTCTTCCTTATTTTTCAATTCATGTTCGTCATCTCGGCCGTTCCGATGGACTGGATCGACAGCATCTTTTTAAATTTCAGTCAGTACCTGCAAGGCAAACTTCCGGAAGGAATTTTCACCGACCTGTTGACGCAAGGCATTGTGCCTGGCGTTGGAGGAGTGTTGGTCTTCGTTCCACAAATTGCCATTCTCTTTTTCTTCATTGGTGTGCTTGAAGAAACGGGCTACATGACGCGCGTAGTCTTCATTATGGATCGATTGGTTCGTCCATTCGGACTAAACGGACGAAGCGTAGTGCCTTTGGTATCGAGCGCGGCTTGCGCCATTCCGGCTATTCTTTCAACGCGTGTCATCGGTAATCCAAAAGAGCGCCTCATTACCATTTTGGTTTCTCCGCTCATCAGCTGCTCGGCGCGCATTCCCGTTTTCGTGTTGCTAATCTATTTGGTTATTCCAAACACTTACATATACGGATTCATTGGCGTGCAAGGCATGGTCTTGTTCGCGTTGTATGCGTTGGGTGTCATTGGCGCGTTGCTGGTGGCCATGGTCATGAATAAGTTCATTCGTTCCAACGAAAAGAGTTTCTTGTTGTTGGAAATGCCCGAATACCGCTGGCCTCGCTGGAAGAACATTCTACTTCACCTCAAAGAAAAAGTTCAAGCGTTTGTCTTCGATGCCGGAAAAATAATCTTGGCCATAAGCATTGTCCTGTGGGCATTGGCTGCCTTCCCGAAGATCAACGACACCGCTGTTGAACAAGGCAAAACACAAATTGAAGAATCGTATTTGGGTCAAGCCGGGAAGTCCATCTCTCCGGTCTTCGCTCCGTTGGGATACGACTGGAAGATGACCGTTTCGTTACTTACCTCTTTCGCAGCGCGCGAAGTGTTCGTGGGTACCATGGCAACCTTATACAGCGCTGGAGAAAATTTCGAAGAAGACGAATCGTTGCTCACCCGCATGCGTGAAGACATTAACCTTCAAACCGGCAAACCAGCCTATTCTCTTGCATCTGGACTGTCTCTCATGGTCTTCTACGTTTTCGCAATGCAATGCATGGCCACCTTCGCCGCCGTAAAACGCGAAACGAAAACGTGGAAATGGCCCATTATTCAAGTGCTCTACATGGGCTTCATGGCATACACACTCGCCCTTCTAACCTTTAACCTGTTCAGCTAATGCAAGTCGCGCTAACGATAGCTGTTCTTCTTTTCGCGACGTATTATGTTGTGAAGCGGCTTTTCTTTAAAAAGGGAGAGTCTTGCGAGGGGTGCGAAAAACGTTAGAGGGTCCTTCGGACGAGGGCAAATCGCTTTGCGAGGGTTTCTTTGAAACGAGGGCAACTTCGTTGCGAGGGTTTAACAACGCAGTTCCAATTACACAGTAGGAATAAAATCTTCGATTTTCCCATTACACAGTAGGAATAAAATCTTCGATTTTCCAATTACGAAGTAGGAATAAATCCGAAGGATTTCCAATTACGAAGTAGGAATAAAACCGAAGGTTTTCTTTTTACCAAGTTCACATCGTTTAATCAATCCGAGTTCTTTCTTTTTAGAGCGAAGCTCTTCCTCAATGTCATAATCATCTTGAAGTGAAAGCCAGAATTTGGCTGAGTTGCCAAAGTAAAGAGATAAGCGAAGAGCTGTGTCGGCTGTGATTCTTCTTGTACCATTAACGATAGAAGAAATCCTTGTTTGTGGGATACATAAGTCTTTCGCCAAGCGATAGCTGCTGATTTCTAAGGGTTCTAAAAACTCTTTTAGTAAGATCTCTCCTGGATGTATGTTCTTTAATTTCTTCATTTGTGATAATCAATTAACTCAACTTGATAAGCATTGTTTTCATGCCATTTGAAAATTATTCGCCACTGATTGTTCACTCGAATGGAATAATATTCTTTCAGATTGCCCTTTAGTTTTTCCAGCTTGTTTGAAGGAGGTACTCTAAGGTCAATAATATCTGCAGAACTATTCAGCATTCTAAGTTTTCTGCGAGCGATCTCCTGAATTTCAAGGGAGAAAGCTCGATTGTATAAGCCATTCCAAATACGTTCAGTACTTCTATTTCCAAATGATTTAATCATGGTAACGCGTGACGTTACTAACGTCAAAGGTAAGTAATTAATTTTTATTTTCAGAAATAAATTTAGTTGAGTGAGAATGGAAAAACTAGAACATGTTATGCGGGTTTATGCCAAATGCCCGAAGGGCGAATGTTGCGCAGCAACGAATGTCAGCGACGAATGCTTCGCGAATGTCTTCGACTATTTTAGTTACTCGCGGAGCGATTGATTGCAACGCAATTGATCACGAAGTGATTGATCGAAATGACATTTCGATTAGAAAACACTTGAAGCTATCGCAGAAATCGCCTTAACCTTTCCCATCGTGTAATAATGCAAACAAGGAACTCCGGCGTCTTTGAGTTCTTTCGATTGTGCAATGCACCAAGCGATGCCGATCTCTTGAATCTCTTCTTTGCTCTTCGCGCGCAAAACTTGTTCTGTTAATTCTTGCGGAATGTCTATGTGGAAGTGATGCGGGAGAATGTTCAATTGAGACAAGGTGCTCAACGGCTTCAGTCCTGGGATAATGGGGACGTTGATTCCCGCAGAACGACAGGCTTCCACAAAGGAGAAATATTTTTTATTGTCGAAGAACATCTGCGTCACAATGTATTCCGCACCGGCGTCTACTTTCTGTTTCAAATAGCTCAAGTCCATTTGCTGATTCGGCGATTCGAAATGTTTTTCTGGATATCCAGCAACGCCAATGCAGAAGTTCGTGTGTTGCACATTGCGCAAATCGGGATCGAGATACTTCCCTTCATTCATGTTTACCACTTGCTGAACCAACTCTTTCGCGTATTTGTTTCCATCGACTTCAGGAACAAATCTTCCTTCACTTTTAATAGCATCTCCGCGCAATAAAAGCACATTGTCAATGCCTAAAAAGTGAAGGTCTATCAACGCGTCTTCCGTGTCTTGTTTCGAGAATCCTCCGCATATGATATGCGGTATGGTATCGATTTGATACTTGTTCAACAACGCCGCGCAAATGCCCACTGTACCTGGTCTTTTGCGAACCGTGTGTTTCTTCAACAAACCATTCCCAGCATCACGAAAGACATATTCTTCGCGGTGATAAGTCACGTCTACAAACGCAGGTTCGAACTGAATGAGTTCGTTCATGGTGGTGTAAATCTCTTGAATATTATCTCCTTTCAACGGAGGTAAAATTTCAATGCTGAACAACGTGCGCTTCGCTTCTTCCAAATGCTGAATGACTTTCATATTAGAACAATAAGGGTGATAATATTTTTTTTGCTTCTTGAACGCTAACGCCTCTGCGCTGCGCATAATCTTCCACTTGATCCATTTCAATTTTCCCCACACCGAAATATTTACTTTCCGGATGGCCAATGAAATAGCCACTTACAGAGGCAGTCGGATACATAGCGAGCGACTCGGTTAACGAGATTCCAATTTCATTTTCCACATTCAATAATTTCCAGATGGTGCGCTTTTCTTCGTGGTCGGGGCAAGCAGGATAACCCGGTGCCGGACGAATACCGGTGTACTTTTCCGAGATGAGATCGGCATTCGAAAGGTGTTCGTTCGATGCGTAACCCCAGTATTCTTTTCGAACTTTTTCATGTAGCAATTCGGCTGTGGCTTCTGCCAAACGATCGGCGAGTGCCTTCGAAAGAATGGCGTTGTAATCGTCGTTGTTCAATTTGAATTGATTTGCAATGTCTTCGGCCCATTGTCCGGTGGTAACTGCGAAACAGCCGATGTAATCTTCGCGGTCAGAAGCTATGAAGTCAGCTAGCGCAAAGTTCGGAACACCCTGCGCTTTCTGTGTTTGTTGACGAAGTGTTAGGAAAGTCACGTCTTCGTTGCAGGAAGAATAAGCCTTCGAGAAGACTTCAAGGTCGTCGGTGTCTTTTCGTTTTGCTGGGAACAAACCGAATGTTCCTTCGGTTGTTCTTCCTTCGTTAATCCAAGAATTCAAAAGTACTTGCACCTCTTTGTACAAAACTGTGGCTTGGGCTCCAACAACTTCATCGGTTAACACATCAGGAAATTTCCCAGCCAATTGCCACGCTTGGAAGAAGGGTGTCCAGTCGATGTATTCTGACACTTCCTTCAAACTAAATTTAAACTTTTGTATTCCGAGTTGTTTCGGTTTGAAGGGAATGTGTTCAGCAGATGCTTTGAATGCATTGCTACGCGCTTCGTTCAGTGACACGCGACGTTTTTCACGCTGATGTGTTTCGTAGTTTTCGCGAACACGCGCATAGTCGGTTTTTATGTGTTGAAGGAAAGCTTCGCTTTCGTTTTTGTTGAACAAACTGCGCACGGCTGGAACGACTTTACTGGCATCGTTGACGTGTATAACAGGAACGTGGGTGCGTGGTTCAATCTTCACGGCAGTGTGCACGCGGGAAGTGGTAGCACCTCCAATGAGCAGTGGGAAATTCAATTTACGTCTTGAAAGATCTTCAGCCAAGTCGCACATGATTTCCAGGGAAGGCGTAATGAGTCCGCTAAGGCCAATGGCATCGGCGTTTTCACGAATAGCGGTTTCAATAATGACCTCATTCGGAACCATAACTCCGAGGTCTACAATGTCATATCCGTTGCACGCCAAGACAATGCTCACAATGTTTTTTCCAATGTCGTGCACGTCTCCTTTTACGGTGGCGAGCACTATTTTTTTCTTCGCTTCATGGGTGGAAGGGTTGCGTTCTTTTTCCGCGAGCAATTGCGGTTCGAGCACAGCCACAGCGGCTTTCATGACGCGCGCACTTTTCACCACTTGTGGAAGAAACATTTTTCCACTTCCGAAATAATCGCCCACGATATTCATTCCGTCCATCAAAGGTCCTTCGATAATAGCGAGAGGAGTGGGGTAGTGCTCGAGTGCTTCCAGCACATCTTCTTCAATGTGTGTGGTTATGCCGTGCACAAGCGCGTGCGACAATCGTTTCTGAAGCGACTCGCTTCTCCATGCTGCTACCGTTTCAATTTTATTTTTTTGCGTGTTGAATTCTTGCGCTATTTCAAGTAGTGCTTCGGTGGCATTTTCAGTTCGATTGAGAATAACATCTTCCACCTTCAACATTAAATTTTTATCGACTTCGTCGTACACCGCAAGCTGCGCGGTATTCACAATTCCCATGTCCATCCCGGCTTTCACGCCGTGATAAAGGAAAGAAGCGTGCATTGCTTCGCGCACAACGTTGTTTCCTCGAAACGAAAATGAGACATTCGAAACGCCTCCGCTCACTTTCGCATGCGGAAGATTTTGTTTGATCCATTCTGTGGCTTTGAAGAAATCGATTGCGTAGTTTTTATGTTCTTCCAAGCCGGTTCCAACTGGAAAAATATTCGGATCGAAAATGATGTTGTGCGCTGGGAATTTCACAACTTCTGTCAACACGCGATAAGCGCGTTTACAGATGTTAATTCTACGCTCGTAGGTATCTGCTTGGCCGTGTTCATCGAACGCCATCACCACAATCGCAGCGCCGTATTTCTTTACCAGTTTCGCCTTTTCAATAAAGGCTTCATCGCCGTCTTTCAGACTGAGGGAATTCACAATACACTTTCCTTGCGCGCATTGCAAACCGGCTTCAATGATTTCCCATTTTGATGAATCGATCATCAACGGAACGCGGCTAATGTCGGGCTCTGCAGCCAGCAAGTTGCAAAACGTACGCATGGCCTCCACGCCGTCGATCAGTGCATCGTCCATGTTAATGTCCAGAATCACCGAACCGCTTTCCACTTGTTCGCGGGCAATGGCAATGGCCTTGTTATAATCCTTTTCTTGAATGGCCTTTTTGAATTGAATAGACCCGGCCACGTTGGTGCGTTCACCCACGTTAATGAAGTTCGATTGCGCTTCAATGCGTACGACTTCAAGTCCGGAAAGGAAGAGTGTGTTATGCATGGTTGTTTTCGGAATGAATGAGTTCGTGAAGGGCTTTGATGTGCGCGGGCGAAGTGCCACAACATCCGCCTATGATTCGGAGTTCGGGTTGATTTAAAAACGGAGCAATTTTCGAGCGGAAGGTTTCCGGGCTTTCGTCATACCCGCCCATAGCGTTGGGCAATCCTGCATTCGGATACGCGCTCAAATACGCATTGGTGAAGGCTTTCAGCGCGAGCACTTGCGGAAGCAATTGTTCAGCACCCAAAGCGCAGTTGAATCCCAAACTGAAAAGCGGAACGTGTTCCAGCGAAACGGCGAATGCCGCAGCTGTTTGTCCGCTTAGCGTTCTTCCCGCTAAATCCGTAATGGTACCGCTGGCCATAATGGCAAGATCTCCGTTTGGATTTTCTTTGGTAATGGCGGAAAGGTTTCGGTCTTCCATCACATCGAGAATCGCATGGAATGCGGCTTTCGCGTTGAGGGTATCGAAGATGGTTTCAACGAGGATAGCATCTACACCTCCGTCTAAAAGTCCTTCCACTTGTTCGCGGTAGGCAGACTTCAATTCGTTGTAATTCACGGCTCTGAATTCGGGACGTTCCACATCGGGTGAGAGCGAGCATGTTTTCGAAGTAGGACCAATGGCACCGGCCACATATGCTTTCGGTGCATTCGGATTTTCATGTTGAAATTTATCTCGCGCGGCCACTGCCACTTTCGCCGCCGCCACATTGAGTTCGTAGGCGATGTGTGTGAGTTTGTAATCTTCCAACGAGATACGCTGTGCATTGAAGGTGTTGGTTTCAATGATGTTTGCACCCGCCTCGAGGTAGTTGAGGTGAATGCGCTCAATGAAATGCGGACGCGTGATGCACAGCAGATCGTTGTTGCCCTTCAGCGGCGAAGGGTGATCTTTGAATTGTTCTCCGCGATAATCTTCTTCGGTCAAATTCAGCAATTGAATTTGCGTGCCCATAGCACCGTCGAGAAGTAAAATGTTTGTTGAAATGTCTTGTAGTATTCCCATAGCGTGTGTTGCACTGCCCAATGGGACGGAAGTGAAACTTCCTTTCTTATCTCCCCTCGAACTGCTTCGAGGTAGGAATTGGCACCCTGCTTTACCGGGTTGCCAAGACATCTAAGGGCCTATTCCCTCCGTCTTTCTGGATAAGTGCGGTGCAAATGTAATACAGAATGTTCTTCGAACGAATGCCCGAAGGGCGAATGTTTTTAACGAAAGCCTTCGGCGAATGCTTCGCG
Source organism: Bacteroidota bacterium (assembly GCA_046048875.1). GTDB lineage: Bacteria > Bacteroidota > Bacteroidia > Flavobacteriales_D > Sanyastnellaceae > CAIZGX01. Next base: position 1,421 of record JBJOFG010000015.1, on the reverse strand, counting down.
AGGGTCCTACGGACGAGGGCAAATGGCTTTGCGAGGGTTTCTTTGAAACGAGGGCAACTCCGTTGCGAGGGTCTAACAACGAAGTTCCTCCCGATAGCTATCGGGAAACGTAGTTCTAACAACGTAGTTCTAACAACGTAGTTCCAATTACATAGTAGGAATAAAATCTTCGATTTTCCCATTACGAAGTAGGAATAAAACCGAAGGTTTTCCAAAGCGTGAACTTTGTTCTCTCTATCTTGTTCTTTAATAATGAATCAACTAGAACACTCTCTTTATCAAACGTTATTGTCCGACGAAACGCGAAAGAAGAGTGAGCGAATCATTCTCATTATTGCGATAGCGAGTTTCTTCATTCACCTTTCGATTATCTTTTTGGTGGATTTGGGTGTGGTAAAGATTGATACTGGTACAACACTTTTTGAAAACCCTATTGCAGCCATTTACACGCCTTTTTCGTTTGTATTGGTATACGAAGTTTACTTGCTTATTTTTTATCTGCCGCGTTCAATTACCACTTACATAGGCAAGCAGTACGAGATTATTACGCTAATTATTATCCGCAGAATTTTCAAAGATCTCTCTGCATTGTCTCTTTCGCCGGATTGGTTCAGTCAGAAATATGATTTGCAGTTTACGTATGATATCTTGGCTTCGGTCATTCTCTTTTTCCTGATTTATTTATTCTTCAAGCAAAGTAAGAAAAGAAATTTAGCAACAGAGGCTGACATGAGTAAAGAAGCTGGAACTGCCCGTTTTATTCGAGTGAAGAAACTTATGGCGTTGGCACTTGTGCCAATCCTGATAGTTCTCTCTATGTATTCGTTCTCTACATGGTTATTTGGTGTTTTATCTCCATCTGAAAACGCCGATGTTGCGTTTCAGAATTTGAACAATGTGTTTTTCGAGCAGTTTTTTACCGTTTTGATTATTGTAGATGTTTTTCTCTTGCTGTTTTCATTTTTTCATACCGATGAGTTTCACAAGGTTATTCGGAATTCGGGATTTATTATTTCCACCATTCTCATTCGCTTATCATTTTCGGTAACAGGATTAATGAACACCATCCTTATCGTTGCAGCAGTGGTGTTCGGATTATTGATGTTTTTCATTTACAATAAATTCGAGAAGAGGTTGGCGGAGGAATAATGTTGCGGAGCAACTAATGCCCGGAGGGCGAATGTTGCGGAGCAACAAATGTTTTCAACGAATGCCTTTGGCGAATGCTTCGCGAGGGTTTCTTTAAAACGAGGGCAACTCCGCTGCGAGGGTCCAACAACGTAGTTCCAACAACGTAGTTCCAATTACATAGTAGGAATAAAATCTTCGATTTTCCAATTACATCGTAGGAATAAATCCGAAGGATTTCCCATTACATAGTAGGAATAAAATCTTCGATTTTCCAATTACATCGTAGGAAT
>JBJOFG010000014.1:0-548995 GCA_046048875.1 Bacteroidota bacterium | reverse complement strand
TCATGGAAGGAGCTATTGCTAACGGACATCCGGCAGACAAACTTGAGAAGATTTGGACTGACTGGGAAAAGTTTGCGAGTTATGCCTTCAACAAATCACACTCGACGTGTTACGCATGGATTGCTTATCAGACAGCCTATCTGAAGGCGCACTACCCTGCTGAATTCATGGCGGCTACCTTAAGCAATTCCATGAACGACATCAAGGGAGTTACCTTTTTCATGGAAGAATGTAAGCGTATGCGCATTCCAGTTTTGTCTCCTGATGTAAATGAATCGCTTTCGCTTTTTTCGGTAAACAAAGAAGGCGCTATTCGCTTCGGTCTTGCTGCTGTGAAAGCCGTTGGAGAAAACGCGGTGGAAAGCATGATTCGTGAACGTGAGACGAAACCTTTCGAAAGTGTTTTCGATTTTCTTGAACGTGTAGACGACAAAGCAGCCAATAAACGTGTATTGGAAAGCCTTGCGATGTGCGGAGCCTTCGACCGATTCGGCATTACACGATCTGCCTATTTCGGAACTGACAATAAAGGCGAAGGATTCATTGACACCCTCGTGAAATACGGACGCGCAGCGCGCGACGGAAAGAACTCGTCACAAGCTTCACTTTTCGGTGAAGATTCAGGTGTGCAAATTCAACCGCCCGCTGTTCCGAAAGTTGAACCTTGGGATGCTCTCACCGAATTATCGAAAGAGAAGGAATTAGTAGGTATGTTTATTTCTGGTCATCCGCTTGACGACTTCGCACTTGAGATTGAAGCCTTCTGCCATCCGAACGCGATGGAAGCGCTCGAGAATCCAGAATCCAATGTGGGAAGAGAAATTGCATTTGCGGGCATTGTCAAAAACACACAGCACCGCATGTCGCAACAAGGCAATCCATACGGGAGTTTCACATTGGAAAACGGCGAAGGATCACACGACTTCCGTTTGTTCCGAAAAGACTACATGAACTTCAAGGCTTACATGCAAGACAACTTCTTTTTATATGTTCGCGGACGTTTTCAAAAGCGCAGATACGGACAGCAAGAAGAGGAAAAAACAGAGTTTCAAATTGTAGAAATCACCTTGCTTGCTGAAGTAAAAGAAAAGTTCGGACGATATTTAACCATTGGCATCGACTCTGAATTTTTAACCGAACAAACGATTGAAAAACTTGATCAACTCTTGATTAAAAATTCTGGATTCGCGCAACTTCGCATTGAATTGAAAAATGGCGATGACCGAGTGGTGCTTCCAAGTGGCGAACGAAACAAAATTGCTGTTACCAAAGAAATTCAATCAGAGCTAGAAGCCTTGCCTGGCGTCTACTCCATTGCGCTTTCTTCGCGTTAACGAATAATAATTTTCTGAATTCCCGATTGATTTTCTGAATGAAAAACCAGGCAGTAAATGCCCGCAGGAATATTCAATTGAAACGAGGAAATATTGGTGTTCACGAAAATTAATTTTCCATCTAAACCATAGACTTCAACACTAAGCGCATTGACCTGCGAAGAAGGAAAAAATTCATTGTTTCCAATTGAATAAAAGTAAAGGTGGCTGTTGACTGTTAAATCTTCGACGCCTACATAGAAGCAATCGTTGTTCACACTTGTTGGATCTAATGCCGAAAGCACAACCGACTCATTTCGATAAATTGTCGATTGTTGCTGTTTGTTCAATTGAAACCCGTTAGAACTTCCAACCAAATAAACTGTGTCGTTCACCACCAATAAATCTTTGCACACTTCAAATTTGTTTGTTCCAATCGTTCCACCTCCTGCATATTGACCCAAAACATTTGCTCTGTGTAGCACCCACTCCTGTTCTCCAAATCCAAAGTCAGTAGTCTCTCCAGCCAGCGTATACCCTTCCGAATTCGAATGAGCTGCGTTGTACCACATGTTGAAATTGAATGTGTTATAGGTTTCTGTGTTAACCGTGCCGTCGAGGTTGAATGCACACGTGTATGGATTACGAAAACTTCCATTCAAGAACTCACCAGCTACAAAAACACCGTAACTCCACACTTGCAAATCATGTCCTTGAACTCCCAATCCACTTACCTCATACGTCTGTAATAACGTTCCTGTATTGTCTAGTTTCTTCACGCTATAATGGGCGTTGCCACCTTCTTCGTGATTGTTCAAGATATAAATTTCATTGTCGTAATATTCAAGCCCCGCATTTTTGTTTGCACCTGCAGATTCAATTTCAAGGGGCGCAGAAATTCCTCCAGTTTCATTGAACGAATAAAGGATTACTTTCTCTTCTCCTGTTGGAAAATAAGAATTCGTTGCCACCCAAATATTTCCATTTGTATCTATCAAAACACTTCGCGCTTCATCCCAAACACCTTCACCAAATTCTTGCGACCAGATGAGGTTACCACTTGCATCTAATTTTCCAATTAAAGCTTTATAACCGGTCACCGAATTGCTCAAAATCATACCGCAGAAATAAATACTTCCGTCTGAAGCTACAGCGACGTCGTTGCCGCGTTCGATTCCCACTCCTCCGATATTGAATGTCCACTCACAATCCAACGAAGGATTCAATTTCGAAATGTACACATCTGTTTGCGAACCTACTTCACCTCCTGTTGTTCCAATAGCTATAAACCCTCCAGTTGGGTATTGCACCATCGACACGTATTCATCAGATCCCAAACTTCCATAATTGTGAACCACAGGCTGAGCAAGGCCTTCTAGATTGAAAGCGAGCGTCACAACTAAAAGAATGAATCCAATTTTCTTCATGAATTATTTTTTGATCACCGCACGAATTTCCATGACTTGTTCCAACAGCTCTTCAAGCTTATTTAACTGAAGCATGTTTGCGCCATCGCTCAGAGCCACAGCTGGATTCGGATGAGTTTCAATAAACAATCCGTCTACACCCACTGCAACAGCAGCCTTCGCAATGGTTCCAATGAGCTCAGGTTTTCCACCCGTAACACCGCTGCTTTGATTTGGCTGTTGCAAAGAGTGCGTACAGTCCATAATGGCAGGGGCGTAATCTTGCATCACAGGAATTCCGCGATAGTCTACTACTAAATCTTGATAGCCGAACATGGTTCCTCGTTCAGTCAACCAAACGTTATTGTTGCCAGCCTCTTTTACCTTGTTCACAGCGTGCTTCATGGATTCAGCAGAAAGGAATTGACCTTTCTTAATGTTCACCACTTTCCCTGTTGCAGCAGCTGCTTGAAGCAAATCTGTTTGACGACACAAGAATGCTGGAATTTGTAAAACATCTACAAAAGCTGCAGCCATGGCTGCTTCATCGGCAGCATGAATATCTGTTACAGTTGGAATGCCGTATGTCTTTCCAACTTTTTGAATGAGTTCCAATCCGATTTGATCGCCCAACCCAGTAAATGAATCAACGCGCGAGCGATTTGCTTTTCTATATGAAGCTTTGAAAACATAGGGCATTCCCAACTTATCTGTAATCTCTTTCACACGTCCAGCAACTTCCATTACCAAATCCTCACCTTCCACAACGCATGGACCGGCCAACAACACCAACGATTTCGTTTGTGCCATTTTCATTACATCTGCACTATTCATTGTCTTTCTTTTTTGTTTTGAATAAATAACTCACTTGAATAGAGGCTTGCATTTCGCGAGCACTCTTAAAAAAATATCCTGGAACATTTGAGGTTTGAACACCTAAATAAAATTGATTCGCTATTAACCATTGCACACCCATTCCCAATTTCCAATTGGCGTATCCTCCGTTTGAGATATTTATAGAAGCCACACAATTATTCTTCGGCATGTACATAAAACCAACGGTAGCCAAAGGTTTCATAGGAGCTGCGTACATTTCCAATCCAGCTGTTAACCGAACCTTTTCACTCCAGCGATAAACCGAACGCACATAAAACGATCCGCGAAGCGGTCTCCAAAAAGATACATTCTGAGCATTCGTTACCAAGGTGTCTGCAAAACCCGAAGTTCCATTCAACAACGAATCGCCATTCAAAATTCCATTCAAATCCACTCCCGTCCAAGTCAATGTTGAATCGAAAGAAACAACTTCACTTTGCCCGTTCCAATTCACCCATCCTAAATTGCGCACACCGAGTGTATTCCATACTTCCTTCTTGTCGACACCTCTGTCTCTTACAAAATTGTATTCACCATCTATGCTGAATCCGATTCCATTTCCATTTGGTCTTGCAGCTGCTGAATGGACATACTCACCTGAATAATCCAATTGCAAAGTATCGGCGTTCGCCGAAGTGTAGAATGATGAAGGCGGAAATAAACTGAATTGTTGATAGGTTAATCCATTCACCATAGAAATGCCAATCGAGCTGAATGTTCGCTTATCGTAGATTCCAAATCCGATGGATTGAAATCCTTGCACCTCTCCTTGAATGGAATTCAACGGAACACGTACTCCTTGAAAATTAACATTCCCATTGCTCAACAAATCGAAGGCATCTTTTGAGATTCTTCCACTTCCGAAATACCCTTTTCCAACTTGAATAAACAAGTCGAGCATTTCACTTCCAAATAAACTGTCACGCCCTCCGTAATAGCGTGCGCGAACATTTGCGTTTCCTCCGAACACCCCGAGGTCTGACATTCCATCAACAGCAGAATTTCGCGCTTCAGCAGTGACTATTCCACCAACAGCAAAAGGCTTAACAAGTTCCTTCGTTAAAAAAGTACTGCCTGCAGTTGCGCTTCCCTGAAGATCGAGTATCCCACGAAACGCTTTTCCTGTAGTATCCGACTTCGTCAACCACAGATAAGAAGTTTGAGCGAAAGAAGCACTTCCGAAAACAATGAATATAAATACAACAATTAATTTTCTCATTGAACTTCGGCATTAAGGACTATACCCGCTTTCACGCGAACGTCTATGAAATAAGAATTGTAGAGATTCACCAAATTAGGATAGGAAGGCGTGTTTGAAACAACTTGCATGATCAACTTTCCCTCCGATTTAATTGAATTCCATTGCGCTTCCGTAATCGGAATTTGTAATGTGGTTGAAATTGGAAGAGCGAACGCATCTACGCTATTTCCATTTAAAACCATAAGATCTGAAGCAATCACGACACCTGAAAGCGTTGCAAGATTCAACGACCAAGACATTGGAAAAGCATTTTGAACATCCAAGGTCAATGAACTTACACGTGCAGCATCGGTTGTAACGTCCACATTCAACGTATCCTTCAATGTTAGATCGTTCGCTGCCAAACGAAGTGGAACATCTACAACAAGCTTCGCTTCTGTTAACTGATTTTCATAAAAGAAATCATTTCCGTCACTTACATTTCCGAAAGGATTCAATTGCAAACTACCTGTGAAAAGAACGGCATATGGCAAACTTCCCATAAACGAAGTAATGTTACTGTTCCCCTCATTCAAATCAATATCGTAGTTAGAAACAGAAGCGGTTCCTCCCTCATCAATAGATCGCGTAATAAAAAATGGGTTGTACAAATTCCCTCCAGTAAGCTGAACACCTGTATTCATGTATGTATTCAATCCCATAACGTTATCAATCTTCAACTTACCATCAAATCCCATTTTGTGTGTCATATGAAATCCGAATGAAGCTTGATCCAAGGCTAGCATTCCGGTTGGCATGTTTGCGCTTTCAGCTAAGTTGAATGTCTCGTTGAAAGCGTAAGTATCATTTCCGAAATAACCCTTGGCGTAATCGATAATCAAATCTGACATGAGTAATTCAAATCTCACTGAGTCTTGTCCATATATCGTATTCTGATCGGCAGTGGTTCCATACTCTGTCTTGATTTCAAGATGCGTTGAAAGTTTGTTGTAATCGAAGCCCGTTGTTCCTGAGAGAACAACGTACTTATTCGCCATATCAATAGTGTAGTATCCTTCAGATGGAACTGCTGAACTGCCTGGAGTTAATGCAAAATCTATCTCGGTATTGTTTCCATATACCTCCGAAACATTATATAAAGTGAAACGCGGATGCAAGTAAGCATTCACATAAGATTTCACGTGCACAATCATTTGTCCAGACTTCACTTTCACCATGCGCAGCCCGGTTCCGTTGGTCTCTACAGAGTAGTTTTGGTTCTGTGTAATGATGGCTGTGTTTCCGGGAATTTGAAAAGGTCCGCCGGTTAATGGCACCACAAATTTCTGTGAGATATTGGTATCAGGAATTTGGGTTAAATCGCTTGTCCCAAATCCGGAAATTATTTTTTCGAAAAACAAATGATAAATTCCTGCATTGTCTGTGTATCCGTTGTCTGCCGTTAAATCCGACAAGGTTAATCTACCGTGCGCCAAAGGTGCTACCCAATTCGATTCCCATGAGGTAGGTTCATCTTTCTTGCAGGAAGGAAGCAAGGCTATACAAGCAAAAAGACAGAGATAGATTTTCGAATGCATGGTATCAAATATAATCTATCCTTTAACAGGTTTTGTGATTCGGGTGAATCGATAAATTAAAATCAATTGCGCAACAAGCCATGCGCCTATTTCATCTGGAAAAGTTTGAATTCCAATGACTGGAAGAAATAGCGCTAAGAGCACGTATGCCGACAAACCCATTTGAACGAAAGCGTACTTTCGAACCCAAACCTTAACTGCGCTCACGCGCGCAAAGGCTAAAGCAAATAACATTGGGTTTGCCCAAAGTATATTGAAGTTCCACTTCGTGGTGGTGTGATCGGTTAAGAACCACATCACCAAAAGAACCACTCCAAGAAGCGCAAAGAATCCTAAGAAAATTCGCTCCGATAAATTCCATCCGCGCTTTTTCCAAATGAGATAAGCGCTGAACGCTGCAAAGAGGATTGCAGATAGCGTAACGTAAAAAATTGGTTTTGCCGATTTCGTTTCTTTTTCAAACAACGAATCATCGACAGGAAGAATTTCATTCGACCTGCCTAAAATTTTAGTTCCATTGATGGTCCAAGCCATCATGTTTGACTGAAGACTATCGGGTAAAAACGATGTTTGTCCCGCCTCAGGAGTTTTGTCGCAAGGCATTCCCAAAACCAAATCAATTCCGAAATCGGCCCAATACTGATGCGCTAAATAGACATCAATGTCGTGACGAAATCTTGGTCGATTTGAAAATGTCTTTTCGTTTTGTTGAATTTCAGGAAAGGCTTTTAACACGATATCACGAACGCGGGTAGCACAATTGTCGTAAAAGAAATCGTACTGAAAATACTTGTTTTCCTTTTTCGCATTTTCAATTAGCATAGCCCCCAACAAACGGATCTGCTCAGCGTTAAGCTTGAATTCATTTTCTAAAATCCCTCTTCCACCATACAAATACTGTTGTTGGAAATCGGCGAAGTCTTCAACGCTCAACATGTAATTCAGTTTGCCTCTGGCGAACTTCAAATAGAAGCCTTCTGAAAATTCAAATGTCCCGTAATTGAAAACCAAATCGACCCATTCGCCATTCAGGGTATCTGTATAACGAAGAGCGCTGTGTCCGAAGCAGGTGTAGAGTTCTTCACCCGGAGAGCAAGTCAACAAGGTCATTCGTGGAAGTTCTCCGACATGATTATTAACGGTAGCATTTGCGCCGAAGGCCAATGCTATAAAAATGAAGCAGGCAATTATTCTTTTCATGACAACCATTCTCCTTTAAATACGAGTTCAGCAGGACCGCACAACCAAATGTTTTCATAGCCTTTTGCGGTTCTTTCAAATCGAACAATTAAATCTCCCCCCAAAGTGTGAATTTCTTTTTGCGCTGGGCTATTCGACAAATGATTCATAACAATTGCACATGCCGTTACTCCAGTCCCGCATGAAAGTGTTTCACCTTCCACGCCGCGTTCGTATGTGCGAACCATGGCCTCGTCTTCGTTCAACAAGGTTAAAAAATTCACATTGGTTCCTTCCTTCTCAAACTCTTGACTGTAGCGCACTTCGCTGCCCAACTCCATAACATCGAGATTCAAGTCTTCCACCATGCGAACCACATGCGGAGAACCTGTATTCACAAAATATTCATTTTCATTTCGAACAACAACCTCTGTAACATCGCCCATTCGAATGGAGATTTCCTCTCCGTTGATTTTCGCTTCGTGATACCCATCGATGGCTCTGAATGAAGCCTCTTCTTTATCTAAAATACCCAGGCTCTTTGCGAAAGCAACCGCACAGCGGCTTCCATTTCCACAAAAAGATTGCGATCCGTCTGAGTTATAATAGTTCATGTAGAACTCTGTCTCTTCATCGCCTTCAATCAGAATTAATCCGTCTGCTCCTATTCCGAAATGTCTATCGCAGAGCTCTGCGACTTCCTCCGAGGTGGGCTGCCAAGAATTTTCACGATTATCAACCATAATGAAATCGTTGCCGGTGCCGTGGTATTTGAAAAATTGCATGTTCCAAAGGTAAAACGGTTTCTTTGATATACCGCCTTGTTGTAACTTGCAGTCCGAAAGAAAATTTCATGGAAAACGAATTGAACTTGAATAGCGACACTTTGCTGTTGGCCTTTGAAAAAATGACCACTGCGCGTCAGCTATCTGACCTATACGAAGCGAACGCCAAAGTCACTTCCAAGTATGTGCACGCGACTTCTCGCGGACACGAGGCTTGCCAGATTGCGCTTGGGCTTCAACTGACCAAAGACGACTACCTTTCTGCTTACTACAGAGACGACAGTATTTTGTTAAGTATTGGCATGACTCCTTATGAGCTCATGCTTCAACTGTTTGCAAAGAAAGACGATCCGTTCAGTGGGGGAAGAACGTATTACAGTCACCCTTCGTTGAACCGTCCGAACATGCCGAAGATTCCGCATCAGTCTTCCGCAACCGGAATGCAAGCCATTCCAACTGTTGGCGTTGCCATGGGTGTTCAGTACAAGGAACTTCAAGGGTTGAACGACACAGACAACCCGTCTGTTGTGGTTTGCTCAATCGGTGATGCGGCTATGACCGAAGGTGAAGTGACCGAGGCGTTGCACATGGCCAATTTGAAACAGCTTCCAGTATTGTTCTTTGTTCAAGACAACGAATGGGACATCAGCGCGCATGCCTCTGAAATTCGTTCTGGAGATGCAACAAACCTAGCAAAAGCTTATCCGAATATTCGTGTGAAGAGTATCGATGGAACCGACTTCGTTCAAAGCTTCAACACCATTCAAGAAATTTTAAGCAGCATGCGCAAGACGCGCAAACCGTGGCTTCTGCACTGCAAGGTTCCTTTGTTGGGACATCACACCTCCGGTGTTCGCAAGGAATGGTACAGACACGATTTGGAAGAAGCAGAAAAAAGAGATCCGCTTCCGAAGTTCAAAAAGCAATTAAACAACTTCGGTTTTTCTGAGAGCACGTTGGATGATGTGTGGAAGAAAGCCGGCGAAAATATTTTACGCGATTACGAGCGCGCCTCAACTGCCGAAGACCCTGCTCCTTCTTCCTTGATGGATCATGCCTATGCACCAACTCCAATCACGGAAGAAAAAGGCGAACGCGCTCCGCAAGGAAAAGAGGCCACAGTGATGGTGGACTGTGCTCTGTTTGCAATGCAAGAAATTTTGGCGAAGCATCCGGAAGCCTTGCTTTACGGACAAGACGTGGGCAAGCGTTTAGGTGGAGTGTTTCGTGAAGCCGCAACCTTGGCAGAAAAATTCGGCGACAACCGTGTCTTCAACACGCCTATTCAAGAAGCTTTCATTATTGGAAGCACTGTTGGAATGAGCGTTGCGGGATTAAAACCTATTGTGGAAGTTCAATTCGCAGACTACATCTGGCCAGGATTGAATCAATTGTTTACGGAAGCCGCTCGCAGTTATTATTTGACGAATGGAAAGTGGAATGTGCAAGCCCTTGTTCGTGTTCCCATTGGCGCATACGGAAGCGGCGGACCCTACCACAGCAGCAGTGTAGAGAGCGTGTTGTGTAACATTCGCGGAATAAAAGTGGTTTACCCAAGCAACGGGGCCGATCTGAAAGGTCTATTGAAAGCAGCCTTCTATGATCCGAATCCGGTTGTCATGCTCGAGCACAAAGGACTCTATTGGTCAAAGGTGAAAGGCACCGACATGGCGCGCACAATAGAGCCTTCGGAAGATTACATTGTTCCGCTTGGAAAAGCAAACACCGTTCTCACTTCGAACCATAAAAAATCAATTGCAGTCATCACCTACGGCATGGGCGTTCATTGGGCATTGAATGCCGCGAAGAACTTCGATCAACAAATTGAAATTGTAGATCTGCGCACCTTAATGCCATTGGATGAAGATGCCGTGTTTGCAGCGGTGAAGAAATGTGGAAGATGTCTTGTATTGACGGAAGAGCCTGCCATGAACAGTTTCGCTCAAGCGCTTGCCGGAAAAATTGCCGAGAACTGCTTTGAGTATTTGGATGCTCCGGTTAAGACCTATGGAAGTGTTCCTACACCGGCTATTCCGCTGAACAGTGATTTGGAGGCTGCACTACTTCCGAATGCAGAAAAAGTAAGTGCTGTTATTGCTGAGATCTTGAATTACTAATGAAAAGACTTGTGTTCTTTCTGCTTGTTTTCGTTGGGCTAAAAAGTCAAGCCCAACAAGCCTTTGAAGGAACCTTGTTTATTGAAGTCCTAACAGCAGATAGCAGTGAAATTCCGCAAATGGATTTCGAAATTAAACTGAAAGGAAGTCTCGCTCGAATGAATATCCATTCGGAGAATATCGAAGACTACTCGCTCATCATTAATTACGAAACGGGAGAGTCAATTATGCTAAAGACACACAACGGCGAAAAAATTGCTGTTCGGGGCATGAAGAATATTGATGCGGTTGGGACATTTTCTCCCGAGAATGGAAAATTGAAAAAAGTAGCTGGATATAATTGCCGAAAGGGTAAAGTTTCCATTGAAGAAATATCCTCCACCGTTTATTATTCTACTGCGTTTAAAAGTCCAACGAAAATATTTGGGGTCTACTCGGAAGTACCTGGCCTCTTGTTAGAATTGCATTTGACCAAGGAAGGACACTCACAAATCATTCGAACAAAAAAACTCTCTAAAAGAAAGGTCAAAGACGAAGAATTTCTAATCCCTTCGGAGTATCGCGAAATGAGTGAATCTGATTATCAGTTGCTGCTCCCGCTGTTTCCCGAGTTGTTGCGTTGAATCTGTTTAAGACAAGAAATTAGTTCGTAAATTCACCGCATGAAAACGCTAAATCTGTTTTTATTCGCTGTGCTTTTGAGCTTGGTTTCACATGCACAACAATCTTCTTTTGAGGGAAAACTCATTTATGGAAGAAAATTCTACGACAATTCGAAGCGCATTGACTCTAACGATCCGAATATTCCGCCAACAATAGGCTTTACCATAAAGGGAAAACTCCTATTGTCTGAAATATCTACTGAGAAAGATTTCATGTCGGCAATGAATTATTCTATCGTTATTGATTCCGAAAAAAAAGAAGCAACAATGCTCGCTCGAATTGCAAATCAGCAAATGGCAGTGAAATTCGACCCGTCCTTCTTCAGTAAAGATCAATTATACACTATTGTTCCAGCGAGCAAGAGTGCTGACAAAATCATCGCCGGTCTAAACTGCAAACAAGGCTATGCATTGAAGCAATCCGAATTCGGGACAACCGATAGCATGCTTGTTTGGTATACTCTTCAATATTCAAATATTCCTTACCTATTCCAATCTGTTGAAGCGCCCGGACTAATAGTTTCCATTCAACAAGACGCAGATTCTTATTGGGAGTTAAAAGAAATCAATAAATCTAAAATTGATGCTGATATTTTTAACATCTCTAAAGATTTCAAACCCATGACTCAGGTTGAATTACAAAATTTCATTACTTCGATTGAACAATTGGAAATTGAAAAAGAGCAAGACTCTATGGACCAGCGAGGGAATGAAATAAATAGAGAAAAAGAAGAGGACTAATGCAGGGTTGGTATTCTAAAAGATTTTGGAGATTCCTTTCAGTTGAGCGTGTACTTTGGCTGATTCTTTTGGGTGTTGGAGTATTCTTTTTCTTTCGTTACAAGACTGTCCCAAAACTTGCTCAAAATGAAATTGTGGTTGTAGACAGCTTAAATGTTCAGTACAAATTATCCGATTTAACAGCGGGTATTACCATAGTGCATTTTTATGCCTCTTGGTGCGGCCCTTGCTTAAAAGAGCTTCCTGAGATAAAAGCTTTCAAGGAAACTCCACTCGGACAGAAAATCAACTTTGTTTTCATAACTGAGGATAAAGAGAGTGTTGTGAAAACATTTCGCGAGCGATATGGTTTTAATATCTATCGTGTAAACAAACTTAAAGAAGCTAACATATACTCTATACCTCTATCTTATTTACTGAACTCCAATCATGAAGTCGTGAAAAGTGATTTAGGAAGCTGGAATTGGAAAGAAGAAAAATTTAAGAATGAAATTTCAACATTAATCAAATAACAAGATGAGTAAAGTATCAATCACCCTTGACAAAAAAACAATTGAGCTAGAAATTAATCCTGAAGGTGAGACCATTTTAAATGCGGCTATTGACGCAGGATTAGATGCTCCATATTCTTGTCAAGGAGGTGTATGCACCACCTGCCAATGCAAAATATTATCAGGAACTGCAAGAATGGATGCTAACCACGCTTTAACTCCCAAAGAAGTAGAACAAGGATTCATACTGGCATGTCAAGCACATCCAACAAGCGAAGAACTTACAATTACCTGGGACATTTGACGTTATCCTCTGTAAAACTGATAATTGTCTCATCCGAATAATGAAACAAATTGTAATTTTGAAAAGATGAAAAACTACACAACACTGGTTTTCGGATTGATTTTAATGACTCTTGTTTCTTGTAAACATGAGCCGCCGCCTGATTTAGATGGGACTTTGTCAGAAAACTGCGACCCAGACACTGTTTATTTCGGAAATACAATTCTCCCGCTATTGGCCTCAAATTGTGGCATGTCGGGGTGCCACGATGAAGCTTCGCACAAAGACGGGATAATAGTAACTGATTATTACTCACTGATGAATTCCGATATCATTGATATTGGAAATGCGAATAACAGTGATTTAATAGAAGCCATCACGGAGAATGATCCCGATGACATAATGCCTCCTCCTCCAAGTGCTCCGCTCACCACAGAACAAATAAATGCCATTCGAACGTGGATAAATCAAGGGGCAAAATTCAACAACTGTGTGGGGTGCGACACTTTGAATTACACTTTCAACGCATACATTCTCCCCATTATTCAAACAAATTGTTCCGGTTGTCACAGTGGAGGAAGTCCAGACGCTAACTTAGTACTGACGAATTACGCTGAAATATCAAGCATTGCTAACAATGGTTCATTAATGCATTCCCTGAATGGCACCGGAGGTTATTCAATTATGCCGAAAAACACGTCCGGCCTGCAAAGTTGCAAGATTACTCAAATTCAAAAATGGATAAACGATGGCGCACCTAACAACTAAATCGGTTCTTACTTTAATGCTCGGAGTTACCCTTTTTAATTCGTGTTACTACGACAATGAGGAATATTTATATTCGTCAACACCGTGCGACAACACATTCACATTCACAAGCCGTATCGCGCCATTGGTAGCGCAACAATGTGCAAGCGGTTGTCACGAAGGAGCTAATCCAAGTGCTGGTTTATCACTTACAACTTACGAAGACATTAAAACCATTGCAGATAATGGCGCCTTATCGGGGTCACTCGATGGAATCAACGGATATTCTATTATGCCAAAAGGAACTACAGGATTAAGCTCTTGCGACAAGACAGCAGTAAATGCATGGATTACAGCAGGAACTCCAAACAATTAAACATTATGACAAAAAAGATTATCATTATTTCAGTTCTCGCGATTCTCGCGATTGGCGGAGGAATTGGTTATTACCTGTGGAATAAGCCAAAAACAAATGCTGCGGAGCTAATCCCTGATTATATCCTACCTGCCGATTCACTTGCGGCTGCATTTGCTAAAGATGAGGATGCTGCCAATAAAAAGTACACTCAAGACAGCATCAAGATTGAAGTGCAAGGCATAGTTGACTCAGTCTACACGAATGAAGGCAACGAAACACTTATTATACTAGCCACTTCTATCCCCGATTATTCGGTGAATTGTTCATTCTTACCTGAAGATAAAGTTTCAGCAAATAAAGGAGATAAAGTTGTCATTAAAGGATTTTGCTCTGGTTACCAGCTAATGGATGGTGTTCAAATGACGAAATGCGCTCGAATGAAATAATGGTACAATAATAGATTAGCTCAAAAAAAAAAAAAATAACATTATGAAAAAATCACTTTTAGCACTTTTAATGATCGCCTCTACAACTGGCGTATTCGCTCAACGCTACTTTTCTAAGACAGCCCATATCAAATTTTTCTCGCATACCAGTGCTGAAGACATTAAAGCCGATAATTACAAATCAACAATAATCATAGACAAATCAACTGGTGCTGTTCAGGTTGAAACTTTGATTAAAAGTTTTGAATTTGAAAAAGCCTTAATGCAAGAGCACTTTAACGAGAACTATTTAGAAAGCGACACCTATCCGAAGGCAACTTTCAAAGGTAAAGGTGATTTTTCTGGTGTAAACTTTGGAGCTGATGGCAATTACAGCATAAACGTAGCAGGTCAGTTAACCATGCACGGAACAACAAAAGATGTAAGCGCAACGGCTACTATTAAAATTGCTGGTGGAAAAATTGACGGTTCTACAAAATTTTATGTCAACCCAAGAGACTACAATGTTAAAATTCCGGATGTTGTCAAAGGTCAAATTTCAGACAAGATCGAAGTAACCGTTAAGGCTACATTACAACCTCTTAAATAATTCAAGATGAATTCACATTTCATTTCAAAAGGGCTAATTTTATTAGCTCTTTTGCTTTTTTCTGAGCACATATGTTTTGCTCAACCTTCAGATAGCACAATGGTGACTGTTGAGGACTCCGACTTACTTTCATTGCTTGGAGATGAGGAAGAGCAAACGTATACTTCTGCAACTTTCAAAACAACCCGAATCATAAACATGCACAGTGTTGAGAATGCTGCTGCGGGGGTTATGGACTTTCGCATTTCACATAGATTCGGATTCATTAACTCAGGACCCTATGACTTATTCGGGTTGGATCAAGCTCTTATGCGTTTCGGTTTAGAATACGGAGTTACCGATAGACTTATGGTAGGGGCTGGAAGAAGTAATGTGAACAAGGCTTACGACAGCTTTTTGAAATATAAAATTTTACGTCAAGGAACAGGAAAGCACAATGTACCACTATCCATTTCCTATTTCGGCTCTATCGTTTGCAACACGGTGAAATGGGCAGATCCTAATAGAGACAATTACTTTTCCTCTCGACTTCAGTATACTCATCAATTGCTGATCGCGCGAAAATTCAACAATGACCTTTCATTACAGTTGACACCTACGCTAGTGCACAAGAATTTAGTCCCAACGCTTCAAGATAAAAACGACATTTTTGCTTTGGGTTTTGGCGGTCGTTACAAGCTAACGCAGCGATTTTCAGTGAATGGAGAATATATTTATGTTCTTCCGAATCAAATCACTTCAACTTATTACAACTCGCTTTCTTTGGGCGTTGACATTGAAACTGGCGGACATGTCTTTCAGCTGCATTTGACTAACTCTACTTCTATGTTAGAACCAGGATTTATAACTGAATCTGTGGGGCAATGGAAGAACGGAGGAATACACTTTGGTTTCAATGTATCACGCGTATTCACAGTAAGAGATAAGAGAACGAATCCTGAAGACTAACCCACAAGGGCCTTGGCAATTTCGTCTTGTGTGACAGGCTTTACAAGAAAGGCTTTCATGATTGTTTGACCAGCTTCTTCCATGGTTTTGGTGTCGGAATTCCCTGAAATATAAATTGCGGGAATACTCAACGTTTCCTGAATGGTCTTCATTGCGCTAATGCCATTGGTACCATCCTCAAGACGAATGTCCATGATTATAACATCAGGCTTCAATTCCAATGCAAGATTAACTGCTTGTGTCTCTTCTTCGGCAAGACCAACTACTTCGTGCCCGGAACGTTCAATGAACATCTGATGCACAAAGCGAATAAGTTGATCATCGTCTACAAGTAGAATTCGCATTATTTTTTAAATTTTAAGAGGTAACGTAAACCGCCCTCAGATTTTATCGTTAAGTCGCCTTTTAGCTGTGATGCAAATGTACGCATGAGTTTGAAACCTAGCGATGCGTTTTTCCCTTCTTCAAAATCGTCTTTCAAACCTGGGCCATTGTCGGAAATTTCCATTTCAACACAATCATCAATTTGTTCTAATCGAATTCGGATCTCAGGCTGCTCTACAAACGGAATAGCGTATTTGTAAGAATTCGTCAAGATTTCATTCGCAAAAAGACCACATGTAACCGCCTTGCTTATTGGCAGATCCAAGGCCTCACCTTCGAATTTAAGCGCAACGGTTTTGTTCACCGCGAGCAAATGCTGGAGGTGCTCCGCTAAATTCTTTAAGTAATCGAATAGTTCAATCGCTTCAAAAGAATGTGACTTGTAAAGCATCTCATGGACCAAGGCCATGGCCTTAATTCGTGATTGAGACTCTCTGTATGCAAATGCGATATCCACATTTTTTTCCTGAATAGCTTGCAACTCTAAAAGCGAATAAACAACCGTTAAATTATTTTTTACTCGATGATGAATCTCACCAAGCAACGCCTCTTTTTCTAACAAAGACTTTTGCAACTGCTCTTGGGCTTCAATCACAGGTGTAACATCCATACCAAATCCCATCATGTACTTAATCTCATCTTGTACAATAATCGGCTTGAACCTTTTCAATGAATACCTGGCTCTACCTTCAGCATCAATAATCTTCTCTTCCATTTCCACCATTCTCCTCTCTTTCATCGACAATTCAAAACAGTCTCTTCTGACTTTGGCCATGGAATCGTCAATTCCTCTGAATTCGCAATAGTCAAAGTCCGTTCGTCCAATTAACCAGTTTCGAATTTCCTTGTTTTTAACAGCAAATTCATTAATCAACATATAGCGTTGATCGAGGTCGAATACGGCTATATCTACTGCGGCTGAGTTTAAGACAACCTTATAAAAATCTGCAGAAAATTTTTCAAACGGCCTTTGAATGTCATTCAATTGAAAAAAAATAATCTCCGAAATCTGTCCATTTTGATTCAGCTTATGTCTGTTGAACTTAAATTCAATAACGACACCTCTGTACGTAAATGATTTCAAACCCACCCCATCTCCGACATCTAAATCTGTTAACTTTTCAGATATTTTATCACGATCCAGACCTTGCTTCACCAATCGCTTAAGAGCCTCACTCAATTGAATTAAAGGGTGGTTGGTCACTTTCGAAAATGAACACGCCATTTTTCCTGATTCCCCAATAAACATCCAATCCACTTTAGGCACTCCTTGAACTAAATCAAACTGACTTTCATCTTTCTGGTAGAATGAAGCATCTTTGATTTCGATAATATCAGTTCCTTGAACTTTAGCCAAAGCAACCCAATCATTTTCTGATTCGACAAGAACCGATAGGTTATCAAACCAAACGCAATTGTCTAGTTTTTCTTCAATAATTTTTCTAAGCAAATCAGAATTTTGCATAAGCAACTGAACCCCGTCCCCGAATAGATATTCTTGGTTGGAATCGTCCCAAATAAACTGATTTGACTGTAGGAATTGCATTTGACTCAAATATAGGATTTCTTTCTAATAAAAAAGCACCCCGAAGGGTGCTTTGAAATTTAATTCAAGTTTGTCTTTATGCATTAACACCAAAAAGATGCATGATGTAATAGAATAATGCTCCTAACCCTGCCGAGATTGGAATGGTTATAATCCAAGCAACGAGGAGTTTGCCAGTAACACCCCACTTTACCGCCGATATACGTTTTGTAATTCCAACACCAATGATTGAACCTGTAATAGTGTGGGTTGTGGAAACAGGGATACCTTTTACAACTTCGCCGCCCATTTTCCATGGAAATTTCATTCCTTCAGTAAAGAACAACGTTACTGCACCAGCCGTTTCTGCAGCGACGCCTTCAAACGGTGTAACTTTCGTAATTTTATTACCCATTGTTTTAACAATCTTCCATCCACCGCTCATTGTACCAAGGGCAATTGCTGCATAACAAGCCAATGGCACCCAATTCGGCATTTCTTTAAGAGAGGTTATCTCTCCCCCAGCGATTAATGCCACTGTAATGATACCCATTACTTTCTGAGCATCATTTCCTCCATGACCAATTGAAAACGCCGCAGATGAGAATAATTGCAATCTCTTGAACCACTGGTTTGCTCTTGAGTTATTCATCGAACTCATGAACAGCGTAAAAATACCCATCACAACAACAATGAATCCTAACAAGATCCATTTGAAGTTCGCTCCGTGAAACATAACTTTCAACCAATACGTCTCGAAGTTATTCTTCAAATTCGAGGTGTCGAAACGTAACTTAGAATCTGCACCGATACGTTCTACTTTAACAATTTTATATTCATTGGTATATCCGTATCGGTTTTCTGATTCCTTTGAAATATCACTTAAGGCCACGACTTTATAACTATTCACCCCCTGCTCCTTCAAGTCTTTCATTACTTCAACGTTCTTGTCCTGAGCGAATAAAACTGAGCCAATAGAATCCATTCGAACAATATAATCTTGATTCGTTGCAAGGCTATTTCCGGTCGAATCTTTTGCAGGCTCTATAAATACAGTGGCCTTATCACATTCGTTCTTCAACGAAAAAGCCTTTTTCAAATCTCCTGCAGAAATTGGAACATCAGTCTGGATTGTTAGCGCGATTCCGCTTCTTAAATCTTTCTTAAATGCCTTATCAAAAGATTTTTTAACTGCCTTGGTTAGATCTTTATTCTCATCAGTTGTATTTATATCTTTCATGAAATCTGTTCTAATTTCATAAAGCTTACCTGATGAATCTTCATTTCCTAAAGAATCCTTTGCGACTTTAATCAAACTTGGAAATTCTTTCATTTTGTCCTCCGACTTGAAAATGAACATTTCCTTTAGTTTGTCTTTCTCAACTTTATCGTTGAAGGCAACTACATAGCTCGTTCCTCCTTGAAAATCCTTTTTAAATTCCAGCGCATTGTATACTGCGTAGGAAACCCCAAAAATAATTGTCAAGGAAACTAACTTCATCCAGATACCTTTTCGAAATGAATTTAAGAACCATATTGAAATTAAGTATGACATGATCATACCAGCAATTGGCGCAACAACTATAAAAATTGCTGTTGCCCAAATAATGCCTGAGCTAATCGCTTTCCAACCAAAAGCAGCTAAAAACGCTCCTGCAAAACCTCCGATCAATGTGTGCGACGATGAGGATGGAATTCCATACCACCAAGTAATTAAGTTCCAAGCAATGGCAGACATCAAACCAGCCAATATCATAGCTAGTGGATGCATACATTCAACAATGAATTCTTTGTGCACAGATTTAGCAATGGTTGTTGCAACGCTGTGATCCTTAAAAATAAAGAAAGCCACAAAATTGAAAAAAGCCGCCCAAACTACCGCTTGAAAGGGGGTAAGTACTTTGGTAGAAACGACTGTTGCAATAGAATTTGCAGCGTCATGAAAACCATTGATGAAATCAAAAATCAATGCTAATGCAATGACTGCGATAAGTAAGAATGAATAATCCATTCTATTGTGAATTAAGAGTTTTTAACTAAGATTGATTCTAAGACGTTTGCAACATCTTCACACTTGTCCGTCGCTGTTTCCAAGCTGCTTAAAACCTCTTTGGTTTTAATCAACTCCAATGGATCAACTGCTTCTGCAAATAAACGAGCAATACTTTCGTCGAACAAATCATCTGCATGATTTTCAAGCGAATTGATGCGAACAATCGCTTCACGAACGCGTTGAACATTCTTCATACTCTTCATGTCCTTAATAGCGGCATCGATTTCAATTACTTGCTTCAATAAAACCTCGCTCATTAACTCCATTGTTTTTGAAAATTGCTTCACATTATACAACTGAATGCGTGAAGCACATCCGTTGATGAAGTCAGCAATGTCATCGATACTTGTTGTCAATGCGTGAATATCTTCCCTATCAAACGGCGTAATAAAGTTCTCAGAAAGTTCCATGAAAATCTGGTGTGTAATCTCGTCTCCTTTGTGTTCAAAATCACGAATCTGACGAATACAAGCGGCTATTTGTTCAGGATCAGAAAGCTGAAACATTTGATGAAACACTTTCGCCTGCTCTACCAGGTTTGATGTATCTTCTGAAAACAAGTCAAAGAACATCGAGTTCTTTGGAACCATAAAAGAAAAGAGTTTTGAGATTTTCATAGTTAGTGATTTTACATTGCAAACTACAACCTCTAATGTTATGTGAATGTTAAGAACAGATTGTTTTTACGCTTTAAATTTCTGCGATTCCCTTATTTTACTTAACATTTATTTAACATATTCGTAATTCTATGGTAGCACAAGAGGCTTGAGACGGGAATAGTTTTGCCTGCATTAAATATTTGTTAAGCAGACATTAAAAACCAACCCTTTACAATGAAAAAACTAGTTTTTAGCCTACTCATGATGCTGTCGATTTTTTCGACCTACGCTCAAAACGAAAAGCCAAAAGAAGAAAAAAAATGGTTTGAAACCATTTCTGTTCGCGGCTATTCACAAATCAGATACAATGGACTTCTCGTGACAAATCCAGATTTAGGCTGTGAGCAATGTGATAAAAGCTGGGGTGGAGACAACGGTTTCTTTATGCGTCGTATGCGTGTGATTTTGTATGGTCAAATCACTCCACGTGCATATGTATACATTCAACCCGATTTCGCTAGTTCAGCTTCGTCAACTGGGCTTCATTTCGGACAATTAAGAGATGCCTACTTCGATCTAGGACTTGATTCAGAAAACGAATTCCGTGTTCGTATTGGACAAAGCAAGGTTCCTTTTGGTTTTGAAAACATGCAATCAAGTCAGAATAGACTACCACTCGATCGTAATGATGCTTTAAACAGCGCATTAAGTAACGAACGTGATCTCGGAGTTTTCTTTTATTGGGCCCCTGCCGCCACACGTAAACTATTCTCGTCACTTGTTAAAGATGGATTAAAAGGTTCTGGCGATTATGGTGTATTTGGAGTCGGACTTTATAACGGTCAAACTGCAAATAGACCTGAAGCAAATGAAAACCGTCACATCGCTGCAAGGCTTTCTTATCCCTTTCAATTCAAAAACCAAATCGTTGAACTAGGGATTCAATCATACAAGGGACTTTATACGTTTTCATCTTCACAATTAAGCTCTGGAGTAAAAATAAATGATGACAAAACTTATGACGATGAGCGTGTAGCAGCTTCGTTCATCTTGTATCCAAAACCGTTTGGAATTCAAGCGGAATACAACATCGGAAGAGGTCCTGAATTTGACAATGTTACTGACTCTATTTCCACAAAATCTTTAAAGGGTGGATACGCAACCTTCTCCTATAAACTTGACCTCGAGAATCAAACAATCATTCCTTTTACCAGAATTCAACGCTACCAAGGGGGAAAGAAACACGAACTAGATGCACGCAGCTACGATGTAAAAGAGCTCGAAATAGGTGTAGAATGGCAACCTGCAAAATCATTCGAGCTCGTTGTTATGTATACAATGTCTGAGCGTAGATATGAAGACTACGCCAAACAAGACAACTTCCAAAAAGGAAATCTTATGCGAATACAAGCGCAGATAAACTTCTAATCAAAACGGGCTTCGGCCCGTTTTTTTTTACTTCAAAAAATTCTCCGCAACCAAAACAATGGCCTTATCATTCGGGTGACATCTATCAGATTCGTAAAAGTCATCGTTTCGAAGAACATCGGTGATATACTCGTAAGAAGGAAAATATTCCAATGAAAATCGTTCGCAAAGCGCATGCGCTAATTCTATGCAACGAGCCTTAGTCTTTGCGTTTTCAATCACTCCCATGCGCCAATGCTTCACGGGTGAGACTGTTAAGACAATTCGGAGATTCGGGTTCAATTGCTTGATGAATCGAATGCTCTCCTCTGCAGAATCTATCATTTCATTCAAGGAAATAATCTTTTGTTGAAATACTTGCTGTGGAAGACGTTGACAATTTCCAACTAATCCGAGATTGTTGTGAATCCACGCATGCGCCGTACCGAAGGTTACTACCAACGTGTTGACCGATTTTAATTCTTCATGAAGAACATTCAACTTAGAATGAATCAACTCCTTCAATTCTTCTTTTGAATTCAACCGAAGTAGCTTACCTCCACCCAAAGACTTCCACATTTCTTCATGAAAGACAAACTGCATTTCATCTTCGGAAATATTATTCGCGCATGCATATTTCAACCAATTGAAAATGGGAATGGGGTGAAATAGGGTTCCGAAAACATTTGACGTTACACGGAAATCCTTCTCCTCCAAAAACGGCTTCAGGTTATCGGAAAAACAAGAACCCATTAACACTATACCCTTTCCTTCCGGGCGCTTCCAATTCTTGAAAAGATCTAGCATTTCGCCAACATTTCAATTTGATCCTGCGTTACGCTGCCGCATTTGAAATGTCCAAGCGGACAAGTCTTCTTTCCATGCAATCCGCATGGACGACAAGGCAAATCTTCATTCGACTCCACAATGCGTGATCTCTCTGAAAGTGGACCAAATCCAAACTCAGGAATGGTCGAACAAAAGAACGCTGTGGTTGGAGCGTTCATAGCCGATGCGAAATGCATGGGGGCACTGTCGTTCACAAAATTCATTGCAGCATCGCGCATAAGCGCGGCAGACTCCAAGAAATTCAATTGACCGCAAAGATTGGTGCAGTTTGCATTATGCTTTCCAATGACTTCATTACAAAGTGCAAAATCAGATTTAGCACCGAGCAGAAAAACATGATATTTTTTAACTAATTCAGAAACCAGGTAACTAAAATTTTCTTTTGGCCATTGCTTGGTGAACCACACAGAAGAAGGCGCAACAC
Source organism: Bacteroidota bacterium (assembly GCA_046048875.1). Taxonomy (GTDB): domain Bacteria; phylum Bacteroidota; class Bacteroidia; order Flavobacteriales_D; family Sanyastnellaceae; genus CAIZGX01. The sequence goes on along the minus strand of JBJOFG010000014.1, from coordinate 526,035 downwards.
AGACATATGGCTGATTCTTATATTCAGCAACCTTCTCGAAATTTTTTACTGAAGGAAATAATCTCGGCGGAAAATCACCTGGCACAAATTCACGAAGCAATTCTAAATTTCGATTCACCTCATGAAGACCGTTGTTCACCTCATGCTTGAACTTCGAACTGAAACAAAAAGAAAATGGATTTTCTTCGAAGCCAATTCTCTTCTCCGCTCCGCTTCGCCAAGTCAAAAATCCAGTGGAAGCAAAGCGTTGCAAATTGATTACACAATCAAACTTTTCTTTCCGAATTTCATTCCCTAAATGAAATAAATTTCGAAGCTTATTTTTTTGCTTATTCCAAATCCAGACACGCTCAATGAACGGATTGTTTTCCAAAAGAGATTCATTACCATTTCTTACCAAAAAATGAATCTCTGCATTATCCAATTGCGCCAAAGCCTCGGCCATTGGAGTCGCAAGTACTACATCGCCTATGAATGCCGTTTGAATAATAAGGAATTTCATGACTATTCGTTTCCGAGAATGCTCATTAAAACCTTCACTGGAACATAACTTCTTGAAATACCATCGAACATATCCATGCTCACATATTCAACATAAACTTCTCTGTTCAAATAGAATGAAGGATCGGCTTGAATATCATCTGATCCATCGAACCAATAAAGCCAAAGCAATTTCTCTTCAATCCCATCTGCGTTGATAATGATATAGCGCTGTGCACCACCTTCTTCGCGCACATATCTTCCAGTCAAAACGCCAATTTCAGCATCTTCTTCCGAATATTCTTCTTCAACTTGTTCATCGGAATCATTGTATTCCTCTGTGGTCTCCACTTCGCTATTCGCATTGCGTGCCATGATAATGGATAGCTCTATAAACTTTGGGCACATGGCAGCTAACTTCTTTCCTACCTCGATTCCGATTTGATAACCGGACTCTTGATTGAATTCCTTTAACTTCAATTCCTTCATTAATACATCCATGTTTTCCATGATAGAAGGTCCCATGCACTGGCCGAGGAAAAGCTCAGCGTCTTGTTGAGTCATACTCTCGTCAAGTTCTGAATTATTAATGCACTCGCAAGCGGCATTCGCAACCTTATCTATTGCGGATTTCTGAGCATTCATTGCGAACCCATGCGCTGCAATAAATAAAGTTAGAATTATTTTTTTCATTTGTAATTGAAATTATACAGCTACGTTATACTCGCGCAATGCCGCATTAAGTGAAGTTTTTAAATCAGTACTTTCTTTTCTTTTTCCAATGATTAATGCACATGGCACTTGAAATTCTCCTGCTGGAAATTGCTTGGTAAAACTTCCTGGGATTACCACCGAGCGTTCTGGAACTTCACCGATGTAAATAACAGGTTCCTTTCCTGTAACATCAACAATTTTTGTAGACTGCGTAAGTACGACATTCGCGCCAAGCACGGCTTCTTTTCTTACTCGCACCCCTTCAACTACAATGCAACGAGACCCTATAAAACAATCGTCTTCGATAATAACTGGAGCTGCTTGAACCGGCTCGAGAACGCCGCCAATTCCAACGCCACCGCTTAAGTGAACGTTCTTTCCGATTTGAGCGCAAGAGCCCACCGTAGCCCATGTATCGACCATTGTTCCTGCGCCAACATACGCACCAATGTTCACGTAAGAAGGCATCATAATAACACCTGCTTCCAAATGTGCACCGTAACGCGCCACTGCGTGAGGAACTACACGAACACCCTGTGCTGCGTAGTCTTTTTTCAATTCCATTTTATCGTGAAATTCAAACGGTCCCACTTCAATGGTTTTCATTTCTTGAATAGGGAAATACAAGATCACAGCCTTCTTCACCCAATCGTTCACTTGCCAGTTGCCGTCCTTAAGGGGTTCCGCTACGCGCAACTTTCCCTTATCCAAGGCTTCTATGATTTCACGAATGGCCGCTCGGGTCTCTTCAGTCTTCAACAACTCTCTATTCTCCCAAGCTAATTCAATGGTCTCTTTATGCTGTAACATGCTTTTGCTATAATTTCGTCAAAAATAAGCGAAAACATGTCAAAGGCATTGGGAATTGATTTTGGAGAAAAGCGCACGGGGTTGGCCATTACCGACAGTCTTCGTATTGTGGCTTCGCCGTTGGAAACCATTCCTACCGACAAACTGAAAGCACACCTCATTCAATTGGTACCGAAAGAAAAAATAACAACGTTGGTTTTAGGCGAAGCCCGCCACGCCGATGATACAGAGGCTCCAATAACCGTTAAGCAAAATGAATTTGCCGATTGGCTGCGAAAGCAGTTTCCGTTGATTGAATTGGTTCGCATTGATGAGCGCAACACGAGTCAGCTCGCCGCAGAAGCCTTGTACCAAGGCGGAATGCGAAAAAGTCAGCGTCAGAAAAAAGAAAACCTAGACAAAGTAAGTGCGGCGATTATCCTGCAATTGTATTTGAATGCTTAAACGGATCAATTTCCAAAAGCACTTCAAGCAGCTCTTTCCAACCAACTATTTCAGCGGCATACAAAAGCGAGAAGACTCGCTCTTGTTGAATTTGATTGGGATGAACAAAAGCAAAGAACTTTTCCAATTGATTGAACTTCACTTCTTCTTTTGACTTAAGCGCCTTCTTTATTTTTTGTTCAATGACGTTCCATTGATCCAGTTGCTTTTTCTCTTCCGCACTTATCCAACCGATTAAAGAAGCATCGATTCCTGATACATACTCCTTCAACTTACCAAAAAAATCTGATGAGCTCTGTACCTCTCTTTCGAAGGATTTTACATTCATTCTTCCGAGCATCTTCTTTTGGGCATCGTGTAATTTTTCTTGAACCAATTCAGAAATGTTCAGTTCATTCTTCGAAACAAATTCAAGATCTCTCTTACGAACAAGAGTCATGGAAATGCGATGCGCCAACAAAGGCATTTGAAGATTTGCTGATTGAAATGCATTCTTCAACTGCATCCAATAGCCCAGCTCAGAAGGGCCTCCGATATAAACGATATTGGGTAGAATAGCCTCTTGATATAGCGGACGCAACAGGACATTCGGACTCAGTTGGGATGTCATGTGAGACAACTCTTCCTTCGTAAAATTCCTATCGTGATGGTGCGTTTGAAACTGTGCGCCGTTTTTGTCTATTCGTTTTCGCGATTTACAATCACCATTTTCTTTCAGCCAAAACAAATTGAATTCACGGGGCTGAATGTTTGGATTGTAACCTGCACTTTCCAATAACTTATTGGTTTTCGAGACTTCTGAAAAAATAAATTTATCTTGAATTTCTTTTTCGAAAAGTGAGTGGGCCAATGACTTCAACTCATTATCGTTTCCATCTATGCAAACAATCCCAAATTCACCCAACAATTCATTGACCCAGTAACGGGTAGCTTCTACAAAATTCTTTTTCTTGTATGCTTGGAGGAACAATGCACTCATTCCAATTTCATTGAACTTCCCTTCGGCCTCTCTTTCGTTCATCCAATTGAGAAATTCTTCAGTTGGAAGTTCCCCTGCAATGCCTTCGAAAGAAGTTGCCAATTCTATTTTTTCATTTCCCCAATGAAAGTGTCTTACCTCTTCAATATCGTGATCTTCTGTGGCCATCCAGTAGATAGGAACAAAATGAAATTCGGATTGCGCTGCATTTAGTTCTTGCGTGATTCGAATGGAAGAAAAAAGTTTGTAAATCAAATACAGCGGACCACCTGCAGCACAAATCTGATGTCCAGTTACAACAGTGAAGGTGTTCTCCTTTAAGAGGGATTGAATATTACTTTGAACTTTTTCTGTAACGAAAAGATTGGAATATTGTACCGAAAGTCGCTTCACTAAAACACCTCTACTCTCCGCAGAAAACAATCGTTGCTTTGCTGCAGCGAGGCAATTTTCTTTAGAAAAAAAATCTGAAACGAATGGTCTAGTATTTTCCGACTGATTCAATAAATCTTGAACCAATGGCGATACTTTCAGAGGAACTTCTTGAACAACCTTCATTTTGCGAAGGTACTGCTACTAACGCAGAAGTGTAACATATCCCGACTGTGAACCTTCTTCACCTGTTTTCGGGATTCTGTATTTTACAACATAATAATAGGTACCATCTGGACAGGTGGTTTTCCCATTGGTCCCATCCCACATTGGATTTGATACATTCTTTGATTGATAAAGAACTTCACCCCAACGAGAAAAAACTTCAACGCTGATGATGTTCCCACTTTCACCTACAGGCATAAAAAAGTCGTTTTGACCATCACCATTTGGTGTGAATGAGTTCGGCACAAACACATAATTCACCTTTTCAGGCGTGGGTCCTTTATCAATAGCATTCTCGTCGGGAACATTATCTCCGTCAATTTCAACACATGAAAAATTATCTACGAAATAATATCCTACTTCAGGAGTACCGTCAGTTTCAACGACTATTTGTCGGTCTGAATCCGCTCCAAAAACACCCAACGTGAAAAATTTCTCGTCATCGATAAGCGGGATATATTCAAAACTTATCTTCTTCCAAGATTCAGTGTAGAAAACAGTGTCGATAGCAAACTGAGGCACAAAGTATAAGGGGTCAAAACCTGTTTGCGTTGGAGCAAAAGTTGACAAATAGACTCCGATATGATCTACAGCCAAACCCGCGGTACTCGTTGGTGTTGGTCTTCCATTCGACATGTAAAAAGAAAACTTATATTTCTTCCCTCTTATCAGAGGAGTTTGAAGTTGACACTGAAGATAGGTTCTTTTGTTTGTGAAATTTCTACCGCATAAAGCAAGACCCATCATAGCAGAACCGTTACTAGGGCTTAATACACCGAAAGGAGTTTCAGGTAAATCGCACGCCGCGCTTGCTCCTACTTTAAAATAATCCGGAGCCGCTAAATCACTTCCCGCATTGGTCCATGCTGTTGCTTTGCTCCATTCTCCCAAAAGCTGAGGCATGCCTGTATTCTGCTCGAAACTAGGATTCGGAAATTGAGCAGCAACGCTGAATGAAAGCACCGATAATACTAAAAGAATATAATAACGCATACCACGAATATAAGTTAAACTAATCAATTTTTTCCATCGCCAACAAGGAATCGTATTCCTACAAAGACATTGCTGTATTGTGTGTAGTAACCCGCACCTGTTTCGATTTTTTGGTTTATTGGAGGGAAATTCCAAGTCCCCTGAACAAACAAATTCATTTTTTTCATCAACTGAAATTCTGAACCTACACCAACCAAAACACCGAACTGACTCCATTTTATGTTTGGAGTCCCCAGGTATTGGAAATTCCCATTTTCATTGAGAAAAAGCATTTCCGTTGAATTGCTCGAACTCGACTTTAAGTTGAACGAACGATAAACAGGTGATATCTCTCCAAAGGCACGCCATTTCGATTTAACAGTAAAATCATTCACGTAAAAACGAAGTCTGAGTGGAATTTGACTTGTTCGCAGCTGATACGATTGAGAAAAAATTGCAACCGTCGCGGTATCCAGTTCAAAGACTCCAGGCTGAACCTCCGTTTGAAAGATTTGATGTATCTGCCCTTCGTCATTAAAGAATGAAAGTGTATTCGATGCCGGAAACACACTCGCGCTGGTCTCAGTAACGTTTCCTTTCGAACCGGAAAATGAGACCCCAACTTCAATATTCTTGTGCACGCGAAAAAAAGTTCCTAGCGAATAACTCGTGTGGTAATTTGCTTTACGCTCGATGTTTAAAAACTCGTTTGTGCTAACTCGGTTTTGACTGACCTGATTTGAAATGGAAAAATCAGTGATTTGAATTCCGAAACCACCATCCAATCCCCAAATAACAGGTTTCTTTTTTTCTTTAAAATCGTTTTGTCTTGCGCGATAGATAGAGTCGGTAACAGGAGCGTGCTCCTCTTCCACATAAATCGTTTCGCCATCAATTATAAGGGTATCTGAAACGACAAAAGCCCAAGAGACTTGGGCTAAAAAAACAAACAAACCTATTAACCAAAAATGTCGCATGGTATCGCGAATGTATGAATTCACTTACCGGTTAACCTTGTCAACTTTAAAGATCTTCCTTTCGGCTTCACCACTTCATTCTTCACTTTAGGAACTTGAATTTCCTCAGGCATTCTTTGAACTTCAATATTTTCGGCAACTTCGACGGTCGCGGGTTCAACAATTGTTCTTGTTTGACTATTTTCAACTTCTAAACCTGTTGATTGAGTTTCTTGGCGAACAACTTTAGATCGTCGCGATGATTTCACCGGCGTGACAGCTGCGATTGCTTGCTTTTCCTCATTCAAATTCAAGTTGTTATTTGCATTCAAGTCGACAACTGTCGAAGGCATTTCTTTAATCTCCGCAGATGCAGGAGCTGTGGTTTGAGCAACCAAATTGCTCTCTCCACGATTCGCAAAGACCAATGCCAGCACTCCAGTACCAACCAATACTACAACATAGACATTCATGGTGTACCACGAGAAAGCCCAGAAGGACTTTTTCTTGGAAAGGGCTTTTTGAATACGCTCTTCCATACCTGCCGGAGCCTGAGGAGCGAAATTCTTGAGGTCGTTTGCGACTTTGTTCATTAAATTTTCCATACGCTTATGCTTCTACTGCTATTTTCCGCGCACTCAGTTCGAGTAACGCCTTTTGTAAATGTCCTTTTGCTCGTGAAAATTGAGATTTCGATGTATTGACGTCAATCTCCAACATCTCGGCTATTTCTTTATGTTTAAATCCTTCTACTGCATACAAATTGAATACTGTTCTATATCCGTCTGGAAGCGCTTGAACACAGAGCATAAGTTCTTCCATGGTATATTCAACATCGTGATTTTCTACCAAGGTTGAAGCGAACTCCGAACGATCATCGATTTCATCTTCCAATCTTCCTCTTAAACTTTTTCTGTATCCCGTAATGGCCGTGTTCACTGCAATTCTCCTCACCCACCCTTCGAAGCTTCCGGCTGATTGATAATCTTTCAAATGCTTGTAAATTTTCACAAAGGCTTCTTGCATTGAATCTTCTGCCTCCATTCTATTTTTCGCATAACGAAGACAGATACCGTAAACCAAAGAAGAAAATTTCTTGTACAGCAGATGCTGCGCGTTTTGATCACCGCGTATACATCCTTGTATGAGTGCCTTCTCTTCCATTGTTATAGCATAGACATCTGACCCCAAAAAAGGGTTGCACGACTAAATTTAAAAGAATTTACTGATACTTGTATACACCTTCCCCTTTGTTTTTCGAAAGCATGCGGTAATCGAGGAAGTAGATTAACCTAATTGAAACCGAATTACTAAAAGGCAACTCCGTTGTATACTTGAAGTCTGACAACAAATCTGTGGCTATTTGATTGTCTTCATTAACAATGGCGTACTTCCAAGCGAAGATCATTTCGCTACCTGGACGGAATATCCACTTATAAAAAAGGTCAACGGTCAATGAATTAAAATTTCGATTAACCAAGGAATAGTCATTGGTTTCGTTATTGTATCCGGTGAAGTCAGTTGAACCAAGTGTCCCGTCGGTGTTCAAACTATAAAACTCGTGGTATCTCGAAAACCCCCAATAATGTCTGAATCGAACATTCATACTATTTACTGGATTGAAGGCAAAAGCAACAGTTAGAACATTTGTATGAGAAATGGCATCTCTACGCCCGAAAACAGGACTCGATTCGTTGAATGTAGCAAAACCTAAATCATTGAAGTGTTGCTGTCTGCTGTACACGTATGTGAACATCCATTTATCGTTCAAACGGAAGCGCGGAGAAACTCGCCAGTTGAAGACATACCTGCCGTCATTTTCATAGGTACCGTAGCCCGTTCCTGCGTCAATAGCCAAACGCTTTCTGTAGTCAGAACTCAGATAAATCCCACCTCTGAAATATTTATAGGTCTGGAATTTCATTCCATCGACACGCGGTTCAAAGTAATCGAAACCACGAGTGGGCTTAGAATCGTAATTCAGATTAATGTATAAGAATCTGTTCGTAATGACAGTGAATTCACCTTCAACATAATTAGAAGTAAAAGTTCTTGGAGCGTAAAGATTCGAACGAGAGAAAGAAACATTTGCCCAAGCCTTGTTTAATTTCCAAAATGGCTTGTAAATAGAATAACCAATCGTTCCGGCATTTACTTGTTCGTTATTCGCTTGAAGAAAACCCAAGTCATTCGGATCATAAGTATTGCTTTCAGTATAATGAAGCAGTTCAAAATTAAAATTCCCACTCACTTTAGAGAATTTAATTTCGCCCATCCCGCCTCTTTGATCATTTGGAGTTTCATTGAATTGATTTAATCCATTTTTCATAGAATATGCTCCGTGTAAATGCAAAGCATAGGTATTCTTCTTGTTTCTGAAAGTTCCTTCTACCGCACTTACATTGGCGTCATAAGCATTACCAGCGCGAGTAAGGTTTGTGTTTGTGAAGGAAACGAACGAGTTATTGGGCAAGTTCTGGTCAACAACAAAAACGTTTGAATTCGTAATTGGATTTGTCAGTTCTGTTCGTGTCCTACCTGTAATCGTATCCCGAAACTCTGCATAGCTCTCCGTTGTCAAGCTATTCAAAAAACCTATGGCTAGTCCTTTTGAATTTCGTCCTCCGATCTTTGTGCTATTGATTACTTTTTGTTGAGATGGGTTTGAGATTAAAACTTCATTCTGACGGTTCGCTCCGTTTACCGAATAATAAGCAAAGGGGGTATCACCAATTCTTCTTGAGTAAAAAATTTCTCCTCGTTGATAAAGCTCCAATCCCTCATTGAAAAACGGACGATTGTCTTGGAATTGAATCTCAAAAGGAGTCAAATTCAAAATCAATTGATCACTGATAGTTTGTCCGAAGTCTGGAATGAGGGTAGCATCTAGCGTGTATGCCTCATTCAAACCTATTTTCAAATCCATTCCTGCATTGTATGCGAATTCATTTGAACCCGCTTGCTCTTTTTTGCTGTATGTCGAAATATATGGATAAAAGAAAATACGTTTTGGCGGAACAATGCCTTGAATACCTTTTAAATGTCCCATCTGCGCTAAAAAACCCGCTCCCGCTGGATCTACGAAACTCCAATTAGCCTGGATACGAGTTCGTCTAATCTCTCGAACAAAATTAACGTGCCAGTGCTGCTCCGGTAAATCGGGAAAACGCAAAGCTGCATAAGGAATCTTGAACTCCGCTATCCAGCCGTCTTTGACAATCTTTGTCTTGCAATCCCAAACAGCATTCCATGATGCGTCTTCTCCTGTGGCAGATTGCCTCGCATCGTATTGCTCACCTCTTGGCGAAACAGCAAACATATATCCGGTAACCCCATCTCTGTAGCAGTTCAAAGCCACACCCACATAATCAGAGTTACCGTCACCATCGCGACCTGTTAATTGTTGAAGAATACTGTCTGGAGCTGAGTCAAATGCATATATACCCACATACAAAGCTTCGTTTGTGTAAACCACTCTTACCTCTGTATTGTGAGTCTGTAGTCTACCCGGAAAAGGCTGAATACCCCAAAACTGATCCGTAACAGGTGCCTTTGACCAAGCGTCTTCGTTCAACAGTCCATCTAAAACAGGAGCTTTGTCCGCCCGCACCGCATAGGCCGTGCGATCTGCTAATTGACCGAAGGCCACACATGACATTTGTAACAAAACGAAGAACGCAAAAGTTTTTCTCATTGGATGGCGAAATTACAATGCAGAACAAAACCAAAAAAATAATGTTTCCTCAACAGGTATAGAATTAACTTCGCACTCGAAATTTCAACATGAACAAAAGCTTCCTATTCATTCTTTTCGCTATGATAATTTGCAGTTCTGCATTTTCGCAGAACTACGCGGTTAGTGGTGAAGTCCGAGACCAATCAACTGGAGAGAGTATCATTGGAGCAACAGTTGTTATAAAAAGTAAAAACAGCGGAGCTGTGACAAACAGCTTTGGATTTTATTCCATAACCCTCCCTGCGGGAAATTACGAAATGGAATTACGCTGTGTGGGTTACGAGAATCTTGTTGCACCGCTCAAGCTTCAGGGCAATATCCATAAAGATTTTGAATTGAAGCCAATCTCTTTTACAGGTGGACCCGTAATTATTGAAGGGACACGCAAAGACAATGTTGGAAGCACCGATATGGGAAAGATTGAAATTGGAATGGATCAAATCAAAAAAATTCCAGTCATCTTTGGTGAAGTAGACATCCTAAAAACCATTACACTCCTACCCGGTGTCCAAAGCAGTGGTGAAGGAAATGCTGGGTTTTATGTTCGTGGCGGTGGTGTGGATCAAAACCTAATTCTACTCGATAATTCTACCGTATACAACGCATCACACCTCTTCGGTTTTTTCAGTGTGTTCAATGCAGATGCAGTTAAGAACATTGAAATAACAAAAGGTGGTGGACCGGCGTCTTACGGCGGACGACTTTCATCAGTTCTTGATATTAACTTGAAGGAAGGAAACAGCAAGTCCTTTCACGGTGCAGGAGGTATTGGCACAATCGCCAGTAGGTTCACTGTTGAAGGTCCGATCAAAAAAGACACTTCCTCATTTATTCTTTCAGGAAGAAGAACCTACATCGATGTTTTGGCTAAACCATTCATCAATCCCGAAAGCGGATTCAATGGATCGGGTTATTTCTTCTATGACCTGAATGCGAAATTCAATTATCGCCTATCAAACAAAGATCAACTCTTCGCCAGTGTATATACCGGAAAAGACGTCTTTTCATTCAACAGCGCGAACGCTGGGTTTTCAACTCGCATTCCTTGGGGAAATACTACCGGAACCATTCGCTGGGCGCATCAATCGGGTAGTAAACTCTTCATGAATGCCATACTCACCTACACCGACTATAAATTTCAATTTGAAGGAAAACAAGATCAATTCACATTCGGTCTGAGTAGCGGAATAAGAGACTACGGTGCTAAAATTCAATGGAGTTATTTCCCAAATCCCATTCATCGACTCAAATGGGGTGTAGATTACACGTATCACAAGTTCACGCCAAACAATACCTATGCATCAAGTGGAGATGTTGAATTCGACTTAGGCGAACAAGTGAAATTGTATTCGCACGAGGCAGCTGCCTATGTGCAAGATGATTTTGACATATCTGAAAAATGGCGGTTCAATGCGGGAGTGCGTATTCCTTATTTCATGCACATTGGTCCATTTACAAGATATACTTATCCCCCTTCAACCTCAGGAGTTGGAGGTGCTACAATACCAACTACCACATTCTACGAGAAGAATGAAAAAGTTGCAGATTACTTCGGATTTGAACCTCGCTTGAATGCTCGCTATGAAATCAATAAATCTTCAAGTTTTAAATTCGCACTTTCCAGAAACCTTCAGTTCATTACGCTTACCAGCCTGTCTCCATCCTCATTACCTACGGACGTTTGGCTTCCAAGCACAGACCGCTTGAAACCCCAATTGGCGTCGCAAGCGAGCATTGGTTATTTCAGAAATTTCTTCGACGATAGTTGGGAATCTAGCGTTGAGTTGTACTACAAGGATTTGCGGAACCAAAGCGATTACAGAGAAGGTTCTACACCTGACCAAACAGTAGGAGATAATATCGACAACCTACTTGTATTTGGAAGAGGATACAGCTACGGCGCTGAGTTTTTCATTAAAAAAAGAACTGGAGACTTCTCGGGTTGGGTTGGTTATACCTGGGCGAAAACGATGCGCATTTTTGAGGAAATCAACAACGGAAAAGCATACCCAACTCGCTGGGATAGACGCCACGATTTAAACTTCGTGTTGATGTACACCATTTCCCCGCGTGTTGACCTTGGATTTGTTTTTGTTTACGCCACCGGAAATGCAATTACATTGCCCGTTTCAAGGTATTTCTTCGAAGGTAATTTGGTGGAAATATATGGCGAACGGAATAGCTTCCGTATGGCACCCTATCACCGCGCAGATTTTTCATTAAACGTAAAAGGCAAATTAACAAGATCTCGATTTGATGCCGACTTGAATCAAGTTGTTGAGGAACCACGAAAATTCCGTAGCAGCTGGAATTTCTCTGTTTACAATCTTTACAACCGTATGAATCCATACTTCATTTACTTCGCGACTGAATCGACCGACAATGGTGGATTCCAAATTCAAGCAAAGCAAGTTAGTCTCTTTCCTATTTTACCCAGCATCACTTGGAACTTTGAATTTTAATTTTGAAATCACTACTTAAACTCAATTACCTCTTTTGGAAATACCGTGGAAGATTCTTACTCGGAACTCTTTTCATTGTATTGTCTACGGCGTTCAATGTTTATGCACCTATTGTTGTAGGAGAAGGTGTTGATTTTTTGGCTGAAGCCTTAAACGCTGCTCAAGGAAAAGTACAAACCATTCACTATCCTGAAACGTTAGCTTTATTTCGAAATTTGTTTGGCCTTTCCAATGACATTCCCGAAGTGCGGAATAATCAAGCTTTCACAGATTGGGTCATATATATTTCAGTGCTTATTGCTGGATTGTATTTATTCTTTTATCTCATCAAAGGGTTGTTCCTCTTCTTTCAAAGACAAACGCTCATTGTTATGTCGCGATGGATGGAGTTCGATATAAAAAATTCAATTTACGCTCATTATCAAAAACTAGATGTTTCTTTTTACAAAGTAAATCGAACAGGTGATCTCATGAATCGCATTAGCGAGGACGTTGGGCGAGTTCGCATGTATTTAGGACCTGCAGTCATGTATACATTGAACCTCATAGTCCTCTTCACCATGTGCATTGGAATCATGTATCGTATTTCCCCGAAGCTCACGCTGTATACACTTCTTCCCTTGCCTTTCATGATGGTTGGTATTTTCTTAGTGAGCAGAAGAATTAACAAAAAAACAGAACGTGTCCAACGTCAACAAAGTGAACTTTCTACCACAGTGCAAGAAAGCATGAGCGGTATCCGTGTGCTCAAAGGATTCGGATTGGAAAATCACTTCATAGAACACTTCTTCAAGCAAAGCCAATCGTACAAAAAACTTCAAATGCATTTGGTGAAAACCGATGCTTTATTCATGCCCGTTATTGGAATGCTTGTGGGATTATCAACCCTGCTCACTTTATATATTGGGGCCAGAGAGGTTGCCGCTGGGACAATAACCTATGGCGTTATTGTTCAATTCATTTTTTACGTCAACCTTCTGACTTGGCCATTCGCTAGCGTCGGTTGGGTAACTAGTTTGGTTCTAAAGGGAGAGGCCAGTATGTCGCGCATTCTAGATTTCTTGAATCAGTCTTCTGCTATTCCAAGTGGAAGTGAGACAGTAACAAAATTTGAACGACTTCAATTGAAAGACGTTTCTTTCACATATCCTGAAACAAAAATAGATGCGCTAGCTCATCTCAATTTGGAAATTGAAAAAGGTCAAACGGTCGCTTTTATTGGGCATACTGGTTCCGGAAAATCTTCCATTGTTCAATTACTCATGAAGGCGTATATGCCAACATCGGGTTGCATTGAAGTTAATGGTATTGACATTTCGAAATTAGAAACGAATGCCTACAGAAGCCTAATGGGTATTGTTCCCCAAGACGTTTTTTTATTTTCCGACACCATCGAAAACAACATCCGATTTGGAAATGCGAATGCTTCGTTGAATGAAATCACTCAGGCTGCTCAAATAGCCGATTTACATGAGAACATTCTCGGCTTTGAAGAAAAGTATGATACGCTTCTTGGAGAACGTGGGATTAACTTGAGTGGTGGGCAAAAGCAAAGACTTTCCATTGCACGCGCTATCATTTCGAATCCAGAGATACTACTTCTCGACGATTGCCTCTCGGCAGTTGACACGCAAACCGACGAGAAGATTATGCGTGGATTAAAGAGTATTCGAGAAGGAAAAACAAATATCATTATCTCACACCGCATCAGTAGTGTTCATCACGCAGATCGAATATTTGTCCTTCAACAAGGTCAGATTGCCGAATCGGGCACTCACGAAGAGTTATTGGCCGCGAAGGGGCTGTACTACGAGTTAGCAGAACTTCAAAAAATACACGAGAACTAATTCGACACTCAGGTGTTTATGAGTTATGAATGTATTGGTAACCGGCGGAACAGGTTTTATTGGCAAAAGACTCATAGATTCCTTGTTAAAACAAGGACATGCTGTCACGAATCTTACAACACAGAAAAATCAAGAGAGAATACTCTCTGAAAATTTCCAACATGTTTATTGGAATCCGAAGACGAGAGAAATCAATCGCGATTTAATTCCAAACATTCAGGGCGTGGTTCACCTAGCTGGTTTTAGCGTCTCAAACAAATGGACTGCTGAAAATAAAGCGCTCATGATTTCCAGTAGAATATTATCTACAGAATTTCTTTGCACGTTATTGAATGAAATGAATGTTCAACCTCATGTATTTGTCGGAGCAAGCGCATCGGGTTTTTACAAAAACTCAGATGAGATTCAGGATGAAACGGCTGAAGCTGGAAGTGGTTTTCTCGCTGATTTAACAGCGCAATGGGAACAGGCAACATCTAGCCTTCATTCAACCATAAAAAAAATACATTTACGTATTGGTGTTGTTTTGAGTGCAAACGACGGTGCTTTGAAAAAACTCACTCCCATCTTCAAGGCGGGCATTGGTTCAGCAGTTGGGAGTGGGAAACAAATCATGAGCTGGGTGCATGAAGACGATCTTGTTAACCTCTTTATTCATTGCCTCACTAGCTCTGCCCCATCAGGCGTATACAATGCGACTTCTGACATTCCGGTGACCAATAAAGAGTTTTCTAAAACATTAGGACAAGTGCTCGGCAAACCTTTTTTCCTTCCGAACGCACCCGAATTTATTTTGAAACTAATCTTCGGAGAAATGTCACAACTTGTTTTAGTGAGTCAGCGTTTATCGAACCAAAAAATAAAAGCTACTGGCTTCGATTTTCAGTTTAAAAATATTCAAGATGCCTTGGCGAATATTTATGGAAAAAATTAAAGTTAACATTCATTGGTTTCGAAGAGACCTTCGCCTAAATGATAATCATGCGCTCTTCACTGCGCTTTCCGGAGACTTCCCAGTTCTGCCCATTTTCATCTTCGATCCGAATATTCTGGAATACCTTCCGAAAAAAGACGCCCGTGTCGAATACATTCATCAAGCTTTGGAAGCGATTCAAGAAAAACTAATTTCTGTGGGAAGTAGTTTACGAGTTTTTCATTGTGCACCCGAAAAGGCGTTCGAACAACTCCTTGAAGAATTCGACATTCAAAATCTTTTCGCTAATCGCGACTACGAACCCAACGCGCGTCGCCGAGATAAGTTTGTCTACGATTTCTTGAAAGAAAAAGGAATTTCATTCATTGGAAAAAAAGATCATGTCATTTTTGAAGCCAGTGAAGTCGTAAAAGATGACGGATTGCCATACACTGTCTACACTCCCTACAGCCGTAAATGGAAAGCAAGATTGAACGAACATCCGATAAGCACTTATCCGAGCGAAACACTTTTATCGCATTTCCTTCAATCGAATAAAAACGTTCTACCGTCCCTAAAAGAAATTGGTTTCGAAATATCGGGACTCGCTTTTCCTACTTTAACCTTGAATAAAACAGCTGTTCAAAATTATCATTTGCACCGAGACTTTCCCGCTCTACCAGGAACAACACGTATGAGCTTGCATTTGCGATTTGGAACTGTCAGCACGCGTGAATTGGTTTTGTATGGCGCAGCCAACAACGAAAAATGGCTGAATGAACTAATCTGGCGTGAATTCTACCAGATGATCTTGTATCATTTTCCAGATACCGTAAATAAAGCATTCAAGCCAGCCTATGATTTTATCGAATGGAACAACAACGAAGAAGAATTTAAGCTTTGGTGTGAAGGGAAAACAGGCTATCCGCTTGTAGATGCCGGAATGCGTGAATTGAATGAAACGGGATTCATGCACAATCGTGTGCGCATGGTGGTAGCAAGTTTTCTAACGAAGCATTTACTCATTGATTGGCGCTGGGGAGAACGATATTTCGCCGAGAAACTTTTAGATTTCGAATTGGCAAGCAACGTCGGCGGATGGCAATGGGCGGCAGGAAGCGGATGCGATGCTGCACCTTACTTCAGAATTTTTAATCCGACATCTCAGCTGGAAAAATTCGACAAGCAACTTGAATACACGAAAAAATGGGTGCCCGAATTCAACACACCTGCCTACTCGCTTCCAATTGTTGAACACACCTTTGCGAGAAACAGATGCCTTGAAAAATACAAGGAAGCTTTACTGAAAAAGTAAAGTCTTTACCTTTACTTCATGGAATTATTCAAAGGTTTAAAAGTTGTTGATTGCTCTTCAGTTCTTGCTGGACCTCAAGTGGGTACCTTCTTCTCAGAACTTGGTGCGCAGGTTATAAAATTTGAAAACGCAAAAACACACGGAGATGTAACGCGTACTTGGCATACTCCTGCTGAGTCAGAAGACAAAATCAGCTCTTACTACGCTTCGATAAACTACAAAAAAGAAATTCATCTTGTTGATTTAACCAATGAACAAGATATCGCTCGCATTTACTCAGAATTAAAGAAAGCAGACATTTTCCTTTCCAATTTCAAAGGAAACGACGCAGTGAAATTCAAATTAGACTCTGAATTTCTTTCCGCAAAATTTCCGCATTTGATTCAGGGTATTATTCGCGGATTTGAATTTGAGAAAGATCGTGTGGCATATGATGTCGTCCTGCAAGCAGAAACAGGGTTCATGTTTATGAACGGTAATGCCGACGGCCCTCCGACTAAAATGCCTGTTGCACTTATAGATGTTCTTGCAGCGCATCAATTGAAAGAGGGTATACTCTGCGCACTTCTTCAAAAAGCAAAAAACGGAAAAGGGTCATGTGTTGAAGTATCTCTTGAAAAAGCTGCACTCGCCTCTTTAGCGAATCAGGCGAGTTATTTCCTCATGACTGGAAATACACCGAGACGATTGGGCTCGCTTCATCCGAATATCGCTCCATACGGAGAACAATTTGAAACCATGGACAACAAATGGATTGTCCTAGCCATTGGCAGTGATGATCAATTTCGAAAATTGTGTCAAGTTCTAAATCTTCCAGATATTGCAACAAGCGACTTGTATTCGAGCAATACACTTCGCGTTCAAAACAGAACACAGCTGTACACCGTTTTGGAAGAACAATTTAAAAAACAATCGTGTCAATCCTTCGAGAGCATCGCTCAATCGAACGGGATACCTTACGGCCGAATACGAAACATGGAAGAAGTTTTTGAACGCGAAGCAGCGTCAAAAAACGTATTAACAGAAACCATAGAGGGAACAGAAACCAAACGCATGACTAGCGTTGCATTTCAAATAAAAGCAAACATCTAAAAAAACAAATTGCTTAACTCTTGAAGCGATTGCCCTTCTTTGTCTTTTTCTGAAAGCACCTTTTCACCCTCGGGCCACTGAATATTCACTTTCTCATCGAAAGCATTCAAGCAGATTTCTGAGTTCTTGTCGTAATAATTGGTGCACTTATACTGAACAATGGTCTCGTCTTCGAAGCAATAAAAACCATGGGCAAATCCCTCAGGTATAAATAACGAAATTCCGTCTCCCCCTTTCAATTCAATTTGAAAACTCTGACCGAACGTAGGTTCGGTTCTGCGAAGGTCAACAACTACATCTAGAATTTTTCCCTTCACCACTCTAAGTAATTTGGCCTGCGATTTTGGAGACTTCTGAGCATGAAGTCCGCGTAACACCCCTTTAGATGAGAGGCTTTCGTTGTCTTGAACAAACGTGATATTCATTCCTGTTTCAATTCGAAATTGAGCCTCTTTAAAAGTCTCTTGAAACCTCCCACGCTCATCTCCAAAAACTGGAAGATGTACCACAAGTAAATCACGAAAATCCGTCCGTTCTATTCTCATCTTTTAATTCGTAACAACTAAGAACAATATTAATGTTGAAGAAACCAAGCTCACCAATGGAGCAATGTCCTTCACGAATTCATTTGTAATCTGAGGCACAGGTTCAACGTAAATAATGTCTCCCGCTTGTACAATCATCTTTGCACTCTCTACTCCTTCAATCGTAGATAAATTAAGTCTGTAAACTTCATTAACACCATTCTTGCTGCGTATAATTTTCACCTTAGAAGCGTTTCCTCGCTCACGTATCCCACCGGCGAGGGCGATGGCCTCTAACACTGATATATTTTGATTAGCCAATGGAACAACAGAACCTAAACTTCCCTCACCAGTGAACACCATAACTCTTCTGTTCAATACACGTACTAAACAAAATGGGTCGTTGTAATTAATGAATTTAGATTCCAGATACTGTTGTGCTTCTGGAATAGATAACCCCGAAAGCTTCGTCTTTCCCAATACAGGTAAATCCACTTCACCGTCTTTGTTCAAGATGTAATACAAATCGAACCCACCGTAGTTTGGCTGACGTTCAATACCGCTGGTGGTGTATTCCAAAATCATTGCCCCGTCGCCTGTAAACAAACTAATCGTGATATAATCGAACGGAGCAAGCTTATATTCCTTGTTGGTAGAATCTAAATCCGGTTTCTTGAATTCATATTCCGTATCTGTCTGAAACATTATATTCTTATTGATGCTGCAACTACTCATAAGTGTCACAACAAAAGCAAGTAAAAATAAAATTCGCGTATTCATCATAAGAACAAAGAAACGAAGGACTGTCATTATCTCAAAGGCATTTCCCTTATTTTTGAATTGAATAAGCATATATGGGAAAAATTTACATTTCTGAGATCACTCGCGAAGACCTCCCGTATATACATTGGGTTGAAAATTTGGAAGAGTACTGGCATATCAACGAGCATCCGGGGCCATACACAATGGAAGAAATCACCGACTGTTTTTTCCCATCTCGAATTTACCCTTTGCATAAACAGCAGCGTTGGATCATTTTCAACTCAGAAACAAAAAATCCCCTTGGGATTTTAGACGCATTCAACTTTAACGAAAGCAACCGATCCATTGGAATTGGAATTTTAATACCAAATAAGAACGACCATCAGAAAGGATACGGAAAAGAGTCAATTCGTTTATTGATTAAAAAACTTACATTAGACAGTCACATTTCAAAAGTATTTGCGCTTATTGATAAAGACAACCACGCGAGTATTTCACTCTTTGTAAAATCAGGGTTTGAATTTCAGCGTGAAGAAATGTGTTTAAACAGAATCGTGAACAGATATGAAAAACTACTTCAAAAAAAATAAAAAAGCTGCTTTAGCGATTATTCTTGGTGGACTGCTTTTAGTATTCGCAATCCTAACCTATGTACTTGTTCTCACTCCATTAAATTCAAATGGCAAAGAGTTTTCAATTTACATCCCCACCAATAATACCCATGAATCCGTAGAAAAAGCAATTTTAGATTCCCTCTATCGCGATGCCGAATTTCCAAGCGTTGTTTATTATAAATGGAAAGTAACAAGCTTGCTGAAATCGCAAGATAAATTACCTCCCGGCAAATACACCATCAGTGGAAATCTATCGGCAAGAGCCATATTTAACAAAATTTATAGCGGTAATCAAGATGCTGTTTCTTTCAGAATAGATAACGTCAAGACCATCTACAAACTGGCACAGCGTTTTGGTAAAAAATTCGAAATAGACAGTGCGAAGTTTATGGATTACGTAAATGAAAATTTAGACCAACTCGCTCCGAACACCAAAGACTTACCTCGTGAAATTCGTCAGCAACGCGTCCTTGAAAGACTGCTTGGCGACACCTATGAATTATTTTGGACTACATCTCCAGCAAACTTCTTCTCCCGAATGAACGTTCTGTATGATGAATTTTGGACAGCCGAACAAGACACCCTTGCTGCGAGAATAGGACTCAATGAGCATGAAGTTTATGTGTTGGCATCAATCGTCAGAGGCGAAACAGCCAATAAAGATGAAGCTCCGGAAATTGCGGGATTGTATTTAAACAGATTGAAACTAAACATGCTCTTACAATCCGATCCGACAGTATTATTTGGAATTAACACCAAAGAAAAAAGACAACGCGTGCGCAATGACGATTTGAAATTCGATTCACCTTACAATACATACTTGTACAAAGGCCTACCCCCGGCCACTATTCACATCGTGGAAAAATCATACATCAACGCTGTGTTAAAAGCGGCAACACACAATTATATCTTCATGTGTGCACAACCTGGGGGAACAGGGAAGCATAACTTCGCGGTTAATTATTCCGAGCATCAACAAAATGCAAAAGCATACCAGCAATATTTAGACTCGTTAGATATTAAACGATGAGAAAAAGTTTAAGTGCTCTTGTATTCATTTTATTCTCTTGTTGCATTTCCGCAATCGAAAAAGACACCCTTGCGCTAAAGACAACAACTCAAAAAAAACACAACACTGTTTTTTCTTCTTTATCCATTGGAGCTGCTACGACATCACTTGTTGGACTCAACTCTTTATGGTACAAAGATTATCCGCAAAGTAATTTTCATTTCTTCAACGACTCGAAAGAATGGATGCAAATGGATAAGTGTGGTCATGCATTCACTTCATATCAAATTGGAAGGAATTTCTACAATTCGCTCCAGACAAGCGATTCCAACAGAAATAAAAATATTTTTCTTGGAGGTGCATCAGGATTAATCTATCTAACTGGCGTGGAAATTTTAGATGGAAAATCTGCGCAATGGGGTTTTTCTAACAGCGACATGATTGCAAATACATTAGGATATTTTTTATTTGCGTCACAAGAATATTTTCTTCAAGAACAATTCATCTCTTTAAAATTTTCTTATCAAAAAAGTGCGTTTGCAGATGTGCGTCCTGAAACTTTTGGTCGTAATTTTCAACAACGACTTTTGAAAGACTACAATGGACAAACGTACTGGCTCTCTGCACCACTGTCTCTGAATCGCTCGAATACCAAGCGATTCACGCGTTGGCTATGCATTTCATTCGGCTATAGTATCGATGAAAATTTATACGCAGATAATAACATTAACAGTGTTAATAATTTTCACGCGACACGTGAATTCTTTTTTTCTTTTGATGCAGATTTGAATAGAATTGAATGGCGAAGAAAATGGATGAAGAAAATTGCAAGCGTAATTAACTTCATAAAAATTCCAAGCCCGACAATCGGGATAAGAAGTGACGGAAAAGTGAAAGTGTATCCAGTGTATTTTTAAGTTCACTTGTAACGATGAGTGAACGATTTGAAAAGAAAATAATCAACCGTTTATTTTATGAAAACCAAAACCAAAGCTAGCGCGCCAAAGGCCGCTAAAAAAGCAGCTGCTCCTAAGAAGGCTGCTGCAAAGAAAGCTGCTGCTCCTAAGAAAGCTGCTGCTAAGAAAGCTGCTGCTCCTAAGAAAGCTGCTGCTAAAAAAGCTGCTGCTCCTAAGAAAGCCGTTGCTAAAAAAGCTGCTGCTCCTAAGAAAGCTGCTGCTAAAAAGGCTGCTCCTAAGAAAGCTGCTGCTCCTAAGAAGGCTGCTGCTAAAAAGGCTGCTCCTAAGAAAGCTGCGAAGAAGAAATAATATTCTACTTCAAACTATTAAAAAAGCCGTTTCTTGCGAGACGGCTTTTTTATTGATTATACTTTTTGAATTGAATCAATTCACATGCATAAGAATGGGCAAGTGATCACTATATCCTCCTTTGTAGGAATCACCCACATATACCCGCGCTGGAGATTTCACTCCGTCTTTCGAGGTGTACATGATAAAGTCGTAAGAAACCACTTCAAACGAATTTGCACTCACACATTTGTTTTCGAACATTCCGTAGCTCACCATGAACTGATCTAACGGACTCCACTCTCCTTTGTAAAAATGTGTCCCCTTCTTCTGCGCTTCGAAATCTGACATCATATTAAACAATACCGAATGTTCGTTCGATACTCCGGCTTGCAAAACATCATGGATACTTTTGTTCGAAGGAAAATCGTTGAAGTCTCCCATACAAATAACATTTGCTTTCGTATCAACGGAAAGTATCTGATCAACCTCTTTGCGCAATACACCTGCAGCCCTTATTCTGTGCATTTCCGATTCATCTTGTCCACCTCTGCGCGAAGGCCAATGGTTAACAAACAAATTGAATTTCTCACTTCCAATCTCAACTGAGACTTTAAGAATATCACGTGTATTCGGATCTGTCACACTTTCCAACAGGACGGGTATGGCCATAGCCTGAACAACTGAAACGCGATTCAAATCGTAGATTAACGCGACATCAATTCCTCTTTCATCAGGACCTTCAAACCATACATATTTATATCCCTTTCCTTTTAGAAAGGATGTGTTCACCAAATCGTTCAAGACTGCTCCGTTTTCAACTTCAATTAATCCGACTATCGCTGGAAAGTTTGTTCCTTTATTGGTAATGGCATCTACGGTATGTTTCAGATGTTCGTAATACTTCGCGGTATTCCATTGCAATTTTCCAGTTGGAGTAAAATCTTCGTCGGCTTTATTTGGATCATCAATCGTGTCGAATAAATTCTCCACATTGTAACTCATAATATCGAAAGATACCTTCTGCTTTTCAGAAGCAGGAATTTGCAAAGTAAACTTTTCTTGTTTGCAAGAAGCAAGAATTGCGATACTTAATAAAGCGAGTATTTTTTTCATAACTCAAAAGTAGAACAGAACATTTCTTCTTCCACCTACTCTATTTTTGTTTAAATGAAATTTAACAGAACATTTTTCTGGACCCTTACACTTCTCTCGTTGCTTTTTCATTCTTGCAAAAGCAAAACGGACAGTAATAAAAATGTATTCTGCTACAACGAAAGCAACGGCATTACTTCTTTAGATCCTGCATTTGCAAGAGATTTGGAAATCATGTGGGCAACCAACCAACTTTTCGATGGGCTGGTAGAACTCGACGACTCTTTGAAAATCATTCCATCAACCGCTTCGTCATTTTCGATTTCTGAAGATTTACTCACCTATACTTTTACGTTAAGGAGTAATGTGTTTTTTCATAACAACGCTTGCTTCACCAATGAACAAGGAAGAAAGGTAGTAGCTTCTGATGTTTTGTATTCTTTCAATCGAATTCTCGATAATACAGTCGCATCTCCGGGAAAATGGATCTTCGAAAAAGTTAAAGAAAACGGATTCAGTGCTCCGAACGATTCTACATTTATTATTCAACTCAAAGAACCTTTCGCACCTTTCTTAGGATTGCTAACTACGCAATACGCGAACATTGTTCCGCAAGAGGCCGTTGACAAGTATGGAAGCGATTTCAGAAACAATCCTGTTGGATGCGGTCCCTTTCAATTTGCCTTCTGGTATGAAAACGTTGCGCTGGTCTTCCATAAAAACCCGAATTACTATTTGAAAGACGAACAAGGAAATTCTTTACCGTATTTAGATGCTGTGAAAATCGATTTCGTGAAAGACATGTCTGCGGAATACCAAGGCTTGCTTCAAGGCAAATACGATTTTATGAGTGGATTGCACAATGCGTTCAAAGATGAATTACTCGATCCCAACGGAAATCTTTCCAGTGCATATACTTCTCAATTGTATTTACAGAAGACCCCGTTTATTAAAACCGATTATTTAGGTTTTGTGCTCGACCCTCAGCTTCAGTCGAACAAAGCATTGCTGGACCCGCGCGTTCGAAAAGCTCTTCACTTGGCCATTAATAAAAAAGACATGGTGAAGCATTTGCGCAACAACACAGTCATTCCCGCCGACTTTGGATTTTGCTCTCCGGCTGCGGCTAAAAAATTAAATAACCAACTACGCATTTCCTTCAATAAAAAACTTGCGTTGGATTTGCTTGCTGAAGCTGGCTTTCCCAATGGAAATAATCTTCCTACAATTGTATTAAGCACCACAAGTGATTATGCCGATTTAATGGAATACATTCAACACGAATGGCAGCAACTTGGAATTCCTTGCGAAATACAGCAACTGCAAGGTGCTGCATTCAGGGACCAAGCATCGAAATGTCAGCTTTCTGTTTTCAGAAAAAGTTGGCTCGCCGATTACGCCCATCCGGAAAATTTCTATTCGGTTTTTACAACGAATCGCTTTACTCCGAACGGTCCGAACTACACCCACTTCTCGAATTCAATGTACGATGAAATCTACTCAGAGATTGGTCGAACAAGTTCGAACGACAGCATGCTTGTTTTCAGTGAACAACTTGAAACTATATTAAACAATGAAACGCCAGTCATTCCTTTGTATTACGACCAGGTCATGCATTTCATTCGCTCAAACATTAAAAACTTCCCAACGAATCCTGTGAATATGCTTGATTTACGGCGAGTAAAAAAAGAATAAAAGAAAGCCTTAACTTCGCGTCACCAAAAACCGCCGTGCTAAAAATAGATACCCATACCCACATTATGCCCGACCACTTGCCCAATTGGAGCAAGGAGTTCGGTTATGGAAAATTCATTCACCTCGATCATCACAGAACTGGCTTTGCACGAATGATGCAAGGCGATCAGTTCTTCCGTGAGATTGAATCGAATTGTTGGGATCCTGTTTTACGGATTGAAG
The DNA here is from genome assembly GCA_046048875.1 of Bacteroidota bacterium. Lineage (GTDB taxonomy): Bacteria > Bacteroidota > Bacteroidia > Flavobacteriales_D > Sanyastnellaceae > CAIZGX01. The sequence continues at coordinate 501,553 of JBJOFG010000014.1, read as the reverse complement.
AGTACGCGAAATACAACACGCAGGTTCAAGTGGTGTGCACCATTCCTGTCTTGTTTTCCTATTGGGCGAAACCTGAACACACCTTGAAGGTTTCTGAATTCCTAAACGACCACATTGCTATGATTGTGGAAGAGCATCCGAAAAACTATGTCGGATTGGCTACTCTTCCCATGAACGATATTCCAATGGCTATTGCTGAATTGGAACGCGCAAAGAAAATTGGATTTCGAGGTATTCAAATTGGGTCCAACATTAACGGAACAAATTTGAGCGATGAAAAATTTCTTCCGCTCTGGAAAGCTTGCGAAGACTTAAACATGTGTGTCATGGTGCACCCGTGGGAAATGATGGGCGAAAACGACATGAAGAAATATTGGCTTCCCTGGTTAGTAGGAATGCCCGCTGAAACCACACGCGCCATTTGTTCGCTCATTTTTTCTGGTGTGATAGAAAAATTTCCGAAGCTTCGTTTTTTGTTCGCGCACGCAGGAGGATCATTCATTCCAACACTCGGAAGAATTGAACACGGATTTAATTGCAGACCTGATCTTGTGGCCTTGGATAACAACGTTGCACCAAGTCATTACCTGAATAAGTTTTGGATCGACAGCGCAACGCACGATGCTGATTTGCTTCGTTACATCATGACGAAACAGTCTACCGAAAAAATTGCGCTTGGAACCGATTACCCTTTCCCACTGGGCGATTTACACATTGGACAATTCATTGAAGAAATGCAATTGGAACAATCAGATTTGGAAAACATCATGCACGGATCAGCCTTGCAATGGCTCGACCTTCCAAAGAGTATGTTCTAATTGAACTTCTTTCTGTAAACGGTTTCGTTCCCAACTTTGTCCGCAACATTTAATACGAATTCATTCGTTGCATTTTCAATGGGCGTTAATGGAATTTCAACTGTCACGGCATTGTTTTTTGCATCATATTCATAATACACCCATTGATTGCTCCAAGTGGGACGAATCGACTCTATGCCACTTAATCCATCGGCAACTCTAAATTTCATTTGCGCAACTCGATCTGTGTCAATGAAGTCTTGCGAAACAAATTCTACTGTTGGCGGCATTGAATCTACTGCATACGTGAAGCTTCCGAGGTTCGATGAACTTGCCACAATGAAATTCCCTTCAACATTTCCACCAATCGATTTTCTTTTGGAATAGTTTCCGTGAATCACAACAACTTTCTTCCTTTGCTCAGGTGTCATTTCATTCAAATTGAATTGAATTTTCACCGGTGAAAACAAAGCAATTCCTTCGTGACCTATTTCCACAACCGGAGGCATGAGCGAATCGAAAACAGGTTCAAACAAAAGCAACTCCGTGTCATCAAACAGCGTTTCTTTTTGAAAGGTTATTTTCCCCGAACGCGTTACAATTATTTTTTCTTCACCCGCTTTCAGTGATATCGTATTCGCATGCTTTGGAGCATTGGGCAAAACAGCCTGCACAAATCCAACAGCAGTCGCTACGTTCCCCTTCCAGTCTTCGGTTTCGAAACGAATGCTGTGAATGAGTGAATCTCGAATTTCAATAGGAACAGAGAGCATACTCACTTCTTCCTTCAACGGTGTTTGCTTTGGAACGGAACAGCGATACCATTGTCCCGACTTCGACTTGTAAATACCCAAAGGGACAAATCCGTTTACAGCCTTTGTTGTATTGAAATTCACCGACCGAATTTCCATTCGGTAAAATATATTTCCGTCTACGAAAACCTTTAAAGACTTCACTCCACAATCACCACTTCCACTGAGATACCGATCAACAATGGAAACGGCCAACTCCAATTTTCCGGGCTCAATCTCAAGCGGCAAGGTGTCCGACGCTCCTCTTCCCGTTACAAAATGTCCGATTGACGGAAGTTGATTCGTTTGAATCTCACTCGCTTTAAAACCACTCCAAGCGCTGAACGATTCAAAGACAGGAGCCAACGTATCGCGAACAGGCAATCCAAATCGCATGGGGTCTAGGCACTGTTCGGTTCTTCTGTCGCGCACCTCGAAGTGCAAATGCGGTCCTCCACTTCCACCCGAATTACCACTCCATGCAATGTGCTCTCCGCGCTTCAATTTAATTTGTCCTTCCTTCAAATACCAATCGATGTCATACGATTCTTTTATTTCATGTTGAAGTCGCACGAGCGAATCAATTTCCCGATTGAATTTTTGAAGATGGGCGTATACGGTCACATAACCTTCGGGATGTGTCACATAGATGGCTTTGCCATATCCAAACGGTGAAATTTTAATTCTCGAAACGTATCCATCGGCAGCGCAATAGACCGGCAGACCTTCGCGCTGCTCGGTTCTTAAATCCATTCCTGAATGGAAGTGATTCGAACGAATTTCAGCAAAAGAACCCGCTAGCTCCAGAGGTATATCCAATGGTGAACCGCACGTCCATTTTTGCCCTTGTGCAAAAGTTGCAAAAAGACAAAACGTAAGAATCAAAAATCGACTCGAATTCAAATTGCTGAAAACCATACTGCAAAGTGCACAGAAAAAGCATTCAACGGATTCAACCCGTTCAATTTTATTCACAGGGGTTGAGGAAAAAAAGGCAATGTCCTTGGGTTCTTTTTGACTAACTTTGTGGTGCTTCAACAAAAGCTATACGTATTTATGGAATCGGCTCAAAACTTTGAAACACTTACGGCAAAAATTCACGAACTGGGTGAAGCCAAGCGCAATGCTGTAAATGCATTGGCTAAGGTGAACGAAGAATTGGCTTCGGTATACAAAATCAACAAAGGTCTTCAATCGCAAATCGAAGACTTGAATGTTAAAATAGAAGAGTTAGAAGCAAACCAATCGTTGAGGAATGAAACGCAAATAGATCATGTTCATTCAACCAAGCAGAGAATCAACGCTTTGGTAAAAGAGATAGATGAATGTCTTTTACTATTAAACAAATAGTGGAACAATGAGCGAAGTAACCTTACAAATATCCATTGCTGGTAGAAACTACCCCCTCTCGGTGAAGGCTTCAGAAGAAGCTGCGATCCGCAAAGCTGAGGCGCAATTGGATGAGGCCGTTTCCTTGTTTCAGAAAAACTATGGAGTAAAAGACAGAGGAGATTTACTAGCCATGGCGGCTTTACAAATCATAACAAAACTAAACAACACCCCAGCTCAGGTTATTGAGAAAACCGTTGAGGTTGTGGTGGAAAAGGAAGTCATTGTTGAGAAAGAAGTTGTGATTGAAAAAGAAGCTGCCGCACCCGATTATACCGAGCAATTCTCAGCATTAGAGAACCTCGTAAACGGTTACCTGGCCAGCTAGTCCACCCATCTCTTATCCTCTGCTTTAGGAAACGGACCCGAACGTCCGCATGTGGAACACTAATACTTTATGTCGTATGGATGGCAGTGTATTGATTATTGTTTGCTCAATTACCGGAGTAATCAGTGGTGCTCTTCTTACCTACTTTGTATTGAATGGTGCGTTAAAGTCTAAAAAAGACGGCATTATTGAAGAGGCGAAGAAAGAAGGAGAAACCCTTAAAGAGAAAAAAATTCTTCAAGCCAAAGAGAAATTTTTGGAATTGAAGTCGCAACATGACCGTGAGGTTAGCGAGAAGAACAACAAAGTGAAACAAGCGGAAGACCGCATCAAAAATCGCGAACGCGAAATTTCACAACAACAAGAACAACTGAAGCGCAAAGAAAAAGAAGCCGAAGCTCAAAAAGAAAATGCGACAAAGTTGATCGAACTGAACGAGAAGAAATCTGCCGATTTAGAAAAATCACAACAGAAAATCATTGCTCAACTCGAAGACCTTTCGAAACTTTCTGCAGATGCTGCGAAAGCACAATTGATGGAAATGTTGAAGGAAGACGCGCGTAACGCATGTGCTTCGCAAATTCAAGGCATTGTTGACGAGGCGAAATTAAAAGCCAATCAAGAAGCGAAGAAGATTGTTATTCAAACCATTCAGCGCACTGCCGTTGAGCATGCTGTTGAGAATAGCGTATCTGTTTTCAATATTGAAAACGATGAAATCAAAGGTCGCATCATTGGTCGCGAAGGACGTAACATTCGCGCACTGGAAGCAGCAACCGGAGTTGAAATTATTGTAGACGATACGCCAGAAGCTATTGTCCTTTCTTGTTTCGACCCAGTTCGTAGAGAGATTGCTCGTCTTTCTCTTCACCAATTGGTAACAGACGGACGTATTCACCCGGCGCGTATTGAAGAAGTTGTTGCGAAAGTTCGCAAGAACATTGAAGAAGAGATTGTTGAAGTTGGAAAGCGTACGTGTATTGAAATGGGCATTCACGGACTGCACAGCGAATTGGTTCGCATGGTGGGTCGTATGAAGTACCGTTCATCATACGGACAAAACTTATTGCAACACAGCCGCGAGGTAGCAAACCTTTGTGCAACCATGGCAAGCGAACTAGGATTGAATCCGAAAGCCGCGCGCAGAGCAGGATTGCTTCACGACATTGGAAAAGTTCCAGACGACGAGAGCGAATTGCCACACGCAGTGTTGGGTATGAAGTTGGCTGAAAAATATGGCGAGAAGCCAGATGTTTGTAACGCTATTGGTGCTCACCACGACGAGGTTGAAATGAAGACCTTGCTTGCTCCGATCATTCAAGTTTGCGATGCTATCTCAGGCGCTCGTCCTGGTGCTCGTCGCGAAGTGGTTGAAGCTTACATTCAGCGTTTGCGCGATTTAGAGAACTTAGCTTTGGAATATCCTGGAGTTTCTAAATCATTCGCTATTCAAGCGGGACGTGAGTTGCGTGTGATGGTTGAAGCTGATCGTGTAACCGATGATCAAGCCGATGCATTGGCTATTTCATTGGCGTCACGCATTGAAACAGAAATGACATATCCTGGCCAAGTGCGTGTAACGGTTATCCGTGAAAAACGTGCTGTAGGTATTGCGAGATAATCTCGAAAGATAGACGAACAAAAACGCCCGCGCATGCGGGCGTTTTCATTTCACACAATAAACATTTTAACTCAATGCTTGCGCCAAGTCTGCGATAATATCTTCTGAATTTTCAATTCCAACACTCAAACGAATCATACCTTCTGTGATTCCCATTCCCACCTTATCCTCATCCGGAACATCGGCATGCGTCATTGAAAACGGATGCTGCGCAAGGCTTTCATTGCTTCCTAAACTTACCGCCAACTTAATCAGTTTACAGTTGTCTAAAACACGAAAAGCTTCTTCTTCGCCTCCGCGAACATTGAAACTAATCATGGCTCCGGGCGCTTTGCATTGCTCTTTATAAATCGCAATTTGCTGCGGTGAATTGGTTGGTAATCCAGGGAAAAATACCTGCTCCACTTTCGGATGGTGCAACAAGAACTCTACAACATCGACGGCGTTCTTCGTTTGTTGATCCATTCGAATCTTCAACGTCTCAATGCTACGGGTTAACAACCAAGCTGTATATGGCGCAATCATATTTCCTAAAAACGTTCGCAGTGTCTTAATCGCTGTTATGTGCTCTTTTTTACCAACGGTAACACCTGCAATTAAATCGCTGTGTCCGCTCAGATACTTCGTTGCACTGTAACAAACAACATCTGCTCCCCACTCCATTGGCTTCTGCCAAATAGGCCCCATGTAGGTGTTGTCTACCGCATACAAAACTTTATTTCCCGAAGTGGCTTCAATTTTATTTCTGAAGTCTTGAATCGCTTTTAAATCGAACAAGTGATTGGTCGGATTGGCGGGCGTTTCAGTGAATACCATCTTGACACGACTTAATTTATTTTGAGAATGAAGACGATCGTACAATTCATCCAACGAATCGTTCGGACCGAAAGACTCCCATTGAATTCCGAAATCAATCAATACTTGATGAATGAAATGATGTGTTCCTCCGTACGTTGGATGGCTGCACACCAAAATATCGCCTGGACGCAAATACGCAAGCATGGTTGTGGCAATGGCACTCATTCCACTCTCAAAAGTTGCGGCTTCGTCCGCGCCTTCCCAAAGTGCCAGGCGCTCTTCTAAAATCTGTAAATTAGGATTGTTCAATCGACTGTAGATAAGGCCCAATTGCTCACCTTCATTCATGGTATCTTTTCCGTAAGCCAACGCGAAAAATCTCTTTCCTTCAGCAGCTGTATTAAAAACGAAAGTCGAAGTTTGGAAGATCGGTGTCTTTACAGAACCTTCGCTCCATTTCGGATTGTAGCCGTGGCTCATCATCCATGACTCGGGGTGTTTCTTTTCCATTTGCCGAAAATACGAAATCTATTCGCTATCTTTGAGCTTCGAAATGCGATTCGTACATCCCGAAATACTTTGGGCCCTTACTGCACTAGCCGTTCCGGTTCTTATCCACCTCTTTAATTTCCGTAGGTATAAGAAAATCGCTTTTTCCAATGTTTCATTTTTGAAAGAAGTCAAGTCTGAAACGACTAAGTCGTCGAAGATTCGCCACCTCATTATTCTTATTTGCAGACTCCTTGCCTTTGCTGCACTTATACTTGCTTTTGCTCAACCTTTTTTCCCAACCGCACTTAGCGAAAAGATGAACGGCTCCAGAGCTGTGAGTGTCTATATCGACAATAGTCTGAGTATGCAAGGGCAACAAGACGGTGTATCGTTTTTAGAAACGTCCAAACAAAAAGCAAGTGCGCTTGTTAGTTCGTTTTCAAACAACGATCGTTTTCAAATTATATCGAATAACTTCAAAGGTTCCGACCAACGCCTACTTTCTAAAGACGAAGCTTTACAGAGTATTCAAGACATTTCCTTCAGTCCCGAAACAAAACAAATCAGTTCAGTATTCGACAGACAACGGGACCTACTTGAAAAATCTGCTGCCGACATTCACTTGTATTATTGGATATCCGATTTTCAAAGAAACACCTTCGACATTCAGGATATTACCAATGTCCAAAATGAAAATGTAACCGCCATACCTGCTACACTTCAAAAGCAAAAAAACATTAGTATCGATTCAATCTGCTTCTCCACCCCACAAAGAATTTTAAACAACTCGGATACGCTCCTAGTTGTTATTCAAAATCACAGTTCAGAAGAAATTAGCAATGTTCCCTTGAGCGTTGAGCTAGATGGCATTCAAAAAGCAGTGAGTGCCGTTTCGCTTCCTGGCAATGGCATTGCTACTGTGCCTGTTGCCTTTAGTACAACTCAAACTGGATTTCATTATGGAAGTGTGCGAATCAATGATTTCCCGCTCGTATTCGACGACGTGCATTATTTCGCATATACAATTTCCGAAAAAATTAATATCCTGAATATTATCGGAAGTGAACAACAAAGCATTGCTCAACTCTTTTCCGAGGACCCTCAATACAATTTCAACACTGTTAACGCTTCGTCGGTAAGCACTGAAGCCATTCAATCATCAAATTTCATTGTTGTTCAAGGCGTGCAGTCTCTTTCGCCACAGCTTATTGGAGATCTTTCGAGCTACATTGAGCAAGGTGGAACAGCATTCCTCGTGCCTCACTCGGTTTCAGATTTATTGAGTTACAACAATCTGTTGGGAAGATGCAACAGCGTTCAACTCGGCGCTAAATCGAACACTGCTCTTTCTGCCATTACGGTTGACTTAAACAATTCGTTTTACAGTCCAGCTTTTGAGCGCCTTCAGAACAACGCCTCACTTCCCTCCGCCAGTCTTCACTTCCCATTGAACAATGGAAATCTTCAATCGATTCCTCTCATATCTTTTCAAGATAATACCCCACTTCTAGCTCAAACCAATTTCGGAAAAGGAAGACTTTTTGTTTGTGCCGTTTCCGCTTTGAAAACGGAAAGTACTTTTCTTTCGCATGCCTTGTTCCCCGTGAGCTTGCTTCGTGCAGCGGAGACTAGTGCTGCCGCGCAGCAGCTCTATTACCAATTGGGAAAAGAATCATTCATTACCTTAAGTCATACCCCTACTACTGCAGAAGGACTTTTCGAAATAAGCAGTACCAACAACTCGAGATCTTTCATTGCACAATCGCGAAATGTTGGCGGACAAACCGAAGTATTTCTTCCAACAGAAATAAACGAATCTGGATTTTATGCATTGAAAGAAAATAGCGTTAACCTCATGCCATTGGCCATGAACTTTAACAATGCTGAAAGCAGTGTCGACCTAATTTCTGGAGGAGAACTTATGAAATTAGCTCAACAAATCGGACTCACAGAATTTTCTATCAAAGATGCCAACGCTGAAATGCTGCAATCGTTGGCCACGGAACTCGGAGGTGGAATTTCATTGTGGAAATATTTAATCTACGCAGCGCTATTTTTCCTCGCATTGGAAATCGTATTCATTAAACTTTGGAAATCGAAAATATGAAAACACTGATTCAAAACGCCAAACTCTTCGCTCCTCTTTCAAAGCACCATTTGAAGGTAATGGATGTTGAATTAACCAATGGAGTGATTTCAGCCATTGGCAAAAATCTACCCCTAGGAAAATCGAAAGTTATTGCTGGAAAAGATCAGGTGTTGTCAGTTGCCTTTACAGACCTTCGCGCGAATTTTGGAGAACCCGGTTTCGAGCAGAACGAAACGCTACAATCAGGTATTTCTGCAGCCAAGAAGGGCGGATTCGCTCGTGTATGCCTCATGCCATCGCTCTCTCCTGTGACAGACAATCAGGGCGCAGTAAAATTCCTAACTAAAAACAACACCGCTCAATTTGAGATATTACCATTGGGTTCCATTTCGAAAGAAATGAATGGAAAGCAACTCACCGATTTCGCAGAACTACAACAAGCAGGTGCCGTTGGATTTACAGAAGACGAGCACACCCTCTCAACAGAGTTGATGATGCGCGCTCTTGAATACTCGAAGCAAACAAACACGCGCATCTTCGTCGCACCGAATGATTATTCGGTTCATCCGAAAGCTCATATGCACGAAGGTAAAACAAGCGTAAAGATGGGATTGAAAGGAGCGAGTGAATTAAGCGAGACGCTGCGTATTCAGCGAGACCTCGCTTTACTAAAGTATACAGGAGGTAGCCTTCACTTTTACAGCCTTTCAACAGCCAAAGGATTAGAGATGATTCGCAAGGCAAAAAAAGAAGGTCTTAAAGTCACTTGTTCCATAGCTGCGCATCAACTGTCATTCACCCACGAAGACATGATTGCCTACGACAGTAATAAAAAAGTATGGCCTCCTTTCCGCGAAAGTGCTGACCGCAAAGCTTTAATCAACGGATTAATAGACGGAACGATTGATGCAATTGAAAGTCAACACACACCGCACGTCATTGAGAACAAAGAACTCGAATTTGAATATGCGCAATTCGGAATAAGCGGAATTGAAATTGCTTTCCAAACAATATATACAGCTGCAGGAAAAGAAATCCAGTTGGAAACATTGCTTGAAAAATTTACAATAGGCGCAGAATTTTCTGCAAACATCCCTCCCATTCAAATGGAGGTTGGAGAGCCTGCAAGACTGGTGCTTATTTCAACCAAAGGAAAAACAAACGTTGAGACCAAGACTTGGTTGTCTCGAGGAAAAAACACTCCCTTCCTCAATGCTGAGCTGAACGGAGCTGTAATTCCGCTATTTATTTAAGCTTGGCCTTGAGGTCCGCCGAACGTCATAGGGAATTGAACATCGGTTGCCCCCTCTTTAATCACTCCGTTCTGCGCTTCAAACTTTGAGATGTTCTCCTGCAAAGCTTTCATCAACCGCTTCGCATGCTGAGGAGTCATAATAATTCTTGACTGCACCTTTGCTTTTGGGACATTCGGCATAACGCGAATAAAATCTAAGACAAACTCAGAAGTACTATGGGTAATAACCGCCAAGTTGGAATAAGTACCCTCAGCAATATTTTCGGTTAATTCAATGCTAATTGGTTGTGGTGTTTCGTTATTGTTTTCCATTTCAAATTATATTTTTCAATTCACTCAATGTATCAATCGTAAAGGTAGGAACATAGTTGTGACGAATTGTTTTCCCATCCTGCAATTCAGCCAAGCGCTTCTCTGTTCCGGTGTAAAACACTTGGTCTATTCTGGCATTGCGCGCACCGAGTATATCGGCATCCCAATCGTCACCAATCATGAGTGCCTCTTCAGCTGAGCAATTAGCTCTCTGTAAGGCTAATTCAAAAATCGCAGCATGTGGCTTACGCACTCCCGCTTCTTCGCTGTAAACTACAGTACTGAAATAATGCTCAATCTTTGAGGCCGCCATTTTGAAGCCTTGTACTTCTATGAAGCCATTCGTCAAAATAACATGGGTATATTGGCTCTTGGTCTTCTCTAATATTTCCAAAGCACCTTCAATCAGATGCGGCAAGCGAGGACAGATCGCCAAAAACTCCGTCGCAAACAAATCAACAAAATTCAAATCGTATTTCGCATTTACTTCTTCAAACAAGTCAATGAATCGCTTGTTTCTAAGTTCTTCTTTTGCAATCTTCCCCTCTCTGTAAAGCGCCCATACCCGTTCATTGTGCTTCGGGTAACAATTCAAGAAATTCTCTAACGTCGTATTCTGAAAATTACTTCTCTCGAATCGTTCAAACAATTGAGTCAGCGCAATTGTGGTGTTTTTATTCAGATCCCAAAGTGTGCCGTCAAGATCCCACAGGATAGCCTTATACTTTTTCATTTAAAACCATTTGATGTAATAGGCCGCGGAAGAAAGAATAAACGACCAAATCATGAATCCGCATATTAACCAGAGCGGCGTGAACCGATTGTGCTTAAAAAATTTCGCTGCAAGAAGAGAAGTAATTGGAACAGATATAACGACCGAAATGGCAATAAAACCAATCAATCCAAATTTATTTTTAATGAATACGATTCTTCTTCTTCCTTTGGTAAATACGGGCTTTTTCTTTTTCGATTTCATATGTCCCATCCACTTGAAGAGATAGGTTCCGCCGTAATAGAAAAGAAGAACACCAAATGCAGCGCCGGTTCCAGTTGTTAGCACTACCTCACCAAATTGAATAGACTCCTTACCTGTGGCGTATATAGTAAAAGGTGTAATGATAAATTTCACCACAGCCAAAAGTCCGTATAAAAAGAATTGATAAAATTCCATTTAATGCTTGCTTAATTTTTCTGCTGCATCCAAAAGTCTGTTGCTATATCCCATTTCATTATCGTACCATCCAACTACTTTAATCATGTATCCAATAACGGAAGTTAATTCAGCATCTATGATACAACTGTGCTTATTTCCTACAATATCTTTTGAAACTAGCGGCTCATGTGAAACCTCTAAAATATGCTCTTGTGTATTTGCCCACAACTCAAACAGTTTATTAACCTCTTGGGCGTTGGTTTTGCTCCGAACCATGAATGTTAAATCTGAAAGCGATCCATTGGGCACGGGCACGCGAATTCCGCATCCGCCCAAACGCTCGCTCAAATGAGGAAACACCTTCGTAAGCGCTCTCGCTGCGCCCGTAGTGGTAGGCACAATTGATTCTACAGCGGCGCGTGCCCTTCTCAAATCTTTGTGCGGCGCATCGTGCAATTTTTGATCGCCAGTGTATGAGTGAACAGTAGAGATATAGCAACTCTCTACACCAAACGCACCGTCGATAATCTGAATCATCGGAGCCGCATTGTTTGTCGTGCAGGAAGCACATGAAATAATTTTCCGATCCAAATCAACATGCACGTCATTTACTCCAACGATCCACATGGGCATCTGATCTTCCGATGGGGCTGATAACAACACGCGCTTTGAACCTGCAGAAATATGTGATTCGCACTGTGCTTCTGTCTTCATGGTACCTGTGCATTCAAACACCAGGTCCACATCCATTTCACCCCAAGGAAAAGAAGTAATGTTTTGAAGGAATTGAATATTCTTCCCGCCAATACAAGCCGTGTGTTCATTTACGATTTCAATAGGCATTTCGAAAACCCCTTGTGTTGAATCGTACTTAAGCAAATGCAAAAGGGTTCGCATATCGGCTAAGTCATGAACGGCAACGATCTCAATTTCGTTTCTGCGCATAGCTTCCTTGAGTATGGTTCTTCCTATCCGTCCAAATCCGTTAATTGCTGCTCTGTACTTGCTCATTTCCTTAACTCTATTGCTTCTAACGAAAGTAAGTCATTCTATAGAATTTCCATTCAAAAAAAAGAGGCCCTTTCGGGCCTCTTTTCTATCGATTGAATTCAATTATTGCTTGATGAATTTAGCGGTGCCGCTTGCATCGCCAGCAAATGTCTTCACAACATAAGTTCCTGTGGCAAAAGACTCAACACCTAAATCAATACGGTGTGATCCTGGCGTCAACTGACCTACGTTTAAGTTTTTCACCAACTGCCCGTTTACGTTGTATACCTGAACATAAGCCTGATTAACAGTTGCAGTTACATTCAAGTTAACAAAGGCCGTGTTGGTTGTCGGGTTTGGATATACAGACAAACTTACATCGCTGTTATCAAGACCTCCACCGTTATTTTCGGCTACGTTTACAGAGAAGAAATCATCGCTACGGAAGATACCACGTCCGTGAGTACCTGCGTAGATAACTCCGTAGTTCTCTGGATTCATGTATGGACGTTGACCAACTTGTTGCTGACGAAGGTCAAATACAGGAACATATGCCAACGATCCAACACTTGCACCAGCCATTGGCTCTGCAGGAATGCTCGTTGCAACACCTGTGCTGTGCGTCCAAGTAGAACCACCGTCGTTGGTTGCCCAAATTCCATATTCAGTTCCAATTACGATAGTGTTTCCAGATGGATCATTTACATCAATTACACAAGAGAAGATTGGCATCTTATTCAGTGGAGAAGTGTTCAGCCAAATATTCGAGAATGTCGGTGAAGCGGAAGTAGCATTGAATGACTCTCTTACCTTACCACTGCCAACGCTGCCGTAACCACCTACTGTGAAAATAACGTGATCAGGATTGTTTGGATCGCAAGCGATACTTGTGATGGTTCCACCTGCGTTTGTTATCAACGTTGTCGTTGTCAAGTTAGAAATATCATCGGCACTCCACACTTGATTGAAACCAGTCACTCTGTAGAGTGTTCCACTCCAGCTACTGTAGTAAAGTGTGTTTCCATCTTTCGAGAATTCGTATGCTTTCACACCTGAACCAGGGGCATTTCCAATTTTCCACCAATCAGGAGAAGTATTGAAGTTCAATGCTTGACGAGTCATCCATAATCCTTCTGTGCCGAAGAAACCAGTAACGAAGATTGAAGTAAACTTGTCTTGAACCTGCCAACGCTCGCGCACATTCTCCAATTGGTCTGCCTCGTAATAGTACCAGGTTGTTGTTGTACATTGAATGTCTAAAACTGGAACAGTCATGTACGTGGTGTCCACACCTACTACTACTACAGAACTATCGTTTACAATAATCTCTGCTCCTGTAACCGGATTAATAATGGTGTCTGACCAATAAATTGTTACTGTTTGCTCTGTAATTTGATCAATAACCTCGTTATATCCAACAATTGTAGTATCGCAGATTGTAGAATCTACTGTGGATGTTAAAGCCTGTGGCTCTAGCCATGGATAGTTTGGATCTTCCGTCAACGGTGTAGTCGAGTAAACTGCTGGACGATTCAATACATCCCAGAAATGAAGCGTATCTCCTACAGGGAATCTGTAAGGGAATGGCAATGTCATATTCTGTGTGTACAAAGTTGTATCCAACCAAGTGGTATCTGTACCATTTACCGAGCTGAATAAATCGTAATCACGGTTATTCACCAACCATACATACTGTTGAGAATTTTCGTCGTTTGTGTTTTCAAACAGTCGAAGAGTAGTGTAGAAAGATCCAGCTTCTCCGTCATCTCCGATAGCTGTGAGTACTTCGTCGTCATAAAACTCACCGCCTGACCCTTGGGCGTTGAAGCGGCTAATTGCACCGTAATATACCGAAGAGAATGCGACATTTACCCCTGGAACTGTAACGTTTGATATTTCGCAATCGAAACCATCACCACCTCCAACGGATACGCCTTGCTGCCAAGAAATCGTATTGAAATTCTCGTTCTCCATTCCTGGGATTAAGATTGTCCCGTTATCTTGTGTACCTCCCATAGCAGCGTAACCGCCACCGTGAGCAATTCCATAGAACTGGGTAACGTTATACCCTCTGTTGATTGACATGAATGTATTTCCGCCATCAATAGATTTGAACATTCCACCGTCACATCCAATATACCAATCACCGTTTGGTGCAATTTCGAAGGTGTGAATATCACTGTGCACATAGTACTGTGAACTTCCAAAGTCAAAATTGGCCGCTATTTGTTCAGGTTGTGTATTTGCTCCGGCTTTCCAAAGGGTTACACCACCAACCCAGCATACACCAGGATCTCCAGGCTTTACAGCTAAGGCTAAGTCATAATATGCTTGTCCGTTATCCCCAAATACCGAGTAAACGTTGTCAATACCTGTTGGCCATTTCACCGACCATGAATCTCCTTTATCTGAGGTATAGAATACGCCTCCCATTGTTCCGCCTTGCGCGTACAACACATAGGCAACATTTGAATCGTCGCGAGAAATAGCGATACGTGTTCTTTGTTTGTTGGTCATTCCTGAAGAAGCACCCACTTGAGAGAAATTATTTCCTCCGTCTAACGAGCGATAGATACGTCCGTTTGAAACACCAACATAACAAACAGTACCATCAGCAGACCATTCGATGTCATGTCCACCTGTATTTGGAATACCCGCAACGCTCATATTCGGCGCGGTCATTCCTGGCTCCCAATATCCAACTCCGTCAGCACCTGCAATCCAGATTCTTCCTGGCACGTTAGCATCTGCTGAAATATCATTTATGTAAGCCCAATTGTCGCCAGAAGCAAATTCAGTCGGTTCGGTTCCAGGAACCAATTCCCACGAAGCGCCTTGGTCTGTAGAGCGATACATACCGCATCCGATTGATCCGCTAGATCCGCTTCCGTCGAAACCTGATTCAAATTGACTTCCTGTTCCAATGTAGATGGTTCCGTCTTCAGTTGCATCAATTGAACTGATTGACATAACCTTACCGAAAGAATCCAAAGACTCGATTCGTGACCAGTTGTTTCCTCCGTTGGTTGATTTGTATAATCCTCCAGTCACAGATCCCGCGAAAATAACGTCGTTGGTATATGCCAAAACAGCACGGGTACGTCCACCGATATTATCCGGACCCATTTCCCACCAACTCATATTTAATTCACGATTACCCTGTAAACGATCGATGTCGTTCACGGCCGCTGTCATTTCAACAACATCACTTATTTCGAAGT
Source organism: Bacteroidota bacterium (assembly GCA_046048875.1). Lineage (GTDB taxonomy): Bacteria > Bacteroidota > Bacteroidia > Flavobacteriales_D > Sanyastnellaceae > CAIZGX01. Next base: position 486,317 of record JBJOFG010000014.1, on the reverse strand, counting down.
TACCTGTTACAAGGTTTCCACGAAGTTTCTTTAAAATGTCCACTGATTCGTTGTACCCTTCAGCCTGAACATTACGAGGCGCAAAGGATGCACGCTCACTGTTGGAGTCTACCAACATAAACGTAGCTGCTGCTGCAACAATAAATCCAGAGGATAATAGTAGGTTTTTCACTTTCATAAATGCTAGGTTAAGCTAATTTGAATTCGGCGCAAGATAATTGAGAAATGTCTTATCAAAAAACGATTGACTGCTTTTTATTTGCTTTTTTTTCCTTCCAAACGAAATTTTTCTAAAAGAGATGTTTTTCAGCATGGTAAGATGAGCGAACCAAAGGTCCACTTTCCACGAAACGAAAACCCATCTTTAGTCCAATCTCTTCGTATTCTTTAAATTGTTCTGGGGTTACAAATTCCTGCACTGGCAGGTGTTTCCGCGTAGGTTGAAGGTATTGACCTAAAGTAAGGATATCTACTTGAACCGACCGCAAATCATCCATAGTCTCGAGAACCTCATCTCTAGTCTCCCCCAAACCTAGCATCACACCACTCTTGGTTCGCATACCGCCCTTTTTCAGTCTGAACAGCACTTCCAACGATCGATCGTATTTAGCTTGAATTCTTACTTGCTTCGTTAATCTGCGAACCGTTTCGAGGTTGTGAGAAACAATATCAGGAGCCACGTCTATTATTCTTTGAAGATTATCCCAGTTACCCGCAAAATCAGGAATTAACGTTTCCATGGTCGTCCCAGGAGATTTTGCTCGAACCAATTCAACCGTCTTCACCCAAATATCGGATCCACCGTCTGAGAGGTCATCGCGATCTACAGAGGTAATTACCGCGTGCTTCACCCCCATCAACTTCACGGAATTGGCAACGCGGGCAGGTTCAAAGGGATCTGCTTCCAATGGCTTTCCTGTAGCAACAGCACAAAACCCGCAGGAACGCGTACAAATATTTCCGAGAATCATAAAGGTTGCCGTCCCTTCACCCCAACATTCGCCCATGTTTGGACAATTACCGCTTTCACAAATTGTGTGAAGTTTATGTTCATCAACAAGCGACCTTACTTTTCTATAGTTTTCACCTGTTGGAAGTTTCACTTTAAGCCATTTCGGCTTGGGAATTCGCTGTTCTTGTTGTTCCATCTGCTTTGCGCTTTCGCTATACTAATCTCACTTGTTGTATTTTCTACCCATAAAGAAATGCACATACCCCGAAACAAACAACCAATGATTATTTGCTCCATCGGGAAGCGTTGACAAAATAGGTTCTGACATAACTTCAATTCGCTTCGGATAAGCTTCCGCTGAAATACCTACCTCAAAACCTTTTATCCCATCGCGATAATTACTGTATTCAAAAGACATGGATGCCTTTGCAGAAAAACCGGGAGTAAAAGTCATTTCACTTAAACCCAAAAAATTACTCGCTCTTCCATAGATATTATCAACGAAATGTTTGTTCGGATCAAACTTTTCTGTCGATAAAGAATATCCATTTAGATTCGGATCAAGAATCAAGACTTCCAAATAAACAGGTCGCAACAGCGCCAATGAAGGACCTAAACCCCATGTGTATGAAACCTGCACACCTGACTTCCGCAACTTTTCGGCAATTACTTTCTTATAACCGTAGTTCAATTTAAAATTGTACATAGCGTTCTGCTTTCCAAATACATATGGACGAGCACTCGGATCTTGAAAATATGATTTGATTTCCTTTTCATGTTTCACGAAATTGAAATCGTATGATACTTGACGAATATTGAAAGCCCCTTTGTTTTTACCCTTAATGTATGACCCTCCCCAACCGTTGGTTCGAATCACCAAACCTCCGTACTTCTGATGAGAGTATATACCAATAACCCCTTCTTTAATCTCTTCTTGCGCCGAAACGAAAAAAGCAAATAAAGAAAGTATTAAAAGTATGGAAGTCCTCTTCATAAGACAAAGTTAGTGCACCCTCGTTGAACATATCTCTCCAATAAAAACTAATTTCATATGTTCTATGTTAGATTTGAAAAAAAATAGATTATGACTAAAATGTCTGTTCAATACACCGGAAACCTTCGCTGTGAGGTTATTCATACACAGAGCAATACCCAAATTGAGACGGACGCTCCGCTCGACAACAAAGGAAAAGGAGAACGTTTTTCGCCAACCGATTTACTTTGCACTTCATTAGCTACCTGTATCCTAACAACCATGGCCATAGCTGCAGAAGAGCGAAATTGGAAATTTGAAGGGGTAAGAGCTGAGATTCAAAAAATAATGAGCTCAACTCCACGAAGAATCGGAGAGATAAAAATTCACTTTACATTCCCGGATTTGGGATATGACGACTTAATGAAGGAAAAAATTCAGCGGTACGCGCATGCATGTCCAGTTGGCCGAAGCTTACACCCAGATGTGCTACAAAACGTAACGTTTGAGTTTAACTAATTACTTCTGTGGAGAAACTTGGTCGTATGCAGAACACTTCTCGTGCTTTCTTTTGCAAGATTGCACACTGAAAATTCCTAAGCCAAGTAAAACGAAAAACAAAACACGTGCTGATTTCTTCATGGTATTCAATTGAGTTTCAAAAATAATTCAAACTTCTCTTATTCATTCCCGAATTTGAAAGGCAGTTATCAACATATCGCTGTAAGATTAATTCTGCTGCCCATTTTCTTTGGAATAATGAATCTTTGTGCTCAACCCGCTGTGCAATTGCACATATACAGCGGATTGCCCTCAATCAATGCAAAGAACATCAATCCTCAAGAGTTATTGCATCAACTCAACAACTCGGGATACCCATATGCACAAATCGAATTGGATACTTTAATTGAGTCAAGCGAAAAATCAATTTTTTACTGGAATGTTTCCACAGGAAATCTCGTTCTACTTGACACCCTTGTATTCGCCAACAATTTGTTCAACAAGAAAACACTTCATCGTTGCATCAGCTATCAATTGGGGCAACCCTATAGCACAGATAAAATTCAAAGCATTAGCAACTCATTGAATCAAGTATCCTTCTTGAAACCCAATGCGCTTATTAATGTGCGCATGCAGAGCGAAACATTCAGTCTCATCTTAAAACCCGAACGTCGAAAAAACAATCAGCTATCAGCACTGATCGCCTTACAGCCCCGACCAGGAACTTCTCAATCCATACTTACCGGTAATTTCGACTTGGAACTTTCGAATACCCTGAAACAAGCGGAAATTATTGAGTTTCATTGGAAACGACCTCAACCACAAAGTCAGAGCCTATCGTTCAAAATAGGTAGTCCTTTCACAGGAGGACTTCCCGTTGGATTTCAACTTGAATTCGCTTCATTTTTACGCGACTCCACTTTCTCAAGTACCGACCTATCCCTTCGTATTCTGACAAAAATGAATGATCTGAATGGATTTTCAGCCGCGATTAACAAATCCACGAATACCCACTTCAACAACTCTTCTTCGTTTGGGAACACACAAGTGCAGACTTATTCACTTCGGTATTCAAAATACAACAACCAAGAAAATGCTATTAATTTTCTATTTGAAGGAAGCGCAGGCAGTCGCGCCATTCAATACGAATCGAATTCAACCAAGAAAAAACTTTTTGCCTTACGCGGAAAAATCTGGTCTGACTTTGCCCTGAGCAAGTTGCTATTCTTGAAATTAAATCTTGAAGCAAATGCGCTCTTCAGCGACTCTCTGTATAGGAACGAAATTTCAAGGTTAGGCGGAACGAAAAATTTACGCGCCTTCATTGAAGAAAGCATCTATGCCTCACAATACGCCATGCTGAATGGCGATTTTGGTATTGCTTTAGGGGCCGACATTCAAACATTTATTTTCGGAGATCTTGCCTTTGTAAATGCACCTGCTGAGAAAACTTACTACGATACCGGAATTGGTTTTCGTTTCAATCAAGAAAACAGTGCTGTTGGAATTACCTACGGCGTTGGAAACATCGAAAACAATGGCCTTCAACTGAGTAACGGCCGCGTTGGTATTACCTTCTCTTCTCGATTCTAAAAAATACTTTTCCACAATTAGAAAAAGCCCTTGAACCGCAAGTAATTTTGAGGCATGGACATACTTTCACTCACTATTGGCGCTATTTCCGGGGGTGCACTCGTTGCGATCTTTTTTCTTTTAAATCGTAAATCGAATGACAATCAAAACGACATCTCTTTTTACAAATCAGAACTCGAAAATGCAAAAACCGAGGCCAATACAATGCGGACACGCATTGAATCACTGATTCATGAAATTGCAACAAACAAAACTTCCTTAGAAGCTGCCTACAAAGCACTCGAATCAGAAAAACTTTTAATGGAGGATTTGAAGGCAAACCTAAAAGTTGAATTCAAAAATTTAAGCAACGACATTTTTGAAGAAAGACTAAAAAAATTAAATGAAGCGAATGAGTCGCATCTCTCTGTTACCCTTACTCCTCTTCGAACAACCATTAATGAATTTAAATCGAAATTGGAGCAAACTGAAATTGAAAATGTTGATCGTTCAGCACGCTTAGAAAACGAAATCAAAAATCTAAGAGAAGCAAGCTCAAACATCGGAACAAACGCAGAAAACCTCACGCGTGCATTAAAAGGAGATAACAAAGCTCAGGGTAATTGGGGTGAAATGATTTTGGAATCAGTGCTTGAAAAAAGTGGTTTGGAAAAGGGAAAAGAATTCATCGTGCAGCATTCCGACACGAACGACGATGAGCAAACTATTCGTCCGGATGTAATTGTAAATCTGCCAGAAAACAAGCACATCATTGTCGACTCTAAAGTTTCGCTTACCGCTTACAACAATTACGCGAACGCTCAAGATGACAAAGAAAAAGCCACTTTCATGCGTGGCCATTTAGACAGTGTCCGAAGCCACATCAAAAAGTTAAGTGAGAAAAAATACGAGTCGGCAGATAAACTTACAACTCCCGAATTCGTGTTGTTATTTATGCCCATTGAACCCGCATTAATTGCAGCATTCAACGAAGACAGCAATTTGTTTTCCTACGCTTGGGAGAGAAACATCATCCTCGTTTCACCTACCACTTTACTCGCAACGCTTCGCACTGTTGCTAGCATTTGGGCGCAAGAAAAACGTTCTAAAAACGCTGAGAGTATAGCAAAAGAAGCAGGAACGTTCATCGATAAACTTGAAGGATTCGTAACCTCCTTAGAAGGATTAGAAACCAACTTAAACACAGCCCAAAAAACATTAAGCAAAGCCATGGGCCAACTGAAAACGGGTCAAGGAAATCTTCTTGGAAAGGCTAAAAAAATGAAAATTATGGGCGCGAAAGCAGGAAGTACTTTCGAAAAACGCTTACCTTCGATTGATGATGATGAAGTTGAATCAACCGATGAGCAAAACTAATTTCTTTCAATTAATCTGTTTTTTCTGTATCGCCTTTCTCTTCTCGTGTTCAGCTCCAAAAAAAATTCGCGAAAATCAATTTGGATCGAATGAATTTTATTTTCAGCCTCTTGTAAATCTCATTCATACGAGTAATGACGCATCAACTCTGCTTCTCGAGTTTGATGCTGATCAACTTCTTTATTCCAGAAAATCTGTACAAGAGAATTTTTCAGCTAGGCTCGAAGTAGAAGTATTACTAACAAAAGACCAATCCCCTACTGACACGTTGAAATTTTTCTATTCTCCTCCTCAAATGCAAGAGTCTGGGGTTTGGAGAAAGGAAATTTCACTTCCTATTTCATTTGGTAGTTACAAAGTCGCGGTAAAGCTTAAAGATGTTAATAGACGAGCGCAATACGAAGAGAAATTCACTTTCTTGAAAAACGACCAACCGAGCACTTTGGATATCCGAGTGACTTCAAATGCAACGAATACTCCAATTTATGACCAGTACCTGGTAACAGGAGATACCATACATTTAGAATTCCCCCGATTCAAGAATTCAGAATATCCACCTGTTGAAGTTTTTGCATTAACTGAAATACCGAGTCTTCCTCCCCCTGCGTTCTCCAACAATATGCCTATTATTCCCGATTCAACCTCTTTTCACTTAACGAATTTAAATTTTGACGGAACGCGATACAATTTTATCGCTGAAAACAAATCTTATCTTTTCCGAACCAAAAACTCTTCTCAACTCTACCTCTATTCAAACGGTGAATTCCCAACCACAACCGCTCTAAAAGACCTAATTGCTCCATTACGCTATATCACTTCCAAATCAGAGTTCGAGTACATATACAATGTGCGTGATCCTTTCGCGAGCTTTTGTAACTTCTGGAAAGACTGCGGAGGCTCTGAAGAAAAAGCAAAAGAATTAATCGCCATTTTTTTTCGAAGAGTGAATACCTCGAATACCTATTTTTCTACAACCATACCGGGATGGAGAACCGACCGTGGGATGATTTACATAATTTACGGAAAGCCTACACGTGTTGAAAACGTTGGGTATAGCGAGCGATGGATATACGGCGACGAAACAATTCCTGGCTCGTTTTCATTTTTGTTCCGATACAAGAAAGACAACTTATCAGACAACGTATACATCCTGCAACGCGACGCATTGTACCGAAGCAGTTGGGAAATTGCAGTGAACACTTGGCGACAAGGACGCGTATTCCGCGAATAAGGATTACTTTTGCAGCGTGAGACCAACAACATCTTCATCTTCGAAATCGAACTTAATCATTGGCATTCATCCGCTGGAGGAAGCTCTTGATGCAGGAAAGAACATTGATAAAGTACTTTTCAATAAAGAATTGCGCAGCGACAAACTGCGTCAGTTAAAAGATCGCTTAAAAAAAGAACGAGTCCCATTTGTACTCGTTCCTGAAATCAAACTGAATAAGATTACAAGATCCAATCATCAAGGGGTACTCGCCTTCATGGCTCCCATTGCATTCGCAGATTTCGAGAATGTTGTAATGAATGAAGTTGAAAGTGGAGAACCTCCTCTCTTTTTAATCTTAGACCGTGTAACAGATGTAAGAAACTTTGGCGCTATTTGTCGCTCGGCAGAATGCTTTGGGGTGAAAGGAATAATTGTCCCAGAAGTTGGCGCTGCACAGATTAATGAAGATGCCTTGAAAGCCTCTGCTGGCGCTCTTATGCACTTAAACATTTGCAAAGTAAAAAATCTTCTAGACGCACTAGACTATCTGCACGCTTCAGGAATTGGGTCTGTAGTTCTTTCGGAAAAAGCTACTGTAAGCCTACATGAGTTTCAAAACTCAAGAGACCAAAACCTCGGTCTTTGTATAATCATGGGATCTGAAGAAGATGGAATCAATCCGCAACTTATGAAGCGCGCACATCAATTGGTTACCATTCCAATGAAGGGACAAACCAATTCGTTGAATGTTTCTGTTGCAACGGGGATAGCGCTTGCCGCTTTAACTGCTTAAAATCTCAAACCTACAGAGAAGCTCACTTGCACGAGCAGATTGTCAATACTAGCCATTGAAATCAACGAAGGGTCGTACAAAAAATAACTGTCCTTATTCTTGGTAACCATAATTGCACCGTCGCAGTAGAAATCATCTTTTTTATATCCACCTCCAACATTCCAATTGAACAATGGTTCTTTCGGTTTGCCTGCAAGATCAGTAAAAACAGAAGTGCGATATCCGATTCCTGCTCTCAAACGATAAACATCGCCCAGTCGGAATTCTGTACCCAATTTTCCTTTGTGAACACGTTTGTAATTTTCTTGAATGGCTTCATTCTCGGGGGCGAATTCTGAAGTTCCTCCGGTAATCCCATACATGATCATCTTTGAAAAGTCCGTCGACTCGTAGTCCGCTGAGACAATTCCAAAATTACCTAAAATTAAAGCAGCACCTGCACCAACTGTAGATGGCACCTGCACGCCATAATCAAAAATATTTTTGTCCGAAGAGTAGTTGTAATTCACGGCGCCAATGGAACTTTCCATCTTCGCTAAAAAAACATCGCTTATGGATTGTTTGCATGTTGAATGCCAAAAAGCACCAAGACGAACATAAGGAATTGGAGCATATTGAACACCCAGTTTCACTTGCATTGAAGGTCCTTTCGTTACCACATCGGATGTGCTGTTGTCTTCCGTTAGTGTGTAGTTAACTGCAGTTCCACCTGAAGAAAAAGATTCTGAATAGGTCGAATTCTTTTCGAATACTACTTTTCTAAAAGCGAGAGACCCCCCGAAATAAAGTTTATCCTCGAAAGCTCTTGCAACACTCAAGCAAGTTTCACGAATGTAGCCGCGTTCTTCTACCTGCTGACGGCGAGTGAACGTGTTGTTATCAATTCCTAAATGGACATAGGGATCTGTTGTACCTGGGTTTATCAAATAAGTTTCCCAAGCGAGTCCTGCACCAAATGGAAATGAAGCAGCAACTTCGGCATTGGAGGGATTGTAATAATTCAGTTGATCAGTATATACGTCGAGCAAAGACGATTGATTGTCGCTGGACTCCAAATTGTAATCACGTTTATAGGTCTGTGTTCTGCCGTAGGCCAAGCCGTAAATCCAAGGACCCCAACCGGAACCCGATGTTCCGAAAGTAGAGGTAAAACCAAAGGTGTTGATTCCCAACCCTGTTGAACCCGAAGAAGTAACTCTATTGTTGAAATCAACATCCGTAGATCGAGAAATTAGACTCAACCCGAATTCCATATTTTGCTTTTTGTACGCAGCTATACCCGCAGGATTCTGAAAAAAATTCGTGAAGTCCGCACCAAGCGCTGTATAAGCTCCACCCATTCCCAACGCTCGGTTTGAATAAGCACCAAACGTGTTCGAGAAGCGAAGCGCGTCATCCTCATTCTGTGCAAAAACAACATTCACACATAGTAAAAAAACAATTTCAATTAAAATGCCCTTGTGAAACATCTTGCCCCGAATCTTGCCTTTCATGTTATTTAAAATCACGGTCTTTTACTAGGCGAAGTTGAACGCGAGGGTGTGCTCGTTCTCGTAGGCGTGCTTCTAGAGGGCGCGCTCGGCGCGCTGTGCGAGGGTGTTGAGCGTGAAGGCGAAGTACTGTGACTTGGTGCGCTGTGGCTCGGAGAGCTGTAACTTGGGGTTGAACGAGATGGACTGCTGTGTGCAGGACTTGTCGTACTTGGATTCGATCGTGAAGGCGAGGCATACGTCGGAGAACTGTAATTCGGGGTAGTTCTACTTGGTGATGTCGCACTGCGCACTGGTAAAGTACTTGGTGAAGAATATTGTGGAGTTCCACCGCGAGAAACTGCAGGAGAACCATAATTACCATTACTACTTACTGAAGACACAGGCTTTGGAGTGCGCGGAGTTTCAGCAATCGGCTGAACTAAACTCTTTTGTAAAACACCTCTATTGTAAGTCGAAGAATTTCCGGTACCCACACTGGAAGGTCGTCTGTGGTGATGAGTAACGTTCGCAGTTTCGCCGTTACCCGTTGAGCCACCCCAACCACCAACAGGGTTGTTCCAGCCGTTGCCGTACCAGCCATTGCCGTAGCCATATCCGCCCCAACCTAATCCGCCCATTCCGTAACCGTATGGATTGTTGTTGTATGCCCAGTATGGATTGTATGAACTGTATGGATTGTAACCGTATGAGTTGAAACCATAAGGATTGTAACCAAATGAATTGAATCCGCTATTGCCAAACCCACCGTAGTTATACATCGGGTTGTACGGGTTGTACGACCCGTACCCCATTCCAATACCGTTGTAATAATTCGAAAAAGCATTCAAGCCATAACTCAACTGCCATCCGCTAATTGGGTTGAAGGTTGCTCTTGGATTGGTACCTCCGTTAATTGAATTTGAACGTGTCACAGAATTTGGATCGTAATAATCCTCTCCAGCGCCAGCGCCAGCGGCCTGAGCCAACAAAGCATTATCGTAAAACAATTCCTTTCCATTCCAATACATCTCATCGTCTTCAGCACGCGTGCGATCATCTGTCAAATTTTCAAAACTCGCACAAGAACTCAAAACAAGAACTGTCGTGAAGAAGTAAAAAATTTGTTGTACCGCTTTCATAATCGTATGGATTTGATAGTTTAAAGGTAATAAGGTTTTACATTTGCAACTGCGAAAAAAGAAAAAAAATGGCGGAGAAAATTCCAACTAGAAAAGAAGATTACTCGAAATGGTATAACGAACTTGTGATGCAGGCCGATTTGGCGCAACATAGCGAGGTTAAAGGTTGTATGGTTATTAAACCCTACGGATACGCCATTTGGGAGAAAATGAAAGATCAATTGGACACTCGTTTCAAAGAAACGGGACACCAAAACGCATATTTTCCCCTGCTGATTCCGAAAAGCTATTTGAGTAAAGAAGCTGCCCATGTTGAAGGATTCGCCAAAGAATGTGCCGTTGTAACACATTACAGATTGAAGTCTCAAGACGGAGGTGTTGTTGTGGATCCTGAAGCAAAATTAGAAGAGGAATTGATCATTCGTCCAACCAGCGAAACCATTATTTGGAATACTTACAAAGGTTGGATTCAAAGCTATAGAGATCTTCCATTGCTCATTAATCAATGGGCGAATGTGGTACGTTGGGAAATGCGCACGCGTTTGTTTTTGAGAACTGCAGAGTTTCTTTGGCAAGAAGGACATACTGCTCACGCAACCGCACAAGAAGCGATTGAAGAAACAGAGCGTATGTTAGACGTTTATGCTGAATTCGCCGAGAACTTTATGGCAATGCCTGTGGTGAAAGGAAGAAAATCTGAAAGCGAAAGATTTGCAGGTGCGTTGGATACGTTGTGTATCGAGGCTTTGATGCAAGATGGAAAAGCACTTCAAGCTGGAACATCGCACTTCCTCGGACAAAATTTCGCGAAAGCGTTCGATGTAAAGTTTGCTACGAAAGAAGGAAATACAGAATTCGTTTGGGCAACTTCTTGGGGAGTAAGCACAAGACTAATGGGTGCACTAATCATGACACACAGCGACGACAAGGGACTGCGTGTACCTCCGAAACTTGCTCCTATTCACGCTGTGATTGTCCCTATTTACAAAGGTCTTGAGCAGTTGGAAGTAATTCGTAAAAAAGTCCTTCCATTGGTAAAAGCGTTAAAAGCCAAAGGCATCGTTGCAAAATTCGACGACGACGACAGTAAGCGCAGCGGTTGGAAATTCGCAGAATATGAATTGAAAGGAGTTCCCGTTCGTTTGGCCATTGGACCAAAAGATTTAGAAAACGGAACCGTTGAAATTGCTCGTCGCGACACTTCTGAAAAATCTACAGTTGCTTTCGAAGGAGTTGAAAACACGATTGAACAGTTATTAGAAGACATTCAAACCAATATGTTCAATCAGGCATTGGAATTCAGAAATGGACACATGACTGAGGTGGATGATTACGAAACATTCAAGAAAATGCTTGACGAAAAAACAGGTTTTTTCTTGGCGCATTGGGATGGAACGGCCGAAACAGAAGAGCGTATTAAGCAGGAAACCAAAGCCACAATTCGTTGCATTCCGTTCGATGGACCAAAAGAACCAGGTGTATGCATGGTGACTGGAAAACCAAGCGAACGACGTGTTCTATTTGCAAGAGCTTACTAATTATGGATACTCAAGAACAAATACTCGCTCTGCTGAAGAACAAAAGCGTTCTTAAGCAAGATGTATTTCACAACACCATTGCACAATTCAATTCTTTAAAAGAAGTTTTAAAAACGACTATTCAAGAATTGACAGAAAATTTTGGCAATACTGATTCACGTGTAACTTTTGAATACCGCGATCGCGGTGCATTTCAATGTGAAATTCGCGTGGCTGGTGACCTTCTTATTTTTCAAATGCACACGAATGTTTTTCAATTTGAAAAAGACAGTAGCTTCTGGCAAACAGGTTATTTAAAAGAGCATCCAGAAAACAGTTATGTCGGTACCATCAATGTCTATAACTTCCTTTCTGACTCTTTCCGATACGACCGAACTGCAGACGTGGGATATTTGCTAGCGCGCGCCTTCATCAACAGAGAAAATCACTTTGTCGTTCAAGGTAAAAAGCAATTGGGAATTCTATTCAATGATTTAGTTGCTTCAAATTTCGACGCTTCGAACCAAAAGAAGTTCGTTGAGCAGATTGTTCTATACGCTCTTAATTTCGACTTATTAATTCCACCTTATGAAAATCTTCACCAAATAACGGTAGAAGAAATGCAGGACATTAATCACAGTGGAAGTTTGGCAACGGGAAAAAGAATGGGCTTTCAATTCAGCACATTGAAATAAACTATTTTTCACTTTAACTTAGTCGAGTGAAACGACAACTTTCCATAGTCCTATTTGCAGCGTTAGTGCTAACGTTCGAACAAGTTTGTGTATTCGGACAAGGCGGAAGTTTTGAATACCGCAAAGTAGCTCTTCTTGATTTAACCGAGCGGAATGACGAACTTGACTCTGCGCGTGTGAGAGCCTGCAGACATATTCTTCAGGTTACAGGGGTGCCTTATACAGAGACCGTTGATTTGAATGAAGCGCTCAATCACCAAATAGTATTTATTTCCCCTCGAATCTATTCAAGTACCTTCAACGAAGAAGAGATCTTAGCTATTTCGGAATACGTATACGGCGGAGGCACCATTATCGCTTCAAACAATTCCGCACCTGAATTCAATTCTCTTTTTGGAACTATCGATTATCAAACAGATAATTTAACCAAGCGGTTTATTTGGAACATTTATTCCGAATCGAATTATTTCGACCGAATTGATGATCCAAGAGAAATTTTTGTTTCGCTTGGCGACACAACTAACAATGAACCCATATTCAATCATAAGTTGCTAATGCCTGCTGGCGGGGTCGAAGTGCTCGCCAATTACGAAAATTACTTTCCTGCTCTTATAAAAAAAGAAACGGGGTTGGGCAGAACTTTTCTTTTCGGGGTTGATTTTAAAGATATCGTTGGAAGAAATTTACTCAATAGAGATCTAGAAGCTCAACGAAATTATTCCAATAGCTTTGAACCCACGACAGATACTTTCATTTTCTTCATCTTGAACATCATCCGCAAACACATGCCGAGTAATGTTCGTTGGCACACCTGCCCATCCTGTCACGATGCCGCTTTCATACTCACGCACGACGTTGATTCGCAAACAGCGCTTGATACCCTTTCAAGTTTTGTAGCCTATGAAAATAATTTGAATCTCAACGCGACGTATTTCCAAACGGTTCGATACGTTAACGATGATTGGATGAATGCCTACTATACCAATAACAATACAAGTAAGATTAACAATATAATCACCAACAACCAAAGGCTTGGAAGTCACTCTGTTGGACATTTCCCCGATTTCAACGAAGACTATATACCTATTGGAAGTCCCGGCAATACAATGGCCAACTACACACCATATTATCTCGCAAGCGACGGGCATTCTACAGGAGCTACTGTTTATGGTGAATGTGAAGTCTCTAAATATCATCTTGAAAACGACTACAACGTTCCAATTTATTCTTTCCGAGCTGGTCACCATTGTTATCATGAGCGACTACCGAAGGTATTGTCTGAACTAGGATATAAATACGATTCGAGTTTACCCGCCAACGATGTACTCACCAATTTTCCATTTTTTGCAATTGATGAAAGAAATTTCGGAGGTGAATTGACCAATATCCTGGAGATTCCAATTACTATTTCTGATGGTAGTTCGTCCTTCCCGATTAACTTAGATAACTATCCTTCGAATGTTGCAAGATGGAAAATGGTAACACTAAAAAATGTCGCCAATGGTGCCCCAACTGTGTTGCAGATTCACCCCAATAGATCTTACAAACTTTTAGCGCAACAGAACCTCTTCTCTCAACTTCCATACGGAATTCGATATATGTACTTAGATGATTTCGGAGATTTTTGGAGAGACCGCGCACATTCGCGCTTGTACAGCGATTACAATGCTGCTGACAGTACACTTGGTGTTTTCTTAATGGATTACAACCCGGAAAAAGAATACGCAGTCATCGTCGACAATTATACAGACACAGCACATTGTAAGTTTTATGATGGCTTTGGAAACCGACTTTACCCTTGCATTACGCCCGGTCCTTTCAATGAAGTTAGGTTTTGTAATTTCCAATACACCAATCCCAATGAGAGTTATTGCAATATGCCTTATGCTCTTGGTTTAGACGATATTTCGGAAAAGAGTATCAAAATCTTCCCTAATCCAGCAAAAGAAGTTTTCACCATTGAAAGCTCTGCTGAAGACATAGGAAAGAATATTCAGCTTTATGATTCGATGGGTCGACTGGTGCTCGATAAGAAAATTGAAAATGTTAACCAACAGTTTAATGTAGACTCGTTTGCTTATGGTATCTATTCCATTCGATTCGAACAACGCATTTTCAAACTAATGATTCATCATTAAAAAAAAAGCAGTCGATAACGACTGCTCTCTCTTTACGATTCTACTAAAATTATTACTTCTTCACTTCCTCGCGAGGGTGTGTCTTTCTGTATTCTTTTGCTGCAAGCCATTTTGCTTTTTGCGTCTCATCGAGAATTGCAAATGCCTTCTGCTCGTGCGAATAAAGTACAGCATCTTCCTTCACTTGAAAATCAGGAGCATCTTTGTACTCAGAGACTAAGTTCGATAGTTCTTGCTGAAACTCTTTGTTCACTTGATAAATTGCATCTCTTTGTGCAGGAGTTAAATTGTAAATTTCTACCATTTTATTGGTTTGCTTCTCAGTCCGCTCCAATACCATGCGATTTTTTTTGCTGTTTTCGATTACATTCTGTGCAATCACAATTCCGCCGGTTATTACCAAGGCCAGACAGATAAATAAGATTAGTTTCTTTTTCATTTGATTTAAATTTAAGTTTAGTTGATTTTTATAGAAAGAAGTCCTTCTTTGATTAGACGAGTTACAAAAACTATTTTACCGTTGTCGTCGACGCAATCAGGCAAAGACGACAAGGTGAACTCCTCCTTCATCTTCGCAATAAAATGAATCGCTGGATCCATAAATATTGGAAATTCAACTTCTTTACCTTGCCATTCTAAAACCACATTGTCACCCTTTCTCTTAATGAGAAAAAGAACGTTTTGTCGAATTTTAAAAACTGTGTTTTCATTCATACCAGAAACCAAATCTCCTTGAGTAAGCAGGTTTCTAATATTGATTTTCTGACTTGCTGAAACTTCTCGCTTGAAACGATTGATACTCTCTTGCAGAGAAATCGAGGAAGACATAACTGAAAACAAGTCTTGAAAATATTCCTGAAAATTCTCTTTCGCACCGTTGCGCAGCATATCGCGCGGTAGAAATTTTCGGAGAGCATCGTTTGTTTTTGAATATTCCAAAATACTTTCAATGAGCAAATCTGTCCATGTATATCCCAACATACCCAAAGTCACGTGAATAGACATCTCATCATTTGTTTCGGCTTGGTGCATAACACCTCGAGGGATATAAATGAGATCACCAGCTTCCGCAACGATTGTCTGATCCAACTCACCTACAGTATATTTCCCTGGAGTGAATTCCATGAGTTTATTGGGAAGAGAAACAGGGTTATCCTTAAAAATCTTCCATGTTTTCTTGCCATGAATTTGAAGCACAAACACATCGTGAGTGTCGTAATGCACCTTAAACCCTTGACTTCCTTTAGGAGTAATGTAAATGTTGGTTTGAAAACGTTGATAAAACTGTTTCGACAAATTACTTACCAACTCTCCTAAACCTGCCAAATGCTCATGCAAGCCAGACAATACAATGGTAGATCCCTCTACAAAGTGCTTCAACAAATTGGATGTTACGACCTTTTCACCGGTAACATACTTTTCACTTGGAACATCTTCCTTGGCATTGGTTAAACGTGTTGATGGAAATTTTAAAGTCTCGTTATACAAATACTCTTCAATAGCCTCATAGGATAATGCTGGAGAAAAATAATTGCTCTGATTGCGCTTAATGTGAATGAATTTTTTTTCGAAATATTCCGATTCAAATTCTTCAAAGCTCAAGGGAGAAATTACCCAAGGAAAAGAATAAACAGGATTGCTCATCACTTGAATTAGTCAGCGTAGCGCGTTACGTCCGAATCGTTAGTGTCATAATTACCATAGTCATAGGAATCTGCAAATGCTCCCAAATCGTATGCACCGCTATCGTAACTATCTGCCGCTGGATCACCGAATGTCGTAACATCGCTGTCCACACAACTTGTAATTCCAACTGACATGGTCGTTAGCGCCAATGCCACTGCTACTGAACTCATCTTTAATGAGTAGATTGAATTCGTCGATTTCTTGACATCCGCGGTACGAACATCTGAATCGACAAGGGTAGGTTTGTTTTCCATAGTTAATGAAGTTTAGTTTCAAACAAATATGGAACATACAACCTTCTTTAGGAATACTCTCTAAGTAGTAATTTCATTCGAAAATAAGAACCGCATTATGAAAATTTAAACACCACCACTGGAAGCGTTTTCGAGAGTTCTCTTACTCTCACACTCGGCTTAATGATTACCCTTCCATATTGCTTTACAACTTTCATTTTTTCACGCGTGCTCAATTCTTCTATGTATGAATCCGAAGAAACTACTGACCACGGCAAAACCAGTTCCTTGCCTATACTCTCGCCTTCTTTCAACAATACATAGGCATACTTTTCTCCATTCTTTCCCTCTGTGAAATAGAAATCTCCCCATTTAAATTCAGAGACACTGCGTGTATTGTAAATGGCTTCTGAGTGCCCGCTGGTCCAAGCACCTATTTCCTTCAGCGTGCTATTCACTTCTTCCGGGAAAACTCCTGTTGCAGTTGGACCAACACCCAACAATAAATTTCCACCTTTGGCAATTACTTCAACCAATTTATGAATGACTTCTCGAGAAGATTTGTATTTGTCATTAGGCACATATCCCCATGCATTTCCGAGGGTCATGCATGTTTCCCACGGATAATCCAATCTCCCCTCAGGAATGCGCTGTTCTGGCGTTCTGTAGTTTTCATATTCTCCATGCACTGTTCTGTCTACCACCAATGTTCCTGGATTATTCTTTCGCGCTATCTCGGCTAAGCGCGGAACATTCACATCTTGACTCCACGCCGGAATCGGACATTGCCATGAAAGAACTTCATCGTTTACAGTTTCCAATGGACGCACCCATCCGCCGTCTAGCCAAAGCATATCTACCTTTCCGTATTCGGAAGTTAATTCAGAAATCTGATTCGCGGTATAGTTCTGAAAACGCTTCCACTGTTCTGGAAATTTTCGAATGTCGTAATTGTTATTGCGCTCTCCTGTTGCAAAGGCATGCCACCAGTAATAATCGGAATGCCAATCGGGTTTCGAAAAGTATGCTCCGATGAAAAAATCCTCTTTTCGAAATGCATTAAAAACTTCTTTCGTCACATTCGATTTTGGATTCGATTGAAAAGGACCATTCGTAATCTTGAAATCGGAATATTTGCTATCGAACATGCAGAATCCATCGTGATGCTTCGTGGTGAAAACTAAATACTTCATCCCCGCAGATTTCGCCGCATTGGCCCAAGACTCCGGATTGAATTGCATTGGATTGAATTCCTTCGACAAACCAAAATACCATTTCTTGTAATCTTCGTAATTCAATGCTGTATCTCTACCCACCCAATCTTCGTTGCAGATGGACCAAGACTCTACAATTCCAGGAACCGCATAAATACCCCAATGAATAATAATTCCAAATTTCAAATCACGCCAATGTTCGAGGTTCTCACGAACCGAAGGATCATTCGGGTAGGTGTATCCTGGCGATGGTTGTGACCATGCAATGGAACTACAAATCAAAAACAGAACTACACAAATATTCTTCATTTCAATAAAATCTAGATAAACATGGCACACACTGCAATGACGGTCCAAGGTATGGTAACATTATCGTATCCCTTGGCAGAGAAGGCTTCAGCCAAAGTACTCGAAACAGCAATGGATAGAACTAACCAAGCGTGCTCATTCGTCATGTTTCCGCCTAAGAAATAAATTGCCAACATCGTGCTCACAACCAAAAAAGCCAGCGAACCAGCAACACTCTTTTTTTGTTTTCCCACAGCATAAGGCTTCCACGGCCAACGCTTACCTACTAGGGCCGCTGCAGGATCTGCAAGCGCCATGATCAAAATAGGTAAATAAAAAAACAATGTGTTTCCCTTCCAAACGCTAGCTAAAAAAGACGTGTAAACGGCTAGCGGATAACACAAACTTCCAACGGTATCTCGGTCTACCGCGTTAATCGACTTTAAAAAATTAAATTTAATACTTGTTGAAAGTAATATCGCAAAGGTTGCGCAGAGCACGAGAACCCACCAATGATTGCTGAGCATGACCGGAAATAACATCGTCAAAAAACCTGTTCCGACATGCGACCATTTGCGCGTGAGCTCGGCTTTCACTTTGAACACATGATAAAGCAATTCACCACATGCGAACAATACCAAAAAGGAGGTAGAAAGTAAAAGCGTATTTGTTAAATCGCTACCTAAAACAGTGTACAATGTTTCCATATTCAAAAATGAAAAAAGTATGCAACGAAAGACAAAACCGCCCAAACAGCGAGAAAGCTATCAAATCGATCCAAAACACCTCCATGTCCGGGAATGATTTCACTAAAATCTTTTTTACCGGAAAGGCGCTTCAACCAACTTGCAAGTAAATCGCCATAAAGCCCAACAATCGCCAATGCTATTCCAATTAAAAACAAATATTCTCCTTCTAAAATCCACCAAGTTGTGAAGCCCATTACCAATGCACCGCCAATAAAGCCACTTCGTGTTTTATTCGGACTCATTCTCGGAGCGAGTGCCTTGCCTTTAACTAACTCTCCAACCGTTTGCGAGAACCCATCAAATACCACAATTAAAAAAAACACCGGCAAAAGTGAATCTCTAATTTCAAAGGACAAGGACACTCCAAATAGCACCACTGCGTATACAATGGCCGAAACTAATTTTACTCGAACTGAAGCAATTTCTTTCCAACTAGAAACTACTTCATACGATCCAATCAAAGCAATGAGGCCTATCAACGCGAAGGCAACGTCCACTGCGAACTTCATGCAGACAACCAGTACACTCACCAAAGCCAAATAGACAAAATACTTCAACCACAATCTCTTTCGGGCAACTTCATCTTTCTTTTTCGAAATGAAATAAAATCCTATTCCTGTAATGAAATAGTACGACAATAGAATAACTACGACTTGAAAAAAATGATATGTTAGGAAAACCTTCATTCTACTTTTTTCTTCCTAGCTTCTGATGTGCGCTCGTGAAGTGACCAACAGATAATGCTGCTGCAATACTCAACTCCCCTGACAACACAACCGCAGCACAGATCTCTGCAAACTTTCTTGCTTTGCCTGCACCGTAACAATCCATCAACTCCAAACACTCGCGTTGGGTTGGCAATCCTGTTCCACCACCTACAGTTCCCACAATTAAATTTGGCAACGTAACGGCAGCATACAATCCACCGTCTTCCGTAACTTCCATTCGTGTTATTCCTACTGAGGCCTCACTCACGCATGCAGCATCTTGACCCGTTGCAATAAATAAAGCGGCCAATCCATTGGCATAATGTCCTTGAGCTCCAATGCTTCCTGTTTGAATTGTTCCGACTGTGGAAGCTTGCCAATATTCAGCCATCTTTGCAGGAGTGGATTTCAACACATTGTTTACGATGTCGTAACTCAATTCAATTTCCGCAGTCACCTTCTTCCCTCTTACATGCATAAATGACATGGCCGTTGCTTTCTTGTCTCCAGAAAAATTCCCTTCTATGTACCAAGTCTTTGGTTTCACCGGAGCGTTTTCGATGATCCATTTACAAATAGCATCTGTGCAAATCGTGACCATATTCTGACCACTCGCGTCACCCGTATAATAACCGAAAGTAATAATTAACTGATTTCCTTCAATGTTGGTTGAGATGTCTTCCAACTTGGCAAATCGACTTGTTGCTGCAACAATTTCGTGCATCTTCGATTCTTGCGCCAACGCCCAAACGACAAAAGTTCCTAAATCGGCTAAGTCATTAAATCGAAACAACGGAGCACGATAAACATTTTCGGTCAAGCAGACTGAGCGAATACCGCCTGCCATAAATGTAGCTTTTGAACCGCGCTGATAACTAGCAACAAGAGCACCTTCACTGGTGGCAAGAGGAACAAAAAAATCACCATGCGCCGAAGTACCCACCACTCGAACTGGACCAATTACGCCTGTTGGCACTTGGCTCATTCCAATATAATTTTCAATATTCCCTTCCAATCCAGAAAAGTTCTCGAATTTATTCTTGCCGCTAAGTACAGGTAATTCAGCACCTGTTGCGCGCTTTAAAAAATCCAACCGATCCTGTTGAAAATCTGGGCTGAACATTTCTCTAGCAGGCATCTGATCGCATTCGTCCGAATCAAAAGGTCGTGCCTTCAATTTCTGTAACAATGAATTAATCTCTTGTGTCGAATTTATTCTCCACAAAGCTTTTAGTGATTTCTCGTATGGATAAGACATATTAAAATTTCTTGTTCGTGTGTTTAGAAGTTCGGAAAACAAAATCAACCCCGCTCATTGCCTTGGCTTGATTGAACCATTCACTGTAGCTTGGCTCCTTAGGGATATTTAAATCTATCTCATCGAGCCAATAGGCTGGCATTCCTGGATAGACATGATGGGCTTCATGCAAATTGAAATTGAAAAGAAAATATTTCGTCAGGAAAGGCCAAGCATAAAAACTTCGTGTATACTGAACTTGATCTTTGTAGGATATTGGTTTAACATCTTCACCGTTGGAAATGGGAATTTCAATGTGCGTGTGTTGTGTCAGAATAATTAATTCTTTCCAAACTAAACTCAACAAAAAAGCAGGTAGAAAAAAATGCTTGACTTCCTTCCAGAAGAAATAAAAGACCGTGATATAGAAGAGGGTATAAAGAACAACGGACAGCAACGCATTTCGGTATTGATGTTCGTTGAGGAACCGACGCATTTTTCCCAAATTCCAATAGTTACTGAACATGTAAAACAAATAGAAAATGGGAATGAATAAAAACCAACACACATTCGCTACCATTCGCATGACCGGACTCTTGCTTGGCTCTACTGTCTTCTCTGTCGTCGGATCCTTGTCGCGCCAGCCTGTCCAACGGTGATGTAAGTTGTGCATATGCTTCCACGATTGAAACGGAATCATGGAAAAAATTCCAAACAAATTGCCGAAAAAAGAATTCAGGCGGTCGTCTGAAAAATAATTCTGATGTCCACATTCATGCAAAAGCACAAATGTTTGGGTGAGAAAAAACGAAAGCAATAAAATGCCCAAACCGTAAACTAAGCCTGAAAAAGCAAAGCACAACCAACAACCCAGACTTAACAGCAAGACAGGAGTAATTAAAAAAGCAAGAGCCTTTGCGTTGTTTGCTTTATAATCAGAAATTTTCATTTCAACTCGAATTAATTTTTCTTTGTGCAAACAACAGTCTGCATAGAAAGATTTAGCACTTTACTGAAAAGCAAAACGGGAGTAAGTAAAAGTTGTCCGAGGAAATAAGGAAAGATAATTTTATCGAGATTCAATCCCTTGCCCAACAACTTGAAATACGCGCCTGTGAAAATATAAAAATATGCTGGGAACGCTCCGTAAGGCATATAGGTCTCTACTTGAAACCCGTTCGATTCAAGCATTTCAACAAAATTCTTTTTCGAAAATAAAACAGTATGCTGCGGCGCTTGAACTCCTGGCCATTTGTTTCCATACAACCTAAACGTGAGCGAGTCTAGGCGTGGAACTTCAATGATTAATTTCCCATCGTCTTTCAAGACTTTTTTCGCCATTTCCAATGAACGAATCGGATCGTAATCGTGCTCAAAGAAATGCCACATGGTCACAATGTCCTTTGACTTTTCTGGAATAGGCTGATCGTAAAACAATCCTTCATAAAAATTTATTTTATCGAAATCGGGATAACTCAATCCATCTTTGAAATCGACTCCATGAATTTTACATCCATGTTTCTTGTTCATGTGTAGCAAGAATGTTCCCACTGCGCAACCTACATCGAGCAACTCTGTATTTTCATTTACTTGAACGAACTTACTTACCAATTTGTCCTTTTCACGATCGTGTTTATTCATGGTCCATTCGAAGAGCGGAGTTAACACCCCCCAATTCTTTTTCTTACGATGAGCAATGTATTCGGAGTCGTAAAACTCTTTTATTCCCTCAATATTCAACCGAGGATTCTGGTAAACCAAATCACACGCTTTGCACTTGACATATAAAAACAACCCTTCCTTTCCAGTCAAATCATCTTCTCCAACAAGAAACTCGCTGCAGTCCGAAGAACCACAAGAGTAGCACTTCACTTGCTCGAATTGAAAACGCTCTGGGTTTTTCAATTCCTTCATTCGTTCTATTGGGTCAAATGCCATAATTGTTTACGATTAGTTTCAACATTAAAAATAAAATTAACCAAACTTTCGCCATTCCACGTATTCGAAGATGCGTAATTGTAATCGAAGCGAGTAGAATTACCGCACCGAAAACAACGGAAATTAATGCGAGATTTTGAACAGCAACTGCAACAACAGAAAACACCACAATTAAATAGGCCCAAAGCGATTGTCGCCCACTTGTAGAAGAGTTATCCAGTAAATCATAAAAAAACATTGCACAAAACAAGGCTAAAGCAGATAACAGCATCGCCCAATTGAAATCAACTTCACCAGCGCTTGAGTAAACCAAATAAAGAAAAAGCACTGGGTACTTGAGTAAGGGCAACAAGAATGCGCCATATTCTGTATTAATGAAAACCTTGTACAAAAGGTGATTGACTAGAATAAAGTAGAACCAAGCAGAGGCTATTTCAAACGCTGGCCCATCGTTGGCGGTTAACAGAGGAATAAACCCAATGCTTAATATCAAAGGTAAAATTAATTTACTGCGAAGTTCTTTGCTCGTATAGATACGATCACTCAAATGCGCATCGTGCTTCCATTGCATAACGTCATCATAAAGCCGAAAGCACCACAGAATGAAAAACACTTTCATTACATACAATGCAGACATGACATTCATATCAAAAAACGGAACAGAGTATAGAAAAAGCCATATTGCAAACGTCGCAAACAATCCTGACGAAAAGCGCTGCTGAATATAGGTTTGAAGGACTTTAATCATGAATGGTAATGATTCCCAAATTAGCGTTTAAAGTGATCAAATCTCCATCTTTCAATTTCACCGTTGCCTCTTCCACACTTACAATCGCGGGTATACCAAATTCTCGGGAAACAATTGCTCCATGTGAAAGCATCCCGCCTCGCTCAACGATAAGCCCACTAATCAAAGGAAAAACAGAAACCCAACCCGGATCGGTTTGTCGAGTTACCAAAATATCTCCCTTTTCCAATTTATCGGCTTCCATAACGGTTTCCAACACCTTCACACGTCCCGTTAAAACTCCTCCGCATGCACATAAACCTTTCAAATCGCCTGAGGTATCTTCATCTTCCGCTTTGCGTGTGACTTGTTCAGGAGAACAATATTTCCCAAAAGACGTGTAAAAATCATCGGGATAAATCAATTTAGATTCAACTTCGAATTCACGTTTTCGTGCTGCCCATATCTCACTGCTCGCGGCAGATGCCATTTGAGACGCATCGAGATGTTCTGCTATTTCCGTGTAATTCAAAAAGAATATATCTCCTTCTGACTTCAATATATTTTTTTGAATAAAAACTTGTTCGACTTTCTTCAACGCCAACTTAAATCCGAAATACAACTGCGCTTGCTTCAGCCGGACACGTTCCCGGGAGGATATTCCTCGACATGCATTCTTCACCAAAAAATTCAACTGCCAAACATGAAACATTGACTTCAAGAAATTCAATCCGTTCTTCTTAAAAATGAAACTTGAAAAATCTCGCTTGGCACGAACCGCTTCAAGATATTTTGCATGCATGACCTCTTCAGGATTCTGATCCGGAAGTTTTTCATATTGCATCAATAATGAAATAAAGCGCTCCGGCTCTTCTATATAATTTTTGAAAGTCAGCATTAGTTCGCCCGAACATCTGAAACCCCAGTTGTTGAGGTAAGCGGTAATTCCTTTGAACACATCACTTTCAAACTTCTCATCACTTAACCATTTCAAAAAATCAGTTGAATTCAACAATTGAAACTTCGAATAAACTTCTTCATCTTTTCGAATAGCCAAAACCAAAAGATGCATATCTATAACTGGCCGACTACTGATGAGGTTGGGTATTGCCTGAATGAGTTTATTTTGAATCCCTACGCCATGCTCACCGTAATACTTCACGCACAACTTTCCCAATAAACCGTGAAAAGCCATTGCGAAGAAATCGGCCAACGATGCTCTATACCAGCTGTGCATGCGAATTTCAATGAATCCATGAAACAACTTCTGAATATCTGAGTGTGTTATAGCACCTTGAACTTCGTTCATGTAATTCGAAACTATTCTTTCGAACTCCACGACGTTCTGCGGAAGCGCCTTGTTTTGCTTCAACACATTTCGAACAAAAGCAAATTTCTCTTTATTGGTTGAAAGAATTTTCGAAGCCTTCGCGCCTTCTGCATATCCGACAAAATTATCGAACGACTGAATGAGTGCTTCAGAAAAAGGCGACGCCGAAAGAATCGCATGAATACTACTCATGTTGTAATACATCTTCCCGCCAAAGACACCTATGACATTCGTGAAAGAGCCTTCCAATGCGCGAATAGATTCTTCCGAAACTTGAAACAGTCTTGAAAGGTTTTTGAAATAATGATAATACGATTGTCGCGCTATCGAATAAAGCAAAGGAGAAATGGCCTCCGGATAATTTTCATTCACATTCGTGTTCGACCAATACACTTCGGGCTCTTTCCAAGCCGTTGTAATCTTACGCGCTTGGACAACATAAAACTTTCCATCCTTCAAGGCCCATTCAATGTCCATGGGCATGCCGTAATAGGTCTCAATTTTTTTCGCAACCGTCATACCGTATTCCAGTGATGACATGAATTCAGCGTCTGAACTTCCCTCGCCGATTCTGTAGTGAAACTGTTTTGGCGTTACCTGTCCTGAAACTAATTTCTCTCCGTGTCCCTGCACGTATTCAACCAACATTGCGTTGGACTTCAGATAGGACTGCGTAAAGATGACTCCCGCGAAATCGGGATCTATTAACGCATGAACCACCACGCCCATTCCTTCGAGTTTCTTATTCGAAATGGCCTCGTATGTTTTTACATTTTCCTTCTCGTAAGACTTCCAACATTTTTTTATATGTTGAAGAATTTCGTCAATATCGTTTCCACACAAAAAAGAATCGAGCTGTCCCGCGAACGAATTCTCATCGGAATCCTCGCCAATAGCCGAACTGCGAACCATGTAATGCGAAGCGCCTATTCGATTCAATTCGAATTGAACTTCACTCTTAATCTCCTCAATTGAAAAATTCGCTTTCTCGAAACGATCGAAAGCTTGTGTTGAAATAACAAAACCATCGGGTATAGGAAAACCCGCTCGCATCATGCGTGAAAGCTGTGCGCCTTTCCCTCCAAACTCTTCAACCGCAATATTTTTATTTAACGACAGCAAGTACATGGGTTATTGCTATTTTTGATTCATCTAAAATAGACAAAATACAAAGCGGAAAATGATACACACCTTAAAAAGGCCAAACGAAATTCGCGTGCTACTTCCAAAGGATAAATTAAAATCGTGGCACAACGTAAGCACCTTGCGAGGCATTTTTTCTATTGTTGTTGAATGGATAGCCATTGTTGGAGCTGGTATCTTGTGTGAGAATTTTTTCTCTTGGCCGTTGTATATCCTTCTTGTTTTCTTTCTTGGTGCGAGATATCTCGCTCTCGGTCTTATCATGCATGAGTCTGTGCACAATCTTATTTCTCGAAACACAACCTTGAACGATGTCCTTGCCGAAGTCTTCTGCGCTTGGCCTTTGTTTATCTCTATGCGCTCATATCGCATTAAGCACTTGGCGCATCACCGTTATTTGAACACCGATGAAGATCCGGACTTCATTGCGAAGCACGATGAAAATTGGAAGTTCCCGATGTCTGCGAAACGGTTTTTCAAAATCATTTTTGTTCAATTCACAGGGATAGGTGTTTTTGAAACGCTTAAAGTTATGTCGGGCAAGCAAGTGAAAAGAAAAAAAGAACCGACTCCTATTGGGTATACCATCGCGCGTATTTCATTCTACATTGTTGTTTTCTCGACCTTCATTTATTTCAATCATGGGATGTGGTTGTTGTTGTATTGGATTATTCCGTTTGCTACTTGGACACAAGTAGCGAATCGCTTGCGTCGCATTGCAGAGCATTCAAGCATAGAAGGGTTCGATCACTCTATGCAAACTCGAACAACCACGCACAATTGGTTTGTTCGTTTGTTCTTCGCACCGAAAAACATTTCGCTACACAACGAGCATCACCTCTATCCAGGCGTACCTTGCTACAATCTTCCTAAGCTGCATGAAGAGCTTATGAACAATGAAGATATTCGCAATAGCTTATACGTTTCCAAATCATACAAAGACGTTTATAACGATTGTGTCAAACATTAATATCATGAAGAAATTATTTTTCGCCCTTGCTGCTATTGCACTTTTCTCTATTTCCTTTTCTTCTTGCACCGTTGAGAAACGCTTTCATCAAGATGGATATCACATCAGCTGGAAGCACAGGCATTCAGGGGCTTCTGAAGCATTGTCAAACAACGAATCTCAACAAGAATCGAACGGAGAAACTTTAGCGTTTAGCTCAACGTTGGACAATCATGAAACAGCCAATCAACCGAATGTATATTCGGTCGAACGTATCTCGGCTAGCACAACCGAATCGTTTCCTGTTCTTCCTAAAAAGAATAAAATAATTCGCACACACCGAGACACCATAATTCCTGAACAAAAATCACAGCAGGAAGAGTACTTTAGTAACAAATATGAATTACCCACAAACGAATTACACGACACAAAGCTCGCGAATTGGGCATTGGGCTTGGGAATTGCGGCAGCCTCTGCTCCTTTGTGGATCACACTTCTTTTTCTTCTCATTTTCGCTGCTGCGGGAGCGGCCTGGTCTTCTGTAACATCTTGGACAGCCTTAGCCTTGGCCTTTATTTTTGGTATCGGCATATTCCTTACCCTTGAAATTTTAGCCATCACCTTTGCCGTTCGCTTTTTGCGTATGCATGCGAAAGACCCGAATTATCGCCTGTATCGCAGCCGCGCAATCACCGGACTTATTCTCGCGGGAATTTATCCTGCACTCATATTAATCAATCTTGTCCTAGGGATTTTCTTGGCGATTTGATTTTTAGAACCAACAAAAAACCCTCAACTTTCGTTGAGGGTTTTTAATATTATTCAGTTCTTCATTTGAACCATTTGAGTGGATTCATGAACTGAGAGTATACATCGCCATTGGTTTCCTCAGACTCAATCATCATTTGTAATTCCGGATCTCCATATGGAGTGCTCATCAAGACCAAGTTCATCTCAGTATCGAGATTCACCTTCGTTATCGTTGGGTTACAATATTTCTTTTTCATGCTTCGGACTTCTTATTTCTTAATAAATACACGGTGCGTTTCCAATCGACTACCACGAACTACACGCACCACATAGATACCCGAAGCTTCAGATAATTCAACTTGATTCATTCCTTCAACTAGGCGAACGCTCTTCACCAGTCTACCCGTTACATCATAGATGTCCCCGCGCTTAGCGGTGTTGCTTGCTGCGTTGGCTAATTGAATGTTTAATTGGTTACCTTCTGTTACATACACGAGGGTATTGACTTGTGAAGCATCTTGCAAGGCATCTTTCGTAGAACCTTGCTCTTCATCTGTTCCTTCAACAGCCATTCCTGCTGTACCTACAATACACAAGTACTGTGTGGGTCCCCAGTTGTAGTTCGAACCTGTGTAGGTAAAGACAGGTGCGGTTCTTACCGCATATGTCTTGCCGCTTTGCAGTTGGTTAATGTTTCCTAAACTAATAAAGTTCGAAGCAGCGCCTCTGTTCAACTCAACAGGAAGCCCAACTGGCTGAAGCGTTAACGGATTCACTTCTGTAAATCTCCAACGCCAATTGCTCGCTCCACATACCCATGGCATGCTCGATACCACTGCGCCTCTGAAGCGAGCTCCGTTGTTGCAGCTGCTGTTATTGCTAAGGGCAGTTTGTGGTTCAGCGATCGTGATCACTTGACAACCGTTGATGCTTGGTACCGTGATTTGCTCGGTGTTACCCGCTCCGTCGGTTAAGGTGTAGGTGTTAGAGATAACTACACCGTATGTTGAACCGTAAGGAAGAAGTGGTGTCACTGTGCTTAGAACGCAGATGTCTGAGTTCTGTGTGCGGGTGAACGTCTGTCCTGCTGCTGGTCCGCTTGTTCCGGTGAACGTGAACGTGTAGCTAACTCCTGTTGATCCTGCCCATGTTGCTTTGTAGTATTGGCATAGGCTATATGGACCTGTGCCGTAGTCACAGCCACCGCGCTTCAATGATTTTACGCAGATGCCGTATGTTCCTGTTGGCTGTCCACTGATGTTATTCAGAACACCGACTTTATAGATTTGTCCAGCAGTTAGTCCGAAGAAGTTCAACGTCTCGTTTCCAATACCGTTTACTGCGTTCTCTTGCGCAACTGCATTACCATTTGCATCCTGAAGCTGAATGATAACATCAGCTGAAGCTGTATTCACAGCGATGCTTATACCTTCAGTTGTTGCGGTGAAGGCATGCCATGTGTCCTCACTAGTGACGTTGTTACACTGTGGCCAGTTACTTGTTGACATGGCAATAGCTGTTGCAGGGGTTTGTCCAGGCAAAGCAGGTGCAGGTGCGAAGTGGAGAACAAAACGACTATTGAACGTTCCTGCTTCACTCGTGAATGAATACGTTGTTGGATTACTTAGTTCTATGTATTCGTCGGTTAACTTGTCTTCTAAGTATACTATGTCTGAGAACGTATGCTCTGTACAGTTGATGCTGTATGTTCCTGCCGTTGGGATTTGAACGCCTAACTGCAACGTGTCTTTTGTCAATGCATTGCCTATACCGTTAATCGCAACCTTGTTAGCACCCTCCAAGGAATACAACTGATGAATGGTTGCCGATGGAATTTCCTTACTTGAGTCGTTGTTGTCGTAACTGTTGCTCAAGTCTTCGTTTAAAACAACTAAAGTCTCATCGTGCAACACGCCGTTAGAGATATTCAAACGAACAGTTGCTGGTGTTAACGTTAACGTACTTTGAGTCCCGTGCGAACGCATAGCGTTAGTTGCAGTCATACTCAGTGATGTGCCCGTGTTCAAACGAACCCAGAACGACTGGAATGGAGCAATAGTCCCTGTCACTTGTGTGCCGTTTCCACTTGTTCCGCTATTGTTGGTACCTACTCCAATCGTGGCATTGTATGTATCGAACAACATGGTAGATCCTGAAGCAGTACGATACCAAACAGTTGGCAACAACGGCGAGGCATTATTGGATACGGTTGAGTTATACAATTGATCCCAACTTACATGCGAAGGATATGGATTTGCTATCAAATTAAATCCTGGTTTTGGAGCAGACGCTGTACGCGTTAAATTGTAGGTCACACTACCGTTTCCAATATTCGTGGAAGTGAAAGCGTAAGTGTTAGCATTCAGAGCCGTGTTATCTATTCCGCGGAATACATAGCCTCGTCCTTGATCTAAAGCGGTAATGCTATTATCAATTTCACTATAAGCACCCGTGGCCTCGCTGTGCGACCATAACTTATTCGCTCCTTGCGCAACAAAACCACCTGAAGTCGCTCCCGTCATCGGAACACCGGTGTACCAAAAACGACCTGTAGGAGCTGATGTTCCAGTGCCTGGCATTGTGCGCTCTGCCGTGTATGTGCCAGTGCCTGTATTCGCAGTGGCACTGGTCTGAAGCATGGTTGCACCGTTCTCCAGTTTAAACGAACCGTTGTTCACTAAAGCGCCAGAAATGGTTATTTCCTTATCACTTGAAAGAATATAATTCGCGCCAGAAGAAACAGACAAGTTTGAGAACGTAATATCGTTCGTTCTCAACGTTCCACCTAATACAGAGCTCTGTCCACCAAAGGTGTAGGCATTTGATAAAGTCAATGTTCCAACCCCATCTTTCACGAACTGTATGTCAGTGCCGGTAAGCGTACCTGGAAGCGATGAAGTGGAAGACAGGTTCAGTGTTAAAACTCTTCCTGTAGCAACCGTTAAGCCACCTGAACCTGTTAAGTTCGATGACTTAATCGTAACATCTCCTGTACTAGTAGAAGTCGTTGTTAGCCCTCCTGTTAATGTCACCGCTCCACCGTAAATTGATACCGGTCCGGCAGCAGAAGTGTTTGACGCTAAAGTCACCGCAGAGGTGTTTGTTGATTTACCAATTTGCAACCCCGCACTAGACAAATTCAAATTTGCAATCGGAAAGGTGACAGACGCATTAAAACTATCACTGTTCGAAATATATTTAAATGTTCCAGAAGCTGTGACATTTCGCTGAGAAGACAAGCCACCTATTGGACTGTCGCTATAAATAGAAATATCTCCGTTGTTTGTAGTCGTCAAGTTCGCATTGAGTGTCACTATTCCGCCATACAAGCTAATTGGACCTGCGGCTGAAAGATTTGATGATATTGTAACATCACTTGAATTGCTCAATGTCACGCCTGAAAATCCAGAAAAACTACCGATTGTTAAACCTCCATAAGTACTAAGATTATTAATCTTAAGACCGTTATAATGCCCTGTATTTATCGTAAAGACATCAGAAGTCGTTGTCCCTCCAATTGTCAATGCGCTGGCGTAACTTCCTCCATTAGGAAGCAGGGAGATCGATCCGGTTGTAGTAAAACCTATTGTTCCTGAAGTCACTGAAGAAACGAAAGTAATATCGCCAGAACCCGCGTTAACCGTCCAAGAACCATTAGAGGCTATGCCATTTACTCCACCATTACCATTGCCAGCCCATGCAAAGACATCTCCACCGTTTGTGGTGACACTATTAAAGAAGTCAAGAGCATTTGCGTTGGATCCACCAACTGAAGGACCATCACCTACAGTGAGGCCGTTCCAGGTATAGCTTCCTCCATTGGAATTTGAACCTCCCATCCACACGTGTCCACCATTGGTAGTAACTGCTCCAGAAAATGTTGCTCCCCCATCGCCATTGTCTCCGTTATAATCAGACCAAAGCACAACGTTCAGAACACCTGTTCCACTTGCTGTAATTGGCCCCGAAAAATTCGCACGACCATTGGCTTGAATGGTTAAAGTTCCTGTTCCTGCTGTTTTAGCAATCGTCGAAGTCATTTCTACGTCATTCCAATCGCTAATTCCCTTTATGAATATATCTCCATCTGCAGAGGATGTAATATTACCCGTCACATCTACATTCCATCCATACACACTAATCGGTCCTGCAACGGTGAACGCTGAATTCACATACAAATCGGCCTCACTTCCAGTCTTTCCTAGTCTAAATGAAGACATCGTTTGCGAATTCTGATTTAATGCAAAGTCGCTCGTGTAAACAGCATGACCAAAACTTGATGCAATAGACTCAATGACTACTGCACCTGTCGTTGCAATTTTGGGTGTCAAAGAATTAAAGTTGAATCGATCGAAGGCAATAGTAATATCAGAGGTGCTTGAGGACACCACACCACTCTTCGAACCTAAAAATAAATTTCCAGCAATATATAAGTATCCGTTCGAGGCACCACCAAATTGTCCCCCGTGCAAATTAATTGGACCTCCAGTACTGAGAATATTCGTCTCAGCACGAAAAACAATATCGTAATAGTTCGAAACAGAGTTCCCTGTATTTATATCAATTCCACCGCCCGACGGCGCTAAAATATTAAGGATACTGTACGCTTCAGTTTCAATTCCAAACGCGTCTTGAGATGTGCCTGTACTAAAAGCATTAATTGTAATTGCACTTGCTGAACTACTTGAAGACCGTATGGTAAATGGCAAATTGGCTGTGGTGTTGTAGAATACAATTCCAGAACTAAAAGTAGAACCTGAAGTTTGGCTATACCCATCAAGCACTATTGACCCTGATCCGCTGTTGATATTTCCGTTGCTGGTTAAATAATAGAAGCCAACACCTGAACCGCCTGTACCTCCTCCAATTGCTCCACTATATGATTTTCCCTTAATTGAAATATTTCCATTCCCTGAATTCAGGTTTGCAGTAACATCAATGCGAACACCTTCAGGATTCAGCCCTCCGGATTGTCCCAAGGCATAACCGGTTCCCAAGGTATTTCCTCCTGCCAAGGTAATATCACCCCCATTCGTAGTTATAGTTAGTCCATATCGAAAATCTATCCTACCGTTGTTGGTGGACTCGCCATCTGTTGCATCATCAACATTGGAAGACAACAATACGTCACCACCTTGTGTTGTAATTGTTGTAGCAACTGAATTAACAATATGCCTTTTCGCTAAAACCTTCAAATTCTTTGGTGTGCTGCTAATGATGTTAGCACTGAATGTAATCGTTCTTGCCTCTATGCTCAAATCGCTATCTGCTAACTTTGTAACAACATCACTCGCATTAATTAGTATTGGGCTAGTTAATGTGCTGATTACACCATTCGAGTAGGTCCAACTTGTACCCTCGGCATGACCTCCTGAAGTTACAATGGTTATATCCCCTTCTCCTTCCAAAGCTCTGTAAATTGCATAGGCGTTGTTTGCACTAAGGGTTGGACTGAAGCTAGAAGAAGTTTCATCGTAACCCGTGCGCACATTGGATGAACCACCCACAAGGGTAGTTAGACCTGTACTGTTCGATTCCATTCCACTGAACAGCTTAGCAATACCGCCTGTACCGACAGTAATTGTTGGACTGCCAGTTACAATAATGTCACCTCCTTCGCTTGCGTCAATAGCAGAACTTTTTCCGCTGTTTATAATCAAGGCACTTGAGGTGGTGTTGGTGGTTGAAACAGGTTGTGTTAAACTAATGTTCCCTGTCAAGGTTTCAACAGAAACCAAGCCACTCGAGTAAATACCACTTATACTTCCCACAGTTCCAATAGTCAAACCTCCGGAAGCATCAGTCAAGCTTAAAGCACCAATGCGGGATGATGAAGTGCCCGCAGCAAGAGTTCCAAAATTATTTGAAGTGTTCGACAGTGTAAAAGATCCCGCACCACTTAATGAAATTCCTATAGCTGAAATTGATGCTGTTTGAGTTACAGCACCTGAGGCTTTGACAGATAAGTTATCGTTCGTAACAGTAAGCGCAGTGCTGAAGGCTATTGCAGCTCCTGTTACATTCACCGGACCAACGAAAGACAATGCAGCCGCTGAATTGAAATACATGTTCCTTGTATTCGTGGTTTTTCCGAAGTTCAATCCTCCCAACCCTGTCGCAAGTTTAAACCATTCCAAATGTATCTCCTGACCAAAATCAGTATCATTCGATTCAATGGTTGCAATACCCGTTCCACTAATCCATGGTCTTTCTGTGTCATTGCCTGTATTAAAGGTCATAAGCTCACCTCGAATAGTTGTAGTTCCACTACCTGCATTCATGAGCATATAGTCGAGGTTAAGTACACCAGAACCATTACTATCTGAATCGGCTTCTACTAGGATATTACCCCCAGAAGTCGTTATATCTCTTTGAATAGCGCTTGAACCTGATGTATAGAAACCATTTGAGCCTGAAAGTGTGATATTACCTCCTGCAGTTGAAGCAATATCGTCATCGATTTCTAGCAAACCTCCGTACACAGCTATTGGGCCAGCAATCGAAAGAGCTGAGGCAATCTCAATGTTTGCTGTATTGCTCGATTTCCCAATTGTAAGACTAGATGCACCATCTGCCAAAACATAATAGCTGTTAGCTGGAAATACTTGAGCCAATGAAAAACTCGATCCAATCGGCTGATAAGTGACAGCACCTGTAGTTTTAACTCGAATACCATTATATCCGGCATTAACAAGTCTCGGGTAGTTAAATTCAACATTACCAGTGGCTGTCCAACCACTTGCAGGTGACCCCACATACACATTACCCCAACTTGAATGACCAATGCCATAAGCACCGGTGGTACCATTGTCAGCAGTAACTGTTACGTTTCCTGTTTTAGACAAAAGATTGATATGACGGGTTTGACCAGTGCTACCATTGTTGCGATAAAAATTGATAGCACCCGTTGAGTTACTTTGTGTATTGGTTAAATAACCATTCAAAATAAGATTTCCATTTTCAGTTTCAACGGTAGAGCCAGCGCTGGATCCAAATGTTATTCCTCCAAAATAATCTGTGCCATTGTTACCCCCATGAGCCTCCCCGTAAAGCTCAATATTACCCGCACCTGTAGTATTTAAAGTGCCCACTAGTCTTATTCCATCATCATAACTTCCACTGCACTTTCCGTATATTTTTATATTACCACCTGCAGCGGTTATAGTCGCTCCATTAATTAAAACAGCAGGAGAGTTTGAGCTTACAGCGTATAATCCTGAACCTTGAACACCAGTATAATTTCCCCCGATTGTGATATTCCCACCTTGAGAATTGAGAGTACTTCCACTATTCAAGATAACCGATGAAGCAGCACTCAATACCGCCCCAGCAGAATTAGAGCGGACAGTAATATTTCCCGTGTTACTTTGAATTGTCCTGCTCGCTGCTAAACTAACAGCTCCTGTAGCTTGCAATAAGATGGCAGAACCACTAAGGGTACTTGTCAGATTTTGATTAACTTCAATAGTTCCTCCATACACAGTTATTGGTCCCGCAACCGAAACAGCAGGAGCCAACGTCACGTTTTGATTATTGGTGGTACTACCAACACGTAAACTAGTCGCTGTAGATGCAATTGAAAACTCTGATGTAATACTTACAGCACTTGCAAATGGTGCGCCGCTAACACCTTCAAAAACGCAATTTCCTAAATTTTGAATGGAAATTGTTCCCGTATTAGCTGCATTCGAGGTTGATAAAGAACCAAATCTCAATGTAACATCACCGGTATTCGCATCGCCGAACGAAATATTGCCTGATACGTTCTGCGCGCGATAACTTGCACCAAAATCACCTGCGGTATTTCCACTGATACCATTAATTTCCAAAGCACCCCCATCGGTATTAATTCTCGTTAAGCTTGCAGTACTACTCGACTGGATCACAAAACCAACAGCTTCACCTGCTTGCAATGCTGCACTTGTAGCATTGCCCGTTAAGTTAATATTTCCTGTAGTGCTTGAAATTGTTACATCGTCTCCAGCATATTCAACGATGGCCAACCCATGACACCAAGAATAACCAGATGTAATACTTGCTGATGTCCCTTCTAAATATATATCTCCGGTTGTGGAAGAAATACTTACATTACCTGTTGAAGTAGATAAATCTATGGTGGTACCAATGAAAAGACCCGCTGACATGTGTGGGTTACCCGTTCTTTGTCCGTATAGCGACAATGCTCCAGCACCAGAACTGATAGATGTGCTTCCATGCACTTGAATACCAGCATTGGAGCCATCAACAGCATTTACAGTACCTTTCATGCGAATGGCTCCCCCTCCTGAATTGACAGTCGTTGAGAATAATGCAATACCATTGAAACTTGCATTGGAAGAAGCTGAATAACCCGTTGGAACTGTTAAACCAGATACAGTCTCAGAACTTGATCCACCACCAACGTAAATATTTCCACCACTCGTTGTAACGCTGGAAGGAAAACTTACTCTACCATCAGCATTTCCATCTTTGTCTGACCAAACAACCAATGAACCTCCTGAAGTAGAAATATTGGCACTCATGAGCACACTACCCGTACCAATGAAATTGATATGCCCAGTATTCACAGTTGTTGTATATGCAGCACTTTGAGTAATTGTTCCACCATAAACTGAAATCGGACCTGCTACGGACTGTGAAGTTGAAAGTGTAATATCAGCCGTATTGCCAGACTTACCAACTGTTAAACCTGTCAATGTATTCGGAACAGTTAAATTCGTCATTGGAAAAGTTAACGAGCTTGCAAAGCTTGTTCCCAAAGGCTCAACGGTTAGCGTTCCTGTAGTTTGAAGCGTTTCAGAGTTATAGAGTCCAAAGCTATTGCTTCGAAGTGTTATGTTACTGCTACTACTGGGCAGTGTTCCCTTACCAAGCACTCCGCCAGTTTTAAGACCTGTCCCCCCGTTAGCAATTAAAGTAATCGGACCACTTAATGCATATGCATATAGCGCGCTCGCTTCAATAGCACCATACGTGCTAACATTGGCTGTTTGTCCCGATATCGAAATTCCACCTCCTGCCGCATCGGCAACAAAAGTAGCAGACCCCTGATATCCAGCTACCGTGCCCGTTGATGAGGTTGCACCAGTAACCGTAATGGCAGAATTTGTTGTGTT
Source organism: Bacteroidota bacterium (assembly GCA_046048875.1). Classification (GTDB taxonomy): domain Bacteria; phylum Bacteroidota; class Bacteroidia; order Flavobacteriales_D; family Sanyastnellaceae; genus CAIZGX01. The sequence goes on along the minus strand of JBJOFG010000014.1, from coordinate 449,908 downwards.
GGATGAAGTAATGGTTGGACCAACCGATGTAGAGTTGTAGTATGATAACTCAATGCCATGACCTGTTGACGTATTATCTCCAATAATAGTAATAGTACCAGCTCCCGAGTTAATGTTTTGGGTTGCTCCAGTGAATCCTCTGTACCAAGCAAAACCAGGGACAGCATTTGCCGATTGACCTTTAATAACCACATCTCCACCTCCACTATAAATATTCAGAGAATTAATATAGGTTGCGGTCGCCGCGTAACGACCAAAAGTTACTGCAGAGGGCGCATGATCTCCCCACACTGCTGTTCTATTTGAATAGGCATATCCAGTGGGGACAACTGTTCCCGAAGCCAAGGTCTGACTCGTGGTACCACCAGCTATTGTAATGGTTCCTCCTCCAGAGGTTTGATTCGTCAAACCGTTTGCTGAATTCAAGGTAACACCTTGATTCAAACCAATGAAATCACCATCCGTGGAATTCGCTATTCCGTCTGAATTTGACCAAAAGGTGATATCGCCGTTGTTCGTTCTTATGGTTTTATTTTCTTCAACAATGATTGTTTTCGCTGATTTCAATAAGATGTCAGCACCAAAAATCGTTGAAGTAAGATTCATGTTGACATTAATGCTTCCGCCGAATCCTGAGATAGGACCGGCAATTTGAAACGCAGTAGACCCATAGTTTAATGCTGAAATATCACATACCGTGCACGGTGTGAAGAGGATTGACTCAGTACTTCCATCTCTTCCGAATGTAATTCCGCTGTACGTGCCGAACATAGCAATCCAATTTGTACTGAATGCATGACTAGAACTACTCACATTTCGAATTGTTAAAGTACCTGAATTCGAGTAAAACTCTGGTAAGGTAACTTGAGCACTTGTATTCCAAGATAAAGCGGAACTTTCTAATAAAATATCTCCAGTTCCACCATCGATGGTGAGCCAGTCTATGTCCAATGTACCTGAATTATTGTTGTCGGCATCTGCATTTATTGTAATGTCACCACCACCAGTCGTCATTAATTTACCTCTTGTAGATCCCGAAGTTGCAATCGTAGAAAACCCGCCTTTTCCTTGAAAATTAAGACTACCATTAGCGGTACTCGCGAAAACTTCTACACCAGTTCCCAAATTGATTGCGCCACCAAAAACGTTTATAGGGCCGGGTATATTTATCGAACTATTTATATTGACATTTTGAGAATTGGTATAATTAAATGAACTTCCATATCCATCATAAACACCTAATGAAAGACCTCCAAGTGAGGAAAAATTATTGATCTGCAAAGGCTGACCCAATGCCGATGTCAACGTGACATTTGGACCTGAAGTAGTTGTTGCCCAATTAAAATCACTTGTCCACGGATTACTAGAATCTGTTGCAAGGGTTAATTTACCTGTAGAAGTCACAGAAAGCGTATTGCTCGTGTTAATAAATTGTCTTGTAATCAAAGTTACGTTTCCAGAACCCGCATTAAGCTGAGGGTTGTTTTGAAGTCCAATACCATCCAAAGTAGAACCGTTTCCGGTACCGGCCCAAAGTAAGATATCTCCGCCTCCCGTGGTCACTGAGGTTGCAAAAAAATCCATGGCGTAGTGATTTGCTGAGGATGAACCAACAGAAGGCCCATTGCCTACCGTCAATCCATTCCAAGTATAACTACCTCCCGAGGTTGAACTCCCTCCGGCCCAAAAGTGACCTCCGTTTGTAGTTATCGATCCAGACACTCCGACACCACCAACATTACTGTTGTTGTAATCACTCCATAAAACAAGATTCAGTTTCGATGAACTTGAAGTAATTGCAACAGTGCTTGTAAAACGCTTGTCTGCTCGAAAAGAAAGGGTAGCATCTCCTCCTGAAATTTTAGTCAAGGGTGAACCAACCACAACTTCACCATTACTTACAATGCATTGAACGGTCACACTTATTCCACTATTTAAATAGGACTCGATAACTGAGGTGTTAACATTTGCATTACCCGTTGCCGATATAACTACAGGATTCGATCCTGAACTACTCCAGTTTGCACCTGAAGTGCCTGTTTCTCCACTTGAGCTTAGAGTAAGAGTTTGCGCCTTTGCAGTAACTGAAACAAGAACCAAAAGAGCAACGAGAAGTTTGTTAAAATACATGAAATCAATTTTTTAGTGGCGCGAATATACAAACAATAAAAAAACCCTCAACTTTCGTTGAGGGTTTTCTTCGTAGCCCGTAGGGGAATCGAACCCCTGTTTACAGAATGAAAATCTGCTGTCCTAACCCCTAGACGAACGGGCCGTTTGGGATTTGTGGGTGCAAATATACCACCTTTTTGCTCTCTCGCAAGTATTCCAAGAAAAAAAATTACAATCCAATAACAACACCCGCTTTCACAAAGTAGGGTCCACCCCACGCCAACTCACAATTCACTCCCACCTTCTTGCGATAAGGAAACCCCGTAAACCCCAATGCCACCAATTGATAATCGGTGAGCCTCGTACCAAACGACTTCTTGTCAAAGTTCACATCTGCCGTATTCTCGCGAATGCCATACCAATTGATATTCGTGCTAATTCCTGTGTACAACAAACAGCTGGTCTTCTTGAATCCGAAAATCTTCCGCTTCTTCATGTGCTGAATGTTATACGAAAACAACAAACGAGCACCGGCAGTGCTCTTGTTAATAGACCAAGTCACGTAAGGATCAACCGCTAAATCTCCCATCTGATCGACATACCTGTAATCCGTAGCATTCACACTCAAGGCCTGATTCGTATAACTAAATCCAAATATCACTCGCCACTTTTTTCTCGACCCCTTCGTTAAGGAAAAATCGCCAGCAAAACTTAACGATGGATAGAACGACTTACTCACCGTTGCACTCGAATCGGCTAAAGCACTAATGTCAGCAGTGAAATTGAACAAATTGTAACTCACTCCCGCCGACAACAACCCATCCATACGCTTAATCTGCGATGATGAAACGATCGGCAAAAACAGGATAAGAACAAACAGTCCTATAACAGGCAGTCTTCTCATTTTGGTTAAGATTTAAGCGAATATAATGGGTTTTTCGTAAATTGCTATCTATGAAAAAGCTACTTCAGCAGACCTTAGGGCTAATACTACTTCTCTTTTGTTTGAACGTTTCAGCTCAAACAGAAACTGGCAAGGCTTCCTATTACCATAATAAATTCGAGGGACACGGAACTTCAAATGGTGAGATTTTCCGTCAAAAGAAATACACCTGCGCCCACAAATCACTTCCCTTTGGGACATGGCTCAAAGTTACATGCATCAAAAACAACAACGTGGTATACGTTCGCGTAAACGATCGCCTTCCGAAATCATCGAAACGCTCGATTGACCTCGCACTTATTGCTGCAGAAAAACTTAATTTCGTTCGTAGCGGGATTACCCAGGTCACTTTGGAAATTGTCCCCGAGTCTGACGTCCCTGAGGAATTCAAATCTTTGATTGAACTAAAAACAAAATCTAAGAAAAAATAAAAGGCGCCGAAGCGCCCTTTACCCAATAAGCCTCTACTTATTACTTAGAGTTCAATTTATTCATTAACTCATCGTAACGCAATGTTTCAATGTTTGAAATACTTGAAGCCGTCTTCTCATGCATGGTTACTACACGAACTTGGTAATCCAATGTTGGAGTTGTTGAAACATCTAATCCAACTACGCCACCTGCAGTAGCATCATAAACATAAGAATAACCAGAAATCGGGTGCCAAGAACTTGGACATGGATTCCAATAACCGTATTCATCTTGAACGTAAACCAATGCAATACCTTTGTCCATTACATCCTGTGTAATAATTGAACATGGGTACTCCACATAGTTCCCGGCAGCCCAATCTGCAGCAGCAGAAGTGAAGGTGTAAGTTGTAAAACTTCCATCGTCTCCTGCAGGTCCTGCAGGTCCTGCAGGTCCTTCTTTAGAGCATGAAGTTAATGCAAGTGTAGCGATAGCTACCATAGAAAAAAGTAACTTTTTCATTTTAAAATAATTTGGTTTGGCCCTACTCTATTTTTTAGTTGGCTTTTCGGTTCCGCCATTGGATTGCAATATAGGAGTTATCACAAGAAAAACAAACGTTCAAATCTTTCATACCTTTTAACAACCTGAAAATAATCCTTTGTTACTATTTTCGTATCTGCCATGAAAAAGCAAAGTCTAAAAACTTCTGTCCTCGCGCTACTGCTGGTGCTCTTTTTGGCTCAAGGTGGTATTGGCTATTGGGTGCTTCAACACAGACTATGGCTAGTTAAAAAAGAAATGAAAGCGCTTGTGCTTGGGAACATAGATGAGGACCGGCTGACTCCTATTCACCTTTCAGCTCAAGAGTTTCAAGAACTCGAATGGCCTGAACCCTGGGAGTTTCTTTACCAAGGAAAAATGTACGACATCTCGCGAAAAGAGTTTCACAATGATGGTTCAGTAACACTTTTCGCTATCCTGGACACCGAAGAAAACCAACTCAAAGCCCTCGTGCGATCCTTGGTAAAAAATTCATCGGACAAAAAACAAACGCAAGAGCAACTTAACTTCTTCTACAAATTTCAATCGCAATGGGTCTGTGATTTCGAATCGATTCACATTCCAAATCTCGAATGTCAATTGTCGCATTTTAATCTGGACCGACTTTTTATTTCATCCCCTCACGTTCGACTGAACGAACTTCCTCCCAATTGTTAACGTTCCTTTTCTTTGAGAAGCAACTTTCCTATGGAAACCTGCTTGCATCCTTCCCCTGGAACCGTGCTTGCATCCTTCCTCAGGAACCCTTCTTCGCATCTCAGAATTCAACGATTAACAAATAAATTTTACAATGAAAAATATTTTTCTGTGCGCTGCCCTGACCATTGTTTGCGTCATAAGCGCCTTCGCACAACCTTTGCAACTCATTCGAGTAAAGGATTTAACCACCCTTGAGCCTATCCCTGGTGCTTCAATTTATATTTCGGCAAACAACATTGAACTAAACGAACTTATTGGTATCACAAATAACGAAGGAGCTGTTTTTCTTCCTAAACATCAGGGAAGTTTTATGATAACAGCCAATGGATATGAAGCTAAATACATTCCCACCTCTGAATTATATGATGACATGGATGTTTTTCTTATTGGTTCGAATGTGACCTTATCTCAAATGGTTATCACGGCCACTCGCTCCGCAATCAAAACTGAGTTTTTGGCTCAACCCATCAGTTCGATACAACGCAAGGACATTCAGTTTATAAATCCCGCGAACGCAGCTGATCTGCTTGCACAAACAGGCACCGCTCTAATACAGAAAAGTCAGCTTGGAGGAGGTTCACCCATTCTTCGTGGATTTGAGGCGAACAAGGTGCTTTACGTAGTAGATGGCGTTCGTATGAATAACGCCATCTATCGCGGTGGACATTTACAGGATATTCTTAGTCTTGATCCATTGGCTATGGAAAACGTAGAGATCGCTTATGGACCAAGCGCAGTCGCATATGGTTCCGATGCACTGGGAGGCGTAATGAGTTTCAATACACGAGCTCCACGTTTTACTTCAGGAGACCGACTCATTCGCGCAGGCGCTATGCTCAGATATAGTAGCGCCAACCAGAGCGCAGGGCACCTTAATCTTGAAACGTGCACTGCACGATTCGCAACATTTACTGCTTTCACATTCAACAATTTCGGAGACTTGAGACAGGGCAACATTCGAAATCCGCACTATCCAACTTTCGGAGCACGTCCTTGGTATGTTGAACGAATAAACAACAGAGACTCGGTAATTACTAATCCGAACCCTAATGTTCAAGTTGGCTCAGGGTACAAACAGTATGACTTCCTTGAAAAAATTTCTTTCAAGCAAAGCGACAAGCTCACACATACTTTGAATTTTCAATATTCAACAACAAACAATGTCCCTCGTTACGATCGATTGACACAGGTTGAAATAGAAAACCCGCGCTTCGCTGAGTGGTATTACGGTCCTCAAACAAGGGCTATGATGGCCTATCACGCCACTTTAAACAACGGAAAACATTTATATAGCACCGGAAGAATTACCTTGGCATGGCAAAGTATTGATCAGACGAGACACGACAGAAGATTCAATAGCCCTTCACTGAACAATCGACTGGAAAACGTAAAAGTTTATTCGATAAATGCCGACTTCTCGAAAAAAACGTTGAAGGAAACAACAGCCATTCAATACGGCTTTGAATATTATTTCAACGATGTAACAAGCACTGCGTATTCTGAAAACATTTACACAGGAAATCAAAGTCCACTTGACACGCGCTATGCAAGTGGCGGCTCAACTATGAGCGGTGTATCAGCATACGCAACGACCATTCATAAGGTCAATCGGAAGCTAACCCTCAACGCTGGGATACGCTATTCTCATGTAAATCTTTCAGCATCTTTCACCGACAAAACGTTCTTTGATTTCCCATTCACAAATGTGAACCAATCGAACGGAAATGTAAACGGAAGCGTTGGAATTGTTCTGACACCAAACCCCAAATGGCGCATCACAGCTTTAGCAAGCACTGGGTTCCGTGCAGCGAATGTTGACGATCTTTCAAAAGTTTTTGAGAGTAACGCAGGAAATTTAATCGTACCGAACAACGAATTGAAACCTGAAAAAGTAAAAAATATCGAGGCTACCCTTGAACGTAAATTCAACAGGAATACTTCACTTGCTTTGAACGGTTATTACATGCGATATACAAACGCGCTCACAACTGGAAAAGCGCAATTCAATGGACAAGATTCAGTTTTTTACGATGGAACATTAAGCCCTGTTTTTACAACAATTAACGCTGACAAAGCATACATCTATGGTGGAAATCTATCTTTGAATTCTCAAATCAACGATCACTTCAGCATTCAATCTTCAGTTGTTTACACTTACGGTAGAATTCAAACAACCAACGGAGAAACTCCTCTGGATCACATCCCTCCAGTATACGGAAGAACTGGAATCACCTACCAACAACAAAAATTCCGTGGAGAATTTTTTGTGATGTACAACGGGTGGAAGCGAATTGAAGATTACCGCTTGGATGCTGAAGACAATGAAAATTATGCAACACCCGATGGAATGCCTGCTTGGTACACGTTAAATGCTAAAACAAGTTATCAATTGCAAGAAAACGTTCAGTTGATGGTGGGATTAGAAAATATTCTAGATTCAAACTACCGTGTATTCGCTTCGAATATTTCTGGCGCAGGTCGAAACGTAACACTTACCCTTCGAGGCCGTTTCTAACCACTACGTTTAAAGTATGTTGAAGTGAAATAACCATCGGTGTGAAACCGACAAATTCACCATCCATATCAATAGGCATCGGAACTTCGGTTTCGATGCTTATTTTTTTTGCGGAGTAATACTGAATTTTATGATAGTCGAGCTTCTTGCATTTTCTAACTTGCGGAACAAAGTACAAATATTCAAAGAGATTCAAATCGCCAATAACAATAACTTCAAGTTCACCATCACTTGCTTTGCTTTCGGGAGAAATACCAAGTCCAGATCCAAAATACACTGCGTTGGCAACAACAAAATTCATTGCGCTCGATTCATACTTCCTTCCGTCCAATTCAAATCGTATCACTCGCTTTTTGAAACGCAATAGATTTTTAATGATAAACCACTGATAAGTCAAAAAAGACCCCAATCTTCGACTGCTCCGTTTCATGTCGTACGCAACACATCCACCCAAACCTAAGTCTGTTACGTTCAAAAAATATCGCCTCTTGCCGTCCCATTCCATGCAGGGTAAATCAACTTGTTTAAAGTGCTTCTGCACAATGCTGCTTTTCAAATCTTGAAAGGAACTCGGAACATGGATTGTTTTCACAAAATCGTTTCCCGTTCCCGACGGCCAAATGGCCAATGGTGTTTGTGGGAAATTCGATTGAAACACACCATTTGCTGCTTGATTCAAACTCCCATCGCCGCCACAAACAAGAACTACATCGCAACGATTGTTGCAAAGTTCTTTAGCTAAGATTTCAGCATGATGATCAAACTCGGTCACACAAATCACAAGTTCACAATCGAAAAAAACTTTTTCAATTTCTCTTCTTTGTGCGTGTCTGTTTTTCTTCGCACCGTGCAGAATTACACCCAGTTTCATTCAACAACCAGAATGGTTCCCTCTACAGTTTCTTCAACAGCAGTTCCACAATCTGTTTTGTAATGAAATAAATAGAAATAGGTACCTGCTGCGACATCTTTCGCGTTCCAATATTTGTTTGTTGAAGTACTTTCGAAAACCATTCCACCCCAACGATTGAAAACAGTTAAATCATATTCAATGAAAAGAGCTGTTAAATCCAATGAAGGATCTGCACCCAAAATGGCTCTCCAATCATCGTTCATATCATCTTGCTTCAAGGTTATGATATTCGGGAGAATGAGCGTGCTCAAATCAAGTGAATAAACATCGCCAGCATAAATCTCAATGGTCCCTGAATCAGAGCATCCATTGTCTAAATTGGTAACCACTAGATTCAATACGCCCGGAGCAGTAGCAATTGGATTTGCAATTGCAGTATTTGATAGACCTGAACCGGTCCATGCATAAGAAACATTCTGAACAGGCAACACTTCCACGCCCAAAATTTCAGTAGTCGAATTCAAACACGTGAGTGAATCCTGAGAGGGAATTGCCAATTGAATATCTTGATTGGGAACAGTAACGGGGATGGCACGCAAACAACCATTTCCGTCAGTGATTGTCGCGGTGTAATTTCCGCCTACCACATTGCTCAAGTTGAATTGCGTCTGATTCGTTCCGTTGAAGTTTAACGTGTAATTTCCGTCACCTCCTGTAATATTTGAAATCGAAACGCTTCCTCCAAAACCGTTACAGGCAGTAGTTGTCGCTACATCGAAATTAATAGGATCACTAATTTCGAATGTAATGCTTTGCGTCCCAAGATTTCCGCATGCATCTTCTACGAAGCCCGTGGTATTTGTAATGTTCAGCGTGTATGTTCCGCCAATTAACACTTGATTCGCTAACTCAATGGTAAATACATCAGCCATAGTCGGAGCATTCGCGGTCACCGCTTGAACAGTTATTGTACCGCTAGGACCTGTTACTGTAAAGTCTGAAGGCTGAACAGACGTGCCAACGATAGGCTCGCTAAACGTCAGTACAACAGTTAAGTTACTGCAATCGGTCACAGCACTAATTGGCACAGGTGGAACCTGATCGTAAAGTGAGGCAGTGGATTGCCCAAAATCAATGGTGTATCCATCAAAACTATTCGACCAATTCATCACCACCAAAGCGTATGTTGATCCTACAGTTACGGGTAGATCGGCATTAAAAGCTGGACCATTCAAATTTCCTGGACCGTTTGAATTTCCTGTTCCTCCATTTGCTGTTGAAATACCCGTGGGTCCATTTGTTCCGAACACACCATAACTGTTGCACTCAACTTCCGGAGAAGTAGTACCCAACCCTGCACACCCACCTGTTGTAATATCAAACAAGCCCCAATCATAATCGTCGGCGTCATTCAATGGATCTAAAATGAAACTTAAATTTCCATCTTGCTGCACCGTGAAGGTATACCACACCGAACTTTGCTCAAGTCCTGCATTGCAAGCGCCTGTTGCTTCATACACATTACCTGTTGTGAAAGAAGCCTGCGTCTCAGTATATAAATCTCCACATAAAACAATCGCTCCATCGCAATCACTGATGGATGTCTGTGCCAAAGATGAAAAAGATAAAAGCACACCTATAATCAATAGAATTTTGCGCATGTGTTTAGTTTAAGGTTGACACAAATATAATTGTTAGAGCTTAATAAACTCACGCTTCATCAATGAACCTGAGTCCTGAATCTGTAACACATAGACTCCAGACGCAAGCTCATTCAAATTCAATTGAGATTTGGCATTGGAAATTCTGCCCGACAGCACTTGCTTTCCTTCAACATTAAAAATAATGTAACTGGTTTCATTCAAAATTTCATGCCCGACATTTACAAAGAGTTTATCTCCAGCTGGCACAGGGAATATTGAAACATTATCTAACGAATTCTCAACGATGTTAAGCACTGGTGTTTCACCTATTGTGAAAACTCCTGAAGATGGAATTTGAAGAGTCACTTCAAACATATCGCCCACCAAAGTCATTGGGTAAACTTGCAATGGACTTGTTAAATCGAAATTATTGGATTCAGTCAAAATTAAATTCACCTCGTTCAATGCGCTGAGTTCAGAAGCTTGAATTCGAATCGTGGCGTTAAAGCTGTCACCCGTGCGTGTGAATGCATAGGTTCGCTCGATACGATTTGATATAAACGGATAAACAGAATTGCTAATATCCATGGTATTTACATCACTTCCTACCATTAAATAATTTCCATCTACCATGGCTCCTACTGCACTCACTTCGAGCTCACCCATGCCTTGCGCAACTTCATGTTTATCGCCTGAATTTTCCTGACCAATACCAATAACTTCTTCAGCATAGTTTGGATGGAAATATCTTGATTGAAGTCCAAGATCTAAACCATATTTCACCGCTAAATAATTATTTACAATGGTATGATGAGACAAAAACAGTCTTCGCTTATAGAGGATATTCTCTCCCATTCTTCCTTTACCAAATCGCTCATCGAAATCCCAACCAAAACGAATATCAATCGGTGTAGTGTTATCCCGCGCACCAATGTCTATGCCCGGGAATGGATATAAATGATCATCGAAAATGGTGTAGAACAATTGATGGATGTCGTCTTGTTCATAGATAAGGCCATAGATGTGTGGTGAAGTAGCCTCGCCAATGTAAAATATCGGAGAGCCTGAATAATCACTTTCTAAATCTAACACCTCGCTGTGATAATAATAGTCATTCTTCCATGGATGAAGAAGATATCCGTTCGGAACACGCGCGCTCGCAAACCATCCGTGATCATTGAATAAAATGGAATCCGTTTCTACAACGCAGTATGCGCTTGTGCTTCTACCTCCGATGACATCATCCATCTGCAAAAAATCATTTTCACCATCGAACTGAATTCCAGGTCGAGTATACACTCCGTTTTCAGCAACAAACGTTGGTCGCTGATTCACGCTTCCTTGGGAGGCCGGACTGTTGTTTCCACTATGGTCTTGCCAGATGTAAACAGGGTCTCCGTCATTTGCCGAAAGAGCTCCGTTTAGCAATGCGCCTTTGTCGGCTCTCATCCAGAACGCCAAGTCATCGGCATCCCCTACTCCGCCAGGACCTTTACTTCCAAAGGCAGCAGGTGCCTGCATAAACACCAATTTCAAGGTGTCGCTTGCGGCATTCCCAGTGAAAAAATTATCGACTGTTGCGTTGCTTGGAAGAACTACACGAATCTGTCCGAAATTCGTAGGGGTAATGTTAATCGTGTAGTTGGAAGGTCCACCTGTTACTGCATTTACGGTACCATTTTCAACATAAAAATCTGAAACGGTTAAATCTGAAACATCAATATTCTCAAGATTTCGATAAAAGAAAATTTCCGCATCGAACGTACCAATCACCTCACCTGATGTATTGGGGGAATTCCAGACAGCGCTTGTTGGAAAGATATTTGTTTCGGGGCTAAATAAATCACTTTCCCACAAACCTCTTCCGTATGTAGATGCTCGAATGCGCTTCGGCGTATCGTACGAAATTTCTAATTCAGTAACACGAGCTGCATATGGAAACCCTGAAGAGAAATTCACCCATTCCGTCATACTTGCATCCCAGTAGTAAATTCCTAGATCAGTTCCGATATACAAATTCTCAAGCACTGACGACGTATCCGAAACAATGGTATTAATTTGAACATCGGGCAAGTTGGGTGTCATCAATATCCAAGATGTTCCAGCTGTTAAACTTTTGTAGACATTTTTATTGAACGCAATGTATACGATGAGTGAATCTGTTTTATGTGTCTCAATGGCGTTTACCGCAACTACCGCACTTGGCAAGTAGGTGCTAATGTTTTGCCACACAACAGTATCGCTCATAGCATTGTCTGTTCTTCCCAATTTACGCGAGCCCTTGGAGGCATAAAGAATGTTTCCGTTGGTGTAATGCGAACGAATTTGATTGCAATCGGTGGTGTTTGCGCTCAAGAAGTTCGTCGATATTTTCTGCCAAACAATTGAATCTTTGTCTGGATGTTTGATATTCTTCGAACGCCAGATATTTTTCATTCCAACAAACATGGTTGAACTGCTATCTGGATGTAGACAAAACGGTGTGCTCCATGCACCTTCTTCGGTCATACCATTTGTTCCATCGCCAGCAAACTTCTGATTAATATAAGTTGGAGAAGTTCTATACAGACTTCCGTAGTAAATACTGCTATATCTGCGACCTATTTCGGAATAATCATACATGCACTCAAAACCATCTCCACCGCCAGTTCTGACCCAGCGAGCACCTTGAAATTCCGCAGTGCCATTATCCTGAAAACCAGTAAGGGCTCGAGCTCCGTCGTGCGGCGATTGACCCATTCGGTAGATTTGTCCGTTTACAATTCCGCTAGATATATCCTGCCATTCAGAATTGTTTACGTATCTATAAAGTCCACCGTCGTTGCATACATAAAGATCTTTGTTGTGTGGATTAATCGCCATCTCATGCTGATCTACGTGAACAAAATTTGAGTTAATATCTTGCCAAGTCACACCTCCATCAACACTTTTTTTCAAACGGATACCACCACAATAAATGACATTTGGAATTAATGCGTCTCCTTCTAAACACAGGTCATACCAAGCTTGCCCGCCTGTACTCGAGCCATCTGCTGACCATCCCATAATATTTGGAGATGTGCTCATTTCCGTAAACGTTAACCCTCTGTCTTCGCTTTTGAATGTTCCAGTGTATGAATACGTATTTGTGCGAAGCAAATAAACGGCATCAGGTTCAGCGGCGCTCACAGCAACACACATGCGTGTTCCGTTCGAAACTCCAGAATTGCTTTGAGTCCATGTCAAACCGAAGTCCTCGCTTCTATAAAATCTTCCAGCACCCGTAGCATAAAGGATATTGGGTTCAGTCGGATGCTGAGCCATGTCTTTGTATTCAAAGGTATTCGTTGAAACTTGTGTCCATGTCAGACCTCCATCGATTGACCTTCTTATTCCTAAGTCTGTAGCAATCACAACACTGCTTGCCTGATCGTTGCAAACAATCATAGCACCCACTGTTCGTGTCGAAATACCAGCGTTCACAAAGTTCCAGGTATTCCCTCCATCATCACTTCGCAACACTCCCATACCTGGGGCATCACCTGCATCACGATCACCAGTGCCTGCATAAACAACGTTAGGGTTTAATGGATCAAATGCAATTGAGCTTACTCCGAGCGTTGGCAGATCATCTGTGTTGGTTGACCATGTCGAACCACCGTCAGTTGATTTCCAAATACCACCTGCTGGGTTTCCAACTAACATAATATTTGGGTCCGTCGGATGAAAGGCAATACAAGAAACGCGACCTACTCCTTCAATATTTTCTCGCGTGGTCACACCATCGAGAATTGGACCAAGAGGTTGCCAATTTCCGGCAAGCGAACGTCCTCCTGTGTAATTCTTCAATGCTGTCCATAGTTCGAGAGTCTCCCTGCCGTTCAACATCTTGCCGTTTTCATCGGCATGCGTTTCCATTAACCACTTGAAGCGCTCCAGGGGTTTGAAGCCTTGACCGCGTTCTGTCGGGCGGACAGGCCAAGCTGCATTCATTTCAGCAATAAAATCAAAAACTGAAATATCGCTGTGCATCAAGTCCGTCCAGAGCGGATGGTCTTGCGAACTTGCGTTTGAAGAAAATAAGGCAACTAAAACAAGGGAGTAAAAACGTTTCATCATAATTACAAGAATACGTCACAAATAAATCTACACCATAAAAAAAGGGCTCAATTTGAGCCCTTTTCCTTCAATAAAAATTGAATTAGTGATTAGCAAGATAGTTGGCTACACCTTCGTGATCCGCCTTCATACCTTCGCTTCCCTTTGACCAGTTTGCTGGACAAACCTCTCCGTTCTCTTCGAAGAACTGAAGTGCATCTACCATACGCAATGCCTCGTCAACGTTTCTTCCCAATGGGAAGTTGTTAATCAATTGATGCATTACCACGCCGTTTTTGTCAATTAAGAACAATCCACGGTAAGCAATCATTGGTCCGTTAGCGACTAAGTTACCCTCTGAATCGTAATCATACTCTCCAGCTAAAACACCGTATGTGTCAGAAATGGTTTTAGAAACGTCAGCAACAATTGGATACGTAATACCTTTGATTCCACCCGCTTTCTTCTCCATTTGTAACCATCCCCAGTGGCTTTCTTCAGTATCTGTTGAACAAGCAACAACGGCACAATTACGTGCTTCAAATTCAGCTAATTTTTCTTGAAATGCATGCAATTCAGTTGGACAAACGAATGTGAAATCCTTTGGGTAAAAGAAGAACACGACATGCTTCTTTCCGATGAACTGATCCAATGAAAAATCACTCACTAAGGTTCCTCCGTTAGTGATTGCTCCTGCCTTAAATGAAGGCGCTTTTTTTCCGACTAGTGATGACATAAAAGTTATTTTTTGTGCAAAGTTAACACCTTAGAAGTGCTATTGTTCATTGAACCCTCAATTATTCATTTCCTTGCGAGCTGTATAAGCCAAGTACATCCAAGCTGCTACAAAGAAAACCCCACCAATTGGGGTAATTGGACCGACCACCTGCTTGAATGATGGACTCAGTAAATCGGAAAAGGTCAAAAAGTACAATGAACCCGAGAAACCTATAATACCAGCAAGGAATAGATTTCGGAGAACTATCTGAGCCTTGCTGTTTTTCAACAATGATGCCCCCAAGATTATACCCAATGAATGGATAACTTGATAATACACTGCCTTGTTGAAAATTTCAACGGAATGTTCCGAAACCATTGATTTCAGGCCGTGAGCACCAAATGCCCCAAGCAAAACAGCTAAAGCCATAGAATATGAACCGACAAGGACAGTATTCTTCATAATTTGTGTATTTAAAAATGGAGTGAAAAAATATTGAAGCGAATTTGCGATGTATTTTTACCACTCCAAAGAAAACTAATTACCCATCAAAAAAATAATATCCATATTATTTCTTACCCTCTGTATTGGGAATCTCTATGCTCAAAAGCCTATAGATGAAGAAACCCTTGCTGAGGAGGCTAATGTTTTTTTTAAGGAAGGCAATTACGTCCCTGCCTATGCCATATACTCTCAACTGGTTTCTTTGTACGGCAGTAATCCGCTTTATGCTTTCCGCTTTGGAGCAGCAGGTATTTACGCGACAAACGACCGTGACAAGTGTATATTCTTCATGAAAGACGGCGTAAGGAGAGGGTATACCGAGCCAGAAACACACTACTACCTTGCAAGAGCCTACCACCTTAGTTACAACTTCAAGGAAGCAATAGCTGAATATGAAAAATTCGAGACGACTGCTGAGAAAAAAGAACTTTCGAAATCGGACTACAAAGCCCAAAAGCTATCTGCAGAATCTGGACTAAATCTCATGAACAGTATTAAAGATGTCCAAGTATTAGAAAAAACAGAAGCTGAAAAAACGAGTTTTTATCGATACATGAATATTGATCCATCCATTGGAAAAATAATATCCACACCGAAAGAATTACTCTCGAAGTTAGACTTAAAATCAAAAGACGAGCATGTCTTTTTTCTTCCGAATAATGGAAAGAAAATTTTCTTTTCAAGCAGAGGGAAAGACGGAGCCAATGGTAAAGACATCTATATGACTTCTCGTGTGAATGGTACGTTTACCCCTCCCGTTAAACTAAAGGGAAATGTTAACACTGAATTCGATGAAGACTTTGCATTCATGCACCCCAATGGAAATACACTTTACTTCGCCTCCAAAGGTCATGGAAGTATGGGTGGGTATGATATTTTTCGATGTGAATGGAATGCGAGCATCAACGACTTCGGTCCAGCAATTAACATGGATTTCGCCATCAACACCCCTGACGACGACCTGTTCTTCATTACAGACTCCTTAAACACAACGGCATATTTCGCCAGTAGTCGATTAACTTCACCAGACAAGTTATTTGTTTATCGCGTCTTTGTAAATGGAATTCCAATGAACATTACTTACCTCAAGGGTGAGTTCATTTCACGGATAAACTCGTCTGAAACGAAAGCGAGAATTCAAGTTTTCGATAACTTGACAAATCGAAAGATCATGGACACACAATCCAGTGAATCAAACGGACAGTATTTACTTTTCATTCCAGCCGCAGGAAATTACACCTATAAAATACAACCTCCGGGAAGTCCACAAATTCATGAAGTTCAGGTGAAAATACCACCGTCTGAGGGATCTCAATTGTTCAGACAAGAAATAGTCTACACCAAAATTGACGGCCGAGAAAAACTTGAAGTGAAAAGTTTTTGGGATGATCCGCTGTATGAGAGTATTGAAGACCTTCAGCGTCAAATGCTTCTTGCTAAATCACAACTTGATGTGAATGCTGGGACTAACTCAAGTAGCGATGTTGCAGCCAACACTGTTACATCAAACTCAACTTCAACACAAGCTTCCACAAACAGTTCTCCAGCTGTCCCGGTCAATCAACGCATCGAAATTGATTCCGTATTAACCTCACAAGAAAAAACGATTCTTGCACTAAAGAGAGAGATTGAAACCGCTGAGAAAACTTCTAAAACGCTTTTTGAGTTGGTTCAGCAGACGTTGGTGGAGACAGACGAAGCTTACGAAAATTTTCAAAATGCTCGATTTGAAGCGCCAAAGACTCACAAAGACAGCGTGAGATATTCTGACACGAGAAAATTAATGATTCAATCACAGAATAAGAGTATTGCGGCTATAGCGGCTTACGACATTTCAAAAAACAGAGAGAAGGAGCTTCGAGAAAAACTTCTAGAAGTAGAGCAAATAAACACTGAAATCAAACAATCTATAGCAGAAAAAGATTCTCCTATGGCTGCTTATTTAGTGAAAGAATATGTCGCAAAAAACCCGAATAGCGAAAAAGGAATTGCGACAAATACTGCTGTTTCATGGAAATCTGAAAATGCAAAAACAAAAGTTGACAACGCAAAAGCAGAGCGCAATGACACCCAATTTAAAATAAATGCGATGACAACAGAGCTTAATGACTTGGAAGAAAAATCCAACGCGTTAAGTCAGCAACTCGCAGCAACTAAAAAGAAAAAAGAAATTGAACGACTGAATAGTGAAATCAGTGCTGCAAAAGCTGAATATGAATCAATACAAGAGGAAATAGAAGCTGAAAAAGAAAATCTTCGCGTTCGTGAATTAGCGTTACAAGAATCCATAGCAATGTATAAATTGCTGAACGATCTAGAATCCGAAAAAACGATTATTGTTGACCCTGAATTCAAAAACGCAACAAGCGCCGCAACTATTGAAACACTAAAAGTTGAAATTAACGAATCTAAAAATCGCGTTGCGATTGCAGTAGAAAATTCACACTACGAGAATTCAACTGAGAGCTACAACGCAGAGCTCGACTTAGACAGTTCTTATGACGTCACTTCTAAAAATGTTGGGACAAACAAATCAAATTCAGCGAACAGTTATACTGAAAATGCTAGCTCAAACAGCGAAAGTTGGGACGATGAAATCGCCAACAACGACAGTTCCAACAACGTAAGTTCCAACAACGCTAGTTCTAACAACGACAGTTCCAACAACGTAAGTTCTAACAACGCTAGTTCCAACAACGTAAGTTCTAACAACGATAGTTCCAACAACGTAAGTTCCAACAACGTAAGTTCCAACAACGTAAGTTCCAACAACGTAAGTTCTAACAACGATAGTTCCAACAACGCTAGTTCCAACAACGTAAGTTCTAACAACGATAGTTCCAACAACGTTAGTTCCAACAACGCTAGTTCCAACAACGACAGTTCTAACAACGATAGTTCAAACAACGTAAGTTCAAACAACGTAAGTTCAAACAACGCTAGTTCCAACAACGTAAGTTCCAACAACGTAAGTTCTAACAACGATAGTTCCAACAACGCTAGTTCTAACAACGTAAGTTCTAACAACGACAGTTCAGTGAGAACTTTTAGTGCCGCAGAATCGGTTATTTTAAACAGTCCCGTTCAATCAAATTATAAAGAGGAAAACATTTTCAACGAACTGAGCGAATACAAGTACGAAATCGCTAATCGTGCTGAGATTGAAAAAATATATACAGATATTGAGGCTATTGACAATCTTCTTGAAACCGAAACTTCGACAGAACGTATCGTGGAGTTAACTGAACAAAAGAAGCAACTGACTTACCAAAAAATGCAAAAGGAAGACGAAAATTCTTTACTTATCTCACAGCACAATGCAGTTGTTATTATTGATTTACAATCAGAATGGGAAACTAATATTACAGCAACAAATACGGGCGCTACCGCAGAAGACAAAGTAAAATATGAAGACCTGCTTCTTACCATTAAAGAGGCAAAAACTCTGCGCATCCTAGCAAAAGCTGAAATTAATTTATTTGAACGCTATGCCAAAAACACTCAAGCATTTGCCTTAGAACGCAAAGTGAAAACTGAATTAGAAACTCTCGTTGTTAAATCGAAACCCGTCGTTGAAGATCTCGTTACCAACAACGACAGTTCTAACAACGTAAGTTCCAACAACGACAGTTCGAATAACGTAAGTTCCAACAACGCTAGTTCCAACAACGCTAGTTCCAACAACGACAGTTCTAACAACGTAAGTTCCAACAACGACAGTTCTAACAACGTAAGTTCCAACAACGATAGTTCCAACAACGTTAGTTCCAACAACGTTAGTTCCAACAACGACAGTTCTAACAACGCTAGTTCTAACAACGACAGTTCTAACAACGTAAGTTCCAACAACGCTAGTTCTAACAACGTTAGTTCCAACAACGACAGTTCTAACAACGCTAGTTCAAACCCTATTTCTTCGATTGCTGAATTGCCGCAAAATGTAATCTCAACCCGATTCGAACGACAAACCACTTCAGCATATAGCGACACCAACCCAATTCCTTTGGCGATTACTATGCCCGATGGCGCATACTACACAATTCAAATCGGTGCTTTTCGCGTACCCGTTGCAAACGATACTTATGACCGGTTCGCACCGGTTTATGCAGAGCAACAAGGTAACGGCTACATTCGCTATAGCACAGGTTTCTTCACTTCTTACTCAGAAGCAGTTAAAGCACGAAACGAGATTCGTGAGATGGGAATTTCAGACGCGTTTATTGTTGCTTACAAAAATAGAAAGCGCGTTGCATTCAGTGAAATTGGATCGGTCACTACTCCAATTGCTCAAGTAACAAATCCGAATACAACTTCCAATTCTTCAACGGCATCTACCGCAACAAATAGGAATACAACTTCCAATTCTTCAACGGCTAATGCTGCAACCGCCAACAACAATTCAACTGCAGCTAACACTTCAAACACGAATAGTGCATCAACCGCGACCACTAGCTCTACAACGGCAACAAGTTCTTCTACTGAAACAAATTCCAATACACCAAATAGTACATCATCAAGTGCATCGGCAAATGCCAATGCAAACCCTGTTTCGACAACAACTCCTGATCTTGAATATTACTCAGATCCACTTGCAGTTCCTGCGCAATTACTTGAAAAGTCTGAAGGTATATTCTTCACCGTTCAGGTAGGTGTATATGCAAGACCTTCCAGAAACATGGTGCTTAGCACCTACGCAGACCTTCATGTAGAAAAATTACCTAGCGGAAGAGTTAGATATACAAGTGGTAGGTACAAAACCATTGCTGAAGTGTCCAAGCAGCGCGATTTCTGCAGAACAAATGGAATACCTGATGCGTTTATAACGGCTTACAAAAATGGAAAGCGTATTACAGTTCCTGAAGCGAAAAAAGAATTAGGACTTCAATAAAAATTAAAAGTAGAAGTCTTGTAATGAATCGATATCACGAATCAAGACTTAACTTTGGCTTAACAACTTTAGGATAATGAAAAAACATATTTTATTTTTCAGTTTTCTTCTTCTGCCCTTTGCAGGATTTTCCCAACTTCAATTCAATGAGTTATTGGCATCTAACAATTCCAATCAAATGGATGAGTTCTTTGAATTTGACGATTGGATTGAAATATACAACCCAGGGGGCATCATTAACCTAGCGGGTTACTACCTATCAGACGATCCCCTACTCTTAACGATGCATCAAATTCCTGCAACAGATCCAGGAGCCACCACTATGCTTCCTGGCAGTTTTAAGGTTCTTTTTGCAGATAAGGATAACCTAACGCAAGGGGCCTTGCATACAAATTTCACATTGAGTGCGAGCGGAGAAACAATATTCCTGACTGCTCCAGACGGAGTTACCATAATCGATCAAATCACTTATCCGCAGATGGCCCCTGACATTAGTTACGGTCGAGCCTGTGAAGCATGTTCAACTTGGCAATACTTCAACAACGTCACCTATTCAGCACCGAACATCGAATTACCACAAACTTCAGAATTACTTTTTTTAAACGAGGTTCAGCCCGAGAATACGGGAATTTATCACGACCCTGAATTTGAATATGACCCTTGGATAGAAATTTACAACCCTAACCCTTTTCAAGTAAATCTTGGTGGATATTACTTGAGCGTGAGCGGTTCTCCCACCCCTTGGCAAATTCCAACAAACGAACCGTTCAATACGGTTATAGCTCCGAACGGTTTTAAAGTGTTTTGGTGCGATAATGATTTGGCCTTTGGTGCCTCACACACTAATTTAACCCTGAACCCATCGGGTGGAACAGCAACATTAATTGGTCCAGATGGAAATACTGTCAGCTCATTGACTTGGGGCTCGCTTTCTCCCGGCACCAGCGCAGGATGTTCGACTGACGGATCTGCTAACATCGTTACATTCAATCCCGCGACTCCCATCAATACAAATACGCTAATTTTTATAACACCAGAGCCGGTTTTGATTAATGAGGTCATGGCCGAGAATGATTTAACCTTTACAGACAACTTCGCTGAATTCGATGACTGGGTTGAAATATACAATCCATTGAATTATGACGTTAGCTTGGCTGGATATTTCATGAGCGATGACAGTAACAACCCAAGAAGATGGCAAATACCCACTTCTTTCGTTGATAGTGTTACCGTTCCTGCTCTTGGATGGTTAACATTCTTTGCTGATGGGGACATCACTCAAGGAGTTCGTCACGCCAACTTCAGCTTGAATAACAACAACGAATTTGTTGGATTATACAGCCCAGATGGCCTTACACGTGTAGATGAAATCGCATGGGCACACATGGGTGCTGACACAAGTCTTGGCAGAAAACTAGACGGAGATCCTACTTGGGTTAGCTTCATAGTTACTACACCCGACGCTTCGAATAACCAAGGAATTTACATCGTTGGTATCGAAGAAGAGAGCGCATTGAACAATCGCTTTTCGTTGTATCCGAATCCTACGCGTGGCATTGTGCAATGTTCAAAGAAAAGTAACATTCGAGTATACTCAATTCACGGAAATTTAATCGAAACGTTGAACGGTGTATGGCAGATAAACTTTAGCAATTACTCAGCTGGAATCTATCTAGTCACTGATGAACAAGGGAATAAAATTCGAGTAGTAAAAGAATAATCTAATTATTCAACTCCCATGTATTTATGAATTTGAAGACCCACACGCCAGTGTGGGTTTTTTAATACCCAATCGAAAATAAGCGGAAGCATCAACTCGCGCTTCTCCCATTCCGGCTGCATGAACCATTGTGCATTTTCGTTCATTCGTCCAGACAATTCATTAGACCATTCAATGTCTGACTTATGATTAATCACCACTTTCAACTCATTCGATAATTGGAAATACTCTTCCAATGGCGCTTTAAACTTCTTAGGAGAAAAGGTTATCCAATCGAATAATCCAGTGAGTTTCTGAGTTCCGCTTGTTTCCAAATGAATACGCATCCCCACATTTCGAAGCGACTCTGTCAATGGCGCTAAATCATGCATCGTAGGCTCTCCCCCAGTAACAATGACCACCTTTACTCCACTGCCAACAGCCGCTTCCACGAGAGTATCGAGAGAAACCATCGGATGTTTTTCTTTGTCCCAACTTTCTTTCACATCGCACCAGACGCAACCTACGTCACATCCCGCCAAACGAATAAAAAAACTTGGAACACCGGAATGAACACCTTCACCCTGAACACTGGTAAAGGTTTCCATAACGGGGTATTTCACAGCTTCGCTCACGCCTTAATCTTTCCAATTAGATCGTAATGCTCTGCGCGAACAATTTCAATATCTGCAAAATCACCCACACGCAAATATCCTTCAGACTTCGGAACAACAACTTCATTGTCTACTTCCGGAGAATCGAATTCCGTGCGACCGATATAATAATCTCCTTCAATTTTATCTACTAACACTTTGAAGGTCTTCCCAACTTTCGCTTCGTTCAATTCCAATGAAATATGAGATTGCACTTCCATAATTTCGTCGGCGCGTTTCTTCTTCGTCTTCGCAGAAACGTCGTCGTTCAATGCAAAAGCCGTTGTATTCTCTTCGTGGCTATAAGTAAACACTCCTAAGCGTTCGAAGCGAGATTGCTCAATCCATTTCAACAATTCTTTGTGATCAGCAGCTGTTTCTCCAGGGAATCCTGTGATCAAGGTCGTACGAATTGCAATATCCGGAACCTTCATGCGAATGTCTTGAATAAGCGCATCGGTCTTCTCTCGGGTAATACCGCGCTTCATGGCTTGTAACATTTTTGTTGTTCCGTGTTGAAGGGGCATGTCTAAATATTTACAAATGTTGTCTCTTTCATTCATAACATCCAACACATCCATCGGAAACCCACTTGGAAAAGCATATTGAAGACGAATCCAATCAATTCCTTCAACGTCTGAAAGACGCTTCAACAATTCTGAAAGCGTACGTTTTTTCTCTATGTCTAATCCGTAATAAGTCAAATCTTGCGCAATAAGCACCAACTCCTTGGTACCGTTCGCCGCTAATGATTTCGCGTTGCTCACCAATTGCTCCATTGGCGTGCTCACGTGCTTTCCGCGCATAAGCGGAATTGCACAGAACGAACATGGACGATCACATCCCTCCGCAATTTTGAAATAAGCGAAATGACTTGGGGTCGTTAACAAACGCTCTCCTACCAATTCCGTTTTGTAGTCGGCTTTCAATGTTTTCAATAAACGTGGAAGATCGCGCGTTCCGAAAAACGCATCCACCTCTGGAATGTCTTTTTCCAATTCAGGCTTGTAGCGTTCGCTCAAACATCCCGTCACGTATAGTTTCGAAACATTCCCCTTCTCCTTTTCTTTCGCCCAAGCTAAAATGGTATTGATACTTTCTTCCTTCGCATTATCAATGAAACCGCAGGTATTGATAATTACAATTTCTGAATCCACATCTTCCGATTCATGTTCTACATCGAAGGCATTCGCCTTCAACTGAGCCATCATGACTTCCGAATCAAAAATATTCTTCGCGCAACCCAAGGTTACGACATTCACTTTGTTTTTCTTGAGTGTCTTCGTCTTCATTACTTTGATTTTCCTGCGAATAAACTATCTACAAATTCAAATCTATTGAAGACTTGAAGATCGCCTGCTTGCTCTCCAACGCCAATGAAGCGCACGGGGATATTGAATTGATCTGAAATTCCAATTACCACACCGCCCTTCGCTGTGCCATCTATTTTCGTGATGGCCAACGATGAAACTTCCGTAGCTGCTGTGAATTGCTTGGCTTGCTCGAATGCATTCTGTCCAGTTGAACCGTCAAGAACCAGCATTACATCGTGCGGAGCATTCGGCACCACCTTCTGCATGACACGCTTAATCTTTGAAAGCTCATTCATCAATCCAACCTTGTTATGCAGTCTCCCCGCTGTATCAATAATCACTACATCGGCATTTTTTGCTACCGCTGATTGAAGTGTATCGAAAGCAACAGCGGCTGGGTCTGCGTTCATGGCCTGCGCAACTATTTCAACGTTTGCGCGCTCCGCCCAAATTTTCAATTGATCAATAGCCGCCGCGCGGAAGGTATCCGCGGCACCCAGCACAACTTTTTTCCCTTGTTGTTGAAGTTGAAAAGCCATCTTACCAATGGTTGTAGTCTTTCCTACCCCATTCACTCCAACAACCATAATCACGTATGGAGTTCCTGCTGAAGCAGGAATGTATATTTCTTCACTCTCTTCGCCTTCATGTCCAACCAGCATTTGTGCAATTTCATCACGTAACACTTGATTCAACTGATCTGTCGGCATTGACTTCTCTTTCTTCACGCGCTCTTGAATACGCTTGATGATTTTCTCTGTGGTATCGATACCCACATCTGAAGTGATCAGAATTTCTTCTAACTCATCAAGCATCTCTTCATCAACATGGGCTTTACCTGTAATTATGCGAGCAAGCTTCCCGAAAAAACCTTCACGGGTTCTTTCAAGACCAAGATCTAGCTTGTCTTTTTTTTCTTTCGAAAAGAGGCGTTTAAAGAAACTCATAGTATAGGTCTAAAATAAAAAAAAGGCCTTTCCAAAGGGAAAAGCCTTTTAACGTATTTCTAACAGCGATTAGCCTTTAGCAAACCACTCGCCGATTTTATCATTGTGTACAATCTCTTCCTTAAAGGAATAAGCGCCTGACTTCGCAGACTTCACCATTTTAATAACTTTGGTGTGGTTCTTACCACCACCAGTTTGCAGGGTCGCAACTACTTTCTTTGCCATGACTTAAGCTTATTTGATTTCTTTATGAACCGTCATTCTCTTCAAAATCGGGTTGAATTTTTTCTTCTCTAAGCGCTCAGGAGTGTTCTTCCTGTTCTTAGTAGTGATGTAGCGGCTTGTGCCGGGCATGCCAGACTCTTTGTGTTCTGTGCACTCCATTATAACTTGTATTCTATTACCTTTCTTAGCCATTGTTGCAGAAATTGGACGGCAAATATACGTAGAATATTGAGAATTGCAACATTGCTATTCATTTTTTTCGACTATTCTCGCCTTGTGTCTACCACATAGCCACAAATCTATGTTAATAAGACACTACACCCCCTGCTTTTTCTGTTGTTCTACTGAATAATTTCACACATCCATACATCTGTACATTTTGGCTAAAAAAAGAAAGGGCGAGGTCGATACTTCCGCCGAATTTGAAGATAGAAACGAACATTTGAATCGCGATGTCCGCTCCATGCGCATCATTGGGCTTGCTGTTATCTTGTTTTCAGCCTTTACCGCATTGGCTTGCGTGTCCTATTTATTCTCTGGGGCGCATGACCAGCAACTGTTCCTAGGCAGCGGCTCATTGAACGAGTCGTTTCACAACTGGATGGGAGGTCTTGGTGCTCGTTGGGCACATGCACTCATGTTTCATTTTGCGGGAATTGCTGCCATGTGTATTCCAATTCTCACCTTCTTGATTGGAATGCGCATGTTAACCGGAAAACATTTACTTCCGTTTTTAAAGACACTTCGCGTAAGCATTGGAGTGATGCTGTTCTTACCCCTCGCCATTGGTTTCTTCGCGCACCGCACCAATCCTGTCCCCTTCGATCACATTGAAATCTTAATCAACGGATTGTTTGTCGGCGGATATGGCGTTGTTGCTACCCACTTCTGCGTTTCGCATTTGGGTTGGATGGGCACCTTGCTCGGAATTTTATTCGTGGTATTGGTATTTTTCATTGTGAATTTCAATCACCATGTCGACACATTCATTGCGCGACTAGGAGTTCTATTTAGATCGAAACCAAAGGCCGACAAGCCTCGAATTATTGAAGAAGAAAACGAAGAGGAGGTTCCTTTTCAACCTACGGCGAACGCTGAAGAGACCACCGTTGAAGTGAAGGCTGAAGCCATCCCTACCTACGAACCACAGCCTGAACCAGAGGTTTACGAATTTATTCAGGAAGAAGAAACTCCTACACCAGCAGCCACTTCATTCGACTTCGACAACCCCTTGAGTCCGCAGCCAACGTTTGAACTCATTCCTGAAGAGGAAGAAGAAAAAAAAACGACGGATGAATATGATTTGAGCCCTACCTCTTCTGGTAGTTCAACCATTTTCGAAGCTGATGACATGGGTGATTTAGGAATTGAAATCGCACCCGTTGTTCAAGCCGAAGAATTGAGTTCCGATGAAATTGAAAGCACTGAATTCGGTGAGTACGACCCGAAGCTCGACCTTTCACGCTACCAACTTCCTTCTATTGATTTGCTTCAGAACTACGGGGGCAATGGACCGCAAATTTCGAAGGAAGAACTTGAAGAAAACAAGAACAGAATTATTGAAACGCTCAATCATTACAAGATTGAAATTTCGAAGATTAAAGCGACCATCGGGCCTACGGTTACCTTGTATGAAATCGTTCCAGCTCCAGGAGTTCGGATTTCTAAAATCAAAAGTTTAGAAGACGACATTGCGCTTTCACTTGCAGCATTGGGAATCCGTATCATTGCCCCTATTCCTGGGAAAGGAACAATTGGTATTGAAGTTCCGAACAGCAGACCCGACGTAGTTTCTATGCGTTCGTTAATTGCGAGCGACAAGTTCCAAAATGCAGACATGGAACTTCCATTGGTATTGGGAAAAACCATTTCGAACGACATCTTCGTAACCGACTTAACCAAGATGCCTCACCTGCTAATGGCCGGTGCAACAGGACAAGGAAAGTCGGTTGGATTGAACGCTATCCTCGTTTCTCTGCTTTACCGCAAGCATCCATCACAAGTGAAGTTCGTATTGGTGGACCCGAAGAAGGTTGAGCTAACCCTTTTCAATAAAATTGAAAGACACTTTCTAGCGAAACTACCTGATGAAGCGGAAGCGATTATTACAGATACAAGCAAAGCTGTAAAGACACTGAATTCGTTGTGTGTGGAAATGGACGAGCGCTACGAACTTTTGAAAACAGCAGAGTGCAGAACGATTAAGGAATACAACGCGAAATTCATTTCGAGGAAATTAAATCCGAACAATGGACACCGCTTCCTGCCCTACATTGTATTGGTTGTGGATGAGTTCGCCGATTTGATCATGACTGCAGGTCGCGAGGTGGAAACACCTATAGCGCGTCTCGCTCAGCTGGCACGTGCCATTGGAATTCACTTGATTATTGCTACGCAACGTCCTTCCGTAAACATCATTACAGGAACCATTAAAGCGAACTTCCCCGCACGTATTGCTTTCCGTGTTACTTCGAAAATTGACTCACGTACCATTCTCGATGCAGGAGGTGCCGATCAATTGATTGGCCGAGGAGATATGTTGTTGAGCACGGGCAACGACCTCATTCGTTTGCAGTGCGGATTCGTTGATACACCCGAGGTTCAGGCCATAACTGAATTCATTGGAAGTCAGCAAGGTTACGCTCACGCTTTCCATCTTCCTGAAGTTGCTGATGAAAATTCAATGGAAATTGGTAATTTTGACAACTCGGAACGTGATTCATTGTTCGAAGAAGCTGCGAAGGTCATTGTGTTAAGTCAACAAGGATCTGCATCTCTTCTTCAACGCAAACTGAAATTGGGTTATAACCGTGCAGGCCGATTGATAGACCAATTGGAGGCTGCTGGACTTATTGGCCCGTTTGAAGGAAGTAAGGCTCGGAAAGTTTTAATACCCGATGAGATAGCTTTGGAACAGTTCTTGAAAAACCTGCGTGATTAATAAAAAAAACAAAATGAAAAATCTATTTCTAGCGTTCGCACTCCTTGCAACGTTCTCTCTTCAAGCACAAACTTCTAAAGAAATATTAGACAAGCTTTCAACGAAGGCTAAATCATGGGCTACCACTTCTTCAGACTTCAGCTCTGAACTCAGCAATCCGAAAACTGGAAAAGTAACCAAGCAAAACGGTACAGTTAAAGTAAAAGGAAAAAAATATCAACTTGCTCTTCCAGACTATTCAGTATACTGCGACGGAGTAACCGTTTGGACCTACAATAAAAAATCGAACTCTTGTTCAATCGACAATCTTGCCGATGTGAAAGACGGCGGTTTCGATCCTTCAGAGATGTACACCATCTGGAACAAAGACTTCAAACACGAAATGAAAAATACCAATGCAACCGTTGACGGTATTGCTTGTTACGAAATTGCTTTGTATCCCTTGAACCCAAAATCAAAGTCGTTCCACACGGTAACCTTATTCGTAGACAAAGCGAAAATGGAATTGACTAAAGTGAATGTAGTTACGCGCGAAAACGCAAACGTAACGTACAAGATCAAAAACTTCAAAGCCAACCCTGCAATTAACGAAGGTGACTTCAAATTCAATCAGGCGGGATTCCCTGGCGTGAAGATGGTAGATAACCGCTTGTAAGCGGTCGACACAATTCCTTGTGATGACAATCTCCGATTGATGACCGCTGCGCGGATGACGCTACGCGACGGTGGAACGCAATATGTTTAATGTTTGTTCTTCTGGGGAATTGGGTTCGACTTGAAAGTCATATTCCCAAGAGGCGAATTTTGGAAGGCTCATGAGAATACTTTCGGTTCGTCCTCCAGTTTGAAGTCCGAAGAGCGTTCCCTTGTCGCAGACGAGATTAAACTCAACATAACGCCCTCTGCGAACCAATTGCCATTGCTTCTCTTGTTCGGTGAATTCGAGATTCATGTTGGCTTCCACAATAGGTAAATAAGCTTTGTTAAAGGTGTGACCCACGGCATTGTTAAACTCCCACAAGGCTTCCATTGATTTCTCTTCAGAAGGCTTCTGGTAATCGTAAAAAATCCCTCCTACACCCCGCGTTTCTTTGCGATGAGGGATGTAAAAATATTTATCGGCCCACTCCTTAAATTCAGCATAATTCATTCCGTGAGCATCGCATACTTTTTTCATTTCATTGTGAAAAAAATCTCGCTGTTCTTCATTCACGTATATGGGGGTTAAATCAATACCTCCTCCAATCCATTGGTCCCCGGCATCGCTTTCGAAATAGCGAACATTCATGTGCACAATCGGAACTTTTGGGGAAAACGGATGAATAACAAGTGACACTCCTGTTGCGAAAAAAGTTTTTGCATCAGGGTGCATGCGATCCTTCATCATGGGCGGAACATCACCTGTGACGGCAGAGAAATTCACTCCGCCTTTTTCAATTAGCGAACCGTTTAGAACACGCGTTCTTCCACCTCCGCCACCCGTATGTTTCCAGATATCTTCTCTAAAGTCGGAACCGTCAAACGTTTCCAACGCTGCACAAATACTGTCTTGAATTTCCAATAAATCGCTAACGACCTTCTTCTGAAAAGGAGTTAGGTTTATTTCAAGTTGTTTTTCAATCTCCATCTTCCATTCATTTTTTGCACCACGTTCACGTAGGCGTTTTCATACCCAGATTCAGGACCTGTTTTGAAAAATTCAAATCCTAACGCAATCAATCCTGTTTGATCAATTTCGTTCAAGTGTTTTCCAACATCGGTTCCGAATAACTGAAGTCCCGTTCCGTAATACAACACAATGTCGTGCATGATCGCAGAGAACTCATCGGGCTCAGACTGAAACTCCTTTCGGTATTCTGCAATCCACTTGAGATTATCAAGGTTGTAGTAGTCAAGCATAATGTTTCGTGTACCGATGTTCTTCGTTCCACTTTCCACCCTTGTCTCACTCACGTTTGATTCGCCACCCACAAAATTCACGTTCAGTCCTGTGAGTGCTGTCGTCAATGATGAACCTGTTTTTTCATCGGAGGTCATGTCTAAAACCACAACGTGCTTGTTTAGTTTTTTAATGAAGTCGTAAAGCTTCACACAGCCTTGCGAAATGTCAAAGACCTGAAGGGAATCGCCACCTTGTGCCAAGAATCCGCTCATAGCCGCTTCGCTTGAAAAGTCGTCCTTTCCTTTGGCGTATGCTCCAACAATAATTGAATTGGGAAATTCTTGTTTTGCGAATCCTGAAAGGTAATACCATTGAGAATTGTTACCTGGATATGCTTTGCTCATGTGATCGGTCAACAGCAAAATCTTATTGCTCATTTTAACTGGAACCACCAAATGTGAATTTCGCTTTTCTACCCACTTTGCAACTTCTTGAATCGGGTCTTTAAAGAGCGGACCAATGACAACATCGGCGCTTACCTCTTCGCAACGCTCTACCGCACGTTTTCCCGCTTCAACACTGTTTCCCACATCGAACAAATAAACGGTTGCATTTACGTTTCGATCTTGCAATTCTTCTTGCGCCATCATGGCTCCGCGATACATGTTAATCGCAACGTTTCTCAATTTCACTGAACGTTCGTCCAACGAGTCGTTGCTCATTTGATAGGTTGAAAAAGGAAGTAACAACGCGATAGCATATGCGTCTTTTTTCGAACCAGCTGGAATTACGGAAGGCTCTGCATTTGATTGTACAGAAGGATTATCTTGAGTTGCTTTGGGTTCAATCACTTCCGATTGAATAGGCTTTACCGAGTTTGGGAGACAGATATGTTCTCCCAATTTTACGGTAGTTACCAACCCCGGATTAAGGGCTTGAATCTCGGCAATGGTTAATCCATAAATACGCGAAATTCGATACAGCGTTTCTCCCGTAGCGACCACATGGTAGTTTTTGCAATTCTGACCAAAGGCCGAAGCGGTAGCCAATACCACAAGAAAGAAGAATGCTATTTTTTTCATTAAACTAAAGGTAACAAATTTTATTCCCATTCAATGGTTGCTGGAGGTTTACTGCTGATGTCATACACCACGCGGTTTACTCCTTTCACCTTATTGATAATGTCGTTACTCACTTTCGCTAAGAACTCATATGGCAAGTGCGCCCAGTCGGCAGTCATACCATCGGTACTTGTAACTGCGCGCAGGGCTACTGCGTTTTCATACGTACGCTCGTCGCCCATAACGCCTACACTCTGCACAGGCAAAAGGATTGCGCCTGCTTGCCACACTTCGTCGTAGAGATTTGCTTCTTTCAGACCGTTGATCCAAACAGCATCTACCTCTTGAAGAACGCGTACTTTTTCAGGAGTGATATCTCCAAGAATTCGGATACCTAAACCTGGACCTGGGAACGGATGACGAGATAAAATTGCATTTGGAATTTCAAGTTCGCGTCCTACTCTTCTCACTTCGTCTTTAAACAACAAGCGAAGCGGTTCAACCAATGAAAGCTGCATGTAATCGGGCAATCCGCCTACGTTGTGATGGCTTTTAATGGTTGCTGAAGGGCCTCCAGAAACGGAAACCGATTCGATGACATCTGGATAGATGGTTCCTTGTCCGAGCCATTTCGCGCCTTCCACTAATTTGCTTTCGGCGTCGAACACATCGATGAACGTTTTACCAATGGCTTTTCTTTTTGCTTCGGGATCTGACAATCCTTTGAGTGCATCGTAAAACAATTGACTTGCATCTACGCCTTTAACGTTTAGACCAAGATGCAAGTAACTTTCTAATACGCTTTCGTATTCGTCTTTACGAAGCAATCCGTTATTCACGAAGATGCAATAGAGATTCTTACCAATTGCTTTGTGAATAAGCACTGCAGCCACGCTGCTATCTACGCCGCCACTTAGACCAAGGATAACTTTATCGTCGCCCAACTTGGTTTTCAGATCGGCAACGGTTTCGTCAACGAAAGAAGCCGGCGTCCAGTCTTGTTTGCATCCGCAAACATCAACAACGAAGTTCTTCAGAATAGTTCCGCCATCGGTGGAATGGAAAACTTCTGGATGAAATTGAACACCGAAAACGGGTCTGTCTTTGAAGGCATAGCCGGCAACTTTCACATTCTCTGTGCTGCAGATAATTTCCATGTTATCGCCTAAACCTGTAATGGTATCTCCGTGCGACATCCACACTTGTGAATTGTCGGGAATGCCTTGAAACAAGACATGATTTGATTGATGACTAATTAAGTTCGCACGTCCGTATTCGCGATGTGTGCTTCGCTCTACTTTCCCTCCGTTCATATGTGCCATCAGCTGCGCGCCATAGCAAATTCCCAACATGGGTAAATTCGGATTTATATCGAAAACCGCAGGAAGTGGCGATCCTTCTTGATGAACGCTGTATGGACTTCCAGATAAAATAACTCCAACACAATTCTCAGGAATCGAAGTAACCTTGTTCCAAGGTTTAATTTCACAGTAGACATTGTGCTCGCGCAAGCGACGTGCGATAAGCTGAGTGACTTGCGATCCGAAGTCGAGGATAAGAACTAATTGATGCATGCGCGCAAATTTACGATGTAAATTTGTTGTCATGGAAGAATTATTACCGTTGTTGAACAACCACAAGTTAGTCCTGGGATCGGGCTCTCCGAGAAGGAAGGAATTGTTGGGTGGAATGGGACTGACGTTTGAGGTTCGAGTATCTGATGTGGACGAAAGCATTGATCCCTCTTGGCCATTGCCAGAAGTGGCTCAACGTTTATCGGAACGCAAGGCCGCAGCCTTGTTGAAAGAAGCATCTTCCAATGAAGTTTTTATAACAGCAGATACAGTGGTGCATGTGGAAGGGAAGCTCTTGAATAAGCCGGCAGATAAAGCCGAAGCACTATCTATGTTGAAGCAGTTGAGCGGAAGAAGTCATGAGGTGTTCACGGGCGTTTGTGTAGCTACTTCGGAATGGAAAGAATCGTTCACCGATTGCACCAAAGTAACCTTTGCTGAAATGAGCGAGCGCGAGCTTGAGTATTACATTGAGCACTATAAGCCCTTTGATAAAGCGGGCAGTTACGGCGCTCAGGATTTTATTGGGTTGGTTGGAATTGTGAATCTAGAAGGAAGTTATTTCAACGTCATGGGATTGCCCACGCACAGGCTCTTTGCTGTGTTGAAGGAGCGCTTCGGATAGGAATAGAAAAAAAATTTGAAATATAGGATTGTCGCTTTACATTTGCACTCCTCTTGAAGAAGAGGAACAGCCAAAGGAAAGGTGGGTGAGTGGCTGAAACCAACAGTTTGCTAAACTGTCGTACGGGAAACTGTACCGGGGGTTCGAATCCCCCCTTTTCCGCGAAACTATGCCGACTAAGCGTCGGCATTTTTGTTTTAGAACTATTTTTCCTTTTTACTGTCCTGCTCCTTCATAATTTTAGAATGAGAAAGAGAAAGACAAACAGAATGAGAATTCTCTTCCCCTATCTTACCTTCTCTTAACGAGGGTCGAAAGATATTTCGACCCGATTAATCTTCCCCTCTCTTAACCTCTCTTCCCCTTTCGATAAAAGAACATCACAATCAAAGGCGAAAACAACAACTCGGCGAACAACGCAATGAATAGCGTTAAGCTCACGAGTAATCCAATATAATGAGTACCAAGGAAGTCGCTGAAGATTAAGGTGAGGAAGCCGCCACTGAGAATGAGTGTGGTGACAATCATCGCCTTTCCTGTGGTGAGGAAGGTGCGTTTAACAGCGTAGTTCACGCTTAAACCTTCACCCAATAAACTGCGCACTCGCGCTAAGAAATGGATCGTATCATCTACCGCAATTCCAAAGGCTATGTTGAAGATGATGCTGGTACTCACTTTCAATGGAATGCCTGTGAATCCCATAATTCCGGCAACAATCAACAACGGAAATAAATTCGGAAGAATGGTCAGCGGAATCATGCGCCACGACTTGTAAACAATGCCCATGATAATTCCAATCACCAAGACACTGATGAGTAAATCCCAAACGGTGTTCTCGATTAAGCTGCGATTGTTCACGTCGATTAAGTGAGCTGTTCCGGTGATTTTTCGATTCGATAAATCGGGACAGTTCGCATCAATAAACGCATTCAATTTCGCATTGCACGAATCGAAATGCAATCTTCCTATATCACCTACTTTACCACTTATGCGCAAGGTGCGGGTGCTGTCGTTGTAGGCCAAAGCTGTTGCACGTGCTATAGGTCCTTGTTGCAATAAATTCGCAATCTCATTCAACTCTTTCGTTGAATCTGGAATGGTGTAATATTCTTCCGATCCGAAGTTCAAGGTCTTGTTCGATTCCTTCACCAATTGGGCGTAGCCAAGCATTGCTCCTACTCCGTATTCATTCCGTAAATACAATTCCAACGTATCCAATTGCTTCAAGACTTTCACTGAACGAATAGCGCTATCGTTAGGCAGAATAATACCCAATTCAAACGGTCTGCATCCAGCGAATTCCTTTTCCATAAACGAAAACTCTTGTTTCAACACATGGTCGTCTTTCAAGTCTTCCAACATCTTGTTGTCCACCACAATGGTTGAAACACCCCATGCGCTTAACCCAAGCACCACGATTCCGCCTATCCAAATCGACTTCCGGTTTCGAAGCACCCACATAAATCCGTTGTGCAATTTCGAGGTCCAGAAATCGTCTGATAACGCGAAGTCGTTCATCCGCTTCGGCTTACCTAAGATCAATATCGCTGGAAGAAGCGTATACGTGAGTCCATAAGCCAAGAGCACTCCCACCGCGGTGTAAATTCCAAAATCCGAAATGGGTTGAATGTTCGAAAACACCAAGGTGAAAAAGCCAATAGCCGTCGTTAATGCAGTTAAGAACGTGGCCAAGCGAATGCTCTTGAACGCATAGCGTATCGCTTCAATCTTCTCTTTTCCCTTTCGCAATTCCTGCATGTACTTGGTGAGCACATGCACCGAGTCACTCATTCCAACTACAAAAAGAATCGTAGGCAAAACAGTAAGCATAAGATCCAAATCTTTGCCCATGATTTTCAAAAATCCAAGCGTCCAGATAATGCTCAAAAGCACAACTGTAGTTGGAATAACAATGCCCCAGCCGCTTCGGAAAGCGATGAACAAGAAGATTGTGGTAAGGACTAAACTGATAGAAATGAAGAGTGCCAACTCTTTAATCATAAGTTCTACGTAGAGCTTCTGACCCAATGCTCTTCCTATGACATGCGATTTTTTGAATTGAAATTTATCGACCTCTGCTTGAATGTTCTTCGCCAAATCGTCGCATTTTTCCTTGCTTAACATTTGCGTATGCTTCATGTTAATGGCCACAGACTTTCCGTTCGTTCCGAAGAACACACCCACATATGAAGGGGAATTCCAAATGGCTATTGAATCTTGTTTAAACGATTGTGCCGAATTCGAAGAAAGAAGTGGTGTTTCAAAAACACCGCCAAACAAGGGATCTACGGCATAGGTCATTAACGATGTTGGCCCCACGCATTCTTCCACATTCGGAAGTGCCTGAAGTTTCTTCGTTAGTGAATCGACATGCGAAAGAAACGTTGAGTCGAAAATGCTTCCTTCGTTCTCCAGCGCAACAATAAAAAAATCGTTGTCGGTTTCGAACGACTTGCGGAATTCCAAATAATACTCGGTATCAGGATCGTTCTTCGGGAAAAAGTCTTCGAAATCGTAATCGAATTTCAACTGTGAAATCAAATAGATGGAAGTCATGGTTCCAAGCGCTATGAAAGCTATGGATAGCCAAGAAATTCGGACGTCAGACATTTTCATACACTTCCAACAAACTTCATTCGAAAAGGTTTTCGAATTGCCATTATTTAATGAAGGCGCTTAGCCTCGTTTTCTCTTTTCGCAATAGATTCAAAGCATTCGCCTCCTCCCCTTGCAACAAAAACTGAATAGCTTCAGCCGTTTGCAACTCTTCTTTCGAGTGCACAGGTTCCTCCAGCAACTCCAAGTCTGACTTCAACAAATAATTTTCCCAATCTGTTATGGCTTGCTCAAATCCCTCTAATGCATAATGCATCTCATAGACCCCGCTCGCCTGAAAGACCTGCTTAAATCCAAGACTCACCATAGCCTCTACGTTTCTCAAATGCTCTAACCAACTTTCTCCTTCCTTCCAATAAGCTGGGACAAAATTGAACTCGTTCATACAGAGTCCAAAGGTGATATCTGCGGACCATTCTTCGATCTTCTTCAGATGTTTCCTGCGCAAAAGACGCACTCCCAAACGCGATCGATAGAGCTTCGCCTCTTCAAAAGCACTGTCGAATAAAAACTCTTCGAGTTCTTCTTCCGAACGCACATCGTATTTTAAAAGTATCGAATCTTGCATATCCGAACAAAGCTATTAAAGTTGGTGTTATTTTTGTTTTAGAAATTTCACGATGAGAAAAACACTATTCGCCCTTTCACTTCTTCTATGCAGCGTTGCGGCTTTTGCGCAATCTCACCTTATTTCTGGAACTGCTACTTATCCGAACGGAACAGCAATTCGCTTATGGAAAACGACCGGTCGCACCCTCGATCTTGTAGACTCCACCACCATCACCAACAATTCATTCAAGTTCAAAGGAACCTACGGGGAAGGACTGTACGCGCTAGGTATAGCTCCCTCTAACATGGCCATCATAGCTATGGACAATGCTGAAAAAGAAACCGTATTTACTGTCCAAGGCGTTAAATGGGACAACGGAATTTCTTGCACTTCTGGAAATAGAAATCAACTCTGGTTCGAATATGTAAAAAAAGAAAACGAATTCACACAGAAGAAAAGAGCCCTCAATATCCGTTGGAAAAAAGACAAAGATTCGACTGCAGAAAAAGAGTTGACAGACTTAGAAGCCTCCTTCAACACTTACCAACTCGAATGTACCAAGCGCGACCAACATACCACTACAACGTCATTCGTTTCGCAACTGATCGATTGGAAGCGTGAAACTTCAAAAGACAAAGCGCACTACTGGGACAATTTGAATTTCAGCGATGAACGCGTGGTGCATACGACAGTGTTAAACGACCGCATTCAAAGTTTCATGCGCCAGTTCAGCAAAGGAACCGAAAGCGGATTCATCGATTGCATTGGACTGCTTACCGAAAAGGCTCACGCCAACGATCGCGTGTATGAGTTTGTGTTGAATGAAATGCTTACCGGATTTTATGAGAGCGGAATGGAAAACATCACGCTGTACCTCATGGATAATTTCATTAACGATGAATCGTGCGGCGATGATAATTTCTCGAATGTCATTAAGCGAAATGCTGAAAGCATTGCGCGTGTGAGCGTTGGAAAGACTCCTCCAAATATTACAGGCACAGACTTAAACAATGCTGCTTTCGACTTGAAAAAGACATGCGCTGCCAATCAATATACCCTCTTAATCTTCTGGAGCAGTTGGTGCAGCCATTGCAAAACAGAAGCTCCGAAAATCGCAAAGCTCAGCATAGACTACGCAGCCAAGAAAATTGCCTTTGTGGGGTATTCGGTGGACAACGACGCGAACGCATGGAAACAGGCGGTGACCGAGCGAGAATTCACGTTTACCAATTTGTGTGGAATGCGCGGCTGGGAATCGAAAGGAGCCAAAGATTATCGCATTACGAAGACTCCGGCGTTCTTCATTCTCGATAAAAACATGCGCATTGTTTCTAAGCCGAAGACTCCAGAAGAAATCGAATTGTTCTTCAAACTCCTAAAATAAATTCCGCTCTTCCTCTACAATTAATTTTTCTTGAAATCCAACAAGAAAAACCTCCTTCTGCGCACGCGTAAGTGCGGTGTAGAACCAGCGATTTAATTCCAATCCGGCCATCTCATCGGTGAGATATCCTTGATCTACAAAGACACACGGCCATTGTCCACCCTGCGCTTTGTGACAGGTTATGGCATAAGCGAACTTCACATGAAGCGCATTGTAGTATGGATCTTTCTGAAGTAGTTTTCGCAATTGTCCTATTGAAGAAGCATCTGGATAATCTTGCGCGCAAACCTGCCACATTTCTTGCATCTTCGCTTTCGATAGCTGAGCAGATTCTTCCCAAATGGTGGTGCAGAGAAGAATCACTTCCATTTCAGGCATCTCGGGATAATCGGCCATTTTCACAATGGCCTTGCAGAAGCGAAATGCGCCGCGTTCTTCAAAAGACTTCACTCGAATGATATTCAAAATATCCCCGTTGGCAATGAAGCCGACTTCCTTCGATTCCTTTTCATCGAGCCAGAAATAGTTGTTCTTCAACACCATCATTCGATCACCAGAATTAATCTCTTCTTCGTTCCATAAAATACGCGCACGCACTTGCTGATTGAACAAATTGGCGCGCTTGTTTGAACGGGTGATAATGACTAAATCTTCTATGCCGTATTTGTGCAAAGCCTCTTCCACTATGGGCTGCATATCAGTATCAACCCGATGAATGTCGTTGAAATTCAAGGTTGAAAATTGAGGCAGTTCCTTACCTTGACTCACGATTAACTCGCGCAACGAAGTTGCATTGATTAAAATACCCGAACCTTCTTTTTGACGAATGACTTCGTGCAATTCTATGGCAGCAATGTTCAACGAATAGCTGTCACGCAGTCCTTCCATATTCAAAGCGGGACTTAACGGACAACCGACAGGAGGAAGCTGCGCGGTGTCGCCAATGATAACTAACCTGCAGCGTTCTCCGCTGTAAACGTGCGAGAGCAAATCGTCGAGCAAACTGCCTGCGTCGAAATCGTCTTCCGAAAACACAACAGTATCCTGACCAATCATAGAGGCTTCATCGACGAAGTAAACGGTATCTATGTTTTCATTCTCTTTCAATTCGAACCATACACGACCGCTCCGATCCATACGTTTCACGTAGATTTCCTTGTGAATGGTTCTCGCCTTTCGGTTTGAATAATTTCCCAAAACTTTCGCCGCGCGTCCGGTGGGAGCCAGTAAAACAGCATTTACGCGGTGTTCAGCCAGAGCATCTACCATAGCTTTCACGCAAGTGGTCTTACCTGTACCCGCGTATCCTTTGATCATGAGAGCCAAGCGAGCCTTCGGCGAATACATCATTCGAGCAAAGGCATGGAACAACTTCTTCTGTCCCACTGTGGGGGCAAAAGAGAAATTTTCCAGCAGTAATTGTTCGAAGGCGGTGTGACTCATGATTTTATTATCGCTTGCAAAGAAAGACCAAGCGCATCAATGATGTAAATTAGCAGAGAAATTAATTATGCGCATTTTTTCACGATGAACACTGAAACATTTCAAATTCCAAACGCTGTTATTGAAAACAGTGCTCGTCTGCATGCCTCGGTGCATCTGGAATCTTTCTTTGTTTCTATCGCTTTCATGCAGTCGGAAGATGGCTCGGTGATATTTACGCATAACCAAGTATTTCCAATTGGCGAAAGTATTCCTTTCGCAGAGCCGGTTTCTTGGCTTCAAAAGTATTGGCCCAGTGCGGTTTTCAAGAAGACAATACTTTCTGTTGAACCGCTAGCTTTCAACCTTATTCCGAAGGCACTATTTCAGGAAAGTGAAATTGAGAATTATCTTCCACAAATCTCTTCGAATGAATTTTTAGCGTATCGCTTCAACACACAACAAGATGTTGTGGTTGTTTTCGCTACGCATGCTTCGGTGGTGAATTTGGAACGCTTTATTGCTGGGGTTGAAATTCTTGCACTTCCTACCCTGCTTCTTCCTGGCCAGCGCGCGCACGCCAGCCTCGTCCAATCGAAAGCAACACTTTGGGTGGGAAAGGAAAAACATTATTTGTGTCTTGAAAAGAACAATGCGTTGGTGTTGTTGAATGAATACGCTGGCAACACGGCTGAAGATATTTTATACTTCTTAGCGAACGGATGCATTCAGTATGGAATTGATCTCGCAGCGCTGCCTGTGTTTGTTCAGGGAACACATTTCGATTCAAATTATGTTGAAGTTTTTGAATCGTATGTCCGCAACGTCCAGTTCTCAGAAAACATGAAAATGAATTC
Source organism: Bacteroidota bacterium (assembly GCA_046048875.1). GTDB lineage: Bacteria > Bacteroidota > Bacteroidia > Flavobacteriales_D > Sanyastnellaceae > CAIZGX01. The sequence goes on along the minus strand of JBJOFG010000014.1, from coordinate 410,232 downwards.
GTTGAACGACCTCTGGAAATTACACTTGCTATGCGCATAATTGGAGGCGATTGGAAAGGTCGCATCATTAAGGTCGACAAATCCTTTACAGGAAGACCTACGACAGATTTCGCGAAGGAAGCGTTGTTCAATGTCTTGCAACATTTGGTAGAATGGGATGAAATTCCACTGATGTGGGATTTATTCGCGGGCACAGGATCAATTAGCCTAGAAGCCTTATCAAGAGGCGTTCAGAAAGTTATTGCGGTGGAAGGAAGTGCGAAGCATGCTAGACATTTGCAACAAGTGAAGCGCGACTTTCAAGCGGAAGGCATGGATATTTTCATGGCAGATGTCCGAACTTTTTTAGGAAGACAAACGGAATTACCTGCCGTGGTTTTCGCAGATCCTCCGTACGATTTATCTTGGTTAAAGGAATTGCCATCGCTTCTTTTCGAAAAGAAAACAGACCTACTTCAACTTGTAATAATTGAACACGGCAAAGACATAAAATTCGAAGACAGTCCGTATTTTTGGCAAGCACGCAGTTACGGACATGTGCACTTTTCATTTTTCAAAATAGAAAGCAAATGAAACGCATAGCAGTATTTCCAGGATCGTTTGATCCGATTACAACCGGACATGAAGACATTGTGCTTCGTGGCGCAGCGTTATTCGATGAGGTAGTTGTTGCCATTGGCGTGAATACCACAAAGAATTATTTGTTTTCGTTGGAACAACGATTGGCTTTCGTAGAACAAACGTTCGCTGGACATGCAAACATTCGTGTGATGACCTACGAAGGGTTAACGGTTGAATTTTGCAAATCGATCGGAGCGAACTATCTGCTTCGTGGATTGCGCAACAGCACCGACTTCGAATATGAGAGCACCATTGCGAACATGAATAAGAGTATATCAGACGGCATTGAAACTATTTTGTTGGTGACCACACCTGCCTTGGCTCCTGTTCAAAGCACGGTTATTCGCGAGATCTATAAAAATAACGGCGACATTTCTTCGTTCCTTCCAAAAGGAATTCAGTTATGATGAAGCACATTTCCCTTGTATTTTTTCTATTCAGTTCTTATTTCCTTTTTGCTCAGGATGTTCTTGTTAAAGGAAAAGGAAACATAGCGTGCAACAACAAGGTTTACGCTTGTTTTACGAGCGATGCACTTACGCAGAACCTAACCATTGTTTCTCAAACAACTGCGAATGCTCAAGGTGAATTCGAATTAAAAATTCCAACCAAACAAAAAGAGAATCTGTATTTGTGCACCAGCAATGCCCAGATTTCCTTGTGGATTTCTCCGAAGCAGACGTATGAAGTTGAATTTCTTTCAGCAGACACAACGGTTACACAGAACGGACTCATTCGCAGTTTCGAAGCGAGAATTGAGAACAACAGCATTGATCGCACGAATGCCATCATTGGACAAATCAACAATGAAATTGCAAATTTCCTTTCGGAAAATTCCTACGATTATTTGCTCTTAAATTCTCAGCAAAACAAAGCTGCTACTTCACGCATGCAAGAGAACAATCCGAAATCGGATTTGGTGAAGTTCAACTCGAAAGAAGACTCTTCCAAATACGCATCGGCTCAGGTGAATTTCCTCGTGCAAATCGAATCACTGGAAAACAAAATGCAATTGTTGTTTGGACCGGAATTCAAGAAAGATTCTTTTTTAAAAAATTATGCAGCCTGTGAAATTTTCACTTTACGCCTTTTAGCAAATACTCCCGTAAGCCTTGAAACAGTTAGTGAAGTTATTGATTTAAAAAATTCTGCATTCATCAAATGGCTGGAGTTGACCGCCTCTAATTATTTAAATCCGTCGCTGAATACCCGCGATGCGCAAGCTTTTACATCGTTAATGGAAACAGCCAAGTCTGCTGATCCGATTATTCATTATTTAAATCCAGACAGCACACACTTCGCGCAATTGGAAGAGCTCATACTTATTGCAGCTTTGCGAAAGAACTACTTCACCCGTGCACACAGTCCGGCTCTCATGAAGAAACTACTTGTACTGATTCAAACTACAAGCAAGTTTGAAACGAGCAAGCAATTGGCGAAAGCTTGTGAAATTGAATTTTCCGGATTGAAGAAAAACAGCGTACTTCCCGATTTCACCTTGATCGATTCGAACAACGATAAATGGCAATTCAGTCAGCATTGCGATCGAAACATGTACGTGTATTTCTTTAACGAAAGCAAAGCCTCTCAGCGCGACTTAGCACTCTTGAATCACATGGCTTCGAAATACAAAAACGATTTTAGAATCGTCGTGATTGGCATGCATGAAAATTTTGAATCGTTCAGAAAAACAATCAATCCACTAAAGCTCGAAAACATGGAAGTCTTGTACGGTGGAAATGATTTCAAACTCATTCAAGATCTTCGTATTGGTGCGGTGCCATCGGCCATTCAAACGAATTTCAAAGGACTCCTTCAGTACGAATACACACCCCTTCCTGCTGAAGGCATTCAGCAAAAGTGGGAGGAGATCATTCGGAAGAACAAGAAATAATGGAAGTTCTACTTATTGTATAAATTACATTATTATATTGCAACGTAAACCTTAATCAAAACAACATGCAAAAAGCACCTAAAGGCGCATTGGCTACCTTAATTTCAATCTTCTTCTTTTGGGGATTTGTAGCGGCAAGTAACGACATCTTAATTCCTGTGTTTAAGAAGGCGTTGAATCTCTCACAAATGCAATCGCAATTGATCTCTTTTGCCTTCTACGTTGCCTACACCGTGGGTTCGCTATTGTATTTCGCTATTTCAGCAATTATGAAGCGAGATATTTTGAACTCGTTAGGCTATAGAAATGGATTGGCTTTGGGACTTTTGATTTCGGCATGCGGAACGTTGTTGTTTATTCCAGCATCGAACACGGCATCTTTTGAATTGCTTATTTCTGGATTGTTCATCGTTGGATTAGGATTTTCGCTTCAGCAAATTGCAGCGAATCCATTGGCTATACAAATGGGAGATCCTGCAACAGGAAATCAGCGATTGAGTTTGGCTGGAGGAATTAACAACGTTGGAACTACAATAGGTCCTGTGATTGTATCGTTCGCGATCTTCGGTGCGATTGGAAGTGGTACAACGACATTGGATTTAAAAGCGGTTCAAATTCCATACTTGGTGTTGGGTGCAGCGTTTGTCTTGGCAGCCGTGATGTTCAAGTTTTCTTCGGTTCCAGATAAAATCGAAACCGTAAAGTCTGCTGACGACAATGCGAGTTTACTTTCTATTTTGAAGTACCCACAATTGTCAATGGGTATGCTTGCCATCTTTTTGTATGTTGGCGTTGAAGTATCAACGGCAAGTAACCTTCCTGAATTCATGAAGCAAAAATTAGGCACGAATGAAGATGCTATTGCTCCGTTTGTTTCGTTGTTCTGGGCAAGTTTGATGATTGGCCGTTGGACCAGCGCTGCAGGATCATTTAACATTTCACAATCGTTAAAAAGCAAGTTGAACATCATTCTTCCTTTTGCAGCATTTGGCATTTTCATGACCGTGAACGCTATTGCTGGTCACGCTGTGAAAGACTTCTATCCGTACTTAGGTTTGGTGCTTGTGCTCATTGCTGCTGATAAGATGAGCGAAGGAAATCCGATTAAGCAGTTGTTGATGTATTCGCTTCTAGGTATTGCTGCCTTGTTGGTTGGAATTTTCGCATCGGGAATGATTAGTGTTTTCGCGTTCATGTCTGTTGGATTGTTCTGCAGCACCTTGTGGCCATGTATTTTCACTTTAGGCATCGCAGGATTGGGAAGCAGAACGAATACAGGATCGAGCTTATTGATCATGATGATTATGGGTGGCGGATTTGTTTCAGTAACACAAGGCGCTTTAGCTGATGATAAATATTTAGGCATTCAGTTTTCTTACTTCGTAGGAGTTGCATGTTTTGCTTACTTGGCTTTCTATGCGTACCGCGTGAAGGGAATTTTAAAGAAGCAAAACATTCAAATCGGTGAAATGGCCGGAGGACATTAATGGAAAAAGATTTAAGCGCACTTCAAGCGCAGGTTGACGAATGGATTAAGACGGTAGGCGTGCGCTATTTCAGCGAGCTCACCAACATGGCTATGCTCACTGAAGAAGTTGGTGAGGTCGCTCGCATCATTGCTCGCCGCTACGGCGAGCAAAGCGAAAAAGAAAGCGACAAAGCCAAAGACCTTGGCGATGAAATGGCTGATGTTCTTTTTGTCTTGATTTGCCTGGCAAATCAAACAGGAATCAATTTGCAAGAAGCCTTCGACAAAAACATGGAGAAGAAAACAACGCGCGACGCTACACGACATTTGAATAACGACAAATTGAAATAGTTTCAACTTCGTTGAAATAAATAAGGGCCTCCTTCGGAGGCCCTTATTCTTGCAGGTTACCCTGCCCGCTCGAAAGCGAGAAGAGTGTGGTTACGCGTCGATCTTCGCGTATTTCGCATTCGCTTCAATAAAGGCTCTACGAGGTGGAACCTCGTCGCCCATAAGCATCGAAAATATTTGGTCACACGCCGCAGCGTTGTCAATGGTCACTTGACGAAGTGTTCTTGTCGTTGGATCCATGGTAGTCGTCCACAACTGCTCGGCATTCATCTCTCCAAGACCCTTGTATCGTTGAACGTTTACGCTGGTCTCAGATCCCGCTCCTTTCATTTCTTTAATCAATGCGTCGCGTTGCTCTTCAGTCCAAGCATACTCGCCTTTGTTTCCTTTCTTCACTTGATACAACGGCGGAGTTGCGATGTAGATCATTCCTTGATCAATCAACTCTTTCATATGACGGAAGAAGAAGGTTAAAATAAGCGTCTCAATGTGAGATCCGTCTACGTCGGCATCACACATAATCACAATCTTGTGGTAACGAAGCTTTGAAGTGTTCAACGCTTTGCTGTCGTCTTCTGTTCCTATGAATACACCAAGAGCCGTGTACATGTTCTTGATCTCTTCGTTTTCAAGAATACGGTGTTGCATAGCCTTTTCTACGTTCAAGATTTTTCCACGTAAAGGCAAGATCGCTTGGAACACACGGTCGCGTCCTTGCTTAGCGGTACCACCCGCCGAATCTCCCTCGACTAAGAACAACTCAGACTTTGTAGGATCTTTCTCAGAACAGTCTGCCAATTTACCTGGCAATCCACCGCCTGAACCTACTCCTTTTCTTTGTATGGTCTCACGTGCCTTCTTCGCAGCAATGCGCGCTTGAGCAGCAAGAATAACTTTCTGAACGATAGCTTTTGCCTCTACAGGATGTTCTTCGAGGTAGGCTTCCAACATTTGACTCACCACCTGCGAAACCGGAGTAACTGCTTCTTGGTTTCCTAATTTGGTTTTCGTCTGTCCTTGGAATTGAGGTTCAGCAACCTTTACAGAAACAACCGCAGTCAATCCCTCACGGAAGTCATCACCAACAATTTCAACCTTCGCTTTCTCTAACAATCCGCTCTTATCTGCATATTCCTTCAACGTAGAAGTTAATCCACGCTTAAATCCCTGCAAGTGCGTTCCACCTTCGTAGGTGTTGATGTTGTTTACATATGAAAACACATTCTCGTTGTAAGAATCGTTGTAGGTCATAGCCACTTCAACCGGAATAGCACCATCGGTTCTTTCCATGTGAATGATCTTACTTACAATAGACGGACGGCTCTCATCTAAGAATCTAACCATCTCCACCAATCCTTCTTCCGAATGAAAAACTTCAGACTTCAATGTTCCGTCTTCATTTTTCACGCGCGCATCGGTGAGCGTTAGGCGAATGCCTTTGTTCAAGAAAGACAATTCACGCAAACGATTCGCTAGTGTGTCGTAATTGTATTCAGTTGTTTCGAAAATAGAAGCATCAGGTTGAAAGGTCTGACGCGTTCCTCTTTTATCCGTTGTCCCTTCTTCACGAACAGGGAACAAGGGTTTACCAATTGAGTACTCTTGTACATACAATTTACCATCGCGATGAACCTCTGTTCTCATAAGAGTTGAAAGAGCGTTTACACAACTCACACCAACACCGTGAAGACCACCGGATACCTTGTATGATCCTTTGTCGAATTTACCACCCGCACCAATCTTGGTCATTACCACTTGAAGAGCACTTACGCCTTCCTTCTTGTGCATATCCACCGGAATACCACGACCGTTGTCTTCAACAGTGATGCTATTTCCTTCATTAATAATAACACTTACGGTATCGCAATAACCCGCTAGCGCTTCGTCAATACTGTTATCGACAACCTCATACACCAAGTGGTGGAGACCGCGAGTACCAATATCACCAATGTACATAGCAGGACGCATACGTACGTGCTCCATTCCTTCTAACGACTGAATATTATCAGCGGTGTAACCGGGGGTTAGGGTATTTTCTATTTCTTCACTCATTCTCTCGTGGGACTATTAATTATCTAACTTTTTTGATTCAAATTGAAGAACGGGGCAAGCCCATTTTTTCAAGGTCACCAAAGTTACGCAAGGCCCATTGCCGTAGCAAAAAACGGGGGCCGAAGCCCCCGTGGTTTTATGAACATTTCGTTAACAAATTGCTACTTTAAAACGAATAAGATGCACCCATTGCGGCAAAGAAGCGTTGGCTTGGAATTCCGCTGTAAATGGTGTACTTCTGAGACAAGATATTGTTGAATTGAAGGTAAGCCGACAAACGCTCGTTATACGTGTAAGTCGTGCGCAAATTCAAGTCGACAAAACCCTTCATTTTGTACACGTAAGAGCCGTCAGTTTGCAACATGGCGTCTCTTCCAGTCACTGGCAATACCGACTTCGCCCAGCGGTCGCCGTAGTACATTCCTTGGAAGTTGAATTTAAACTTCGAATTCAAGTTATAAGATGCTTCCGCAGAAAACTGAAGGTTTGGTAGTTGCCAAGCGTATTGCTGATTCGTTTCGAAGTAAGAATACGATCCTCCAACCTTCGCGTTCCATTTCTTTCCACCTAAAACTTCAATCTCTCCCTTCACTTTCGCCACGCGCAGGTTGTCGTAAAGGACACCTTGCATATTTCCTCGAGAGAACAGGCTGTCGTTGTAGAAGAATGCGAAATTTTCAATCTTATTCAACTCACCTCCTACACTGTAGTTCACTCTTCGAGAGATCGAACCGTTTACACCACCGTACAACTGCATCTTGTTGTTCTGATTCAACAATTGAGGCTGTACAACAACAAATGGATTCTGGGTGTACAAACCATAATAGGTTGTAGGCGCCAAAGACCCTTTGATTCCGGCGTATGGAACAAACATTCCATCGAGAATACTGTAGCTAACTTCCGCTTGCGGATAGAAGTGTCCGCGCTGCTCGCCGCGCGATTGCATATACAATCCCATTCCAATCTTCACACGAAGATCTTTGTACACCGTATATGCCGTTGGAATGAAACGCACAATGGCATTGTCAAATGAACGCGTTGTTCTTAAAGAATCTGTCTCTCCCCATGTGTTTGCTGCATCTGGAGACCAATCCAACCCCGATGAATTAAATTGGTTATAAGTAATTCCTATCTCACCGCTGAAGACTTCGGTTTTTACCAATTTACTGGCACCTCCGCTCACATCTACAAAATGCTCGTTTGAACTGAAGGCATCTGAAGCCAAGCGATAGCCTGCCTTCCCCCACCAATTCAAATCGTTACTGTCCCTGTCGAACGTACGAATTCCGAAATTCCCGTTGTACACATTCATGGTTTGTTTCAACGAAGCAAAGTCAGGGAAATAACTCAATTGAGAAGAGTCTACTCCGTACCAATTGGTCACATTTCTGTTCCAATTAATCTTTGCATCTGCAACGGTCTTTTTGTAAAAGCGCTTGCCCCAAAGTGTCGCATTGTTCTCGCTGAATGTGGTTGGCAGGTCAGCACCTGAAAGCACTTCAAAATTCGAGTTCGCACTTTGATGTCCGTAGCGAACACCCCAATCGCCTTTCTTCGATCTCCCGTCTGTGTAGTACGCATCTACCTTCGGTGTCACATAACTTCCGAAAGAGACATCAACCCATCCGTTTTGAAGCTTCTTCAACTTCTTTTCCATCGGGAAAGAAGAGGAAAGAATGGTTGCAGGTTGGGTGAATGAAATTTGACGAGTTGGAAGCATGTTGTACTTCAACAAAGCTGCATTCGATTCGGTTTCAATCACGAAAGGTTGATTCGAAATTTTATTCGCATCGCGCAAGAAAATATTCAAATCGCCCACGAATTGCGCACTTTGAATAAGTACACTGTCCACCTGCGCTGTCGCCTGTGCACTGGCAATAGCCAATACCATTACTAAACCTATTGTTCTCAATTTATTCTTCATGGAACTCATCGTTTTGAATATTCTCGTCTGTGTTGTCAATTGGAATCTCCACCGCTCTCGGCCTTGGATTTTCTAACTCTTCTAATTCTCTTTTTTTCTGCTCAGCGCGCGCTAAGATTTCAGGATTCTTCACCTTGGTAATAATTGCATCAAGTGTCTTTCTTGCTTGATAGTAATCTGGTTTCGCTACGTACACATCAGAAAGCAGCAAGAACGATTCGTATTTCCATTTTTCGAAAGAAGCGTATTTTTCAATTACCTTGAAAATAGACTTTTCAGCCTTGTCAATTTCCTTCATCTTATACTCTACAAAAGCGTTTTGGAATGCCGCCTCTGCAGCGCCTTCACCTCCGCGTTTAGCCACTTCAGCATAATCTTCCAAAGCACTTGCGAATTCCTCTTCCTTCATCTTCATACGTGCTCTCCACAAGTAAGCCTTAGCTCTGTTGTCTGCATTCGCTGAGGCATCTGCAATAACCTTATCGGCGTATTCTCTTGCCAAGCCCATTTCATCAATGCTGTAATAAGCAACAAGCAAAGCCATTTGTGCATCTTCCACACTCTTCTTCGAGACAGCTGCGCTCTCAATTTTCAACAAGTGACCCACGGCATTCGCATATTCTCCTTGTTGAAGGCGAATATCCGCAGCATTATTCAGAGCTTCCTCTGTGAAATCAGAGAAAGGCAATTCAATAACACGCTCGTAATAAACTATTGCCGACTCTTTGTTGCCTTCGTTTTTGAAACAATCTGCTAATAAGAAATTAGCTTCCGCTGCATGAATAGCCTTTGGATATTGATTCAAATATGACTCTAATTTACCCTTCGCCTTTGCGCACTCACCCGCATAAGCCGGAGCAGATGCCTTCGTAAATACTCCTTCTTCAATTTCTAAGGCGCTCACATCTGCCACGGTCAAATTCGTGATTTGATTTTGGAATTCTACATCGTCAATCAAAACAGGCTTAACAATCTCCAATGCGTCTAAGATAATTTTATCATTACCGTAGTTTGCATACAAGGTGTTCCAGGTAGACTTCACCTTCGCATCGTTCTCTTCGTTGCGATAGATCAAGCATAAATTCACTAAGATTCTTCGGGTGTAATTCGAAGTAGGCTCATCCGCCATTAACTGAAGGAACACCGTTTTCGCATCGGCGTTGTTACCAGCACTGAGGTAAGTGGTTCCCAATTCGAAAGCCGCGTCTACCTTGAACTTCGAATTCGATTCAGAATCTACCAAAGACTTCAACAAATTAATCTTTGCTGAATTGTTTCCTTCATAACCTTCGCAAAGCGCCTTTTGATAAAGGATGTAATCTTTTTGCGAAGGACTTCCCTTCGAATAACTTTCAATGGCTTGCTTGTAGCTCTTCGACACGAAGAAACAATCGCCAATTCGAAGATACGCATCGCTCTTTTTAACTTCATCTGCTTCCTTCGAATCGACAAACTTTCTGAAAGCAGTATTGGCATTTGCGTAATAAGGCTTCGATGCATCGTAGTCTTTTTGAGCAACTCCCAATTTGAAGAACGTGTATCCCAAACTGTAATTCGCTAGGGCGTAATACTCAGAGTTGAAAGCTGCTGGTTCAGCAATACAGGCTTGGTAATATTCTTTGGCTTTCGGATATTTATTCTGACGGTAATTGATTTCACCCATCCAATACTTCGCCTGAGCCATGAGGTAGGTGTTCACTGGATATTCCAACGATTTCGTGAAGAACTCTTCCGACTTCGTGAAGCTTTCCGCTTGATACAATTCAACACCGCGGTTGAACGCAACAATCTGATAAGAAGTCTTTGCACGAATGTCTTTCACCTTCATTTTATCCAATGAAGTCAAGGCGCGCTCGTAGTTTCTTGTTTTCAAATACACATTCAACAAGAATTCATAGGCTTCGTCGTGACGTGCAGAATTCGGATATTTTTCTAGATATCCTTCAAAAGCTGAAATGGCTTCGTGGAAAGGATTGTAGGAAAGTTCAAAAGCCAATTTTGCATAGTTGAACAATGCATCTTCTTGCACATCTACATTGTGCGTTTGCTTCGAAGCGGCTTCGAAAGCTGTGCGCGCATATTCCTTTTTCTCCAATTTTAAATAGCAGTCGCCGATGTTGTAATTCGCTAATTGTGACGTTGGTGAATCTTCTTTCGTACAGTGCGAATATGCATCTATAGCCCGCTCGTAGTTCGCATTGCGATAATAGCAGAATCCCAATTGATAATAATCTTCGACAGTGGGCTTTGCTGTTGCTGAGGTGTGATATTTCACTAAATAGGGCAACGCTTCACTATAATTTTCTTGAATGAAATAAGCATCTCCGATTAAGTGAGCAATTTCTTCGTTGGCATTCGGATAGTTGTTCTTCACATTTTCTTCCGCGTTGATCAATGGTGGCGCATAGGCCAACAGCTCATCGAAACGCTTTTGAACGTAATAGATCTGAGAAATGAAATAAGGAACTACTGCTTTGAAGTCTTTGTCTTCCTTCAACTTTAAAAAAGATTCCAAGGCTACTTGGTAATCCTTGTTCGTATAGGCCATGTAGCCGTAATAATAGGTGGCTGCTGACTTGTATTCTGAATCGCCGTCTTTCACTTTTGCGAAATCGACACGCGCATCGGCGTATTTCTTTTGATCGAACTTCACAAAACCACGCTTGTAATAGAAAGCTGGGCGCTCCTCTGCTAACAATTGCTTTTCTTCCACCTTATCGAACCACTCCAGCGACTGCTTGTATGCTTTGCTTTTGTACTTGAAGTTCGCCAATTCCAAATACACGCTCTGACACCAATGTGAATCGGGATGGTTTCGTACGAAAGTAGTGAGTAGATATTCCGCATCTGGATGAAACAAATTCATCGCGCACAATCCTTGGTAATATTCCGCATCGGCTCTGTAGCCGTCGTTTCCGGAAGTAACAGCGAGGTATCTTTCGAACGCTTCCTTCGCAGGAACGAATTTCTCATTTTCAAAAAGATTCAAGGCATCGCGATAGATTCGCTCAGGCACAACCTTTTCAAAGGACTTTTGAGCAAACACAGTCGTGGCGCTCAAAACCATTAAAACAAAACCCAGTGCAATTTTTCTCATAGTCACAATTTGTCAATGTGAAATTACCAAGACCACCCGCGTAGGATTGGGCTATTTCTGAAACTTGCGAACGAGCAATTGTTTATGGATATTGTTCAGGGATTCCACTCCCCTGCTCCCTGGCGAACCACGACTGGGTTCAATCCGGAAAAATCGACAACCGTTGAAAGAAGCATTTTCGAGGTGTCTTCGAAGAAAATTTCTGCTACTTGATTCGACCAATCTTCTTCCAAATCGAAGGCTTCCAACGGATATTCTTCGGGGTTTTCTTTTCTATGAACGGAAGAAACAACAAGAGGCTCTCCCAATTGGGTAAGCACTCGCTGAATAAAATCGTGGTCTGGAACGCGAAGTCCAATGGTGGTTCTTCGCGAAGTAAAAAGTTTTGGAACCAAGCTGCTGGCTTCCAATAAAAACGTGAACATACCGGGTGTATGTCTTTTCAACGCGCGATAATACGGAGTTGAAATGGGTTTGGTGAAGGTGGCTAAATGCGACAAGTCGTTGCACACAATAGAAAAGCGCGCGTTGTCTAAACGCACGCCTTTCAATTGAGCCATTCTTTCTATTGCTTTTTTATCTGACAAAGCACAAGCGAAAGCATAAACCGTATCCGTGGGAAGAATACACACTCCCTGCTTCCGAATAATTTGTGCCGCCGTATAGTCGGCGTTATTGTCTGATATAGAAATCAAAATTATTTCGCTTCAGCTGCTTTCTTGTGATCAGCTAAGAACTGCGCCAATCCGATGTCGGTTAACGGATGCTTCATCAATTGCAAGATCACACTTAATGGACCTGTCATCACATCTGCCCCAATTTCAGCACAGGCAATAACATGCATAGGGTGACGAACAGAAGCGGCAAGGATTTCCGTATCGAAACCGTAATTATCAAATATGGTTCTGATTTGTTCGATCAAATCAATTCCGTCTGTAGAAATATCATCTAAACGTCCAACGAAAGGACTAACATAGGTCGCACCTGCCTTCGCTGCAAGAAGCGCTTGTCCTGCTGAGAAAATTAACGTGCAATTCGTGCGAATGCCTTTATCTGTGAAATAGCGAATCGCCTTCACGCCATCCTTCGTCATTGGAACTTTCACCACAATATTCTCGTGCAACGCAGCCAAATCTTCTCCTTCCTTCACCATACCTTCGAAATCGGTTGCAATCACTTCCGCGCTTACATCGCCGTCTCCAACAATTTCGCAAATGTCAACATAGTGCTTCATAACGCGGTCAGTTCCAGAGATTCCTTCTTTAGCCATTAAGCTAGGGTTTGTTGTTACTCCGTCTAGAACGCCTAAGTCCTGAGCTTCTCTGATTTGATCTAAGTTTGCTGTGTCGATGAAAAATTTCATGGTGTAATTATTTTTTTGCAAAGTTAGCCATTTGAAAGAGGAAGGTCAAACCTACTTTTCAACCAAAAGCACACACAATTTTTTAAGCCTTGCGTTGTTCTTCGTCGTGAGTATCTTTGAAGCATGCGCAAATCACTTGTAATATTAGCTTTCACTCTTTTGGCGAACTCTTGCTTCGCAGGAATGCTGCTTATTCCAATGGACGAATCGCAGCAAAATCATATCAAATCATACGGCATTGCCTATTGGGTATTGGAGCAAAAGTTCCCCATCGAATGGCTGTTGAATTATCGCGGTGGAAGTTTTCTGATGGAAAACATTCCGAGCATTCAGAAAAAATGCACCGAACGCGGAGTCAGTTTTCAAGTCATTGCAGACGCTCAAGTTCAGGCCATTTATGAAGAGATTGCTGATCCCGAAGTGAATATGGAAAAGGTGAAGTTGGAAGTCGCTCCAAAGATCGCGGTGTATACGCCACAAGGCAAGCAACCTTGGGACGATGCGGTTACCTTGGTTTTGACCTACGCTGAAATTCCGTACACGAGTATTTATGACGAAGAAATTATAACTGGAAAACTTCCTGAATACGATTGGCTTCACTTGCACCACGAAGATTTCACGGGTCAGTATGGAAAATTCTACGGTGCCTACAACATGGCGCCTTGGTACCGTGAAGAAGTGCGCAACCAAGAGGCAACCGCTGCCAAACTCGGATTCAACAAGGTCTCCGAAATGAAGCGTGCTGTTGCTGTTACCATTAAGAACTTCGTTTTAGGCGGAGGATTTCTATTCACCATGTGCAGCGGAACAGATTCGTATGACATTGCTTTAGCCGCACAGGGAACGGACATGGTGGAAAGTGTATTCGACGGAGATCCGAGCGATCCGAATGCTCAGAAGAAATTGAATTTCGCTCAGGGATTTGCCTTTCAGAACTACAACATCATTAAAGATCCAATGGTCTATGAGTTTTCCAACATCGATGGAACCGAAGACCATTTGAAGGTGAAAGAAGAAAATGATTTCTTCACGCTGTTCGACTTTTCCGCGAAGTGGGATATTATTCCAACCATCTTAACCCAAAACCACACGCAGGTGATACACGGATTCATGGGACAAACGACTTCCTTCCGTGAGGGGTATCTCAAAAGTGAAGTCACCATTATGGGTGAATCGAAGAACATCAAGTGTGCGAAATACGTTCACGGTGAATTGGGACAAGGGCAATGGACCTACTACGGTGGTCATGATCCGGAAGACTATCAGCACCGCGTGGGTGATCCACCAACAGACTTGTCGCTTCATCCGAATTCTCCGGGATACAGACTTATTCTGAACAACATTCTTTTCCCTGCTGCGAAGCGAGAAAAACAGAAGACGTAAAACAAGCAACCCTTAAGACTTCTTGCGTCTATAGTCAAGAATACCTTGACGATGCTTCGTGTTAAAGATTTATTATTTTTTTCTGCGCTTACATTCGCCCATCTCGGCTATTGCCAAAATATTCCATTTACTTCATTTAATCCTTTTGTTTCCGACATCCCGTTAATTGTTGAACACAATTTCGGTTCAGGTGTAAGTCTGTTTGATGTTGATGAAGACGGTTGGGATGATCTTACACTAACAACGGATACAGGAGACACACGTTTTTATCGAAATGTACTCGGCCAATTCGTATTAACATTTAGTTTCACGAACACCAAAAACGGCAAAAGCTGTGTTTGGGGCGACGTTAATGAAGATGGTTTCAACGACCTTTTGGTTTCTCGCTACGACGATGAGCCTCAGCTGTTTTTAGGACTTGGCGAAAATTCGTTTCAAGAGGTTTTTATTGGATTGAACAATCCGTTTATGCCCAATGACGGCAGCACTGGACTGGCTCTTGGCGATTTAAACAGAGATGGATTCCTTGATGTGGGCGTGGCTAACTATTCGTATTATTTGCCCAATCGCGTCTATTTAAATGAAGGTGGAACTAGTTTTACTCCTTTGAACTACCCTGTTATTAATAACAACACCCACCCTTCTTTGCAACCTTGTTGGATAGACGTTAACAACGATCTTTATCCGGAATTGTTCATTGTAAATGATCATGAATTTCCGAATGAATTGTACTCGTTTAGTGGAAATGAATATACCGAGATTGCTGCACAGAAGAATTTAATTTTTCCAGCAGATGCCATGAGTAACTCTTGGGAAGACTATGATAGAGATGGTGACATGGATTTATTTATTAGTAACAGTCCAAATCTTCCAAACTTCTTACTGCAAAACGACGGCAACGGAAATTTCAGTGACGTCTACAGCTCACAACCTTGGTTGTACAACCTTATTGGATGGTCGGGGCTATGGATTGACAAAGACAACGACTCTTGGAGCGATCTTTTCATTTGCACCCGCGGAGGTTCAGAAAGTCTTGGAATACTGAACAACAAACTTTATCTGAATAACCAAGGAACCTTGGAAGAAACCTCGAGTGAGGGTCTCACAAGTTCCACATTCGGCTATTACGCAAGTGCGAAAGGTGACATTAACAATGATGGATTAAGCGACATAGTCATGACTCCAGAATTTAACGGCAGCGTAGCTGAGCTTACAAACGCGTTGAATCATTTCGTATACAAAAACACTGCACAAACGACGAATCACTATTTTAAATTTCGGTTGGAAGGAAGACTCAGCAATCGGAACGGATTCGGAACTAAGTACATTGCTTATTTTGATTCAGGCTTGGTTTCAGGGTATACCATGAGTGCCGGAAACTATCTTGGCCAGAGCAGTCAGAACATTATCATCGGTCTCGGACAATCGACCTCAATTGATTCGCTGGTACTTGTTTGGCCAAGTGGAGTAATCGATCATTATTACAATTTGAATTCCAATCAATTTCAACTGCTTACGGAAGCAGAAACACTCATGGGTATTCAAACTGAAGCTGGCCATTGCCCGGGCGACCCCGCAACAGCATCATTATTGAATTGGCCCGTTGTGCAATGGTCGAATAACGACACTACAGCGACTACAACTTTCTACACTTCTCAAATTTCAGCAACCGTGGGAACAGGCTTTGGCCATGTCATTACACTGAGCGCCCAAGCCCCTGAAGCCCCTTTGAATCCCTATGATTTAACTACGATTACACCTGCAACCTGCTTCGGTTCGAATGACGGTATTGCAGTTATACATTTGGAAAGTCCCATGGGCGAGACCCTCGCTTATGAACCGCTCTCGAACCTAAGCCCGGGGAATTACAGTTTGAACATCAGCTATAATTCAACCTGCCAAACGACTGTAGCATTTGACATTGCTCTCATCGATTCCACGGAAATTCATTTCAACACACCACAATTTGTTTGTCAAGGCGATAGTCTATTGTTCACCCCCTCTATTCTCAACAGCTCCGGAAACCTCATCTGGAGCGGAGTTCAGCCTAATAACTATTTAACCTCTGGAGAATACATTTCCTCAGTAACCACCCCAAACGGATGCTTCATTGACACTTCTTTCACTGTGTCGGAAATTGCTCCTCCAACTGTTTTCTCGAGTATCAATCAATCGACTATCACTTCACAATTGATTCTTGATATAACAGGAGAGAACCAACCCTACACCTGCACTTGGGAAGACGGATCAGGCGGTAACATTTTTTATTGGAATGCTTCCACGGTGGCGAATGTGGAAATTGAAGATGCCTTCGGCTGTATTTACGATAGTTCGTTTGTGCTCATTGGTGTTCAAGAAATGGAAGAGACGCTTTCATGGCATTCAACCGCAGAAGGAATTTATTTTTCGGGAGATAAAATTTTACATGATCTAGAAGTGTACAATGAAATTGGACAGTTACTCGACAAACGCCCGTATTTGCAAGCAAACACGGTATTAGCACTACCAAAAAACTACCGTTTTATCATTCGTTCGAAAGAGAATATTTACTTTTTTTCGAAATAATTGCAACCTTTTTGAATCTTAAGCGTTATTAAGACCATAACGATATTCTTTCGTTAGTACAGTTTTAGTTAAGGTTTAGGTTAAGGTATTGAAAAACCCGGAAAACGTTCCGGGTTTTTTAATGCTCAAAAATATTCAGCAGACAAAAAAGAGCAGCCGAAGCTGCTCTTTTCAATTCAACATATTCACTTCATTATTTATTATGAAGATGAGAATTCTTTCTTGAATAACCGAAGTAAATCAACAAGCCCGCTGCCATCCAAATCGCAGCAACTTTCAATGTTTGAGCATCCAATGAAGCGATCATTGCTGTACAAACCAAAATTCCCAAGATTGGAACCAATGGAACCAATGGGGTTTTGAACGGACGAACAAATTCTGGGTTCTTCACACGCATGATCCAAACACCTGCGCTCACAAGAACGAATGCGAACAAGGTTCCGAAAGAAGTTAAATCACCAGCGACACTGCCCGGCACGAATGCCGCGAACAATCCAACAAACAAGAATAAAATCCAATTAGCCTTATACGGTGTGTTGAATTTCGGATGTAATTCACCGAAAGCCTTTGGCAATAAACCGTCGTTACTCATTGAATAGAATACGCGGCTTTGTCCCATTAACATAACTAAGATTACACTCGAGAATCCAGCCAAAATAGCCACGTTCACGCTTGTTGCTAACCACTCGTATCCTTTCATGTAAGTGCTAATGGTGTAGGTCACTGAAGCTTCTTTACCTAAAGCAGGATCACCGAAGTCAGACCAAGGTGCAACGCCTGTAAGCACGTGACCGAAGAGAATGTACAAAATGGTACACACCACCAACGAACCTAAAATTCCGATAGGCATATCGCGCTTTGGATTCTTCGCTTCTTGCGCTGCAGTCGAAACCGCATCGAATCCGATGAATGCGAAGAATACAATTCCTGCTCCACCGAGAACACCGCCCCATCCCCAATCGAAGAAACCTTCGTGGTCTTTTACTCCTTCTGGGATCAAATATGGTGTGTAGTGATCTGGGTTAATGAACTGCCATCCGATAGCAATGAACACCAATACGATAGCCACTTTCAAGAAAACGATAATGGCATTTACGAAAGCAGATTCTTTGGTTCCTTTAATAAGTAGCAAGGTTAACATGAACAGAATAACCAATGCAGGGGCGTTAATCATTCCTGTTGACGTTTGAACCGAACCAGCCAATGTCGGAAGTTTTTCCAACTGCTCGGCAGATAAGATTAATTTACCGTGGTGAACAGATTTCGATAATTCAGGAATTAAAGCGGTTGCTTGATTCATGGCCTCTCCCGTTAAGTACTGAATACTTTCGAATGGTGAGTGACACCATTCGTAAGGTATAGTTCCTCCGAAGAGATTATTCAAGTATTCGCTCCAAGCAATAGACACGGTAGCCGCGCCCAATGCGTATTCCATAACAAGGGCCCATCCAATGATCCAGGCAACCAATTCACCCATGGTTACAAATGAGTAGGCATAAGCGCTACCTGAAATAGGAATCATGGCGGCAAACTCTGCATAACAGAGACCTGCGAATGCACATCCAATTGCAGCTACAACAAAGGAAAGGGTTACACCATTTCCTGAAGCTTCTGCGGCAGCGGCAGCAGTTCTAACAAACAATCCAGCACCGATAATGGCGCCAACTCCAAGGGCTACCAACTGAAAGGCGCCCAACGTTCTCTTTAACGATTTCTCTCCGCCTTCTGCATCTGCGAGCATTGCGGCTAAATCTTTTTTCCTCCAAAGTGACATATTACTAGGTTTAGGTATTTGACAAATATAATGGATTCGAACAAAGTTCAATTTAAGTGGTTTAAACTTTACAATTGAACCAAATGATACAAACAGAAAAAGAGCTTATTGCCATTCAAATCGACGAGATGGGAGATCAGCACGTAATGACTACGATTGAGACTCCTATGCGTGAGGATGCATTTTTGCTTAGCGACGAAGAGAAAATTGAGCAGATTGAAGAGAAGTTTCGCGACATCATGAACATCATGGGCCTCGATTTAACCGATGACTCTTTAGCCGGAACCCCACATCGCGTGGCGAAAATGTATATCAAGGAAATTTTTTCCGGATTGAATCCTGAGAACAAACCTTCAGTGAAACTATTCGAAAACAAATACCAATACAAGGAAATGTTGGTGGAACGCAACATTACGTTCTATTCGAATTGCGAGCACCACTTCGTTCCGATCATTGGAAAGGCACATGTTGCTTACATTTCAAACGGAAAAGTTATCGGACTTTCGAAATTGAATCGCATTGTTCAGTTCTTCGCGAAACGTCCGCAAGTGCAAGAGCGCTTAACCATTCAAATTGCTGAAGAGTTAAAGCGTGTGATGGAAACGGAAGATGTAGCGGTTCTTATCGACGCGGTTCACTTGTGCGTAAGCAGCCGCGGCGTGCAGGACTTCAACAGTGCTACAGTTACTTCGTCTTATTCAGGAGCCTTCAACAATGAAGCGACTCGCAATGAATTTTTGAAATACGTTAACCTCGACAAGTAATGAATTATTTAATTATTGGCGGAGCGAAAGGTGTTGGCGCAGCAACCGTTGCCTTGCTTGAATCGCAAGGACACTCGGTTTATTTCACCTCACGCGAAAGATCTTCTCATCCGAACAGTTTCGTTTGGAACATTGAAGACGATTCACTGAACCTTCCCGAAGGGTTGGTACTCGACGGATTGGTGTATTGTCCGGGAACAATCAACTTACTTCCTGCCCATCGCATCTCTCACGAAGTGTTTCTTTCCGACATGAACATTAACGCCTATGGCGCATTGAAGGCAACGCAGTTGGCACTTCCCTATTTGAAAAAATCAGAGTCGGCCTCTATCGTGTTCATCAGCACGGTTGCGGTGAAGTTGGGCATGCCTTTCCACGCAAGCGTGGCCATGGCGAAAGGCGCATTGGAAGGATTGGGCAAAAGTTTAGCAGCCGAATTGGCTCCGAAGATTCGTGTGAATGTGGTTGCGCCATCGTTGACTCAAACCGGACTCGCCGAGAAATTCATCAATACTCCAGAAAAAGTTGAAGCTTCAAATAAGCGTCATCCATTAGGCCGCATTGGTCAACCCAACGACTTGGCTGAAGCCATTTCATTCTTGCTCAGTGAAAAGAGCACTTGGATGACTGGGCAGGTGATTGGGTTGGATGGAGGGATGGGAGCGTTGAAGATGCTTTAGGCGTTGCGAGGGCGATTTCATCGCAAAGGTCCTTCGGACGAGGGTTTAACAACGCAGTTCCAATTACGAAGTAGGAACAACGTAGTTCCAATTACGAAGTAGGAATTATGAAATAGGAATTACGAAGTAGGAATAAAACCGAAGGTTTTCCAATTACGAAGTTCCAACAACGAAGTTGATTCGTACTTTCGCGACATAAAATTCTATTATGGCGCTTATTGAAGAGATGAACAAAAGTGGAAACTGGCTATTTCGTTGGCGCAGCTTTCTTCCTTTGGTATTGTATGTATTGGCCGCTTCGGTTATTTGGTTTGAAATGGATACCGATAATCCATTGTTCGATAAAACATGGGCTTGGACGTGCTTAGGCATTTCGTTCTTCGGACAACTGATACGCGTGTTAACAATTGGATATACGCCGAAAGGCACTTCAGGAAGAAACACCAAAGAAGGTCAAGTGGCTGAAGTTCTTAACCACACCGGAATCTACAGCATTGTTCGTCACCCCCTTTATTTAGGAAACTTCTTCATGTGGTTAGGCATTATCATGTACGTTGGAAACTGGTGGTTCACCCTTACTTCTTGCCTGCTGTTCTGGTTGTACTACGAACGCATTATGTTCGCAGAAGAATTCTTCCTTCGAAATAAATTCGGAGATGTCTACATCAAATGGACCGAAAGAACTCCGCCTTTCTTCCCACGTTTTTCATCCTGGAAATCTGCTCCGGTAGAATTTTCACTTCGCAATGTGTTGAAGCGCGAATACAATGGATTCTTCGCGGTGTTCATCTCCTTCGCTCTACTAGACGCAATGAAAAACTACGTGCACTTCGGATATTTCGGTTGGAAGGAAATACTCACTCCATTCTGGCACACCGCCCTATTCATTGGCTTCATCATTTTCATTGTTCTTCGTAGCCTGAAGAAATACACCAAAATTCTCAACGTAAAAGGAAGAGAATACAACGTATGATGCACCGCTTCGAAAGAAAAACAAAGCCTGTGATTTCTAACACGGCTTATTTGAAGCGACAGCTTTATTATTTCTTTCTGAGCATTTTTCTTATTGCATTATCGCTGTTCATTGGAACTGTCGGCTACCACTATACCGGGCCAATGGGTTGGCTCGACGCGTTTTACAACAGTTCCATGATTCTTACCGGCATGGGTCCTGTAACCGTTATTACCAACGACGCAGGTAAATGGTTCGCTTCGTTCTATGCCCTCTACAGCGGTGTTGCGTTTTTAACCACTGCTGGCGTCATGCTCTCTCCGCTAGTTCACCGCATTCTACACATTCTTCACGCCGAAGACGAATCATGAAAACACTTTACATTATTCGTCACGCTGAAGCGGAAGATCTTTTCGGTCAACCCGACAGCTTCAGACCACTCACCGAACGCGGAAACCTTCAAGCCTTGGCTTTAGGAAATCACTTGGGACAACTTCCAACCAATTGGATGGTGAGCCCTGCCGTGCGCACCTACTCGACCGCACATACGCTCGGTACCACGCAAAGTCACAAACCAGTTCTTCACCTCGAGAAAAATATTTACAACGCCGAGCTTTCAGACTTGCTGGAAGTGATTGAACTGCTTCCCACAGATTGGAAAGATGTGGTTTTGATTGGACACAATCCGGGCGTTTCCAACCTGTCTCAATTTCTAACAGGCATGCAACATCCGTTTAAAAAAGCAGCGGTTGTAAAAATTCAACTCGACCTAACCAATTGGTCTGAAGTGGTTCAAGGATGCGGCAAAGAAGACTTTTATTGGTTTCCATAAAGTAAAGTTGCATCTAACTTAACAAATGGCTTAACTTTGTCTCCCGTTATGCAAAAAAAGCAAGCGGTATCCTCAAAACGTTCCAAATATATCTTCGTAACCGGCGGAGTAACCAGTTCACTGGGTAAAGGAATCATCTCAGCATCTTTAGCCAAACTTCTTCAAGCAAGAGGCTATTCTGTAACCATTCAAAAGTTGGATCCATACATCAACATCGATCCAGGAACCTTGAACCCTTACGAGCACGGAGAGTGTTTCGTAACCGAAGACGGTGCAGAAACAGATTTAGATTTGGGTCACTACGAGCGCTTCCTAGACATTCCAACTTCACAAGCGAACAACATTACAACCGGTCGCATTTACCAAAGCGTTATCGACAAAGAACGTCGTGGCGAATACTTGGGAAAGACCGTTCAAATTATTCCACACATCACCGACGAGATTAAGCGTTGCATTCAATTGTTGGGGAATGCCCACGATTACGACGTGGTGATTACTGAGATTGGTGGAACCGTTGGCGACATTGAATCGCTTCCGTACGTGGAGTCTGTTCGTCAATTGATGTGGGAATACGAAGACGATTGCATTAACATTCACTTGACACTCGTTCCATATTTGGCAGCTGCTGGTGAATTGAAAACGAAGCCCACCCAACACAGCGTTAAAATGTTGTTGGAAAACGGCGTTCAACCCGACATCTTGGTTTGTCGCACCGAGCACGAGCTCTCACCTATCCTTAGAAATAAAATTGCCAAGTTTTGTAACGTCTCTCAAGATGCGGTTATTCAGAGCATTGATGCAGATACCATCTACGATGTGCCGTTGCTCATGCAACAAGAGAAACTCGATGAAGTGGCTCTTCGCAAATTAGGCTTGGCTCCGAAGAAGAAGCCAGATCTCAAGAAATGGAGCAACTTCTTGGAAAAATTAAAGCATCCGAAAAAACGCGTTCGCATTGGTTTGGTTGGAAAATATGTTGAATTGAAAGATGCATACAAAAGTATTGCTGAAGCGTTCATTCATGCAGGAACTTCACTCGAGTGCGCGGTTGACATTGAATGGATTCACTCAGAAGGATTGAATGCAAAGAATGTAAAAGCGAAATTAACTGGATTAGACGGAGTGCTTGTGGCACCTGGTTTCGGTTCTCGCGGAATTGACGGAAAGATTGAAGCCATTAAATTCGTTCGCGAAAACAACATTCCATTTTTCGGAATTTGTTTGGGAATGCAAATCGCTACGATTGAATTTGCACGCAATGTTCTTGGTTTGAAAGATGCGCACAGCACAGAGATGAAGGCGTATACCAAGCATCCTGTTATCTGTTTGATGGAAGAACAGAAGAGCATTGTTAACAAAGGCGGAACCATGCGTTTGGGATCTTACCCTTGTACATTGAAGAAAGGATCGAAAGCTCAAAAGGCTTACGGAAAAATAAACATCGAAGAACGTCACCGTCATCGTTTTGAATTCAACAACGATTACATGGAGAAGTTCGAGAAAGCCGGATTCAAAGCAGTTGGAACAAATCCAAAAAGTGGATTGGTTGAAATTATTGAACTGGAAAACCATCCGTACTTCGTGGCTTCACAATTCCATCCAGAATACAAGAGTACTGTAATGACTCCTCACCCGCTCTTCATTTCATTCGTGAAGGCGTGTATGAAGTCGTAAGACTAGTGAATAAACGTAAGCTGTAAAGTTTCTGTTTTCTTACCGTCTGGATTCGAGCAATAGACATAGTACATGCCTGTTGCCGGACGCTGACCGTCTGTGGTTTTCCCATTCCAGAAAACACGTCCACCCTCACTTTGTCCTTGAAAGACAACGTTTCCGGCCGCGTCGGTGATGCGAACACTGCTGTTGTATGCCAATCCGTCTACTGTAATGTTTCCATCAAACTCGGGTAACACTGGATTTGGAAACACGCGCACGTTGTTCATTTCCTGATCGAAATTCGTTGCAGTTGAGAAATATGAAACCATACCTTCTTCGGTGGCAATGTAAACTTCACCATTGTCCTGATTAATGGCAATGTCTGAAATG
The DNA here is from genome assembly GCA_046048875.1 of Bacteroidota bacterium. Lineage (GTDB taxonomy): Bacteria > Bacteroidota > Bacteroidia > Flavobacteriales_D > Sanyastnellaceae > CAIZGX01. The sequence goes on along the minus strand of JBJOFG010000014.1, from coordinate 386,466 downwards.
GCGTTGGTTGGAAGCGGGCTGTTCTCTTGTGTAAAATGATCTATTTCCTGTAATCCGTCTGCGCTAAACAAATACACCCCGCTGTTTCTTGTTCCGATCCACTTTCTATTTCCTCCATCAATTTCAATACACGTTATGGTTTCAGTATCGAGTAATTTTTGAACGTTTCCATCTTGGGTAATTAAAATCGGTTCACCGTCTAACGGATCTTCCGAGAACAAGGAAGATTGCGAATAAAACACAGAGAGACCTTGAAGCGTTCCCACCCAAACTTCACCATCTAAATCTTCAATCATACAAAAGACATCTTTGTTTGCCAATCCGCCTGCACCTTCCGCTTCCGACAGAAAAGTAACATCGTCATCAGATGCATTGGAAACGGTTCCATTCGGATCGCGCACCACAATGCCCTTTCCAGCCACTATGGCCCAGACGTATCCTTCGCGCGTTGGCATAATGTCTTTCAACCAATCGTCGTTGGTGACATAGGGAGCGCATGAGTACGCGTAAAAATTTCCGTCGCGATCAACAGCTTGAACCGGCTTAGTTGAATAACTGTTCGTCAGCCAAAGCACTCCATTCGGATCGAAGGCAACTCCGCCCACTCCAGTCCATCCTGGCGCCCACGTGAACCCTGAACCTTGCAGCGGATTGTCGCCCGTTTCCACATTGTAATAAGTCAACGTTCCATCGCTCGCTCGCTGTATAAGTCCTTCTTCCCACGAACCGTAGAAAACTCTGTTGTTATTGAAAGGGTCAATGGCAACATCTGCCATGTCTGAAACACCAGGCGTCGCGTTCGCACCAGCCCCCGGTGAATAGGTGCTCCAGGAGTCTCCGACTCTTCCTGAATAATTTCCGTTGCGCCACAAGTTTCCGCCGTAAGGATAAATACCGCCGTGTGCGACCCACAGGTTGTGATTGTAGGCATTCAATTTTCGCACTTCTGCCGATGCCGGGCCGTCTGGACGAACAGATAAATCTTGACCGTTACCCTTGCGACCAACAAGCCCTCTTCCTTTGTCGGCTACCCAAAGCGTATTCTGCATATCGCGAATAACGAAGTTCGGGGCGATTGTTCCACCGTCGATATCAGATAAATTATAAGCGAGATACAGCAGCTCGTCGTAGCAAATGGCGGCCCACTCTCCTGCAAGGCAGAGGTAGGTATCGGAATTCCAAATACGTCCGAAACGCATGGTACCAAATTCAGAGAAGACTGACCAAGTGCCCGTGGTTAAATCTTTTCGGTGAATTTTATCGTTGGTCTCATCGATGGTATGCACAAACAAACTGCCCGCGAATTCCGTTGCGTCTGAATAGGCCCCTGCCGTTGGCCAATCCGTTACTTCTGTCCAGTTTTGAAAATTCGCTAAGAACGGATTGGTCACACTTGCTTTCAAAACTTTGCTGTCTGAAATGGCGTAAATCTCGTTGTTCAAGACCAACACATCGTTCACCTTTTGCTGCTCACCATTCGGACCCAAGAAATACGTAGAACGAACTTCACGTGCTGAAAGATCAACAACAACAACTCCAAATCCCGTACTCAGGTAGAGCAAGCCATTGTATGAAAGTATATCGTAAATGCGCTTATCGCCAATGATATTGCTGAGCTTAATGTCTGGCAAATTGAACTGTGTGTCTTCTAGTAAGATGTCTAAATTTCCGTTTGAATAGCCAACAACCACGGCATCTGAGTTTGGATCGTACTCAACCGCTGAAATACCAACATCGCTTAAACGATTCACCTTCGACCAACGTTCTACTTCAAACGTAGCAGGATTGTAGCTCACAATGGCGTAAGGCGTTGCAGCATAAACCATATTTATTTCATCGTAACACACGTCAACCACATTACCGTATGGAAGATGATCTCTCCAAGTACCTGTGCTGAATTGCGCATAGGCCGCAGAGGAGGCGCAAAAAACAGCAAGGAATACGAATTGAATGAATCTATATTTTTTCACGAATGCTCGAACGAATTTCTAGTTGTAGTATTGCCCTACTTCATTAAATAAGGGTCTCCGCCAAAAATACGCAGAGAATGACCGAAACTCTTGAAATGAATACCGAAAAATAATAGCGAGGAAAAACTTATAAAAAGAATTGGAACTTGTAGTCAACCTTAAATCGAAACGCCATGGCCAATGTAGTATCAGACGCACTCTTTATACTGATCAAGAGTTTAAGCAAATCAGAGAAGCGCTATTTCCGTTTGCAGCCTATGGCCGAAGATGGGCAGCATCGTTTGTTGTTCGACGCCATGGAGAAGTTGAACGAATACGATGAAGAAAAACTTCTGAAACTCTTAAAGGGCTCTCCCATTACAGATGCTATTTCCATTGCGAAAAACAGGCTGTACCATACTTTATTGAAATCTCTGGCTTCGTTTCACCACAAGGCTACTGCTCGCGCTGAGGTCATGCGCTTGCTACAAAGCATTGAGGTGCTCTACAACCGTGGGCTACACGAACAAGCCGACAAATTGGTGAACTCTGCTCTAAAAATTGCGCGTAAAAACGAACTTTCTGCCTTGCAGTTGGAATTGAATGAATGGAAAGAACGCATTCTCGAGGCTATGAATATTCCGGGCAGCGAGCGTTTCGAACTGTTGAACGAAAATTACACGGATACGAAAGCCATTGTTTCATCCATTCAAAACGAAAAAGAAATCGCTTGTATGAAATGGTCTTGGTTCGCAGGATATTACACCAATGGCCAAGCACGCGAAACTTCCGAACAAGAAAACAACGAACGACTTTTGTTGGAAATTCAGGCTCAACAAGGAATATCCCTGGAAGCTCAAATTAAATTACTTCAACTGAAAGGGGCTGTGCTCTTGAATGCTGGAAGACCTGAGGAGAGTGTTCAAAGTTTGAAAGCGTTGTTGAATCTTTTGAAAGATAACGAATGGAAGAGCAACCAAGACAAGAGCGTGCTTCGTAGTGCTTTGGCCAATGCAGCTGTCATTTCAACCCAGTTAAAAAACACGAATGAAGCAACGAAATACCTTGCGCAACTCGAAAACTGTTTCGATAACAGCGAAAACAAATCGCTGTTACACAGCACAGCGCTTACCGTTTTCCTTCTTCAAAAAAACAGCCAAGCCGCATACGAATACATTCAAGACCACAAAGAAATTTTATCTGTTCCAGCAGGTGAATTCGACAATCGAATGGCGCATGTTTGGTTTCAAAGTGCAGTTGTGTGTTTCATTCAGCAAGAATTCAAAGAGTCGGAACGATTCATTCAAAAATTCCTTCAACACATACCTGCCAGCGAATTGGTGCACTTGCAATGCATTGCGCAAGTGTTCAATTTAATTCTTCATATTGAATTAAACAACGAGCGCTACATCCCTTATGCATTGCGCAATGTGCAACGCTTTCTTGTGACGCGAAACAAAGCGTTTGAAGGCGAGAAAAAGATTCTTCAATTCATTAATGAAACGCTTAAGAAGCGCAAGAGCATTGATGAAAAAGAAATCTGGCATTGGTTGGAAAAGGAATTGCTCGACATTAAAAAGTCGGATCCTTTGTTCTTTACCTATTTCGACTTTCACAAATGGGCGAAAGCGCGAGCTACCAAAACCGATTTCGCTTCTATTGTGTTCGAATAAAATACCGCTACCTTTACAGACATGAACAGCATTACCTCTTTCTTTCAAAATTTGGTGGAAACGGGCGGTCCATACGGATATGTTTATGCCGCTCTTATTGCAACCACCTTCACGTGGTTTGTCACTGCACTTGGCGCATCACTCGTGTTTTTGGTCAAAGACCTGAACCGCAGAGCGCTTGACGGTATGCTTGGATTCACCGGCGGAGTAATGATTGCCGCGAGCTTCTGGTCGTTGTTGGCCCCTGCCATTGAGATGAGTCCGGGTGAAGGATTTACCAAAGCGTTTCCAGCCGCAATCGGTTTTGGAACAGGCGCATTGTTCTTGTTCGCTCTTGATAAATTTCTTCCTCACCTACACCTCAACTTTCCACAAGAAAAAACAGAAGGGGTTCAAACCAAATTGAACAAAACCATTTTGTTGGTTTTAGCTATTACGCTGCACAACATTCCTGAAGGATTGGCTGTGGGTGTCTTGTTTGGTGGTGTTGCGGCTGGATTGCCAGAAGCCAGCATTGGCGGAGCAGTAGCGCTTGCCATTGGAATAGGATTGCAAAATTTTCCAGAAGGAATTGCGGTTTCTTTCCCCCTCCGTAGAATGGGACTTTCACGCAAGAAGAGTTTTTGGTACGGACAACTTTCTGCGATTGTTGAACCCGTTGCAGGTGTTGTTGGAGCGCTTGCCGTCATTCAAATGCACGCGGTTCTTCCCTACGCCTTGGCCTTCGCGGCAGGCGCCATGATTTATGTGGTGGTGGAAGAAGTAATTCCAGAAACACAGCAAGACAAATACACCGATGTGGCCACACTTGGACTCATTGGTGGATTCATTGTGATGATGCTTTTAGACGTAGGATTGTCCTAATCTCAAGCGTGCATTTTATTCCAAATATCTTGGTAGTCTAATCCGTCGAAATTCCCGGAAGACATAAGCAATAGATTTGCGTTTTCCCAATTCATTTCCAACAAAATATTCAATAACGCTTTCGAGTCGTTAATGACTTTTACGTTCTTCGAAGCGAAGGCTTGCGCTACTTCTTCTGTTGAAATAGGCGGAAGCTTTTTGTGCTCGAGAGTATGCGTGTTGAAGTAAACGTAAGCCTCGTCGGCCGCAGCCATAGCGCCTTCGTACTGTCCCAAGAAATTTTTATTCAAGCTGGAAAACGTGTGCAGTTCCATGCAAGCAATGAGCTTTCGATTGGGGAATTGCTCTTTCAATGCGTTGGTCGTCGCCTTCAATTTGGAAGGAGAATGCGCGAAATCTTTGTAGCACGCCGAATGATCATTCTTCCCCACCAATTCGAGACGCTTGGCTGCGCCTGTGAACGAGGCAATGGCGCGCAGGAATTCTCCGGCGTTTACACCTAAACTTTCGCACACCAAGAAGGCTGCATTCAAATTTTGAAGGTTGTGATTTCCGAAAATTTCAATGGCTGTTTCAGTGCCGTTGTGACGAATAAACGTAACACCGTTGCGCACTTCGTGTTCGAAGGTTCCGTAGGGTTTCAACTGAATATCCTCGCGCGCGTTTTCGCATACCTTCTTCACTTCCTCGTCTAACTCGCAATAGATAAGCGTTCCGTTTGGAATAATTTTCTCCGTGAAAATTTCAAATTGCTTCACATAATTTTCGAAGGTTGGAAACACATTGATGTGATCCCAAGCGATTCCGCTCATGACCGCAATGGTTGGATGATACAGGTGAAACTTCGGACGTAAATCGGTTGGTGAAGACAAGTACTCGTCTCCTTCAATAATCGCAATTTCTGCTTCTTCGGTAAACTTCACCATACAATCGAAACCCGCCAACTGCGCGCCCACCATGTAATCGACGTTCTTTCCTAAAGCATTCAAGACATGAAGAATCATGCTCGTAATGCTGGTCTTTCCGTGGCTTCCACCAATGACTACGCGAATCTTATCTTTCGATTGTTCGTAGATGTATTCGGGATAGGAATAAATTTTTAATCTCAATTCTTGTGCGCGAATGAGCTCTGGATTGTCGATGCGGGCGTGCATTCCAACGATCACTGCTTCTATTCCTTCGTGAATGCGACTCGCGTCCCACCCCATCTCATTTGGAAGCAAACCGAGGTTGTTCAAGCGAGTTTTACTCGGTTCAAAAATCTCGTCGTCGCTTCCTGTTACGAGATATCCTTTTCTATGAAGCGCAATGGCCATGTTGTGCATAGCGCTTCCGCCAATGGCAATGAGATGAACGTGTTTCGAATTATCCATGAATACGAAGATGACTTGAAACTTGGTTGAAGAAATACGGGAATTCAATTTTTATTCAGATTGAAATGTTGAGTGTATCTTCACGGGGGAAAACAACATAAAGGAACTTTGAGTGTTGTTAAAACCTACTGATGAAAGAAATGGCTCTAAAAAGGCTTTGCGTAAGCATTTCATAACTAAAATTGCAAAAAATAAAAAGCGCGGTATCGACTAATGAAGACGAAGTACAAAGATTTAATTGACCAAACATTTGAATGGCCTCAGGAAGAATTTCAAATGGAAAATGATGAATTAGTTTTTCATGGAATTCCAATGATGGATTTGGTGAAGAAATTCGGTTCTCCGTTGAAGTTTACTTATCTGCCTAAAATCTCTGAAAACATTAACCGCGCGAAAGAATGGTTCGAGAAGGGAAAACAAGAAGTTGGATACGAAGGGGAATACCACTATTGCTATTGCACGAAGAGTTCTCACTTCCGCTATGTGTTAGAGGAAGTGTTGAAGAACAAAGTTCACTTGGAAACCTCTTCGGCTTACGACATTGATTTGATTAAGCGTTTGTACACGCTGAAAAAAATTACAAAAGATCAGACCATCGTTTGCAACGGCTTCAAGAAAGAAGAATACGTGCAGCGCATTTTGGATCTAAAAGAAAATGGATTCGAAAATATTATTCCCGTTATTGACAACGGATACGAATTGAACGTGTTCAAAGAAAAAGCTACATCGCCTTTGAACATTGGAATTCGTATTGCCAGTGAAGAAGAACCGAAGTTCGAATTCTACACTTCGCGCTTGGGCATTGGTTATAAAAACATCACCAAGTTCTACAAGAAAGTCATTCACGACGATCCAAACTTGAAACTGAAAATGCTTCACTTCTTCATTAACAGCGGCATTAAAGACACCGCTTATTATTGGAACGAGTTGGTGAAGTGTTTGAAGGTGTATTGCGAATTGCGTGAGATTTGTCCAACGCTCGACAGCTTGAACATTGGCGGTGGATTCCCAATCAAAACCTCCATTGCATTCAACTTCGACTATCAGTACATGGTGACTGAAATCTTAAGACAGATCAAAGCGGCTTGCGAAGATGCAGGTGTTCCTGTTCCGAATATCTTCACTGAATTCGGATCGTTTACGGTTGGCGAAAGCGGTGGAGCGATTTACAAAATCCTTTATCAGAAAGAACAGAACGATCGTGAGAAGTGGAATATGATTGACTCGTCTTTCATGACTACCCTACCCGACACTTGGGCCATTAATAAGCGTTTCATTATGCTTCCGTTGAACAACTGGGATGAAGTGTATGAGCGTGTGTTCTTGGGCGGATTGACGTGCGACTCTGACGACTATTACAACTCAGAGCAGCACACGAATGCGATTTATCTTCCGAGGTTCTACCCCGATCAAGATCAATACATCGGATTCTTTAATACCGGTGCTTACCAAGAAACCTTGGGTGGATTTGGTGGAATTCACCATTGCTTGATTCCTCAGCCAAGGCACATCTTAATTGATCGCGATGCGAAAGGAAAAATCAAATACAAAGAATTCGCACCGGAACAAAAACCAAAAGACATTCTCGAAATTTTAGGTTATTACAATGATTAAAAGAAACTCGAGTATACATCTCGTTGTCGTTCTCATTCTGATTACCACAGCGTTCACTTACAAAAACGGCATTCTGGAATTTGTAAAGCAAATTCCTTACGTCGCTTACATGGCTGAATCTGTTTTCAGAATTACAATTACTGTTTTAATCACCGACATTATTCATCAAATCATTGTCTTGTTCTACCGCTCTGAATTGGTAGGCAGAAGAGACAACTTTTTGTACGGCATTGGACACATTAAGAAAGTGCTATTCGCCTTGTATGCCGGGCTTTTGCTTTTGGCAATCTTAAACATTTCATTAGAAAAAGCGCTCACAACACTATCACTTCTTGCTGCAGCCATTGTGTTGATTGCGAAAGATTACATTTCCAATTTCATCAATGGAATGTACATGACTTTTGCACGTGTGGTAAACATTGGAGACGAAGTTTCGATTGGCGCTCATAAAGGAAAAATTCAAGACATCACACTTTCGAGTGTTCATTTATTGAACGAAGACGACGACCTTATCTACATCCCCAACAGTGTCGTTTTCAGTTCTGATATTGTAAACTACACAAGAAGGGAAATTAAAAAAACAAGCCTCGATTTCGAAATTGATGTGTTGGCTGTTAAAGATGTTGTTGAGTTTGAAAGCGAGATTATTGAAGGGATGAAGGAATTTCATGCGAACATCAAACCTGGTTCCTACAATTTGAAAGTGGTTCATATTACCAGCGAGCACATCAAATTCAAATTTCAGTTTTTAGTCATTGAAGGAACCGACAAAGAATTGGAGCGATTGATTAAGCGCAGAACCATTCGTCACATTGTGAAATTGGTGAACGAGCGGACTGAAAAAGCCGTAGCTTAAACCCTTGTTTTTCTTTCAACATTTCATTCAGAAAAAAAATCATAAACTTTTTTATTGAAAATTCGAATTGATGTTCGAATTTCGCGAACACTATGGGAAAATATTCTACAATGCGTGAGTTCATGGAGAGCAATTATTTGCACTTCAACTCAGCTGCTTTGGTTGACGCAGCCAAAGGTTACGAAGCACACTTAACGGAAGGTGGCAAAATGATGATCACCCTTGCAGGGGCCATGTCTACTGCAGAATTGGGGATTTCTTTGGCTGAAATGATTCGCGCTGGGAAAGTGGATATTATTTCTTGCACAGGTGCAAACTTGGAAGAAGACTTAATGAATTTGGTTGCTCACAATCACTACGAGCGTGTTCCAAACTACAGAGATTTAACTCCACAAGAAGAGTGGGATTTGTTGGAACGTGGATTGAACCGCGTTACCGACACATGCATTCCTGAAGAAGAAGCATTCCGAAGATTGCAAAAGCACATTCATGCGCTTTGGGCAGATGCACAAGCAAAAGGCGAGCGTTACTTCCCGCATGAGTTCATGTACAAAATGATTTTGAGCGGAGTTTTGGAGCAGTACTACCAAATTGACCCAAAGAACTCTTGGATGATTGCTGCTGCAGAGCGCAACCTTCCAATCATTTGTCCAGGATGGGAAGATAGCACCATGGGAAATATTTTCGCGAGCTACTGCATCAAAGGAGAAATTCAACCGACAACGATGAAGAGCGGTATTGAATACATGATGTGGTTGGCCGATTGGTACACTAAGAATTCAGGTGGAAAAGGAGTTGGATTCTTCCAAATCGGTGGAGGTATCGCAGGTGACTTCCCAATTTGTGTAGTACCGATGCTTTATCAAGATATGGAAATGCACGACATTCCTTTCTGGGGATATTTCTGTCAGATTTCAGACAGCACTACCAGCTATGGATCTTACAGTGGCGCTGTTCCAAATGAGAAAATCACTTGGGGTAAACTAGACATTACCACTCCTAAATTTATTATTGAAAGTGACGCAACCATTGTTGCTCCTCTTATTTTTGCTTGGCTATTAAATCACTAAGAGTTTTTATTGAATTATGAAACGCGTTATTAAAGATTACAACACCATCACCGATGAACACGCTGCACTTATTGAGGCGGCTTACCCCAATGGTTTTGAAAATGAAAATCTAGTTTCTTTCACCACACCAAAAGGTGAGTTTATTAAAGCCTTAGAGATTCGTACCGAGGACACGATCTACTTGTTCAAGATCGACAAGAACATGAAGGTTGATGAAGAAGATGGAAACGACGACGGATTAAACTTGAACGATTTGGACGGATTCAAATCGGACGATGACACCGCGGATGACGACGATGATGACGATGACAACGACAATGACGTTGCAGACGACGACGGAGACTCTGATGAGGATGAAGACTAATTTCAAAAAGCCCGAAAGGGCTTTTTTTTCTTTTGACGAACAACTTTTTTCAAAAAATATTTATCTAGCTAGCATGAAACACCTTTTCACCTTTTTTTTCATTCTAAGTTCTTATTTGGCTTCTGCGCAATGCATCGACCCAAGCCTCATTAACCTTAACGCGATTTGTCCAGCCATTTGGGCACCCGTTTGTGGATGTGATGGCAATACATATAGCAATTCATGCGAAGCAACCAACTACGGAGGAGTAACTTCTTGGACAGACGGAGAGTGCACAACCCTTCCATGTCTTCCTGTTCCGCTTGGTGTTGAATTTGGTGCGTGTGCTATGCCCTTGGGAATTGCCATGACTGACAGTGGATGTGTTTCGTTGAGCGGATGCGGGTATATTGGTTCTGATGGAATTGATTACACCAATGCGTTTTTTGCATCGACCTATGCCTGCAACAGTCAGTGCCTCGGAGATACTGTTGTTGTTATTGATTGCATTGATTCAACATTGATTGATCCGACCATGCTTTGCCCTATGATTTGGATGCCAGTATGCGGTTGCAACAATGTGACATACTCCAACGCTTGCGAGGCCACCTACTACGGTGGGGTTCTTTCCTACACAGACGGCGCTTGCCTCGAGCAGGCACCTGCGTGCAGCAATGTTACAGGAATTGATTTTGGCATATGCGACATGTTTTTAGGATTCGCTTATAACGGAACTTCTTGCTCTGCATACAGCGGCTGCGGATATATTTCCAACAACGTAGATTACTCTACTTCTTTTTATTCAGACATGGAAAGTTGTTTGAGCAGTTGTGTTACTGATGACATTTGTGTGGATTCAACATTAATCAATAATGCAATAGATTGCATTGCGCTATATGATCCTGTATGCGGCTGCGACAGTGTCACATACAACAATTCTTGTGAAGCAATTTATTATCACGGAATAGTTAACTATACTGCAGGCCCGTGCACGGTATCTGTCAATGAGCTGTTCAAGCAGATCGAAATTTTCCCGAATCCAACAAATGGATTTATTCAAGTGAATGCAGATTTAAATGGAAGAAAAGAAATGACTATTCTTTCTATTTCTGGACAAACCGTTCTTCAAGATAATTTCCTTGCGAAGAAGAAAACGATTGATGTCGCGCAACTACCAGCGGGAATCTACTTCATTCGTATGACCACGAACGACGGGACTTTCACGCAAAGAATTATAAAAGAGTAATCTTGTTTCTTCCCATTTGAATTTTCCCCTTGCGCTCCATTTGCTTGAGCAAACGGGAAATGACTTCGCGAGAAGAATTCAATTGATTCGCTAATTCTTGGTGAGTGGTTTTCAATTCCCTCCCCTCCTTCTCAGATTTCTGTTTCAGTAATTGTGACAGACGATCGTCGAGGTTATGGAACGCAATACCGTCAATGGTATTGAGCAACTCTTCGAATCGACGCTGATAGGTTTTCAGGATAAACGATTTGAACGAAGGATACTTCGTGGTCCATTCATCAATAACCTGAATAGGTAAAACCAACAATTCGGTATCCTCTTCCGCAACTGCGCGAACATTGCTCACTGCGTTTCCACTGCAACAAGTAAGCGACATAGCGCAGGTCTCACCGGGACGAATGTAATAGAGCAACAACTCATGTCCTTCTTCGTCTTCTCGAAGAATGCGCAATTGTCCTTTCACCAACAAAGGCATATACAAAATGGGGTCTCCAATGTCTACCATCCAATCGTCTGCGCGCAATTTTTTCAATTTCGCGTGTTCCAAAATCACCTCGGCGGTTGAGCGCTCATAGATATCTGGGAAGATTTGTTGGAACTCGGCTACAGACAGATTCGACATAGAAATTGTGTAATGATTTTCCTCACAAATATAGAATTATTGCGGAAACTGATTTTTGTACGCGTGAATCGGATTAAATTCGTTGCAAGAATTAGAAATTATGAGTACGTCGAATTGGCCTCTTTGGGAAATATTCATTCGCAGCAAAAGCGGATTGTCGCACAAACACGTTGGAAGCCTTCACGCAGCAGATGCGAAAATGGCCATTGAAAATGCACGCGATGTATACACACGTCGTATGGAAGGTGTGAGCATTTGGGTGGTTCCAAGTTCTGAAATCACAGCTTCTGCTCCTGCAGACAAAGACGCGTTGTTCGATCCTGCAAATGACAAGGTATACCGTCATCCAACTTTTTACGACATTCCTGACGAAATCGGACACATGTAATCATGAAGAAAGAAGAAGCATTAGCGCTGCATTTAGCAGACAACAACCTTATACTTGGTCAGCGCCTTTCGGAATGGTGCGGACACGGACCTGTGTTGGAAGAAGACATTGCATTAAGCAACATGGCACTGGACTATATTGGACAAGCCACACTCCTATTCAAACACGTAGCGGAAAGCAGCGGCGACACGAAGACAGAAGACGATTGGGCTTTCTTGCGCGATGCGTGGGACTATAAAAATTTCTTGGCGTTGGAATTGCCGAACGGCGATTACGCCTTCACCATAGCAAGACAGTATTTGTATTCGGAATGGTACAATTTGTACTTGACTGAACTTTCAAAATCGAGCAACACCTTTCTTCAAGAATTCGCATTGAAGTCTGTGAAAGAAGTGCGTTACCACCTACAGCACGGACGCGACTGGGTTTTGCGCATGGGCGACGGAACAGAAGAAAGTCATGCACGTATTCAAAAAGCGGTTAACGACATTTGGAGTTACACCGGCGAATGGTTTATTCCCAATGCAAACGACACCGAACTTTCAGCGAGCGGCATTTGTCCGAATGTTGAAAGCCTTCATCAAACCTGGATGGAAAAAGTTCAAGCGACTTTGAACGAAGCTACGTTGCAGATGCCTGTCTCAGGATGGATGCACAAAGGCGGACGTGAAGGAAAGCACACCGAGCATTTGGGACACTTATTAAGTGAGATGCAATTCTTGCAGCGCACTTATCCAAATTCAAAATGGTAAAATGAATTACACCGTTCAAGACATTTGGGAAATTCTGAAAGAGGTTGAAGATCCGGAGATTCCTGTTTTGAATGTGGTTGAAATGGGCATTGTGCGCGATGTTCAGATTCAAGAAAACAAAGTGATTGTCTTCATTACTCCGACGTATTCTGGTTGTCCTGCCATGCACGCCATTGAGCAAGACGTTCGTGAAATTCTAGTTGAAAAACACATTGAAGATTTCGATGTAAAGACGATTCTTTCTCCGGCCTGGACAACAGATTGGATGACGGAAGAAGCACGTGTGAAGTTGGAAGCGTATGGTATTGCGCCGCCGCAAAAGGGCAGCGCAGATAAGAACCTTCTCATGGGCAAACTGCGCGATGTGCGCTGCCCGCGTTGCAAGTCTTCGCACACTTCCATGATTTCGCAATTCGGAAGCACCGCTTGCAAATCGCTCTACAAATGCGAAGACTGCGAAGAGCCGTTTGATTACTTTAAATGTATCTGATCGCCGAAGTCGAAGATTCTAGCGAAAGATGCTTCACAAGATTCTTCGAAAGATGTTACACAAGATCCGCTTTACGGAAGGTGCCTCGCAAGTAGAGTAAGCAAAAGGTAATTGCTCCATTCACAATAAGATTCTCTGCTCCCATTTCGTAGCCGTAAAACCACGCCTTACTGTTCAATGCAAGCAAATAAGTCAGCACGGGAGAGAGCAAACAAATGAACACCACATTCCACTTGCTGCCAATTAACTCACGCTTCGTGAGTATGCCGAATGCAAACAAGCCGAGCAAAGGCCCGTAGGTGTATCCCGCCAAGTCCATGAGCAAATCCACGATGGTCTTTTCATTCAACCAACGGAAATACAACACAATAAAAAAGAACAAGACCGTGAATGAAAGATGAACGCGCTTGCGAATCTTCGCCTTCTCTTCTTCACTCTTTTCCATTTTCGAAAAGCGCAACAAGTCAATACAGAAAGAAGCCGTCAATGCCGTAATAGCCCCGTCGGCCGAGGGGAAAAGCGCACTCACCAATCCGACAATAAACAACAACCCCATTATTGGAGGCATGTGCTGCATAACCATGGTGGGAAAAATAGCATCGCCCACATACGGTTTTTCCAACTGAAACTGCTGCATGTAAACGAAGAGCAACGCCCCTAAAAAAAGAAACATTCCAACCACAACAACCATAACAGCGCTGAAGGAAATCATGTTGCGCTGCGAGTCTTTCAAATTCGAAACACTGATGTTCTTCTGCATCATCTCCTGATCCAATCCGGTCATGGCAATCGTTATGAATGCCCCGCCCAAAAACTGTTTCAAGAAATACTTCTTGTGTAACACATCGCCGTTAAACACATAAGCCAGATCCAATCCGCTCGTTGCCTTCGAACTTGAAATTGCATTCCAAGCAGCATCCCAACCGCCGAGCTGATTCAAAATATAAATCACACATCCAACCAAGGCCGACAACATAAAAAAGGTTTGAAGGGTGTCTGTCCACACAATGGTCTTCACACCGCCGTTGTAAGTGTAAGCCAAGATCATGAGCAAGGTAATTCCAGCAGTCACTGCGAAAGGAACACCGAGGGCATCCATAATTAAGAACTGAATCACATTCACCACGAGGAACAAACGCAACGAAGCTCCAACGGTTCGAGATAGAATAAAAAACAAAGCTCCGAGTTCATAAGCCGGAGAACCAAAGCGCTGTTCTAAATACGAGTAGATGGAAGTCAAATTCAATTTGTAATACAAGGGCAACAGCATGTACGCCACGACAAAGTATCCCGCGAAAAATCCGAGCGCCATGGTGAAGTACTGCATGCCTGCAACGCTAACTGTTCCAGGTACTGAGACAAAGGTTACTCCCGATAACGATGTACCAATCATTCCAAAGGCCACCAACATCCAGGAAGCGCTTTTATTCGCTTTGAAGAACGAGGCGTTGTCCGCTTTTTTGGACGTCACCACAGCCACCGCGAAGAGGGCAATGAAATAGACAATTAGAACCGTTGCAATTACAAGTGGAGACATGCGTGTTTTTCTTTGCAATTAATTCATTTTTTTGAAAAGTCTTTTTGTTTATTGAAAAGGTTTCGAACAACAGCATGTAATTTCGCTATCATGAATTCGAGTTCGAAATGGATTGAAGCCGCCGTTGACCAAATGGCTTCTCTGCCGGGTATCGGTAGGAAGACGGCTTTGCGCTTGGTGCTTGATCTGTTGCGCAGATCCAACGAAGAAGTCGAACGCTTCTCCTCTTCCTTTCAACTCATGAAACAACATGTTCAATTCTGTTCGAATTGTCATAACCTTTCCGACGATAAACTCTGTGGCATTTGCGCCAACGACCGAAGAGACAAGCAAACACTTTGTGTGGTGGCCGACATTCGCGATGTCATGGCTGTTGAAGGCACTTCACAATTTCACGGCTTGTACCATGTGTTGGGCGGATTAATCTCCCCCATGGACGGCATTGGTCCTTCAGACCTGACCGTTCAGAGCCTGGTGGAACGTTGCGAACGTGATCAAGTCTCTGAAATCATCTTCGCGTTTAACGCAACCATGGAAGGAGAAACAACAGCGTTTTACATTTCGAAAAAACTGGCTGCCCTTCCGATTACCATTACCTCTATCGCTCGAGGCATTGCGGTGGGTGCTGAATTGGAATACACCGATGAGATTACCTTGGGACGAAGTCTTCAACAACGTGTTCCCTACGGCAAAGCGAATAGCTAGATAACGTATCTTCGCAACATGCGCCTGACCGTCATCATTGTCAACTACAACGTCAAGTATTTCCTTGAGCAATGCCTAACTTCTGTGCATGCCGCTATGCGTGGCATTGCAGGTGAAGTCATTGTTGTTGACAACAACAGCGTTGACGGTTCAAACGAAATGGTGGAAGAAAAATTCCCTTGGGTGAATCTCATTGCCAATAAAGACAACACTGGTTTTTCGAAGGCCAACAATCAAGGTATGCGCATTGCCCAAGGTGAATACATCTTGTTGTTGAATCCAGATACTGTTGTCAAAGAAGACACCTTTTCAAAGGTTCTTGCTTTTATGGATGCACATCCAAATGCAGGCGGATTGGGCGTTACCATGGTCGACGGAAAAGGAATACTTCTTCCTGAATCGAAACGAGGATTGCCAACTCCCGAAACAAGCTTCTATAAGATTTTTGGAATTTCAAAGTTGTTTCCAAAAAGCAAAAAATTCAACCGTTACTATTTAGGTCACCTCAGTTACGATGAAACCTGCGAGATTGAAATTCTAGCCGGCGCGTTCATGTTCATGCGCAAGAAAGCGTTGGATCAAGTGGGATTGTTAGACGAAGCGTTCTTCATGTACGGAGAAGACATTGACTTGAGCTGGCGGATTATTCAAGGCGGATGGAAGAACTATTATTTTCCGGAAACAAGCATTATTCACTACAAAGGTGAAAGCACGAAGAAAGGCAGCTTGAATTACGTCTACGTATTTTACAACGCCATGATCATTTTTGCGCGCAAGCATTTTTCGGCTTCGCATGCCAAATGGTTTTCCTTCTTCATTCAAATGGCGGTGTGGATGCGTGCTTCCGTTTCCATTGTATCGCGCGTCATTTCATCGAGCCTTTTGCCCCTTGCAGACGCTACAGTTTTAAGCCTAGGCATATACACCTTCGCCGATCACTATTCGCAATGGCAATCGAAAAACTTCGATTCATTTCTCATGCTGGTAACGGCCTGCGTCATTACAGCCTTTACATTAATTGGTAATTGGTTGAACGGCGCTTACGACAAACCCGTCTTTCCGCAACGCACGCTTAAGCCCGTGCTTATGGTTTCAGTTATTACACTGCTCATTTATTCCTTGCTACCAGAAACCATTCGCTTTTCACGAATAGTTATCTTGCTCAGCGCGCTGTTCGCCTTGGTTTCGTTGCCGCTCATTCATGCGCTTTTCAGCAAATTCATTTCGGGAAAATGGAATTGGCAAGGCAATCCGAAGAAAAGAATTTTACTCATCGGTTCAGAAGAAGAAGGCGCACGTGTGCAAACCTTTCTTCATCAAATAGATTATCCCATTGCTTCTTTCGAGCAAGTGGTTGCTGAGAAAGCGAACAGCATTTCCTTGTTGGAATATGTGCGCATTCAGAAAATTCAAGAAGTCATTTTCTGCGCGAAAGATTTAACGAGCAGTGAGATTATTTCAGAGATGGGAAATCTCTCTTCCTTGCAACTGGAATTTAAAATCGCTCCGCCTGAAAGTCTTTTCATCATTGGCAGTCAGCACATTCAAAGTGCGACAGAAGGTTTCTTCGTTACCGTTAATTCCATTTCAAACACACTGAACAAACGTCAAAAGCGCGCATTCGATGTTGTAAGCGCTTTGTTCACCCTCATGCTTTTCCCTTGCTTTTTTTTCATATCGAAACCGTTGTCTGCTTTTAGCAATGCACTGAACGTTTTATTCGGAAAGAAATCGTGGGTGGGATACGGAAAGGTAAATGCGGAATTCACCAGTCAACTTCCAAAAATAAAATCGGGTATTCTCACTCCAAATAAGAACGCCGCTGTTCTAAACGAAGATGGCGTCCAACAAATGAACGCCATCTACGCAAAAGATTATTCGTGGTGGAAGGATTTAAGAACCTTCACTTCACAATTCAAACAGATTGGGAATTAGAGTCTGATTTCCCATTTGCGAACGGTTTCGCCACTGTTCTTCAATTCAATTGTAACTTCTTCAGAGAATTTCTTTCCGTCTTTTTCAGCAGTCACCACGTAGGTTTTTCCACCTTGAACATTCACACGGCAATAACCCGCCTTGTCGGTTTCACCATTTAAAATTTCTCCGGTGTCTAAATCTTCAACACTTACTTTCACTCCTTTCGAAGCCTTGCCGTTCACATCCAAAACAATAGCAATCAATTGCGCATAAACGCTCTTCTCATATCCTTCACTCATAACAGGATAACGCGAAACATCTACTTTGTAGATATCACGATCTCCGTATGAATCGGGATACTCAGCAGCAATGTACATGTATTTGTTGTCTGAAGTCAACGAGAACGTCGATTCTTCATTCACGGTGTTAATCGGGTATCCCAAGTTAATCGGCTTCGACCAAACGCCGTTCACCAATTCTGTTTTGAAGATGTCGTAGCTACCCATTCCCAAATGTCCTTCAGATGCGAAGAACAAGGTCTTTCCATTCGGATGGATGAACACGAATTTCTCGTCGTGAGAAGTGTTAATCACAGGGCCCATATTCTTAGGCTTTCCCCAAGCCGCGCCGTTCTTTTCTGAAACATAAATATCTCCTCTTCCCATTCCGTCCATACGTTCACTAATGAAATACAATTTCTTACCGTCGGCGGTTTGAGAAACACTTCCTTCGAAGAACGTGGTGTTGATTGACTTTGGCAAACGCTCCGCTTCGCGCCATTTGGTTTCGCCTTTCTTCGAGAAGAAGATGTCACCTGCATTGTCGCCATCGTTTTTGTAGACGTAGATCATTGATCCATCTGGAACAATACTCAACACAGCGTCGTGATAAAACGTATTCACTGCACCAGGCAATTTCTCACAGTCGCCCCATTCTCCGGTCACTGAATCAATAACGCTGTAATAGATATCCTCGTAAAACTTGAAGTCACCTTTTTCGTCAATGTTTCTTCCCATGCGATCAGGCGGAGAAGTCGTATTGTCGCGACGTGAAGTAAAGACCATTGTTTTTCCATCTGCCGTAATACTTGGCGCGTATTCTTCCAAACGGGTATTGACAGCACCACCCAAGTTGGTAATGGTAACATCTACTGGTCTTTCCATTTTGCGCTTCGCAAATTCACATTCACGAATAAACTTGTTTGCTTGATCTGCCTCGTAAGTCTTTGGCTTTTCCAATTTCAAATAAGCTTGGTACTCAGAAATAGCACGGTCCAAATCACCTGTTCTGTGGAAACATTTCGCGTAAAACAAAGTCAGTTCTTTGGTGCGTGTTCCTTTAATCTTAACGGCTTTATCCAACGATTTGAACGCATCTGGATACTTCTTCAAATTGTAATAACATTCTGCTTCACCCAGCTGCGCTTTGTAGTTCATAGGGTCATTGGCCAACACCTCACGATAAATTGTAATGGCACCGCGCATGTTACCTTTGATGTATTCGTGCTCTGCACTTAACATTTTCGCTGCGTTAGCAGCAACATCTACATCGCCCGTAATGGTCGAATCCGATTGTGCATTGGCCGTCACCGCAGTGAAGAGCACCAGCATTAACCAAAAAATTTTCTTCATTTCATTTGCATTTTACACTTTCGAAAATAGACAATCACCCTTTAAGATTTCATTCAAATGAAACGGGTTGTGAACACCTTTCTTACCTTCGTTGTGAAAAACATTTACCATGTCAACTACCGAATCTTCGAGCCGTCACAATCAATTAGAACAGAAATCCATTTCCGAATTATTGGTTGGAATGAATGAAGAAGACCGCTCTGTTCCTGCAGCGGTGGCGCTTGCCATCCCGCAAATAGAAAAATTAATTTCGGAAATCGTTTCGAAAATGAAAGACGGAGGAAGACTCTTCTATATGGGCGCTGGCACCAGCGGAAGACTCGGCATTGTAGACGCTTCTGAATGTCCGCCTACGTTTGGAGTGGACTTCGGAAGAGTGATAGGTCTTATAGCCGGTGGCGACGGCGCCATTCGGAAAGCCGTTGAATTTGCAGAGGACAGTGAAGAACAAGGTTGGAAAGATTTACAAGCACACAACATAACCACGAACGATGTGGTAGTTGGAATTGCTGCGTCGGGAAGAACACCTTACGTCATTGGTGCGTTGAAAAAATGCAACGAAGAAGGCATTTCAACGGGATGTGTGGTTTGCAATGCAGGATCGGCTGTTGCGGCTGTTTCGAAGTTTCCAATTGAAGTGGTGGTGGGTCCAGAATTCGTAACAGGAAGTACACGCTTGAAAAGCGGTACTGCACAGAAGCTTGTGTTGAACATGATTACCACGTGCACCTTCATTCAACTTGGACATGTGAAGGGAAATAAGATGGTCGACATGCAGCTTTCCAACTACAAATTAGTCGATCGCGGAACGCGCATGGTGATGGAGGAAACCGGATTAAATGCAGAAGAAGCAAAAGCTCTTTTGTTGAAAGAGGGAAGTGTTAGATTGGCCGTTGATTCATTGAAAAAATAACATGCACACGTTAGAGCCTTATTACAACTGGAGGGGATTGTATTGCGCGGAAGAAGATGAGCGTTCTCCGTTTTTCAATCAGGAGTATTCCGAATTCGAATTCAGCAACAAGATTTACGATTTCTACATTCATCCGCAATGGGACACCATTGGTAGTCAGACGCTGTTTGTGAAATTACTTTTCGCGAATTATGGCGAGGGTTATGCGATTGTTGAATTGATTGGTGAGTGGAACGATTTGTTGTACAACGACATTATGTTTTTGAAGCGCGAGTTCGCCGATCATTTGATTAACGAAGGAATAACGAAATTCATTTTCATTGGTGAAAATGTATTGAACTTCCACACCAGCGACGATTGCTATTACGAAGAATGGTTTGAAGACGTGAACGACGAAGACGGATGGATTGCCTTGGTGAATTTCCGCGATCACGTGTTGGAGGATTTTTCGAAAGCGTATATCGATCAGTATTTTGTTTCGGGTGGAAATTTGAATGAAGTGAATTGGCGCACGCAGCATCCGCATCAGTTCTATGAAAAAATAAATGCAAGTGTTGTTAAACGAATAGGCTAATGGAAAACTTCGACTATGTGAAAATGAATAAGGACTCTTGGAACAAACGAGTGCCGGTTCACGTGCAATCTGAATTTTATTTTGTGGAAGAATTTCTGAATGGAAAATCTTCGTTGAATGAAATTGAATTGAATTTGCTTGGCGACATTCGTGGAAAATCTATTTTGCATTTGCAATGTCATTTCGGACAAGACTCGCTTTCTCTCGCCCGCATGGGCGCTGAAGTAACAGGGGTAGATCTTTCAGACGCTGCCATTGATCAAGCCAAGGTCTTGAATGAAAAGCTTCAGCTCGACGCGGAGTTTATTTGTTGCGACGTATATGATTTGAAGAATCATCTAGACAAAAAATTCGACATTGTCTTCACCAGTTACGGAACCATAGGCTGGTTACCTGATTTAGATCGTTGGGCTGAAATTGTTTCTCATTTTTTGAAGCCTGGAGGCAAATTTATTTTTGCTGAATTTCATCCGGTGATGTGGATGTTCGACAATGAGTTTCAAACGGTCGGATACAATTATTTCAATTCCGGTCCGGACATTGAAACCAGCACCGGCACCTACGCAGATCCCACTTCAGACATTGAAATCACTTGCGCGTATTGGAATCATTCCACCAGCGAAGTCCTTACCTCGCTTCTCGCACAAGGCCTTCAGCTCACGCAATTTCAAGAGTTCAATTATTCTCCGTACAATTGCTTCAAGCATTCCGAAGAATTCGAACCGGGTAAGTTTCATGTGAAGCACTTTGGAAATAAAGTTCCGTTGGTGTTTGCGTTGGAGGCGGTGAAAATGGGCTAGCGTCTTCGCAATTAGTGACCCTAAACACGTGTTGCACTCCTGCCTTTTTTTTCATTTGTCAAAATACAAAAGGAATAATTACTTTGAATCATTGTCGTAGTGTATTTAGAATTAAGATTGTTTTTTTCTTTTCAAATTATAACATTCCGGACAACCCCTTCCACTCGTTCTTTTTCCAATTGACGCAAGCCAACTATGCCCAGTAGCGCATTTCCACCAAACTTTTTTTACGGAACCATGTGAGTACATCTCAGGTTTTATTTCTGCGTTTAGCTTAAAATCCCATTCCTTCATTAATTGGGGATGTGTACTCGCAATAGATTTTTCTATTGAAATTTTCTTGTTAGAACAAAAAGGACATCCAGTTTTGGTTCTAGTGCGTTGGTAAATTGCTGCTTCCCAGGAATGACCATTCTTACAAATCCACCAAGCCTTAAGTCCTGAACCAAGGCTAATTTTTTTTGGGTCTAATTCATGATTTCTTATAAAATCCCATTCTTTCATTATTTCCGGTTCTAAAGTGAAAAGAGAATTTACCAGCAGCACAATTTTATTACTACAATAAGGACATCTTGAACCTTTGGTTCTATTCTGCACTGTTGTTTGCCATTGATGTTCATCTTTACATATCCACCAGACTTTTTTCTTTGATTGGCAACTTACATCGTAAGGACTTAGGTTATTCTTCGAGTAATCCCATTCATTGAGCAAATCAGGATGCTTATTCCCAAATGAAGTTTCATAAGTTGGTTTATGTCCACTGCAGAATGGACATCCACTTCCTCTAGAAATATTTGCAATTATTGATTCCCACTCGTGATTCTCTTTACATTTCCACCAAACTTTCTTACTTGAATTTTTACTCAGCTTCTTTGGATTTATTGAATTGTTTTTTTCAAAGTTCCAAATTGACATAATCTCCTTGTTGTAAAATACACTTCCGGATTCTTCTACCTCATTGCCAGAGCAGAACGGACAGCCTGAGCCCTTGGAATTACGATTTGTAATAGTAGCCTGCCATTCATGCTCTTTTTCACATTTCCACCATACTTTTTTACTTGAATTCGGTAAATAATCAGAAGGTTGCAATTTGTTTTTTTGATAATTCCATTCCTTCGCTAAAACCTGATTAAATACTGTGAGGTTATTTTCTGATCCAGCAACATGACCTGAACAAATTGGGCAACCACTGCCATTCACTCGGTTCGAAATTATTGCTTTCCATTCATGCCCCTTTGAACATTTCCACCACACAGCAATTCCTGATTTGGGATAGAAATGATTCGGCGTAAGATTTTTATTCTTGCTAATATTCCACTCTATTGATAATGTTGGAAATTTATCTTCTAAACTTTTACCTTTAAAAGGAAATGGGTGATAAGCTAACAATTCTTGATACTTTGAATCATTCACTACGCCATCGGCCTTGAGATAATCGAGAATTTTTAATTTATAATCTTCGGCTTGGCCTGTTCTTAAGATTGTTTTTAGCAAATCATTTATTGTTGCTTTAGCATCAATTTTCTTTTCAGCAATAATGTCATCATCTGTTATTTTGGGCAGTCCTTTCTGTCTAATTCTGATGATTTTAATACCACTTCTTTGAAAATATTCATTTTTACCTCTGTCTTTTTGATCATTTTCGATGTGCCATCTTAATCCATCATATTCAACGCCGATACCTACATCGGGTAAAAAAATATCAATTTCATTCTTGTCCTTTATATACCGATGAATCGCATTATGAAATACATAGCTTAATTCAGAAAAAATTAACAATTCATTGAGTGAAGTGCTTGATCTACAAAATGGACAACCGTGTCCCTTAGATCTTGTGTAAATAGTAGCTTGCCAAGAGTGGTTTTTCTTACATTTCCAAAATGCTTTAAAGTGGGATCCTTTGCTAAATTCGTTAGGATACCTTTCGTTTAATCCGTAATCCCATTCTTCAAGAAGATTTGGGTGCGTTTGAGATATTGGTATTTTGCTTTTCACAATGTTTTAATTGCACTTAACTTACTAATACGCGCTAAAAACATACCCAATACATGTCCTGGCAGCGCGACAGACAAAGTTTTGTTGCGGTTAGCTAAAAGTAATTAAAAGAAAAGCCTAGAAATTAATTGTTCAAAACAATTCTTCCATACCCCGGATAGCAGTGGAAAGCCTTTGAGCGAAGCGAAAAGCTTGGAACGTATAGCCGGAAATAGGTCCTAAATGCCTGTTGGGCGAATCTCTTCGAGGAATGCTTCGCGAATGTCATGGACGATTTTGAAAAAAGAAAGAGAAGTCGCAGACATTCGTTCAAAGAACATTCGCCCGAAGGGCATTCGTCTGAAAGACATTCTTCAATTACCTTTTTTTTAGTGAACCTATTATTTTACCGCGACTTTATTTCTGATTAATTAACCCGTTGACAGTCATTAGAAGAAAATCTAACGCTTTGTTGTAATCTAACAATTCATAGTCAATGCCCAGAATTCTTAGGTTTCTGTAGTACAATTCGAGGTTTAAGTAATAATTCTTTTCGAGTTGAATAGCTGTAGCTTTTTCTCCAAACTTTCGAATGAGAAACCACTTTTCTAAAAGTCTTGCCGATCTACCGTTTCCATCTTGAAATGGATGAATTTTAACGAATACTAAGTGAATGTAAGAGCCGAAATAAAGAACTTCTTCATGGCTCAGTTCAGTATTCAAAAGACATTCGATATCTGCAAATAGTCGGTTAAGATCTGCATTTATTTTGCTTGGTTCCGCAGCAACATAGTCGATTCTATCATCGCTGTTTATTACAAACATTGGATTCGTTCTTACTAATCCCTGTTGAGAAGAAGGGAGAAGGTTTGCACTTAAAATTGAATGAGCTGTTTTTAGATTTTCAAAATTCAGTTCCTTCCCGAATATGTATTCGTAAGCCATGAAAAGGTCGTCGGGCTTCTTCGTATAATCGGGCTTATAGCTTACCTCTAAGAATTTATGTTTGAAATAGCTATCGAAGTCTATTTCTTCTCCTTCAATTTTAGAAGAATAGACACTTGAAACGGAGTTGTAGAATTTAAAATAATCAACGGGAGTTTCAATTTTATCCAATTCTTCAATGATTGAATCCAACTGCACTGAAACAGCTGCTTTGAACTGTTGCAATAAGTTATTGGATAGAATTTGAAGATTCATGGATTCAAAAATGTACTGTCAAAGATACTCTACAATGATTCACGAGCGACCTACCATCAGGAGATGTTTGAGTATTGATAAAGGGGTGTGCCGCATAACGCTTCTGGAATTTACGATAAGGCTTGGGATGCGACAACCGTCTTTCCTTCACTTCTTACCTTTAAAATAGAAATCTAACGACCCTACGAAACCTATTCCACAATAATTTTTCTCACCTCGACTGTACCATCTTTCAAGTAAACTCGTACGGAATACAAACCATGTGCGTAGGCATTTACATCTATGACTACGGCACCAACATCGAGACCAGATGTGCTGTAAACGAGACTTCCAACTGGATTAAACAACTCAATCTTGCAGATGGAGCTTCGTGTTGTTTGCACCGCCACTCGATCGCTCGAAGGATTGGGGTATACGTTCACTCCATAAGCATCTTCACTTTCCTCTTCCACTCCAACCAACTGATTGCAATCGGTGGTTTGAAGATATTGATCGTAATACTGCTGCACTTCATCTGAGTACTGTTTCATCTTATAAACTGCATTGATAGATGGGCTGCCAGCAGATAGGGTATCTGAGGCTGCTGTTCGAGCTATAGAGATACACACGGGGGTATTTGGTTGAAGATCTCCGATAAATGTTGACACGAACATTCTTCTATCACTAGGAACATTCCCAACATTAGCTTCATTCCATACACCAGGAAATCCAACTTCTCCGTTATAACTAAAATGAGTTTGCTCTTGCGTTATCCCATTAACTATGGCTGATCCATCCTTTCGTTTACCTTGAAGACAATTATAATATTGTTGGTAATTGGAAGGACTTCCTAAAGTAGGGTGACTACTGTTGTGATAGTAGACGGCACCAGCAATTGAAGAATTCAAAAATCTAAAGCCACACGCTGGCACTTCATTACCGTATCCATATGACCCACTCGTTGGTTCATCCAAATCATCTCCATTGTATCCAAAAACTAAACTCTTAAGGCTATCAGAACCGACATAATCATCATGATTATTGCCCAAATCAAAATCAACTTGAAATCCAAAATAGGCATCGCTCAATGGAGAGACATCACGAAGATTAATGCGATAATCGGTAAAGATGGTGTGTTTCAACGCTTCGTTCTGTGAATTCGAAAACACATATTCCATTACCGCAAATTCAAGGTTTGAAACCAAACTTGAATCGTTATCATTGAGATATTTTTGAGAAACTTCTCTTCCATCAGCAATTATATAAAATGAGGCCTCATCTCCCTTTATTTCTGGAGCGTCGCCTAATTGAGGCTCATAGATATTGTTTCCATTCACATCGTGAAACGGCGCTATTATTTGAGGTTCACCATTGATTACAGATCCATTACCCGGCCATTCCAAAATATCTATCGGAGCTGAATAATTCGCTTCATACCAATGGTTATTGTGGTAATCGATATCCGCTTGTTTTACTTTCCACAATCTATTGTATCTCTCAGCGAAGTCGTTCGAATAATCGTTTGCTGCAGGTCCACAATAGGCACCATCGAGATTCGATTTATAAAGAGCTCCAACACCACTTATAGACCCATCCTTTATGCCGTACAAAACGGCCGAATTTGAATAAATAAGTTTATTCCCTCTATACTTCAGTCCTGAAGTAAAATGATTCAATGAAAAATATATAACATCATAAAAGTAGGAGGAGTAACCAGGAATGACTACTTCCGAAACTACACCTGTAGAAATCTCCTGACATTTCCAACCGCTTTCTATTGTGCTTATCCCTCCCGCATTGCCATCTATAATTCTTGAACATAGCGCCAAATACTTTCCTTCAAAATAACACATATTTTGGATGGTATGATTCAATTCAGATTGCTTCTTCAACTCATAAGAATTTTTTTGACCAGCCAAAGATTCGTTTCGAAATGTTGGTGTCAAATTGCACAGGTAACCCTTGTCAGTCAGGTAAACATTTCCGAGTTTAGTCTTATCTAAAAGGCTAAAATCGACTCCCAAATCATCGAACACCCATTCTGCATTTTCATTCCTTCGAAACAAAAATTCATTGCATTTTCCCGAAACAAATAATTGTCCGTTCACAACACTAAAACGCATCAATGAGTCACAAGCTATTTCTTCGGTGTGCACTTCACCCTGAGAATCTAAATACTTGACACCTGAATAATTCACATCAATGAAAAACAATTTCTCATCGTACACCTGAGCATCTACTACTGAATCCACAGCGATTTCATTAAAAACTCCGTTTTCAAACACACAAGCTGGACGTACATTACTCCCAAACAAATACACCTTGTTATTGAAAACATTTCCAAAATAAAATCTTGTATTTGGGGGATAAGAATAATGACTCCAAACACCGTTTTCATAAACGGCCAAATTCGGTTCGAAATTTCCTACTGCAGAATCATATCTATAACCTGCTGCATATAGCTTGTCGTTCCCACTGAACAGATCGAAAATCTTTCCGTTATTCGTATTCCAATCAATTGGCACATCGACAAGGACATCATTTTTTAAAACTCGCAATGCCGAGTGCGTAAGCGTATCATCGTAATAAACTGAAACAAAAAGCGAATCATGAAACACCTCCCCGTCGCGACAAGAAAAATCATCCATTGAATCGTTCAAGATGTGTTGCTGATTGTTTGCAACGAATGGCACGAGGCGTTGGGCCAACAACATTTCGCATGCCATACAAGCGACTGTAACGAGTAAAAGTCTTTTCATGCTAAGGATTTTCAACAAAGAAAATCTATACATCCTTGCCGTTTTTTTCAAGATTCTTGATTTATTTCCTTTCAACGAGAATGAATTAGAAACAGAATGAGAATGAGAATGAGAATGAATTTTCTTAAATCTGAAACATCGTCAAAGACATTCGTTCAAAGAACATTCGCCCGAAGGGCATTCGTCTGAAAGACATTCTAGCCCGGCTCAGCGTGACTATAGACACCAAACCTCAAAAACAGAATCATCATCTTCGCAAAAAACAATTCAACTATGAATGCAGAATTTTGGAACGACAGATACAGTGAAGATGGATTCGCATACGGCAATAAGCCGAATGAATTTTTCAAAGAACAAATCGATAAACTTCCGGCAGGAAAAATTCTTTTTCCGTGTGAAGGTGAAGGTCGGAATGCCGCATATGCTGCGTCATTGGGATGGGAGGTTGAGGCTTTCGACTTGAGTGAAGTTGGAAAACAAAAGGCCATTGACTTAGCCGCTTCATTCAACGCGAAAATCAATTATGAAATTTGTAATGTGGCAGATGCAAACTTCGAAGACAATTCCTTCGATGCAGTGGTGCTCGTTTACTCTCACCTGCCAGAATCACTGCGCATTTTACTTCATGAAAAAATTAAAAACTGGTTAAAGCCCGGAGGAGTGGTGATATTAGAAGCCTACAATCCGCTTCAATTGAACAACACTTCTGGCGGACCAAAAGATCTGAACATGCTCTACTCTATTGAAACGCTCATGAGCGATTTTCACGGCATGCATTTCGAAATTCTTGAAGAAAAACAAGTCGAACTCAACGAAGGAAAATACCATATTGGTATTGCGGATGTGGTGAGATTTGTTGGAAGGAAATAGGTCATGAATGCCTGTTGGGCGAATCTCTTCGAGGAATGCTTCGCGAATGTCATGGACGATAATAGAAAAAAAAGTCGCAGACATTCGTTCAGCGAACATTCGCCTGAAGGGCATTCGTTGAAAACATTCTAGAGGGGTTTCACCCCTCTTAGCATTTCGCGTTTCCCCGGCGGCCCAGGCAACCGCTCAACCACAAACCCCGCTGCTTGAAGATTACGACGCACTTCGCCTTTGGCGCAGTAAGTCACAAAAACGCCACCTTCATTCAACAAATTGAAACACTGCTGCATGCGGTCGGGCGTCCATAAGCCAGGCTCTACACGCGGACCAAAGGCGTCGTAATAAATGACATCGAATTTATCTTCCGATTGAAATTCTTCCAACCCCACTTCCATGCGAACAAATGAAAAGTTTTCTTGAATGGAAATCCATTCACCAGCATTCGCATCATGAAATTTCATTTCGAACTGATCGGATTTACTCGCGGCTAATTCACTCAAGATTTCTTTCGATAACGGATAAGGTTCCAAGGCACAATAGTGAATCTTTTTTGTTGCATGTTGAAGCGTTAACGCAGCGTTCAATCCTGTTCCCAATCCCACTTCCAAAATGCGAATCACTCCTTTGTCGCAGGCCTTCAATCCGTTTTCAATAAAGACGTGCATGGATTCTTGCACAGCCCCGTGCGTGCTGTGATACGTCTCTTCCACTTCCGGAATAAACAACGTGAACGAACCGTCTGCCGTTTGCTTCAATTCGCGCGTGCGCGATTTGTTCACCGCAGTATTGTTCAAACTATTTTCTTGGTATACGTTCACGCGATTTTTCTCGTTCTATTTTTGAAATACAAATTATTGCCATGGCAAAGAAAACAAAAGCACCAGCTACAAAAAAATCGAAGAGCCTCTTGAATGCGAAAAGTCACGAGTTCTTAGAAAAATACATTAACAACATTGCGCCAACCGGATTCGAAACACCCGGACAGCAATTGTGGTTAGACTACATTCGTCCGTACATCGATACGCACATTGTAGACACCTACGGAACCGTTGTCGGCGTGATTAATCCCGACGCGAAATACAAAGTTGTGGTGGAAGCACACGCCGATGAAATCGCCTGGTTCGTGCATTACATTACTCCAGATGGATTTATCTATTTGCGCCGCAACGGCGGAAGCGATCACATGATTGCTCCTTCCATGCGTGTAAACATTCAAACTGCAAAAGGCCTTGTGAAAGGTGTATTCGGATGGCCAGCCATTCACGTACGTCAAGAGAAAGAGGAAACGCCTTCCATGAAAAATATTTTCCTAGACGTAGGCGCGAAGAACAAAGAAGAAGTGGAGAACATGGGCATTCACGTAGGATGTGTGGCTACTTTCGAAGATGAGTTCATGGTGTTGAACGACAGATATTATTTGGGTCGTGCATTAGACAACCGCATTGGTGGAT
Organism: Bacteroidota bacterium; assembly: GCA_046048875.1. GTDB lineage: Bacteria > Bacteroidota > Bacteroidia > Flavobacteriales_D > Sanyastnellaceae > CAIZGX01. Next base: position 356,916 of record JBJOFG010000014.1, on the reverse strand, counting down.
TCATGATTGCGGAAGTGGCACGTATGCTGAAAGAGAACAAAGACAAACTTCCGTTCGGAGTATACTTCACGAATTCGGTTCAAGAAGAAATCGGATTGCGCGGCGCTGAAATGATTGCGCATCGCATCAATCCAGATGTTGCGATTGTTACAGACGTTTGTCACGACACGCAAACGCCTATGATGAGCAAGATCATGAGCGGTGATTTAGCTTGTGGAAAAGGACCTGTATTGAGCTACGGCCCTGCGGTTCAAAACAACTTGCTGAAGCACATTGTTAACACGGCTGAAAAGAATAAGATCGATATTCAGCGTGCAGCTGTTTATCGCGCTACCGGAACAGACACCGATGCCTTTGCATACAGCAATGCAGGCGTTGCGAGTGCACTCATTTCACTACCGTTACGCTACATGCACACAACAGTAGAGATGGTGGCGAAAGACGATGTTGAAGCGGTAATCAAATTGATTTATCATTCATTGAAAGGTATCAAGAACAATCAAGATTGGAGATACATCAAGTAATTCCAATTGCACTGAAATAAAAAAGAGGAACCTTTGGTTCCTCTTTTTGTTTGAATGAAAAGAAGGTTAAGCGTTTTTAGCTGCAATAGCTTCTTTTACCTTGCCTTCGATTTCTTCCATCAATTCTGGATTGTCGTCTAACAACTGCTTCACCGCATCGCGACCTTGTCCCAATTTGGTATCGCCGTATGAGAACCAAGAACCGGCCTTCTTCACAATGTTCAAATCAACACCCATGTCAATCAACTCACCTACGCGGCTAATTCCTTGACCATACATAATGTCGAATTCAGTTGTTCTGAAAGGAGGAGCAACTTTGTTCTTCACCACTTTTACTTTGGTGTGATTTCCAACTGCATTCTCTCCGTCTTTCAATTGCGTTGAACGACGAATATCTAAACGAATAGAAGCGTAGAATTTCAATGCGTTACCACCCGTAGTCGTTTCAGGGTTACCGAACATTACACCAATCTTTTCACGCAATTGGTTAATGAAGATGCAGCAACATCCTGTCTTGCTGATGGTACCTGTAAGCTTACGCAATGCCTTCGACATTAAACGCGCTTGTACCCCAACGTTTGAATCGCCCATCTCCCCTTCAATCTCAGAACGTGGCGTTAACGCAGCAACCGAGTCAATAACAATTAAGTCAATAGCCCCTGAACGAATCAAGTTGTCTGCAATCTCCAATCCTTGCTCACCGTTGTCGGGTTGAGAGATCAAAAGATTTTCAGTGTCTACTCCAAGAGCTTCAGCGTAGAACTTATCAAATGCGTGTTCCGCATCGATGATAGCAGCTATACCACCCATCTTTTGACATTCCGCAATGGCGTGAATGGCTAAGGTAGTTTTACCCGAAGATTCTGGACCGTAGATCTCTACGATTCTTCCTTTCGGATATCCGCCTATTCCCAAGGCAAGGTCAAGACCCAATGATCCACTTGGAATCACTTCCATTGCTTCAACAGCGGTATCGCCTAATTTCATTACGGCTCCTTTACCATAGGTCTTTTCAAGTTTGTCCATGGTTAATTGAAGCGCCTTCAATTTTTCTTTGTTTATTTCAGTCATGATGTTTCTTTAATTTTTAAATGTTTGACAAATTTTGATGTGTGATCTTGTAATGTATTTACGACTTGTTATTTTTTTTCGGATAGAGGTCACGAATGACAAAAAACACCATTAGGTAAAGAAAAATAAATCCGCATGCAAAGACCAATGAATTGTCTTTGGCAGGATTATCAATTGTCCCTTTATTCTTCATGAAATGGTTGAACAATTCATGAGAGATAAACCAACTTAACCCAAATAAAATTGGTGCTAAACCCAGGTAAATAATGTTGAACTTTTTTGTCATTTGCATTTTGTGTTTGACTTAGCGAAATTGCACTAAATTTATCCACACAAAAAGAAAAATATATGCAGTTTATAAGCAAGTTATTCGTAATCGTGTTGATATTGACCACAAGTGTGGTTTCAGCACAAAACAAGAACATCCTGAAGTTGGATATTTCTTCTCCAATCATGCGCACCGCAAACGTGTCGTTTGAACACCAAACCAAAGAACGCTCAAGTTTTGTCCTCGGTGTTTTGTACCAAGATCAAAGCGATGGCTTTGCAAGCAGCTATATTACCCGCGCGGCTATTACTCCAGAATTCCGTTATTATATGGGTAAGTACAATGCTCCTGAAGGAATTTATCTATCCATGTTCGCACGTTACCAATACATGGAAGCGCTTGAGCAGGTTTATTTAGGTTACGACCCCATTACGTATGAGAGCTTTTACGATTACAACAAACGCAACATCAATACAGGTGGTGTGGGAATGTCTTTCGGATATCAGCGCATCTTCCAAGATAAGATTAGCATTGACGTAAATTTCGGAACCATCTGGAATAGCGGAGACAAGCGCATTTCTACAAGTCAGCCTTTCGTGTCTGCACCGAACGAAATCTTCCGCCCATACGTTGGATACTTCGTCCGCACTGGCGTTGCAGTAGGATTCTTGTTTTAAGAGAAATTAGAAAAATCAATTTTATCAAAGTCGGCTTGCCAATGCAACGCCGACTTTGCTTTTTTAGTGGCTTCCTTGTACGAATTATAATAACCAGAATTCAGGACACTTTCAATGCCCTTTGCAATTTCCGTTGGAGTCACTTCACTCACCACCTCACCTACCCCGTAGTCGTAAACAATACATTGCGGCTCAACCAAACGGCTCACAAGCACAGGAACTTCAGCATGAATGTAATCGAACAATTTATTCGGAAGAGAGTATGTGTAATTCAAATGTAGCGGCTTATCGAGTGACACCCCCAAATGAACACGTTGCGTTAACTTCTTCAATTCCTGGAATGGCATCCTCGGAAGGACTTTCACTTTTTCTTCCAAATGAAGTTCAACTATTCTTCTTTTAATATTGTCTAAATCTCTTCCTGCGCCAACAATCAACAATTGAATTCCTTCCAAGAATTGAAAGGCTTCTACCAACTCCATTCCGCCGCGATCGGGATCTATGTAAGCTCCTTGAAGTAAGACCGTCTTCATTTCGAAGGGTACTTCTTTCACCGTTTCACCTTCAACAAGAATGGGCATATTTCGTAACACGGAAACTTCGCGTTCATATTTGTTGCGATAGATCTCCGCAATACTGCCATTCACCGTTATAAACAAATCTACCTTCGGAACACAAAACTCTTCAATGGCTGTCCAAATAGACTTAATTACGGGCCGTCCTGTAAGCCCCTCGGCTTCTGTGAAGTATTCGTGCGAGTCATAAATCACTTTGGTCTTTCTTAGTTTTTTAACAAGAATGGCAGGCAACAGAACATCCAAGTCATTCGCCCAAATGATTTCAGTCTTATGAAAAAGTAAGTAGAAAAACATGCGGACATTCAACATGAAATAAAACAGCGGTCCTTTACTGAAAAAGACATTCAAGCGTTTTGTCGAATAGGTTCGCTCAAGAGGAGTGCTTTCTGACTTCAATACGCCAATCAGACGCACCTCCCAATTTTTATTTTGAAGAGAATTGCAAATCTTACTTACTCGCTGATCGTAGGTCAAATCATTCGAGACGAGGACTGCAACACGCATAACTTTAGGCCATCATATTGTTTCGGAACTTGCGAAGAACTTCCTTGGTATACAAAGGGAAGTCTGCATTCATCATCCAGCTGTAATAACCCGGCTCACGCGTTAGCACATCGGCAACTTTCACTCCTTTGTGTTTTCCAAATCCGAATACCATTTCACCTTGTTCGTTGTATTGAAGGTTTCCAATTAAGTCAGCACGCTTTCCGTAACTGCTCATGGCTTCAATTTCTTCGATGGTGTTTGGCAAAGCACGTTCGTCGTCTTTATACTTCTCGAACATTCCTTTGAAAACATCGTAAGTCGCTTGTGTGTCAATTAACGCAGCATGCGCATTCTCTAACGATCCACCAGTATAATATTTATATGCTGCAGCCAAATTTCTGGGCTCAAGCTTATGGAAAAGGACTTGCACATCCACTGTGTTTCTTCCATCTAACGTAAAGGGAATTCCCACACGCAAGAACTCTTCAGCCAATAACGGAATATCGAATTTGTTACTGTTGAATCCTGCCAAGTCGCACCCTTCAATGAAATCATTCAGCATAGGTGCGCAATCTGAAAACAACGGTGCGTTCTTTACGTCAGCATCGTATATTCCATGAACCATTGAAGATTCAATGGGAATGGGCATTCCAGGATTAATTAAAAACTTAGTGTCTTTAAATTCGGGTAGCGTTTCAGTTGCTCCATCTGGCATAACTTTTACAAAAGCTATTTCTACGATGCGATCTTTCGCAACGTCGGTCCCGGTGGTTTCCAGGTCAAGAAAAACCAACGGTCTCTTTAAATGAAGCATGTATGAATTCTTATTGAACTTTTACTTTGATATATTGGTATTTCTCATACTCAGTGCGATTCTTCATCGCATCGTTTTCGTACTTCTTACCTTGAACAACGTTTACAGGAGTTGCGAATTTAAAGTCGACGTTCTCCATATAACCATTCTTCAACAACGCGTTTTTCAATGCGGACTTAGCATTTGTAGAACGTTCCGCTGATAACATCTCGTTTGTCTTACTACCAGCGGTAGGAACTGTAGAAGCACTACCCTCAATGGTAATGGTAACAAATGCCTTCTGGTCAATAACCTTTTGGCAAAGTGCTATGAAGTCTTTGAACTCTTTCTCACCTGTTGAAAAATCACTTTTACCGTACAAGAAGAAATGAGAATATTCTGCATAAGTAGCGTCATCTGTAATCTTTGTCTGCACTGGATTCTCCTTATCGAATTTAATTTCATCGACTTTAGCAACTACTTTTTCCACCAACTGAATCTCACGGCTAAATTCATATTTCTGATCTTCGCAAGGAACTACAAGAACCTCGGATTTCAGCTTCTCTAAACCCTCGAAATAATCAACCTGGTATGTAGCACAAGGTTTCAACACCGCTAAAAATTCACCAGTCTGTGAATTACCTGTTGCTTCTTGGGATTCACCGGATTTTGTATTTACAATCGCAACTTTCAACCCTTCTGGTAATGCTTTGTCTTTCACCGGCTTGAAAACACCAGCAAGGCTGGCCAATTGTGCCCCTTTCACTTCAGGCATTTCAACTTCATAAATATCTAAGTCACCACTACCACCATCTCTTCTTGAGCTGTAATATGCGCGCTTTCCGTCAGCCATAGGCTGGAAGAACACATCATCATCAACAGTGTTCAATGGATATCCCATATTCTCAGGCGCTCCCCATGATCCATCAGAGGCTCTCTTACTCACGAACAAATCAAACCCTCCCATGGTCGTATGACCTTTCGAAGCGAAATACAAAAACTTACCATCGGGGCTCAAGAAAGGTGCATCTTCATCGTAAGATGTATTAATTAACCCACCCAAATTTTCTGATTTGCCCCAAGTTCCGTCAGCATTTTTCACACAACGATAGATATCTCTTTTTCCATTTCCATTTGGACGATCTGAAACGAAGTACAATTCATTTCCATTGGATGAAATGGTACAGTGTGTTTCCCAATACTTTGTGTTGATGTCAGAACCCAGTTTCACAGGCGCATTCCAGGTTTCACCAATTAAGGTTGAGTACTTCACTTGACCGTCTCCCAAGCTATCTTGATAAATGAACAATGTGTTTCCGTCTGGAGAAACTGAAATTGTAGCATCGTGGTCATCTGAATTTAAATTCAATAATTCAGGTTGAACCCACTGTCCGTCCCTTCCTTTGAAAGCAACGTAGATATCGTCACGAAACTTATCAGTTTCAAAATCGCGAATATTCGCATTGGTAGAATCTGGACGAAGACGACGGCTTGTGAAGAAAATACTGCTCTCATCGAATGTCAACACCGGACCAAAATCCGCAAACGAGCTGTTCAAGGTTTTACCTGCATTCTTGATGATGTATTTCTTCGGATTTGCAACTTGTCTTTTTGCTTCTATGTTTGTCTCAATGGCGCGATTGATTTGATTTGACAATCTGTGATTCTTACTGACCAATGATTTCATCGTCTCAAGACTCTCTGTTGAGTGGTCGAAGCGCATATTCAAATGTTGCGCAATAGCCAAGTAATACAAGGCTTCAACGGGCGCTCCTTTTTCGTTTGGATCAAAAGGATCGTAACTGGTATTCAATTTCTTGGAAGTGGCCTTTTCCAAATATATTAAAGCGTCCAACTTATTTGTTTCAGTCTGCAATAAGCAGTATCCCAACTTGTAGTTGACATTGATGTTCTCTGGATCCATTGCCAACACGTTTCTCCATTCCTTCGCCGCTTGGTCCCAAAATTTTTCTTCCATTAATTTATTGGCTTCCGAGAAAGCAGCAACAAATTCAGGCTTACCCATATTCGAAGCCGCGAATGAATTGCTCATTGCAACCAGAGCGACAATCAAAAGTGAAAAGAAACGAGTTTTCATAGGTGTTTTATTTTCAAAAATTATATTTCACGATTAACATCCCACTCCTCCAAATAGTCTGCAACGCGACGAACGAAGCGTCCGCCTAATGCACCGTCGACAATTCTATGATCGTATGAGTGAGATAAGAACATCATATGACGAATGGCAATCGCATCTCCTTGTGGAGTTTCAATTACCGCAGGCTTTTTACGAATAGCACCTACAGCAAGAATGGCTACTTGTGGTTGATTAATAATTGGCGTTCCCATTACGTTTCCGAATGAACCCACGTTTGTCAACGTATACGTTCCTCCTTGAATTTCATCTGGAGTCAATTTATTCGCTCTTGCACGCTCAGCCAAATCATTCACCTTTTTGGCAATACCCATTAGGTTCAACTGATCGGCGTTTTTAATTACAGGAACAATCAAATTTCCAGTTGGAAGAGCTGCAGCCATTCCAATGTTAATGTCGCCACGCATGATGATGTTGTTTCCATCGACACTTGCGTTTACTCCCGGGAAATCACGAATTGCTTTCGCTACGGCTTCAATAAATATTGGAGTAAATGTCAACTTCGTTTTTGCATTGGCTTCGAATTGCTTCTTCACCTTTTCTCTCCACATGACCACATTCGTCAAATCCGCCTCAACGTATGATGTAACGTGCGGAGAAACTTGTGTACTCATTACCATGTGATCGGCAATGATTCTGCGCATGCGATCCATCTCCACAATCTCGTCGTTCGGACCAACCGTGATGGTAGGACCTTTCACGCGTGGTGCTTCAACCGAAGGAGCCGAAGCAACAGGAGCAGGAGCAGATGCCGCAGGAGCCGGTGCCGCTGAAGCTACAACCGATTTATTTCCTCTGTTGGAAATGTATCCCATTAAATCTTCCTTCGTCACACGTCCATTTTGACCTGAACCCGAAATGCTATCTAATTCGGCTTGAGAAATATTTTCTTGCTTGGCAATGTTCTTTACCAGCGGACTGTAGAATCTGTCTGAAGAAGAAGCTACTTGCGCAACAGGCGCAGCAGCAACAGGTGCCGTCACTTGGGCTGGCGCTTCAACCGATGCGGGAGCTGCAACGGCAACAGGAGCCGAAGCGGTTGCACCGTCTCCAGTTTCAATAATTGCAATGATATGTCCAACTTGAACAGTATCGCCCACATTCACACGACAAGAAACAAGGATTCCATCTTCTGGAGAAGGAACTTCACTATTCACTTTATCTGTAGCAATCTCTACCAAAGGCTCATCAGCTGTTACACGATCGCCCTCCTTCTTTAACCAACTCAAAATAGACGCCTCTGCGACACTCTCACCCATCTTGGGTAACTTCAGTTCAATTGTTGCCATTTTAATAAATTTCGCAACGAATTTAAGGAAAATAAAGGACTTGTCCTAATAGTGCTTATTCAAGACTTTAAGACCACTGCATTCTGGCTCCGATGAACTAGAAAAAACATCCAGAAACCAATAAAAACAAGTCCTTGCTGAAGTTCAAGCATACTTTCAAAAATGAAATGGAAAGAAGCCCCTAGGACAAAGACCAAGAAAAACAAGTCGTTCAACTGCCAAGCCCTTCTTAAACCAACGAACAACAAAGACAACAAGGTAAGTAAACCAAGCCAACCCCATTCGACAAGCATTTGCAAATAGGCATTGTGAGCAGGATGAGCATGTTCAGCAGCGAAGTTGGCTCCTTTCTGTTTGTATCGTTCCGTAAAGTGTGATTTCCAATTTCCCGTTCCAACACCCATAGGATAATCACGACCAATCTCCCAGGCCGTCTGCCAACTCACAATGCGCTCGCTCGTGCTTGCGACTTTTTCTTCCTTCTTCGTTTCCGTTATTGAAGCGGAATTAGCAACAGCCTCTTTCGCTCTTCCCGAAATAGGCGAAAAGCCAAAAAATAAAATCAAAAAAGAAATCAGCGAGGAGCCAACAACTGTATAGGCTTTCGTTTTGCTCTTTCCACTTCGAAATACATAAAAAATAAAAATACCGTAAAACAGAAACAACGCTAAGAAGCCTGCGCGCGAAGCCATGAACGCAGTTTCCAACGAAAAGAAAACAATCCCTGTCAACAGCCACCTCGAATATATCTTGTTCGTGGAATCCAAGAATTCCGAAGCTAAGAATACCATGGAAAGCAAATAAAAGAACCCGAGATACGAAGGATGAAAAGTCCAAGACAATCTTCCATACACGAACTCTTCCCACAATCCTGTTTCATTAAATCCAACAAGAGCATGAATGTGACAAGCAATTGCAAAAAAGACACATCCGGCCACCAAAGCCCATTGCAGTTTGCACTGTGCTGAGAGAATAGACTTGGACGAAAACAAAAACAACAAGGGAAAGGCCAGAAATGAAATCTTCGTTTCTATCTCTGATAGGGCAGTTTTGTGGTTCCAATCGTTCCAAATTCCTGACAATAAAAACGCTGAGAAAATCGCGAAAAACAAAAAAGCCCATGCGTTTAGGCTGCGCCATTCCAACTTCCTTCCACCAACAAAAACTTGAAGAAGCATGGTCAAAAAAGCAAGCGCTAAAAACACAGTCACTCCTTTAGAATAAACACTCATGCAGAAAACTCCAGCTGCCATGAACCACTCGTGAATGTTGTATTTCGTTATGGAAAAACTCATGCCTTTCGTTTCATTTTCAAATGTGGAATATCATCTTCCAAATACATTTCGCCTTCTACAACAAATCCCAATTCATTATAAAACTTCAACAAATATTGCTGTGCTGAAATGGTGATGGTTTGCTTTCCCCAAATGCTTTCACATTGTTGAATACACTCTTCCATAAGCAAATTACCCAATCCTGTCCTTCTAGAAAGAAGCGAGGTACAAACCCTGCCAATGCTAATTTCATTATAAGAAATTCCTGCAGGAAGCAATCGAGCCGTTGCATGAATTTCGCCTTGCTCATTTTCTGCCCACACCCAAAATGATTGAAGATCCTTTCCGTCTAAATCTTGATAGGCACAATTCTGTTCCACCACAAAAACATCGGAACGCAAAGCCAAAATGCGGTACATTTTTTCAGCGGGAATTTCGGCGAAGGGTGCAGTGTAAAATTTCACACTTCGAAAATAACACAATTGCGCTAGAATGTCTTGTGCTATAATTGAACAAATTCAACGAACTTCGCGGCATGAATGTATTATCAGTTGAAAATGTGTCGAAGGCCTTCGGTATTCGTGAATTGTTTACCGACCTTTCTTTCGGAATTGAAGAAGGACAAAAAGTAGCATTGGTTGCGAAGAACGGAACAGGAAAATCTACACTGCTGCATATGCTTGCAGGCAAAGATGAACCCGATGCAGGAAGAATTACATTCAACAAAGAAATTAAATGGGCCATCTTGCTTCAGGACGAAGCTTTTGATGCCAATGGCACTGCTATAGATTTTCTTTTCGCTGCAGACAACGCCATGACGAAGGCGATTCGTGCGTATGACTTGGCCATTGCAACCGGAGACGGATTGCAAGAAGCGCATGACATGATGGAACATGCAAATGCATGGGATTACGATGCGAAAGCAAAACAGATCCTTGGCGCGTTGAACATCATTGACCTGAACCAGCAAATGGGAAACATGAGCGGTGGTCAACGCCGACGCATAGCCCTTGCAAGAGTTTTGTTGGAAGAAGCTGATTTCCTTATTCTCGATGAGCCAACGAACCACTTGGATTTAGACATGATTGAGTGGTTGGAAGAATATTTAACGAAGGCACGCATGACCTTGTTTATGGTGACGCACGATCGTTATTTCTTGGAAAACATCACCAACGAAATTTTGGAATTAGAAAACGGAGAACTTTACAAATACAAAGGCAATTTCTCTTACTATCTTGAAAAGAAAGCAGAGCGCGAACAATTGGAAGCCGCTTCTCGCGATAAAAATTTAAATCTCTTCCGTCGCGAAGCCGAATGGGCTAGCCGCATGCCCCGTGCCCGCGGAACGAAGAGCAAGAGCCGCATGGATTCGTTTGAAGAGTTGAAAGACAAGCTCAAGCGCAAACCAGACGATGCGGAATTGGATCTTGAGATTAACATTACGCGCATGGGTTCGAAGGTGGTTGAATTCATTAAGGCCACAAAATCTATGGGCGAATCGAAAGTCATGGACGGATTCGACTATGTTTTCAAATCGAACGAACGCATTGGTATCATTGGAAGAAACGGTTGTGGAAAATCGACCTTCTTGAACTTGCTTACCAAACGCATGGAACCCGATGGCGGAAAGATTGTGAATGGAGAAACAGTGGTGTTCGGATTTTACGAGCAGTCTTCTTCGCACCTTAAACCCGAACAACGATTGATCGAGTGCATTCGAGAAGTGGCCGATTACATTCCTCTTGCCAAAGGAAAAACCATTAGCGCATCGCAGATGCTCGAGAAGTTTTTATTCCCGAAGCACATGCACTTCAACCGCATTGATCAGCTGAGCGGTGGTGAACGCAAGCGCCTTCAACTCTTGTTGGTTTTGATGAAGAATCCGAATTTCTTAATTCTCGATGAGCCTACTAACGACTTAGACGTCTTCACGCTTTCAGCCCTAGAAGATTACTTATTGAATTTCCCAGGATGTCTGGTAATTGTGAGTCACGACAGATACTTCCTTGACAAATTAGTCGACCATTTATTTCTTTTAGATGGAAAAGGAAACGTGCACGATTTATTAGGAAGCACACTCGATTTCCGCGCGGTGCTGAGTGAAGCTTCAGCGAAACAAGAAAGACTTGCCGAAGCAAAGAAGCAAGAAGAGCCCGCTCCTTCCATCAAAGAAGAAAAGAAAAAACCCGCTGGAAAAATCTCATTCAAAGACAAACACGAATTCGAAACGCTTGAAAAGAATTTGCCTTTATGGGAAGAGAAAAAAGCCCAGCTTGAAGCTGAGCTTTTAAATGCCACCGACCATATTCAGATGGAAAAAATTGCTTTAGAACTTGGCGCATTGTCCGATCAAATAGACAATGGAACGATGCGCTGGTTAGAGCTTTCGGAAATGATGTAAATCTTACGATTGAGCCTTGTGTGCGCGCATGTTCAAATGACAACGCTCACCCCCTTTCACAACCATTGAAACTTTCTCGACAGACGTTCTGTTTTCTTCTAGTCCCCATGCATCAATATCTGTAAGAGAAATACTCTTCAGGAATTGATGGGCTTCGAAAATGAAATTCTCGTTCACACCCAGTTCATTTTCCACGCTCAAATATTTCTGAAGCACCACAAAACGCACATCTATGCTGTTGTTGTAGGCGCCATATGGCTCAGGCTTTTGCAAGCGATTGAAGTGATTCTTGGTTGCTAAATCTTGAAGAATGAAGCAGAAGTAATTGTGAACTTTAGCTTGAACACGGAAGCCCAATTTAATGTTCACTTTAATGATTAAGTCGTCAACCAATTCTTGCGCTTCGTATTCCATGGTATACGGTTCGTTGGTGCGATCTACGTGCAGAAACCAATAAACATCGGCACGTTTGGGCGTTCCTTCCAAAATAGAATCAATCACCAATTTCTCAACCTGATCCGTGAAGCTCGCCTTCGTCATGTAAACCAAGTGCGTTGCATATTTCGGCACAGTAGTATCCACGGAAAGCTTTCTCAATGTATCGATGTAGGGATCCAACGAAATAAAACCAATTCGTTCGTTGCTGAATTTCCTGTATCGAATGGTCACGTACATCACCATGAGAATTCCAGCGTAAACAATCAACATCATCCAAGCTTCCTTCAATTTTACAGTATTCGCAATGAAGAACGAAAGCTCAACTGCGAAGAACATCGATGCAATTCCGGCCACAAGAATGAATGGCCAATGGCGGTGATAAATCAAATAATACGACAGCAACAACGTGGTCATTAACATGGCCACTGTAATGAATAGTCCGTATGCCGCTTCCATGTGGGCAGACTCTTTGAAGTAAAGCATTACACCTACACAACCGGCCCACAGCAACCAGTTCACGCTTGGAATGTACAACTGGCCTTTTGTTTCTGTTGGAAATTTAATGGCTACGCGTGGCCAAAAGTTCAAGTTGATGGCTTCACCAATAAGCGTAAACGAACCTGAGATTAAAGCCTGACTCGCAATTACAGCTGCAACTGTTGCCACAATAATTCCGGGTAAAAGGAACCATTCCGGCATGATTTCGAAGAATGGATTTTTTCCTTCCAATTTATCGTGTTGCATTAACCAAGCCCCTTGACCCATGTAGTTCAACACCAAAGAAGTTTTCACGAAGATCCAGGTTACCCGAATGTTCGCTCGGCCGCAATGACCTAAATCACTATACAACGCTTCTGCCCCTGTTGTGCAAAGGAATACTGCACCTAGCAACCAAAATCCTTTTGGATAATTCGCCAATAAATCGTAGGCGTATTTCGGGTTTAAAGCATTGAAAATTTCAGGATGAAGAAATGCATTATAGGTTCCTAATACCGCCAACATGGAGAACCAAATAAGCATGATTGGTCCGAATGCAACACCCACCAACTTTGTTCCGTAACGCTGAATCATGAAGAGACCTGTTAAGATGGCCAAGACTATTGGCATGACCGGAATTCCTTCATCAAATACTTTCAATCCTTCTACAGCTGAAGCCACAGAAATTGGAGGAGTAATAATTCCATCACACAACAAAGTCGCTGCACCAATCATTGCCGGCCAAAACAACCACTTTCCTCTTCGCTTTACCAAACTGAACAATGAGAAAATTCCCCCTTCACCTTTGTTGTCGGCACGAAGGGTCATATAAATATACTTTATCGTTGTCTGAATGGTCAACGTCCAGAACACGCATGAGATACCTCCATAAATGAGCATTTCAGAAATTGGCTTATCACCAACAATCGACTTCATTACGTAGAGTGGAGAGGTTCCAATATCACCGTAGATAATACCAAGTGTTACAAGTAATCCAGCGGTGGAAAGTTTGTGTTGCGTTGACATGTTTAAAATATTCTTGGCGAATGTATAAGAAAATGAGTGTTAGGCGATTCGCCACTTTAAAATTATTTTTCCTGAGCTCTTTCGGCTCTCTAAATATTGATGGGCTTTTGCGATTTCAGCAAAGGAATATTCTCCTCCAATCAAAGGCTTAATCTTCCCTTCAACATGCATCTTAACCAATTGATTCAAAAGCTTGCCGATAATTTCCGGATGCTCGTCGGCTACCTTAAGCATATTCACCCCCATAACCGATTGACTTCTTCCCAAAAGCATCAACGGAATAATTCGACCCATATCGAACACCAACTTCAAGGTGGCTAACTTCCCACCCCACTTGCTGGTTCTGTCTGAAAATCCGAACAACATCAATCGTCCTCCTGCACCCAACAAGCGCATGTCTTGCTTAAATGTCTTCCCACCAATGCTGTTGAATGTCACGTCGAGATTCGCATTACCCAGATGTTTACGCACTTCGACTTCGTAATCGTGTGTATTGTAATTAATGGCAGTAATGCCTTGCTTCGCGAGTGCGTTTACTTTCTCATCGCTTCCAACTGTCGCAAAAATTTCGCAATCTCTTTCCTTCAACAATTGAATTAACGCCGTCCCTACTCCGCCAGCAGCAGCATGAATAAGCACGCGATCGCCTTGTTTGGTTTGTTGAATGAAATCGCTCATGTAAAGGGCTGTCACATATTGCGTCGCCAATGCACAAGCCTCATTCGAAGGAACAGATGCTGGAAGTTCAGCAATGCCCGTTACAGCAGTGCAAACCTTTTCAGCATAACCCCCGAAACGTGTTAAGCATGCCACGCGCTTGCCTATCCATTCGGAAGAGACTCCTTCTCCCACCGACTCAACCCTTCCAACTACATCATACCCCATTACCACAGGAGGCGCTGGAAGAGCAGGGTACAAACCCTTCCTTCCCAAGACATCGGCGAAATTCAAACCGGAAATTTCCACCTTCACACACACTTCACCTTCACCCGGATTTGGATCTGCGACCTCTCGGATTTCGAAGGCTTCGTGGGCCTTTCCGAACTTCGTTAAATAAATTGCTTTCATTATTTCGTTGCGCCGTTACGTTTCAAGACGGTAGTTTTTCCACTTGCTCGCTTGACTTGAATTTCGTCTTGTCCGTTTACTTTTTTATACTGAATGGAAGAAGGCAAATCGCCTTTCATGCTCGCCACATTCCATCCTACCGTGGGTTTTCCGTTCGACATATAATTGTAAATCGTGCCGTTCGAACATCCGAAGAAAATTCGGTAATCACGAGCGTTGGAGTAATCGGCCACACACAAATTCGTGCAGGGCTTGGAAGAGAGAACGACTGGATATCCCACGACATTCTTCCCGTTAATGTCCAACATCTCCAATCGGCTGTTGGTTAAAATGAGCAATTGCCTCTTTCCGTTTTTGAACGCATCTATCTGCTCTACTCCCCGAATTTCGGCCGAAAGCGTGACAGACCACGTTGTTTTTCCTGCGGATATCCATTCGATTTTCGATCCGCTGTATTTCACTTGATCCGTTTTTCCAGTGATGTGATTCGTTACAGATTTCGTTTTTCCAGATTCTACAACAGGCGCTGGCATGGGCGTTACAACCGGAGCTGCAATTGTTGTTGTATCTGGAAGTACGACCGATTCCGTCTCAATTTTTGCGGCACCTCTTCCTACCAAAGTTACCTGTGTACGATCAACAACTGGAGTGTAGTGCCAGATGCGCCATCCGTTTCCAAGCTTGGCAGAAAGCGTACTTGAATACTGCAAATCGCTTCCTGTTATAATACCTCCACTTGGCAATGACGGAAAATTTTTTATTGAAATAGAACCAGCAATGGCGAGGTATTGCTGATGAGCCAGAAGCAATTCTCGAGATTCTGCAAACAGAAAAAAGTTCTTGTAAAGCACTCCGAAGTACTTCACTTCACTCGGATAAATTTTATCCATCGCAAAAAGTTCCGCTGCATTCGCTTCTCGAATCGGATCAACCGCCAATGAGTCGGAAAACAAAGCATTCACATTCACACTGTCCGATTTCAAACCCAAAGCGTATATCATTCCGCTTGCGCCTGGAGTATCACTTCCAAAATTCGACATGGCCAATTCACCTGTGGCATTCTCATTCAACCAATCCAAAAGCGAAACATTCTTCTTCGCCTCCTGATCCATGCGAATACTTAGAAATGCCGAACGCGCATCTTGCGGACGAAGCGAATCGAGGTAAGTCAGCAAGGCCAATGGATTTCCTGCATGAACTGCCTTGAACCAATAACTCGTATTCGTTCTTCCATTTGTAAAGACGTTTTGAAAATTGAATTTCGAATTGTTCGTAGGAAGATGCAACGGCGAACATTGAAACCCGGCTATCATCGAAGATTCATTCCCGTGAATGTCGTCCAACGCTGTCCAATTCTGATCTACTCGAAAGTAATAATGACAATTCGAATCAAAGGATGTCGTGCCTTTCACACACGTAAACGAAGGGGCATCTGCAAGTCTGTTTCCCTCTTCCAAAGGAACAATATCTCCTGTGCTATAGATGGCATAAGGCTCTTGAAATTGAAACTTCAAGTCGGGAAATTTTGAATTCCACTTAGCCGCAAGTTCCTCTCCTTTCTTTCCGTACCCAACAGGAAGAATTAAGCGATCATCTACGTCGTTGTCAATGAGCCACAAAGATTGGTTTTCAAATTGAACTCCCTGTGGATCTGCACCTATCTCTTGAAGCAACTTTGAAATACCTTCAGACAAATAAAGCTCCACGGTCCATTCAGAGGCCTCTCCAAATGCCGAAGCATTGCGTAACTCTACAATTCCAGTTGCAGTTGACGGAATGAGGACCAAAGGGCTTGACCATTCTGCATGACTTCGATTCAAAAAATAATAAACGCCTCCAATTCCGGCAGCGACAAGAAGTATTGCAATCGCAAAGCGAATGGTTTGTTTGAATGGGTTCATGCTTCCTTACGAAAATAGAAGTTGAACCGAATGAAATTCAAACAAAAAGGGCTGTCTTACAACAGCCCTTTGTTAATGAAATTCAAATGCAATTATTTTGAAAGTGCACTTCTTGAAATAACAATTTTTTGTACTTCACTGGTTCCTTCGTAGATCTGTGTAATCTTCGCATCGCGCATCATGCGCTCTACGTGATACTCTTTTACGAAGCCATATCCACCGTGAATTTGAACCGCTTCAACGGTATGCTTCATAGCAACAGTAGAGGCATACAACTTCGCCATAGCACTTGCTTCGTCGTAGTTCATGCCTTGGTCTTTCATCCAAGCAGCCTTGTACACAAGCATACGTGCAGCCTCGATTTCAGTAGCCATATCAGCCAACTTGAAAGCAATGGCTTGGTGTTGCGAAATCTCTTTTCCGAATGCCTTACGCTCTTTTGAATACGCCAAAGCCAATTCGTAAGCTCCAGCAGCAATACCCAATGCCTGCGCCGCAATTCCAATTCGTCCACCGCTCAAGGTCTTCATCGCGAACTTGAAACCAAATCCGTCTTCACCAATTCGATTCGCTTTTGGAACTTTCACGTCGTTGAATAACAACGTGTGTGTATCGCTTGCGCGGATACCCATTTTGTTTTCTTTCGCACCAACGATGAACCCTTCCATTCCGCGTTCAACGATTAACGCGTTAATTCCCTTATGTCCTTTCTCTGGATCGGTTTGCGCAATTACCAAATAGGTTGAAGCAGTGCTTCCGTTGGTAATCCAGTTCTTCGTTCCGTTCAACAAATAATAATCGCCCATATCTACAGCGGTAGTTCTTTGTGAAGTCGCGTCAGAACCAGCTTCTGGCTCAGACAAACAAAATGCACCAATCTTTTCTCCGCTTGCCAATGGTTTCAAATACTTTTCTTTTTGCTCTTCAGTACCGTATGCTTCAAGACCATAGCATACCAATGAGTTGTTTACACTCATGCAAACTGAAGTAGAAGCATCGATTTTAGAAATCTCTTCCATGGCAATCGCGTAGGAAAGGGTATCCATTCCACTTCCTCCATTTTCCGGACTCACCATCATTCCCATGAAACCAAGTTCAGCCAGCTGCTTCACTTCTTCTGTAGGAAATTTCTGATGCTCATCGCGCTCAATAACGCCAGGTTTTAATACGTTCTGCGCGAAATCTCTCGCAGCGGCCTGAACGGCCAAATGTTCTTCTGATAATTCGAAATGCATATTCTTATGTTTAGTTCATTGCTAAATTGGGTGCAAAGAAACGAAATTAGGGGTGAAATAAAAAACCCTTCTTTCGAAGGGCTTTTTGATATTTTGAAATTGAAATTTCTATTGCAAAGGCACCATTACCAAACCGTTGGTGATGTTTACCGTTGAGGTTCCAGCTGAGTTCTTCAACGTTCCTGAGAACGTGTAACGAATTCCACCTGGAGCTGGAGTAGATCTGAACTTCACAACGTTTACGGTTGCTGTTGAAGTTCCGAATGCTGTGCTGTGCGCTACAGAAGCATTGGTGAATGCCATTACACTTGCAGGGTTGGTTGATGTAGCCATATTGATGACTGAACCGTTCACCCATCCAGCAACTGGCTGAGCCATTGTGAAGGCGATTGTTCCACCTTGAAGAGTAGATCCCGTTACGGTCACCGTTCCTCCTGCATAGCTAAAGGTACAAGAAGAAGCAACTCCTACGTGGTTCACACCGTTCGCTGTGAATGTGATGATTGTGTCGCAAGCCACACAGTCAACACCACCGCAGTCAGTCCAGAATTCACCTTGAGCACCACCGTCAATAATACCGTTGGTACAGTTACCGTCTGTAGAACAAGGAGGGCAATTGGTTCCACCGCAGTCAACACCAATTTCAGTTCCGTTCATTAATCCGTCTGTACAAGTCGGGCAGGCTTCACAATATGCTCCACCACAGTCAACTTGAGTTTCAGTTCCGTTTAAGATTCCATCAGCGCAAAGAGCAGCACATGGTCCGCAGTTTGAACCACCGCAGTCGATACCTGCCTCATCACCGTCTTGAATACAGTTTGAACATGGAGCACATGGACCACACTCTCCGCCACAGTCAACGCATGTTTCGCCATATTCCGGTTGCCAAATCCCATCGATACAGTGATCACACTGCTCACAATTCGGACCTCCACAATCGACCAATTGCTCAGAGTTATTCAAAATTCCGTCATAACAATTTGGTGGAATTTTGTTATCGTCGTTAAGACAGCCGTTCAGCACGAACATCCCGAAAATGCTCATGAGTATAAGAACAGAACGTAAAGATTTATTCATTTCTTTAAAAGGTTTGGGGTACGAATATACGAAAAGACCGCATAAAATGAAAAAGGGTTGCACGAGTTCTACGTCTAACTTTGTGGCAAATGAGCACTTTAAAAGAAAATATTTGGAAAAAGCGAGGTGATTTCTCGAAAGAGGAAATACAAGTCCTCGCTCACCAAACGCAGACTTCACCGGCGTTTGCCGAGATTCTACTTCAGCGAAACATTGATTCAGTCGAGAAAGTCAAAGCATTTCTGAATCCCGATATAGGTCAGCTTTTAGACCCTTTCGGTCTGAAAGACATGGACAAGGCCATAGCTCGACTGACTTCAGCCAGAGAAAAAAATGAGAAGGTTCTTGTCTACGGAGATTACGATGTCGATGGAACAACGGCAGTAGCCGTTTTTTACAGCTTTTTGAAACACGAAGGATTCGAATGTGCGTTTTACATTCCAGACCGCTACAAGGAAGGTTACGGATTTTCAGATGCCGGAGTTGAATTCGCAAAAGCCAACCAGTTCAACCTCATTGTTACCCTGGACTGCGGCATTAAAGACGGTGTGCGCATTGAAAAATGTAATGCGTACGGCATAGATGTCATTGTTTGTGACCATCACACCCCGGAAATTCTTCCGCCAGCATTCGCGGTAGTGAACCCCAAACGAAAAGATTGTAACTACGAGAACAAAGGTCTTTGCGGATGTGCCGTTGGATTCAAAGTCATGTGCGCTTGGTACATGCAGCGCAATGAATCGCTTGATTTCGCTTATTCGTTTCTCGATCTCGTTGCCATCGCTACCGGCGCAGACATTGTGCCTGTGACCTCTGAAAATCGCATTTTACTTCATTTCGGTTTGAAGGAAATAAATACGCACTTCCGTCCGGGTATTGCTGAATTGCTCAACAACGCGAAGCACAGCGGAAAAGTCTTGAAAGTCGTAGACCTCGTTTTTCTCATTGCACCGCGCATCAATGCCGCAGGAAGAATTTTTTCGGGCAACAAGGCGGTTGAAGTTCTGCTTACTAATAACTCGGAAGATGCCCAAGTTGTGGCTGCACAAATTGAAAAATACAATCAAGAAAGAAAAGGTCTCGACCGAAACATTACGCAAGAGGCGCTGGACATTATTGAATCTGATCCGTTTTATGAAGACAGTTTCACCACTGTTGTCAAGAAAGAAGGATGGCACAAAGGCGTCGTTGGAATTGTCGCCTCGCGAATTATTGAATCTTATTATAAACCCACCATTGTTTTAACTGAGGAAGAGGGAATCCTCTCGGGCAGTGTTCGATCCATTGAAGGCATTGACGTATATGAGATGCTCTCAGCGTGCGAAGAGCACCTCATTCAGTTCGGCGGCCACAGTATGGCGGCTGGATTAAAATTGAAATCTGAAAATTTCATCGCCTTTCGCGAAGCATTTGATAAAGTCGTTCGAGCATTCACCAATAACATTCGAATTGAACGTTGTCACTTTTACGACACAGAAATTCAATTCGACCAAATCGATTATAAACTTTACGAATCAATTCAACCGCTCGAACCCCACGGTCCTGAAAACCTTCGTCCGGTTTTTCTTGCTCGGAACATCAAAAATGCGCGCTTCACCAAACTCGTCGGGGCGCATGCAGATCATCTTCAACTCCATGTGAAGCAAGCTGGAAATGTTTCCGAAATGAAAGGTATCGCATTCAAAATGGCCGATTGGGTATTTCCCATTTTAGAAGGAAAAGAAATTGATTTGCTTTTTCAATTGAATGAAAACGTGTGGAACGGACAGAGTTCTATTCAGTTGGAAGTTGTAGATATTCGATTGAGTAACTAACATAGTATCTTTGCCGCATGGAACAACAACGCACAGAACTTTCAGCTCTCGGAGAATTCACACTCATTAAACATTTGACGCAATATTTCCTTCCAAAACAAGAAGGTACGATTCGCGATGCGGGTGATGACGCGGCTGTTTTGCAGCCTGTTGAAGGAAAGCGGTTGGTCATGACTACCGACATGTTGGTGGAAGGGGTTCATTTCGATCTGATGTACACTCCCCTGAAACACTTGGGATACAAAAGCGTTGTAGTGAATCTTTCCGACATCTGCGCCATGAATGCCACTCCAACACAATTCACAGTAGGACTTGCGGTAAGCAACAAATATTCAGTAGAAGCTTTGGAAGAACTTTACTCTGGAATGCTCGCTGCTTGCGAAGCCTATGGGGTGGATATGGTTGGAGGAGATACGACCACAATTCCAACAGGATGTGTGATTTCCATTACCGCAATAGGTTATGCGAACAAAGAAGACATTGCGCTAAGAAGCAGTGTTAAGGAAGGTGATTTGTTGGTGGTGTCAGGAGATTTGGGCGGCGCATATATGGGCCTTCAAGTCTTGGAAAGAGAAAAAGAAGTTTTCAAGAGCGCCCCAACCGCACAACCGAATCTTGAAAATTACGATTACATCTTAGCGCGTCAATTAAAGCCAGAAGCGCGACTCGATATTGTACAGTTGTTGGCTTCATTGGAAGTAAAGCCGACTGCGATGATTGACATTTCAGATGGACTTTCTTCGGAGATTCTTCACTTGGCAGAAGAAAGCGAATGCACGTTCGCCATTTACGAAGACAAATTACCCATTGCTCCAGAAACACGCGAAGCCGCTCGTGAACACAACATTGATCCAACAACGTGCGCGTTAAACGGTGGAGAAGATTACGAATTGTTGTTCACCGTCTCTCAAAATGACTTCGAGAAAATAAAAGGCAATCCAAATTTTTCTATTATTGGCCACGCAACGGCTAAAGATGGTGAGAACCTTTTGATGGCAATTGGTGGTGGAACTGTAAAGCTCAGTGCGCAGGGTTGGAAGACGTTATAAACGCATCCCAAACCATTGCAATGGTAGCGTAAGATTTTGGTAACCGAGACTCTAGTTTTTCTCTTGAACACCATTGTACCTTCTCTATTTCCTCTTCCACTTGCGGAACAAGAATAGGAGCACCTTCACATTTCATAAGAAACCAAGTGCTTCGCTTCAAGACCCACTCCCCTTTTAATTCGTAGGTATGAAAGGTATCGACCAAATGTTTTTCAATGTGCATGCCGACTAAACCAGTCTCTTCCTCTACTTCACGCAGAGCTCCCTCTTCATCGTTTTCACCGATCTCGATCTTCCCTTTAGGCAAATCCCAAAATCCCTTTCGCTTGATCATAAGAAAATCACCATTCCCATTTTCAACCAAACCACCGGCTGCATCAATGCGTTTATAAGTCCCGAAATAGGTAAAAAACTCCTCTTGTGAAAAAGTTAATGTACGACCGAGGTGAGAGACGACGTATTTTCGCGGCATGGATTCAAATATTGAAGTAGGATTACAAGTAGCAGATTATCTTTTGCAAATTAAAGCAATTGAATTGAAACCTCAAGCCCCATTCACTTGGGCAAGTGGATTGAAGTCGCCTATTTATTGCGACAACCGCAAAACACTTTCATTCCCTGTTTGCAGAACACACATTCGTCAGCAATTCGTTAACGCCATTCAAGAGAAATTCGGAACACCGGATATAATTGCGGGAGTTGCAACAGGCGGCATTGCTATTGGTGCACTGGTAGCACAAGAAATGGGTATCCCATACGCATACGTTCGCAGCGAAGCAAAAAAGCACGGATTAGGAAATCAGGTGGAAGGTGTTGTTGAACCGAATCAGAAAGTTGTCGTTATTGAAGACCTTATTTCAACCGGAAAAAGTAGCTTAAGTGCAGTAACCGCGCTTCGTGAGGCTGGACTAGATGTTCAAGGTATGGTTGCTATCTTCACCTACGATTTCGATATTGCGAAGAAAGCATTTGAAGATGCAAATGTTGAATTGCATACCCTTACCGACTACCACGCTTTGCTTCAACAGGCGTTGAAAAAAGAATACATCACGGAAGAGCAATTAAGCACCTTGAAAGTTTGGAGAGAAGATCCAGCTGCCTGGAGCGCTGCATACCTTGAATCACATTCCAATGGCTAAATTCATTAGTAAAAGTGTTGAAGTAAACGCGCCCCTGGCAGAGGTACATGCTTATTTGCAAAACATGGCAAATATTCAACGCTTGCTTCCACTCGATAAAATCTCGAATTGGAGCAACACAGAGGATTCTTGTTCTTTCAAAATTCAAAATGTTTACACCATCGAATTGAAACGTGTAAGTGCAGTTTTGAACGCAGATGACGCCGAAACCACCTTTGAAACTACCGACAAAAGCCCATTTCCTTTCGTCCTGAAAGCTAAGCTTAAAAGTAACGGAGCTACCACCACCGCCCATCAAGACTGCGACGCAACCATTAATCCATTTATGGAAATGATGGTAAAAGGCCCTTTTCAACAATTATTCGATTATATGTCAGAAAGACTTGCGAAAGAATTCGTTTAGTATATTCGTGACATGTACAAAAGATTATTCGATTTTGCTTACGATCAATTGGAGCATCTTCCTCTTGACGTTATGTTCCGCAGTAAATGCAACGGCGAATGGGAAACCTATTCTACCCAAAAATTCATTGACCATGTCAATCAATTAAGCAACGGACTCATTGAATATGGAATTCAGCCTGGACAAAAAGTTGCTTTAATCACAGATTCAAACAGAACAGAATGGAACATTTGTGACCACGCGGCTCTGCAAATAGGCGCTATCGACGTGCCTATTTATCCAACCATGACTGAGCAAGACATTCAATATATTTTGAATCACAGCGAGTCTGTTATCTGCTTTGTCTCGAATCAAGAACTCTTAACCAAAGTCAACAGCATTCGTGACCAAATTCCTTCACTCAAAGAAGTATTCACCTTCGAGAAAATTGAAGGCGCAAAACATTGGAAAGAATTATTATCGTTGAATGAAGATTCTGCGCAAGTTGTTCAGTCTAGAAAAGATGTAATCAAGACAGAAGACTTAGCGACAATTATCTATACATCTGGAACGACAGGTCTTCCGAAAGGCGTTATGCTATCACATGCTAACATTGCTTCGAACGTGGAGAACTGCGTAGACCGTCTTCCCGAGTTGGTAAAGGGTGAGGCGCGTTGCGTGAGCTTCCTTCCCATCTGTCACATTTTCGAACGCATGTTGCACTATTTGTATATTGACAATTGCGTGAGTGTGACCTTAACAGGAATGGATAACATCAAAGATGATTTGATTGCCTATAAGCCACACATCTTTACAGCAGTGCCACGACTTTTAGAAAAATTCTTCGATGGCATTATAGCGAAAGGAGAATCGAATACCGGTATTAAGAAAACACTTTTCCAATGGGCCGTTAAGCTTGCATTGCAATGGGAACCTGAGCGTGCCAACGGAAGTTGGTATGAATTCAAATTGAAGATTGCTCAAAAACTCGTGTTCAGCAAAGTAAAAGCCGCTCTTGGTCTAACCGAAATTGGAGCAGTAGCGTGCGGCTCCGCTGCTCTTCAACCAAGACTTGCTCGCTTCTTCACTGCAGCAGGTATTCCCGTTAAAGAGGGATATGGTCTCACCGAAACCTCACCGGTTATTTCAGTTAACACTTTAAGAAGACCGAACCTGTACAAGCCAGGAACCGTAGGAACCATTATTCCGAAAACCGAATTAAAATTCGCTGAAGACGGTGAGATTTTAGTAAAAGGTCCACAAGTCATGATGGGCTATTACAAGAATCCAGAAAGTACCGCAGAAGTCTTAAATGATGGATGGTTTAGTACTGGTGACATCGGAATTTTAAAAGATGGTTTCCTTCAAATCACCGATAGAAAGAAAGAACTTTTCAAAACAAGCGGAGGAAAATATGTCGCTCCACAAGTTCTTGAAAACGCCTTGAAAGAATCGGCATTCATTGAACAATGCATGGTAATTGGCGACGGGCAAAAATTCCCTGGGGCTCTTATTGTAGTCGATTGTGCTTATGCTCGTGTACATTTTCCTGAATTCGCGAAATTGACAAATGAAGAAATTATTCAGCATGAAAAAATAAACGCTACCGTAAAATCTTTCATTGCTGAAATGAACAAAGGATTTGGAAATTGGGAGCAAATCAAAGGAATTCAACTGATAGCCCATCCATTCACCGTAGATAAAGGAGAAATCACACCAACTCTGAAACTCAAGCGTAAAAAAATACTTGAGAATTATGCGGGTGCGATTGCTAAAATTTACGCTTAATTGATATGATTGAATTTGACATTGCCTTACTAAAAGCCATAAATGGTCTTTCTATTTACGGGCTAGATAAGGCAATGCTTTTTATAAGCGGCACCCTCATTTGGCTTCCCTTATTCGCATACATCGCCTGGCAATTCATAACGACACATGGAAGAAAATTCGGCCTATACGCTATTGTTCTCGCCGGAGTAACGGTTGGTGTAAGTGATCTTGTTTCTAGTCGAATTTTTAAACCAACAGTTCAACGATTGCGGCCTTCGCATACAGAGAAGTTACAAGATGAATTGCATTACGCCAAAGACGTTAATGGTAACGATTATCGCGGTGGAAATTACGGTTTCTATTCGTCTCATGCGAGTAATTTCGCAGCGCTTACCCTTTTCGTTCTACTTGCCTTACCAAGACACTACAGAACAAAAACAGTTCTTATTTTAGGAACCGTTATCACTTCTCTATCTCGCATTTATTTGGGTGTTCATTTCCCAACAGATATACTTATGGGATGGTTGATGGGTGGACTCTTCGGAATTTTAATCTACAATTTATTCGCTTTTATTAAACGATGAATTGGATAACTGTTGCTCTCATTTTTGTAGGAGGTGGAATCGGATCGGTCCTTCGATTTCTTATCGGGCTTCCATTCAAGCAAACGAATATTTCACTTCCCCTTGGAACGCTTATCGCCAATTTAATAGCGGCCGTTACAATTGGAATTACATTCACATTCGCAAGCAAAACGAACCTCTCTCCGCGCACCCTCTTCTTCCTTACAACTGGATTATGCGGAGGTCTGAGCACCTTCAGCACGTTCAGTTGGGAGACAATTCAACTCTTCCAACAACAGCAATTCGGGTGGGCGGTTATCAACATTTTGGTAACGAACTTAGCTTGTATAGGTTTAATAGCTGGGATTTCTGCTCTCAAATAAAATTCTGAATAAAGATGCTGCGCAAGATGTTTCACAAGATGCTGCGCAAACTGATAACAATCACGACTTTTCGTCGTGTATGCTCGAACCTATCTGCCCTTTAGACATATAAATCAGTATTTAGTCGGAAATAATTTCCGACTTTTCAATGCGGCGAGGCTATTGAAGACGTCGCAACAAATAATTTAATTGATAACAACATGAACTTCGAACAATTCACGCTAAAGGCACAGCAGAGTGTGCAACGTGCTCAGCAGATTGCTATGAGCATGGGACATGGCAGCATAGAAGGATTGCATCTTTTGAAAGGAATACTCGAAGAAGACGATCGCATACTTCCATTTATATTGAAAAAATTCAACACTACCGTTGAAGCCGTAAGCAATTCCGTTCAGTTGGAATTACAAAAGCTTCCTAAGGTTACTGGGGGTGATGTGAATTTAAGTCGAAATGCAACCGATATTCTTCAACGTGCCAGTGCGGAAGCGCGCAACATGAAAGATGACTTCGTAACCATTGAACATTTGCTTTTGGGAATGATAGACTCCAAAGATGCTTCTTCGCAATTGCTGAAAGACCGAGGCGTAAACAGCAAAGATTTAAAGCAATTGCTTCTCGACATGCGCAAAGGACAACGCGTTACATCTTCTACGCAAGAACAAACATTTCAGTCGTTGGAAAAATATGCAAAGAATTTGAATAAGCTCGCGCAAGACGGAAAGCTGGATCCTGTGATTGGTCGTGACGAAGAGATTCGTCGTGTACTTCAAATTCTTTCTCGTAGAACGAAAAACAACCCCATATTAATCGGAGAACCTGGGGTGGGTAAAACAGCCATTGCCGAAGGCATTGCGCATCGAATTATCAACAAAGACGTTCCAGAAAATCTCATCGACAAAACCATTTATAGTCTCGATATGGGAGCGTTGGTAGCCGGTGCGAAATACAAAGGAGAATTTGAAGAGCGATTGAAATCGGTAGTGAAAGAAGTACAAGAAAGCAACGGTGATCTCATTCTTTTCATCGATGAAATTCATACCCTCGTAGGTGCGGGTGGTGGCGAAGGCGCCATGGATGCCGCAAACATCTTAAAACCTGCATTGGCTCGCGGAGAGCTGCGTGCAATAGGTGCAACCACCTTAAATGAATACCAGAAATATATTGAAAAGGACAAAGCACTCGAGCGAAGATTCCAACAAGTGTTGGTAGACGAACCGAACCGAGAAGATGCTATTTCCATTCTTCGTGGATTGAAAGAAAAATACGAATCGCACCACAAAGTGCAGATTAAGGACGATGCCATTATTGCCGCTGTTGACTTTTCCATTCGATACATCAATGATCGTTTCTTGCCAGATAAAGCCATTGACTTAATTGATGAAGCAGCTTCACGATTGCGCATGGAGATAAATTCAAAGCCTGCAGAGCTTGATGAAATTGAACGGAAAATTCTTCAACTGGAAATTGAACGCGAAGCCATCAAGCGCGAGAACAATACGGTGCGTTTGAATGAAATTGGCGAAGAGATTGCCAATCTTCAAGAAGAGCGTAACGGCTTGTACGGACAATGGAAAGCAGAGAAAGATGTTGTGGAGCGTATTCAGCAGGCAAAGAAAGACATTGAGTCGTTCAAAGTTCAAGCTGAACAAGCCGAACGCGAAGGGAACTTCGGATTGGTTGCTGAAATTCGTTACGGAAAAATCCGTGAGAAAGAACAAGCCATAGAAAACGACCGCGAAGAACTTCAAAAACTTCAATCGAATACCAAAATGGTGAAGGAAGAAGTGGATCCGGAAGAAATCGCTGATGTCGTTGCAGCCTGGACAGGCATTCCTGTTTCGCGCATGATGGAAAGCGAACGCGAAAAATTACTTCGCATGGAAGATGAATTGCATAAGCGTGTCGTTGGTCAAGAAGAAGCCATTGCAGCGGTAAGTGACGCCGTGCGCAGAAACAGATCTGGATTGAGCGATGAAAAGCGTCCGATTGGATCGTTCATTTTCTTGGGAACCACAGGGGTTGGTAAAACCGAATTGGCGAAGGCGTTGAGTGAATATTTATTCAACGATGAAAACGCCATGACGCGCATTGACATGAGTGAATTCCAAGAGAAGCACAGCGTATCTCGATTGGTAGGAGCGCCTCCTGGTTATGTTGGTTACGATGAAGGCGGTCAGCTGACCGAAGCGGTTCGAAGAAAACCTTACTCGGTTGTATTGCTCGATGAAATTGAAAAAGCCCATCCCGACGTGTTCAACATTTTGCTTCAAGTTCTTGACGATGGAAGATTGACCGACAACAAAGGACGAGTAGCGAATTTCAAGAATACCATTGTGATTATGACAAGCAACATTGGCTCGCACATCATTCAAGAAAACTACAATCATGTCGATGAGAAAACAAATCTTTCATCACTCTTCGAAACAACGAAAGAAGAAGTCATGGAGGTTGTGAAAAAATCGCTACGTCCGGAATTTTTAAATCGTATTGATGAGGTTATCATGTTCCCTCCTCTTCTGAAGAAAGAAGTGCGTGAGATTGTCACCATTCAATTGCACATTTTGGCGCAACGTCTTCGCAAGAACGACATCATTCTGAAGGTTTCTCCAGATGCATTGGAATGGCTCAGTGAAAAGGGCTACGACCCGCAATTCGGAGCGCGTCCTGTGAAGCGCGTGTTGCAGAAAGATGTCTTGAACATTCTATCTAAACACTTGCTTGCAGGAACCATCGACAAGTCGGCGCCAGTCGTTCTTGACATGTTCGAAGGAGAGCTCGTTTTCCGCAAGGAAATCGAAGGCGAAAAAATTGAAGAAGCTTAAACTCTGTGGTGCACGAATTTTAAAGTAAATTCGTGCACCATGGACACAAAACCTATTCAACCTGTTTCTGCATTGAGAAAAATCTTCAATACAGAGCAAAAAATGTATGCCCTGTACGGAGGACTTTTTGGTTTGATGTTTCCCATTGTCGGAACGTTTGTCGAATGTTACATTCGGAACATGGGTTTTCACTGCTCACAATTATTGAATTGTCAGGCAAACACCCCCATGCTGTGGATCATAGATATTGCTCCGATTGTGCTTGCCGTGTTCTCCTCTTTTGCGGGAAAACAAATGGACCGTGTTCGACAAAGCAATAAAGAATTGAATGTTCGCTACGATCAAATGGTATCCTTGCGCGAAATCGCAGACTCAGCCAATGCTTCGAAAAGCGAATTCCTTGCGAACATGTCACACGAGATTCGTACGCCCATGAATGCTATCATTGGGATGAATTATTTGTTGAAGAAAACCGAGCTAACAGAGAAGCAAGCAGATTATGTTGGAAAGGTGGAAGTCTCTGCGAAAAATTTGTTACGAATTATCGACGACATTCTCGACTTCTCGAAAATTGAAGCGGGAAAGCTTACCCTCGAAAGCACTCACCTTTATTTAGAAGAATTGGTATCCGATGTTGCAGATGCCGTTAACGTTAAACTTCAGAAGAAAAACAACGTTGAATTGGTCACACACATTGACCCCAACATTCCACCGGTGATTCTCGGCGACTCAGTGCGTCTAAGACAGGTTCTTTTAAACCTTACAGACAACGCCGCAAAATTCACAGAAGATGGAGAGGTTCACTTGTTCGCGAAAGTGGTAACTAAACTTCCATACGGAATCATTATTCGATTCGCAGTGAAAGACAGCGGAATTGGTATGACGGAAGAGCAAGTCAATAAATTGTTTCGTCCGTTTCAACAAGCCGATTTATCCACCACTAGAAAATTCGGTGGAACTGGATTGGGTCTTGCCATTTGTAAGAAGATTGTAGAAATGATGGACGGTGAGCTGTCTGTAACGAGTGTGGCTGGAGAAGGATCCGAATTTTCATTCAACGCCTTCTTCTCACTCTCAAACGAAGAAGCCAACAGCATTACCAAGGTAGAATCTATAACTGGAATGCGAGCATTGCTTGTAGACGACTCAGATAGTGCACGAATTGTTTTGGAAGAAATGCTCAGTTCGTTCGGCTTTGAAGTTCTTATGACCGACAATGCCAAAGAAGCTATTCAAATTTTTGAAAATGAAAATGCTGCCAACCGTCCAATTTCACTCATGGTAGTCGATTGGCGTATGCCAGGAATGGACGGACTTCAGCTCGTTGCTGAACTTCGAAAAAAAGAAGGTCAACCCGTTCCTTCGGTTCTTATGGTAACGGCGTTCGGAGTGGACACTGTTCGTCAGGCTGCGAAAGAAAAACTCATCGACGGCTACTTGCTGAAACCGATAAATCCGTCTATTCTCTACGATACAATCAACAGTATTTTACATCTTGGCGAAAAACGCGTCCTCGATAAAGCGAAAGATGTTGACGTAATTGAAAACTATCGCGCAGCGTTAAAGGATTCGAAGGTATTGTTGGTGGAAGACAACGATATTAATCTTGAACTTGCTATTGAGTTACTTCGCGATGTGGGTATTGAACCCGACTTTGCACGCAACGGTTTAGAGGGATGGGAAAAGGTAAAAGAGAACACCTACGACTGTGTCCTCATGGACATTCAAATGCCCG
Source organism: Bacteroidota bacterium (assembly GCA_046048875.1). GTDB lineage: Bacteria > Bacteroidota > Bacteroidia > Flavobacteriales_D > Sanyastnellaceae > CAIZGX01. The sequence goes on along the minus strand of JBJOFG010000014.1, from coordinate 326,521 downwards.
AGATGGATGGACTTACTGCAACAAGAAAAATTAGAGAGGATGAACGCCATCGTTCTCTTCCAATTTTAGCCATGACCGCTCATGCCATGAAGGGCGAACGCGAAAAAAGTTTGTCTGCTGGAATGAATGATCACATTACCAAGCCTATTGATCCGCACATTCTTTACAACGCACTCATTAAATACATCAAAGGTGAAGACTCGGCGAAATCGGCTGCTAGTTTCGCCGAACAAAATGCTGCTGCCGATGGCGACGCTCCTTTCCACATTGAAGGGGTAGATGTCGTAAACGGATTGAAACGTGTTGCTGGAAAACAGGATTTGTATTTTAAACTTTTAAAAACATTCGTTGACAATTACTCAGGTGCCACTGCGAAAGCACAAAAGATGGTGATGGAAAAGAATGTAACTGAACTCGCAGCATTGCTTCACACCATTGCTGGAGTTTCAGGAAACATAGGCATCACAGAGCTATACGAATTGGCGCATCCGATTTCAAGTGAATTGAAAACCGTTTCGCAAGAAGCAACTCCAACGCTGAACAGTTCGCACTTGCAAAAGACCATTGCCGTCTTCACCAAACTCGACAAACAACTTCCGATCATTGAAAAATTTGTTCAAGCTAATGTGAAAATTTCAGCAGCAACTGAAGAAGTTTCTGAAGATGAATTGAATGAGAGAATGGATGCGCTCGCAAAAGCCATTGAAGATAATGATATGCAAGCGGGTGAACTTTGCGAAGAGATGCTTTCGAAATTCACATTGAGTGAAGATTTAAAAATGAAGTTAACAGACATTCAAAAAGCATTGAACGAATTTGAATTCGATAATGCACTCGAAATATTGAAGAAATAATTAAAGACTTACAAGTGGAAAACGTAGAGCAGAAACCATTAATCTTAGCCGTAGACGACTCAGTAGAGAACCTTCAAGTTCTTTCAGCTTTGTTGAAAGACCATTACCGTGTGAAGATTGCGAAAAGCGGAGAAAAAGCTTTGGAGATTGCACAACAAGAACAGCAGCCCGACCTTATTCTATTAGACATTGTTATGCCTGAGATGGACGGTTTTACCGCGTGTGAAAAATTGAAGAGCAATCCACTCACTCAAAAAATTCCCGTTATCTTTTTAACTGCTTTGAATGAAGTGGCCGATGAAACGCGCGGATTCAAAGTAGGCGGTGCTGACTTCATCATTAAGCCATTCAATCCAGACATCGTAATGGCGCGCATAAGCACGCACATTGCCCTTCAAGCCGAGCGAAGAAAATCAGAATCACTGTTGCGCATTCTTCTTCCAGATAAAGTTATTTCCGACCTAATCGTAAAAGGAAAACACACACCCGAGATTCACAAAAACGTGAGTATTCTCTTCTGTGACTTTGTTGGTTTTACTACCATTACTTCTACCCTAACTCCTGAATTTTTAATTGAAGAACTTTCTGAAATTTTCAGCGAGTTCGACGAGATTTGTGCGCGCAACAACGGTATGCGCATCAAGACCATTGGAGATGCATACATGGCCACTACCGGAATTGGATCAGACAACGCAAGTCATGCGAAAGAAATGGTAACCATTGCGCACGAATTCATTGAATACCTTGAAAAAAGAAACCAAGATTCCAAACAGACATGGACATGTAGAATCGGAATTCACAGCGGAGAAATCATTGCCGGTATCGTTGGAAAATCACGCTTCATTTATGACATCCTGGGAGACAGCGTAAATATTGCAGCTCGGGTGGAAAGCAATGGAACCCCTATGAAAGTAACCATTACAGATGCCACCAAATCGCTTATTGAAAACGGCTTTCAATACGAATCGAAAGGAAATGTTATGTTGAAAGGGAAAGGCGAAATGGAGTTGTTCCTAGTTGAAAAAGCCCATTAAGGCTTTTGCGCAACACGCAAGCGAACCTCTTTTAAATTCGTTTCTTTCCGAACATTTCGGCGGTTTTGATTTGAAACCGTGTGGTAGCTGTGCGCTTCCAAAAATTTAATCTGAAGATTATCCCACGTGAAGCGATCACTCATTTCACCACATGCCGACATTTCAAGAAATAAATTTTCACCAATTAAATTGAAATCTTCACGACCTAAATAATCCAAATCGGCGTCGCAGATAATTCGTTCCAAATGCGTCTTCGGATTCTGAGGCATATGGGTCGCCGCAATGCAGCCCGTGATAATGTCGCAGTCTTCGTAGGTCAACGAACTTAATCCTCCAACTGCTTGAAAGAAGTCGATACTGGCTTGCTCATGTCCGGAGCGAACTTTTAAGAATCCAGTATCATGAAACAAAGCAGCAATCTTCAAAATTTCCAACTCTCTGGGTGTTACCCCCTCTAGTTTTCCTATTGCTTGAGACTGTTCAATGACATCAAGGGTATGACGAACATCGTGGTAATAATAATGCTTATTCAACCCGTCTTTTAAGCGCTGAAGCACCGATTCAAGGTGTTGTAAGTAGAATGCGCTTAACTCTGTCATAGGTATCCTGATTGAAGCAAATTTCGTGAAACAAAACCGAAACGAAGATGGCTATTCTTTATTACTTTTGAACCACTTTATATGAAAAACATTAATCGTATTTTAATTCCCTTCGATTTAAGGGAAGACAGTTATAACGCCATCTTGCATGCAGAGTTCATAGCACGCACCGCGAGTTCAGAGATTGTCCTACTTCATTTGGTAAAAAATGATTCAGACATTCCCTTTGCACAGAACGAACTGAACAAATGGGCCGATCGCATTCGTGAGTCTTTCGAAGGTTCCGTAAAAACAATTGTTGAAGAAGGCGAGCTCTCTACTACGGTTGATGAAATTGCTAAGCTTCAGCATTGTGGATTGGTCGTTATGCCAACACACGGCATGCGTGGTCTTCAGCGCATAACTGGAAGTCTTGCATTGAAGGTGGTTTCAGAATCTACGACTCCGTTCATTGTCGTTCAACAAAGACACATTCGTTCGGAAGGATATAAGAAAATGGTCATTCCTGTAACTTTCCGTCAGCAATTACTCGAAGAAGCCAGCTTCTTCGCAGAAATGGCAAAGCTCTTCGGCAGTGACGTTTATTTCATAGCTCAGCAAATAGCTAGCGGAACCGATGAAGAGTTGATTGCAAAAGTTGAAGCCATCTTCAACGAAGCAAATATCCCCTTCAGCATGCATATTGAAACTGAGCAGAAGCCTTTTGCAAAATCTGTCGTAGCCTACGCCGCAAGTGTGGATGCAGACTTGATTTGTGCGGTTAATTTTTCTTTTGAATATCTCTACACTTTGTTCCCACGCACAGAAGAAGAAGATTTAATTTACAACGAGGCTCAGATTCCAGTTCTGCTAATTACGCCTGAGCAGCAAGACGATTCAGTTTATTACATCCCTATGTGGCACTAAAAAATAGTATTATGTCGAAAATTATAGTTCTCTCCGATTTTTCAAGCACCTCAGATGTTGCTGGAAACTACGCTTGCGAAATTTCTAAAACACTTCATGCTCCTGTTGATATTTTGCACATTGCAAAAGATAAATCAGCCGAAGCAAGTGCGACAGAAAAACTCAACGAACAAATTTCAAAATTTAAAGAAAAAACAGGTGTTACTGCCTCTCCAGTTATCAGATTCGGTAGCATTTTCGATGAAATCCCCAAGGTTACAGAAGAATATTCAGGTGAACTTGTAGTAATGGGAACACACGGTTTACGAGGCATGCAGTTCATTACTGGCAGTAGTGCATTACGTGTCATAACTGAATCAGACGCTCAGTTTATTGTTGTTCAAGACAACACAACGCATAGCGCAAACATTAAGAAAATCCTGGTGCCGTTGGATTTGCATAAAGAAACAAAGCAAAAAATAAAATTCGCGAGCGACTTAGCTGCGAAGTTTAGTGCTGAAGTTCACATTATCTGTCCAAAAGAGTCTGACGAATTCCTGAACAACCAAGTAAAACGCAACATGAGCTACGCTGAAGGTTATTTCAGCGAACGCGGAATTGCCTGTAAAACAAAAGTGACTGAAGAAGACAGCTCAGGATTCGTAAAAGAAATTATTAAATATGGACAATATGCAGATATAGATTTGATTTGCATATTGAACTTTGCAGGTGAGCGTTTGATTCATGCATTTGGTGCAGATGCGGAGCAAAAGATAATTACCAACGAAGCGGGTATCCCAACGATGGTTATTAATCCGATTAGTGCGAACGTGGATGCGCGTAGCATTTTCGCGCAATAATTTGCAAACTGTTTTTGCAAGTATTTACAATGAAAACAATTCGAAATAACTCCTTAGTCCAATTTTCGGTTCTATTGATTTTGTTGTCTTTGCATCTTCCACTGAGAGCCCAAATTGTTTTAAATGAACTTATGGTTCGTCAAAGCAATGTTAGCATGAGCTACTATGGAAATTTCGACCCCATCTTGGAAATTGTAAATACCTCGAGTACCAACATTAATCTTTCACAGTATTTTCTTTCAGACGACCCTCTCACCCCTTTTAAGTGGCAGTTCCCTGCTATACCCTTTGCAGTTAATGCTAGGGCACAAGTGTATTTAAGTGGAAGAAACATGACTACTCCGCAGTGGCATACTAGCTTCAAATTAGATGATACGGAAGGACTGTATTTATCCAATTCAAACGGAATAATTTCGACTATACCCCCCGTAACACATTACTTAAACGTCAGCTACTCGCGATATCCCGACATAACCGGTGATTTCCAATACACAACTCCAACCATAGGCTTTCCGAATGTTGAGGGCACCTTAAACATGCCAACACCGCCTGTCAACCTCACTCCCATGGGTGTGCTGCCTCCGGGATCTACACTAAACTTTTCAGGCGTAACAGGTAATACGAGGTATACCGTAAACGGAATTGAAGTTCAGCCCAACTCCCCTCTTTTACCTTCCTCACTGACGCTTCCCAATCCAGCTATACTTCCGAATAGGTTTTCAGCTATCCCGGCGAATCCGGAATTAAACTTTCCCCTATTCGATTACACAGAGAGTCGAGCAAATAATCGCGGTTATGTTCAACCCTATGGCAATGTGCAAAAAATTAACATCCTTCGGGTTAGAGCATTCAGCGAAGAAGGGTTAGAAACCGAAGAACAGGTATATAGCTACTTCCCTGCGACCCCGTCTTTCGGCTTACCCATCATCTCTGTGATTACAGATAGTGTCGGTTTTTTCGACGATGAGCATGGAATCTATGTTTGGGGTGACACGAGCATGGCTGGAAATTACAATCAAACAGGTGCCTATTACGAGCGCATCTCACATCTGCAATTCTTCGATGTAAATGGAACATTCGTCAAACAAATTAAAATGGGTGGACGTATTCATGGAAATGGATCTCGCCATTCACCTCAAAAATCATTTCGCTTTTACACGCGATCGAGCATTGACAATCAAGATTTCCTGCTACCCAATGGCGTGAAGACGAATGTCATCATGCTCAGAAGTGGAGGACATCGTCCTGACTGCATTGGTCGTGATTTTCTCGGATGTAAAATTGTTGAAGAAATGGAAATGGATCACGCCGATCCCTATTTGCACGCCGTTTTTATAAATGGAGAGTTTTGGGGACTGTATGACCTTCGTGCTCGAATTGATGCTGACTTCATAGGTAGAAGATATAAAATTGAAGAAGACTTTGTTGGAATGATTGATCAAACTTATCAAATCAGCGAAGGCTATTTGATGAATCCGTCTGAATACGAAGATTTAACGCTCTTCGCCTCAGAAAATCCGATGACTGACGAAAATTACAATTACATCTCGGATCGATTGGATATATCTCTCTTTTCAGACCTCATGTGTACGCAGGTTTATTATGGCAATCATGATTTTCCTGTGAATAATGTTGGTGCTTGGAAGTACAACGGTTGGGATGGTGAAAGTAAATGGAAGCACTATATTTTCGACTTGGACGGAAGTTTTGGCGGAAGCTGTTCAACCGAAAATGTTGACGACGAGACCTTGGATTATTACTTGAATACGAATACGCTGAGCATGGTTCAGTCAACGAGAATCATCCGAAATTTGCTTGAAAATCCGAATTATGAAGATTATTTCATTAACCGCATGGCTGACTTATTGAACACACAATTCAAGCCCTCTATTGTTACGAATAAGTTCAACCTTTATCAAAATCAAGTCAATAACATCCGCATCCCACATCTTTATAGATTTCGATATCCATCATCCGTTGAGACGTTACTCGAGAGACAAACTGAAATTCCAAATTTGAATAAATGGGACGAACGATTTGCGGGATATGCAGACTACTTTGAAAACAGACCTCGTTATGTTCGGGAAGAATTCATGAATGAATTCAATGTAAACGACAGTGTGAAATTCGTAGTGAATGTGAACGATGAAAGTATGGGGAAAGTGCAATTGAATTCGCTATTCATTTCAAACTTACTCATTGGAGCGAACACTTTCAATGTTTACCCTTGGACTGGAATTTATTTCAGCAGTGTACCTGTTGAATTGACAGCTGCTTCGAAGTATGGCTACAAATTCGACAGTTGGTCAATGACTTCCAATACCTCTGCAACACTGAATTACAGCTCATCTTCAGACCAAAACATCACTGCTAATTTTTCGGTAGATCCAAATTTTCTAGCTCCTGTAGTGAATGAAGTCATGGCATCGAATTCCAATGTACTTGCAGACGACTTCGGCCAACACGAAGACTGGATTGAAATTTACAATCCGAATCCTTATCCAATTACGTTGGAAGGATATCGCCTCACTGATGATATTTCAGTGCCTAACAAATTTGTAATTGCTTCCAAAGCGGAAAGTATTGTACCCGCTTATGGCTATCGCATTTTCTACGCATCGAATGTCACCCAGCGCGGAGCAGACCATACGAATTTTAAAATCAGTGTTGGTGAAACCATTCAGTTGTCTGCTCCAAATGGAACAGTGCTTTCGAGTTTGAGCATCCCATCTTGGTTGGTACCTAACTCGAGCTATGGCAGTTCTCCGAATGGAAGTAATAATACGTGGGGAATGTTCTCACAGAGCACGCCTGGAGCGGAAAATCCGAGTGGCGTTGCCGACATTGAGAATGAATTGACCAACATTTTCAAGTTGTATCCCAATCCAACCAATGAAGGAGAAATCGATTGCACTGCCTTTGGAAATTATCGCATTTTCGATTTACAAGGCCGATTAATGGGAATATATAATAACACCCGTAAGCTTTCTATTGATGGTCTTCAGGCTGGGGTTTATTTGGTAGTAAATGAATTCGGAAGCAGCGAACGTTTGGTGAAACTGTAGTCTTGCTTGAAGAAAATTTCTGAATTGGCTTGAAAATTAAAAAAGAGATGTATATTTGCACCCCCTTAGGGTGCTAAAGAGCATTTCGGGGTGTAGCGTAGCCCGGTATCGCGCCTGCTTTGGGAGCAGGAGGTCGTAGGTTCGAATCCTGCCACCCCGACAAAGAAAAGACAACTCGGTTGTCTTTCTTTTTTTATAGATGAATGATCTCGTAGCTCAGCTGGATAGAGCATCTGCCTTCTAAGCAGACGGTCAGGGGTTCGAATCCCTTCGGGATCACGAAGAGACAAAAAAGGTCCTCAGCAATGCTGAGGATTTTTTGTTGGTGGTAATTCGCTCAAGTTTACTTGAAAGCGGATGAACACGAACAAAAAACAGGAACGAAGTTCCTGACCTTTTTTGTCTCGGAATTCGGAGTCAAAGGGAAATGCAATCCCTTCGGGATCACGAAGAGACAAAAAAGTCCTCAACGCAGTTGGGGACTTTTTATTTATTGGTTGGAATTCTCATACATTTGTTCACCTTAACTTTATTTCACAATGACTAAACTGTCCGCGTGTTTAATAATTTGTATCCTTATACTCCACGGCTGCACCATTGAAAAAAGAAAATACTCAAGCGGCTATCACACCACTTGGAACGTTCAACATCTATTGCCGAAGGGAAATAGTGCGAATCAATCTCAGCGGGAAGAAAGCAAACTTTCCTTTTCGTCAAAGCTTCATTCAAATAGCGAGTACGCACTTTTCCCTATTTTTTCTGACTCGACTAAAAATCAAAAAAGCGAGAATCAAACAGTTTTAAGTGTTACTACTAAAAAGAAAAATCAACGCCTTGCTCCTATCGTTTCTGATACTGTGCCTGAGGTTAAGAAGAAGAAAGACGTAGAGCAAAATGAGTTCGAACCTTACAATCAAACTTTCAAAGATGAAATGCGTGTTCGTCGTTCATGGCTTGGCTTTTTTTCAAGCCTCGCCGGATTCATTGCAGGAGCTGCGATTTTATGGAATGTAGAATCAATTGTAGGATTTGCCTTACTATTTTTTGGCTTAATTGGACTAGGTATATCGCTAACCTTAATCATTGCCTTCTCCATTGCAAGAAAAAAACACCATGAACAAATCTTATGGTATCACAAATTACAAAAAATGGCCTTTAGTTCTGAAACTTCCAAGAGCAAGGAAGAGATTTATGCAAGGGTCACTGAAATTGATCAAAAACTAAAAAAACTAAAAACAGCGCGTTTAGTTTTTGGACTAGTTTCCATCCTTACTTTTTCCCCATTATTTCTAGTTGGAATCGCGAGTTTCATCCTTTTCATAATTAAGTCAGGAAAAAGAAAAAACCTTAAAGAGGAGCGGAACATTTTAACTTATGACGAGAGTAAAGCTGCCTTTCCCACCAAAAAAGAGGATATTGACGCTAGGCTGATTGAGATTGATCAAAAGCTCAAAAAACTTAAGACTGCTCGTTTAATCTTCGGGCTAATTACAATACTGACCATACTCTTATTTCCCATTGCGATTGCAACCTTTGTCATTTATCTTGTTAAAACTGGAAAGAGTAAAAGACTTCTCGAAGAGCGATATCTCCTTAATTATCAAAAGAGCAAAACACCCAATCAACCCTCTGTCTCTGAGGAGGAGAAAAATATGCTGCAGAGGCGTTTCAACAACATTATGCGGAAAATTCGAATTAACAAAATATTAATTGCCACCAGCGCAATCGTTGTGCTCATGCTCACATTATTCGCTGTGGCTTCAGGTTTTCCTTTAGCTATTATGGGAGCAATTGGAATTTTTGGCGCTGTTCTATTTAGTTTTATAACTATACAGGTTGTTCTCATGCTTAAAAAAGCCAACATAAGCGACCGCCTGAATATGCTACCTTACAAGCGATGAACAAAATCACTCATCGACTTACGAACCTTCTTCGCGTTAACTAAATAATCCTTCTCTGGATTACGATAGCCGAGGGGAAGTAAGAGAACTGACTTTAAGCCCTTGGCTTCAAGTCCCAAAATGCGATCGACTTCAGCCGGAATAAATCCTTCCATAGGCGTACAGTCTACTTCTTCCATTGCCGCTGCCAACATAGCTATGCCAAGTGCTATATAAGCTTGCTTCGACGCATGATCGAAATTCACTTCAGTAGGACGTGGAGGATAAGACTTCAAAATACTGTTGCGATAGTTCTCCCAACCTTCACTCTTCATGTTACGCTCTTCATTCACTAAATCGAACCACTTGTTAATGCGATCTTCCGTATACGTGTCCCAAGCAGCAAACACCAACAAATGAGAACAATCTTCAACCTGACTCTGATTGTGAGCGGCTGCTCTTAACTGTGATTTTAATTCCGGATTGGTAATAACAAACAATTCATAAGGCTGCAATCCACTTGAAGACGGGGACAACCGAATGGCCTCCAATATTCGTTCAATCTTATCGTCACTTACCTTCTCTCCATTCATTGCCTTCACCGCATATCTCCACTGCATTCTTTCAACTACGTTCATATCGCTATTATTTTTTGTAAAGTTATTTGCATTTGACCCTTATCAAACAACATTCAGAAAGACTTGTTCCCCCTAATTTGAAAAAAAATATTATTTTCACTTTCCCTTTCACCAACCAAAATGAAACAACACGTTGCACAACTATTACTAATACTCACAGTTCTATCCCTAGCCTCGTGCACCTTGGAAAAACGCGTGTATTCAAGCGGATATCATATTTCGTGGTTGCATACCGTTGGAAAAGGTGTTTTACAAGATGCTTCGCAAGATGTTGCACAAGATGCTTCGCAAGAGCTTTCGCAGAATCTTCCGAAGGATCTTTCATCCAATCTTTCATCCAATCTTGAAATTCAAACTCTTTCCGATACAATTACACCAACAAACAAGGAGGAAGATTACTTCGGACAGAAAGACTCTTCGTCTGACCAAAAAGAAAAAACTCCTTTTTTTAGTCCTCCAATTCGCAGACCCAAAACTATTCATGACTTAAAAATCAGCATCGGAAGAGATTTTAAGATGGTACTCATATCCATTCTCGCTTTCGGAGTTTCTTTGGGATTTCTCTATTTAATCGCTTGGATATCACCTTCCGCAAACGGCGATGGTGCGGTATTCTTTTCGCTGTTGCTTGTTGCTAGCTTTGTCACTTTTTTCTTTTATCTCATCAGAGCAATTATTCGCATTTTCAAACTATCTGCTTTAAAAGCTCTTGGAAAATCAGATGACACAGAAATAAACAAAAATGCAGAATCTCAACCCATAAGAGAATCGGAACATCAATACGCCAGAAGATTTGGACTGTGGTTCATTCGCAACCTCTTTGACCCTTGGGGAAGATTCAAACTCGCATTGATTCTTGCAGCAATCGGACTAATCGTTTTAATGGCAATCACCATTTAACATCTTCAATTACCTGAATACTCCCAGATAACTTCCTGCTGAATTTCTAGACTGGAACTTCCAAACATAATGCGGTATTTACCCGGATTGAATTTCCATTCACCGTTGCTCACGTATTCTTGAAGCTCTTGCTGACCCACGTGGAAAATGATTTCCTTTTCTTCGTTGGGTTGAAGAAATACTTTTTGAAATCCTTTCAATTTCTGAACGGCCTCTACACGCTGAGAATTCGGACGTTGCACATACATCTGCACCACTTCACTTCCTGCTACTTTACCCGTATTCTTTAACTTCATTGAAACTGTTACAGATCTGGTTCGTCCTTCTCCACTCTCTTCCGCATCTAAACCATTCAATGAAAAAGTAGTGTAACTCTTTCCGTATCCAAATGGAAAACGTGGACGACCCGTTCCGTCTATGTAATCATCGCCACGACCCGTTGGTTCGTGCCAATAACTCAACGGCAATTGCCCTTCATTCATCGGAAATGTGATCGGCAACTTCCCACTTGGATTAACTTCTCCTGACAATACGTTCGCAAGAGCAGTTCCTTGTTCTTCGCCAGCATACCACATCAACACCACACCATCTACTTCATTCAACCAACGCTCCATAATTATGGCGCTTCCTCCAACTAAAACAACAACAATCGGCTTGCCCGTTTTCGCCAATTCCAAAATCAACTTCTCTTGATTTCCCGGAAGAGTTAACTTACTTCTATCTTGGAATTCTCCTTCCTCAATTCCGGCAACCACAACAATTGCATCTGCTTTTTTCGACATGGCTACAGCTTGCTGAATCTCTACCGTGTCTGTATTCTTTCTTCTGCCAACCAACGCCAATTGAGCGTTTCCAAAGGTCTCTCGAAATTCCACGCGAAGATTGTATGACTTTCCTTTTTCCAATTTCATGGAATGAAGCACCGAATGAAACGAAACTTTTTCCCACTGATCAATAACCAATTCGTTGTTCACATACATCCGAAAACCATCGTTCCCCTTCAGCCCAATTGCCTCCCAATTGTTATCGTGTGGCGTGAATGTCGTTTCAAATTTCGCACTGAATCTTTCCTTCTGAATGTTCTCATCCGGAGAATAAAACGTGTAATAAAAATCCAAGAAACCCTTCCATTTCTTCACCACTTCAACACCTTGAAAATTCAATTCAGAAAAATAATGCGCTTCAATTTCCGATAGATCTCCTTCCGAAAGAATTGCGTCTTTCTCGATTTTACGACTGCACCCGCGTGCATATTCAATACCTGCATCGCCTTCGTACTGTTCTTTCATTCCATCTAATACACTCACCAGCGAATAACCGCTTCCGCTGTATCCGCCCAATCGACATTCAGTTGCGTCTTCACCAACAACCAAAATATTTTTATAGTTCGAAGAAAGGGGCAAAACATTGTTCTCGTTCTTCAACAATACAATCGATTCCTCCGCTGCTTTCAAGGCAAGCGCTTCCTGGAGTTTTAAATCTATTTCATGAAATTCCGCATACGGATTGTCGAACAATCCCAATTCAAACTTCAATTGCAACACTCGCGCAACGGCAGAATCCAAGGCAAATTGACGCACTTCATTTTTCAAAAAAGGAGAAGAAAATAATTTATCGTGATGAATAGACGTTTGAAAAATGACATCCATTCCATTCTCTATGGCTTGCTTTCCGCTGGTTGGATAATCGGGCGAAGTGTTGTGCAAGACATTCGCTCCGCCCACAGCACCGGCGTCTGAAATGACAACGCCTGTGAACTTCCAATTTTCTTTTAATGTATGTTGAAGGAGATTCGCATTCATGCTGCAAGGAATTCCGTTGAGCGAATTGTAACTCGCCATTACACCGCGAGCTCCCGCATCGAAACACGCACGGAAAGGTGGATAATGAATTTCATTCAGCGCTTTATCGTCGAGATGAATGGGGTAGCTGTCTCTTCCACCATCGCCAACATTTGCCACGAAGTGCTTCGGAGTGGTTACAATATTCTTCGATTCGAAAGCGCGAACAAATGCGGCACCGAAGACACTGCACAAATACGGATCTTCTCCGTAGGTCTCTTCCGTTCTCCCCCAACGTACATCGATTGCAACATTCACAACCGGAGAAAGCACCATGCGCCAACCGCGTTGGAACGAAGCCGTTGCAATGGCGTCGGAAACTTCTTCCATTAAAGCGGTATTAAAACTCGCTGCCAGAGCTATTGATTGCGGAAAAGAAACTCCCCCCTTTGCAACCACACCGTGCAACGACTCTCCAAAGAATATCGCTGGAATTCCTAATCTCGTTTTCGTAACCAAATATTTCTGAATACGAAGCATCTCAGCCAATTCCGCTTCTACTGAATTTCCATTTGAATAATCGAGCATCTGCTGTCCTGCGGCCTCGTTCAATCCAGAGGTGTTCATTTCAATCCCGAAAATCCCATGCGTGTAATCCTCTTCTTTGAAAACACCATCGTGCGCAATCATGAACACCTGATAGAATTTTTCTTCTTGCGTCATGCGTGAAAGCAAATCCTTCACACGTGCATCAACCGACAAGCGATCGTCTTTGTATGGAAGCACTTGCGCTTTTGATTGAACACTCGTAAATATTCCAATTAGAAGAAATAGAATTCGAAAATTGAAGGAAAGAGATTTCAAAATGAATAGAATTATTTCGACTCGTTTAAGATTTGTTCAAACACTTCAACGGGCTGCGCTCCGGAAACTGCAGATTCTCTGTTGAACACAAAGAATGGAACTCCGCGAGCTCCGAACTGTTGCGCAGTGTATGCGTCTTCATTCACAGCCTCTTCGAATTCATTGGAATGAAGTACTCGAAGAACATCTTCTTCATTCAATCCAACAGATACAGCAACTTGAATTAGATTTTCATCTTTATTCAAATTCAAATTGTCGGTGAAGTGTGCCTTTAAAAATGCTTCTTTCAATTCTGATCCTTTTCCTAACGACTTCGCGAAATGCAACACACGATGTGCATGAAAGGTATTCATCACAAATGAACTTCGAAGCTTCATATCCAATCCCGCGTTCGTTGCCATTGTTTCAACATGATTCATCATACCGTTCACCTGTTCAACTGACATTCCCTTTTTAGCCGCGAGATGCTCAACTACAGAAGCACCAGCATCTTCCAGAGTTACGGTAGGATCTAACTGAAAACTCTTCCACTCTATTTCCACCTGATTACCGGTGTTCTTCAAAGCTTGCTCTAAATGACGTTTCCCGATGTAACAAAACGGACAAACGATGTCGGACCAAATTTCTATTTTCATGTGATAAAATTAATCCAACTTTGCGAAGCAATCTTGTAAAACATCTTTCGAAGAATCTTGTGCAACATCTTTCGAAGAATCTTGCTTGCATCTTGCGAAGCATCTATTGTTCAAGCTCTTTCAAAATCTGATTCACATCTTCCTCTGTCGAAGACAACTTCGTTTTACAGATTGCAATTAACTCGGAAGCGCGTTTCACCTTTTCAGATAAAATGTCTACTGTAATTTGTCCTAATTCAATTTCTGTTACAATGGCCTGCAACTCTTCGAAGGCACGCGCATAATTTATTGTTGTTTCGCTCATTTGATTTATTCTTTTCTAGATTTTAATGTTCCGTTATAAAGTAGTGTTGTTATCTCTTCGCCAGACTGAACTTCGCTCTCATCAGTCACAGCTTTTCCATTGACTAATGTTATACTGAAACCGCGCTTCAATACATTGCGTGGATCTAACAAACGAACACTGTTCTCCAATCCGTTTACTTTCATCTCTTCCTTCGACAACCGAACGTTTATTCGGTTTTTCATTCCCTCCTGCAATTTAGAGACAGAAACACGCTCCGCGGTTAGGAGTGTTCGCGCATCATTGGCCAATGCCTTGGAAAGTTTCTGAATGCTTCCCTTTTCGTTAGCCACCAACTGAATTGTTTTAGAGCGCAATCCAACGCGAAGCGTTTCAATTTTCGAAGTATTCTTAACCAAGGTTGTTTCTACCACAGAACGAAACAGTAGCACGAAGGCATGTAACTTCGATTTCGTTTCTGAAAGAAGACGTAACGACTTGTCAGCTAAGGCTTCTTCAGCACGCTGAACAGGCAACGAGAAATTATGAAATTGCTGAATGAAGAAGTTACCCAAATCTGTAGGGGTAATCAAGTTTTTGAAGGCCACCATATCGGCTACCGACTCGTTAATGCGGTGGCCAATTCCGGTTAAAACAGGAATTGGAAATTCCGCAATGACCTTACATAAGTTCAAATTGTTGTAGCACGCCAAGCCAATATCTCCTCCTCCCCCGCGTACAAGAACCACAGCATCGAAATGTTGAACTACCTTTCGAATGCGGTTGAGTTGTAGGGTAAGATCTGCCACTGCTTTATCTCCTTGCAGCAAGGAAGGAAAAAGCATGTGAAAGAACTTGTAGTTCCATGCGTTTTGCTCCAATACATGCGTGAAGTCTTGATATCCTTTACTATTCGCCACAGAAATAATGGCAATGCGTTGCGGAAGAAGGGGTAAATTCCTTTTTCGATTTAAATCGAAAACACCTTGTTTCTTTAAAGCCTGAATACTGTTCTGCTTTTCTTGCTCTAAATCACCTAAGGTGTAGTTCGCATCAATTTCGTGAATGGTTAACGAAATTCCATACTTCGGGTCGAATCCAACCGAGACGTTCATTAAAACCTTAATCCCATCTTTCAATGGCTCTTGAAGCACGTGAAGGAAATTCTGATTAATCCGCTCGTAATCGTTCTTCCAGAGATTGGCGCGCATTTCAGCCACTATTGCACCATCTAGTTTTTCTACCAATTCTGGATAAGCATGTCCGCTCTTTGGATACAGATTAAGCTTATTCATTTCGGCTACAATCCAGTAGCGACCATCGAAAGACACCTCAATTGCCTTTTGAATACTTTGGGTTAGTTGAAGAAGGGTGAATGTTTTTTTAGACACTGACATAGGGAAGTGAAATTAGGACGAAAATTCACCTTCGCTTCCATTGTGAATAATTATTTGACCGTGCCAAAAATTTATTTCCGAGTGAAATTTTATTTAAAAAAATTATCTAAGCCCTATCAAACTTGAAAATAAATATTTTTTAACAAGGTTCAAAGCGATTCATTTTTTCAACAGTTAAAAACTATTTGCTCCTTCGCGCGAAATGTCATTCTACTTTTGATGTCCCGATTTGCAAAAATCACCCCTTTTATTTTTTGAATAGCTAAAATCCTTTATTCACGGCACTTTCCGCGTATACAGGAACAGCCATTGTTTTGCCTTTTTTTTAATGCAGCAACACTGCACACCTAACAACTACTTTCGCCAACAGACAACAAGCTATGCATCAAATCTTCATTCACGCCGAGAATTTCACGGTGTTTCAAGAAAAACAAACCTGGGAAATTGGACGATTAAATTTCCTTTATGGTGATTTAGCTACAGGAAAAAGTAGCCTATTTAAACTCATCGAATTGTTCCCAAGCAACGATCAAGAAATGAAGGAAGTGAAACACTTCCAGTCGTTCGGTCCACACGCTAACTTCGAGAATATCCTGCATGACAAGAACAAACCCTTGAAGATTGCCTTTGAAGTGCGAGCAGAAATTGGCGTCTTTACCCAAACCTATGAATTTAAGCCGTCAAAAAAGAAAGGCGAAGGAGAGCTCTCGCATTTCACTATTGTTTTCAATGAAGAAATTGTATTCGAATACATCAACGGCGACGGTGAGCTGTTCACCCTTCCTACCCTGAATCTTTTCGAGGCAGCGCGCGACTTCCTCTCAAAACAAGAAAAGGGCGCACCACTGCCAGAGGATTGTCCAACGCGATCTGAATTGTTAATTGCTGTCTTTCGGTTAGCAGATGACTCGAATTTTATTGGACAAGCAGAACGCGAATTCTTTCAGCGCACTCCTGCCTTGAAAATGAGAAAAAAGGGACCCCCGCAAGAAAGTGATGAGCCCTTTCAAGATTTTTTCTTCCAGCTTTTCGAAATTACCGACTTCAATGGTTTAGACGAGTTCGCGGAATCGCTCTCTTGGTTTGTTCGACAATGCTTCTCGACATTAGGGCTTTACTTTCAACGAAACATTCTGAACACGACGCAGAGCTTTAATCGATTCGCGCCAACCGCATTCAAAAAGATTGAAGATGGGTTCAAGAAACTAGACGATTTCGAAATTTTCGCCGACGAAAAAAAGATTAATCCGATTTTCAAAGACTTCGGATTGCCCAAGCCTATTCGATCTGAGATCATTGACAGTGAAGGAAACAACTATGGATATTCTTACCTCTTCGAGTACGTAAATAAAAAACGTGTGCAGTATTACCAATTGAGTTCAACGGAGCAAAGGAAAATATTCATGCTTACGCAGATTATATCTCATCACGACATGCACAGCGAGTTCAACTTTCACAATGACTACGGTTGGATGTACATAGATAATTTGGAAAACCTCATGCCCCTGAATGAATTAGGTCCCTTTATAAAAAACCTCTTTAAGCATTTTCCTAAATACTATTTCTTCTTCGAAACGCGAGGCGCGCACGTTGAATCACTAACGAAAGAATTAATTCAATCGAAGAAAATTAAGAAGTCGGAAATTCGGATTTATCACTTCATCAAAAACAAAAAAAACCACACCGCCTATGTAAGTCAGCACACCATCACCAAAAGAAACGAAGTCTTCCCTTCGCTCTACAATACCTGTATAATCGAGGAAAACTGGAAAAGAAAAATCCCTCTTCAACTTCACTTCAATTAAAAAAAACAAGGTTGTCAAAACTTTACTTAGCCTTGTTCGACATCACACCTTTGCCGAAATAATTAAACAAAATGAATAAACAAAACGCCACCCATTACCACATTGTCTTGGACAAAAGTGGAAGTATGCAATCGCATTACAAAGAAACCCTTGAAGGGTTGAATGAGAAACTTCATTCAATCAAAGCCATTCAAGAGCGTAACCAAGATCAACCGATCTATGTATCTCTGACATTATTCTCAGACAGTCCCGAATTGGTGTTCGAAAATCTTCCAGCAGCCGAACTTCCTGTTCTTACAGAGAAGGATTATGTCTTAGACGGTATGACCGGACTACTCGACGCAATAGGCACTGTCATTAACCGCATGAAGTATGCAGTAGGACGTGACCTAAAAGAAAAGAACGGCACCGTTATGATCGTAATTTTCACAGATGGAGGGGAGAACGCCTCTCGCATGTTTAAATACCCCGAGATTTCTTCTTCCATTAAGGAATTGGAAGCAACGGGCAACTGGAACTTCGCCTTCATTGGGGCTGACATAGACGCTTGGGGCGCTGCGAGCAGACTGAACATGCAACAGTCTCGTGTGTATTCATCTGCGAAAGATGACGTCAAGCAGACGATGCATTATGCTGCTGACGAATTAGAACGTTCACTTCATTCTAAGAGATCAGGAAAAAATTGGGAAGGATTTCGTGAATTATAATTATTAAATTTATCGTCATGCGAACACGGGTTCATTTATTAAAATCAGAAGAAGTAGACAAAGGTGCCTACCATGAAATCTTGCAACAACTGCAATCGTTTTCGGGTCCGCTTGAATTTGTTTCAACAATAGATGAACCAGTGTTTGAAGACGATGAAAGCACGTCTTTCGAAACACACCTGAAAGAAGTTCGTGATACCTCTCTGCCATTACCGAAAGATTTAATTGAAGCAAGTCCCGTGTTTTATCGTCAGAAGAAAGTCTCATCTGAAATGGCTCGCTTCATTGAAGTTCCTAAAAAACTCACTCGATTAAAATGGGACGATATTTTCGAAAGGTGTCGGGATTTTCGCAAAGCAAATGATATTTCAGAATTTGAATTTGTTATTCTCCTTACCGATAAAGGAAATGAATACAATTGGTTTGCTGGACCAAATCCCAAAGGAGGCCGAGATGGCTTTGTGCAAACATCTGGACTTGGATTTTATCTTCCCGGATTATCCCGAGCGAGTATCGTCTATTTGATCACAACGCACATTCTGCGCCATCTCATGTTTACCGATATTCGGGAGATGTCTGAAGGTGTTCATGAAAAATCGGTCGGATGTATGAATGATTTTTGTGGGAATAAAACGGAACTTATTTTGAAAATTCGAACTGCCGATCTCTGTTCCGATTGTGTGAAACAATTGGAGAAAAAACAAGTCGATCCGCTGCTCGCCAATCAAGCGTTTGAAATCATGGAAGCCATGCGAGGTGAAGTCTTGTTCAGAGACCGCTACTCCTTATTGAAGAAGCCCAGCCGCATGAGCATTTCTGGTCCGAATTATAAAATTCAATTTCCAGATCTTGCCAACATTGAATTGAAGCTCGATAAAATTGAGAAAACTATTTACTTGTTTTTCCTAGGAAAACCAGGCGGTGTCAAACTTAATATGCTCGATGAACATCGTGAAGAGCTCATTGAGCTGTACTTGAAGGTAAGTCCAACTTCAGACAGAGCAACAGCCACAAGAAGAATTCACGAACGAACCGACAACACCAATACACAGAAAATTAGCGAAACAATTTCAAAAATCAGAAGAAAGATAAACGATCTTGTTGGCGATGAAATGGGAGAACATTATATCATTGCCGGTGCGAATGGTGAAGTGAAAAAGATTGGTGTAGATCGCAGCCTCATTACTCACTTGACTTCCTGACGAATCATCAAAATAAAATTATGATGTATTTTTAATTCATGAAATACGGATTTATTGTTTTAATTATCTTAAGTGTTGGAATCACTTCATGCACAATTGAAAAAAAATTGTACTCTTCAGGCTATCACATTGAGTGGCTTCATGAAGGAAAAACATCTGAAAAAACTTATTCCCATTTTGAAAAACACAACGAATCCAATCTTTTGTCGAATACTTCGGAAAAGATTGATTTAATTGTAAGTTCAGAAGATACAAGAACTGTTTATAACACTTCGCTTCAAACTCCTTCAGATACCGTAATACCCGAAAATCCCTCAAAAACAGAGGAGGAATATGTTACACCCAATGTTCACTCTAGCGAGATACCTACTTCGTACAAACCAGAGGACATAGTTCTAACAGAAAAAGATCAGGCTAAACTCGACCGATTGACCAATTGGCTCATTAATTCAGCAATACTCTCAATCTTTCCATTTTACTTTTTATATATACCCATATTTATAATCAACCTATTTGCCATAAGTAAAATCAGACGATTAGCAGAACTTAGTCCTTACAAATCATACTATCTAAAAAAAATAAAGCAATACTGGCGCATCATCATATGGCCATTGTATTTGTTGGCATTAATTATTGTCATCTTTCTCATTTTATTGGCTCTTTATGGCTTCTAACAATAAGTACTAAGAAGCCAACATCACCATCCCCACCAACAACAAAAACGAAATCACATTTACCAAAATTCCAACGGTGAACATATCCTTGGCTCTTACCCAGCCTGTCCCGTATGCTATTGCATTCGGAGGGGTACTCATAGGAAACATGAAATCACAACTCGCAGCAAGTGTCACCGGTATGGCCCAAGCTGCAGCGGAGAAACCCTGTTGGTGAGCGAGCACTCCTACTATCGGTACAAACAATGTAACCATTGCTAAATTACTCATGAGCGCTGTGAGGAATAATCCTATTCCACACAAAAGAATCAAATAAGTGGAAGAACTTCCAACATGAACGACTGAAAGCCACTGTGACAATCTTTCCAAGAGTCCCACTTCCTTAAAGGCCAAAGACAAAGCCAATCCTCCTCCGAACATCAATAATACTCCCCACGACAATTTTTCAGTATCGCTCCACTCCAACAATGCAACCGAACGACCATTCGGCTTGTTCAATTTATTTGGAATGAAAAACAATGAAAGTCCGAATACCAATGCAATCCAGGTATCATTGAAAGCTGGAATATTCAAGTATATTGAAATCGGAGACTGAAAAATCCAGCAGAGCACCGCACCTCCAAACACAATTAAAACCAATCGCTCTGATTGCGAAATGCTTCCCATTTCTTGTCGAATCCGATGCAGCTCTGCATGTGCTCCTTCTATGGTTTCTCCCCTCTTGAAATGGATTTTCGAAAGCACCAGAAAAACAAGAAACAAAAGCATCAAAGAAAATGGAACGCCGTATTTCATCCAATCTACAAATGAAATTTCTTCTCCGAATTGCTCCTTCACAATTCCAGCTGCTGCAACGTTCGGAGGAGTTCCTATGAGCGTTGCCATTCCACCTATGCTCGCAGCATAAGCGACTCCTAAAACCAAGGCACGTTTGAATTTTGCTTCATGGTTGTGCGCCGCTAACAAATGAGCCACTGAAGCGGCAATGGGAATAAGCATCATAGCTGTGGCAGTGTTGCTTATCCACATGCTCAATAAATACGAGGAAATCATGACAGCAAGAAGAATTCGTGCTTTTCGATTTCCAGCAAGATCCAACAAACGAAAGGCTATCCGCTTGTGCAGTCCATGTTTCTCAATGGCCAAGGCCAACAAGAATCCACCTAAGAATAAAAAGACAAACTTATCGGAGTAAGGCACAACGACCTTTTCCATACTCAAGACATTCGACAACGGAAAAATGAGCACGGGAACAAGAGCCGTAACGGCCATCGGAACGACTTCAGATATCCACCACCACAGCATAACTAAAACCGTCGAAAGAACCACACGTTCATTCCACGTCAGCCAATTCGGAAATCCCAAGGAAATTAGAAAAGCAATTGCTACAGGAAGAATGAGATGGATTTTGCGCATGGACGAAATCAATACAACAACTGCTTCTTAGAAGCATTCTTCCAACCCGCCTTGTACTCTGCGTCTACAAAATAGATTTTCAAATCGGCTTTGTATTCAGCGTCTTCAAAATAGATCTTCTTATTCGCTTTGTACTCCGCATCTACGAAATACCAACGTCCATCGTTGTTTCCAGCCTTATATTCAGCATTCTCTTTGAACACTAGCAAATCGGCTTTGTATTCAGCATCTACCACATATACTTTAACCTGAGCCTTGTATTCAGCATCAACAGAATAAATTTTCTGCGCGCTAGCAACATATCCAAATGCGTACAGAGCTAAAAGAAGAACTATTGATTTCATAATGGTTACTTTTTAGTTTCAACAAATATAATCAATGCTCCGCAAGACACTTCGCGAGACCTTTCGTAGAATCTCGCGCAGCGTCTTACGAAGTATCTTACGAAGTATCTTGCAAAGCATCTTTCGAAGAACATATCTTTGCCCCGTGCTAAAAAGAAACCTAATACTCGACATTAAAATAGACCGCTTTGCCTTCGGAGGCAATGGCATTGGACTATTGAAAACCGATAAAGGCGATTTTACAGTCTTTGTTGAAAATACTGTTCCCGGACAACTTGTGCGGGCGCAAGTGATTAAAACCGACAAACGATTTGCGAATTGTAAATTAATTGAGGTACTCGAGAATTCTCCCGACGAAATAGACCTTCCCTTTCAACGCATACCGGGAGCTCCCTATGCGGCTTGGCCCATTGAGAAGCAACACGAAGCCAAAAAAGATTCGTGTCTTCAACTGTACAAACGAATTGGAAAAATTGAAAATATCCATGTGCTCTTCGATGAATACATCGATTCTCCTTCCGTTTGGAACTACCGCAACAAAATGGAATACAGCTTCAGTGCAATTCGTTACGACATTCCAACCAAAACAGAAGTAGACGATTTCGGATTGGGCTTCAAGCACAGAGGCACGTGGTGGATGGTCGAAAACCTCGACGCCGAATCGGGACTGTTCGATTCAACATTCGAAAACAATCTTCATCGCATTCGCACTTTCTGTGAACACAGCGGACTGCCTGCATGGCACCCACCCAAGCGCGAAGGCTTCTTCCGATATGTTGTGGTGCGCAAATCTTTCACACACGACCTTCTCTTGATTAACCTCGTAACTTCTTCAACAGGGTTGGAGCAATTCGATAGAAACGGATTCGTGAAACTCGTTTTAGATATTTTAGGAAACCGTTGTGGCGGAATTATTCATACACTCAACGACGATACCGGTGATCGCGCAGAACCTTTAAACGGTTCTTCTCATCTGCTCTTTGGCAATTCTGAAATTGAAGAAATGCTTTTGGGATTGAAGTTCAAAGTAAACATGAAGAGCTTCTTCCAAACCAATCCAAAAAGCGCCGAAAGACTTTATTCAAAAGCAATTGCCTACTGCAATCCAGAACAAGTTCCAGACGGATATATCCTCGACCTTTTTTGCGGAACTGGTACAATCGGACAACTCATTGCGCAAAAAACTTCGCTACCCGTTGTGGGAGTAGATATTGTGGAAGCCGCTATTAAAGATGCAAAAAAGAATGCACAAGAAAACAATGTTTCCAACGTTGAATTCTTCGCTGCCGATGTCGGAAAATTTTTGTTGGAACAACCGCAGTTTCAAAATCAAATCAACACGCTTGTGCTGGATCCACCACGCGGGGGTATTGCTCCGAAAACTTTGCGAAAGGTAATAGGACTCGATGCGAAACGCATCGTATACATCTCATGCAACCCGGCTACACAAGCGCGAGACTGCGAGACCCTTATTCTCTCAGGATATAACTTGAAGAAAATTAGTTTCGTCGATCAGTTCCCACACACCTCGCATTTGGAGGCGGTGGCACTGTTCGAAAAAAATTAATTCATCGCTTCATCGTTTTCAAAGAATCCTTTGAAACGACCTACAATACTTTCACCGAAAGAACGACGCACGCGCATCACAGGAGCAGGTGTCTCTTGCTGTTCTTCTTCCTGAATAGAATCTGTATTTTCCGTTTCAGTAGATTCACTGAAGGCATTTGAAACAGGTTGCTCCTCCATAGTTTCTTCTTCCGAATTCACGCCTATAGAATTCATGTATGACATGAAATCATCTGTTGCAGGAACTTCTTCTACTTCACTTTCAACGGCACTTCCAACTTCTGATGCGACTTCACCTTTCACTTCTTCACCTACAATACGCTCGAAATAATCTTCCCCTACATTTTCTTCACCAGTAATTACCAATCCAACACCCGTTGAAAGGGCAGGTGGCAATTGAGATTCATCGGTATAGTTAATCACGTGCTCAATAGGCTTACCAATGCGGCAATCCAATCCTGTAATGTATTCAACCAATTGCTTAATGTGCTTCAATTGCGCTCCACCACCGGTAAGTACAATTCCTCCGATAAGTTTACGCTCGTATCCGCTGCGCATAATTTCGAAGTGAACCAACTCTAAAATTTCTTTCATACGTGCTTCAATAATTCCTGAAAGCGCTCCTAAGGTGATTTCCTTTGGTGCTCTTCCATTCAATCCTGGAACTACAACTTTAGCGTTTTGCGTTTCCGCAGGCAAAGCCGAACCGTACTGAACTTTCAACTGCTCTGCGTGCTTGCTTAAAATGGAACATCCAGTCTTGATGTCTTCTGTCAAAATATTTCCACCGAACGGAATAACTGCTGTGTGACGAATTAATCCATCGTGGAAGATTGCGATGTCTGTTGTTCCACCTCCGATATCCACCAACGCAATTCCTGCTTCTTTTTCCTCGTCGCTCAATACTGCCGCTGAACTCGCAATTGGCTCAAGCGTCAACTCGCCCACTTCCAAACCGGCCAACTTCACGCAACGGTAAATATTTTTAATCGCTGGAAGTGATCCTGTAATAATGTGGAAATTTGCTTGCAAACGAACACCTGCCATTCCCACTGGATCCTTAATTCCACCTTCAGTATCAACAGTATATTCTTGCGGAATAACATGAATGATTGACTCACCTGCAGGCACGTGAATCTTGAACATATCGTCTTTTAACGCTTGCAAATCGGCAGTGTTAATCTCTGTATCTAAATCCTTGCGGGTATAAATTCCAGGCTGCTGAATACTCTTGATGTGCTGACCAGCAATACCCACGTTTACACGATGAACCTTGATACCACATTCCATCTCTGCCTTTTGAACGGCTTCCTTAATGGACGCTACTGTCTGATCAATGTTCAATACAATTCCTCTCTTCACACCGTCGCTCTTGCTGCGGCCAATTCCTAAAATAGTTACCTTACCGTGCGAATCAATTTTTCCTACAACGCAAGCAATCTTGGTTGTTCCAATGTCGATTCCAACAACTAA
Organism: Bacteroidota bacterium; assembly: GCA_046048875.1. Lineage (GTDB taxonomy): Bacteria > Bacteroidota > Bacteroidia > Flavobacteriales_D > Sanyastnellaceae > CAIZGX01. The sequence continues at coordinate 301,659 of JBJOFG010000014.1, read as the reverse complement.
TTTCTCTTTGTTGCTTGGGGTTGGATTGTTGTGAGTGGCGAATGTATATTCCATATTCTACAAATAATTATTGAGGTTGTTGCACTGCTTGCGCAGCGGCTGGTATTAAATCGTTAGGGATGGCAATTGGCGCATTGTTGGCCATTGCTGTTAAACTGTCTGTTGGTGCCGCAAAAACTTCGGCACCGCGCTTTTCACAGATGACTTGGTTTTCAAAATTCAAATTAATACGACTGTATTTCTCTAAATCGGTGATATAAACTTGAGAACGATAAAACTGAAAAAGCATTTTCGTTTTCATCTCCAAATTGTAAATACTACCGTATTCAATCACATGTCTGCCTATGCGCGGAATAACTTCCAAAGTTCCCATTGCAGTCAAATGAACATGCTCAGCCCAATCTTTCAATTCGGGATTTTTACGCATATGATTTCCGAAAACAATCAATTCATCCAAATAGGTTAATCCCAACGTATTCTCATCGTAATAAGCCGGTATAGCTGGATATTGCATGGAGCCCATAACACCTTCCACCGAAAAAATAGGAACGTATGCCACTGCGCGATTCAACAAATTGAAAGACTGACCCAAGGTGTCCACATAAAACCCACTTCCATCGCTGTTCATGACTCTGAACATGGGCGCGCGTTGCCGAATATCAATATTCAACACTCCGTCAACTCCTAGATAAACGTTGCATGACTGAATGGCTGGATGTCTATTTACAGCAACTTGAACTGCGCTCACATCTATTTGATTCATGGGAGTTCCCTGAAGCAATCCGAAGTGGCTGTGCACAATAGAATCCACTTCCTGCTTCGTAATAAGCTCATCAATGTTTTGTCCGCGCTGGATATTTACACGCACTTCTGGAACAGGTTGCGCATTGTGTTTCGAAATGGAAAAAGCCCACAACACAAGTGTTCCAGCGCCTATTAGCACAAAGAACACCAACACCAAAACCCTCATGAACCATGAAGATTTTTTAGCTGTATTTGCTTTTTCGTTTTTCATTACACACGTCCTTTCATGTACACTTCTAACGGAGAAACAAGCGTATCAATATCGCCTGCTCCCAAGGTCAAAAGGACATCAAACTGCAGTTTATTTAGCAAAGTGAAGATGGCATCTTTCTCCACTAAGTATTTCTCGTCCTTTTGAATTTTATCAAATAGCCATTGTGAATCAATTCCCTCAATGGGTAATTCTCGAGCTGGATAAATGGGTAGCAAAATTGGAACATCTAAAAGCGCCAGGCTTTCCGCGAATCCATCTGCAAAATCTCTTGTCCGAGTGAATAAATGGGGTTGAAACACACCCACTATTTTTTTATTGGGAAACAACTCCTTCACCGAACGAATACACGCCGAAAGTTCTGTCGGATGGTGCGCGTAATCATCGACATAGACACCTGATTCCCCCTTGAAACGAATGTCAAATCTTCGAGCTACACCTTTGAAACTTCCCAACACATCGGGCAAATCGTTAATAGCGACGCCTGCAAGCAACGAACAAGCCATAGCCACCACAGCGTTCTCAACATTGTGTCTTCCGGGTAAGCCCAAACGCACATTATTCAATTGTCCAAACGGAGATTTGAAATCAAACACATAAGCCCCTTCTTCAATGCGAATATTTGTGGCCACATAATCGGCATCTGACAAAATACTATACGTAAAAACCCCGCTGCGAGCGGATTTCAAATCTTCATGAATATTCAATTCTTTCTTCACCACCACACTTCCATCTCCACGTGTTTGCTTTAAGAAAAGCAAAAAACCTTCGCGAATACTCGCCTCATCGCCATAGATATCCAGATGATCGGCATCCATCGATGTCAAGGCTGAAATCTTCGGAAACAAGGTCAAAAAGCTACGATCAAACTCATCTGCTTCCACCACTGTTCTTGACGTATCCGACAGCAAAACGTTGCTCTTGAAGTTCGAAGAGATCCCTCCTAAAAAAGCGTTACAACCAATGGTGGAATGAAGGATATGCGCTACCAGCGTTGAAGTCGTTGTCTTTCCGTGCGTACCACCAATGGCAATGGTATCGTCTAATTGCGTAATGTATCCGAGCAACTCACTACGTTTCCAAATTCTATATTCATGTTGAAGAAAATACTGCAATTGCGAGGAATCTTTCGGCACAGCTGGTGTTCGAACAACAAGAATTTTTTCTTTCGGTGTTGAATGAAGCAACTGCGGCAACGACATTACGCTGTCTTCATACTGAATAGAAATTCCTTCCATTTCCAACTCTGTAGTTAGCGCAGTGGAAGTTCGATCATACCCCATCACATGCACACCCTTACGATGAAAATAGCGCGCTAGCGCCGACATACCTATACCTCCTATTCCTAAGAAATACATCACATCGCATGTCAACTCACGCTTTTCCATACACCACTTCAATTAAGGTATCTACAATTTCTTCGGTTGCATTCGGACGAGCGAAAGCAATAATGTTTTTCTTTAATTGAGACGCCACTTTTTCATTCAAAAGCAGAGGCCCAGCAACCCATCCTAATTCTTTCAACGCTTGTTTGTCGCTCAGCATACGCGCGGCGTCCACATCATAAAGAGCCTTAGCATTTTTAGTCTGATGATCCTCGGCTACATTCGGCGAAGGGATAAAAACAACAGGTTTACCCACAATAGCCAACTCAGATACACTCATAGCTCCAGCGCGAGAAACAATCACATCTGCCGCCGCATAAACCAACGGCATATCTTGAATAAAATCAACTAGAAGAACTCCGCTCATTGAACCGTATTTTTTTTCCAAATCAGATTTGTAGAGTTTTCCGCATTGCCAAATAACCTGAAATCGATCATCTGCCAATAAGTGGTCTAATGAAGCTTCAACCGCATTGTTCACGCCACGTGCTCCCAAACTACCTCCAATAATTAAAGTGGTCCTTTTAGAAGGATCGAGATTCAGCTTCAACAAAGCCTCTTCATGAGAATAGGGCAAATGCATTAGTTCCTTTCGAACAGGATTTCCTGTCAATCTAATTTTCTCTCTATCAAAGAATTTTTCCATTCCCTCATAAGCGACACAAATAACTTTAGCCTTTTTCGCCAATAGTTTATTCGTCAGACCAGCGAATGAATTCTGTTCTTGCAAAACGGTTGGGACACCTGCCGTTCCTGCCGCACGAAGCGTAGGTCCACTCGCATATCCACCAAATCCAACAGCAACTTCTGGGCGAAATTCCTTCACCACAGATTTCGCCTTCAACATACTTTTCAAAATTTTAAAGGGAAGTAAAAAATTCGAAAGTGTTAATTTTCGTTGAAGCCCTGCAATGGGTAATCCAACAATTTTATACCCAGCTTGCGGAACTTTTTCCATCTCCATTTTTCCTTCAGCACCCACAAATAAAATTTCGCATTCAGGGAAGCGCGCTTTAATTTCATTCGCCACTGCAATAGCAGGAAAAATATGTCCTCCCGTTCCTCCGGCAGACAACAACACTCTATTTAAATTCCTTTTTTTCATTCGATATTAAAATGGGGCTTCTTCTAACTCATCGGTCTGATCAACATCGTCATTCTCTTCGCTCATCTTGGAAATACTAAGTATCACTCCGAACATAATCGCTACGAATACAATTGATGTTCCTCCCATACTTACAAGTGGCAATGGCTGTCCCGTAGTTGGAAATAAATCCACTGCAACACCCATGTTTATGAAGGCTTGAATAGAGATGACCAAACCTAGACCCAAGGCGGTTAGTCCGCCGAAATACTTCGGACTTCGAATGGAAATTCGAATCACCCGAAACAAGAAAATCACATACATCAGCATCACTAAGGCTCCTCCCAAAATAGATCCATACTCTTCAATAATGAACGCATAAATCATATCTGAATACGGGTGAGGCAAGAAGTTTCTCGAAGTTCCAGAACCCGGACCCTTCGGAATAATTCCTCCCTCATAAATCGCGTATTGCGCCAATTCAATCTGATACTTTGAATCGTCCATCGCGCCCGCCTGCACTTCTTTACCCACCAAACGATTTTTCCAAGTGCTGTAACGAGGCAACAATTTTTCCGGACCGAATTCACCAATAACAATGATTAACATTAAGATTCCCAGCACCGCTCCTATCAATTTGAACAAATGCTTCCAAGGAACTCCGCCAAACACCAACATTAAAAAACACACAAACCCAATTAATGCTGCTGTAGAAAAGTTCGCCGGAAGAACAAGTCCGCATACCAGAGCAATCGGTATTACAATCGGAAGAACGCCTTTCTTGAAATCCTGCAGCATCTGACGTTTCACCGTCAGTTGTCTTGCCACGTAAATAATCAAGACAAGCTTCGCCAAGTCGCTCGTTTGAAAGGTTACTCCAATGCCTGGAATTCGAATCCAACGATCGGCGTTGTTAATGTTCGAACCAAAAAACATGGTAAACACCAACAGCGGAATGACGACCCAAATCATGAGCTGTCCAATCCGCGAGAAGACCGTCAAGGGCAGTAAATGAGTGACGTACATAAACGCCATGCCCAATCCAAGCATAAAGATGTGTTTAATCAAAACACCTGCACTGCTTCCACCCTCTGCTTTCCACACCAATGAAGAAACGGCACTGTATACCGCTAACACCGAAAGGGTGCACAAAAAAAGTGCAACCATCCAGATCACGCGATCTCCTTTAAGGTGTGAAAGAAACTTCTGCATGAATTACAATCCTTTTACAGCCACTTTAAATTGACGACCTCTGTCTTCGTAGTTCTCGAACAAATCGAAAGATGCACAAGCTGGTGACAACAATACTGTATCTCCGTCTTTTCCTAAGTCGTAAGAAACGCGAACTGCTTGTTCTGCACTGTCTGTATCAATAATGGTATCTACAATAGATCCAAATGCCTTTCTAATTTTAGAACTGTCTTTCGTTAAGCAAACGATGGCTTTCACTTTAGACTTCACCAATTCAGACAATTCTGAATAGTCGTTTCCTTTGTCTGTTCCACCCGCAATCCAAATAATTGGCTTGTCTACCGACTCCAATGCGTACCACGTTGAATTTACGTTAGTCGCTTTGCTATCGTTGATGAATCGAATGCCGTGAATACTAGCAACAAATTCCAAGCGGTGTTCAATGTTTTCGAAGTTCATTAAACTGTCGCGAACAGCTTCTTTTCTTAATTCTAAAAAGCGAGCTGCTGCTCCTGCTGCCATGCTGTTTTGCAAATTGTGCTTGCCTTGCAATGCTAGTTCTGTGATTTTCATAGTAAATAAATTATGGTTTGTGTTTAGGTTAAAATTTGTTTCGTCGCAATAGCCACCTTGCTCGTACGTCATTCCCGGTTGAATGGAAATTGGAAAGAGGGTAGCGTTCAATACATGTCTCGCCATAGTCTCAGCAGTAATGGCGTCATCGGCATTGAAAATGAAAACATCGTTCGATGTTTGATTCTGCGCAATGCGAAGCTTCGCATCGGCGTATTTACTTAAATCGTAATCGTAACGATCTAAATGATCTGGAGTAATGTTCGTTAGAATAGCAATATCTGCTTTGAACGAATACATGTTGTCCAATTGAAAACTACTTACTTCAAGCACGTAGTAATCGAAATTCTCTTCAGCAACTTGACGTGCGAAACTCTTTCCTACATTTCCACCAAGACCAACATTCAATCCTGCATTCTTCAGAATGTGATAAGTCAATAAAGTAGTTGTCGTCTTACCGTTACTTCCTGTAATCGCAATCATCTTCGCATTCGTATAGCGATAGGCGAATTCCAATTCAGACAATACTGGAATATTTTTTTCTTGAAGCGCAACAATCAAACGCGCGTTGTTTGGAATACCTGGACTCTTCACAACTTCATCGGCATTCAGAATAAGTTCGTCGGTATGCATGCCTTCCTCGAATGCAACACCGTGTGCATTCAATTCTGATTTGTATTTGTCCTTCAACAAACCCTTATCAGACAAGAAAACATCGTATCCCATCTTCTTCGCCAACACTGCGGTGCCTGCTCCGCTTTCTCCACCGCCAAGTATGACCAGTCGCTTATTCATTATCTTACTTTTAAAGTGATGATGGTTAATACAGCTAGCATGATTCCGATAATCCAGAAGCGTGATACAATCTTCGCTTCGTGCATGCCCTTACGTTGGTAGTGATGATGAAGAGGCGACATCAAGAAGATGCGACGTCCTTCACCGTACTTCTTTTTGGTGTATTTGAAATACCCCACTTGAAGCATCACACTTAAATTTTCAATCAAGAAAATTCCGCACAACACTGGGATCAATAATTCCTTGCGAATAGCAATTGAGAATGTCGCAATGATTCCACCGAGAGCCAAACTTCCGGTATCGCCCATGAATACTTGTGCAGGGAAACTGTTGTACCAAAGGAATCCAACACATGCTCCAACGAATGCCGCAATGAATACGGTCAGCTCACCGCTGTGAGGGATGTACATGACATTGAGGTAATCTGCAAAAATGTAATTACCAGAAACGTATGCGAAGATGGCTAGCGTTATTCCAATGATAGCGCTTGTTCCAGTAGCCAGACCGTCGATTCCATCTGTAATGTTTGCACCATTCGAAACAGCCGTAACAATGAAAATGACAATCACTGCAAACACTCCCCACAACACCCATGGACTCTCCATACTGTCTGGAACCAACCACGAGTAATCAAATTCATTTCCCTTGATAAACGGAATAGTCGTCTTTAAACTTTTCTCCTCTTCCCACTGCATGGCCTGCTGATCAGGTGTTGCATTTTGAATTTGAACATCAGAAACTTTTTCTTTAATCGTAACTGAAGGACTCCAATAAAGCATGCTTGCTACGATAAGACCAACACCGATCTGTCCAACGATTTTGCTTTTCCCAGCTAATCCTTCTTTGTTCTTTTTGAAAACCTTGATGTAGTCATCTAAGAAACCAATGAGTCCCAACCAAATGGTTGCAATGATCATGGTTTGAATGTAGATGTTCGTCAAATCAGCCAACAACAACGTCGGAACCAGAATGGCTGCAAGGATAATCAGACCACCCATTGTAGGCGTTCCCGCCTTTTGCATTTGTCCTTCTAAACCCAAATCGCGAATAGTCTCTCCCACTTGCTTTTTGCGAAGCATGCGAATCAAAGTCTTTCCAAAAACCATTGAGATGGTTAACGAAATAAGAATGCTCAATGCAGCGCGAAACGACAAATAGTGGAACAACCCTGAACCAGGGAAGTGCATGTGTTTATCCAGGTATTCAAATAGGTGGTACAACATACTTAGTTCGTTTGAAAGAGTTCTGTTATAATTTGTAAATCGTCAAAGGGATGTTTCACCCCACTGATCTCTTGATATTTCTCGTGACCTTTTCCCGCAATCAAAATGATATCACCTGGCTTCGCTAACGAACAAGCCACTTCTATCGCTTCACGACGATCGGTTACAGTCAGTACTTTTTTCTTTTGAATAGGATCTAGTTCCGCTACCATTTCTTGAATGATGGCTTTCGGATCTTCGCTTCGCGGATTATCGCTTGTCACAATAACGCGGTCACTCTTATTCGCTGCAATGGAAGCCATAACCGGACGCTTTGCACGATCACGATCGCCGCCACATCCTACAACAGAAATAATTTCTTCTTGTCCACGAACAGACTGAATGGTGTTTAACACATTCTCTAAAGCATCGGGAGTATGGGCATAATCAACGATTGCTGTAGTACCATCTTGCTTTCGGATGTATTGAAAACGTCCTTCAGGAGCACCTAAGGACGAAAGATGAACCAACACTGTAGTTGGGTCTGTCCCTAATTCCACGGCTGCTGCGAAAACTGCCGTTAAATTGTATGCATTGAATTCACCAATCAACGGCGAATGCAATTCAAAACGATCAATGTTCACTTGAAGTCCTTCAAGCGTGTTCTCAATCAACTTCGCCTTGTAATCGGCCATCGTATGCAATGCATACGTGCGAATGCGTCCCTTGCAAGCAGAGACCAACGCATCATGATAACGATCGTCTGCATTAACAACAGCATAGGCGTTGGACCCCAATTGATCGAATAGAATTTTCTTCGCTTTAATGTATTCGTTCATTGAACCGTGATAGTCCAAATGATCGTGAGACAAATTGGTGAAAATGGCACCATCCACTTGAACACCAGTCATTCTATTCTGATGAAGCGCATGTGATGAAGCTTCCATGAAAACATGGGTGCAGCCTTCCTTGTGCATACGCGACAACAAGTCGTTCAATGCAACAGCATCTGGTGTTGTGTGTGTGGAAGGAATTTCAACTTCATTAATTCGATTAACAACCGTTGAAAGCAATCCACATTTGAATCCCATCGAGCGATACAAGCGGAATAAAAGTGTTGCCACAGTTGTCTTACCATTGGTACCCGTTACCGCCAAGACCTTCATTTTCTCAGAAGGATTCTCGTAAAAATTCGAAGCCATTATTCCTAGAGCCTTCGAGGTGTCTGCTACTTGAACATAAACAATATTTTCCTCAAGCTTTTCAGGAAGATCTTGACAAACAATTGCAGCAGCGCCTAATTCGATAGCCTTAGCTATGTAGTTGTGACCATCTGATTGCAATCCCTTCACAGCAACAAAAAGTGCCATTGAGCGCACTGCCCTTGAATCCGATGTAATACTTTCAACAGCTACATTGGTTTTTCCAACTACACCTTCTAAACGCACTTTGTACAATATGTCTTGTAACAGCTTCATCGTAATGTAATTTGAATGAATTGGTGATTGGCTTTGGTTCCAGGAAGTATACTTTGTGACACAACTTTTCCATAACCACTTGCAGAAACTTTTAACCCTCTTTTTTCAAGCACAAAAACAGCATCCGAAAGCCCCATTCCACGTACATCTGGAACTTTGTTTCCGCTTTCATCTTTACTCGATACTGTTAGTTTACTTCCATCAGCTATTGCACTCACAAGTTGAGCGTCTGTCTCCAAAGCATAGGGGAATTGTACATGCGATAAGGCTTTGCGCAAAGCATTCGATTCTCCTGAAAGAACATTCGGAATCCATGGCTGTGAAACAAATGTGCTATCACTTCCCATAGCGTTATGAGGAATATCCAATTCTGTTCCGAATAAAATATTTGCTAAATCGCGGAATACTGGTGCCGCGACTTTTCCTCCGAAGGCTTCAAACACTCGGGCTTTATTTACCACAACAATGCATGAATACTTTGGATCTTCCGCTGGAAAATATCCAACAAAAGATGCGCGGTGTGAATTCTCTAAATAGTGTCCGTTTTCGAACACACGCGCAGTTCCTGTTTTTCCCGCCGCGCGATAAGGAGAATGTTTGAATACGCCCTTCCCTGTTCCAATGGTCGTTACAGCTTCCATTAATTTGCGACCTTTCGCAATAGTTTCTGGCTTCAAAAAATTCTCTCGAATAACAACAGGCTCATACTTCTCATACGTGAGACCATTCTTGCGAATTTCACTGACCAATCGAGGCTTCATGAACTTCCCTCCGTTAGCGATGGCATTGTAAAAACACAACTGATGCAAAGGCGTTACTTGCACCTCATAGCCAACAGCCATTTGTGTCAAACTCAAATCGCTCCATCCAGCATCCTTCATGGTGCGCTTGACACTCGATTTCCCCTCACCCAAGAGATCAATACCCACCAACTGGCCATAACCGAATCGGTCTAAATAATCTAAAAACTTCTGTGGATTGCTTCCGAATACATCGCGAACAACCATTGCAGTTCCAACATTGGATGACTTCGCAAAGACTTGCTCGATAGTTATCGAACCACAAGCTTTAACATCTCTTAACGTGTGGTCTCCTATCGTGAATGTTCCTCCTCCAGTATGAACGACTTTGTTAAGGTCTAAGTTTCCTTCTTCCATAGCCGCTAGCAGACTCGCTAACTTCATGGTAGATCCAGGCTCAACACTTTGTGTTAAAGCTAAGTTTTCTATTTCATAAAACTTATTTGCAACTGAATCATATGTCAAGTTCGCCAATGCTTTGATGTAACCCGTTTTAACTTCCATCAAAATCACACATCCCCAATCTGCTCTGTTCACTTCCATGGTGTGACGCAATGAACTTTGAGCGGCATCTTGTAAGTGTACATCCAACGTAGTAACCACATCAAATCCTGGTTCTGGCTCCACAATGAATTCGTCGCTCATGGGCACCCAGGTGTCGCCGCCAACCATCTGTTGCATCTGCTTTCCAGCCTTACCTCTCAACAAAGAATCGTAAGAGGCTTCCAAACCAACCATGTTGCTTTCTCTGAAAATACCAATCGTTCTTGCAGCAAGCGCACCGTATGGCTTCGCACGTTTCTCCCTTGAGTTAATTATGAATCCACTCTTTAGTTTTTTCTCTTTTACGTATGGAAGCGCTTTGAAACGTTGCATTTGATTGTAGTTCAAATGATCTGCTACCTTCATGTATCGGTTACCCGATTCAACAGCCTTTAAGAACATTTGCTTCACATCCTCCTTAGACTTGTCTCCTAAAATTTCAGCAATACCCGCACTCAAACTATCTAACTTCGAATTAAAGCGTTCGATGTTGTATCCACCCTTACTGTCCCAACGAATTTCATATTCAGGAATACTGGTTGAAAGTGGAGAACCATCAGCAGCAAGTATTCTTCCGCGCTCGGGTTCTATGTCGCGAAGTTTATAGGTGAATTGAGCTGCCCTACGCTGGGCATCTTCATTCGGAATCGCTTGAATGTAAAATACCTTTCCAATAATAATTAATGCTAAAACGCATAAAACCACGTACAAGACGTAGATCCAAACAGATATTTTCTTCAACTCATTCATGACTTGTCTTGAAGAAATTTGAGTCAACATCTATTATGTAAGGAGTGGTGGTTGAATTCACCAATCCCCAAGGTGCTACTTGACCAACGACTTCACTGTGCTGAGATTTCACGCTCAATTCACTCGCGTTGGTGCTGTATTCCGAATTTAAATTTTTGAGCTGATCTTTCGTGTTCTTGATTTCAATTTGAACCGATTCAAAGTAGTAAATCATACTAATTTGAGCGAAAAACAAAGCCACGATAAAAAAGAAAAACGGCATCTGACTCACCAACGATTGGCGTGTCAAGAATTCTCCTCCGATAATTTCTCGGAAGGTAATGCCTTTGCGTTTGTTCTCTTCTTTCTTAGCCATTTTAAAATACCGAACGAATATTCATTCGGTTTTAAGTTTTATTTTTTTTGTCCTACTCGAAGTTTAGCACTTCGACTTCTACTGTTTCTCTCAATTTCTTCTTGTGAAGGAAGAATCGGTTTACTCTTAACCGGCTCTATCTGACGCTCTAGATTTCCAAAGAAATCCTTCTTCATCTCCCCCTCTAGATTTCCTGATCGCAGGAAATCTTTTACCAATCTGTCTTCTAAACTGTGATAACTAATGACCACCAATCTTCCCTCTGGCGCCAACAACTCCTTCGACTGTTGAAGGAATTCCTTCAATACTGCAATCTCATCGTTCACTACCATTCGGAAAGCTTGAAACATTTGAGCTAAAAACTGTTTTTCTTTTCCTCTTTTTGCAAACGACTGCGTGCAGTCTATCAATGCTTGGGTTGTTCCCAAAGGCTTGTGCATGTCAATCTCCTTCGCCACTTTGTAGGCCCCGTCTAACTCTCCATACATTCTCAGCGCATCTGTAATTTCTTGAACCGTCGATTTGTTAATCCACTCATCTGCTGAAATTCCAGCTGACTGATTCATGCGCATGTCTAACGGTCCGTTGAAGCGGATTGAAAATCCTCTCTCTCCTGAATCGAACTGATGACTGCTCACTCCGAGGTCAGCCAAAATTCCATCTACTTGCTGAAAGCCATGAAGCTGAACCCAATTCTTAACGAATCTGAAATTTTGCGGAACAAAAATCAATCGCTCATCCTGAGGAACATTCTTCGCTGCCTCTGCATCCTGATCAAATGCAATCAGTTTTCCTGTTGTCAAATGTTTTAAGATTTCTTTCGAATGGCCTCCGCCTCCAAAAGTCACATCTACATAAACCCCGTCGGGCTTAATGTTCAACCCCTCAATCGACTCTTGCAACAACACCGGGGTGTGATAAACTTGCTCCATTACTTGTCGCCTTTTGCGTCAATGTCCTTTCTCACTTCTTCAGCCAACATTCCAAAATCCATCTCCTCACCCAACACCTCAGCATTGTACTGATCTAAACTCCAGATTTCCATCTTTTGTCCCAAACCAGAAATCACCAATTCATTCTTCGCTCCATCAATACCAGCATATTCAAGTAGACTTGCAGGCAATGACAAACGACCAACACTGTCCAATTCAAGAAGCGTAGCTCCCTTCATGAATTTGCGTTGAAACATTTGATGCTTTTGATTGTAGCGACTCAACTTCGACATCTCTTCATTCACCATGTCCCATTCTGGTTTTGGATAAACCACTAGACATTGTGTGAAGATGTCGCGGTTAACAACCAACCCGTGATGAAGAACATTCTCCAACTGCTTTTTCAAGCGAGCAGGAAAGAGCAAGCGCCCTTTTGCGTCGACTTTACAGTGGTATTCTCCGAGTAGGTTTAACATTCGATTGTGAATTCTTTTCCAAAAATAATCACTTCTTCCCACTTTTTACCACTAAACAACCCAAAATAACCATTTTGTTAAAAACTTCACCAGCAATTACCATTCTATAGAATCATAAATATACTGTAAATCAATATGTTTAACCCCAAAAGGTACTGGTGGGAAAAAGTGGGAAATGTTAATTACAATGAACACGCCCCTTCATTCACCTCGAATTGTTCATTGCTTGTAACATTGCATCGTTGTTCTCGAATAGAATCGCGTAAATTCGTGGGCTATAGATTATGGAATACACTTTAAAAACCGACGGTGATTACACCTACATCGAAGAAGGCGAAGGCAAACCACTTGTCTTGCTTCACGGATTGTTTGGAGCGCTGAGCAACTTCAAAGACGTGGTCGATCATTTCAAACCACGTTACAAAGTTGTTATCCCCATGTTACCCCTTTACACCATGCCGTTGCTAACGACCGGAGTAAAGTCATTGGCCGAGTTTTTACACGACTTCATTCAACATAAGAAATGGGATAAGGTGAATCTGCTCGGAAATTCTCTTGGCGGACACGTTGCCTTAGTCTACACAAAGAATCATTTAGACAGAGTGGAATCACTTATCCTCACTGCAAGCAGTGGGCTTTATGAAAACGCATTCGGCTCAAGTTTTCCAAGAAGAGAAGACAAAGAATTTATTCGTCAAAAAGTCGCTGTCACATTCTACGACCCAAAACACGCAACCCCTGAGTTGGTTGACGAGTGTTACGAAGTAGTGAACGACCGTAATCGTGTCATTCGTATTTTGGCCTTAGCAAAAAGTGCCATTCGTCACAACATGGCCGACGACTTGAAAGACATGAACATTCCTGCTTGTCTCATTTGGGGAAAGAACGACACCATAACACCTCCGGAAGTTGCCGAAGAATTTCAGCAAAAACTTCCTCAAGCTAAATTGTACTGGATTGAAGAATGTGGGCACGCACCCATGATGGAACAATCAGAGCAATTCAACACATTATTAGACGCTTGGTTAAAAGAGCAAAATATATAAAGCATAATGAGCAAAGAATTAATTCATTCTGCTTCCTTCGTAAAGTCGTCGGTAGAAACCGACAAATGTCCGCCACCGATCTACCCTGAATTCGCTTTCATTGGAAGATCGAATGTGGGTAAGAGTTCCCTCATTAATATGTTGGTGAACAAAAAAGGTCTTGCGAAAACTTCGGCTAGCCCAGGAAAAACTCAGACCATCAATCACTTCATCATCAATGAAGAAAAGAACCCGTGGTACTTGGTCGATCTTCCAGGATATGGATACGCCAAGACCTCCAAAAGTGAACGAAACAAGTGGGGTAGTTTTATTCGGAATTACCTCGACCAAAGAGAGAACCTGATTTGCACATTTGTGCTGCTCGATTTTAGAATTCCGCCGCAAAAAATCGACCTTGAATTCATGCAATGGCTTGGCGAACAAGGCCTCCCATTTTGCATTGCTTTCACGAAGTGCGAAAAGCTAACTGAACTTCAAAAGACTATTCGTTTCGATGCCTTTGCAGCAGAATTGAAAAAGACGTGGGAAGAACTTCCTCAGTATTTCTTCACAGCGTCTGTCGAACGTATGGGACGCGTTGAATTGCAAGAGCAAATTGCAGCTTGGAGAAAAGAGTTCGCGAAAGATTTGTAATTACAACGGGGGATTGATGTTCATCTTCTCTGCGTAATAATCGCAGAAATCGCGCATGGTCGCTGACATTCTCGCATCGCCTGTAGCCTTTTCAAAACTGTCTGAAAGAGTGAGCAAGGTCTGGTGAACAAAGAACTTCATCTCTTCCACTTGCATGTCTTTCGTCCATAAATCAATGCGCATTGTATTCGCTTCGGCTTTGTCCCAAACAGACAAAATCATAGCCTTGCATTCAGCCTTCTTTCCCAACTCAGGTGCTTCCCACATGATGGCCTCTGGCACGTTGTTCTCGTCTAATTCTACTTCAATGGATATGGTGGACTTCTTCATAAGTTCGGTTTGTATGCTTGTAGTATTTTTTGTGCGTTGTCTTCTTTCATTAAGCGATCGACTGTAATTTCCGGATGCTTTTCCATGTAACTCTTCACCATTTGGAAGCCCATGAAAACACCCAATTGCGGAGCACTCTCTTGAGGTACATTCTCCGCATTTGTAAACGGGGCGTATTCGAACCACTTTTGAACCTCAACTCTGTTTTTGGAAAAAAGAACTTCTTGACGAGCTATTTCCTTCCACACATTTAACTGATGTCCTTGTGTCCAGGTATACTGCTCAGTTGTCCAAGCCATCAATGTTGAATCATGGATCTCTTCAAAGGCTAGCCATGTCAAGTAATGTGCTTTTCCGTGGAAGATCATTTCAGACAACATATCATTTTCATGTTGAAGAGTGTCTGCCTTCAATAAATAATAGTACGCCAAATTTTTTATCGCATTGGGGACCAACTGCTCTCTTGTCATATCATCTTTCTGGTATTGCGGAAAGGGAACCGACTTCGTGATTCTGTTGTTATTTCCTAAATAAAAATCCAGGCCAACAGCCAAATAATCATCTGTGCTGTATGCACCGATGTTAAATCCGGAATTCATCCATATCAATTTCGGAAGTTTCATATTTGGAACCAAGGTTTGCATGCGCAAAGCTGAAATCAATATTTTTTCATGAAGGGAATCGAGCCTCGGTTGCGAATAATTCTTCTCTATCTCCGTTTTCAAATCCTGAAAATCGGGATGAGAAACAAATCCTTGAATCATTTTTAATGTCGAAAGACTGTCGCAAGGACCAGCATTCAGAATTCGTTCAACATACAAACAAAAGAAATTTCCATACTTCGACTTCAGCTCTGCAAGCTGTTGAGCATTGTTCCAATCTGCATTAAAAAAATCCTGATCAAAACGGGCTGGACTCAACGATTTACCTTCTGATTCAATGTCAATATCCTTGTGCTTATCCGCTTCTCCGCATGAGTAACAGAGCATTGTCAACAAAATTGACAATACTGCTAGGTAGGAATTCGTTAGCTTTGGCATAGTTATTTGCAAAAGTCATTAAAAAAGACCTTCATATGAAAAAAATAAACATCTTAATTCTGTTCTCCTTTTTGACAACATTGTCATTCGCACAGACTACGGAAACCTCTTCAAATAAATTCCGTTTAGGATTTAAGGTTTCTCCCAACGTTTCCTGGTTAGCAAGTGACAACGGGAATATGACCGTCGGTGACAAGTCACTGCAGTTTGGATATGGTTTGAATTTCGACATTTTCTTCGCGGAGAATTACGCTATTGGAACGGGATTCAACATTAACAATACAGGTGGCAAATATGCTTATTACGCACAATACACTGGAGATGATTTCGATGCCAATGGAGCTGATTTATTAGACATGAAGCAAATCGGACTCATCGAAAGAGACTTACGTCTTCAATACTTACAAATCCCATTAACATTCAAAATGAAGACCAATGAGATTGGTTACATCACCTATTGGGGACAGTTCGGTCTAGGTTTAAACATGAATTTAAAAGCATTAAGTTCTGATAACATTGACTACCTGTATTATCAAAATAAAAACACGCTTACATGGGAAAGTTCCAATCGCGTTAGCACAAGTATGAGCTCACCGAAAGACATTAAAAATGAAGTGAATATCTTCTCGTCAAATTTAATTTTCGCAGCAGGAATTGAATATAATCTTTCCGGAAATACAAGTATCTTGGCTGGACTAACATTCCAGAATGGGTTTACTGATGCTTTGAAAGGCTCTGGGGTTGTTAAAGATCAAGAAACAAACTCCCCTGTCTTCACAGGAGGAACTAGCAATGCTCCCGAAACCTTCGAGCTCTCCGGTCTTCCGAATTATGTTGAATTGAACATTGGCATTTTATTCTAAGTCCTAAGTTTCATTTTGTAAATCCCGTACCTTTGAGGTTCGGGATTTTTTTATGAAGAAAAAGCAGACTATTGATCACATTGTAAAGTGGCTTCGCAATTATTGCGAGACCAGTGGAATGAATGGTTTCGTGGTGGGGGTTAGCGGCGGTATTGATTCCGCTTTGACTTCCACTCTTTGCGCCATGACAGAAAAACCAACCCTTTTGGTTGAAATGCCTATTCATCAGGCCAAAAATCAAGTTACTCGCGCACAGCGTCATATGGAATTTTTGGAAAATAGATTTGAATTTGTAAGCACCACGCGCGTAGAACTTTCTGCCACCTTCGATACCTTTGTTCGCGCATTGCCTCGTTCCGAGAATGAAGATTTATACAATTTAAGCCTGGCTAACTCGCGCGCTAGATTACGCATGACAACTTTGTATTACTTTGCGGGAATTCATCGATTTCTCGTTGCAGGTACAGGCAATAAAGTGGAAGATTTCGGTGTTGGATTTTATACCAAATACGGAGACGGTGGTGTAGATCTCTCCCCTATTGCAGACCTAACCAAAACTGAGGTATACTCACTCGCAGAATCATTAGGTGTTCATGAAGATATATTAAATGCAGCACCGACAGACGGTTTATTCGGCGATGACAGAAGCGATGAAGACCAACTCGGGGCTTCTTATCCTGAGCTTGAATGGGCCATGGGCTATGTCAACGATGGAGAAAGACTTTCTAAAAGAGAAAAAGAAGTTCTTGCCATATACAGAAAACTTAACAAGCAAAATCAACACAAAATGCAGCCTATTCCGGTTTGCACAATCACAGATGATTTAAGATTATGATGGATTTAGATTTGACAGGAAAGACTGCCGTAGTTTGCGGCGCAACACAAGGAATAGGTTTTGCAACTGCCTCTCAATTAGCGAAACAAGGGGCTTCGCTTATCCTTATTGCACGAAGCGAAGAAAGATTGATGCACGCCGTTTCACAAATAGAAAATCCTGAAAGACATACCTATGCCGTTGCGGATTTCTCACACCCTCAATCCGTGAAGGAAGCAATATTAAAAGTTACTTCAGATCGCGAAATAAATATTTTGGTAAACAATACCGGAGGACCAAATCCAGGCAAAGCGATTGATGCCGACATTGAAGAGTTTCGTCAAGCATTCAATGCCCACCTCATTTGCAATCAAATCTTAGCACAGGCGGTTGTTGAAGGCATGAAGAAAACGGGATACGGCCGTATTGTAAACGTTATCTCCACCTCTGTAAAACAACCTCTACCAAACTTGGGTGTAAGCAATACCATCCGCGGAGCGGTAGCTAATTGGAGTAAGACCTTGGCTTCTGAACTCGGAGCATTCGGAATTACCGTAAACAACGTTCTTCCTGGAGCCACTTCTACAGGCCGATTGGAACAAATCATGAACAACAAAGCGGCAAAGACAGGACATACCGCCGAAGAAGTAAAGCACGAAATGGAAAGTGAAGTTCCACTTAAGCGTCTTGCTAAGCCTGAAGAAATTGCGAATGCGATTGCATTCCTTTGTTCTCCTGCGGCAGCCTACATCAACGGAATTAATTTACCAGTGGACGGTGGACGAACGCTTTCGCTTTAAGAATTCTCTCTCGATTTAAATGTAATTAAGCACGATTGCAATTGCTAAAATTGTGGCTATAGCTTGAATCATTAGTTTCAAGAAAATAGGCAGTGGCAGCGCGAATGCAAGTATCATAAGTAACAGCGCGATCCAAAAATTCGTACTGAATCCCTCTATTAAGAATATCGTTAATGCCGGAAGGAATAAAGCCAATATAATGAAAAGGATAAGTTCCAAATCGGAATCAATGTTCTGAGAAAGGGCTTGTGAAGCATCTTGTGAAACATCTGTTTCAAGATTCTCCGAAAGATTCTCCGAAAGCTCTTGCGCAACATCTTGTGCAACATCTTGCGCAGCATCTTGTGCAACATCTTGTGCAACATCTTGTGCAACATCTTGCACAGCATCTTGAAACTGGTCTTGTGCAACATCTTGTGCAACATCTTGCACAGCATCTTGTGCAACATCTTGCACAGCATCTTGTGCAACATCTTGCGCAGCATCTTGCGCAGCATCTTGTGCAACATCTTGTGCAACATCTTGCGCAGCATCTTGAAACTGGTCTTGCGCAGCATCCTGCTTCGCATAATGATTCCACTCAATATGATACCCCGGTTGATAAACACGTTTCTCAACTGAACAAGATGCTAATGCCACGAGAGCAAATAAAAGAAGGAACCAATTTCTATTCATAATGAGTCTTTGTTTAGAATCCGAATTTACTCATTCTATCCAATGGAATACAAAAGAAAAGGGTTGTCTTTCGACAACCCTATTTTTATTACTTTCAACTCAGATTAATATCTGTAAGCGTCGTTTTTAAATGGTCCTGAAACTGGAACACCAATGTAATCAGCTTGGCTTTGAGTTAATGTTTCCAACTCAACACCAATCTTCGCTAAGTGCAACATAGCAACCTTTTCATCAAGGTGCTTTGGTAACACATAGACTTTGTTCTCGTAGTTATCGCGGTGTAACCACAACTCTAATTGAGCCAATACTTGGTTCGTAAATGAGTTACTCATTACAAACGAAGGATGTCCTGTTGCACAACCCAAATTTACCAAGCGGCCTTCAGCTAAAACAATAATGTCTTTTCCTTCTATGGTGTACTTGTCAACTTGTGGCTTAATGGTGTCTTTAGACGCACCGTAATTGCTGTTCAACCAAGCCATATCAATTTCATTGTCGAAGTGTCCAATGTTACAAACCACTGCATTGTGCTTCATAGCCATAAAGTGCTTTCCAACAATAATTTGGTGGTTACCGGTTGCTGTAACAATAATGTCTGCTTCAGCAATTGCAGTATCCATACGCTTCACTTCATATCCTTCCATAGCCGCTTGAAGCGCGCAGATTGGATCAATTTCAGTAACGATTACACGAACACCTGCATTACGCAAAGAGTCAGCAGATCCTTTTCCAACATCTCCGTAACCAGCAACAACTGCAACTTTACCAGCCATCATTAAGTCAGTTGCTCTGCGCAATGCATCAACCAAAGACTCGCGACATCCGTATTTGTTATCGAATTTACTCTTCGTTACAGAATCGTTGATGTTAATTGCTGGAAGTAATAACGTTCCGTTCTTCTCGCGATCGTACAAACGAAGAACACCAGTTGTAGTTTCTTCTGATATACCACGAATTCCTGATGCTAATTCTGGGAAACGATCGAACACCATGTTCGTCAAATCACCACCGTCATCTAAAATCATATTCAATGGCTCACCACCTTCGAAAGCGTGAAGCGTTTGTTCTATACACCAATCGAATTCTTCTTCGTTCATCCCCTTCCATGCGAACACCGGAATGCCTGCAGCAGCAATTGCAGCGGCAGCATGATCTTGTGTAGAGAAGATGTTACAAGAACTCCAAGACACCTGAGCACCCAATTCAACCAATGTTTCAATTAACACAGCTGTTTGAATAGTCATGTGAAGACATCCCGCAATGCGTGCGCCTTTCAGAGGTTTGCTGGCTCCGAACTCAGTGCGCAAGGACATCAGTCCTGGCATCTCAGCTTCCGCCAATAAAATTTCTTTACGTCCCCATTCAGCGAGAGACATGTCTTTTACTTTGTAGTTCATTGTACTTGTGAGTGTTTGGCTCATTATTTCAATTATTAGGTTACAAAGGTATAAACAGAACATTAAACAAAAGGTTGAATACCTTAGCAAAAAGATTTTTCATGTCTCTTTGGCCCCACCACCCGAACAAAAACCTTCTCCTCTGGCATTTAACAGAGTCAGAAGAAGATTGGATGGAAATGGCCGAAAAGTGCGGACACGTATTCCCCAATCAACTTCCCAACCGCAGAGAAATTGAGCGTTTCGCGACACTCCTTTTGTTGAAGGAAATGCAAATCGAAAATCAGTTGGAATATAATGAATGGGGAAAACCCGTTTTGAAAGATGGCCGATTTCTTAGCATTTCCCACGATAAAAATTTTGTGGGCATCGTCATTCATGACAAAAAAATTGGATTGGATATACAGACTGTTGAAGATCGAATTCATCGAATTGCACAAAAATTCTGCAATGAAGCCGAACTAAATCAATTTCAAACTACCGAAGAACTCACCGCTATCTGGTGCACCAAAGAGGCGATCTTCAAATTCTTCGGGACCGACGTCCCCTTTGCTGAAAGCATAACAGTGACCTCCATCGATTGGAATTCCGAAGAAATAATTGCTAACTATTCAGGTGTTCATGGCGCTCGTTTTTTTACTCTTAAGCTCAACAACCTTAACAATACCTTTGTGGTTTACACCCTTTAACATGAGAAGATACCTTACTCTTGGTCTTTTACTTTTTTCAATTTATGTGGAAGGACAATTCCTCCCTGCTCCAGGAACCTACGTTCATTCCCGCAACACTTCGAACAACTCAAATCGCGAGACAGTCATTTGGTCGGAAGATTTTGCCAACGGTATTCCAAGTACTTGGAGTAATTCAGGGGCACCTACACTTGCCGTTTGGGAATACCGCGGACCTTCAACAAATCCGAACCAAATGGTTGGTTCAAGAGGCTCTTGTCTTCCCGATGGTAACATTGGTGAAGCCATAGCAAGCACAACCTCCGCGAATGGATTTATCATCTTTGATTCCAATTATTGGGACAACGACGCCAATCCCTGCACCGTTGAGAACTTTGGATCGGGCCAAGCTCCGGGCCCCCATTTAACTTATCTTACAACCGCGCCCATTGACCTCAGTGGATTTCCAAATGCTGTTCTAGAATTCGAGCAATACATCCGCTACTATCTCGGCAATACACGTGTCGAAATCTCCATCGCGAATGGCCCTTGGGAAGTTCTTTACACCAAT
This sequence comes from Bacteroidota bacterium, assembly GCA_046048875.1. Classification (GTDB taxonomy): domain Bacteria; phylum Bacteroidota; class Bacteroidia; order Flavobacteriales_D; family Sanyastnellaceae; genus CAIZGX01. The sequence goes on along the minus strand of JBJOFG010000014.1, from coordinate 280,243 downwards.
ATTTTAGATCAAGGTATTACTACACCAAACACTCAAATCGTGCGTATGCCCTTGCCCGCTTCCGCAGGAAACCAAAGCAATGTTCAATTGCGCTTTGTTTACGACGGACTTTATTATTTCTGGCAAATCGATGACATTCGTATTCTTCAAGGCTATGCCAACGACCTATTGATTGAAAACTCTTCCTACGGAGATTTCGATTTGAATAATCCCGATCATTCTACCGGATTCGAAATGATGGAGTATACTCAATACCCAACAGCCTTTGCACCGCTGGTTCATTTGGAAAGTAATGTTTTTAATTTGGGAACTAACCCGCAGACGAGCATTGCACTCAATGCACGTGTCATAAATAACAACGGAAATAACCTTCTTTACGAAGGGACTTCACCATTGCTCGACACGCTATACCCTGGTGCAGACAGTGTTTTGGTAGCCGGTGAATTTCAAATGGAACCCATTATTTCCAACTATAGCGTGTACCTCACAAGCACGCAAAATGAAGGCGATGAAAGCACGGATAATAATTTAGATACGCTTCATTTCGATATAACACCTGTTACTTATGCGCGCGATGAAAACAGTCTTGGATCTATTTTTCTTCCCTCAGAGAATTTTGCAAGTTCTCCCTATGAAATGGGATCTGTGTACTTGCTGCCCACATCAAGTCAACTGCATAGCATCAGTGTTGCTATAGAAGCGGGAACCCCCATTGGAGCTCTTGTATACGCCACCATCTTTCCATTTTCGCTGACTTCAGGAATAGGAGGCGCAATTGCAACTACACAAGACTTCACAATTTTTGAAGCCGATTTGAACGGACTAGGACAAGCAAGTATGAAAGTTCTCAGCTTCGACAACCCTGTGAATCTATCTCAAGGTCTGTATTTAGTTGCTGTTGGTTCACCAAGCACTGGCCCTCAACCTGTCATTGGACTTTCAGGAAAATCGGAAGATTTAAGTGCATGGGTACGCTTCAACAATTCAAACACAGATCTATTCTACCTCACGCGGAAACCTATGATTCGTATGAATTTTGGTCCCGTTTCAAACATAACCGAACAATCATTCGGTAACTCGTTCCTGTGCTTTCCAAATCCGGCGAACGAATCCATTTCCATTGTTTTAAGTGGAAATGAATCGGCCGTTGTTGAACTGTTCGATCAAACAGGAAGACTTCTTCGTTCACAACAAACCCCAGCGTTAAGTGGGAAAATTGAAATGAATATCGCTACATTTTCTCCCGGAATATACACCCTTCGCGTTACTGAATCGAATCGCACTTCCTCTCAAATTTTCATCAAGCAATAACGTATGTCAATCAAGTCAAGCGCCAGTCTTTGGCTCGGAAAACGCATTCGAAAATCATTGCTGAATGAAAACGTGCAGGCGCAAGAACTGCAGCAAAAGGTGTTGAAAAATCTGTTGTACGAAGCGCACAACACGGCGTTCGGAAACGACCACCAATTCAAGAATATTTCGAATCACACCGAATGGACACAAGCGGTTCCTGTTCGCGATTACGAAGAATTGGTGCCTTACATGGAGCGTGCAAAAGCCGGAGAACTTTCTGTTCTATGGCCAGGTATGCCGAAATATTTTTGCAAGACTTCAGGCACTACAAGCGGAACAAAGTACATTCCACTTACACAAGCTTCTTTGCCCAACCACATCGATTCTGCGCGCAATGCGCTTTTGAACTACATTGGTGAAACAGGTCAATCTAAATTTGTTGATGGAAAAATGATTTTCCTTCAAGGTAGTCCTGAATTAAGTAGACTCGACTCAGGCATTCCATATGGTAGACTTTCAGGTATTGTCGCGAATCACGTCCCTGCCTATCTTCAAAAAAACCGCATGCCATCTTACGCCACCAATTGCATTGAAGATTGGGAAACGAAGATCAATAGAATTGTTGAAGAGACCTGCAAGCAAGACATGCGTCTCATCTCAGGAATTCCAAGTTGGGTGCAGATGTATTTCGAATTGTTGCTTGAAAAAACAGGCAAGCAAACCATCAAAGAAATTTTTCCAAATTTTGAATTGTTCGTTTTCGGAGGAGTGAATTTCGCTCCTTATAAATCGAGATTTGCCGAACTCATTGGCGAAGAAATTCCAACCATCGAATTGTATCCGGCTAGCGAAGGATTCCTTGCTTATCAAGACGCTCAGTATGCAGAAGGTTTGCGCTTAAATGTAAACAGCGGAATCTATTTTGAATTCATTAAAGCAGAAGAGTACTTCTCGGAAAATCCAAAACGTTATGCCCTTCATGAAGTGGAGTTGGGCGTGAATTACGCGCTTATCTTAAGCAACAATGCTGGCCTTTGGGGGTATAGCATTGGAGACACTGTGAAGTTTGTTTCGTTAAATCCGTATCGCATTTTAGTCACTGGAAGAATCAAACATTTCACCAGTGCCTTCGGAGAACACGTAATTGGTGAAGAAGTTGACAGAGCCATGTCTCACGCATTAACGCAACTTTCATTTTCCGTGAATGAATTCCACGTTGCGCCGCAGGTGCAGCCTACAGAGGGACTTCCCTATCACGAATGGATTGTAGAATTCAACGATGAAGTTCCTGATTTGAATGCACTTCAAACTTTGCTAGACAATAAAATGCAAGAACAAAATGTTTACTACAAAGACCTCATTGTTGGAAGCGTTTTACAGAAGCTGAAAATTACTCCCGTGAAAAACGGAGCATTCAATGCATATATGAAATCGCAAGGAAAACTAGGAGGACAAAATAAAATTCCACGTCTTGCGAACGATAGAAAATTGGCCGATGCATTACTTCAACACAAATAAAATTTTCTTCCTTGTTTGCACGCTCTTGTGTTTCAATGCAAGCGCACAATTGCGATGGAGCGAGCAAAGTGTGAACTACGGTGTCTTCACGAAATACACCGAGCGCGTGACAGATATTGTTGTTTGGAATGACGGAACAAAAACAGATCACCTGTTACGTGCAGACTTCTCTCCGAATTTTCAAGTGTTGTATTCTACCAAAGACATGCAGCCCGGAGACAGCTTGGTCATTCGCATCAAATTCAATCCGAGAAAAACAGGAAAGTTCAAAGAAGTTGTTCCAGTCTTTTTCGCTTCGCAAAGTATTTCTACTCCTCTTATTATAAGCGCTGAAGTAACTTACGTAAACCTCACCGAAGATCTTCCTTGTCCGCACTTCAACGAAAAACCGACACAATGTTGCGGCGAATTTTCATTGGATGTTTTAGTCCTAGATAAGGCAACACGCAAACCCATTAAAGATGCCGATGTTGAAGTGATTGAAGAACGCATTCTTCAACTTGCAAAAAAGACAAATAAAGACGGTGAAGTGAATGCTGAAATTCCCATCGGATATTACACGCTCTATGCAGGTAAGACCGGATACACGGGCGCATCGCTGACCACACAAGTGAACTTATACAATCACCGATTCGTTTTCGAATTGGAGAAAAAAGAAATTGTTCCTCCACCTGTTGAAATTATTCCTGTCGATTCCATTCCTGCAGTTGTTGTTACGGAACCCATTCCGAACAAAACATTCGACGAAAAAGAATTCGTTCCGAATAACATTTCATTCTTGATTGATATTTCAGGATCTATGGCGCAAGGTGACAAATGGCCGCTGACGCAACAAGCGCTGTCGTCTTTGTCTGGAGTTATGCGCGCCTCAGATCAACTTTCGGTAATCACCTATTCCGAAAAGGCAAAAGTGTTGTTGAACACAACAAATGGAAACGAAGTGAGCGATTTGGGAATGTTGTTGGAAGGAAAAAAACCGAACGGACAAACCAGCGGAACAGCTGGATTCAACGCTGCTTTCCGAATGCTTCGAAAATCGAAAATTGAAGCAGGAAACAATCAGTTGTATGTCATTACAGACGGTGCCTTCAAACCGGATGACGAAAAACGAATTGAAAAGCTTGTTCGATTAGCGAACAAACGTAAAATTCACACCACCGTCATTGTTGTAAAAGGAAGTAAATTCGCGAAAGAAAATTTGGAAAAGATTTCTCAATTCGGAGAAGGCTCTTTTCTGTGTATTGAAAACGCAGAAGATGCACAATCAAAAATTTTCGAATTAATCAAGCAGCAATCGAAAAAATGAGTGAAGTAAAAATCATAGGTATTTCGGGAGGAAGCGGTTCGGGTAAAACCACCGTTCTGCGAAATCTTAAAAAGCATATTCCCGAGAATCACATTGCATTGGTCTCTCAGGACAACTACTATAAGCCACAGGCAGAGCAGCACAGAGACGAGAACGGATGGGTGAATTATGACCTTCCAACTGGAATAGAAAAAGAAAGGTTTGTTCACGACATGAATCAATTGCTCAATGGAAATGCCATTGAATTTTTGGAATACAACTTCAACAATCCAGCGTGGGAGCCGAAGAAAATTTCAATACAACCTGCGCCAATTATTGTGATGGAAGGTCTTTTCGTTTTTCATTTCAAAGAAATTTTCGAAAAGCTTCATCACAAGATTTACCTCAACGCACCCGAAGATTTGCGCTTGGAGAGACGAATCAGAAGAGATCTTCATCAGCGCGGATATCCCGAGCATGAAGTTCGCTATCAGTGGGACAATCATGTGCGTCCGGCAGAGAAAGAATACCTAGAACCGTTCATCGACCGATGCGATTTGGTTATTGATAGCACGAAGCCCATTGAAAGCGAAATTGATCGCTTGGTAAAACTGTTGGGGTACTGATGGAGATTACCATTTACACAGACGGCGCAGCGAAAGGCAATCCCGGTCCAGGTGGATACGGAGCAGTGCTTATGGCAGGAAAATTCCACAAAGAAATTTCCGAGGGATTCCGCCTCACCACGAACAACCGCATGGAACTCATGGCTGTTTGTGCCGCATTGGAGCTATTAAAATTCGACAACAGTCCGGTGACCATTTACAGCGACTCGAAATATGTGGTAGATGCCGTCGAAAAAAAGTGGATAGCAGGTTGGGTGAAACGCGGATGGAAAAACGTAAAAAACCCTGACCTCTGGAAGCGCTACATGGCAGTAGCAGCCAAGCATAACGTGAAATTTATTTGGGTGAAAGGCCATGCTGGAAATACATACAACGAGCGCTGCGATGAATTAGCTGTCGCCGCAAGTGCAGGAAGAAATTTACCCGCGGATACGTGGTATGAGCAGAATGCTTCTTCTGATTAATTGTTTCACCCAATCAATACTATATTTGCCCAAACTTTTGAAACCATGCGCACAGACCAATACCAAGGACACGATTATTATTTGATGGATGAGCTGCTTACCGACGAGCACAAATTGATTCGCGATGCAGCACGTGAGTGGGTAAAAAAAGAAGTTTCTCCAATCATTGAAGAAGCTGCTGAAAACTGTAAATTTCCTCAACACCTGTTGCCTGGCCTTGCGAGCATTGGTGCTTTCGGACCTTATATCCCTGAAGAATACGGCGGAGCTGGTTTAGATCAGATCGCTTACGGATTAATTATGCAAGAGTTGGAACGTTGCGACAGCGGCCTTCGTTCGACTGCTTCTGTGCAGTCTTCTTTGGTGATGTATCCAATTTGGAAATACGGATCTGAAGAACAACGCATGAAGTACCTTCCGAAATTGGCCTCTGGCGAATGGATCGGTTGCTTCGGATTGACTGAACCGGACCACGGTTCAAATCCAGGTGGAATGACCACCAACTTCAAAGACATGGGTGATCATTATTTGTTGAACGGTGCGAAGATGTGGATCTCTAACGCTCCATTCGCGCAAGTAGCAGTTGTTTGGGCTAAGAACGAAGAAGGACGCATTCACGGAATAATTGTTGAAAGAGGTATGGAAGGATTTTCAACTCCAACCATGCACGGCAAATGGAGCCTTCGCGCAAGTGATACAGGTGAGTTGATTTTCGATAACGTAAAAGTTCCAAAAGAAAACTTATTGCCTGGACGTTCAGGATTGGGCGGACCACTTTCTTGTTTAGACAGCGCGCGTTACGGAATTGCTTGGGGTGCCATTGGTGCAGCGTTAGACTGCTATGATGTTGCCCTTCGTTATTCGCAAGAGCGCATGCAATTCAACAAGCCAATCGGAGCTTTCCAATTGCAACAAAAGAAATTGGCTGAAATGATTACTGAAATCACGAAAGCACAATTGTTAACTCTTCGCTTGGGTCAACTTCGCAACGAAGGTCGCGCAACAAGTGCTATGATTTCTATGGCGAAGCGTAACAACGTTGACATGGCGAAAACCACTGCAAGTAACGCACGTCAAATGTTAGGAGGAATGGGAATCACTGGTGAATACCCAATCATGCGTCACATGATGAACCTTGAATCTGTAATCACCTACGAAGGAACGCATGACATTCACTTGTTGATTACTGGATTAGATGTTACTGGTTTCGACGCATTCAAATAATTCATGGAGTCTGGGGTAACTTTTGACAAGCTAACTCGTCTCAATGAAAATATCTTTTAAAATGAAAAGTAAAATACTAGCATTCTTTTTAACCCTGGCTTCGGCTGGGGTTTTTGCTCAACAACCAGCTGGGCCTCATTATTTGTTTACCACTTACTCAAGTGCATTCACTCCCCTTGAAGAAGGTGTTTCTTTGGATGGAGGAATGGTGTGGGACGATCCAACTTGGACATTTCCGCTTGGATTCACGTTTTATACGGCGAACGATACGATTACTACGCTTTATGTTGGTGAACTAGGACCGACAGTCTATGGACTGCAAGATGATTCGCTCACTGACTTGTTCCTTCCTTCTTTAGACGACATCGCAAACGCTGACAACGACACCCTGGTAAGTCCGGTTAGCTATGTGGTGGAAGGACCTCCTGGATTTCAAATCTGCAAAATTGAATGGTTGAATGTAGGATTCTACGAAGATTGGGCAGCCAATGGAACCTACACCAATACCACTTCCTTCCAATTGTGGTTGTATGAAAATTCAAATATTTTCGAATACCATTTTGGGCCGAGTAATATTCCAAATCCAGAAATTGTTCATGCCTTCGGGGCACCTGCTATGGCATTCATAGAGAATCTCAATCAGAACGGTGGATTTGAATGGGATGGTTTTTACAGTATAAGCGCTAACCCTGCTGACCCTACTATTCTAAACCTAACTCCAAACGACATATTAATGTCGGAAGGACTTCCTTCCAATGCTCTTTTGAATGGCGAACCCGCTGAAGGAACTGTTTATCGCTTTGCCCCGACTTTTGTAAATGTTGAAGAAAATAATCTTGCTACTTTCGATGTGTTTCCGAACCCAACGAACGGTTTGCTGAATGTTTTCAATCCAACACAAGAAGTAGTGCTGGCACAAATAATCTCTGCGGATGGAAAGATTGTACAAGTTGAAACATTGAATTCTGGAAGAAATTCCATTCAAACCGAAAACCTATCTTCCGGCTATTACATTCTTCGGGCAAACGGAACAAGCACTTCATTCCTTAAAAATTAAGAATGAAAGGCAATTGGCGTAGCTTCCCCGTTATTGTCATTTTGGCAATCATCTGGGGAAGCTCTTTCATTCTCATGAAGCGAGGCATGTTCGCCTTTGACGCCAATGGCCTTCAGGTTCCTGTCTTTTCTCCAAATCAAGTTGCGGCTTTACGCTTAGGCATAGCTTCATTGGTCATGCTTCCCTTCGCTTTCATTTTTAAAAGCTGGCTCAAGCGTGAACTCATTTGGTGGTATGTTGTCGTTGGAATGTTAGGAAGCGGCATACCAGCTTTCCTTTTCACGAATTCGCAAATGTTCTTGCATTCGAGCATGTCGGGCATCTTGAATGCTCTCACCCCACTCTTTACATTGATTGTCGGATACCTTGTCTTTAAGAAGTCGGTCCGCAAAATGCAAATCGTGGGTGTAACGCTTGGACTTATCGGTGCCGTGTGCCTCATTAGTCTTCGAGGATTGGGCGATTCGAAGAACATGGCTTACAGCATGCTTATTGTTCTCGCCACTGTAAGCTACGGATTCAGCGTGAATACGATTCACAGCAAATTGCATGGCGTTCCTTCATTTGCCATTTCAGCCTTTTCACTGTTGGTCATTGGAATTCCTTGTTGGATCTTGATCGCTGGCGACGGCACAATGGAAATTCTTCAAACCAATACACACGGGTGGCGCAGTTTCGGATTTATAGCAACCTTGGCCATTCTCGGTACTGCCCTTGGGAACATCCTATTCTTTCGATTCACGCAGAAGGTTGGCGCGCTCGCCGCTTCGTCCATCACCTACCTCATTCCCGTAGTGGCTATTTTATGGGGAGTCTATGATGGCGAGCCGTTCACCTGGCTTCATGGCGCCTTTGCAGGGATTATTCTTACAGGGATTTATTTGGTGAATAAACTCCCGAAGGGATAAGTCCGCAAAGCAGATACATCCCGAAGGGATAAGTCCGCAAAGCGGATACATCCCGAAGGGATAAGTCCGCAAAGCGGATACATCCCAAAGGGAATCTTAAAAAAGATATTGTTTTCAAACAAAGAATGTGTATATTTGCACCCCTTAATCGGGAAAAACTAATTAAAAATTAACGTTATGTACGCAATTGTTGAAATAGCAGGGCATCAGTACAAAGTACAAAAAGATCAGCAGATCTTCGTTAATCGTCTTCAAAACGAAGAAGGAACTCAGGTTGAATTCGACCGCGTTCTTTTGACTGATGATAACGGTTCGATCACTGTTGGCGCCCCAGCTGTAGAAGGTGTTAAGGTCACCGCACGCGTAGTGAATCACCTTAAAGGAGATAAAGTAATTATCTTCAAAAAGAAACGCCGTAAAGGCTATCAAAAGAAGAACGGTTTCCGTGCTTATTTGACAGAAATAGTAATTGAAAAAATCGGTTAATCCCTAATCCTAAAAAACAATGGCTCACAAGAAAGGTGTCGGTTCGTCGAAAAACGGCCGCGAATCGGAAAGCAAACGCTTAGGTGTAAAATTATTTGGCGGACAAACTTGTATTGCTGGTAACATTATCGTGCGTCAGCGCGGTACTCGTCACAATGCTGGTTTAAACGTAGGGGTTGGTAAAGACCACACGTTATACGCTTTGACAGACGGAGTTGTAGAATTCCGTAAGAAGAAAGACAACAAGTCGTTCGTTTCGGTTGTTCCTGCACAGGCGTAATCGAGAGTTCGTCTCAACAATTTTCAAAAACTCTCGATCTTTTGGTCGGGAGTTTTTTATTTTATCCAACATCAAGTAACTTCGTCACATGCTTCAAGTACCCTATTTAAGAGAGAACACAGAGAAAGCGCTTAACGGTTTAGCTAAGCGAAACAAAGATTTTTCAGCAACCGTTCAGTCTATTATTTCTGTAGACGAATCACGTCGTAAACTTCAAAATGAACTCGACAATCTTTTAGCCGAGTCGAACAAAATATCAAAGACCATTGGCGATCTTTTTAAAGAAGGAAAAAGAGAAGAAGCCGATGGCATGAAGGTGCGCACCACCGAGATCAAAGAAGAGTGCAAAGGCATTGAGACTAACCTTTCTCAACTTGAGGAAGAACTGAAGCAATTGCTTTACCAAGTTCCTAACGTTCCGCATGAAAGTGTGGTGTTCGGAAAAGGAGCGGAAGAAAACGAAGTGGTTTATTCTTCTGGAGAAACAACAAACCTTGGCGAAAGTAAACTTCCTCATTGGGAATTATGCGAGAAGCATAAGCTGATTGATTTTGAATTAGGTGTTAAAATCACAGGCGCTGGATTCCCTGTATACACCGGAAAGGGAGCACGTCTTCAAAGAGCGCTTATCAATTTCTTTTTAGACGAAGCACAAAAAGCAGGATACATAGAACATCAGGTTCCTCACATGGTGAATGAAGCGAGTGGTTATGGAACAGGACAGCTTCCCGACAAAGAGGGACAGATGTACCACGTTGGGGTAGACGACTTGTATTTAATCCCTACCGCTGAAGTTCCGTTAACCAATTTATATCGCGACGTATTGTTGAAGGAAGAACAACTTCCAATTAAACTTACCGGGTACACGCCTTGCTTCAGAAGAGAAGCAGGTAGTTACGGAAAGGATGTTCGCGGATTGAATCGCCTTCACCAATTCGATAAAGTAGAAATCGTTCAGCTGTCAAAGCAAGAAGACAGCTATGCCCTTCTTGAAGAAATGGTGAACCACGTGAAAGGACTTTTGAATAAACTCGAGCTTCCCTTCCGCATTCTTCGTCTTTGCGGCGGAGACATGGGATTCACATCATCACTTACTTACGATTTCGAGGTGTATTCAGCAGCACAAGAGCGTTGGTTGGAAGTAAGCTCTACTTCGAACTTCGAAACGTTCCAAGCCAATCGCTTGAAGTGTCGCTACAAAGGCGCCGACGGTAAAACACAACTGGTGCATACACTAAACGGCAGCGCGCTTGCGTTACCTCGTATAGTGGCTGCATTGTTGGAAAATCACCAAGACGAAAACGGTATTCGTATACCTCACGCCTTGGTTCCATACTGCGGATTTGAACGAATTTAAACATTGGATATGCGCATACTATACTTCTTCACGGCTACTGCACTCTTGCTGTCTATGCATTCATGTACACCACCGGATAGAACCGAATATGTCAAACAGGTTGATTCTATTTCGAATGCACTTGAATCCGTTGCGCTTTCATACGAGAAACTCAACCTAGACGAACTTCAAGCGAAGGTGGATACGGTTAACAAACACCTCGACTACATTCAAGAAAATTACAAAGGCGATATGAAAAAAAGTATCGCTTTTGAACTAACGGCCTATCGCAGCATTCGCAAGCTTATTCCTGAATTTGGAAAACGTCGTGAAAACATTGCAAATGGACTTACCGTTTCAAGAGAGCAACTTTCATCGTTAAAAAAAGCATTGAACGAAAACGCCACACACGATGCCGTGGGTAACGAAATCAATGACGACTACTTGAAGAAACAAATTCAACAAGAGAAAACCATCAATGCCGCTTTGGTGAAGGAGATTGAATTCATCAACCAAAAATCCGATTCAATTAACAATCGATTTGCACGCTACTACAACCAAGTAAAATTCTGGTGCGACAGCATATCTGCTGCTTCAAAATAAACCATGAAAAAGCTCTGGCTCATAGCTCTTTTGATCCTTGCTACCGAATGTTCGTTCGGTCAGCGTGATTTTGAAATAGCAGAACAGTACTTTCATAACGGACAGTTCACCGAAGCGAAAATGTATTATGATAAACTTTCAAAAGAAGGTTTTGAAGATGAAATTTTCGAAAATTACAAGTCCACTCTTATTCAACTTGAACTAGAGAAAGACGCTGAAAGCCTTATTAAACGGAGACTCAAGCAAACCAAAGACGTAACACTTTATGTTGATTTAGGTAATTTGTATTCGCACTTCAAACACGACAAGAATGCGGCAGATGCATACCAAACAGCGCTCGACAAAACACCGGCCTACCGCATGCCCATTCTTGAATTGGGACAAAAATTTTTAGAAGTCAATCTTTATGCATGGGCATTGAAGACCTATGAGAAAGGAAAGACTCAAGGGAAAGATGGATACACCTATTCGTTTGAAATTGCAGGTGTTCAAGGGTCTCTTGGGAATTTTCAAGGCATGTGCGAGGCCTACATGGACATCTTGAAAGAAGATCCTTCATACCTAGGTCAGGTAGAAACTTCTTTGATGCAATTGGTCGATTTTCAGGAAGACGACGCACGGTGTAACGACCTGAAAACGCTCGTACTGAAGCGCATTCAACTTGAACCAACAACTTCCATTTACTCGGAATTTTTGGCGTGGTTTCTTATGCAACGTCGCGATTTTAACGGTGCATTTATTCAATTGAATGCTCTTGATAAACGGAACAACGAGAATGGAAATCGTTTGATGAATTTGGCCATTCAGGCTACAAACAACGAAGAATATGCCGTTGCAAACAAATGCTACAACGCTGTTATTGCAAAAGGCAAGTCTTCCGTTTTCTATCAGCAAGCGTGCGTGCGCAAACTTCAAACATTAAGTCTTCTCTTGAAGCAAAATGAATTCAGTACAAACGAAGAATATCTTGCCCTTGACAGCGAATATGCAACCATTCAAAAAGACATTGTTCAAGCGAACGAATTGGCCATCTTAAAAAAGGACTGGGCGCATCTTAAAACGTTTTATTTAAATAATTCTAAAGACTCTGAGATCTTACTGAAAGAAGCGCTGGCGCTGGGTGGAGTAAACGCGAAAACACTAGCGGAGATCAAATTGGAATTGGGTGATGTGCTTTTGTTCCAAAACAAAATCTGGGAAGCATCGCTTTTATTTTCACAAATTGAATTAGACTTCAAAGACGATGTTTTGGGACATGAAGCGAAATTCCGCAATGCGAAAATTTCTTTCTATACAGGTGACTTTGAATGGGCGCAAGGACAATTAGATGTGCTCAAAGCTTCGACTTCTAAACTCATTTCAAACAACGCGTTACAACTCTCGTTGCTTATCACCGACAACTTCAACATGGATACCATTCCCTTGCCCATGATGCAGTATGCGCGTGCTGAGCTCCTGGCTTATCAAAATCAATTCGGTTTGTGCTTTCAAACACTGGATAGCATAACCACAGCATTTCCTGGGCATTCATTAACCGACGAAATTCTTTTCACAAAAGCGAATATCTATCGAAAACAAGGAAACTTCGAGAAGTCCATGGAACTGTATACTGAATTGGTAAACGTTCACTTTGAAGGTATCTATGGCGACGATGCTTTGTTTGCCATGGCCGAAGTAGAAGAACGACATTTTAAAGATTTAGCAAAGGCCCAAACGCATTACGAGCGCCTACTGAACGACTTCCCAGGAAGTTTGTTCGTCATCGACGCTCGTAAACGTTATCGCGCACTCAAAGGCGATATTCAATAGTGTATACTCCAAATAGAGTATATTAAACAAAGCTCTTCCCTTCCTTGTTTATTAACATTGGAGAATCCCTATATTCGAAGATGCCGAAAAGTATATGAAATTCTCTTTAGTCATAACTCTTTTCTTGCTCACTCTAACTGTAAACTCACAGAGCGAGCTGAATTTCTATATCAACGAACAGCACACCTCTTTTCCCACGAATAGTCTGACTTGGATTGACTCTTCCCAAGACAGGTCAATCTCGAATTTTTACAAGAACAAAAATCAATTCACACCAGCTATTCCATCCAAGCTGAGCAACTTAAATGGTCAACTCTGGATTTTAATGCCATTAGCTAACGAGGTTAATACAAATAATAATTACCTCGTAATTACGAATCCACATATCAACCACATTCAAGCGTGGTGGCTTGACCAAAACTACTCCGTGGTCAAAGAACAGCAACCAACAGGTGATCACTATGCCTTTCAAACTCGTGAAGTCATTGGATTAAACTACGTATTTTCAAAACCTCCTGAAACCTGCAGCTATGTGCTCATACTGATTGATAAACGAAAAGAAATACTCACTGCGAATATTCATCTAGCCAGCATGACTTTCCTTGAGAAACGTTTGACTCAAGAAACAATTCTCTTCGGTTGGCTCATTGGAATTGTAGCCGTAATCTGCATTGTTTCCATGGTGCTTTTTATTTTCATCAAAGAAAAAGTATACTTAACCTATTTCTTCTTTCTGATTTTCATGCTCATATACTCCGTGAGCGACTTCGGATTTGCAAACTGGCTCCTTGCCTACTCATCAGGTAAAAACATCGACTTCATAAGGCCCATCTCTTTAATTCTAGGAATGATATTCTACATTTCCTTCATCGAGCAGATCTTAGAAACAAAAAATCACTTCAAGACATTAAGAAAAGCCTTACGCGTAACGCTTTTTGCATTTATTGGAATGTTCCTAGTTTTTGCAAGCCTATACTTCATTAGTAAAAATGAAGAAGTACACGCATACATTGCCTATTACGGAGTGGTCATTTCACATAACTTTCAACGTCTGTTAATCGCCATCCTCGTCATTATCGTTATTCAATCCATTCGGAAGAATTTAAAATATTCCGTCCTTATAGCCTTTTCGGTTTTTCTATTTTTAGGTGTTCACTTCATCAATCATTTCTACGAAGTTGGGTTGCTTCCAGACAAACTTATTTTTCAGCATTTCTTGCCCCTGATCTACACCATTGACTGCTTAATCATGAGCATCATTATCGCCAGAAAATTCCTAAGTTATCACAAACAATCGCTGCAACTCACTCAAGAACTTCTCGTCCAAAAAATTGAATACAACACTAAATTGAATGAGGTAAAAGAAAAGGACTTAACGCGCATAAGTCAATATTTGCATGATAACATTGGCGCTGAAATTTCAGCCATGCGCTATGATTTGGAGGCATTGAAAAACAATCCAAATCCTGCGATCGAACTAGAGCGAATAATTGCGAAATCCTCACAAATAGCGAACGACGTTCGAAATGCTTCTCACAACCTCTCTCCATTGATGCTTGAAAGATTTGGACTCGGAGAAAGCGTTAGTCAATTCATTGCGCAAATCAACAAGAGTTCTTCTTGTAACTTTCAACTCGACGTTATTGGAGAAATTGAGGATCTCGAAAAGAATTTAAAAATCATTCTGTTTCAAATCATTCAAGAAGGAATTCAAAATATTCTAAAACACGCTCATGCTCGAAATGCAATTATACAAATCATGTGCGAAAACCCATCTTCCTCAATAAAGCTATTCATTGAAGACGACGGAGTTGGTTGTAATATGGAAACCATCCAATACGGCCTTGGCCTCGAAAGCATGAAACAACTGCTCGATTTTAAAAAGGGAATTTTTCAATTCAACAGCGAACCAAATAAAGGAGTAAAAATATATGTCGAACTTTCACGCTAATTTGATTAAGATTGGTCTGATTGAAGACCATCCCTTATTTATTGAAGGACTTAGGAACATCCTAATTCTGAACCGCCCTGTGCACATAGTCTTCGTAGCTTCGTCCAAAAAAGAACTGCTCGAACGAAAAAATGAATGCCGAGAAATTGACTTCTTGATTTCCGACATTAATCTCAATGGAGAATTGTGCATCGAGGAGTTATCGCAGATAAAATCAATTATTCCCGCTTTGAAAATTATTGCTCTGAGCATGTATCAACCTTGGGAAATCAAACTCGACCTTGAAGATTCAATCTTCAATGGATATGTTCTAAAGAATAGTGGAACGAAAGTGTTGCTAGATGCCTGTAAGGTTGTTTTAAAAGGACACAATTACTTCGATCCAAACATTGAAGTGAATGAGAAGCAAATTAACCCCAACAATGTTCTCCTAACCTCTCGCGAAAAAGAAATAGTCGCATTCTTAAAAAGCGGGAAGCAAAACAAAGAAATTGCTGAGTTGCTTTTCTTAAGTGAGTTCACTGTAAAAACACACCGCCAAAATATCATGCGGAAATTAGAGGTTCGAAACGTGGCTGAACTGATTAAAAAGTTCAGTTAGCTTCGCCCTATATTTGCAAAAATTTGTTTCAATGAAAAACATTGCAGTTATTGGCGCTGGAACCATGGGTAACGGTATCGCGCACGTGTTCGCACAAAACGGATTCAACGTACAATTGATTGACCTTAGCGAAGCGCAATTGGAGAAAGCCATCGCTACCATTTCGAAAAACTTAGATCGTCAAGTTGCAAAAGGAACTTTAACCGAAGAGCAAAAGGCTCAAACGCTTGCCAACCTAACCACTTCCAACTCTATTGAAAACGGCGTAAGCAACGCAGAACTTGTAGTTGAAGCTGCAACAGAAAACGTTGATCTTAAATTGAAAATCTTTCAAACCCTCGATGCGAATGCACCCGCAAATTGCATCTTGGCTTCCAATACTTCTTCCATAAGCATTACCAAAATTGCTTCAGTAACCAACAGACCTTCTCAGGTAATTGGTATGCACTTTATGAATCCAGTTCCAGTGATGAAATTGGTTGAAGTGATTCGCGGATACAGCACTTCAAATGAAGTGAACGAGAAGGTTTTTGAAATTTCAAAGCAACTTGGAAAAGTTCCTGTTGAAGTTAACGACTACCCTGGTTTCGTAGCGAACCGCATTTTAATGCCTATGATCAACGAAGCTATATACACCCTTTACGAAGGCGTTGCTGGTGTTGAAGAAATAGACACTGTTATGAAGTTGGGAATGGGACATCCGATGGGGCCACTTCGCTTAGCGGACTTCATTGGATTAGACGTATGCTTGGCTATTCTTCGTGTGATGCACGATGGATTCGGCAATCCGAAATACGCGCCATGTCCCTTGTTGGTGAATATGGTTACCGCGAAAAAACTCGGCGATAAATCGGGAGAAGGATTTTATATTTTGAATAGAGAAACAAAAGAGACCACAGTTTCTCCTTCGTTTTCAAAATAATTCAAGGTGAAAATTCATCAAGACTTTTCTTCATTCAAGGAAGTTAAAAATCCTGTATTAACCATAGGCACGTTCGACGGCGTGCACCTGGGTCATCAGGCACTTCTCAACCGCATGAAAGCGCTAGCGCATGAGGTGAATGGAGAAACCGTTGTGCTCACTTTCACCCCTCATCCGCGCACTATTCTCTTCCCAGAAGATCACGGCATTCAATTGCTTTCAGATACGCAAGAGAAAAGACAATTTCTTGAAGATTGTGGTATTGACCACTTGGTTGAATTTCCATTCACCATGGAATTCGCGAAGAAAACAGCTTTTGAATACGTACGCGATTTGCTTGTTGTGGGAATGAATGTCCACACCGTAATCGTTGGATACGACCATCGTTTCGGAAGAAATCGTGAAGGAAACTTTCAAAAGTTATTGGAATATGCAGACATGTTTCAATTTCATGTTGAAGAAATTCCGGCACAGCTCGTGAACGAAAGCGAGGTCAGTTCAACAAAAATTCGAAATGCTATTTTAGCTGGAAAGGTAGAATTCGCCAATCAAGCAACCGGAAGAAACTACGTGCTTTCAGGCACTGTTGTGCATGGCAAAGGCAACGGCCAGAAGATTGGTTTTCCAACCGCCAACATAAAAATTTCAGATCCGCTGAAACTTATTCCCGCGAATGGAGTCTATGTAGTAGAGACCAACATTAACGGAAAAAATTACCGCGGTGCCATGAACATAGGAACACGACCCACCTTCGAATTGAACGGACAACGTTCGTTGGAAGTGCATGTGATTGGATTTCACAACAACCTCTACGAGCAGCCCCTGCAAGTGGCGTTTGTTCGAAAGCTTCGCGATGAACAAAATTTTGGTTCAATTGATGCGTTAAAAGAACAACTTGCAAAAGACATTGCCAATGCCATTCGCTAAAACAATCCTTTTAACGTTTATCCTTTCTTTCAACTTAGCAGTTGCCTCTCAAGCGCAATTAATTTCGTGGGACAAGATTGACACCTGTAAAATTTACACCGATTTGAATTTGGCGTTGAAGGAACCCGCGAAAGTTTATCGCCTTCACCTCAACCGAAAAAAGTATACTGAAATTCCGCAAGAAATCTTTTTGTTGTCAAATCTGAACGACCTTCAACTCGACCGAAACAAGATTAAGACCCTTCCAACTAAAATTAATGAATTGCCTTTTCTTCAGCGATTGAGTGTGAATGAAAACGTCATTGACTCGATGCCTCCAACTCTTTTCACACTCAAAAATCTACGTGTATTAGAATTGGGAGACAATTACATCAGCACCCTTCCCGACGAAATAGAAAAATTGCAAGAACTGCGCATCTTGGCTCTGTGGGACAATCCCATTGACTATTATCCTAATGCACTTGGCTCATTGAAGAACTTGACACATCTCGATTTCCTTCACAACCAAATGAGTTACGGCACGCAAGACCGTATTTTACAAATGATCGATCAGAAGAAAACGAAAGTGTATTTCTCTACACCTTGCGCCTGCGAAGACGGACATTAAAAAATTTATACTTTGTCGAAGTCGATAACGACTGTGTCTGAAACCGGTTCGCACTGACAAGTCAGCACGAATCCTGCATTTACTTCTCCTGGCTCCAAAGCGTAATTCAATTTCATGTCTACCTCTCCCTCTTTCACGTGAGCGCGACAGGTGCAACACATTCCGCCTTTGCATGAGAAAGGAATATCCAACCCCGCACGCTGCGCCGCATCCAAGATCATCTCTCCAGTTTTCGGCATTTTGAATTGGGTGTAATTCCCGTCGAAAATAACCGTCACATCGGCCTGACCCTCCAACACCACTTCTTCCTTCTTCACTGCCGGAGGAGCTTGCTTGGCTTGTCCCGGAGAAGCGAATAATTCGAAGTGCACATTCTCTGCAGCCATTCCTTTCGACAAATAAAAATCTTTCACCGCACGAATCATCGGTTCTGGTCCGCAAACGAACACTTCTGAAACGGTATCCAACGGAATGAAGCGTTGTGTGTACCCTTCAATTTTTTCAGCATCTATTCTTCCATGAAACAAAGCAATATCATTCGGTTCTCCGCTTAACACATGAAACACGCGAAATCTGCCGAGGTAGATGTCCTTCATGTCTTCAATTAAATCGCGGAAAATAATTCCACTGAAGTGTCTGTTTCCATATACCAAACTCACTTCGGCTTCAGGATTGTTTTGAAGCAAGGTGCGTGCAATGGAAAGCATAGGGGTAATTCCACTTCCAGCAGCGTAAAGTACTACGTGTGTTTTTCCTTCCAACGTATTCGGAGTGAAGTGTCCCATAGGATTCATCACTTGCATCTCCATACCCACTTTAATCTCTGAAGTTGCCCAAGTGGAAAACACGCCCCCGTCTACACGCTTGATAGCCACGCGCAATTCACCGTCGTTCGTTCCGCTGCAAATCGAATACGATCTACGAATGTCTTCCCCGTTCACACTCGCGCGAAGGGTGAGGTATTGACCTGGCTTGAACGCATAACGATCAGTCAAATCTGAAGGCACATGGAAGGCAATAGAAACACTATCTGCAGTTTCCTGACGAACATCGGAAACGGTTAAGGCTGAAAAGGTTGGTCTCATAAGTTTGAAAAGGCAAAAATAGGCGAACAGGCTTCTGAACAAGAATTTTTCGCTGCTGATATTTGTAATGATTTTGTTTAAGATGAATGAACTAAATTTGTTGTTATGGAAATGGAATTGGCCCTTCAAAAATTTCAGCAATACATAGACGCTGAAAATAAAATCGAAGCAAAAGATTGGATGCCCGATGGCTATCGCAAAACGCTTATTCGTCAGATTGGACAGCATGCGCACAGCGAAATCATTGGAATGCTTCCTGAAGGAAACTGGATTACCCGCGCCCCGTCGTTGCGTCGCAAAGCCATTTTATTGGCGAAGGTGCAAGACGAGGCAGGTCATGGCTTGTACTTATACAGTGCAGCGGAGACTATGGGTGTTGACAGAGACACCATGACCGAAGAAATGCTTTCTGGAAAAGCGAAGTACTCTTCTATTTTTAACTACCCTACTATTTCTTGGGCCGACATAGGAGCCATTGGCTGGTTGGTAGACGGTGCAGCAATTGTGAATCAAGTATCGCTGCAACGCACGAGCTACGGACCATACAGCAGAGCGTTGATTCGTATTTGTAAGGAAGAAAGTTTCCACCAAAGACAAGGATATGAAATTTGCATTGCGCTTTCAAAAGGAACTGCAGAGCAAAAGAAGATGTTACAAGATGCGTTCAATCGTTTCTGGTGGCCTTCGTTAATGATGTTTGGTCCGTCTGACAAAGACTCTGCGCACAGCAGTCAGAACATGACATGGAAAATCAAGCGTCACTCGAACGACGAATTGCGTCAGAAGTTTGTAGACATGACCATTCCTCAAGCCGAATATTTGGGACTAACCATTCCGGATCCAGATTTAAAATGGAACGAAGAGCGTGGACATTACGATTTCGGTGAAATCGATTGGACTGAATTCAACGAAGTGGTGAAAGGAAACGGACCTTGTAACAAAGAGCGTGTTGCTGCGAAGCAGAAAGCATGGAGTGAAGGTGCGTGGGTGCGTGAGGCGGCGGTAGCGTATGCTGAAAAGCAAAAAGAAAAGGCCGCACAAAGTGCAGCTTAATCTTTTATCGATGAATTTATTATTTCGAAATTTTCTGAAAATAACCAGCACCCTGAACCTGCTGATTATTGTCGCCTAGCACATTGTAGATAATGTAATAGGTTCCATCTGCGGCGGCATTTCCATTTATGTTTCCATCCCAAACAGAATTTGGTGAATTCAATTCAGCCACGATCTGTCCCCATCTATTGTATATCTGTGCTTCCTGTGTAATTGCATTTTCAGAATAAATAGTAAACACATCGTTCAACCCATCATTCCCCTGTGTGAAAATAGTTGGAACAATTACATTCAATGGTTGTGAGACAAGCGCTGTAATGGTGAGTGTAGTTGAACTCGGACAATTGCCGTTGGCAACTACCACAACCGTATAAACTCCGGCATTGGTATATGAGCTTGAAGTTGCTTCATGGCCTATTGTCGCAGCAGTAGATCCGTTTCCATAGTCCCACGAATAGTTCAGGGAAGCGTTTGTTTGGTTTGAAAAATTCACTTGTAAGGGAATGAAACCTTCAACCGGATTTGCAGAAATATTCCAATTCACATTTTCAACATCGACCTCAATGCTTGCATTCACAGAACATCCCGTTGCGTCCGTCGCCGTAACAGAGTAAATTGTTGTTACAACTGGAGAAGCGGTTATACCAACACTAGCTGTCCCCGTTGACCACAAATAAACAATTGGATCAATCAGGTTCGAAGATGTTCCAGTCAACTGTGTCGATTCTCCTTCGCAAAGCAAAGTGTCACCGGTAATTTGAATAGACGGTTCAGAGATATCAACGGTTAAAGTGGCCTGACAATTATTGGCATCTGTGGCAGTAACAACATAACTTCCACCTGTTAATCCATTTGCCGAAAGTTGATTTCCGCCAAACGGAGACCAAGAGATTGTTGGACTTCCAACTCCGCCTGTTATTGAAACGGTTGCACTTCCTCCACCGCTGTTACATCCCGCTGCAATACTGCTTACCAATGAAACAGAAAATACTGACGGCGAATCGAGTGTTATTACAAGCGTATCAGCACATCCATTCGCATCTGTACTTACAACAGAATAAATTCCAGAAGGAATATTGCTCCACGTATCTCCCACATGTTGCCCTTGCTGCCAATTATATGAATATGGCTCTTGACCACCCAATGACTGAACTGTAATGCTTCCTGTGGATTCACCATAGC
The DNA here is from genome assembly GCA_046048875.1 of Bacteroidota bacterium. Classification (GTDB taxonomy): domain Bacteria; phylum Bacteroidota; class Bacteroidia; order Flavobacteriales_D; family Sanyastnellaceae; genus CAIZGX01. The sequence continues at coordinate 259,026 of JBJOFG010000014.1, read as the reverse complement.
AAGCAATTGAAGTCATGGCCGTGACAGAAGTTATAATGTCCGGGCAAGGCAGAACAACAGCACAATTTGTCAACTGCTCAGCGCCAGTAATCAGCAAAGATTGTCCAGTTGCATCGACAACTTGCACTGGAAATACTGCTGGAGCAGGAATTGTATTGTTGGTTGAAAATGTACTCCATGAGGTTACGCTTACCGCACATCCCGGTGGCGTTGAACAAGGTTGAATAAATGGCGGTATAGCAGGTAGACAAGCGCTGCAGTCTTGGGTTGAAATCTGAGATTGCCAATTGTATGGAATCACTCCCCCTGAAGCCTGCCAATTGCCATTCTCATCTATGCACACCTCTAGACCTGCACATGGCGACACATTGATTTGAACTGATTCAGATCCACACGGTAGTGAATATGTTACGGTAAAGGTTCCAACCCCTGCTAAAGAAGGGGTAAATAAACCCGTTGAAGAAACCCCAGGACCCGACCAAGTTCCGCCAGCCGTGGCTGCTGTTAATGTTGCAGCGCCATCTGTAATACAAAAATCATCTGGATGACAAATTGTTGCATCGCAGCAAACAATTGGAATGGTCGCACAGGCGCCTGCAGCGAACACTTGAACACTTCCTGATCGTGAGGTACTGTTCGAATTGCCTGTGCTTCCGCAAGCCACAATGTCTCCGTTCAATCCAACATGAACATCGTACACCTTAAATGTGGTAGGATACGTAGCGAGCTGATTCAAATCGGCGTCGTATTTCACCACAGCATTCGTAGATCCAACATAGACGTTTCCGCAGTCGTCAATGGCCAATCCACTGTTGTTTACACTAAAATCGCCAAAAACCGTTGTGGCATTTCCTCCGGGAATATTCGCAGTATTAATTATTGCCCCGGTGGTTAAGTTACGCTTTTGAACTTGCGTTCCATTTTGTGTGTAGACAAAACTGTCTGTGGCTCGAATAGCCATGATACCTGTGTTATTCACACGAAAGTCTTCGCATTTATAACCCAAAGAATATCCTGAAGAAATTTTATAAAGCAGGCTGTTATTGTTTCCACATAAATCGAAATTTTGATGAATTACGCCGAGCGTATCTTGCGTCAACCAAAAATATTTCCCATTCGGATTGGCAGTAATGGAGCGAACTTCCTGAATGGTTGGAGGAAAACTGAAAGCATTTCCAGAAGCAACCGTTTGTGTATTCACAACACTTCCTGTGGCTACATCTATTTCAAAAATTCCAGCTAATAAATTCGTTGCAAATCCGGTTGTACCGCCAACCACCAATTTCGATTGATCACAATTGAAACTAATGTTCCAATACTCGTCGCTCGAGAGAATTCCACCCGGATTGGGATTGTTCCAAACCATAGCACCGGATGTATTTATTTTTTGAACGGCAGCCGTAGAACCAGCCGTTACATATGAATTGCCAAGGTTATCTGTAGCAAAGGTTCCCAACCAAACGTTTGAAGTATCGTATGGAGTGCTATATGTCCACTGCAAAATTCCAGTGCTGTTGTATTTCAGCAGTTGCATAGGCATTACTCCTCCAATGACATAGACATTTCCAACAGCATCTGTTTCGCATTCCCAAACACAATCCCAATTGGAAGTAAACGTGGGCGTTTGCACCCATGGATCAATGGTTATAGGCGTATTCTTTTTTGTTGACGAAACTTCAAACCCAATTTTATTTGAAGCTTTTTGAATGAACCTAGAAGGAATAAATTTCTTCGATTGTGTTTCGAAAGAATATGGCTCGTGATCTATGATATCGCCAAATAACGTAGGAATATGAACTGCCCCATCAATGACATTTACATCTTTCGAATAAGTCAATTCGATTGCGACTGACTCTCCCTCATTATTTAGTTCGAAAGCGTATTTAATTCCATTCACAGGATGAACAGAAAAGACAACATCAACGCCAGGCCAAGCATTTTCAATTCGAAGTTTATTGTAGCACTTCGCGCCCTGAACGGCCTTGCAGATTCCTTCCGATTCAACAGCGTAATTACTATAAAAATTGCATTTCTCTGTGGGGCTATATTTATAACCGGTTTCGCCTAAATGAACAGAAACAAAATCGTTTCGGAAATCAAACTTAGCTTCGGAGTGCTCGAGTTCCTTGTACTCTTCTGACGAATTAACAGCTGTTCGCTCAACCTTAGATTTGTTTTTAGTGACTTCCAAAAACGAATACACCCAACCATAGTGGGTAAAGAAAATTCGCGTGCTGCCCCAATCGGCGGCGAAGAGTATTTGCTCGCCAATCTCCTTTTCCTCTTGTTTGAATTGCCCAAGGTTTTCTACAAAAACTCTTTGACGATTAAAACCTTCCTGCCACTTCGACTGAGCGAAAATATTGGAACAGACAACCAATAATAAAAATGCAGTATGAGTGAATTTCATACTGCAATATAACCACTTATTTATATTGTTTCAATAGCGATAAGATGTCGTTCTTTTCTTTTACACCTGCCTCGCGCCACATCACCTCTCCATTTTTGAAGATCATTAACGTCGGAACAGAACGCACACCGTATTGCGCGGCCACCGCTTGATTGCGATCTATATCGATTTTAATAATTCGTGCTTCTTCTCTAATTTCAGAAGCCACCGCTTCTAGAATAGGAGCTTGGTATTTGCATGGCCCGCACCATGTAGCGAAAAAGTCAATTAGTACAGGCTTATCGCTTTGAATGATATCGTTAAAACTTCCTTTCATTTTTGTTGAATTAGGTTTTGCATTTTATTCCAGCTACCCGCGTTATGAACATTGGTGAAACCCATTTGCTTCAATTGAGCAACCGCAGCGCCGCTTCTCATGCCGCTTCTGCAGCAAAGAATTATTGCTTCGTCTTTTTTCCAAGCTTTCGCTTTGGTTGGAATTTCAGGAAGAGGAACATTGCTTGTTCCCTTCGCATGTCCTTCAGAATATTCACCTTTTGTGCGAACATCTACCAACTTTGCGCCTTCGCGCATCAGTTGAACCAAATCAACCTTTGGCTTTCCTTTCAAGAATGAAAACAGTCCCATTTATACAAGTGCATTTACTTCCATCCAACCACCACCGTTGTAAACGTCTTGAACGCCTTGTTGTTGAAGGTATCCGGTCGCCTGTCCGCTTCTTCCACCGGAAAGGCAGCAAAGCACCAAAGGCTTCGGCATGTTCTTGAATTCTTCTACTTTCGATGGCACATCTTGTAACGGAATATTGATTGAACCTGCTACGTGTCCACTTTGAAATTCTTCTCTTGAACGAACATCCACAATTGTCGCCGTTCCATTTTTTAAAGCTGCTAATACATCCATGTTGTTTGAATTTTGAGCGAAGGTAGAATAGGAAATTGGATGGTGTTGTGAGGAGAGTCACATAATGTGCAAGCACGAATGTTGCGAAGCAACGAATGTTACGATGTAACGAATCTCTTCGAGGAATGCTTCGCGAATGACTACGACGAGGGTTTATCAACGAAGTTCCCAAGCCCTTTAGGGCGACATGAGTATTGCCCCCAGCAGAGCTGGGGGATAAAATTTCAGTTGATTCCAATTGCTTAAGGAAGATTGGTTAATCTATGATTCTGACCCTTCCTTCCTGCTGAAACATACAATGATGCACGGTTTTATGCAATTCAAAATTCCCCCGCAATCCCCGCCAATACTGACTTTTTGGGTAAAACTCAGTCCGTCACTAGCATAAACACTTGAAAAGCGTATTGATTTCTATTCGGAAATTCACAAAAAAAGCCCGCTTTCACGGACTTTGAATCTATCACTTGGTTACGTTATTTCGAGAAATAAGAGGCTTTACCAAGCATCACAAAGCAAATATAAATAGAATTAATTAGATCACAAAAACATGAATTACAAGAATTTTGAATTCCACTTTTCAAAACCTCGCTTAAATAGATATTACTACGCCGCAGGTTCGTCTCGCGCAAAAGCCATTAGCATGTACAAACAAAATTTACTCGTTGCACAAGCCATGCATCCAGTAATTGGGGTCTTTGAAGTTGTGCTAAGAAATTCCATTCATAGAGCGATCAGCGAGCACTTCAAGGATGAAAATTGGATAGTTAATCAAAAAGAAGGATTCATGTCAGATAAAACATTAGTATTCAGAAACAACCCCTCTAAAATTTCCAAACGAAACGACTTTTTGAAAAAAGAAGTTACGAAAGCAGAGCAAAAGCTAAGAATGAAACTGGCAATTTACTCTTCTGCCAAAATAGATGCTGGAAATATTATTGCAGAACAAACATTTGGTTTTTGGACGAACTTCTTCGAACCTCATCACTATAAAATTCTAAAGGGTAAACCCATTCAAATATTCCACAACTTACCCCATGGAATCGGAAGAAAAGAAATATTAAATAGTCTCAACGCTATTCGACAATTCAGAAATAGAATTAACCACAACGAACCCATTTGCTTTGTCGACAACAAATTCAGTTACTCAGAAATTGAAACCATTCACCAGTCAATTTATGAGCTGCTTAATTATATAGACGAACGAATTTTAGATTTTGTGAAAACGTTAGATAAAACAGAAGAAACCTTAAATCACCTGCGGTGAACAACTGCTCTGCAATCAATCACCTCGTGATCAAACCTTGAGTGAAATCTTTCAGATCAATCACTGCGTGATCAAACCTTCGGTGAAATCGGAACGATTGATCGCAAAGCGATTGATTGCGGAGCAATTGATCTGGCGCAGTCAGATTGATCATTTAATGATTAATCCGAAGGAGTAAAACCTCTTCCGCTCTTCAAACAATTGCTCTAACTTCAAACGCAAATCCCCTTCACACAGAAGCGGACGCTTCGCGCGTTCAGTGGGTGTATTCAATCGATTGAACAATTCATCAATTTCGACTACCAAATAGAAAACTTCAAAATACTTCAAGGAGAATTCTACTTTTTCATCGGTCGTAAAAAATCCAGCACCAGCAGAAACAATTCCCACCGGCTCATTCACGATAGACTTCACCATAGAAAATTCTTCTTCACGAAATTTCTCCCAGCCATTCTCTTCCACAAATTCAGCTATACTCCTTCCCCACTTCTTCTCTAACATTTCATCCACTTCATAACACAACACACCCCTCTCCTGCGACATTCGCTTCGCCACCGTACTCTTCCCACTACCGGGCATTCCAACCAACAGAATGTGCTTCTCCATAAAGTAAAAGTAATTTAATTCAGAGGTACATTTGTACCATGAGCAGATTTACTTCTTTATTTCTCGTGCTAATTAGCATCTCGGCTTTCGGACAGAAGAAAACAACTTCTCCTTCCGATCAACCTCTTCCTTCTATTGTAATTGGAATAACCGTTGATCAAATGCGCAACGATTACATCGACCGATTCTGGAACGACTACTGCGAGGGCGGATTCAAGCGCCTCGTACGCTACGGCGCATACGCGCGCAACTTGCATTATAACTACATGCCCACCTATACGGGGCCTGGACACGCAGCCATCTTCACCGGGACAACCCCCGCTCACAACGGCATTGTGGCAAACGATTGGTACGAAAGAAAACACAACCGCATGACCTACTGCTCGGCAGACTCAATGGTAAACGGAATAGGCACTTCTTCAGCTGCTGGAAAAATGTCGCCACACTACTTAAAGTCAAGCACCATCGGAGATGAACTCAAAATCTTCACCGCAGGAAAATCGAAAGTCATTGGAATCTCACTCAAAGATCGCGGTGCTATCCTTCCCGCTGGAAGAACAGCCAATGCAGCCTATTGGTTTGTAGGCGGAGAAGAAGGCACTTGGGCTACCAGCTCATGGTACATGCGCGAACTTCCGAAATGGGTAACCGACTTTAACGCGAATGGAAAGGCGAAAGCCTACGCCGCTTCAACCTGGAACCTCCTTCTTCCTGAAGAAAATTACACCGAAAGCATTGAAGACAACAACGTCTACGAAATGCCCTTCAAACCGCTCATTCGTCCTGTCTTTCCGTACAACATTGATACGCTGAAAAAACACAACGGTGGATATGAGATTTTGAAAGGAGTGCCGATGGGAAATTCCTTGACACTCGATTTCGCTTTGGCAGCGATAGACGGAGAACAACTTGGAAAGAACAACACAACCGATATGTTGTGCTTGAGCTTTTCTTCTACCGACTATGTTGGACATCAATTCGGAATTCATTCCAAAGAATTGCAAGACACATACATTCGACTCGATCGCGAAATAGAAAGACTTTTATTGGAACTCGACAAGCGCTTTGGGAAGGACAATTACCTCATCTTTCTAAGCTCAGATCATGGCGGAGCGCCTACACCAAGCCTTATGCAAAAGTCGAACGCGAACGCCGGATATTGGTCCTCTGACATGTTTGAAGATCAAGCGGAATTATTCATGAATTCAAAATACGGACAAGGAAACTGGATTCTGAATGAAAGCAATTTGAATCTATTCATCAACCGAACGCTCGTTCGGGAGAAGAACATGAAGTTAGAAGACATGCAGAGAACCCTTGCGAAATGGTCCGAAGAGCAAGAACATGTAACCAAGGCATTCGCAAGCTGCGACCTCACCGAAGAAAATTACACTTCAGAATTGGGACAAAAAGTTCAACTCGGATTTCTTCCTGCACTTTCTGGCGACGTGATCTATGTGCTTGAACCTGGATATATGGAATACTCTAGACAAGGCACCACACACGGTTCTCCGTACAGTTACGACTCTCAAGTCCCTTTCATTTTATATGGAAAGAATGTTCCTGCTTCAACCAATTACGCCGCGCATTCCATTACCGACATTGCACCAACAGTATGCAGCTATTTGCGCATTGGTTTCCCGAACGCTTGTACCGGAACTCCAATCATTAGCTTCCTCAGACCAACTAAAAAATGATTCATATTTCATTGAGTACACCGCACATTCACAGAAAAATGGTGAAGGTGCGAATGACTTTTTTAAGCGCCTCAGAAAATCAAATCGTTCAATTGTCTTCTTGGAGACCTGGACGATACGAGATGGGAAATTTCGCAAAGAACATTTCTCACGTGAAGGCTTTCAATAACTCGAACGAAAAAATTTCAACGCATAAAACTGCAAAGGACCAATGGTTAATTGCTTGCAAAAGCGAAGAGCAAATCACCTTCGAATACTTCTATTGCGCAGCAGAGCTCAACGCAGGAAGCACCTATGTAAACAGCCAAATGCTCTATGTAAATCCGGTGAATTGCATTCCTTTTTTACCCGGAAGAGCGCATGAAAAATACACCGTTGAAATTTTAGATTCCTACGCGCACCTATCTACAGGCCTACCGCACGAAGGAAATAAGATGTTTGCACAAAATTTTGATGAACTGGCCGATTCCCCTTTTGTAGCGGCGCACAATCGAGAAGTGATTTCGCAAGAAATTGAAGGTGTTGTTTTCAAAGCGCACGTATTTGGACAGACAAACTTAGACCTAGAACGATTTTGGAGCGACGTGAAAGCATACACCGAACTTCAACTTTCTATCTTCAAAGAATTTCCGGTACAGCATTACAACTACCTATTGCACTTCACGCCTTACTTTATGCATCACGGTGTAGAGCATACAACAAGCACTGTTATTGTCATGGGACATGGAGAAAACTTCGACCGTGAAGAGAAATACCAAGAGATGCTTGCCATCTGCGGCCACGAACTCTTTCATACGTGGAACGTCAAAACATTGCGTCCCGCTGAAATGATGCCCTACGATTTCACCAAAGAAAACTATACTCAACTCGGATATGTAGACGAAGGTGTTACGACTTACTACGGAGATCTTTGCCTACGCCGAAGCGGCATTTGGAACAATGACCTATGGAAACTCTCATTAGAAAAATGGTTGAACACGCATCATCGCAACTACGGAAGATACTCATACAGCGTTGCCGATAGCAGCGTAGACACGTGGCTCGACGGATACACACCTGGCGTTCCTTGGAGAAAAGTTTCCATCTACAACGAAGGTGCTTTGCTGTCTATGATTCTAGACATTGAACTCATTGCCGCCACGAACGGACAAAAGTCCATGGACGACGTAATGCAGCAGATGTATCAGCAATTCGCGAAAAACAATGTTGGATACTCAGTAGAAGATTATTGGAAAACCCTTGAATCAACAGGACTTTCCAACGCAAACGAATTCAAAACAAAGATTGCCGAAAATGCAACGGACTATTCCCAGTACCTTCAAAAAGCTTTTGAAAAAATTGGCGTTGAATTGACTTGGTTTCCTTCAACAATCGCTACCGAACGATTATTCGGTTTTAGTGTAGACATTCAAATGGGGAAATCGAAAGTCACTTCGGTTTGCATGAATTCTGCTGCTGATTTAGGTGGACTTTGGTACGGCGATGAGATTCTAGAGATCGACGGAATTGCTGTAGATCGTAATGTAAACTTCCTCATTGAAGCAACTACCACTACGCAAATGCTTATTCTTCGCAACGGCGTGCAGTTTGAACTGACGCTTCATTCAAAACCTGAATTACCCATTATTCAGCAATCGCATGTTGCATTCCCTGAAAACAACGTACTCTTCGATTACTGGATCGGAAAGCGCAACACATAAAAAAAGGCCTTGAAATTTCAAGGCCTTTTTATTTGTTTCGACTTCGAATTACTTCTTGTCGTCTTTTACTTCTTCAAAGTCAACATCGGTTACTTCACCGTCGTTGCCTCCTGCTTGTTGTTGACCTGCGCCAGCATCTGCAGCTCCACCAGCGTTGTTGTACATGTCTGCACTTGCTGCTTGGAATACCGCATTCAACTTGTCCATTGAAGACTTAATGGTCTCTAGGTTCTTCTCTGCATGCGCTTTCTTCAACTCTTCCAAAGAAGCTTCAATTTCAGTCTTCTTATCAGCTGGAAGCTTGTCGCCAAACTCTTTCAATTGCTTATCCACTTGGAAAATCAATGAGTCTGCTTGGTTCACTAAATCTGCTTCTTCTTTCGCCTTGCGATCTGAGTCTGCATTCATTTCTGCTTCCTTCTTCATCTTCTCGATTTCTTCTTTGCTTAATCCGCTAGAAGCTTCGATTCTGATACTTTGCAATTTGTTGGTTGCTTTATCAAGAGCAGATACGTTAATGATTCCGTTCGCATCAATGTCGAAGATAACTTCTACTTGTGGAACCCCTCTTGGTGCTGGTGGAAGACCGTCTAAGTGGAAACGTCCTATTGTGCGGTTGTCTCTCGCCATAGCGCGCTCACCTTGCAATACGTGAATCTCTACGCTTGGTTGGTTATCACTTGCCGTTGAAAACACTTCAGACTTCTTCGTTGGAATCGTAGTGTTCGCTTCAATCAACTTCGTGAATACCCCGCCCATGGTCTCAATACCCAATGAAAGTGGAGTAACGTCTAACAACAATACATCTTTCACTTCACCAGTTAATACACCCCCTTGAATTGCTGCACCAATCGCAACAACTTCATCAGGATTTACTCCTTTGCTTGGATCTTTTCCGAAGAACTTCTTCACCGCATCTTGAATAGCTGGGATACGTGTTGATCCACCTACCAAAATAATTTCGTTGATGTCGTTCACAGATAAACCAGCGTTCTTCAATGCGCTTTCGCAAGGTGCAATGGTTCTGCGGATCAATGAATCTGCTAACTGTTCGAATTTCGCACGAGTCAACGACTTCACCAAGTGCTTTGGTATTCCGTCAACAGGCATGATGTATGGCAAGTTAATTTCAGTTGTTGTAGAACTTGACAATTCAATCTTCGCCTTCTCAGCAGCTTCCTTCAAACGTTGAAGTGCCATTGGATCTTTCGAAAGATCTAAATTTCCATTTTCATTTTTGAATTCTTGTACCAACCAGTCAATGATTACTTGGTCGAAGTCATCTCCACCCAAGTGTGTATCTCCGTCTGTTGACAATACTTCGAATACCCCGTCTCCCAATTCAAGAACAGATACGTCATGCGTTCCACCACCACAGTCGAACACCACAATCTTCATGTCTTGAGACTTCTTGTCTAATCCGTACGCCAATGCCGCTGCAGTTGGCTCGTTAATGATACGCTTCACCGTCAATCCTGCGATTTCGCCAGCCTCTTTTGTAGCCTGACGTTGTGCGTCGTTGAAGTATGCAGGCACTGTAATAACCGCTTCAGTCACTTCTTGTCCCAAATAATCTTCAGCAGTCTTCTTCATCTTTTGAAGAATCATTGCTGAAATTTCTTGTGGGGTATACTGACGGTCGTCGATTTTCACGCGAGGCGTATTGTTATCGCCCTTCACTACCGTGTAAGGCATACGCGTTGCTTCTTTTTCAGTTTCAGAGAAAGATGATCCCATGAAACGCTTGATACTTGAAATCGTCTTTGTTGGATTCGTAATGGCTTGACGCTTTGCAGGATCTCCTACTTTACGCTCACCACCTTCTACGAAAGCAACAATAGAAGGCGTGGTGCGCTTTCCTTCGCTGTTCGCGATAACCACGGGCTCGTTTCCTTCCATCACAGATACACACGAATTCGTGGTACCGAGGTCAATGCCTATTATTTTACTCATGTTCTTAAATTTTCAATTTGTTTCACCCCGCATTTCAACCAATATGCCACAGGAGATTCGCGATAGAAATCTGACAGAATTGTCAGCATTTTCTGACACGCCCGATAAACCGCCCGACAATTCAGCGTGGCAAATAGAGATTGAAGTGTTCCTTGCGCATTCTTCCGTTCAAGAAGATCACACCGAACCAATAGAAATCGAGGCTCAATTCAATGCGTGAATCGGCGCAGATTTTCTTCCAGGCGCGCATCATTCCTTTGCTCCAATAAATGTCGTCGAAGACAATGCACGTTATATTTTTATGTTGAAAAAGCATCTCGAAATAGCGCAGCGTGGCCTCTTCCGTATGATTTCCATCTACATAAACCAACTCGCATGCAGGAAAAGCATTTAATGCAGTTGGGAGGGTGTCGTCGAAATTTCCTTCAACAACTTCAATATTTTCTTTCTGGAAGGAATGAAAAAGTTTGCGCGCCTCGCTTGCATGCGTTGGGTCTCCTTCCAAGGTCTTTATTTTTTTGGTGGAATGAAGGGGCTCCGACAAATAGAGCGTTCCAATTCCGAAATGAGTGCCTATTTCCAGCAGCCCCGAAGGCTGCAAATGTTCAACCAACAAATGAAGCGCTTCGCCTTTTTTCTTCGGCATGGCACTGGAAGCCACAGCCCGCGAGTAGGTTCTCGTCTTCTGCAATCCTTTGCTTCCTGCTCCGTAGTCCTTCACTTGATAAACCGTATCATTCGAAAGCAACGACCGACGTGCTGATTCAATGTGATTCCAAGCTTCCGGACGTTTTTGACGAAGGACTTCAGTAATGAGTTTGAAAACAAAAGGAGAGTGAACCCCATGAGGTCCTTTAGCGAAAATTAAATGTTTGAGATACGGAAGCAATAACATTACTTCTGCCCTTTTTCAAGTCGCTCAATGCGCTCGAGCAATTGCGGTAAGCGTCGGTGAATGATGTATGACTTCTTGAAGTCCATCGTATCTACCGCTGGTGTTCCTTGAAGAACAACGTTCTCTTTCAGCACAGAAGCACTAATTCCGGTTTGAGCAGCAATCTTTACTCCGTTCGCTATGGTTAAGTGTCCAGCTATTCCAACTTGTCCACCAATCATGCAGTTCTCACCAATCTTGGTGCTTCCTGCAATTCCAGTTAGCGCGGCAATAACCGTGTTCTTTCCAATTTCAACGTTGTGTGCAATTTGAATAAGATTATCAAGCTTCACACCTTCACGAATAATGGTTGAACCCAACGTTGCTCTGTCAATGGCGGTGTTCGCACCAATTTCAACGCGATCTTCCACCACCACATTTCCAATTTGAGGAACCTTCGCGTAGCGATTGTCTGCTTGTGGCGCGAATCCAAATCCGTCTGCACCAATAATCACTCCTGCGTGCAAAGTGCAATTCGCACCAATGACACAATCACTATAGATCTTCACTCCCGGATGAACGGTCGTAAAACTTCCAATCTTCACATGCTCGCCCACATAAGACTGAGCCATTACCACTGCGTTATTTCCAATGTTAGCACCAGGCTCAATAACCACTCCTGCTCCTATGTGCACGTTCTCGCCTATAACGGCTGAAGAATCAATTACTGCAGAAGGATGAATACCTGGACGAGGTCTTTTGAATTGACTGTATGCTTCCAATAATTTCGCGAAACTTCCGTAGGCATCGGCAACACGAATAAGCGTCAAGGTTTCAGGCAATGGGTTTTCCGCAACAAAGTCATTGGAAACAATGGCAATGCTTGCGCCCGTAGAATAAATATGAGAAATGTATTTCGGATTGGCCAAGAAAGTTAGCGTACCCGCCTTTCCTTCTTCAATTTTAGATAAACCTGAAACTTCAGCTGAATAATTTCCTTCAACCGTTCCTTCCAACATACCGGCAATTTGTTCAGCCGTAAATTTCATACGAAATAGATTTGAGTGCGAATATACTTCTCAATTGGCAAAGAGTTATTTCAACTTCGCACCAATCGATTGAATGTCTTTGAAAAAATCGGGATAAGACTTTGAAATCACCTCTGGATTCTGCAACACAGTCTTTGCTCCGGCCAATCCAAAAAGCGCTCCTGCCATAACCATTCGGTGATCCTTGTGTACGTTCCATACGGCAGGACGGGCATGTCCTGGATAAATCATCATATCGTCGCCGCGAACAACAACGCGAATTCCCGATTTAGCGAATTCTTCAACAATGGCATTGGCACGATTGCTTTCTTTCACATGCAGACGTTTTGCTCCTTTGAGCGTGGTTACTCCATTTCCGAAAGATGCCAATACGGCAAGGCAAGGAAATAAATCTGGACAATGCGTAGCATCGAATTCAAATGCTTCAACGGTGCTAGCAAAAACCTTAACACTGTTTTCGTTCTGCGTGTACTTCACCTTCGCCAAATCGAATACTTCCAATATCGCCTGATCTGCTTGTGGCAGACGCGTGTTTAAATTCTTCACCAATAGTCCTTCTGTCGCTGTTAATGCTCCGGCAATTAAAAGAGGCACTGCACCGCTCCAATCCCCATCAACTGAAACATCTTGCGGCTTATATTTCTGTGAACCTTTTATGAAGTAGGTACCTTCCTCTTCCTTCACCACCACCCCGAACATCTTCATAACGGCTAAGGTCAAATCTATATAGGGCTTGCTATTCAATTCAGAAATCACCAACTCTGAATCGCCCGTGCAGCGCGGCAAAGCCATGAGCATCCCCGAAAGGAATTGTGATGAATTCGCTGCAGAAAGTTCGGCTCTTCCAGAAGTCAATTGACCCGAAAAAGTCAAAGGTAATTTTCCTTCATTGGTTGAAACGGAAACACCAAATGGTGTGAGGTACGGTTCAAATTCAAAGAAGGGTCTATTCAACAATGTACCTGTTCCGTTCAACACTTTTTCACTGTTGTGAAGCGCTGCAATTGGAACGAACAAACGAGAAGCAAATCCCGATTCACCCGCAAAAAGATTTTTCTGAGGGGTACGAATGCCGTGAATTTCATTGGCAGGAAATCCGCCTTTGATGGTTAACGTGTTTTTTGAAAGCTGCACAATGGCACCCAACGACTCGGCTAATTTCCTCGCGTGAAAGGGATCTTCTGAATTCGGATAATGACGAATGGTGGTTTCTCCAGCGGCTAAGAGAGCAGCAGCAACATAGCGCTGCGCAATACTCTTCGAAGCAGGTGCCGAAACGGTGCCACTAATTTCCGAAGGAAGAATTTCTATTTTCACTTTTCACCAATGTAAATACTGGCAATACCGCCACTCAATGGAATGCAACGCACACGCTTGTATCCTACCTTTTCCATAACATCTAAGAAATCTTTTCCGGAAGGAAATTGAGCCACAGACTCGGGAAGGTATTCGTATGCGCGACTGTCTTTCGAAACCCATTTGCCTAGTGTTGGCATTATGAATCGGAAATAAAATCCGAACAACTGTTTAATGGGAAAATGTTTCGGACGTGAAAACTCTAACACTACGCCTACTCCATTCGGACGAAGCACGCGAAGCATTTCACGCATGCCTTGTTCTAAATTTTCAAAATTTCTCACACCGAATGCAACGGTATAAGCATCGAACGAATGATCTTCAAAAGGAAGATTTTCAGAATCTCCTTTTCTTAATTCAATGATTTGTTCGAAGCCTCTATCCTTCACTTTCTTTCTTCCCACTTCCAACATTCCCTCGGAAATATCTACTCCAACAATCGAAGAAGCATTCAATTTAGACTTCACCGCTTGTAGCGCGAAATCTGCGGTTCCTGTTGCCACGTCAAGAACCTTCTTCGGATGATATTTTTTCAGAATACGAATGGCACGCTTGCGCCAAATAATATCAATACCCAGGGAAAAGAAGTGATTCAAAAAATCGTAGCTGTGTGCAATTTGATCGAACATTTGTTCAACCTCTTCTTTCTTTCCACCTTGATTATACGGCTTAACTGTTTCCATACTTACATGAATTCGATTTTCATCGATTTTGTTCAAACTGAAACAGCAATTCTTTCTGCTTCCAACTTTAATAATTCTTTGTCTATTGGCACTACTCCAACTTTCTCACAAACCAATCCGCCAGCAAGATTCGCAATCTCTGCAATGTCGGCCAAGTTCCAATTTGCAGCAAGTGCCAGTGTGGCCACTGCAATTACCGTGTCTCCTGCTCCTGAAACATCAACGATTTCGCGCTTGTGAGCCGCATGCGTTGAAAAATCCGAACCGTTGTAGGAAGTAACGCCGTGCTCGGAACGTGTAACCATAACGCCTTCAGCATTCAATTCGCTGCGCAAATTCACCAAGGCTTTTTCAATGGATGCAGTATCGTCTGAGGCAAATTCCACTTTCATTCCTTCTTTCAATTCCTTCAAATTCGGCTTGAACAAGGAAACACCTTTGTACAATTTGAAGTTCTTCAACTTCGGATCTACACTCACTGGAATGTTTAGTGCCTTCGCTTTTGCAATAACGTGTGCAATGACCTTTTCAGTCAAAACTCCTTTATCGTAATCTTCAAAAACAATGGCATCTACTTTCTGTCTTCCTAAAATTTGATCGATGCAATCCAACAAATTTCTTTCATCGGTCGCTGAAAGCGGCCAGGTAATTTCATCGTCGATTCGAACAATGTGATGTCCACCTGAAATAACGCGCGTCTTCACGGTTGTCATTCGTTCGGTGGAGTCAATAATACCCTCCGTGCTGAAGCCCAACTCTTTCGCCGTCTTGCGGAAAATATCGCCTTTAGCTCCGTCACCAACCACTGAACACATAATGGCCTTCGCGCCAAGATTGTTCACATTCAACGCCACGTTGGCTGCGCCTCCAAGACGATTTTCTTTTTTCTGAATGTGCACAACAGGAACCGGTGCTTCAGGAGAAATGCGTTCCACCTTTCCCCATAAATATGCGTCTATCATTACGTCTCCAACAACCAAAATGGTTTTGTCGGCAAGGGCATTGAAAAACGATTCTACAGCTTCTTTCTTCACGTTACAAAGGCTTAAGTTCTGATAGGGCTTGTGTCATGCGGGAAACAGCTTGATCTAAATTCTCTTCGGAAGTCGCATATGAAATACGAATGCAATTCGAATCGCCGAAAGCATCTCCTGCTACTGTCGCAACATACACTTTGCGCAACAAGTACATGGCCATGTCTTCTGAACTCTTCACAACGGTTTCACCGTCTGTTGTGTTGAAGAAAGCAGTAACATCGATATAGAAATAGAATGCCGCTTCCGGCAAATTAATTTTCAATCCAGGTATTTTCGAAAGGCCTTCATACACGCGATCTCTGCGCGACTTGAACACTGCAATCATTTCATTCACCACAGAAGGGTCTGCTTCTAAAGCGGCTTTCGCTGCCATTTGCGCAATCGTGTTTGCACCGCTCGTAATCTGTCCTTGCATCTTGTTGCAAGCTTGCGCTACCCAAAGCGGAGCACCAATGTATCCCAATCTCCATCCAGTCATTGCGAATGCCTTCGACACTCCGTTCACCGTAATGGTTCTATCTAACATTCCTTCGCACGCACCAATTGAATAGGTCTTTCCAACAAAATTGATGAGCTCATAAATTTCATCGCTAATTACATAAACCCCTTCGTGCTGAAGAATGACTTTACTAATTGCTTCCAACTCTTCTTTGCTGTATACAGAACCAGTAGGATTGCATGGAGAACTGTAGATAATCAATTTCGTGCGCTCGTTAATGGCGCCGCTTAAGACTTCGGGCGTGATTTTGAAATTGCTTTCAATCCCAGCGTGCAGTTCAACAACGGTTCCACCGGCCATCTTCACCAATTCAGCATAGCTCACCCAATAAGGACTTGGCATAATTACCTCGTCGTCTGGGTTCACCAAAGCCAAAATCACGTTTGCTAAACTTTGCTTTGCGCCGGTGCTTACAACAACTTGCTCGGGTGAATACGTTAGTCCGTTATCGCGTTTGAACTTATTCGAAATGGCTTGACGCAATTCTGGAAATCCGTTTACTGGCGGATAATGCGTAACGTTTGCATGAATTGCGGCAATGGCTGCATCCTTAATAAAATCAGGTGTGTTGAAATCGGGTTCACCAATAGATAGGTTCACCACAGGTTTGCCTTGAGCAGCTAATTCACGACCCATACGAGCCATGGCCAAAGTAGCTGATTCCGACAATTTTTCTAACAAGTGGGAAACCTTACCCACGCGCGTATTTTCTTGCATGGTGCAAATTTACGATTTAAGCAAGAAACTCCTTGAAAATTATGCGATTTCCCACGATTTTTCAGACCGATGAACGGTACCCTTGAAAAAGGCCACAGCCTCCTTGTTCTGATTGAATACAGTGATGTGATAAACACCTATGCGCTTCGACAAACTTTTCTCTTCAACAGCAGTGGTCAACACATCGCCTTCAGCCACTGGCTTCACGTGTGAAATCGAGGTTTCAACTGAGTAACATTTCAATCCATGCGCATTACTGGCAAAAGCTAATGCAGTGTCCGCCAACGAATAAGTAATTCCTCCGTGCGCAATAGAAAATCCATTGAGCATCTCTGCTCTCACCGTCATTCGCAAATCACAAACCCCTGGCGCAATAGTTATACGCTCAATACCCAACCACTGACTGTATGCGTCGTTGGTGAACATGAGGTCTACTATCTTCTCGGCGTTGGTCATTATTTTTTGTATTGAAGTTCAACTAAAGTACGATAATGACCGCTTAAATTCATCAATTCAGAGTGACTTCCTTGCTCAATGATTTCTCCTTTTTCCAAAACAAAAATCACATCGGCTTGCTGAATCGTCGAAAGTCTGTGTGCAATAACAATTGAGGTTCTGTTCTTCGTTAACAGCTCTGTCGCGCGCTGAATGAGCATTTCAGATTCGGTGTCGATGCTCGAAGTGGCTTCATCGAGAATAACAATTTTTGGATCTTGAAGAAACACACGAACGAAAGCCAAGAGCTGACGCTGACCTGTGCTGAGCAAGGTTCCTCTCTCCTTCACATCGAAATCATATCCTCCTGGAAGAGCCATAATGAAGTCATGGGCACCCACCATCTTTGCAGCAGCTATCATTCGCTCATCCGAAATTTCGGTATTGTACAAGGTTAGATTATTTCGAATAGAATCACTGAAAAGAAATACATCTTGAAGAACTACGCCTATTGTTTTTCTTAATGAAACCAATGGCAATTTCGATAGCGCAACATCGTCGATGAAAATTTCACCGCTGTTTATTTCATAAAATCGATTCAACAAAGAAATCAAGGTCGACTTTCCAGAACCTGTAGAACCAACAATAGCCGCGCTTTTTCCAGCTTCAATAATCATGTTGAAGTTGGTTAACACCGGTTGATTTTCCACATATTGAAAACTCACATTTCGGAATTCAATTCTACCTTTCACATCCTTCAATTCATCATGAAGACTATCTTCTTCCGAATGATCTTCGTCCATGAGTTTGAACACACGCTCTGCATTCACCACACCCATTTGAAGCACGTTGAAGTTGTCTGCCATTTGACGAATGGGTCTGTACATCATGGCTATGAAGGTGCTGAATTCAAGAATCAAACCTGGAGACATTTCCAAATTCAAACTCGACTTCACACCCCACCAAAGCAACAAGGAAACAGACAATGCTGAAAGAATTTCAACCACCGGAAAGAAAACCGAATAGGCCCAGATTCCGCGGATGTGCGCATCTCGCTGTTGCGCGTTTATCTCAACAAACTTCTCATTTTCTACTTTCTGACGATTGAAGAATTGAACGATGTTCATTCCAGTTACGTGCTCTTGCACAAACACGTTCATACGCGCCACTTCATTTCGAACATCCTGAAACGATTTCTTTACTGCTTGTTGAAAGAGACGCGTAGCCCACAGTAAAATGGGAATTGGAAGCATCACAATCAATGTCAATTTCCAATCGAGAAAAAACATGAATCCAACGATCACCAATAACTTCAGCGTATCGCGAATAATATCTAGCAGACCTACACTGAACACTTCAGCAATTCCATCGATATCACCAATGTGTCGTGTCACCAATTGTCCAACAGGTGTCTTATCGAAGTAATTCAATTTATATCGAATCACCTGTGCATAAACACGTTCACGCATGTCGAGGGTAATGCTTTGCGCTACGCTGTTCGCTGCAAGTGTCTGAATGTATTGCAATGCAATTTCTAAGGCTAAGACCACAAAAAACCAAATGGCAACATTTAAAATCTGCATGGTATTTCCGCCAGGCACAGCAACATCGAGCATGTTTCGCATTTGCTCCGGACGAACAACCGTCAAACCAGAAAGGACCAGAACTAGCAGTAAAGTAATTGCGAATCCACCGCGATAAGGCTTACTGTATTGATACAGTCTCGCAAAAATCTTCCAATCGAACGCCTTCCCTGATGCCATATTTTAGTTTGTTCGGAATGTAGATTCCGGATAAATAACTCTTGTTAAAAATAGTCCGTTCGGACGAACACTTTCTC
Source organism: Bacteroidota bacterium (assembly GCA_046048875.1). Classification (GTDB taxonomy): domain Bacteria; phylum Bacteroidota; class Bacteroidia; order Flavobacteriales_D; family Sanyastnellaceae; genus CAIZGX01. The sequence continues at coordinate 240,003 of JBJOFG010000014.1, read as the reverse complement.
CTGCCGCATTTCGAGATTTACTGTTAAGTACCTCTTGAAATTCCTCCAATGACATCTCACCCCTTCCCACTTGCAACAGTGTTCCCACCACTGCACGCACCATGTTTCGAAGAAAGCGATCGGCTGTGATATGAAAAATAAGTAACCCTTCTTTCTCTTCCCAGCGCGCTACTCGCAAATCGCAAATGGTAGTCATTTGTCCACCTCCCGATTTGCAGAAACAAGCGAAGTCATGACTACCTAACATCAATTTCGCGGCGTTGTTCATAGCTTCTACGTTTAATTCTTTTCCGTAGAAGTAGGTATAGTTTCGATTGAAGGGATCTTTTCTTTTTGCAATGCGATATTCATACGAACGCTCGTTCGCATCGAAGCGAGCATGTGCTCGATTGTTCACTTTGAAAAGTCTGTAAGCCGCTATATCCTTTGGAAGGACTTGCTGCAGTCGGAACAACGTTTCTTCTTCATTCAAGTCATGAATTTCCGGAACGAAGTGTAAATAAAAATCACTCGCATGCACACCCGTATCGGTGCGTCCACAACCAAGGGTTACCACCCTCGGCAGACGTAAAATTTTACAAAGCGCTTTTTCTATTTCTTCTTGAACCGAATGAGCGTTCGGTTGACGTTGCCAACCGTGATAGTTGGTTCCGTCGTAGGCGATTTGCAGGAAGTAGCGTGCAAACTCAGTTTTTTCTTCTTCCTGCTCCATGACCTAATTACTGAAACATTTCTTTTACACGCTGAAAGAAGCTCTTGTCTTTCGCAGATGGATTCGGTTTGAAATTTTCAGATTCACGAAGTTTCGTGAGCATTTCCTTTTCTTCTGACGAAAGTTTTTGAGGTGTCCAAACATTGATGTTCACCATCAAATCTCCAGTACCGTATCCGTTTACATCGGGCAATCCCTTTCCCTTCAGACGAAGGATTTTTCCAGCTTGTGTTCCTGGATCAATTTTAATTTGGGCTTTGCCTTTTACGAGCGGAACTTCAATGCTCGCACCCATGGCAGCATCTACAAAATTCAAATATAAATCGTAGTAGAGATGAATACCGTCTCTCTTCAACTCGCTGTGTTCTTCTTCTTCAATCTGAACCAAAAGATCACCAGGCACTCCGCCAAATGGACCCGCATTTCCTTTTCCAGAAACATTCAAGGTCATTCCTTCACCCACACCCGCAGGAATTTTAATTTCTACAGTTTCTTCCTTGCGCACTTGTCCGTATGCATCGGCATCTTTCGGACGGTCCTTGATAGACTTTCCTGCTCCGTTACATACGTTACATGTGCTTGCCGTTTGCATAGCACCTAAAATGGTTTGCTGCACACGACGAATTTGTCCAGAACCACCGCATGTTGAACACGTATCGTAGGTCACGCCATCGGCGTTCGCCATTTTGAATACTTTAATTTTCTTGGTTGTCCCGAAAGCAATTTCTTCCAAATTCAATTTCACGCGAATGCGCAAATTGCTTCCCTTCACTTTACGAGAACTCGAACGTCCTCCTCCACCACCGAATCCACCGAAGATATCTCCGAACTGAGAGAAGATATCGTCCATATTCATACCACCACCGTAGCCTTGTCCGCCGCCACCGCCCATTCCGGCATGACCAAATTGGTCGTAGCGCTGACGCTTTTGATTATCACTCAAAATCTCATAGGCTTCAGCAGCTTCTTTGAATTTTTCTTCAGCAGAACTGTCGTCGGGATTTTTATCGGGATGGTATTGAATCGCAAGCTTACGATAAGCCTTTTTAATTTCAGCCTCGCTTGCGCTTCTTGAAACACCCAATACGTCGTAATAATCTCTTTTAGCCATAATTATTTTCCTACCACTACTTTGGCGTAGCGAATTACACTTTCATTCAATAAATACCCTTTTTCCATAGTGTCGATTACCGTATTCTTTTGCTCTTCAGAAGGAGCCGGGAATTCAGTAATAGCCTCATGATAATCTACATTGAAAGGCTTACCGTTGCTTTCCATGGGCTTCAATCCCTTCTTCTCCAATTCACCCAAAAGTTTTCCGTAAATAAGCGCAAAACCTTCCTTCACCGCCTGAATATCTTCGCTGGTTTCATTCGCCTTCATGGCCAATTCGAAAACATCTAGAACAGGCAACAAACCGCTAATCACATCTTTCGATGCGTTGCTCAATAATTCAATGCGTTCTTTATTCTTTTGTCTTCTAAAATTCTCGAAATCTGCTGTTAAGCGAACATATTTATCTTTCCATTCCGCAGCCAATTGCTCCGCAGTTGGTTCTGCCTGAGTTTCTGTAGGTGCCTCGGTTGTAGTTTCCTCGGTTGGCGTCTCGTTCACTTCGTTATTTTCCAATTCTTGTGACTGATTGTCATTCAATTCTTCTGTCATAGCCTAAAATTTTATGTAATCCCCTTTTGACAATCGTTGAGCCAAGCCAAAAAGAGCGACAGGCTGTCAGAAAACAAAACGGGCCGAATGTCATTCGGCCCGCAAAGATAACTTATATAATCAGATCAATTGAACGAAGAAACGTACTTGTCCAATTCCATATCCAAAGCTGGTCCACGAAGGTTCTTCGCGACAATAATTCCATTCTCATCAATCAATACGCTCGAAGGGATACTTGAGATGCCATAGAGCTGACCAGCAGCGTTCGCCCATCCTTTCATGTCACACACGTGGTTCTTCCACAACAAACCGTCTTTTGCAATAGCTTCTTCCCAAGCCGTCTTGTTTTGATCGAAGCTTACCGAGAAGATTTCAAAACCCTTTGCAGTTTTAAATTTAGCCTTGCTGTATTTGTTGTATGCAGCCACCACATTCGGATTTTCTCTGCGGCAAGGTCCGCACCATGAAGCCCAAAAATCGATTAAAACCATTTTGCCGCGAAGTGAAGAAAGTTTTAAATCCTTTCCGTCAACTCCTTTCATGACAATATTTGGAGCCTCGTCGCCGATTTCCAAACCAATTTTTGCAGTTGTATTAACTGCATTCTCATTTTTTACCGAAGTAAAACTGAACATCACCGCAACTACCAGAAGCAAGGTGAAAGGGATAAGATTTTTTTTCATAGTGATTGAATTCATTTCAAATATAGAACACTCTAACGGCAACAAGCCAAAGTTCTTGCCAAAGCAATTTTAGACCCTGCGAATGTCTGCGCCTAAAGCCTGCAAGCGCGCTTCGATATCTTGGTAACCGCGGTCGATTTGCTCAATGTTCTGAATGGTAGATTTTCCCTTCGCGCTCAAGGCAGCGATGAGCAAAGAAACACCTGCACGAATATCTGGAGAGGACATCGTAACGCCCTTCAAGGTAGACTTGCGGTCTAATCCAATGACAGTCGCTCTATGCGGATCGCACAAAATAATTTGTGCGCCCATGTCGATCAATTTATCCACGAAGAACAAACGACTCTCGAACATTTTCTGATGAATCAATACGGAGCCTCTCGCCTGGGTAGCCGTAACCAATGCAATGGAAATCAAGTCAGGGGTGAAGCCCGGCCATGGTGCATCGCTAATGGTCATGATGGAACCGTCTATGAACGTATCAATTTCATAAGAATCTTGTGCAGGAATATGAAGATCATCTCCATTCACCAAATCCACCTGAATACCCATTCTGCGGAACATTTCAGGAATAATTCCCAAGTCGTTGTATGAAACGTCTTTGATAATAATATCCCCTTTCGTCATTGCAGCCATTCCAATGAATGAACCTATTTCAATCATATCTGGAAGACATCTGTGCTCTGTGCCACCCAATTTCTCGACCCCTTCAATGATGAGCAAATTCGAACCTATACCCGAAATTTTTCCGCCCATGCGGTTGATCATCTTACACAACTGTTGCAGATAAGGTTCACAAGCCGCATTGTAAATGGTGGTTGTTCCTTCAGCAAGCGCAGCAGCCATGACAATGTTTGCTGTTCCTGTTACAGAAGCTTCATCAAGCAACATATAGGCTCCTTTCAATCGTGGTGCAGTTACACTGTAGAAATAATTCACCGCGTCGTAATTGAACGTCGCGCCTAAATTTTGGAAACCCGTGAAATGGGTATCTAATCGACGACGACCAATTTTGTCTCCGCCTGGTTTTGGGATATATCCCTGTCCGAATCTTCCGAGCATTGGACCCACCAACATAATTGAACCACGAAGAGCTGCAGCCTTCTTTTTGTAATCTTCGGTTTTTAAGTACTCCAAATTCACGTCATCGGCAATGAATTTGAACTCTCCTTTTGCCAATTTTTCCACCTTCACACCAATATCCTGAAGCAAATCAATCAACTTCAACACATCAATTATCTCGGGAATATTGCGAATAATAACGGGTTCCGCGGTAAGCAAAACAGCCGAAATAATTTGTAAAGCCTCGTTCTTCGCGCCTTGCGGAATTACTGTTCCTTTTAATGCGTTGCCACCAACAATTTCAAAAGCCGACATATCTCTTAATTTTCTTCGAAGAAAACGCGAAACTCTCTTGCCCCGAACCCTGAATTCCGAAATTATCAACGATGAACAATGGATTACGCAACGGATGGGTTAAATTTGAAGTAGACTTATGATAAGAACAGGACTTTTCGTTGCAATCCTCATGGCCATTCATTTGAATATTTCAGCTCAAGATTGGGCCAACTTCAACCATTACCGAAAAGCAAACACAATGCTTGAAAACCCCGCAGATGATGAAGATCGTGTTGTTTTCATGGGCAACTCAATCACCCAATTCTGGCAAGATGTTCACCCCGATTTTTTTGTAGGAAAAAGCTATGTGAATCGTGGAATAAGTGGACAAACCACTTCACAAATGCTCCTTCGCTTTCGTGCAGATGTTGTTAACCTTCATCCAAAAGTGGTGGTATTTCTTGGAGGCACGAATGACATTGCGGGAAACACGGGGAATGTGACAATCGACATGATTGAAGACAACATCTTTTCCATGATTGAACTTGCGAAAGCCAATGACATAGGGGTTGTGCTCTGCTCTGTCCTTCCCGTTTTCGATTATCCTTGGAGCCCAGGAAAGGAACCTGCTCAGAAAATTATTGACCTCAACAATGCGCTTCGCTTTTACGCCGAGACACACGATATCACTTTCGTGGATTATCACACCCCCATGAAAGACGAACGCAACGGCCTACGACTTGAACTCGGTGAAGACGGTGTTCACCCCAATATAAATGGTTATCTCATCATGGAGCCCTTGGTGGAAGCTGGTATTGCGAAAGAACTTCAAAAAATTAAAACACGTCAGAATTAGTACCTTTAGAAAATGAAAAAACTAGCTATTCTTTTCACTTCGATTTTCATTTACAATTTTTCTTGGTCACAAATTGTAATTAATGAGGGAAGCAATAAAAACTACAGCACTGTCGCAGATGAAGACGGCGAATACGAAGATTGGATTGAGTTATTCAATGCTGGATCAACAACTGTTGATTTATTCGGCTATTCGTTAACCGATAATTCTGCAACCCCTACCGAATGGACATTTCCACATTACAACCTCGATCCAGGAGAGTATTTGATTGTCTTCTGCAGCGAAAAGAATCGTTTCGCTACAGATCCTTTCACTACAACAATCAATACGGGTTCATTCACGCCAGTTGTTGGTTGGAACACGCACAACTTTACCACGCCCTTTCAATGGGACGGTGTTTCGAGCATTGTGGTTAATGTTTGCTCATGGAGTAATACAGGATACATCACAAACTCTTCTTTCAGACAATCTGCGACTTCTTACGGATCAACCACTTTTGCATATAACGACGGAAGTGAGGCTTCTTGTTCAGCAACCCTTGGTACAGTTGTAAATCAGCGTCCGAACATGAAATTAAATGGTCAAACCATCGGGACAGGAAACATTCAAAACGGATATACTGACTATCCCGCTCCTTATGGAAACTGGTATTGGAGTGCCCGCAATCAAATGCTAATTCCCGCGGCTGAACTGACAGCAGCTGGATTATCAGCAGGACCAATAAATTCACTTGGCTTCAACGTTGCGGCTACTGATCCTATCGAGTACACCTACATTGAAATTGCGATGAAAAATGCGCCGCAAAGTGCAATGACCAACGCTTTTCTACCAAATGCAGGTACGCAATTTCACACAACTTTTAAAATTGCAAGCGGAGGAGATACGCTATTCTTATTTAACCCTTCGCAGGTATTAGAAAACAGTTTATTCGTCAATTGTCAGGCTGTGGACATGAGTGTGGGGCGTTTTCCGAACGGCTCCAATTCGAATTCACTTTTCGCAACGCCAACTCCAGACGCAAGCAATAGCCAAGCGCCTGCACTTGGATATGCCATTGCCCCTCTGTTCGATCACAATCCTGGTGTTTACACCACTCCTTTCGATGTTTCTATACTTGATTTAAACGCAGCGCCCTCGACTATACGTTATACCATTGATGGAAGTGAGCCAACAGCCAGCTCACCAATCTATACGGGTGCACCTATCACATTTTTCCAATCGAAAATTCTCCGCGCGCGCGCCTTCAAACCGAATTACATTCCAAGTAACGTCACTTCCGCTTCCTTCCTTTTCAACATTAGTCACACCACTCCCATACTTTCAATAACAACAGACAACTCGAATTTATATGGTAGTGAAGGAATTTTCGACCATTGGGATCAAGACTGGCTGCGCAACGCGCACATAGACTATTTCGATTCTATTCCTGGCCATCCACTAGTGTTCTCTCAAAACACTGGAATGCAAATCGATGGCGGTGCAGGTGGAAGCCGTTCGCACCCTCAGCATTCTTTCCGACTTGAATTGGCTCACAGCGTTTTGGGGGAATCAACAGTGAACGAAGTCATTATCCCAGGAAGACCTAACAGAAACAAATATTCTGAATTTTATCTTCGAAATGGAAGCAATCAATATTTAGTTCTTCCTTACAAAGAGGCTTGTCAAGCGGAATTGATGTGTCGCGGAGCAAATGCTAACTACAGCGCTTACCGACCAGCCACTGTGTACATCAACGGACAATATTTTGGACTCTATGAGCTTCGTGAAAAATACAATGCCGAAATGTTCAAGGAAAACGAAGGAGCCGACGAAGACTCTGTCGAACTTATGTCCTTGAGTTATTGGTATGGCGGCGTGCTTCGCGCGGTAGAAGGTTCTACCGATAATTTCTGGAATTCTTACAATGCATTCAATGCATTGAATGTCGGAAGCCCTTCGTATTGGAACGATGCTGATCAACATTTCGATTTAACCTACTACACAGATTATATCATCTCTGAATCTTGGATGGGAAATGTCGACTGGCCGCAGAATAACATTAAAATCCATCGTTCAGATGTAACCAACAACCGATGGAGATTTGCAACCATTGACTTAGAATTGGCGCTCAATCCAAATGCATGGACCGATTGTTACTTCGATCATATTGACTACATCTCAAACCAAAGTACAGGGAATCCTTACATTAATATTTGGTTGAAGAGTATTCAAAACACCCAATTCAAAAATTACTTTATCAATCGCTTCGCAGATTTAATGAACACGAACTACCGACCAGAACGATTGATTGCTGTGGAAAACAGATTCTTCAACTTAACAGCGCCAGAAATGCCGAATGAATACCAACGTTGGGGAGATCCATGGAATGTACCCGGACAGATGGATAATTTCTACAACAACCACTTAACATTCCAATCCGAATTGTTGTGTCGAACAGAACAAGTCCGCAACCACATTCAGAACAGATTCTCACTCCCACAGCAAGTCGATGTGACGCTGGATGTTCTTCCTGTGGGGTCAGGTAAAATACATATCAGTACGATAGAACCTACTGAGTATCCTTGGACCGGTGTTTACTTCGATGGAGTTCCTGTTAAAATTGAAGCTATTGCAAATCCAGGATATACATTCGCGTATTGGGAAAACAGCAGTATCATTAATGACATCCTCGACTCCGTTTGGTTAGGAAACATCACTCTTAACAACGCACAATTCACCGCGCATTTCGAGTCGACTATCAATGTCAATGAAGAAGAAGAATCAGCCTTTAAGATTTTTCCTTCACCAGCAAAAGACCACATACAAGTCATTGCTGAAGCGCAATTCAGAGGATTGTCCTATTCCATTTTCGACATTCAAGGAAAATTGGTTCATACTGGAAATATGCAGAATCAAGGTTCAACGCGCATAGACCTTGCACAATTCAGTTCAGGAATGTATGCCATTCAAATTTCAGATAGTCTGAAAGGAATTGTTGCTAAAAAAATATTTGTAAAAGAATAATTCTCACTTTTGCCGCTCAAATAAAAAACTAATCATGTCAGTAAACAAAGAAGTTCGCAGAGTTACCACCCACACGCTTCAGGAAATGAAGAACAAGGGAGAAAAAATCGCAATGCTAACAGCATACGACTATTCTATGGCTCTCATTGTTGATCAATCCGGAATCGATGTCATTCTTGTGGGTGATTCAGCATCGAACGTTATGGCAGGGCACGAGACTACGCTTCCAATTACGTTGGATCAAATGATCTACCACGCTGCAAGTGTTGTTCGCGCATGTAAGCGGTCACTCGTTGTGGTTGACATGCCATTCGGTTCATACCAAGGCAATTCCAAAGAGGCTTTGAACTCTGCCATTCGCATCATGAAAGAAACGGGTGGACATGCCATTAAGATGGAAGGTGGAGAAGAGATTGTTGAAAGTGTAAAACGAATTTTAACCGCAGGCATTCCTGTTATGGGGCACTTAGGGTTAACTCCACAAAGCATATACAAATTCGGAACGTATCAAGTTCGTGCGAAAGAAGAAGCTGAAGCAGAACGCCTCATTCACGACGCAAAACTTTTGGCTGAAAGTGGATGCTTCGCCATTGTCCTTGAGAAAATTCCAGCAGCACTTGCAAAACGCGTAGCGCAAGAAGTACATGTTCCAATCATTGGAATTGGTGCGGGAAGCGACGTAGATGGACAAGTGTTAGTGCTGCACGATATGCTTGGAATTACGGAAGGATTCACTCCGCGCTTTTTGAGAAAATACTTGAACATGGGAGAGCAAATGAAGACCGCTCTTGAACAATATGTGAGCGATGTTCGCAGTGTAGATTTCCCGAACGACAAAGAGCAGTATTGATGAAAAAGCAAGCGCCCAAGCAATGGGATCGAGCTCCAAAAAAACCGCTTGAAGTTACCACCATTGAAAACCTTCGTATTCTTTACGAAGACAATCACATCATTGCTGTCAACAAACGAAATTCTGACATCGTTCAAGGAGATAAAACCGGCGATGTTGTTCTGAGCGATATTATCAAACAATACATCAAAGAGAAATACAACAAACCCGGGGAAGTCTTTTGCGGAACCATTCACCGAATAGATAGACCTGTAAGCGGAGTTGTTGTCTATGCCAAGACTAGTAAAGCTCTTTCAAGACTAACGGTTGACTTCAAAACTCGCGATGTTTCGAAGACCTATTGGGCTGTTGTGCAAGACGCGCCGCCCAAAATGGAAGGACACGTAATTAATTATTTGTGGAAAGACGAAAAACAAAACAAGTCTTTCTTCTTCAACGAACCGGCCAAAGACCGAAAAGAATCTGAGCTGAATTACAAAGTAGTTGGAAAAGGTGATCACTACACCTTTGTTGAAGTATATCCGAAAACAGGGAGGCATCACCAAATTCGCGCTACCCTATCTCAATTGGGATGCCCGATCAAAGGAGATATCAAATACGGAAGCAAGCGAACCAACGACAATGCAAGCATTCATCTTCATGCCAGAAAAATTGAATTTACACACCCTGTAAAAAAGACACCGGTAGTTATATCCGCGCCACCGCCCGAAGATCCATTGTGGGATGCCTTCTTAATTAAAGCATTTGAATAACCTGTGCGTAAAATCACACATTGTCAAACTTCACTCATACTATATTTGTTCACTCAAAAAAAAACATAATTACATATGGAAGCGAACGAACACATTAAATGTCTCATTATCGGAAGCGGTCCTGCTGGATACACTGCAGCTATCTATGCTGCCCGTGCAGACATGAAACCAGTGATATACCAAGGTCAACAACCGGGTGGACAATTAATGGATACCACTGAAGTAGATAACTTTCCTGGATATCCTTCAGGAGTTCGTGGTCCTGAGATGATGGCCGATATGGAAAACCAAGCGAAGCGCTTCGGAACTGACATTCGCACGGGATGGGTAACGAAAGTCGATTTTTCTGGAAGTGTACACTATGTTGAAATTGACAACGGAAAGCATGTAATCTCGGCAGACGCCGTGATCATTGCGACAGGTGCTTCTGCTAAATGGTTGGGACTAGAAAACGAAATTCGTCTTCGTAACCTTGGAGGCGGAGTAAGTGCTTGCGCTGTATGCGATGGATTTTTCTACCGCAATCAAGATGTTGCTATTGTTGGTGCTGGTGATACTGCAGCGGAAGAGGCAACCTACTTGGCTAAGCTTTGCAAGAAAGTATATATGATCGTTAGAAGCGATAAAATGCGCGCCTCTCGTGCGATGCAAAATCGTGTTCTTGAGACACCAAACATTGAAATCCTTTGGAACTCAACCACAGAAGATATTCTAGGTAAAGACGGTGTAGAAGGAGCAATTTTCAAAAACTCTGCAACAGGCGAAAGTCGCACCGTTGATATTACAGGTTTCTTCGTAGCTATTGGACACAATCCGAATACGGGCGTATTCAAAGAATTCATCAACACAGATGAAACAGGATACATCTTAAACACACCTGGTTCTTCCAAAACCAATGTTGAAGGGGTATTTGTGGCGGGTGATGCAGCAGACAAAAATTACCGTCAGGCTGTAACTGCAGCAGGAACAGGATGTATGGCTGCCCTAGATGCTGAACGTTATTTAGCTTCGAAAGGAATTCACTAAAATTCAAACTAAAATTTGCATTCAATAAAAAAGGTCGACAATGTCGACCTTTTCTTTTCTAGTGGGGTGGCTTATGGGATTCGAACCCACGACCCTCAGAACCACAAACTGATGCTCTAACCAACTGAGCTAAAACCACCGTCTAAGAGGGCGCAAAGATAAACACATAACTTCTATTTGAACAAATACACCTGAGTATTTTTTTGAATTTGTATCTTGCAGCAGTGAAAAAACAGCTTCATGTCCTTTTTCTAAGCAGTTGGTTTCCGAGCAAAACCCACCCTACCCTTGGAAATTTCGTGCAACGCCATGCCGAAGCTGTTGCCCTTTTCGCTAAAGTTACTGTTCTCTACCTCTCGAAAAACGAAGAAGTTGATTCATTGACAATCGAAGACTCAAACGAAGAAAACGTGCGTGTTGTGCGTGTTTATTACAAGACAAATGGCTTCTTATTTAGAAATAGAATTCAAGCCTTAAAAAAGGGAATCGCGCACATTAACTTTAATACAAATAATCCAGATATTATTCAGTTGAACATGTTGTGGCCAGAAGGTTGGCAAGCCCTTTACATTCAACGAAAATGGAAAACCCCTTTTGTCATTTCAGACAACTGGACCGGCTATCACCCGCATGAGCGCGGTCCACTTCCAACTCATATTAAAAGTTACATGCGCTACATTGCCAATAAGTCGCAAATGCTCCTTCCTGTTACACTTCAACTTGAAAAAGCAATGCGCACTTTAGGATTCAACAAGCCCTCCGTTGTTATTCCCAATGTTGTGAACACAACATATTTCAAGAATGAACAGAAAAACGAAAAGCATACATTCCTTCACATTTCACACTTAGATAACAGTCATAAAAACATTGAAGGAATTCTTAAAGTTTGGAAAATATTCTCCGATGCAACGGATGATGTTGTTCTCGAACTTGGCGGCGACGGTGATATTCAACATTGGAAAAAAAGAAGTCAAGAACTCAATATTCGAGAGAACAGCATCAACTTTTTCGGCACATTGAATCAAATCGAGGTCGCTCAAAAAATGAATCTTGCACACACCTTTGTTTTGTTCAGCAATTACGAAAATCTTCCACTTGTCATGATTGAAGCCATGTCTAGCGGCATGAATGTGATTGCTACAAATGTGGGAGGTGTGGCTGAGCACATGCTTTTTTGCACTTGGAACAAATTGATTGAAGCAAAGAACGAAGATCAATTGCTTGAGGCCTTGCAATCTTCACACAGCGAAATGCATGATGTAAATCGCGCTGAGATTTCCACCTACGCCAACAATCATTTTTCATTTGATGCTGTTGGAAGTAAATTTATTTCGGCTTACGAAAAAGTACTAAAATCATGAAGCGCGTAGAAATTCTTTCCATACTGAACCGCGCCTTCGGACTCATTTCGGCCTTACTACTGGTGCTCATGAATTTGCATTTTGTTCACGTCGAAGGACAAGGGACAATTGCACTTATCAATTTCGGAATTCTCATTTTAGCTACTCTCAGTCAATTCATTGGTGGTGGTGCTTTAATTTATCTTATTCCAAGAATAGGAGAACATAAAATTGCACTTCCTTCATTGCTCTGGATAGGCATTAGTGCACTCGCGACTTCTGTAATACTATTTCTGTTGAATGCACCGTTCATAGGATTCACGCTTCTTCTCGGCATACTTCAATCGTTATTTGTATTGCAACAAATGATTCTTTTGGGAAAAGAGAAAATTGAATCCTATCAAATTCTGCTCTTCACACAATCCATATCATCACTCGCCTTTGTCGGTTTGTTCTACGCAATATCAGATTGGGGAATACTTGCATTTATCTCCGGACAATTTTTTTCGTTTGTCATAACTGCAGGGGTTGGATTTTACCTTACCCCTTCAGCATGGAAAAACATGCGATTTCAACTTTCAAAAGATGATTTAAGCCAAACGGCAAAACTTGGCGGGTATGCGCAATTGGGTAATATATTCCATCTAGGAAATCAGCGCTCCTATTTGTATTTCCTCGAAAATTCTGGACCTGAGGGCAAGATATTCACGGGTGTATTTTCCATTCTCATGTACATAGCTGAAGCACTTTGGTCTGTTGTAAAAAGTTTGTCTTCTATACTTGCATCGCGCGTTGCTCAAGGCTCTGATTTCAATCAGCACCTTGCTCTTACCAAGCGTTATTTAATACTTGGTGTCTCAACAACCGCATTCGGAACGCTTTGTTTCTTGGCTGTTCCTAACAGTTGGTTAATGCCTTTTATTGATTACGACATTTCTTTTCTCAAAGAAGGATTCTTTTTTTTAATTCCTGGAATTGTCGCGAATACTATTACAGTTTCTTTCGCGCATTTGTTCTCCGGCAGAGGATTGCATCAATACAACTTCTACTCAGCTGTTGTTGGATTTGCAGTAGCAATTTTATGCTCTTCGTTGCTTATTACAACAGATCACTTGAACGGTGCATGCATGGCGGCCTCTGCGGCATTCATAACGCAGAGCATGGTTCAGACCATTCTTTTTTTCAGGTTGAAGAAAAAGGAGTTGTCAATCTAAATTGAAGACATCACGCATCCCAATTGGACGCGAAGAAACAAATGCCTCTGCATATTTATATCCTGCGAAACGACCGAAATCCATAGCTCTTCCTTTAATGAAATCGAAGAATTCCTCTCCCGAAATAGGAGTTTTCGGTTCTTGTGAATTCGGATCATAAAACTGACTTGAAAATGCTTTCAAGGCCTCAATCTTTTGATCCATTTGCGCCGTGATGTCAATGACAAAATCAGGTGTGTTATAATAATCTTGATTGAAGTGATACACTGCACGAGGACGCCAAGCGGCATGAGTTGTTTCAATCTTTGGAAGACCTGCATAGAAGCAACAGTCGGCCACCAACTTAGCAGAACGAGCATGATCAGGATGTCTGTCGCGAAGTGAATTCGTGAAAACAACTTCAGGTTGGTATTTACGAATAGCGTCCATGACGCGCATTTTATTCTCTGGAGTATCGGTAAAGAAACAATCTGCCAACTGGAGATTCTCCCTGTAATGGATACCCATAATTTCAGAAGCTTTCTCAGCTTCCTTCATTCTTAACTCGGCGCTTCCTCGTGTTCCTCTCTCACCTTGAGTCAAATCAACCAATGCAATTTTCTTTCCCTGCTGAACGGATTTGATAATGGTTCCTGCAGCGCTGATCTCTGCGTCATCAGGATGAGCGGAAATAACAAGTAAATCAACTTTATACATTTTGCAAATCTCCGAAATTTATGGTGAAATCGAGTTAAGAAATTAATCCTTATTTTCGCAAAAGATGTTTAGGAGATTTTCACTTTTCTTATTCGCAGTGCTGTTAAGCACATTCTCCTACGCCCAGCCCGCAGGGGCGATTGAATCTGCTTTGGAGTTAATGGCCGATACATTGTCTTGGTCCAATGCTGCGGATTACATCAAATCGAAAAAAGTTACACTCTACCCCTCGCCGAATCTTCCAAATATTAACCTTGATTTAAAAGGTCGAGCAGATTCCCTGTCAATGATCCCGAGCTACGCGAACTACCAAAGTTGGGATACGCAAAACATTTGGCACAAGAAAAAAACCGTCGTTTTTCCAAACGATTCGTCCTTAGTTTTTCAATTAATCATTGACTCGTGTGACTTCGCTTTCCCAACGGATATTGGTAGACAAACTTCTCCGTTCGGTCCTCGATGGGGCCGTTTACACGCAGGACTAGATTTAGATTTGGACACAGGCGACCCAGTATACAGCATGTTCGAAGGCCTTGTTCGCATTTCGCAATACAGTGATACTTACGGCAACGTAGTGGTGGTTCGTCACCCGAACGGGTTGGAAACCTTGTATGCACATATGTCGGCTCGAATGGTTGTCCCAGGGCAATATGTTCAAGCTGGAAACATGCTCGGATTAGGGGGGAATACAGGGCGTTCTTACGGTGCACACCTTCACTTTGAAACGCGCTACTTAGGCAATCCTTTTGACCCCGCGTACATGATTACTCCCAATCAAAAGGCTTTGAAATCTCCCTCATTTGAGCTGACGAAAAAGAAACTGAACGCACCAACCACATCACCAACTGCGCCCTCAGCAAATAACAATTCCAAAGGCTCATCGGGAAGTAAGTACCACACCGTTAAGCGAGGAGACACACTCTCCTCGATCGCTGCAAAAAACAGAACAACCGTCTCTAAACTTTGCAAACTGAACCGAATCAAGCCCTCAAGCAATTTAAAAATCGGTCAGAAAATTAGGGTGCGCTAGTTTTTAGGCCTATCTTCACTGACGGCTATCCTATTTCCTGGTAGTCGAGAACAAAAAGCACACAGAAGTGTTTTATCTGTTATGAAAAAACGCGTTGCTGTCATAGGTGCTGGTTTTGCTGGATTATCCGCCGCTTGTCGATTGGCCCAATTGGGCTTCGAAACGCATGTTTTTGAGCAGCACGCAACGCCTGGTGGGAGATGTAGAGTGTTTGAAAAAGATGGGTTTGTTTTCGATATGGGCCCAAGTTGGTATTGGATGCCTGAGGTTTTTGACCAATTCTTTCAACAGTACGGCGAAAATAGAAGCGACTATTATTCTTTGGAAAGATTAGACCCTTCCTACCGCGTTTACTTCTCAAACAAAATCTTAGATGTTCCAGCTTCTGCCGAAGAACTGGGAGAGAAGCTAGAAGCAATAGAACCTGGAAGCAAAGAGAACTTGAAAAAGTTCCTTGCCGAAGCAAAATACAAGTACGATACAGGAATGGGAGAATTCGTCTGGAAGCCATCGCTTTCTATTACTGAATTTCTCGATTTGAAAATCTTGAAAGCCGCAGTGCGCATTCATCTCTTCAATTCTATTTCCGCTCACATTCGCAAATATTTCAAGCATCCTGAAATCATTCAGTTACTTGAATTCCCTGTGCTTTTCTTGGGTGCTAAGCCAGAGAAAACACCGGCTCTGTATAGCCTAATGAACTATGCCGATTTAGAGTTAGGAACATGGTATCCGAAAAATGGCATGGGTGAAATTCCGAAAGCAATGGCTAGGGTGGCTCAAAAACTTGGCGTTACTTTTCATTTCAACAATACCGTTTTTCAAATTGAATCATTAGACGGGAAGGCTAAACGAATCATTACTTCTTCCGGAAATTTTGAAATTGATGCTGTCATAGCAGGTGCAGATTACCACCACGTGGAAACAAAAATGCTTGCACCCAAAGATCGATCTCATTCAGAAGAATACTGGAATTCAAGAACCATGTCGCCTTCATCTTTGCTTTTCTATCTCGGAATAAACAAACGCGTGAATAATTTACTTCACCACAATTTGTTTTTCGATGAGCCTTTCGATCAGCACGCTATAGAGATTTACGATAACCCACAATGGCCATCTCAGCCCTTGTTTTATGCCTGTGTTCCCTCAAAAACAGACGAAACTGTAGCACCTAAAAATTGTGAAAACATCTTTTTGTTGGTTCCTGTAGCTCCTGATTTGACCAGTGATGAAGCACTACGCGAAAAGTACCTTCACAACATGTTGGACCGACTTGAAAAAAGAACGGGAGAATCTATCCGTGAGCACATTGTGTATAAGCGAAGCTTCGCACATGAAGAATTTATTTCGGAATACAACAGCTTCAAAGGCAATGCCTATGGACTTGCCAACACCCTGAAGCAAACAGCTATTTTGAAACCTTCCATGCGAAGTAAAAAATTAAACAATCTGTTTTATGCCGGTCAACTCACTGTTCCCGGGCCTGGAATGCCACCGAGCATCATCAGTGGACAGCTTGCCGCCGAAACCATGAACAAACTTCTTTTTCAATCATAACATCATGACAGGAAAACCACTCTTCGACAACGTTTCTTACGAGTGCAGTAGATTAACTACTCAGGCGTACAGCACGAGTTTTAGCCTTGGAATCCGAACCTTAGGCAAAGAAATTCGCAACCCTATTTATGCGATTTATGGATTCGTAAGATTCGCAGATGAAATCGTAGATACCTTTCATGACTATGAAAAGCACGAACTCATGGCACGCTTCCGAAAAGATACCGTTCTTGCTATTGAGGAGCGTATTTCGCTCAACCCAATCTTAAATGCTTTTCAGCATACCTACCACAAGTACAACATTGAATGGGAGCTTGTAGATACTTTCTTGAAGAGCATGGAAATGGATCTTCATCAAATGGAACACGACCGCGATTCTTACGAAACATACATTCTTGGTTCCGCTGAAGTGGTTGGACTCATGTGCTTGCACGTATTTGTTAATGGAAATCAGGCAGAATATGAAAAGTTAAAACCTTCAGCTATGAAGTTGGGTGCAGCATTTCAAAAAATAAATTTCCTTCGTGACTTACATGCCGATTACAACGCATTGGGTCGCGTTTATTTCCCGAATGTTGACATGACGCAATTCGATGAGCCTACCAAAAAAGCAATCGAAAAGGAAATAAAAGAAGATTTTAGATTGGCTTACATCGGCATTCTTCAACTTCCAAAAGAAGCCAGATTCGGTGTGCTTATCGCTTTCAAATATTACTACAAATTATTCCTCAAAATTCAAGCGCTACCTTGCGAACGAATCTTGAAAGAACGCATTCGCGTAGCAAATCCAAAGAAGATTGCATTACTTGCAAAAAGCTATTTACAGCACAATCTAAACTTATTGTAATGAAATTGGTGGTTACACGTTTTCTTGCGTTGGTTTTATTTCTGTGCTCATTCGCTCAAATTTTCGCGCAAGAAATTCAATGTCAGAAACTTTTTATTGCTGCGCAAAACGAGCCCGCTAAACAAGAGTTTTACAACTACTGCGCGAATCTTCAAAACAGAAACAACACGCAACAAGCTTACTTCGGTGTAGCCACTGCTATGTATGCTGAACTGGTTTCCAACCCGGCCGACAAACTCAGTTACTTCAGCCGCGGTAAAGACCTGTTGGAAAAGGCCATTGCGAATGACTATTGGAATGAAGAGCTTCGCTTTTTACGCTATTCTGTCCAAGACAAAGCACCTTGGATGTTGCAATATCACGATAAACTTGCGGAAGATTCGTATTACATTTATCAAGCTTTAGCAGCTGGAAAAATAAACAAAACAAAAGCCTTCTGGAGAATTGTGATTCAGTTCATGATTCAAAGTGAAAACATAAGTGCAGATCTAAAATCAAAATACAGTCAACTGTAATGGAATTTGTGGTCCTCGTAGATGAACAAGACAACGCCATTGGAACAATGGAAAAACAACAGGCCCATGTTGAAGGAGTCTTGCATCGCGCATTTTCAATTTTCATTTTCAACTCAGAAAAAAAATTACTTCTTCAAAAAAGAGCCTCTTCCAAATATCACTGCGGAGGGCTTTGGACAAACACGTGCTGCTCCCACCCAAGAGAAAACGAAACCGTTCTAGACGCTGCCAACCGCAGATTGGAAGAAGAAATGGGAATGTCTTGCAATCTGCAATCGATTTTCTCTTTTGTGTACAAAGCTGAATTTGAAAACGGATTGACCGAACACGAATTCGACCACGTTTTCTTCGGAGAATCGAATTCAACACCAACGCTCAATCTCGAAGAGGTAGAAGACTTCAGATATGTTGGAATGGAAGAACTTCAAATTGAAATTAACGAAAACCCAGCGCATTTCACACCGTGGTTTTTGATTGCACTGGACCGAGTGAAAGAATTTAACGCAACACTATCATGATACTGAATATTGCCATCATTGTTATCACGTTCTTCGTTATGGAAGGAATGGCATGGCTCACGCACAAATTTGTCATGCACGGATTCATGTGGTATTTTCACGAAGACCACCACCAACCTACTCCAGGATTTTTCGAAAAAAACGATGTGTTCTTTTTGATCTACGCCATTCCAAGCTGGTTGCTCATTATGTTCGGAATGATGAACGGAAATGATTTCCGCACCTTTATAGGGTTCGGTATTTTAGCCTACGGCATCGGATACTTCCTCGTTCATGAAGTATTAATACACCGTCGATTCACTTGGTTCGATAAGACAGATAACTTGTACTTTAGGGCCATTCGTAAAGCGCACAAAGTACATCACAAAAATCAATTCAAGGAAGAAGGCGAATGCTTCGGAATGCTCGTCGTTCCTATGAAATACTTCAAGGCTGAATTGAAATTCAAACAAGCGAAAGCTTCCAAATGAACGAGAACTACGCATACCTCCTAGTAGATCTCTTCTGCCTCTCAGGGCCCTTCTTTTTGAGCTTTCACAAAAGTGTTGCGTTTTACAAAAATTTTAAAGCCTTGATCATTGGGCTTCTCGTGATGATGATGGTATACATCCCTTGGGACATACTTTTCACACATTGGGGTATATGGAATTTTAATGAAAAATACACCCTCAGTTATCGATGGATGTTACTTCCCATTGAGGAGTGGCTTTTCTTTTTAGCGGTTCCCTTTGCCTGCGTTTTCACCTTCGAGTGTGTGCGATATTTCAAAAAATCTGAACCCTCACAAACCTTCACCCGAATCGCCACTGCCATTATTCTTGCCGCGTGCATTATACTCATGTGGACTGCAGGAATTTACGAAATGTGGTATACGCTTTCTGCCACTTCACTCTGTCTAATCTTACTCCTTTTTCACGCTTATAAGAAATCTCCGTTCTTGGGCTACCTGCTTTTTGCGTGGATGATTCTATTGATTCCATTTTTTATCTCGAATGGAATACTTACCGGACTAGACTTCTACAACTACTCATTGTTCAATACTTCAGAGGTAGATATAACAGAAGCTATTGTTCGCTACAACAACAATTTCAATTTAGGCTTACGAATTTGGAGTGTTCCAATTGAAGACTTTTTCTATGGTCTCGCTATGGTGCTTTTGACCATTACGCCCTACGAATATTTCAGATTGAAGTGGCAATCTAAAATTTAACAATCACCGGATGGTGATCTGAAGCGCCTGCATCACTTGTCTTGTAATCTCTTGCGCTCAATCCAGCACTGTGCAAAACATAATCGATTCGAAGACCGAGTAACGGTCCTCTGTAGGTGCTTCCTATTCCCTTACCGGCATCTTTAAAACTGTCTGAAAGCGTTCTCGTCAGGCGATTATAAGTATACGAAATGGGGGTGTCGTTGAAATCTCCTGTTACGATAACTTTATGCTTGCAACCTTCTATATGTTCAGCCAGCACATTTACCTGACGTGATCGCTTCAATGAAGATCGATAGAGCTGAATAAACAATGGCTTACTCTCGTTTTGAATTTCATTCATGTCTATATTCTCATCGAAAAGCTGAAGCGATTTCTTCTTCAAACGAAAACTCTGCAAATGCGCATTGTAGATTCTAAGTGTATCTGCTCCAACTAGCACATCGACATAAATGCAGAAATTATTGACTTCATTTTCGAAGGGAACTTGCCCTCGGTTAACAATGGGGTATGACGAAAATATGACTAGACCAAATCTTCCACCATTCGAAAGAATATGCGTAGCTCGCTCTTGAATTTCATATCCCGGCAGAATCTCATTCCGCGTTTGTTCTGATAAAAAATCACCTCCATTGGTATTCCAATAGCACTCTTGCAAGCAAAGAATATTGGGATTCACATTGTGAATCTCATTCAGTATAGCATCTCGATTCTTTGTGTTATTTTCAGCATCGTAATAACCCATTAAATGTGTGTTGTGGGTCATTACGACCATACCTAACTCTTTGTTCGGATTATCCGATCCATTTTTGAAATTAAAAAACGAGAGAAGATCAGGAAGCGAAAACAAAAAACACAGTCCAAAAGCGATGAGCCACTTCCACTCTTTTCGAAAAGCCATTACAACTGCAGCAAAAAGAAAAACAATCAGCAGCGGCAAAAAAAACAATCCCAGCACACTGAAGAACATAAACACACTGGGGGTGAAATGAGAAGATAAATAGGACAGCAAATAAGAGGAGATAACCAACAGACTGAGCAAACGAAAAATAAATCGCACGAATTTGCCCCAATGACTCAACTTCTTAATCTCTTTCGCTGGCGACTCCATTACTTTTCTTTTTGTTGTTCCAAGAACTGTTTCTCTTTAGCAGACAAGCTCTCAAAACCTGAACGTGAAATTTTATCTAAAATTGAATTCAGATAGTCTTCTCTCAACTTCCGCTCAGCATTAAACTCATCATCAGTTTGAAACCTTCTGTTACTTCGTTTAACCGTGAGGGGTGGAGAGGGCTTAAACCAAGAAAATATTCTATTTATCCAATTCATATCGGTCGCTACTAAATTATCCCAAATCAAAACAACAGCGCCACCGAATGCGCCACCCAAATGTGCAAACAATGAAAGGTTGTGTGACTCGTAATTCCAAACATCAATGACTTCCAAAAATAAAAACACCAAACATCCCAACCAAAAAGAAGTGTCTCGATTATTTCTGTTCAATATTCCGTTAAGTAACCATGCGACCCACAAAGCAGTGATTCCTGCTGACGAACCAATGAGCGAAAAAGAGGAATCATTGAAATACAAAAAAAGTAAACCGCACAAAGAGCCTGCAATCCAATACTTCCATATGCTTAATCCCCTGAATCGTTCTTTCGACCAATAAAGTAAAAGCAACAAAAGGATATAATTCGAAATGAAATGACTCACCTCGGCGTTGAAAAAGCTGTAGGTAATCCAAGTCCAGGTCCAAGTATATAGCTCGCTTCCGGTTGAAAAACCCACGAAGGAATCAAACCTTGACACATCAGCAGCGCCATTGTAATTAACAGAAAGTAGAACTACAACTAAACGAACTGCAAAGCAAAACGCAAGAACGGCCGCTAGAAGTTTTAATCCAATTGAAGTACTACGAAAACGACTTACCATGCCTTCGGATTTTTCTGCCAATACTTCAACAGAAGATAACCGAAAATCATTCCTCCGAGATGCGCATAATGGGCAACGTTGTCTCCCGCTGTTTGACGCATAGCCAAGTAAAATTCAATGGCTCCATAGATCATTACAAAATACTTTGCTTTCAATGGAATTGGAGGGAACAACAACATTAATTCTGTGTTTGGGAATAGCATTCCGAATCCTAAAAGAACCCCGAATACCGCACCAGACGCTCCAACCACACCCGTATTAATAGCTGAATACAATTCAACCATTTGCACTTTATACGACCTTCCTTCTTCCAAGCCCGTTATCATAACCTGATAAATTTCCTTGTCAGAAAGAGTTTGCATCATTTTTTGAATTTCAAAATAACTCACGCCCATGTGCAAGAAAAAGGCACCAATTCCACAAGTCATGTAATAGAAAATAAACTTCTTTGTTCCCCAATAATTTTCAAGCGCAGTTCCAAACAAATACAGAGCGTACATATTGAAAAAAATATGCGTAAAATCACTCATCGAATGCATAAACATATGTGTCACAATTTGCCAAGGACGGAAATTCGGACTTGCGAAATAATAACCGGTTAAGTTGTCGGCCAATCCTGGAACCACAAAACAGGCAAAAAAAACAAGAACATTAATAATTATAATGTTCTTCACAGCGGGGGTTAGATTCATTCTCATAGTAACTTTACTTTCCTAATTGTTCTTCTAAATAATCCACACCAAAAGTTAATGCAATTGGCTTTCCATCTGGCGCGAAATTTTTATTCTCACACGCATTCCATCGCACCAACAAATCAAGCATTTCTGGCACCGTTAACATTTGCCCCTTTTTCACAGACATTCTGCGGGTGTAATCCTTCAACAAATTCATTCTTAAATCAGGACCTTCTACACCCAAGCGCAAACTTTCCAAAACCAATTCAATAAACTTCACAGCAGCCTGCTCATCAAGCGTTGTGGGAGCCGCAATAATTTCAACGTCATCTTCTAGGTTCAATTCAAAACCAAAAGAAGCAAGCAACACATCGTGTTCTTGCAACAATGAAAGATCTTTCTGCTGAACAGTCAAAGGAATTGGAAACAACAATTGCTGCGCCTTGAACGAATGACTGTTTTGATTCGAGTGCTCCTCGAACAAAACCTGCCAATGTAAACGCGTTTGATGAAACATCTTCACTTCACCACTTATTTCGCAACCAATAATTACTCTGCCAATTTGAAAAGGAGTTCCGCCTTCCCACTCATCCGATTCGAAACTGATTTGCTCTTGCTGAAATTCACTCTCTTTTTCAAATCCAAATCCAGCTTGTGCAAATTGCTCCATCCAATTGCGTGATTTCTGCTGCCACGAATCTGTTTTTTGAAACGGATTGAAATCGTGATTTACATCTACCTGCGGAACACGAACCGAACCAGGGCTAA
This sequence comes from Bacteroidota bacterium, assembly GCA_046048875.1. Taxonomy (GTDB): domain Bacteria; phylum Bacteroidota; class Bacteroidia; order Flavobacteriales_D; family Sanyastnellaceae; genus CAIZGX01. Next base: position 216,817 of record JBJOFG010000014.1, on the reverse strand, counting down.
CTTGAGTTAACGGAATATTCTCTTGTTCGAAATCCAACGAAGGCGCCACTTGATTTCTTCCCAAACCTCTTCTCACAGCTGCATGCAATAGCGCATGTATGCTTCGTTCATCTTGAAATTTAATCTCCGTCTTTGTGGGGTGAATATTTATATCAATGGTTGAAGGAGGAACGTCTAATGCAATTAAATAAAATGGAAAACTTCCTGAAGGAAGAATCTGCTCGTACGCCTGCTGAACCGCATGATTCAAAAACGGACTTTTAATGAAGCGCTGATTGACGAAAAAGTATTGATCCCCTCGCGTGCGCTTCGCTATTTCCGGTCTACCGACAAACCCCGAAATTCGAACAATCTCAGTGTCTTCATCGAGATGAATCAACTGATCGTTGTATTTGCTTCCAAACACATGTACCAATCGCTGTTTCAAGTTAGACTTTGGCAAATCGAAAACGACATTACCGTTGTGCGTAAGCACAAAATGAATATCTGGATGAGTGAGTGCTACTCGTTCAAATTCATCAATGATGTGACGAAATTCTATGGCATCTGTCTTCAAAAAATATCTTCTTGCCGGAATGTTAAAGAATAAATTCCGAACGGAAAAGACAGAACCTTTTGTGGCGTCCACCGGTTCGTTGGACAACAATTTCCCTCCGTCTATTTCAATACGAACGCCTTGTTCGTCTTCTTCTCTTTTTGTAATTAACTCAACTTGCGCAACTGAAGCTATACTTGCCAACGCTTCCCCACGAAATCCCTTGGTGGTAATATTAAATAAATCTTCAGCTTTTCGAATCTTAGAAGTTGCATGACGTTCAAAGCATAATTGCGCATCTACATCGCTCATTCCCTTCCCATCATCAATGACTTGAATAAGCGTTTTTCCAGAATCTTTAATAACCACTCGAATTTGTGTAGCCTCAGCATCTACGGCATTCTCAACCAATTCTTTCACAACAGACGAAGGACGTTGAACAACCTCTCCCGCTGCAATTTGATTGGAAACCTGATCAGACAATAACTGAATGACTCCTGAACTATTCATCTGTCAAATTTACAACAGAACAACCCGAATGAGTGCGCACACTTATGCACTTTATATGCGCCCTTCCAAAGCCGCCTCAATAGATTCCGTTTCACCGCGGAGAGACGCTATTTTTTGAATAACCAAATCAACCGTTCTATCGGGACAAGAAGCCCCACTTGTCACAACCAATTTCAAGTTTTCATTGAAGAGAAGTGAAGGGACAATCTCCTCTTCCTTCAAGGTTGAATAATTGAAAACAACCGCTTTATCTTGGGACACAAAGTCGTTGGAATTTCGAACGAAATAAACCGGCATCTTTTGTCCCAAAATAGTCGCAATCTGAATGGTATTCGATGAATTGAATCCTCCTACAACCACCGCCAACTGAGCGCCACTTTCTAAAACACCTAGAGTCGCATTCTGATTGTCGTTAGTGGCATAACAAAGCGTATCCCGCGTATCGGTTGTCGCCTCTTCACCATACATTCCCACAACCACGTCTTTCAAAAACGCTGAAATTTCTTGCGTTTCCGTTGCAAGCATAGTGGTCTGATTCACGACACCAATTTTTTGCAAGTCTCTTTCTGCTGAAAATCCTTCTGAATATTTATTTGCAAAATCTATTTTGAATTGCTCAAGCGGAAGTTCTTTTCGAATGTATTTGGCGAGCAAATCGGCTTCCTTCATATTGCGAACCACAACCACAGGGCCTGTTTCAGCAGCATGCGAAAAGGTAGCTCGTGTTTCTTCATGCAAATATTTTCCGTGCACCACCAAGGTGTATCCTCTGTTACCTAGCTCGGCAGAACGCTTCCAAACTTTTTCCACAAACGGACAAGTGGTGTTGTACTTCTCGAGATGAACACCTAATTTAGCTAGCTCTGCAGCCATTTCCACCGTCGTTCCAAAGGCTGGGGTAATGACGATATCTTCAGACGACAATGTCGTAAAATCAATCAATCGATTTCCTTGATTATCGACTAGAAATTGAATTCCCTCCGCTAACAAATCTTCATTGACTTGCGGGTTATGAATCATTTCACCTAAAAGAAAAATTCGCTTTCCTGGATTTTCTGATACTGTTCGGAAAGCAATTTCTATGGCATTTTCTACGCCATAGCAAAAACCGAAGTGTCTAGGAATAACCAATTCCATTCTTCCAACCTGAAAAACAAAAGGTGAATGGTCTTTTTTTCGCGGGTCATTCACCTTGCGAATCTCTTTTATTCTTCCCAGAATGGTGGATCTATAATGCGCTGGTACCTCGAACTTCTTCATTCTAATTAATTTCTTTTATGGTTCATCCACATTTCCTTATCAAATTCATTCAACTCACCTCTTCGATTTGCTCGAAGGAGTTGTTTGAAAACTCTATTCTTTGAATACGTTTCAGAATGCTCAACCAAAAACAATAGCGACTTCAATCCTGCAATACGCTGAGCCTCTTCCTTCACCTTACCCTCATGCCGAAGGGCGTACAAGACATTTCCAAACAAATAACCAAGGGTCAAATCCTCTGAAATCAAGTATTCAGAATACGGCCCTACCTCAACATTAATCTTTATAGCTGGATGTTTGGTGACCCATTCCATAACATAGATGCCCGCTCCGCTTCGTTCGATGAGTTGCTCGGTTGGAGGAGTGGACGTTAACCATTCCAAAAGGCTCAGAACCGTTTTCTCATTTTCATCAAAAGAATTTTGATCTTCCCACTTTTCTGCTGCGTTGAAACTCGGGCACTTCCGATATTCCTGACTCCAAAGCGTCATCGGCGCAAACAAAAGCAGAAACATCAATGATTTCATACCTCTTCAATGGTTTCTACAAACGAAATTCCGAAATTCTTCAGATCATGAAGAAGAGGCACATAAAACTCGGGAGTTACTGGAATTTGTATTCCTCTTGAAGAAAAGTCGCCGTTAATTAGGCGTTCAACTGCGAACGCTATAGGCATTCCTACTGTCTTCGACATGGCTGTTTTGAATTCATCATCGCCTTCCAAGACCATAGATGAATTCAACATAAATTTCTTACCGTTGAGGATATATCCGAATTTATGTACCATAACAATCATGTCGCGATCGCCTTCCTTCAACATCCACTTTTTCTCCAATAAATCTTGAAGATGCTGCGCACAAGTTAATTCCTCAGCACGAAGAGGTTCTTGACTAAATATGCCTATTTCATTCAGCATATTTAACACCTCCGAGTGAATTGCATCTATGTTGAAACCCAAACCAAGCAAAGATTGAGATAACTCCGCCCAAGTTGAAAAGGAACCTGCTGGAATTTTCGTGTCGTCGTTTGTGTACCCATTTTTCACCAAGAAAGACCAACCACGACAGTACCCTTCCTTGCGCAGAGTTCCACGTACGAGCTTCCCTACGTTTTCAAGACCATATAAATCCAAGTAATGAACGGAATTACGATTGGCGTATGCATCATAACTCACCCCGTCACTCGCAACAACTTTATCTACATTGTCGAATAATTTATAATACGGTACCAATCGAAGTTTATCGTCTTCTCTGTACACGGCATGTCCGCCACTCCCTGCAAGTATTATATTTCTTGGGTTCCATGAGATTTTATATCCCCAAAGATTGTCATCACTCGCGGGTGCAACGAGTCCTCCTGTATATGACTCAAATGAAACAATTTCAGCTCCTTGGTCTTTCAAACGATGAATAATTTCCATCGCAGAAATGTGATCGATACCCGGATCAACACCCATTTCATTCAACACCAAAACGTCTTCTTGCAATGCAAGTTCATGCATCGCATTTACCTCTGGGCTCACATAACTGGGAGTAAAAACATGCACATGGAAGTTAATGCAATCCTTAACAACTTCAGCATGCATAAACGCCGGAAGCATTGAAATGACTAAGCTTGAATGATTGATTAACCCTTGTCGAAACTCTGGATTGTTTGCATCACCTGAAACAAACTTTACCTCATTTAAGTGTCCATACTCTTCTGTCCAATGCGAAACATTGGTATCAGCAACAACCACACTCCACTTCCCCAACAAAGCTCCTTCCACTAGAAAAGAAACCAAATGGCGGGCACTTCTTCCAGCGCCGAACAGTATAATTTTCTTCATTTCCATCAAAAACAAAGTTAACCAATACGCTCAGCTTATGTTTCCAAAGGCTTTATTTTTTGGCATAAACTTTTATACAGGTCGTTTCATAACTAAATTTACATCCTTAATAGACAACAGAAATGATGAAAAAAATTACCCTCGTTGCTTTAACTATACTCGCATTTTCGAGTGCTTTCGCTCAAATGAATGCCGTGATTTACTCAGAAGCTGGTGAAAAATTCACCTTGTATTTGAACGGAGAACCTATGAATAGCACTCCGCAAGCAAACGTTAAGTTGCAAAACTTGACTTCTGAATTTTACCAGGCGCGTGTCGACTTCCAAGATGCAACGCTTGCAGATTTTTCGAATAACAACTTCGCCCTTCACCCAGGAATGGAGGTGACCTACCAGATTAAGAAAAACAAAAAAGGAGAGTACGTTCTTCGTTTCTATACCGAAAACCCGATCTCTTCTTCAACTGCGACAAACAGCACCAACTCCGCTGCAAAAGACTTCGCAGTTGTCGATGATGCACCCGCTACCCCAGCGGCAAATCCTGTTCAAACAACAACTACCGTTCCGGCAGGTAACTCCAAAACAACTACTACAACAACTGTTACAGGAACCAATTCTAACCAAAACACTTCAGGAAATGTTGGAATGAACATCAATGTCGACGGTGTGAATATGGGTGTGAATGTTGAAGTTGATGAAAATGGAAATGCAACTGGCGGAAACGTTGGAATGAATGTCAATGCAGACGGAGTAAACTTCGGTATGAACGTAAATGTGACCGAGTCAAACAATGCAGGCAGCGGCAATGTTGGAATGAACATCAACGTAGATGGAGTGAACATGGGAATGAATATGAATGTCCCAAATATGGACGTTCAAACTTCCGGAACAACTACAACCACGACAACGCGCACGACAACATCTTCTTCGAATACCAATTCAACGGTTCCTGCTCATTCGACAAGACCAAGTGAGCCTGTTCATGATCAACCTTCAAGCACGACAACTGCGGGAAACGGAAACTGCATGCGTTCAATGGATCAAGCCAGTTTTGAAAAAGCTAAAAACACAATTGCTGGAAAAGGATTCGATGAAACTCGCCTATCTACTGCAAAGCAAGTGGCAAAAGCAAACTGCTTGACAACAGAGCAAATTGTTGAAATCATGAAGGTCTTTGGTTTTGACGAAACACGCCTGGATTTCGCGAAATATGCTTACGACTACTGCTTTGACAAAAACAACTACTTCCAAGTAGGCGAAGGATTTAGTTTCGACTCTAGCAGTGATGAGTTAAACGAATACATTGAAACGAAATAAGTATGAAAAGCTGGCTATACCTTTTTGCATTTGCATTACTTCTGAGTACCCAAGCTTGTCAAAACAGCAAGCACTACACGAAATTGGGCCAAAAGCAGGAAGCTGCAGGTCTGAACAAAGAAGCATCTGAAAGTTACTACACTGCTCTTTGGAAAAAACGCGCAAACATCGACGCGCAGATTGGCATGAAAAAAACTGGGCAAAATGTTCTAAATAGCATGCTCAGTGAATTCAGTCAAAAAAGTAGTTTTGGAAACAAAAAGGAAGCCGTATATGCGTTTATATCCGCGCGTGATTATCAGGCTAAAATCAAGGGTGTTGGTGTTGAACTTCAGATTCCCGAATTCTATTTAGGCGACTTCGAAAAAGTTAAAAAATCGTATTTAACTGACCTTTATGAAGAGGGCACCAAATTGCTTGAAGACAACAAATTCAGTGATGCTGAAACCCGATTCAATGAAATTGGAAGACTTGACCCGAATTTCAAAGACGCCGGGGAGTTAAAGGACATCGCATACTTAGAGCCAATCTACCAAAGAGGCGTAACAGAACTTGAAGCCAAGCACTACCGCGCGGCGTACAACAATTTTCTTAAAGTAGAGGAGCGCAAATTGGGATACAAAGAATCAGCAGATCTAAAAAGAAAATGCCTCGAAAAAGGAAAGTATACCGTTGCACTTTTGCCCTTTACGAACGGAACCAATATGCAAGGAAGTGAAACCAAAGCGACAGCATACATACTGAACGCATTAACGCAAATTAATGACCCGTTTTTACACGTGATCGATCGTGAGAACTTGAATAATATTCTTGCTGAGCAACGAATTCAGATGAGCGGAATTTTTTCCGAATCGAACGCCGTTGAAATCGGAAAAATTTCAGGCGCAAAAGCACTTATTACAGGAACAGTTCTTAACCACACGGTTCAAAATGGACAACTTCGCAAAGTGACTCGAAACGGATTCGAATCATACCAAGTAAAGAAAGTGAACGCGGAAGGAAAAACTTTTTATGACACCGAATATAAGCCTGTTCAATTCGACGAATATTACAACTACGCTGAATCGAATGTTTCTATTCAATATAAAATGACTTCCATTGAAACAGCTTCATTGATTAAGAATGACATCTTCACAGAAAAGAAAAAGGATGAAGTAATTTACGCGATTTACGGAGGGAACACCAACAATCTTTTCCCTGCAAATGGAAATGTAGTCAATACAAACAATCGCGACCGAAACACTTTGAAAGAGATGTTAAGTGCAAGAAGAAATGTTCGTGATGGGAATGATTTGGCCAATGACCTCTACATTGAAATCGCCAAAAAGATTGCAGACAATGTAAAAACTCAAATGCAAACGCTCGTTCCATAATGAAGCTACATAATAAATACATACTGTTTTTAGGAATTGTTCTTCTTGCTGCTTGTGGAGGCAAAGACACGGTTAAAACCGTTGTTCCGCCTCCACAACCAAAACCAGAATGGGTTTCATCGCGTCCTGTTAACTCTTCGTACTACATAGGCATTGCTACATGTTCAAAAATTACTCAACCAGCAGACTACCAAGCCATAGCCAAGAAGCTCGCGTTGAATGATCTCGCAACAGAAATTTCAGTTAAGGTTGAAGGACAAACTTTTTTCAATACCATGGAGGTGAATAAAGCCTTCAGCGAGAGCTTCAGCTCAAACGTTACAACCTCTTCTTCTGAATTATTGGAGGACTACGAAGTCGCCGGAATTTGGGAAGACAAGGAAATGTATGCGATTTATTATAAACTGAATAAATACGACTACCAAACCAAAAAGGCACAGAAAAAAGAAAACACCCTTCGCTCTGCATTAGATTTTTTAAAGAAAGGAAGAGAAGCGAAGAAATTAGGAAACATTCCTTCGGCAATTGATCTATTCTACCACGGACTTTTCGCATTGAAACCATATTGGACAGAGGTGAATCAGATAAAAGATGAAAATGGAAATGACATTTTCATCGACAATGAATTGTTCTCTGAGATTCGCGCTGTCCTTGCTGACTTGCGATTCGAAACGCCATTGAAAAACATCGTGTTGTCTTCTGCGAATACGTTCAAAGCTCAAGTGCCTGTTATGATAACCTACAAAGGCGAAGGAGTTAGAGGAATCAATGTAAAATACTCCTATCAAAGAGACAATTACATGAAACCGAAAACAGTCATGACAGACAACGACGGAATTGTTCTTGCCGACATTGATAATGTAAGTCTGAAAGCAAAAAATAATTCGCTCGAGTTGAGTCTAGTCATTGACGCTTTGGTTCCTCAAGACCTCGATTCCGATTTAGCAAAAGCATTAATTTCAGGTATCACCACCGATCAGCGAAAAATTCCGATTGAAATTCTTGCACCAAGCTTTTACGTCAATTCAAATGAATTCAAACTTGATGGAACAAAAACAACTACACTTGCTGAAATAACTAAGAATACATTAATCAGCAAAGGCATGCGCATTGCCAATAGCGAAAACGCGGCAGATTATGTTGTTTTCATCAATACCAATCCCCGCGCAGGCGAGGACATTCAAGGATTTAAAGTTGCATATATTGACGGGAAAATCAGTGTAAATGACACCAAAACAAACTCTGCCATATTCGAATACAGTATAAACGGTGTAAAAGGAGTTCAACTTTCACACGAGAACGCAGTCTTGGAAGCCTACAAAAAACAACGCGAAAACATAGAGTCCACGCTGATTAGCGAAATAATTAAAATTATTTTGTAAGTTTGGCATAATAACTGAAAACTACAATTCAACTAATATCTTCATCAAAATGAAAACACGTTTTACCCTTTTAGCAATTGCTGCAATGACAATGGTTGCTATACCTTCTTGTAAAAAGAACAAAGACGAAGTAAAAACTCCAGATCCAAAAGGAGAAGTAATCATCAATGAGTACTGCTCAGGTTCTGAGTACAAGAGCACAAAAGATGCATTCCGCTCAACTGCTACAGGTGAGAGTATGGATCGTGAGACTGCTAAGAAAAAAGCTCGTTCAAACGCAATGTCTGAAATGGGAAAAACAATCAGCGCTACAATGAAAATTGTTGGTGACAACTATGTAAACTCTACTGAAGTGAACAACAAAGAAGAAGTTACAGAGTCTTTCAATGAAATGGCTCGTACAGTTGTTGATCAAGAGCTTCGTGGGTGCATCGAAATTTGCGAGAAATTAACTCAGCGTCCTGACGGAACTTATGTAAGCTACGTTGCTCTTGAGTTAAGCGGAAACACTATCGCTGATGCTTACCAAAGTGGTTTGTCTAAGAATGACAAATTAAAAGCAGACTATAACTACGAGAAATTCAAAGAAACTTTCGACAAAGAAATGGAGAAACTTTCTCAAGGTAAATAATCTTAAACCTCTTCAAAAAGGTCACTTCGGTGACCTTTTTTTTTCACTATGAAATCACTTTTTACCCTTATTCTAGCTCTTGGAGTTTCGCTTGGTTTTGCACAAACCAATCTGAAACTTCATGTTGAAAATATTCCTGCTCAGAATTCGAAAAAAGTATTTCTCGAAGCTTTTGAAAAAGATCAGTGGCAAATACTCTCTAATCTTGAACTTGATGCAACAGGGAATGTTCTCCTTTCTTTTTCTCCATCACATGCAGGACAATACCGCCTCAGATTTTCAGGAACCGGAAAGTGTTGGACCGATTTCTACATCAACCCTAAAACACTCCCAAAAACCATTGATTTGACGGTTGATTTTTCCAAGCTAAATGGACAACCTATTTCATTGTTCCAATCGTCAGAACAATCAGATTATGTTGACTTAGCCACGCTTTATGCAGAACAACAACTCACTTACGACAGCTACAAATCAATCACCCATCCCGCTTTCTTGAATAAGCAGAAAGTCATTAACAACCATGTTATAGACCATTCCCTGAAGGGTACAAAATCTGAGGTTTACACTGAATTCGGCCAACTTTTCACGCGTCGGCTTCCGCATGACTTCATGCAATTTGACAGCACGATCTATTTCAAACATTTTCTCGGAAATGTTGACTATGAAAACGAAGCAATACTATTCCATTACGCCTTTGCTCGCGGATTAAACCAATATTTCAATCAACTATACAAAGGATATCCGAAGGAATATGCCCAGAAATTCACCGACGAACTTTTAGGTAGAATGGGTGAAAATGAAGCTGTGAATCAATTCCTACATTCCTTCATTTTAAATAAAATGTTGGACTACAAAAATGAAGAGGGGTTATCGTATTATCTGAACAATTACGCAGACGGTTGTTCCGACAATGCATCATTCAATGTTAACACAAAGAACCTGATTGAGTCGCTCAAGAATTGTACGCCAGGTAAAAAAGCAGCAGAAATAAAATACCCGAATGCTGAAGGTAAAATGGTCTCCTTAGAAGAAACATGCAAAAAGAATAAGATAACCCTAATCATGTTCTGGAGAAGTAACTGCTCGCACTGTGAAGAATTCCATCCTCAATTGGCTGAGATTTACAAAAAATACCACGCTCAAGGATTGGAGGTATATGCTATTTCCATTGATAAAGAAGAAGCTCCATGGAAAAATCATCTTTCCACACATCAGCAACCGTGGATAAATGTTCTACCTCCAATGGACAAAAGACCTTTCTTAGCGAAACACTACCCTTCCCCATCTACTCCAACGCTCATTGCTTTAGATTCGAACATGAAAGTCATTAGCAGACTCATTATGAGAAGCAAATTGGAAAATTTCCTTGAAGAAAATAAGGCTTATTTTAAATAACCCACTACTTTTGTGCTTTACAAATCAGAATGAGCAAAGTAGACGTATTGTTAGGCCTTCAATGGGGCGATGAAGGAAAAGGGAAAATCGTAGATGTATTAACTCCGAAATATGATATCGTAGCAAGATTTCAAGGTGGACCAAACGCTGGACACACCCTTGAATTCAACGGCACGAAACACGTTCTTCACACCATTCCAAGCGGTATTTTCCATGATCATGTGACCAATGTAGTTGGAAACGGTGTTGTTATTGATCCAATTGTTTTCGCAACAGAAATAGAAAAACTCAACGCAAAAAATGTAGATGTTGCTTCACGTCTTTTGATTTCAAAAAAAGCACATCTCATTCTTCCTACTCATAAATTACTAGACGCAGCCTCTGAAGCTGAAAAAGGTAAATCCAAAATTGGATCTACGTTAAAAGGAATTGGACCAACATACATGGACAAAACCGGGCGTAATGGTCTGCGTATTGGAGATATTCTATCTGAAAACTTCCTAGAGAAATACAACACACTCGTTGAAAAGCACAAGAAGATGCTATCGCACTTTCAATTCGAATATACTTTGGATGAAATGGAAGCAGCGTGGTTCAAGGGAATTGAAGTGCTGAAAACCTTGACGTTCATCGATAGCGAGAATTACTTGCACAAGGCCATTCGCGAAGACAAAAAGATTTTAGCAGAAGGAGCTCAGGGCTCACTTTTAGATATTGACTTCGGCTCCTACCCATTTGTAACTTCAAGCAATACAGTTGCAGCAGGCGCTTGCACCGGGTTAGGTGTGGCACCCAATTCAATAGGTTCTGCTTTTGGAATTTTCAAAGCATACTGCACACGTGTAGGAAGCGGGCCATTTCCAACCGAATTAGAAAATGAAGTTGGTGAAAGAATGCGCAAAGAAGGAAATGAATTTGGTTCAACAACAGGACGCGCTCGTCGATGTGGTTGGTTAGATATTCCCGCACTTCGATACGCTTGTCGCCTGAACGGAATAACAGAATTGTACATGATGAAAGCAGATGTGTTAAGCATCTTTGAAGAGATTCATGTTTGCACACACTATAACATCAATGGCGTTCAAACCGACGAAATGCCTTACGATTTGTTGGATGGAAAAGTTGAACCGGTATACACGACGCTGAAAGGCTGGAACACGGATCTTACGCAAATCAGAACCATTGATTCGTTCCCAAAAGAACTTTCAGAATACATTGCATTCATTGAAAAGGAATTGGAAATTCCAATTACCTATGTATCTGTTGGCCCAGACCGTGAACAAACCATTGTAAGATAAACTTCGAACGATACGCTACTCCGTTAAAATAGTTCTTGTTGCGCTTTCCGTATTTCTGATTTCGCAGAAGATAAATGGACAAGCCAAACACGTGCAATTGGTGCATGCCGATAAAATTGCATTCAATAAAAATCTAATCAACGGACAACGATTAATCGGACATGTTCATTTGAATTTCGATGGCACCGATTTTTATTGCGACTCTGCCTACAAATTCAGCAACGGAAATTTCCAAGCATTCGGGAATATTCGTGTGAATAAACCTGGAGAATATGCCATTTCAGGAAAAAAATTATTTTTCACAGAAGCAACACAATCCGCTACGCTCAACGAAAACTGTGTTTTTTCAGATGGGGCAATGACGCTTACAGCGCCAAATATGTCTTACAACATGAAGTCTGAAATTGCCACATACACTGGCGGAGGAAAAGTGGTTTCAAGTAAAAACAACAACGAACTTGTTTCTCAAACAGGAAGGTATCACAGTCCTTCAAACAACTTTACATTTAGAAGAAAGGTTACCGTAAAAAACAAAGATTACACCGTTGTTTCAGACACCATGTTGTACAACACCACAACTGAAATTTCATACTTCTTCGGCCCCACAACAATTACCGGAAAAGACCTTGAAATAAAATGTGAAAACGGATATTTCAATTCAAAAACTGAAACATGCAGCTTCAAAAAAAACGCACGTGTTAAATCGAAAGATCAAACGCTTTTTGGAGATAGTATTTTTTACAATGGAAAAGAGAAATGGGGCGAGGCTTTTCAGAATGTAATTATAGTTGACAACAATTCTGATTTAACCATTCGAGGCAACTACGGTCGACACGAAGAATTGAACGAGATTTCATGGGTAACAGGAAAAAGTATTCTTGAAAAAACACTTGAAAACAAAGACACACTTTTCATTGTTGCCGACACACTTTTCGCCAAGAAAACAAATGCTGAAAATCGTGACATTAAAGCGTACCACAACGTACTTCTTTTCAGCAAAGATTTGCAAGGTAAATGCGATTCACTTTCTCTATCAGAAAGCGATTCAATTATGCGAATGTTCTACGCTCCCGTGTTGTGGAATGAAGACAATCAGCTTACGGGTTCCGAAATAAACCTGCACTTTAAAAATGATTCGCTCGATTTTCTTTTTGTCCCTGAAAAGAGCTTTCTTGCTTCTGAAGTTGTGCCTGGTTATTTCAATCAAATCAAAGGAAAATCGCTGCGCGGTCAGTTCATTCAAAACGATCTTCATACTGTTCATATCATGGGCAATGGACAGCTCGCCTATTTTTCCACTGAAGAGAAAAACAAACGAACTAAATTGACCGGTTTGAATAGAACAGACTGTTCGAATATTCGCATTGAATTGATGGATAAATCTATTCAAAAAGTCACTTTAGAAAACGAGCCGAATAGTTTGTACAACAGTATTCAAAAAACAAAATCCTCACAATTCAAATTGGAGGATTTCATTTGGCGCGGAAACGAGCGCCCGAATTCGAAAGAAGATCTCTTGAAATTACGCGAATAAAGGTCTCGAAGACATTTGTTCGTGCACTTCCATTTTCACCGCGCGAATAACATCTTCATTTGACGCATTCATAATTACTCGATCAATTGCATTCGCTACAAAATCCATGTCGTTCACATTCAAACCACGTGTCGTAATCGCTGGTGTTCCAATGCGAATTCCACTTGTTACAAACGGCGACTTATCATCGAAAGGTACCATGTTCTTATTGACTGTGATTTCTGCACTTACAAGAGCTTGTTCAGCGTCCTTTCCGGAAATATTTTTATTTCTAAGATCTATCAAGAAACAGTGATTGTCGGTACCGCCTGAAACAATCTGATAACCTTTTTCCAAGAGATGATTTGCAAGTGCATTCGCATTTTCAATCACTTGCTTTCCATAAGCTTTGAAGTTTTCAGAAAGAGCTTCATTAAAAGCAACGGCCTTCGCCGCAATAACGTGTTCCAACGGTCCACCTTGCATACCTGGAAAAACACCACTATCAAGAACAGAAGAAAGTAATCTCACTTCACCCTTCATTGTTTTTAATCCTAATGGATTCGGACAATCTTCTCCAACCATAATAACTCCGCCTCTTGGCCCACGTAATGTTTTGTGTGTGGTTGAAGTAACGATGTGACAATGTGGAAAAGGGTGATTCAATAAACCAGCTGCTATTAACCCAGCAGGGTGAGAAATATCGGCCATTAAGATTGCTCCAACTTCATCTGCAATGGCGCGGAAAGCAGCGTAATCCCAATCTCTGCTATATGCACTAGCGCCGCAGATTAAAAGTTTCGGTCTACACTCCAATGCCTTTTCACGAACCTTGTTCATGTCTACACGACCAGTCTCCTTTTCAACCCCATAGAAAAATGGTTTGTAAAGCTTACCGGAATAATTCACCGGAGAGCCATGCGTTAGGTGTCCTCCTTGTGAAAGGTCTAATCCCAAGATGGCATCACCAGGATTGAGCACGGCAAGCATAACTGCGCTATTAGCATTCGCTCCGCTGTGTGGTTGAACATTCGCCCATGAAGCACCAAACAATTTCTTCAAACGATCAATTGCAATTTGCTCCACTTCATCCACCACCTCGCAACCACCATAATATCTTTTCTTTGGAAGTCCCTCAGCGTATTTGTTTGTGAGCACAGAGCCCATGGCCTGCATCACTTCATTGCTAACATAGTTTTCCGAAGCAATAAGTTCTACTCCGTTGGTCTGACGAACTCTTTCGCGTTCGATAAGGTCGAAAATAATTTGATCTTTCATGTTGAAATTGATTGCTCCAAAAGTACGTTCTAACGCTTGAAACAATTGCGAAAGAAACCAAAGCTTTTCCACCAATGAACGAACTTATTCACTTCGGTTTTATGTTTGCAGCATGAATAGAACCATCTTCTTAATTCTGTTAGTTGGGCTCGTGCAAATTGCTCATTCGCAAATCATCGATAACCGCGAAGGAAAGGCATTCCAGCAGGAAATGTTTTTCAGTCAGGAATTCCTTTGGCAAAACAAAATCTCAAGTATAACCGGTGTATGTCAGATGAAGCGAACCGGGAAGGCCATCGAAAATCGACCTGACATCACAGTATACCATTTTAACGAAACAGGACAACTGGCAAAAATTGATGCAGTGACAAGTGTTCTGAGCATAGTAGATAGCACACACATCGAATTCGACCGAAACGAATTAGGCTTGGTACAAAACAGAAATGAATTGGGACGAAACGGATATACGACCACTTCTTTTTTCTACGATCAAAAAGGTCAGGTTGAAAGGATCGATAATTCTGTTTCTGAAAACAAAAGCATTGAAAAACTAAAACTTGTTCCGGGTTTAACTGTTACTGTAAATTCGGAATCATTCAAATACAGTGAACCTTCATCGTTAATACTTCGAAAAGAAAGCTTCAACAACTACGGCCTCCCTTATGCTATCGACCTTATTTACAGGGACTCTGCGGGTTTTGTTACTCGCGAAGAAAAAGAACTTACATTAAGTGGAAAGAGCTACACCAAACTTTACTCATACAACGACAAAGGGTGGATCGCACAAATATCTACTGTGGAAAGTTCTTCAAACAAGGAAACCAAACGCGAAACATTTCAGTACGATAGAATTGGAAATCTGACTAAGGTTTCTTATTACTCGAACGCTGTTCTTCAGCGCGAAATTGAAATCCTGTATACGCCTACCTCATTCATTGAAGCCACCTTGGATCAAGACATGGGCTCTAAAGACATATTAATTACGAAGTACTCTTACGAATTCAGAAAATGAGAACACTTTTACTCTCTTTGTTCCTTTTCATTGGAATATCTGCATGGGGCCAACCAGGAACCGATGTCATTACACCTGAGAATGCCCATTCTAAACAAAAGGAACAACACGATAAAATCGAGAAGGAATACCTAAATAGCGTAGAAAAACATCAGAACGCACAAGGAAAGAAGGGCAAACGACAAATGAAACGTCATATGAAGAAATCTCAAAGAATGCGCAGACTTGGCAACATGCCGTGGTATAAGCGGATTTGGGTTCGAAGACAATAAACAGTCTTAGAAAAGAAAAAAAACAGATCAATTCGATTTCGAAAAAAGTAAAAAAAAACAGAATTTCCCGAACCTTGATTTAGTTTTACCAAAGCATTAGGTCTTAACCACCTATTACTTTGATAATCAGAACTAAAAATAAAATTTACAAAGATTGATTTAATGAACTTTGGGAATTAACCTAAGCTTGTCTTATTTTAGCACCCGTTGTATACTTTAATAATTCCTTAACCTGGTTTTTATGCAGAGAAAATTTTACCTGCTTTTGAGTTTAATTGCCCTTTCAGTATCTAGTGTATTAGCACAAGGAAATGGCGGAACTTTGAAAGGAAAAGTCATAGACAAAGAGACTAAGAAGCCTCTTCCTTTCGTGAATGTCGTTCTGTTTTTGAACGGAAACCTAATTACTGGTGGACAGACAGACCCAGATGGTCAATACACCATCAAACCCGTTGACCCAGGAACTTACGAAGTTCAGTTCAACTTCGTGGGATATCAAACACAAAGTCAAACGGGTATTCCAATTTCAGCAGGAAAAATTCAATTTGCAAACGCTGAGTTGAGTCCAGGGGTTGAGATGAACACCGTTGAGATTAAGGAATACCGTGTTCCACTTATCGACAAAGATGGTGGTGCTTCCGGTGGAACTGTAACACGCGAAGAATTAGAGAAAATGCCAAGTCGTGATGCACTTGGTTTAGCACAAACAGTTGCTGGGGTTAGTTCTGCTGGTACTGGTGGTGGAATTTCTATTCGTGGTGCTCGTACAGGTTCAACTTGGGTGTACATCGATGGTATTAAAGTTCGTGGATCTACTTCACTTCCTAAGTCTGCAATTGAAGAGGTATCGGTTATCACTGGTGGTATCCCTGCAAACATTGGAGATGCTACGGGTGGGGTTATTAATATCTCTCTTCGCTCAGCTTCGTCTGAATACACTGGAGGATTAGAAGCAATTTCTTCAGGTTTCAAAGTTGGAGACAAAGCTGTTGGATTAGACTATTACGGATACAACTTATTGGAAGGATCTTTATCAGGTCCGATATTGTTTAGAAAGAAAGCAGATGGTTCTAAAGGAAGACCAATTTTAGGCTTCTTCTTATCTGGAAACTATACAGACGTTGTAGATGGTGGTCCAACCTTTGGCGGTGTTTATCGCATGAAGGAAGATGCTCGTCAAGCTATTCTAGCAAACCCTTTGCGTCAGAACGTACAAGCAGATGGTACTGTAAATGGAGCCCTTTACAACGCTGACTTCCTTACTGCTGATGACTTCGAAAAGATCAACACGCGCATGAATGTTCGTTCTAGACAAGCGAACCTTGTTACTAAAATCGACTTGAATGCATCTGAAAACGTTACGCTAACATTCGGTGGAACTGTGGCACTTAGCCGCGGAAACAGCTTCGACTATGGAAACATGCTTTCGAACTGGCAAAACAACCAGCAAAACACCGGACTTGACTGGAGAGCATATGCGAAATTTGCTCAACGCTTCAAGAATGCAGAAGACGAGTCGGGCAGTTCAAATTTGAAGAACGTGTTCTACAGAATTCAAGCTGACTTCTCTCAAAGCTATAACCGCTCTGAAGACGCTGCTCATGGAAACAACCTCTTCAGATATGGTCACGTAGGTACATTCGATATTTATCGCAGACCTTCATACACCTTGAATAGTTCTGGAAATTACTTTGAGCAAAATGGATGGCAAGATGTGAATGTGAACTTCACTCCGTCTGAATACAACCCAGACTTAGCTGCTATCACAAATCAATTCTTTACTCTTTTCAATACTAATCCATATGTAACAGAAGTATTGAACGGGACTGACGGTATCATTACAGACACGCAATTCTTTGATCCAACCTTAAACGACTTTACTTCTGAAACAGAGCAAATTGGAGATTCTCCGTACTCTTCAATCACAAACATTCAAGGAGGAAACGGTTTAGTGAACGGTCAGCAACCAGCAGGCACATACGGCCTTTGGACGCACATTGGATCTAAATCTAATAACTACAGCGTTTTCCGCAACAATCAATTCCGTATTTCGGGTTCTGGTTCTGCAGATATTGGAGACCATGCTATTGAAGTTGGTTTCGAATTCGAGCAACGCAAAGACGCAGGATACTCTATCGCTCCAATCGGATTGTGGCAATTGGCTCGTCAATACGCGAACTACCACAACCAAGAGTTAAATACTGATGATCCTTACTACACCAACAACGGTACATACACATATGTTGACTACAGTAATCTTGTTGGTAGTGGTCAATTTGAATTCGACTACAACCTAAGAACAGCATTAGGTCTTGATCCAAACGGAACAGATTTCATCAACACAGATGGTCTTAGCCCTGATTTCCTTACAGTGGATATGTTCGGTGCGTCAGACCTTTTAAACCAAGGTAACGCTGTAGTAACTTATTACGGCTTCGACCACAGAGGAAATTTACTAAACAGAAAGCCCTCATTGGATGACTTTTTCTCTGAGAGATATACCCTTGGTAATGAGTCTTACTACACTCGCGCAGTTGGTGCATTCGAGCCAGTGTATATCTCTGGATACATTATGGACAAGTTTGCTTTTGATGACTTAATCTTCAACGTAGGTCTGCGTATTGACCGCTACGATGCAAACCAATATGTACCGGTGGATCCATACGTAATCAGCGAAGCATACACAGCTGGTGAAGTTGATTTCGACAGCTTCGGAGCTTCAAGACCATCGAACATTGGTGATGACTTCGTTGTGTATGTAGATGATATCCGCAATCCGACAGCCATTCAAGGATACCGCGACGGTGACAACTGGTACAATGCTCAAGGTACTCTTGTAACTGACCCATTCACAAGTATTGCAGCCGGAGGAAAAATCAACCCATACTTAAGTGTTGATCCTGATGCTGCTCTAACAAGCAAAGCATTCAAAGAATACACTCCGGCAGTAAACTTTATGCCTCGTGTAGCATTCTCTTTCCCTATCTCTGAAGAGGCTTTATTCTTTGCTCACTATGACATCTTAACACAACGTCCAACTTCAAGTAACCGCTTCAATCCAGTTGATTACTTGTTCATGGAAAACAGAAACGTTTTAATTAGCAATCCAAACCTTCGTCCTGAGAAAACAGTTGACTACGCGCTTGGATTCCAACAAGTACTTTCTAAGACTTCATCGATAAAAGTTGAAGCGTTCTACCGTGAATTGCGTGACATGATCCAAGTTCGTCGTTTCAATGGAGCTTACCCAAGTACGTATAGCGCTTTCGGAAACTTAGACTTCGGAACTGTTAAAGGTTTGACGTTAACTTACGATCTAAGAAGAACAGGTAACTTGTGGATGAAGACTTCTTACACGCTTCAGTTCGCCGATGGAACAGGGTCAACAACTCAAACTCAGCTTGCACTTATTAATGCAGGACTTCCAAACCTGAGAACTGTTGCTCCATTCAACTATGATCAACGTCATCGTATTGTAACTACTGTTGACTACCGCTATGGTGAAGGAAAAGAATACAATGGACCAGTATGGTTCGGAAAGCAAATCTTTGCAAACACAGGAGCGAACTTAATTGCAAACCTAGGTTCTGGAACTCCTTACACTGCTCAAGTATTCCCAACTCCAATTACAGGTGAGCTAAGCCCAACAACTGCTGGTGGTATCAACAGCGCTCGCCTTCCATGGCAGTTCACTGTAGATATGAACTTCGACAAGAACTTTAGCTTGGCGTTTGGTGGAGAAGGTGACAAAAAGAAAGCTGCAAACTTGAACGTTTATTTATGGGTGACAAACTTGTTAAACACTCAGAATATCTCTAGCGTTTACCGCTTTACAGGTACTCCTGACGATGATGGTTATTTGGCTGCGGCACAATATCAAAACGTGATTAATACGCAAAACTCGCCAACATCATTCAGAAACTACTACAGTATGTTTGTAAATAACCCATACAATCTAGGTTCACCACGTCAGATTCGTTTAGGGGTAAGATTTGATTTTTAATTTTTTGAGAAAATGAATTATTCAAAAAGCATGAGAAAGAATATATATATAAGTCTAGTTGCTTTGACACTTGGTATTGCGAACAACTCTTTCGCATACAAGTCTGTTCCAGAAAACTCTGGAATGGTTCAAAACAATGAAATAGTAACTGACTCACGTGCCGCTTTGTGCGCGCCGGCTACAGGGCTTAGAGATTTGGCGTGGAATAACGTTAAAGCGTTAATTGAAACAGGTGGTTCCATGTGGCAAAACCGATCATTGAGCCGCGCAGCTTATGAAGTGCCCAAAGGAAGTGGTGTTTCTTCTATTTACGCAGGTGCTCTTTGGATGGGTGGAATTTCTCCTGACCAACAATTGAAACTTGCTGCGGTGACCTTCCGCGGTGATGGAAATGATTACTGGCCAGGACCTTTGACCAACGATGGAACCGCCTCTGTTACAGAGTCAACTTGCGAACAGTACGACAGATTTTTCGTTTCATTGCGTCAAGACGCTCAAAAGCATCGTGCATACTACGACTGTATTGCTGCCGGTGGTACAGATTGCGCGACAGATTACGCCATCCCAGGTTATTTTTACGAATATCCGGCTATCGGAAATACTGCAGCTGGTCAAGATTTGTATTTAGCTCCTTTCTATGACTACGACCAAGATGGATTTTACAATCCACAAAACGGTGACTATCCGTGGTACGATTTCTTAAGAGAAATCAATTGTGCGGAACGACGTAGAGAAGATATCGTTCCATTGTATGGTGACCAAACTTACTACTGGATCTTTAATGACAAAGGAAATGCGCATACCGAGTCTCAAGGACAGCCTATTGGAATGGAAATTCGCGCACAAGCATTTGCATTCACCTCGAATGATGAAGTGAACAACATGACATTCTACAACTATGTATTGATTAACCAAGGTTCACAGACATTAACTGAAACGTATTTCGGATCTTGGGTAGACCCTGACTTAGGAACTTCTGTAGATGACTATGTTGGATGCGACGTTCAACGTGGATTAGGTTATTGCTATAATGGTGATGCCTTTGACGAACCAACATCTTCTTCTCTAGGATATGGAGCTAACCCTCCTGCTGTTGGTGTCGACTTCTTTGAAGGACCTTACCAAGATTCAGATAACAAAGACAACCCTTTAACAACTGATATTATCGATGCGATTGACCAAGACGGTATTCCTTATAAAGGTTTAGGTATCGGTTACGGAGATGGTGTGGTAGACAACGAGCGTTTCGGAATGCGTAAGTTCGTTTACTACAACAACAGCCAAAACCCTGTGAATGGTGAGCCCGCTTTACCAAGTCACTTTTATAACTACATGAAAGGATTTTGGAAAAATGGTCAACGTATGAACTACGGCGGAAATGGAGCTTCGGGGCCTAACGTTACTGATATTGCTGCAGACTACATGTTCCCAGATGATACAGACCCATTGCACTGGGGTACCGCTGGCGTTATAACCGACGATTGGTCTGAAGAGTCTGAGGGTAATCCACCAAATGACCGTCGTTTCATTCAAGCAGCAGGTCCTTTCACCTTGAAGCCTGGTGATTACAATAACATTACTTTAGGAATTGTTTGGGCAAAAGCAAACAGCGGAGACCCTTTCGAATCTGTTCGATTACTTCGTGAGTTTGACGATAAGGCACAATCTTTATTTGACAACTGTTTCGAATTGGTTTCTGGTCCAGATGCTCCAGATGTTGCTGTTCAAGAATTAGATAAGGAAATCATCCTTATGTTGAACAACGATAATGCGATTTCTACTAACTACCAAGAGAACTACGGTCCTGAGCAAGGCGGTTTCGACCCAAGTATTCCTGAGGAATTAGCCGACGGAACTCAACTTACTCTTGAAGATCGCTCTTATAAATTTGAAGGCTACTTGGTATACCAACGTGCTAATGATGACGTGAGTGCTAATGATCTCGGAGACATCGAGAAAGCGCGTTTGATTGCTCAATGCGACGTTAAAAATGGTGTTGGAAGAATTATCAACTTCTCACGTGATCCAATCACCGGATATATTGTACCTGAGTTGAAAGTGGATGGTGCTGACAATGGTATTCAACGTTCATTCCGAGTGACAACAGATGCATTCGCTACGGGAAACAATGCCTTAATCAACCACAAGACTTATTACTTCATGGTAATTGCATATGGTTACAATAACTACGCGCAATACGACATTGCCCTTGAAAAGGGTCAGGATGAGGCTTTCTTATCCTCGAGAAAGAGTGCGATAGGCGAAATTCAGAAGATTTCTGCCATTCCACACATCCCTTCTCCAGAGTTAGGTGGAACTATCCAAAATTCTAACTACGGCGACGGCGTTCCATTGACTCGTATTGAAGGAAAAGGAAACGGTAACAACGATTTGTTGTTGGGCTCTGAAACAGAAGCAATCATTTTAGCTAACAACAACATAAGCGAATTGACCTACGCTCCTGGTAAGGGACCTGTTCAAGTTAAGGTTGTAGATCCGCTTCGCGTGCCTTCAGCTGATTTCGAATTGCGCCTCAAATCTACTGCCTTCGGAGAGGAAGCACCAGACAGCATGTATTGGGAACTCGAAAATCTAGACGAAGGAACTATTTACGGTACATACAAGAAGTTTAATACTTCAAGCGAAGATGTTATAATAGACTGGGGACTTTCTGTTACCTGGGGACAATATGATTATCAGGTAGATGGTGAAGAGGTGAAGCATTACACTGAACTTTTGTCTTCATCGGTATCATATGACGACCCTTCTAAACCTTGGTTACTCGGAATACAAGATGCTGAAGGATTCTCTGAGCAAAACTGGATACGTGCAGGAAGCGTTAAAACTGAAGGTACAGATCCACAAGCATTGTCAGAAGCTTTGTATGACGACTATGAGCAAGGAAGTTCTGGTTTTCCTTTCACTGATGAACAGGAGAAATACGAAGCAGTTGCGGGTGGTACATGGTCACCATATTGCTTGGTTTCCGGTACTGTGTTAGATCCTAACGATGCAAACATTGTAGTCAACAATGTAGCTCCAACCATTGATGCCTTAAAGGGTGATTTGGACCAATTGGATCAACAACGCAAATCAAACATCAAAGGCTTAAACAACGTAGATATTGTTTTCACCAAAGACAAATCTAAATGGACACGTTGTCCTGTGTTGGAAATGCAATTCACACCTGAACTTGCAGAAGACAATGACGGTGATAACTCTGTAGATCCTGAAAAAATGAAAGTTCGTCGTGCCCCTTCTGTAGATAAAAATGGAAGAAAAGCAGGACAAGCCGGATACAACGCCGCTGAGGGAGATTTAATTTCTACAATTGGTATGGGTTGGTTCCCAGGATATGCTATCGACTTGAGCACTGGTGAGAGATTGAACATGGCATTCGGTGAAGACAGTTGGTTAGTTGGTGAGAATGGACGTGATATGATTTGGAATCCGTCTGCACGTTTGTACAACAACAACGGCCAACCTTTATTCGGTGGGCAACACTGGATCTATGTATTCAAAAACTTGCGCTGGGAAGACTACTCACCAACAAGCCCATCCTCAAGTTTAGCTCTTTGCCCTGCATATGACAACGGAGAATTCTTGTATAGCAAGTTGTCTGATCCTTCGATCAGCTCTTCAAACTGGAAAAAAGTATTCCGTGGATGTACTTGGGTTGGAAGTGGATTAGTTAATCCAGAACACCCACTACTATCTGTGGAAGAAGGAATTATTCCTAACGACGTTCGAATCAGCGTCCGTGTTGCTAAACCATATGCGAGCTACGCATACAACAACCCTGATATCTCTACACCAAACGGTTCAGTAAACGAATGGAGAAACATCTATACTTTCTCTACGAAGAATATTGCTACAACCTTGAACGATGCCAACACGTTGACATCTGTGTTAGACATTATCAATGTGGTTCCAAATCCATACTACGCATTCAGTTCGTACGAGACGAACCAATTGGATAACCGCATTAAAGTGACTAACCTTCCTGACATCTGTACTGTCACCATTTACGACTTAAATGGAAATAGAATCAGACAATTCAAGAAAGCTGATAAAATCACAAGTATCGATTGGGATTTGAAAAACGAGAGAAACATTCCTATCGCTTCAGGTACCTACATCATTCATGTTGACGTACCTGGAATCGGTGAGAAAATATTGAAATGGTTCGGCGTTATGCGTCCGGTCGACTTGAATAACTTCTAATTGAAATACGAATTAAGATCATGAAAAAATCAATCATATCATTAACCTTGATTTTCGGATTTACCGCTACAATCTTTGCTGGTAATCCTGATAGATCTGGATCAGCAGGTGCGAGCCATTTGTTGGTCAATCCATGGGCTCGCTCTTCGGGATTAGGCAATTCTTCTCTTTCATCTGTCACTGGAGTTGAAAGTGTTTTCTTGAATGTTGCAGGTTTAGCTTTCACTAAGAAAACTGAACTCCTTTTCACAAATACTCAGTACTTTGTAGGAACAGGCATTCAATTGAATGCAGCAGCATTCGGACAAAAAGTTGGAAAATCGGGAGCTTTCGGTTTATCTGTTGTCAACATGAACTTCGGGGATATCGCAAGAACTACTGAAGCACTCCCTGAAGGCGGTATCGGAAGTTTCACCGTAAACTATTCTAACATTGGAATTAGTTTCGCGAAAGAATTCTCGAACAGCATCTATGGTGGAATTACAGTTCGTTTAATCAGTGAAGCTATATACAATGTCCGCTCACAGGGAGTAGCTTTTGATGCTGGTATTCGCTATGTAACAGGTGAAAAAGACAATGTTCGTTTTGGAATCACACTTCGTAACGTTGGACCACCTATGCGTTACAAAGGCGATGGAATGACCGTGTCTGCTGTTATTCCTTCGAGCGGAAATACCTTAACTGTTGAACAACGCTCTCAGCCGTACGAAATGCCTTCAATGGTTAATGTTGGTTTTGCATACGACTTCTTAATGAAGAATAGCATGAAACTTACAGCGAATGCAGCTTACACCTCTAACTCATTCAGTAAAGACCAAGTTGCTGTTGGATTAGAATATAATCTTCGAAACAAACTGTTCTTGCGCGGTGGTTACCAACAAGACATTGGATCTAACACAACATACAACGCTCAAAGCGCACTTGCCGGTCCTACGGGTGGCATGACTATTCAATTGCCAACAGGAGACAATGGAAGTGTTATCGGCCTTGATTATTCTTATCGCTTGACTAACCCTTTCAATGGAATTCATAGCATGGGAATACACATCACGCTTTAAAAATTCTTCCTATATTTGTTTTGAAACCTCGTTCGCGGGGTTTCTTTATTTAAATACATCTAAGTTTATGTCGAACATTGCCTATTACACAGCCGAGGGATTGAAAAAGTTGAAAGATGAATTGCATCATCTTAAAATGGTAGAACGCCCTAAAATTAGTCAGCAAATTGCTGAAGCCAGAGATAAGGGCGACTTAAGCGAAAACGCTGAATATGATGCTGCCAAAGAAGCACAAGGACATTTGGAAGCGCGTATAGCGAAAATGGAAGATCTAGCCGCTAATGCACGATTAATAGACGATTCTCACATAGACAATTCTAAGGTATTTATTCTCTCTCGTGTTAAGTTGAAGAACATGAAGACGAATACTGAAGTTGAATACACCATCGTAGCTGAAAACGAAGCGAATCTTGCGGAAAAGAAAATCAGTATAGACTCCCCTATTGGGAAAGGATTATTGGGAAAGAAAGTGGGTGACATTGCAGAAGTGCAGGTTCCAGCTGGTACGCTTCAATTGGAAATTCTAGATATCAATCGCTAATGGCTAGCTTGTTCACTCGAATAATCAATGGTGAAATTCCATGCTACAAAATAGCTGAAAACGAATTATTCATTGCATTTCTCGATATTTTACCTGTAGCAAAAGGGCACGCATTGGTAGTTCCTAAAAAGGAAATAGATTACATCTTCGATCTTCCAGAAGTAGAGCTCAAGGAACTTAACCTATTTGCGAAAGAGGTTGCACGTAAAATTCAAACAGTAATACCGTGCAAAAAAATAGGAATAAGTGTAATTGGTCTTGAAGTGCCACATGCACACATGCACCTTATTCCAATCAATCATATTCACGATATGAATTTCGAAAAAGAACGTTTGAAATTCACACCTGAAGAATACAAGGAACTCGCAGACGAGATAGCAAAAGCATAAAAAAATTTAACGTCATAAAAAAAGGCCCTATTTCTAGGGCCTTTTCTATTCAGAAGAAGAAGATTAGTTCTTCAACATTTTCTTTCTTGCAACTGCATTGTTATCTGTATGAATCTCGACGGTATACATTCCTGCAGACCAATTCGAAGAATCTACAAATACAACCTCTTGATTAGTTGTGTTTGAATTGTAAACTACTCTTCCCATTGCATCGAATACACGAATTGCACTCACGCGCTCAGAAGCACGAATTGCAAATGATTCGTTTGCTGGGTTAGGGAATACATTGAAAGAAACTTCTTCAGTTTCGTCAATACCAATGTAACATGGGCTTGTATTCAAATTCAATGCGCAAGCAACACGTGGAACTGCATAGCCCATAATAGAATCACAAAAAGCTTTTCCTTTTGCAGCAGACATATCTGGGTTGGTTAACAAACCGTTTGCACTTCCAGGGTTAGTTGCAGTATCCCACCAATCCCATGGTGAAGAATCTACTTCCATTCCAGCAGGACGCTCGAAAGGGAATAAACCGTGGAAACCGTTGTTTGTTGCGTTAGCAGCATCTGTGAAAGGTTGACCTGGAGCATATCCCTCAGCCAATTCAAATACACCGTTGTTACCGTATTGGCTTAATGCCATTTGTACATCATAGCTTCCTTGAACTTCGACAACTGGTAAATTCAAACCTGGAACAATTACAGTTCCTGTGTAGTAAGGAGCGAATGGGTCTGTTGGAACTTGGAATGAAATGATTGGGTTATCATTTGCATCGATCCAAGAAATATCTCCACATGCACCACCCATGTTTACAGCAACATTAAAGTCTGAACTGTAACCAACGTGGTTAGCATAACACAAAGTATCTCCGTTTAATGGGTTAACACCAACAGATGTACCGTTGATATCACCGTTTACGAAATCCAATACCATTGGAATACCAGCGCTTGTTGTGAACTTAGGCAACAACAAATCTGTGTATGCATCAATTCCTGAAGCAGCAAATGTGATGTATCCACCTGTACCTTGTCCCCATACTGCAACACGAGTTGGGTCAATACCGAAAGGATTTCCATCTTCTGCAGCGGTCTTACGGAAATAACGTACAGCAGTGCGACAGTCTTGAACACCACGGTAAGCCGCGTTGATCAATGTGTTTACACGCTCTTCTTGAGTTGCTGCAATTGGGTTCCATCCAAGACGGTAATCACAAGATGCAACTACGTAACCCAACTTAGCTAAACGAGTACACAATTCAACAATGGTAGAATCTGTGCGTGTTCCACCAGTACCTTGGTTCTGTGGGAAAGGAAGGAAATTACCAGTGTGGAAATAAAGAATAACTGGACGTTCTGTCTCTGTATCTCCTGCTGGAGTGTATACATCCATTTTCAATTGCTCTGGAACAGCCTCTCCAACAACTTGGTAAAGCAATACAGTAGCGTTAACTCCATAGGTAATGTCCGTTTGAACGTTTACCGATGAAAATTGCTCTGTCATGTAACGCTGTGCATAAGCACCAGTCACACTCAACATCGCAATGGCAATCAATGAGTAGATTTTTTTCATAGTTTATTTATTTGTTTTTTGATGATTGAACGAATATTGGATGCTAAGATAGGCCATTCTTCCTATTGAAGGACCTCCGTAAACTTGAACTTGTTTGTTATTTAACACGTTCGAAGCTCCTATTTTAAAGAACATGTTGGATTCGATTAAACTGTAATTTAACTGAACATCCACCATATCATAGGTATTGATAAACCCCGTAAACTGGGGCGATCCCTCAAAAAGATATCCCTGAATCCATTTGTAATTCACGCTGTACCCCCAACAATTCCCTTCCTTCGACTCAAACAACTTGTTTCCAGTTACACTCAAATTATACTTATGCTTTGGTGTGTTGAAAGCAGGAATGATTGGGTCGTTTTCATCGCTTCTAACAATGCTGTTGAAGGAATAGTTAGCGCCAAAACTGTGCTTTTCATGGAAGTAATAATTCAAACCAACATTCGCTCCTTGCGTAACAACGGTGTTTTTTGAATTGGCAGAATAGCGGTATACCTGAAGTTCGTCGGGCAAATTCGTGGTCGGATCAAAGGTCGCTTCCAACCCAATGTTGTATCCAATGAAGTGCTTGTACTCACTGTAATAAGCGCCTAAATCAACATACACTTTTTGGTCTAAGAAAGAACCTCTGTAACCAAATTCAAGTGTCTTTACCTGTTCTGGACGAATCGGATCTATGTTGAAATAACGAAGACTATCTGTCTCCAACGTATTTCTATAAGCGTTGAAACTCGCGAGTGTAATCAAGGAGTCTACACCCGTTAGATTCCCGCTCAAAATAGCCGGACCAACGTTTAAGTCAAGATACTGATCGGTTAAGGTTGGATTTCTGAGCGCAGAAGAGAAAGAAGCTCTTAAGTAGTGATTTTTTTTAGGTTGAAAAACTACTGAAGCGGCAGGACTAATTAGCGCATCGAAATTTTTGTTTTTATCCAGGCGAATGGTTCCGCTCACGATTAAACGATTCTCCAAAAACTTCCGAGTACCTCCGAAATACAATCCGCCTTCGTAATTATAAATCTTCGTCGAATCATCGGTGAATATAGTTCCCGCTGAATTCGGACGATACAATCGTGCGTTCCCACCAATACGATAATCAATGAATCCTTTTCCTTTCCACTGGTATTCCGCCTGTGTATGGAACAATGACGAGCGATCGTAGAAACGCGTTCCTCCATCAGCTTCATTGTTTTTGGAAGAAGTGATACGGTCGAAATTCGAATTAAACATTGCAGAACCCGGTTGGAAAAATCCATATTGTCCCTGAATTGGAATTCCACCTGTTCCATTATTTGTCCAGTTTTCTACCAACTGATGAAAATAAGCGAGGCTATCTGCGTGTTGAGCTGTCCATGCAGCGTATTGCTCATCGGTTGGAACGATAAAGAAATTAGGTTCTGCTGGCCAATTCGGGTTTTGAACATATTGGGGATAACCCATATCCAACACCTGACTGCGAATAGAATCTTGCCAATACTTCACATAAACATTCGCCCAATTCTCATCAGAACGCGCCGCATCCTGCAATTTCAAAGCGGTGAAATAAGGATCAAAACTCTTACCTGCATCTTCACCCGTTCCATAAAAGCGAATAAAATACTTGTCTTTCTTCTTTAATTCAACGCGCCCTTGATAGAACAAGATGTCGCGCAAACTAAAACGGTTATCACCTTGATAAACGGTTGTCCCTTGACCTACATTTCCTGCAAAAATCAATTCAGGTGAATTCTCTTCAAGCTCAGGCTTTAAACGCAAATGAACAGAAGCATTGGCCTTCACATTCTTGGTATTGTAATCTACCAAATCCGACTCACGATAACCCGTTCTAAAGAAGGTACCCAATCCAGGTTTACCGTTCGAATCTTCAGAGTAATTGTTTGCAGCAAAATATTCATCGCCATACGTGTTCACCGCATCAAATCTTCCAGGGTTGCTCGCTGAATATCCGCCATTGTATATTGGAGATTGGTTATCTGCAGACCAATCCAACGCTTTAAAAGCAAAGACGTTGAACTTGTACGCTAGAAATTTATACCCTTCCTTGTTTGAAAACGCGTGAGCGAAACGCACAGATGGTTCAACCAATTGCCTTTCTCCCACCCTTAACTGCGCTGTTAATCCTGTATAAAAAAACGGATCCTTCGTTTCCATTTTTATGACTCCGTTGAATGCCCCGGGACCATAGAATGCACTGCTTGCTCCTTGCACAATTTCTACAGCAAACACATCTAAATCAGGAGCGCCCAAGAAATTTCCCAATGAGAAATTCAAACCAGGTGATTGATTGTCTACCCCATCTATCAATTGCAAACTTCTAACCGGTGAAGTTGAATTAAATCCCCTTGTATTTATTACTCTGAAACCGAGACTCGCTGTCGTTAAGTCAACGCCCTTTAGAGCTCCTAGCCCTTCATAAAAATTTCCTGATGCCGAATTTTTAATCGCTGTTAAGTCCATGCGCTCGACAGTCAGTGGATTCTGTTTTTGCTTTTCAGTAATGCGAGAATCTTTAATTATCACTGTCGGTCCAAAATCACCCGAATTCATTTCAACCAAAAGAAAATCAGTGTTCTTAACTACAATTTCCTGATCTGAAAAGCCCACATACTTAATGACGATTGTTACTGGCAAAGCCGCAACCTTGATTGAAAACTCACCGTCGTAGTCAGTCGTTACGCCATTATTCGTGCCTTTCTCAAAGACTACAGCACCTGTAAGTGAAGCTTGATTTTGTTGTTCTACTACCTTTCCACGCAGTGTTTGCGCGAACAAAACAGTACTTGCTAAAGAAGCAAGTAAACACAATAGGAGATTTCTCATATGACTACAAGGTACAAATATTTCGAATGACCCAATCGTAAGTCAATTGGAACTTATTAAAAGTGAATTGAAGAAAAAAGGGCCGCTATTGCGGCCCTTCCATTTCATTATTTCAATTCGATTACCCACTGCAAGATTCACATGAATCTGGATTGTCCAAAGAACAAGCAATAGCATCAACATTCTTTTGAGAAAGTGTTTCAGGAGTAATGTTCATGTTCACTGAAACAGGAGCTGTTTCAACTGCTGCAGCTGTTTTCGGCTGAGACAATTGTGATTTATCTACTGTGAACTTGATAGCATCTGTTGCTGCTTTTGTTCTCAAATAATACATACCCGTCTTCAAGCCTTTCTCCCATGCATAGAAATGCATAGATGTCAACTTACCGAAATTCGCATTTTCCATGAAAATGTTCAACGACTGGCTTTGACAGATATACGCTCCACGGTCTGCAGCCATATCAATAACTACACGTTGTGAAATTTCCCAAGAAGTCTTATACAAGGCTTTCAAGTTATCTGGAATCTCGTCGATGTTTTGAACCGAACCACTGGTAGACATCAACTTGTTTTTCAAGTTGTCGTTCCACAAACCAAGATTAACAAGGTCTTTCAATAAGTGCTTATTCACTACAATGAACTCACCGGCCAATGTTCTTCTTGAATAAATATTGGTTGTGTATGGCTCGAAACATTCGTTGTTACCAAGAATTTGCGCAGTAGAAGCTGTTGGCATTGGCGCTAACAACAAACTGTTTCTCATTCCGTATTTTGTAATTTCCTCTTTCAATACGCTCCACTCCCAACGATCTGTTGGAGTAACATTCCACATATCGAATTGAAGAATTCCTTTTGATGCTGGAGAACCTGGGAAAGTTTCGTAAGCACCGTCTCTGCGAGCAAGGTCTTTCGAAGCTGTACAAGACGCGTAGTAAATGGTCTCGAAAACTTCGCGATTCAATTTCTTTGCTTCTTCAGAATCGAAGGGGTAACGCATAAGAATGAACGCATCGGCCAATCCTTGAACACCAATACCAATCGGACGGTGACGCATGTTTGAGTTGCGTGTTTCAGGAACTGGATAATAGTTTCCGTCAATGATTTTATTCAAGTTAACCGTCAACTGGTAGGTTACTTCAAACAACTTGTCATGATCGAATGAGCCGTCCTTCACGAACTTTGGCAATGCGATAGAACCTAAATTACATACCGCAATTTCATCCGGTGCAGTGTACTCGATAATCTCTGTACACAAGTTAGAACTCTTGATAGTTCCCAAGTTTTGCTGATTGCTCTTGCGGTTTGCAGCATCCTTGTACAACATATACGGGTTACCTGTTTCGATTTGAGATTCAATAATCTTATACCACAAGTCTTGCGCTTTAATCGTCTCTCTTCCTTTTCCTTCTGCTTCGTACTTGGTGTATAATTTTTCAAACTCTTCCCCCCAACAATCTGAAAGACCTGGACACTCGTTCGGACACATCAGAGTCCAAGTACCATTGTCTTTCACACGTTGCATGAACAAATCTGGAATCCACAAAGCGTAGAACAAGTCACGTGCACGAACTTCTTCCTTACCGTGATTCTTTCTTAAATCTAAGAAATCATATACATCTGCATGCCATGGCTCAAGATAAATAGCGAAAGATCCTTTACGCTTTCCACCACCTTGGTCTACATAACGCGCTGTGTCGTTGAATACACGCAACATCGGAACGATACCATTGCTGGTTCCGTTTGTTCCTCTGATGTATGAACCCTTTGCACGAACGTTGTGAATGCTTAGTCCAATTCCACCGGCGCTTTGAGAAATCAAAGCGGTTTGCTTCAATGTATCATAAATACCTGGGATGCTATCGTCTTTCATTTGAATGAGGAAGCAAGAGCTCATCTGAGGCTTTGGCGTTCCTGCATTGAAAAGAGTTGGAGTGGCATGTGTAAACCATCCTTCACTAATCATGTTGTAAGTCTTTACAATCTCATCTAAATCTGTCTTGTGAATTCCAACAGCAACACGCATGAATAAGTGTTGTGGGCGCTCTACAACTTTTCCGTGAGTCTTCAACAAATAAGACTTTTCCAATGTTTTGAATCCGAAGTAATCGAATTGAAAGTCGCGATCGTAGATAATGGTACTGTCCAACAATGGAGCGTTGTCCATTACCACTTGATACACATCGTCTGCAATTAAACCCGCACCTTTTCCGGTCTTTGGATCTACATACTCATACAAATCTGTAATCGTTTGTGAAAAAGACTTCTTCGTATTCTTGTGTAAGTTGCTAATGGCAATGCGCGATGCCAACAAAGCATAGTCCGGGTGGGTAGTCGTATTGGTTGCTGCAATTTCAGCCGCCAACGTGTCTAATTGACTTGTGGTTACTCCGTCGAAGACCCCTTCAATCACCTTCATGGCGATCTTCAATGGATCTACGATTGGGTTCAAGCCATAACATAACTTGGCAATACGCGCGGTAATCTTATCGAATTTTACCGTCTCTTTTCGACCGTCTCTTTTTACTACAAACATGTGCTTCTATATATTTCGTTAATGCTAATATTCTTAAAAATCTTCTGAGAAAGAAATGGCTCTTGAGTCTTCAGAAGGACCTTCTTTCACACCTGCCTTCTGGTACTCAGCAACACGCTTTTCAAAGAAGTTTGTCTTTCCCTCAACACTAATCAAGTCCATAAAGTCGAACGGATTGGTGCTGTTATAAATTTTCTCGTTACCCAACTCATTCAACAAGCGGTCAGCAACGAATTCGATGTACTGACTCATTAAATCGCTGTTCATTCCAATCAATCGAACAGGCAATGCGTCTGTGATGAACTCACGCTCAATAGCCACAGCTTGCTCAATGATTTCACGAACGCGTTCCTTCGGAAGTTTATTTTGAATGTGGTTGTTGTACAACAAACAAGCGAAATCGCAGTGCATTCCTTCGTCACGACTAATCAGCTCATTACTGAATGTCAAACCAGGCATAAGTCCGCGCTTTTTCAACCAGAAAATGCTGCAGAAACTTCCTGAAAAGAATATTCCTTCCACCGCTGCAAAAGCAACCAAACGCTCTGTGAAGGTTCCGCCTTTAATCCAACGCAAAGCCCATTCAGCCTTCTTCTTCACACACTCTAGTGTGTCAATGGCTTTGAATAAATAATTCTTATCGGCGGTATCCTTGATGTAAGTATCAATCAACAATGAATAAGTTTCACTGTGAATGTTTTCCATCATGATTTGAAATCCGTAGAAAAATTTCGCTTCGGTGTATTGAACTTCACGAACAAAGTTCTCCGCCAAGTTCTCGTTAACAATTCCATCGCTTGCCGCGAAGAAAGCCAAAACGTGCTTGATAAAATGACGTTCGTCATTGTTAAGCTTCGTATTCCAGTCAACCAGGTCAACACTCAAATCAATTTCTTCAGCCGTCCAAAAACTCGCTTCCGAGGTTTTGTACATCTGCCAAATATCCTGATGAACAATAGGAAAAAGTACAAATCTGTCTGGATTCTCCTTCAAAAGCGGTTCTTCGTGCTGCATCTGTCTTTATTAATTGGGTTGTTTTGGTATTCGAATAAAAGTTCTCTTAGGTAAGAAAACGATCTCAAATTCGAGAATTCAAAGATTCGTTATCAAGCGTGAAATTGCAACTTAAAACAGTTAACAAGAAGCCTTAGTTTTTAACAATTAAAACTTCAAATCTCTACATCCCTTATCTCCCTAGGCTTTGTGATTTTTTCTAATATTTTTCTTGTAAAAGTGACAGAATTTCCGATATATTTTATGGCACTACTTTTAACTTGAAAAAACCCAAATACGCTTTCATTTTATCAGATATAAAAAGAAAGAAGGCGTTACATTTGTAACCATTAATTGAAGAATCTATGCTAGGAGCGCTGAATACCATACTGAAGAAAATTATCGGAGATAAAAAAGAGAAAGATCTTGAAGCTATTCAACCGCTTCTTAAAGCAACAAAATCTGCATACGACTCGATTTCTAGTGCAAGCGCTGACGATGTTCGAAGAATGTCGCAGGACATGCAGGTTCGCATTCAAAAACACATTCAGCACTTAGAAGACGAGGTTCAATCTCTCAACGACAAAGCAGATGCTCTTCCTCTTGACGCGCTTGAGGAAAAAGAGGGAATCTACGCGCAAGTAGATAAAGTTAGAAAAAACATCAACGAAGAAATTGAAAAGGTGCTTTTGGAAATACTTCCGGAAGCTTTTGCAGTCATCAAGCGTACCGCAGAAATTTTCAAAAACAACGAAGAAATTACTGTTACTGCAAACGCTTCTGATAAAGATTTTTCGGTTCAAACTTCTAAAGATTACGTCCGGATTGAAGGCGAAAAAGCTATCTGGAAAAACAATTGGTCTGCAGCTGGAAACCGCTTCACTTGGGACATGGTACATTACGATGTTCAGCTGATTGGCGGTATCGCCCTTCACCAAGGAAAGGTTGCAGAGATGGCTACAGGAGAAGGAAAAACGTTAGTTGCAACGCTTCCCGTTTTCTTAAATGCACTTGCAAACAAAGGTGTTCACGTAGTAACCGTGAACGACTACTTAGCACGACGCGACTCGGAATGGATGGGTCCTCTTTATGAATTCCACGGATTAAGTGTGGATTGCATAGACAAGCACCAACCCAATTCGGACGCACGCCGAAACGCCTACCGCGCTCACATCACCTTTGGGACCAACAACGAGTTTGGTTTCGACTACCTGCGTGACAACATGGCGGTTGAAGCTTCGCACCTGGTTCAACGCAAACATCACTTCGCAATTATCGATGAAGTTGACTCTGTATTGATTGACGAAGCAAGAACTCCGCTTATCATTTCAGGTCCAACTTCGAAAGGAGATCAACAGGAATTTGACGCGTTAAAGCCAAAGATTCAAATCTTAATGAACGCTCAAAAGGCTGCTGTGACTGACTTTTTAACGGAAGCTAAGAAAAAACTCCAACCTGAATCTGGTACTCCAAACAAAGAAGAATTACAAGAAGGCGGACTTGCTCTTCTTCGCGCATACCGTGGTTTACCACGCAACAAAGCGCTAATTAAATTTTTGAGCGAAGATGGAATTAAAGCAATTCTTCTCAAGACTGAAGGGCAATACCTTCAGGACAACCAACGCGAAATGCCTAAGGCAGACGCAGAATTGTTCTTCGTTATTGACGAGAAAAACAATCAAATTGAATTAACCGATAAAGGAATTCAATTGATGTCGAAAAACATGGAAGACGAACGTTTCTTCGTCCTTCCAGATATCGGAACTGAAATTGCCAGCATAGAAAAATCTTCTAAGAGCGACGCTGAACGCGTGGCTGCATTGGAAGAACTTCAACGCGATTACAGCGTGAAGAGCGAACGCATTCACACCATTAATCAACTCCTTCGTGCCTATGCTCTTTTTGAAAGAGACAAGGAGTATGTGGTTATTGACAACAAGGTGAAAATTGTAGACGAGCAAACCGGTCGTATGATGGAAGGCCGTCGTTTCTCTGATGGGTTACACCAAGCGATTGAAGCGAAAGAAAACGTAAAAGTTGAAGCGGCTACACAAACCTACGCAACGATTACTTTGCAAAACTACTTCCGCATGTATCACAAACTTGCGGGTATGACCGGAACAGCAGAAACAGAAGCGGGTGAATTGTGGGACATCTACAAGTTAGATGTCATGATTATTCCAACTCATCGTCCAATTTCAAGAAAAGACCAAGACGATAAGATTTACAAAACAAAGCGTGAAAAATACAACGCAGTGATTGAAGAAATTGCTGAATTGCGTGAAGCTGGACGACCTGTTCTTGTGGGCACTACTACCGTTGAAGTTTCTGAAGTCCTGAGCCGAATGCTTCGTCAGCGCGGAATTGATCATCAAGTATTGAATGCGAAGCTTCACCAAAAAGAAGCTGAAATTGTATCGCTTGCTGGTAAAGCAGGAACGGTAACAATCGCAACCAATATGGCTGGTCGAGGAACCGACATTAAATTGGGTGAAGGTGTGAAAGATTCTGGGGGGTTGGCCATCATTGGTACCGAACGCCACGACTCGCGACGTGTTGACCGTCAGCTTCGCGGACGTTCAGGTCGTCAAGGAGATCCAGGGTCATCATCGTTCTACGTTTCGTTGGAAGATGATTTGATGCGCTTATTCGGAAGTGACCGTATTGCGAAAATGATGGACCGCTTGGGATTGAAGGAAGGAGAAGTTATTCAACACTCCATGATCACCAGCTCCATTGAAAGAGCACAGAAGAAAGTTGAGGAAAATAACTTCGGAATTCGCAAACGATTGTTGGAGTTCGACGATGTGATGAATGCGCAACGTGAAGTCATTTACAAGCGCAGAAGACATGCATTATTCGGCGAGCGCTTGAAGCTTGACATCGACAACATGCTTTATGACCTAGCCCAAGCTGCTGTTTCATACGCACACAGTTCCAAGAATTACGACGCCTACAAAATTGAATTGCTTCGCTATTTCGGAATTGAAGCACCCGTAAGCCATGATCAGTTCATTTCTGAAAATGAAATGAATGTTATTCATTCAACCTATGAGGCAGTATTAACAGCTTATACAAGCCGCATCGACAGTCTGGCTGCTGAAGCATTTCCTGTGATTGAAAATGTTTATCGCACAAATACACAAGGATATCAAAACATTGCAATTCCATTCAACAACGGTTTGAAAGGAATTCAAGTAGCAGTAAATCTTGAAAAAGCACATGCTTCAGGTGGAAAAGAAATGATTAGTGCGCTTGAGAAAGGAATTACGCTTGCCATCATTGACCAAAACTGGAAGGAGCATTTGCGCGCAATGGATGATTTGAGAAGCAATGTTCAGTTCGCTGCACATGAGCAAAAAGATCCGTTGTTGATTTACAAAAAAGAAAGCTTCGATTTGTTTAGAACAATGATTACGAAGACGAATGCTGAAATTGCAAACTTCCTCTTGACTTGTCAGTTACCTTCTGGAAGCCAAGTAAATCAAGCCCCACAGCGTGAAGTTGTTCGTACTCAAACAACAAAGGCAGATTCAGGAAACTTGAATCAACACGCAAGTCAAGCGCAGGAAGCGGGTGAAATGGTTTCTCAACAACGCAGTGCACCTGTTGTGGCTGATCCAAAAATTAATCGTAACGAACCATGTCCTTGTGGTTCAGGAAAGAAATACAAATCTTGTCACGGAAAGTAATTATTCCGCGGCAAGATTTTCCCATTTCTCCATTAATCCTTCAAGCTCCTTTTTAAGAAGCTCGTATTTCGCGTTTTGAGAATTTACCAATTCAAGATTAGAGTAGTCCATGGTTGACATTTCTTTTTCTAAGTCTGCCATTTGCAACTCCTTTTTTTCAATGTCGCCCTCCACTTTCTTTATTTCCTTCTCTTTGGCTTTATCAATTTTAACTGCAGGTTTAGCCTCTACAATAGGCTCGGCTTTTTGAATTTTCTCTTGCTGTTTTACTACTTTCTCATTTTCGTAAAGCGCAATGCTCGTAGCCTTTTTGTCGCGTAAAAACTCTTTAACGTCACCCGGGAAAACAACCATTCGATCGGCTTGTATCTCGAAAACTTTCTGAGTCAATCCATCAAGGAAATCCCTGTCGTGAGAAACCAAAAGCACTGTTCCATCATACTTCGCAATGGCATTCTTTAGCACCTCCTTGGAAGCTAAATCCAAGTGGTTGGTTGGCTCATCGAGAATCAAAAAATTATAGGGTTGAAGAAGCAATTTACAAAAAGCCAAACGAGCCTTTTCACCTCCCGATAATACTTTTACCTTCTTATCGATATCATCGCCGCTGAACAAGAATGCTCCTAACAATCCACGAACGCTTTTACGAATTTCTCCAACTGCTTCGTCATCTATTGTTTGGAATACTGTTTTTTCTCCATCCAAAATATCACTCTGGTTTTGGGCGTAATAGCCTACTTCAACGCTGTAACCAATTTTCAATTCACCATCATAGGGTTCTTGATTCATAATCATGCGAAGCATAGAACTCTTTCCCACACCATTCTTTCCAATAAGAGCTACCTTCTCACCTCTTGCGATTTGAAAATTCACGTTAGAGAAGAGATGTAAATCACCATAAGATTTTCCAACGTTGAATCCCTCCAAGATAACCTTACCAGCATGCGGCGAAGGTGGAAAGGCAATACGCACTTTCGTTCCGTCGATATCATCGACTTCAATTTTTTCAAGCTTATCGAGCTTACGAATTAATGTCTGCGCAAAAGCAGCTTTATCTTTCTTTGCGCGGAATTTGTCAATTAACTTCTTGGTATCCTCAATGTACTTTTGTTGATTTTTAGCCGCATTCTCTTGACGTTCAACCTCTGATTCTCGCTGAACAATGTATTTCGAGTAGGAGAACTTGTAGTCGTAGATTTTCGACTTTGAAATCTCAATGGTACGCTTGGTCACATTATCCAGAAAAGTTCTATCGTGAGAAATCAAAACTATTGCACCTGGGTATTCAACCAAGAATTCCTCTAACCACTCGATACTTTCAATATCCAAGTGATTCGTAGGCTCATCAAGCAACAACAAGTCCGGGTTCTCTAATAGCAGCTTACCTAATTCAACACGCATCTTCCATCCACCACTGAATTCACGCATTGGACGTTTCAAATCTTTTGAAGTGAAACCCAATCCTTTCAAAACGCGTTCAATTTTCTCGTCAGTACTTCCTACATCTAGCAAAGAAAGTCTATGAGAGACCGCTTCAATTTCATCGATCAAATTTGCATAATCGTCAGAGGTATAATCGGAATGGTTGGCAATAAGATCGCCGAGTTCTTCCATTCGAGCTTTCATTACCTGAAGCTCGCGGAATGCGCCCTGAGCCTCTTCATAAACCGATGCGTCTTCGGAGTGCACCATTTCCTGAGGGAGATAGCCGACGGTTGTTCCTCGGGCCAATGAGATTGTTCCTTCGGTCGGTTTCTGAATACCCGCTAAGATTTTAAGCATGGTGGATTTTCCCGCTCCATTCTTTCCAACTAAACCAATTCTTTCGCGCGGACCTATAAAATATCCAATCTTCGAAAACAACTCTCTCGAGCCAAAGTGCACACTTAAATTCCCTACTGTAATCATTCCTTCCTAAAAAAACAAACCCCTCGGTTAAACCG
The DNA here is from genome assembly GCA_046048875.1 of Bacteroidota bacterium. Classification (GTDB taxonomy): domain Bacteria; phylum Bacteroidota; class Bacteroidia; order Flavobacteriales_D; family Sanyastnellaceae; genus CAIZGX01. The sequence continues at coordinate 177,449 of JBJOFG010000014.1, read as the reverse complement.
AGGGGTTCAGATTTAAAACAATAAAATTAATAGTTCCACAAATCGTGTTCATATTCGAAGATTTCCTTCTTAACACGCTCACTCTCTAATAACGCATCAAGACCTTGAGCATATTGTTGAATTTCACGATCGTAAACATTTTCTTCTTTAATTACGTGAGCTGAGAACCTTCTCATTTCGAAAAGATCGTCATAGCTTCCACGAAACGCATCGTTCACTGTGTTAAAGCTGTCCCAATTCGCGAATACATAACGACACTCGCGGTAGTACAACCAAAACAAAGGAACAGCTACTGGGTTGTCTGGATCACGCAACTGTCCTTCAGCGTTTCTAGGAAGTACCATTGGCGCAATACCTATGATTCTTACATAACGTTGTGAACGTTGCTTGTCGAAAATCCAATCTTCCTTCAAACGGTATCCAACGATATCTTCAGCTTCACGAGTGATCATGGTATCTTTCAATACATACTCATCAGCGTTGATATAGTTCTTTACTGTAATTGGAATATTCAATAGCGCCTTAACCTGCTCTGGCTCTAACTTGTAAGTAAACTCATCGTCTGCTCCATCAGGACCCGTGCTATAAGCCGTTAAATTTCCGTCTTCAACACCCTTAATAATTACTTGCCACAAGCTTTTGCGACCCTTTAATTCCTTAAGAGGGTACAACAACGGGTAGTTCATCTTCTGACGAAGATCAATCTCTTCCCAAACGCGCTTTTTCCAAAGTACGTCAGCCTCGCGCAAATATGGCCATTCCTTAACTCTGCGCTGCGGATTGTTTTCTTGCACATAAGCTCCATCCAACACATTTCTGCGAGGTTGTGCGTATGCACTGTTAGCAACAATCATGAATGCTGCAACAATTAGAACTGGAATTAGCTTTTTCATAGCCTTACGTTTTAAATGTTATTATTGAACTTTCAAGCTGATTGATGGAAGAGGACGTCTTTCACCAGCAACAGAAGCTTCAATTCTTTCTACATAAATCTTGTCTCCAGTTTTCACCTTAGACAATGCTGTTTTCATTTCTGAAGTCAATGAACCACCTGTAGCGCGCATTTCAGGAGTAATCTTACCTGCGCTAGCAACAGTCATTGTGAATCCGTTGATCGAAACTGGAATTCCTTGGAAAACGAAGTCAGCACCCATACTCGCAAATACCGCTGAAGCTGCTGTAGCGTCTCCACGAGAAATGGTTGTAGTCATGTGATTCTTTCCTTGGAATGAAGGAGTTGGATCTGGTAATTTCTTAATCTTGAATTGCTTACCAGGCATGCTTACAGACTTACCATTAATAGTAGCTGAAACGTTGATGGTTGCATCTTTCGAACCGTTTGTTGGCATTACAACGTAGTTTCCACCACCCTTAGGTGAGATAGAACCTCCGCTCATACTAACACTCAATTGACTTGGGTCTACCCCAGGAACTGAGATTTCAACAGGATTCTCTACACGTTCATAGAACACCATCATCGCTGTTGGAGAAACAACCAAAGCTGCCTCACCCACGGTGAATGGAGGAATGATGAAAGGAATAGCCTTATCAGAACCATCAGCATCCTGATAAACAATTACCCCTTTGTGTGAGTGTGAACCCAATGCACTTTCGTTAATCTTGAATTTACACTTTCCGTCTGAACCAGACATGATAGCTTCTTTTCCAGCGTAATCGAAAACCTCTGGTTTTGCACCTTCTCCAACTTCACCACCCATGTATACTTTTGTTTTACTCGCTTTGTTGTATGCCGCCAAATAAATTTCCGCAACAAAAGAGTCACCCTTCAAAATGTAACTTTGCTTTGGGACAACAGCCACAGTTACATCTGAGAATTTTAAGTCAGATGCGTTGATCGAAGAAGCCAAGAAGTTCAACACTGTATTCTTCACCAAAATAACATCAGACTCGATTTTACTCAAGTGAGCAATTACTGCAGCTAGTGGTGTGTGGTAAAATAAAGCAGTTTCCCACTTTTCTGGTTTACCTTCACCATCAGGAATATCAGCGAAACCAAAAGTGTTAGAGATCAAAAGTTTTGCTTCTGGAGCTCTATCCGCTAATGTGTGAACATTGCCTTTCAAGTCAGTAACCGCAAGGTTTTGGCACTCGTCAGAAAACGCAGTCAACTTCTCTCTCAATTCTACCGCTGACCATGGTCCACTTTTCGGTGAAGCCGGCTCATCGCCGATCAACATTCCTGTAGTGTTCTGGTTTTCATCTGGCTTCGATACTTTCTCTTTATCTCCGATGTCAATCAAATGACCGTCGACAATGTATTCTTCAAATCCAGCGCCATCTGGGTTTCCCTTCGCTGAACATGCAAGCACTCGCGCTTTCAATTCAACAATATACTTAACTAAGGCATCTGCTTTGTCAACCATTTCATGAGCTTTATCTTGGAAAGGACGAGCCTTTTCCTTGTCGCTCCAGTTGTCTAACAAACCCAAAGTAGCATCTGCACGCTCTTCCGAGTTCGCGCTGTTTTTAACCAATCCGCGATTGATTTGAATGAAGGCGTTCAAAACGTCCTTCGAAATATTCATGGCAAGAAGTGCGGTAAGAACGAGATACATCATCCCGATCATCTTCTGCCGTGGGGTTTCTTTTCCACCTGCCATTTTAGTTCCTCCTGTTTTTTATTACAACAATTATTCTTGGAACTTATGCTTGACGGCCAGAGCCCATTGCATTCAACATGTTCGCATAAATCGTGTTCAACGACTTCAAGTTATGCGCAAGCTCAGAAATATTTTCTTTGTACAACTTAGTATCTTCAACTGAGTCAGCAAGGTTTTTAACCAAAGCACCCATATCGCCGAACATAACACGAGTTTTCTCTAACTCTGACAATTGCAACTCATACATTCCGTTCAATGCAGCAAGATTTTGAGACATTTTTTGTAAGTGAACACCCGCACTAGCACCTTGCTCTGAATGAGATGCAAGTCCAGTCAATTGCTCAGAAGCAGCCTCATAAGTAGCAGCCAACTTCGAAACCTTTACTGAAGCATCTTGCAAAGAGCTAGCATAGTTTGAACTTGCCATAGCAGCATCTGTAGAGTCAGCCATTTGACGTGCGTTTGTACTGAAAGTTCTCATCCCATCACCTAGGCTAGCGATCAAATCACCATCAATTTTAGCTTCGCTTAAAAGTGCATCTAATTGCTGAGACACACCTTTGTTAACTGCAGGCTTCTTAGAAGAACCGTGACCGTGCTCACCATCTTCTGGAGTAGCTAATTCAGGATAAACTAAAGACCAATCTGGCTCTTCATGTAAAGGTTCAAACGCTGAGAAAAAGAAGATAACAGCTTCTGTACTCAATCCCACAACAAGTAGCAAAGACGCGAATGGCCAGTGCTGAATTTTAAACATCGCTCCAATAATTACGACAGCTGCTCCGATTCCGTACAGTTTTGCCATAAAATTCTTCCAAGCTTTACTTCCAGGTTTCATTGATTTAAAAATTTAAGTTATTTATGAGGTTTAATTGGTTTCTGATTTATTCGTTTCCTGTTGGGCTGTTCCAGTCTTCAGCAGGACCACTCTTTCCACGACCCAAGTAGGTCATTACACAACGGAATCCGATATATGACTTCGCAGTATCTTGGAATTCGTATGAACGCGTTCCACATTGAATGAAATAAGAAATATCTTTCCAAGATCCACCACGAATTACTTTACGCTTTTGTGTAGTCGCGTCGTCCTCCTTAGCACGGTAATCGTACTCTGGATTTAAATCGTGCATGATTTCATAAGCAGCCTCGTCGTATGCTGTGTTACACCACTCAGCAACGTTTCCTGCCATGTTGTAAAGTCCCCATCCGTTTGGAGAGTACGATCCGATTGGAACCGTATGAACACCGTTATCGTCCGGATAGTCACCGCGCATAGGCTTAAAGTTCGCCAAAGGACAACCCAAGTAATTACGTGTGTATGGACCACCCCAAGGATATTCTTCGTTAGACAAACCGCCGCGAGAAGCATATTCCCACTCAGCTTCAGAAGGTAAACGGAATCGTTGAACAAACGTCTCTCCGTTTTGCTGCTTCCATTCATTCAGAATTTGAGTTCTCCATGCGCAGAACGCCTGGCACTGACCCCAAGTAACTCCAACTACCGGGTAGTCATCATAAGCTGGATGCCAGAAGTAAGTTTCAGTTAAGTGAGTGTTGTTTGAATAGGTGAAGTCATGCGCCCAGACTAAAGTGTCAGGGTACACATTAATTTGCTCCTCAATCACGAACTTCGTTCTATCAGAATTGATTTTAATTGAGTGTAATTGATCCAAGGAGTTCTTTTCTCCAGTCTCTTCATCTCGATTTCCTTTTTTCTTGGCAGCTCCCTCAAAATCAATCCACCAATAACGATATTTCAGTTTACGTGAATCGATTTCTTTGCGATCGTAGAACTTGTCAGCTCCTTGAAGGTAGAATTCATCGTAAACGATATCGAAAATTTCATCGTTTTCCATATCGATTTCGGTTTCCCAATCAAGCTTGTAGCCTTTATTGATGAAACGATCCATTTCACGACCATCTTCACGCTCAGAGATTCCGAATCCTTCGATTTCATTTTGAGCCAATTGATCTCTCATTAATGAGTCACGCACCCAATAAACGAATTGGCGGTATTCATTGTTTGAGATTTCGTGTTGATCCATGTAAAAAGCAGAAACGGTAACCGTCTTAGCCTTTACTGTCATACCGCCCGCAAGATCGCGGTCGTTATTACCCATGGTGAAAGATCCAAAATGAATGTAATTCATTCCGTAAGGATTCACTTGAACCCATTCCTCGCGAGGGTAAACACCTACTAGTTCTCCAGCTGGTCCAGGATAACATCCTACAAGCAATGAAGACACTAATGCGAAAAACAAAATTGACTTTTTCATGACTTCCTAAATTAATGAGCTAAACTCTGTTGGGTTAAGTTTAACGTTATTATAACTGCGTTGGGTTTCATTTTATTGTTACAACAATCGAGGATCACCCGAAATTCTTCGAATCGGAGTTTTTCCCAAATTAAATTCATACGTCAAAAACAATTCATGCGATCCTGCACTGTAGTCCTTAATAGTACTCAATGTAACATCATATGAATATCCCATTTTAAATCCGTGTGTGTATGTGTAGCGTCCCTGCTGAAGCGTGTTCAAAGACATTTGAACACCTGCCATTGGAGCAATCGCATCACCAGGGCGGAAAGCAACCCCTCCCCAAAGCAGGTTGTTCCACAAAACGTTTGCATTAATGTCAATGGCTGGAGCCGCATTCATATCAGATTTCACTAAAGCGTTTGAGCGAATAACTAATCCGTTATTCAAATCGTGGTTGTATCCACCCATAAAGTACAGGTGACGCGCAGTAGCAAAACCTAAATCTGCTAGATCAGTTGCAGGAAGATGTGTTGCACTTACTCCGGCATAAAACTTATCCTTTTGATAAAACATTAAACCAACATTCGCATCGAAACCACCTTGAGATAAACCAGTGGTAGGAATATTTGGATCAGTCGGATCAATTGCAACCCAGTCCGTACCTAAGGTTTTTGAAACCATCCCTACTTGAAAGCCCGCCGAAAGAATATTGTTACCGATTGGAAGATGATAAGCTCCCGACAAACGAACAAATTTGTTTTGCTCTTGTCCTAAAACTTCCGTCATTGCAGACAAACCCAAACCTACAGTTCTGCCTGCTGCTTTCACATAGCCATTGTAGTTGAACAAATAAGTTTTTGGATCACGGTCGAAACCATCCCATTGGTCACGATGAAAGGCTTGAATCTGGTGCATGTTATCAATTCCAGCAGCTGCCGGATTGAAAGAAATTCTATCAAACATCCACATTGAAAATTGTGGATCTTGCTGAGCATTTACAGCACCTGCAAGAGAAAACGTTAGGAGAAGAAAATACAGTTTTTTCATCGTTTGTTTCTTTCGTTTAACCCTGAAAACTCCAAATAAGGGAATTGACAGAGTTTGCTAAAATAGAAAATCTATTTAAAAAAACAAAAAAAACAAACGAAATTCAACATTCACTGAAGGACAGGCCATTCAAAATGTATGAAATTCAACACTTTACGAGATAAAGGAACAAAGCTCTATTCTTGGAAACCTAAAGGCTATCACACCAACTTCTGGAAAGTTTTCCACCAACGATCTGGCATTTCTTGTTGTGAAGCCATCAAATAGTCTGCATATGTGCAGGGCACAACATGATTTCGCTCGTATTTCTGTTCTACCCCGGCAGGATAAGCCACTTCCAACCACCACCTGTTTGTAAGATGACTTTTATAGAAAACCAATTCATCGCCTGAATCAGTAAGGAGAACGATAAACTTCTCATACTCTGAAAGCGACGCAATTGGATAATCTCCCCTGCGCGAATGGAAACCATCGATAAAACACCAAATCAATTGCGCCATGAGTTTTGCCGATTGGCCGCTATCATCCAAAGATGGGTTGTATTCATAAAACCCGATGCAGGTAAGCTTTTCACTCATGCCCGCATATTTACAAAGCTGAGCAGCCTCATGCCCGAAAAATCCATTTGGACCACTTTTCTTGGTCGACATAAATTCGGAGTAACGAATAGCACTCAAATCAAAACTCAATAAATCTGCATTTCGAATAACCGGCTCTGCTACTGAAAGATCTTGTTGAATTTCTCCCAATCGAACTGCATCGAAATACATTTTAGTCGTTAGCTCCAAAAGCGCCTTGTCTGTCAAGTATCGCTGGTGACCCAAATTAGAGTAATTGAAAAGATAATTCGGTCTGTGTAGTATAATTCTATTCAGATAACCATCTGCCGATGAATCGTCAGGACTTGAACCAAAATCAAGTTTAGAATCGATAGTTACCAAATTCACTGTTTGCTCCATGGCCTCATAAGCCTTGTAGGTGGCAAAGGTCAAATCTTGCGTCCCGCCTATGACAACCGGAAGAATACTCTTCTTCATGCAAGCGGTACAAACTTCAGACAATGCATAGTAGGTATCTTCCGGAGTTTCGCCTGGCAGAATGTTTCCAAGATCAACAATCTTGGAGTAATCATCACACGAAAGAAGTTTGTACAATTCACGTCTCACCTCGTCGGGAGCATTTGCAGCACCTGAATTATCCTCAGAATTACGATCTTCACAGACACCAACAAGGGCAATCTGACGATCATTCAAATCGTTTTCATCATCGAAATAAAAACGTGTTTGCGCACCAATGGTGTTATTCGCAAAAAAGCGATTTGAGCTATCGTGAAAAATGCTCGGAGAGAGAAAAACTGACAAATCCATGAGTACGAAACTACATGGATGAGTCAATCAATTTTGTACCGCTAAAAAATCATTTCAACAAAGCAATGTGATGATTCACAATTCTACTTCTTCGGCGATTTTTTTGCAGCGACTTTCTTAGCAGGTGCTTTTTTAGTTGCCGCTTTTTTCGCAGGAGCCTTTTTCACTGGTGCTTTTTTCGGCGCAGGTTTTCTAGAAGCAGCTTTTTTAGTTGCCTGCTCCATTTGCTCTTCCATTATCTGTTGAGCGTCTGACCATGATATATCATCTGCCTTGGCACCCTTTGGCAATTTGAAATTCAAGTTGCCTGATTTCAAATAGGCTCCAAAGCGACCATTGATAATTTGAACATTTTCGTCTTCCGCGAAGGTCTTCAAGAGATTCGCATTCACCCCGTTGATTTTATCTTCAACCAACTTAATGGCTCGAGGCAAATCAATGGTAAACGGATCGTCTCCTTCTTTCACTCGCAATGAAGCGTAGGTTGATTTATATTTCACGTAAGGACCGAAGCGCCCAATACCTACGACTATTTTCTCACCGTTCCATTCACCTAAATTGCGCGGCATTTTAAATAAATCCAATGCCTCTTCTAACGTAATAGTATTGATACTTTGATTCGGTCGAAGCGACGCAAATTTCTTCTCTTCTTCTTCTGCAGAACCCAGTTGAATCATTGGTCCAAAACGACCGATTCGCGCAATAATGGGCTTACCTGTCGCGGGATCTTCTCCAAGTAATCTCTCTCCTGACGCACGCGCAGCTTCACTCGCTGTCTTCAAGACATTGTTGTGGAAAGGTCCATAAAACTTGTGAAGCATTTCCTTCCACTCCAACTTTCCTTCTGCAATAACGTCAAATTCTTCTTCCACACTGGCTGTGAAGTTATAATCCAGAATCAGCGGGAAATTTTCCACCAAGAAATCGTTCACCACACGTCCAATATCCGTTGGAAACAACTTTGATCTTTCCGCCCCAGTATTTTCAGTTTTCGTTTCAGATGTAATTACCTTGTTTGTCAAGGTATGAACAGCATAGTCTCTCGGCTTTCCCTCTAAATCGCGCTTCTCAACATAAGTTCTTGCTTGAATTGTGCTTATTGTTGATGCGTAGGTTGAAGGTCTTCCAATTCCAAGCTCTTCTAATTTTTTCACCAAGCTAGCTTCACTGTAGCGTGCAGGTTTTTGCGTGAATTTCTCTTGCGCAATCATGCTTCTCAAATCCAGAATTTGCCCTTCATGCAATGGAGGAAGCACACCACTTTCATCAGACTCCTCGTCATCTGTGCTTTCCATATACACCTTTAAGAACCCGTCAAATTTCACAACTTGTCCCTTCGCAACTAGCCTTTCTTCTCGGGTTGAAATGTTTACGGTTGCCGTTGTATTCTCCAACTGAGCATCGGACATTTGACTCGCCAATGTTCGTTTCCAAATTAAATCATACAATCTTCTCTCACTGCTTTCCCCTTCGATAGATTTCACCGACATATTCGTTGGGCGAATGGCTTCGTGCGCTTCTTGCGCTCCTTTATTCTTCGACTTGAAGACTCTTGGATGAGAATATTTCTCGCCGAAACTAGCGATGATTTCATCTTTTGCAGCATCACGAGCGAAATCTGACAAGTTCACGCTGTCCGTTCTCATGTAGGTTATCTTTCCACTTTCGTAGAGCTTTTGAGCAACAGTCATAGTTGCCTTTACGCTCATGCCCAATTTTCTACCGGCCTCTTGTTGCAATGTTGAGGTCGTAAATGGAGCAGCAGGGGAACGCTTGGAAGGATTGGTTTCTAGCGAGGCTATCGCGAATTCAGCGTTTACACAATCTTCCAAAAAGGCTTGTGCACTGGTGCCGTCCTTTATTTTCGTTGGAAGATCAGCTTTCAACGTTGCATCTTTCAAATCAAACAAAGCACGAATACCGAAGTAAGCAGCCGCGTTGAAGGCTTCTACCTCCCTTTCTCTTTCCACGATCAATCTTACCGCAACACTTTGAACTCGACCCGCACTCAAAGACGGACGAATCTTTTTCCACAAAACAGGAGACAATTCAAAACCCACTATTCGATCTAAAATTCTTCTGGCCTGTTGGGCATTCACCAAATCCATGTCAATGGATCTTGGCCGTTCAATTGCTGCTAGAATTGCTGTTTTTGTAATCTCCGAAAACACGATGCGCTTGGTATTTTTTTCATTCAACCCAAGAGCCTCCAATAAATGCCAAGAAATTGCTTCTCCCTCGCGGTCCTCATCCGTTGCCAACCACACCACTTCCGATTTTTTTGCTTCTTTTTTCAACTCGGCCACAACCTTCTCGTGCCCTTCTGTAATTTCGTAAGTCACATTAAAATCACCATCATCGCTTATCGCAAGATTATTCTTTGGCAAGTCACGAACGTGTCCAATACTCGCTTTAACCACAAAGTCTTTCCCCAAATATCCTTCGATAGTTTTTGCCTTCGCAGGGGACTCCACAATAACAAGATTTTTCGCCATAGTTTGATTTTGAATGTCGGCAAAGGTATATGTAATTGTTTCTAAGATTCCAAATTGGTTATGCGATTATATGCGGTATTTCTTTAGAAATAGATTATTTTTGCACACAATCAAAACAGCCAGACACTGTGGAAGAAAAACTATTAGACGAATCTAGACAAGGCGAAATTTTAGAGATTTCGACTCCCATAAATGCGAATGGGCCACAAAAAAAACTGTTGCTTGAGAGTTACGGTTGCCAAATGAATTTTGCAGACTCCGAGATTGTGGCCTCTATTATGGCGCAAGAAGGTTTCACGACCACACGAGATGTGGAAGAGGCCGATTTAGTCCTGCTTAACACTTGCGCCATTCGCGATAACGCAGAACAACGCATTCGCGGAAGACTCGATTTTTTGAAATCAGTAAAGAAACGCAAACCCGACATGGTTGTTGGCGTTCTCGGTTGCATGGCCGAACGTTTGCGTGAAAAACTCATCGAGGAAGAAAAGCTCGTTGACATGGTCGTAGGACCAGACGCATACCGCGATCTTCCTCGACTCGTTTCAAGTGTTGAACACGGAAGCAAAGCCGTTAACGTTCTCCTCAGTCGCGAAGAAACCTACGCGGAAATCACGCCAGTGCGTCTCGACAGCAACGGTGTTACTGCATTCATTTCAATCATGCGTGGATGCGATAACATGTGCTCGTTTTGCGTAGTTCCCTTTACTCGTGGAAGAGAACGTAGCCGCGATCCTAAAACCATCGTTCAAGAAGCACAAGATCTTTTCGATCGCGGATACCGTGAGGTTACCCTACTTGGACAAAACGTGGACAGTTATAAATGGAACATCACCGCAAAAGGTGAAATATTAAATGCCAAAGAACCTACTGTCAATTTTGCTCAACTGCTTGCGGCTGTGGCAGAAATAAGCCCGAAACTTCGTGTTCGCTTTTCAACCAGCCACCCCAAAGACATGACCGATGAAGTGTTAATGACCATGGCGAAGTATGAAAACATTTGCGACTACATTCACTTACCGGTGCAAAGCGGAAACTCCGTTGTTCTCAAACGTATGAATCGCGGGTACACCAGAGAATGGTACCTCGATCGTATTGCAGCAATACGCAAGTTCATGCCCGAATGCGCTATTAGTACAGATGTTATCGCCGGATTCTGCGATGAAACAGATGAAGAACACGCAGACACCCTCTCACTCATGGCCGAAGTGCGCTACGACATGGCCTACATGTTCAAATATTCTGAACGCCCACGCACACTTGCTGAACGAAAATTCGAAGACAACATCTCTGAAGAAGTAAAAAGCCAACGCTTGAAAGAGATCATTGATTTACAAATGTCTTGCGCAGCAGAACGTACAGCAGCACACGTAGGCAAGCGACAAAAAGTCTTGGTTGAAGGAATTTCAAAAAAATCTCAAGAACACTTTTACGGACGCAATAGCCAGAACGTTGTGGTTGTTTTTCCTAAAAAAGAGGCGAAAATCGGTCAATATGTTTGGGTAAACACCCTTTCTTCTACCGCAGTGACCCTTATTGGAGAAATTGATTCTTACGAGGATTAATTTTTCAGCATGACAGAATGTCATTCTAAACTACCTTTGTTTAGTTCTTGACTAATCGGCAACTATGGAAATTCAATCTGTTAAAACACGTTACGGAATTATTGGTAATGCGCCTGCACTCAATCGTGCTTTGGACATTGCCACACAAGTTGCTGCCACCAATATGTCGGTTTTAATAACCGGAGAAAGCGGGGTTGGTAAAGAAAGTATTCCGAAAATCATCCATCACCTGAGCTCTCGTAAGCACGGACCCTACATTGCGGTCAACTGCGGAGCGATTCCAGAAGGCACCATCGACAGCGAATTATTTGGACACGAAAAAGGATCATTTACTGGCGCTCACGAGAGCCGCAAAGGATATTTTGAAGAGGCGAACGACGGAACTATTTTCTTGGATGAGGTTGCTGAACTTCCACTCGGAACGCAGGTTCGCTTGTTACGTGTTTTAGAAACGGGCGAATTCATTCGCGTAGGTTCTTCGAAAGTTCAGAAAACTAATGTGCGCGTAGTGGCTGCTACTAATGTGAATTTCGCGCAAGCCATTCAAAACGGAAAGTTCCGAGACGACCTTTATTACCGTTTGAATCAAGTGCCGATTTTCATGCCCGCCCTGCGCGAACGTGGATCGGATATCGAATTGCTCTTTAAAAAATTCGCAACAGACTTCGCTGAACGCTACCGCATTCCTGTCTTACAACTAACAGAATCAGGTGCACACGCCCTTCGCGAATACCGCTGGCCTGGAAACATTCGTCAACTCAAGAATATCACCGAACAAATCAGTATTTTAGAAACTGAACGAGTGGTGACTCCAGAGATGCTCATTCGCTATCTTCCGCAAGATATGGCCACAAACAAGCCGGTTTTCATGGGAGGAAGTTCAGGTAACGATTTCAGTGAGAGAGAAATTTTATACAAGGTTTTATTCGACATGCGTAACGACTTGACCGATTTGAAAAAATTGGTTCTGGGAATGATTCAAAGTGGAAATGGATTTGTTAACTCGGATGAAAACGCTGCATTGTTTCAAAAAGTTTTTCAAGCCGAAGAACACGAGAATTCAGATTTGCCTGTACGTATGAATCCTCCGAGTAATATCATACATTTGGGAAGCGGAAGCAGTTCCGACGAAGAAGATGTTGAAGAATCGCTTTCATTAAGTCAAACTGAAAAAGACTTAATCAAAAAGGCGCTACAAAAACACAGAAACAGAAGAAAATATGCTGCACAAGAACTCGGAATTTCAGAGCGCACCTTGTACAGAAAAATCAAAGAATACGATTTAGGTAAATGAAAAAGTATACCGTTGGACTACTGCTTATGATACTGCTTTTCACTTCGTGTGAAATCAGATATTCCTTTAGTGGCGGTCAATTCAGCGGAGCAAAAACTTTTTCTGTATCCTACCTCAAACCGCAGACAGCGCTTGCATCACCCACCTATTCCCAAAGACTTACTGAAGACTTGAAAGACGTTATGCTTTCACAAAGTCCGTTGTCGTTGAGCGAATCAAATGGCGATTTACAATTTGAAGGAAGTGTAACCAACTACGTGGTTGCGCCTGTAGCTATTCAAAGCAATGAAACAGCGTCGCTAACCAGACTTTCAATCACTGTAAAAATCAAGTACACGAATACTTTAGAGCCCGATTTGAATTTTGAGAAATCATTCACGAAATTCGCAGACTTCTCTGCAACAGAAAGTTTATTCGCTGTTCAAGAAGACTTGTGGAAACAGATTAATGAACAGCTTGCTCAAGAAATTTACAACGCTAGCGTAGGAAATTGGTAATGGAAAACATACAATTCAATGAGCTTCTTAAGTCGCCACATTTGTTGGCCTCTATGCCTATTGAAGAACTTGAAACGATTACCAAAAACTATCCATGGTTCAGTTTGGCTCACTCCTATTTAGCGAAAGCATATCAGGATAACAACAGTCATAAAACCTCTGGCCAAATTGCTTTGGCATCAACACTTCATTCGAATAGGAGTTGGCTGTACGGCTTTTTAAAAGAACCTATTCTGCGTAAACAAGAACCTACCGAAACAGTCGAGAACCTTCCAATTGAAACTGTTGCAGAGGTCATTGAAACACCTACCGCAAAAGAGATTTCGCCTTCAACTTCGCTTTCCCAACTCGCTGAATCAATGTTAGATGAAGCAGTAAGTATTGAGGTAAGAGAGGATAAGAGAGGGGAAAAAATAGAGGTAAGAGAAGATGAGAGAGGGGAAGAAGAGGAAAGTATTGAGTTAAGGGAGGATAAGAAAGGGGAAGAAGAGGTCAGAGAGTTAGACTTTTTAGACAAATCCATTTTAGCGACGGCCGTTTCGAGTTCGATTTTTTTAGAGGTAAGTGAAGCGGATGAAGAGCAAGATACTGCGCAAGATTCTACGAAAGATGTTGCACAAGATGCCGCGCAAGGTCCTGCGGAAGAGGGAGAGAGCAATCCGTTGTTCACCTGGTTGAGAAGTGTGAGCGATTCGGAGGAAAGTGATGAGGAGATAAAAGAAGAGATAAGAGAGGTTAATAAAGGGGAAGAACAGATAAGTATTGAGGTAAAAGAAGATAAGAGAAGGGAAGAAAAGGTAAGACAGTCAAATGAGGCAGTTCAGCCTTCGATAGATTTAATCGAAAAATTCATTGCTGCCGAACCACGCATAACACCTGGGAAAGTTGAGCAATACACAGGCGTAAGTTTTGCAAAAGACAGTTTAGAAGAGAACTTCGATTGGGTGACAGAAACCATGGCTAAATTGTATGCCGCGCAAGGAAAAATAGATCGTGCCCGCAAAGCATACAAGCGACTCATTCAACTTCATCCAGAGAAAAAAATTCACTTTGAAAATCAATTGAAAGCCTTAAACCAAAGAAAATAAAGGTTCTTCCTTTGTTACTCCTTGAAATCGTGTATCTTTGTGGACCTCAAATTTTAATAGATCATGGAATTTATCGTAACCGTTTTAATCGTAATCGCAGCACTTCTACTTGGATTGGTAGTATTAATTCAAAATCCTAAAGGTGGTGGATTATCATCAGGATTCGCGGGTAGCGCGCAAATAGGCGGCGTTAAGCGCACTGCAGATTTTTTAGAAAAAGCAACTTGGTACTTAGGTGTAGCTCTTTTCGTTCTTTGCTTGGCCTCTACAAGTCTTTCTACTTCTGCGCGTCCAGCAACTGAAGAAGAGCAACAAACAGAGCAAGCAGAAGGTGGCCAACAACAAGGTGGTGACCAACAGCAACAAGGACAATAATTGTCACAATAGCATTTTAAGAATGTCAGTAATTCAAACTACTGACATTTTTTTTGTCCTTTACTGACGAAAATTCACACTAATTCATCAAATGTCCGCTTGGCACAAATAGTGACTACGTTGGGCACAAACTTTAAAAACAAACAAACATGTCAAATAACGTTAGACCATTAGGAGATCGCGTTTTAGTAGAGCCAGCCGCTGCTGAAACCACTACCCTTTCTGGAATTATTATTCCTGAAACGGCGAAAGAAAAACCTCAAAGAGGAACAGTAATCGCTGTTGGACCTGGAAAAAAAGACGAGCCAACAACGGTGAAACCAGGCGACACCATTCTTTATGGCAAGTATGCCGGAACAGAGATTAGCGTAGACGGAAAAGATCTTTTGATCATGCGCGAGTCGGACATTTTTGCAATTGTTTAATTTTTAAAATTTAGAAAATCATGGCAAAAGAAATCACATTCGACACCGTAGCGAGAGAGAAACTAAAGGCAGGTGTTGACGCATTAGCAAATGCAGTAAAAGTTACCTTAGGTCCTAAAGGACGTAACGTAGTTATCGATAAAAAATTCGGAGCACCTCACATCACCAAAGATGGTGTTACTGTTGCGAAAGAAATTGAATTGGCGGACCCGATCGAAAACATGGGCGCCCAAATGTTGAAAGAGGTTGCAAGTAAAACCGCTGATCAAGCTGGAGACGGAACAACTACTGCCACTGTATTGGCTCAAGCAATGGTTGGTGCAGGATTAAAGAATGTTGCTTCCGGAGCGAACCCAATGGATTTGAAACGTGGTATGGACAAAGCTGTGAAAGCAGTTGTTGCTGAATTACGTAACATCTCAAGAGAGGTTGGTTCAGACTACGAGAAAATTAAGCAAGTAGCAACAATCTCTGCGAACAACGACGAGACTGTAGGTTCTTTGATTGCAGATGCAATGAAGAAAGTAGGTACTGAAGGTGTTATCACTGTAGAAGAAGCAAAAGGAACTGAGACGGACGTTAAGACTGTTGAAGGAATGCAATTCGATCGCGGATACCTTTCTCCTTACTTCGTAACGAACACAGAAAACATGGAAGCTGAATTAGAGAACGCTTTCATTTTGATCTACGATAAGAAAATTTCAAGCATGAAAGAATTACTTCCTGTGCTTGAAAAAACTGCTCAATCAGGTAAGCCTCTATTAATTATTGCTGAAGATGTAGACGGAGAAGCTCTTGCAACGCTAGTGGTAAACAAGATTCGCGGTGCTTTACGTGTAGCTGCTGTAAAAGCTCCTGGATTCGGAGATCGCAGAAAGGCTATGTTGCAAGACATTGCAGTTCTTACTGGCGGAACAGTTATCAGTGAAGAAACTGGTTTGAAATTAGACAACGCTACATTAGAAGATCTAGGTCGCGCTGAGAAGATTTCAATTGACAAAGACAATACAACTATCGTAAACGGTGCTGGTGTGAAAGAAAACATTCAAGCACGTGTGAGCGAAATCAAATCTCAAATTGAAAAAACAACTTCAGATTACGACCGCGAAAAATTGCAAGAGCGCCTAGCTAAATTGGCTGGTGGTGTTGCTGTTCTTTATGTTGGTGCTGCAACTGAAGTTGAAATGAAAGAGAAGAAAGATCGTGTAGACGATGCATTGCATGCTACTCGCGCCGCAGTTGAAGAAGGAATTGTACCAGGTGGTGGTGTTGCCTTAATTCGTGCAAGCGCTGCGTTGGACAACCTTACTGGATTGAACGATGACGAAACAACTGGTATTCACATTGTTCGCAGAGCAATTGAAGAGCCGCTTCGTCAGATTGTTTCTAACGCTGGTGGTGAAGGTGCTGTTGTTATTCAAAAGATCCGTGAAGGAAAAGGTGACTTCGGTTATAACGCACGCAACGAAAAATACGAAGATTTGTTCGCAGCTGGTGTAATTGATCCAACTAAAGTATCACGCGTTGCATTAGAGAATGCCTCTTCAATCGCAGGAATGTTATTGACAACAGAATGTGTTATCAGCGATATTAAAGAAGAAAATCCAATGCCTCAAATGCCAGGCGGTGGAATGGGTGGAATGATGTAATTCCAAAACTATCGGAATGAAAAATGGCGACCTATGGTCGCCATTTTTATTTCAACATAAAAAAAATCAAGGAGTAAATTCTACAGCACCTTCCAAGATGTAGTTCATTTGATATACATCATCGGCATTCAACTTCAATTTGCCCTTAAAGGTTAAACGCTCATCTGTTTTGTAGTTGCGATGCTTGCCAACAAAACGCAAATCAACAACCGATTCAGGGCCTCCGCCTCCGCAGAAGAAACAATTCGCATAGGGGTATTTCGATACCACATAAAATCCAGCGTCATAATCTACAGGGATTAAATATCCGGTTATGAAAACTTCTTTTCCTGCTACAGCTTTTACCGACGCACCAAATGTTGGCTTCCAATAATAGGCGTCTAGCTCTTTCACATATATATCCTTGTATGTAACATCTGCTAAAGTCTTCCATGTAATTTCAATGGGGCCTTGTCCTTCAGGTAAATATGGAACAATTGTACTTGGCACAGTTCCCAACTCTACTCTTTTGTACGCATGAGCCTTTAATTTCTGGTTGCCTTCAGAGGCATTCAAGAACAAGATTCCTGCGAAAAAAAAGACTACTATTTTAACAGACTTAATCATTTGAAAGTGTTTTTGAAATATCCATAAAGAACGCACGCACTGCAGGCAACAACGATGCCACCACACCAAGACCCAAGGTAATTCCGACCAAATAATATTCTTGTGGAAGAAACATGAATGCATTGAACTCGTCGTGAAAACTATCCTTCGCCATGTCTGAAAGCATCGTAATTCCAATGCGGCTTAGAACTAACCCTATGATTAGTCCTAACGCCACCATGAAGAAACCTTCCAATAAAATGAGAACAAACAATTGAATTCTTCTTCCACCTAAAGTTCGAAGAATTGCTAATTCGTATTGTCTTTCGCGCAAAGCATTGAACAAGGAAATGAATACGCTTAAGAACGAAATAATCATGATAAGAATTGCCACAGCTTTCACCACACTCATGCCTATTCCGAAGTTTTCATTCAAGCGATTGATTTCAATGGCAGGCAATGCCAACTGCATGTTTGTGTTCTTCACCAATTGCGGTAGAATCATGGGTGCCATTGGCAAACGTTTGATTAGCAGGTAAGCCGTAACCTCGCGCTCTTCTTCGTGTGCGTGCTCCTCTTCATGCCCGAGTTCATCCTCATCTGCATGCTCTGTTTCGTGATCGTGATGTTCACTTGCTACCTCATGATCATGCTCGTGATCGTCTTCTTCTTCCGTATGTTCCGCGTCGTGCTCTTCAGCGGAGACAATTCCCCCATGCGCTGTCTCTTCGTGATCACCGTGATCGTGTACTTCCCAAATAGATTCAACAGGCGTCAAGATTAAGCGGTCGATAACCGTTCCGCTCGTCTCATAAATTCCTACAACAGTAAACAATTGATCATGTCCTTCCTCCTCTTCTCCTTCCTTGTCTAAACCATGATTGCTTTTGAAAGTCTGTCCGAGCTTCAAGCCTAATTCTTTCGCAGCATAAGAACCAACAGTAACTTCAAATGGTGTTTCAAAGATTTTTCCTTCTTTCAACTTCACCCCATAAAATTCGGCATAACGTGGAGTTGTTCCAACGATTCTCCAACCTTCGTAATTATCTCCATACGCCAATGGAATGGCTTCTTTTACCGTCGGATTTTTAATGATTTTTTGGGCTTCAGAAACTTTGATATTTCCAGTTGGCGCGTCAATGTGATAAACGTTGGCTAAGATGAGTTGAAGTGGACTTCCCTTTGCTCCTAGGACAAAATCAATATCCTTAATATTCTTGTTGAATTTTTCACTCAGTTGATTTTCCAACAACAACATCATTGAAATAATTCCAACTCCGAATGACAAAAGCAAAAGTGTTAAAGTGGTTGCTCCTGCTTTTTGCCAGCAATTTTTCCATGCAATAAATATAATTTTCATGTTGAATGGAACTTAAGATTTAGATGCGGTTAATTCAATACGCTGCTTCACTTCGTCTTTCAAGCGATTGTCGTGGGTAACAATGAGCAAGGCCGCCTTCAATGAATACGTTTGTTCTCTCAACAGATTCAGAACTTCCATAGCATTCTCGTCGTCCAAGGCACTCGTTGGTTCATCGGCTAAAATGAGTGAAGGGTTGTTTAAAAGCGCACGTGCAATGGCAACGCGTTGCTGTTCTCCAACACTTAGGGTAGAAGTCTTCTTATTTTTTTTCGAAAGAATATTGAGTCGGTCTAACATTTTTTCAGCATCAGATTTCGATACCTTATTCGCTGAAAAATACGGTGCCAACAAAATGTTATCGAGTACAGAAAGTGATTGAACGAAATGCGATGTTTGAAAAACAACGCCAATGTTCTTTCCTCGAAAACGATCCAATGAAGCCCCGCTTAAAGAACTTAACCGAACACCATTAACCTCTACTTCACCTTCGGTTGGTTTTCTTAATCCAGCCAACAGATGCAATAGCGTTGTTTTTCCCGTTCCACTGTTTCCTAAAATCAACAACTCGCTGCTTTCTTCTGCTTGAAATGAAGGGAAAATCAAACGAGGGCCTTTCGAAAAAGAGTATTGAAGATTAGTTGTTTGAATGATTGCCATAATTGGCCACTAAGTTAATGGCTAACTCGGAAATTTTATGCACTTTTGTGGGAATCTGAAGACCATGAAATTTCGAAGAAGACTTTTACTTTTTGCAACGGGTTTAACCATTGGTTGCTTGCTTGTGTTTATGATGTTCCCAAACTACGATTGGTTAGGGTGGATGCCCGGAAAGCAAATCATGAAACAGATTCAAGCATCAAAAACTTTGGTAACGAATCACGGCAAATGCAGAATGGATTGTCAGGGTATCTCCATGGAAAATTTTGAAACAGCGAAATGGCAAGGTGAGGTAGATTTTTCGAAATCAGATGCACAAAATAACCCTAAGCGTTATTTCCTTTCACACAACAACGTGAATTATATAATCCTGTGCACCGACTCTACGGTAACGGTTGCAGAAGCAAGTCGTGAAGGTGAAAAAACTAAATGCGATTGCGCGCCATGAAAGAGCTGATTAAAGAACTTTCTGAAAAATATTTTGAAGAGATCACTTCTATTCGCAGACACATTCATGCGAATCCAGAATTGTCTTATCAAGAAAAAAACACATCAGCATTCGTAGCAAAACACCTTGCTGAATGGGGAATTCCTTACACCGAAAACATTGGCGGTTATGGAATTCGTGCAGAAATCGTTGGTGCGATTCCTTCAGAGAAAACAATTGCACTTCGTGGAGATATGGACGCTCTTCCCATTCATGAAGACAACGACCTTCCGTTTAAAAGCACTGTGAGCGGTGTTATGCATGCGTGTGGACACGATGTGCATACCTCTTCTCTTCTAGGCGCTGCTAAAATTTTGAATGAAACAAAATCTCAGTGGGGTGGAACAGTAACACTTGTCTTTCAACCTGCTGAAGAGGTGTTACCAGGAGGTGCATTGCTCATGATGAAGGACGGATTGTTTCAAGACAAAAAACCCGACGGGATATTTGGACAGCATGTCTTTCCTGAATTGCCTGCTGGGAAGGTTGGCTATCGTGCAGGAGCATACATGGCTTCTACCGATGAGCTGTATGTTACGATAAAAGGAAAAGGCGGACATGGCGCCAAGCCCGACCAATGCATTGACCCCATTTTAATCGCCTCACATTTACTTATTGCATTGCAACAAGTTGTTTCAAGATGGAGCAATCCGCAAATGCCAACAGTTCTTTCCTTCGGAAAAATAATTGGCAACGGTGCTACGAATATTATTCCGAACGAAGTAAAATTGGAAGGCACCTTCCGCACATTTTCTGAATCTTGGAGAACCTTGGCTCATGAAAAAATAATTTCTCTTTCAAAAGGATTGGTGGAAGGAATGGGTGGTGATATTGACTTCCGCATTGAAAAAGGATATCCCGTTGTATATAATAATCCGGAATTAACTGAACGCGCTATTGCGCAGGCCAAGGAATACTTAGGGGAAGAGAATGTTGTTGATTTAGATATGCGAACGACAGCAGAAGATTTCGCTTATTATTCTCAACACATGCCAGGTTGTTTCTATCGATTAGGAACTTCCAATCAAGACGGAACTTGGAATGCCCCGGTTCACAACAGCAAATTTGCTGTCAATGAAAATGCATTAAAAATTGGAATGGGATTGCTCGCATGGCATGCCCTTTCAGAATTAAAATAAGACTATGAGCTTAACCGAGTTTCTTCAGAATTACGATTCAAAAAAAATTGTTCGACCTTTCGTTATTGCCGAAGCCGGTGTAAATCACGAGGGTTCTATGGACCTTGCAAAAAGACTCATTGACGAAGCTGCTGAAGGTGGCGCTAATGCTATAAAATTTCAAACATACAAAGCTGAAACTATCGCCAGTAAGGACAGTCCTTACTACTGGGACATCACGAAAGAGCCTACGCGCAGTCAGTTTGAATTGTTCAAGAAGTACGACAAATTTTGGAAGACAGAGTTTGAGCAATTGGCTCGCTATTGCGAAGAGGTGGGCATAGAATTCATGAGCACGGCCTTTGATGTTGAGAGCGCAAATTTCTTGAATGATCTGATGAACGTTTATAAAATTTCAAGTTCAGATATCACGAACCTTCCCTTCATTGAACATCAATGTAAATTCGGGAAACCCATTATTTTGAGTACTGGAGCTTCTTACAAATGGGAAGTTCAGCAAGCAGTAGAAACCATTGAAAAATACGGGAACAAATTGTGTCTGATGCATTGTGTGTTGAATTACCCAACACCAGATCCTAACGCGCATTTGGGAATGATTAAAGATCTGATTTCATCTTTTCCGCAAGCCGTTCCTGGTTACAGTGATCACACTTTACCCAAGGATATGCACACCCTTGAAGCTGCAACGTTGTTGGGAGCTGCCGTATTGGAAAAGCACTTCACGCACGATAAATCTCTTCCCGGCAATGATCATTACCATGCAATGGACAAAGATGATTTAAAAGTTTTCCATTCACGTATGGATCGAACACTTGAACTGCTTGGTGGATTCGAATTGACCGCGATTGAAGACGAAGCACCTGCACGTGCAAATGCGAGAAGAAGTTTAGTCGCAGCAAGAGCAATGAAAGCGGGTCACACTGTGACTTTTGAAGACCTTACATGGAAGCGTCCAGCGAGTGGTATTTCACCCAAGGACATTTCACAATTGGTCGGAAAACAAACAGCGCAAGACATCGCTGAAGACGACGTATTGCGCTGGAATATGTTTAAGTAAATTACTTAAGCGTTAATGTTACCTGAGAAGGAGTCATCCATTTGATTTCCTTGCTCGTCTTCGAAGAAGTAAATTTTAATCAACGCAGTGTCGCGAAGAAAATCAATTTTTCCGATTTCGAAGCGGTTCACTTTAATGCCCGTTCTTGCTTCGATATCTGCCTTCATCTCCTCTTCTCTTCCAACTTTAATTAAATCGATGTTTTCATATACGATAATTTTCTGTGCTTCATGACGCAACAACCATACACGCTCTAGACCGTATGTTGCACCAATGATAACGAGGTTAGCGAATGACAATTCGACCAAAGAAATTTTCTTATTGATTAGCGCGTTCATCACGGACATTCCAATTACAACGAATAAGTATGTCATTTCTTTAATTGGAATAGCGTCTGTTCTGTAGCGTATAATTCCGAATACCGCGAACAATCCCAGAGCAAAACCCATTTGAAGTTTCACACTTTCTAGCATGAAACACATGAGGAAAATGGTTAGACTGAAAAGCAAATAGGTAAATAGGAAATCCTTTCTTTTAGCAATAGGATAGTAGATGACGCGAACCAATAAAAGCACAAACAGCATGTGCACAGACAAGCGAATGATTAAACCAAGAAAATCTTCAAGGTGAATGAATTTCATTCCACCCATTGGATCAAAATCTGACTGCATGAAAATTGCATTGAAGGTATCTAACATACTTTATTACTTTATTGATTCTAATTTACTGACTTTAATTAACTTTTCTTTGAAATTGTTCTTTTTTACGAAAGGAACGAGCATAGCAACACCCAAGCAATATTTGCTGATACTCTCTTCGCGAACATGTCTTTTCTTTAGCGCCTGAACAAAAGGTGAAAGTCGGTTTCTATTCTCTTGCTTCACTTCAACAATAACGATTTGCTTCAAATCTTTATGTTGGTCATTCCATTCGAATGAAAGTTCTAAATCTATTGTAATTCGCTCTGGCAAAGAGGGTTGAACGAGCGTTAGTCTCGTGAAGTTATTCTTTACTTGTGGAAGCAACCGAAAATCAATTCCTGATTTCCGGCCAATGAAATTCTCCTCTTCTGCGTTGATTTCAACACCAATGCTCGGGATTTTCGTCCGCTGTTTTTGAGTTCTACCACGGTTCGTCTTGAACTTTAACTCTAAAAAATTCAAGTGACTATCGACATATGAACGCTTCCTTATTTTCCAGCGATTCTTCTTGCCATTGTGGTGACGGGTATAGAAGAGAAACTCTTTCGTGTCGTAGTACAAGGTTTCGTAATGACTGAAACGAACACCATTCACTTCAAGAATCTTATAGGTTTCTCTTACTTCATCAAGAATTGAAAGCAGATTATCGAGTGACACTACAAATTTAGTATCTGTGCGATTCATCAATTCAACACCATCCATTTCCTTCAAAGAAATGGGTGTGAACTGTTGTATTATTTGCTCGATGGAACTCAAAATGAAATTATCATACGAACTTAACACAAATTTAATGTTGAGCGCCTGCAAAAGAGGAAAAGTTTAGCATCAAAGAGCAAACTCAAACTATTGTCCACCTTGTGGCTGTGCAGTATTAGAACCGCCCGATCCATTCAATGTAAAACGAATTGCCAAACCTGTAGTAACATTCGAAGTTTGGAAACTCGTTGAAATTGCTGGCTTGTTAATTTGATGGTCATAGAAGAAACGAAGGGTTAACTTATCGCTTATGGCCATATCCGCGCTAGACTTAACGCTGAACAATGTCTGTCCTGCAGTGACTTGATTTTGTTGCTCTTCAATTTTTCGAATCAAGGTAAAATTCTCACGAATTGTGAAGTCAACGCGTAGGTTCAAGGTAGATTTATCTAAGAGCTTAACCGGCAATTTACTTCCCTTCTTTCGTCCAAACGGATTTGGCACTTCAGTAATTTTATATCCCAATCCAATGACAAAGCTGTTACTTTTCGTTTCTGTAATTTGATAGTTCGCCATACCAAGTGCAATGGTTCGGTCGCGCTTGTATTCTACTTTAATCAAAGGGTCGTTCACCTTCTTGGTCTTTAAAGTCATGTCGAAACCAACTAGTGGCGACATAGATTCTGTAAGAGTAACTGTTCCTATTTGATGTTGTGAAATATAGTTCTGTTGGGGACTTTGGTCAATTGCAGAAGGTAAATTGTTGAATTCTTCATATTTCAAATTCGAAACGTATGAAGCGGTTGCAGTTGAGCGGTAGTTGTGTGTGACATTGAATTGTTTGAAGTACTTTTTAACTGCAGGTAGTTTTGTTAAACCATCATAAGTGATTTTCCAGTTAGGCTGTGCTCTAGTTGCGAAAGGATTCAGCGCTACCTCATCAACAGACCTGCCTGTGTATGCCGCGACAAACGAAGGAATAATAACATTTTGAGAGAGCGAACCAAATCCTTCGTAATAACCCGAGTCATTCGGATTAGCGAGTTGATAGGTCTCGTCATTCCAACGACTTGAAATTTCAGTTCTATTCGCCAATAACTGGTCGAAGATTGGACTTGAATAATTATTCTCTTTATCATCTTTGATGAAGGCTGTATTCCATGTAATTATTGAGGCAGAGAAGTTTCCTGTCTCCATAGGCGACTGAAACGCGTAATCATCGATCGTTGGATCATAACGGAAGAACGAATTGTAGTTTCTTCCTTCTTGTCGTGTTGCAGATAGTTCAACTTTGAAATAACGGAATGGTTCTAAATTCATTTTAGCATTCCATGTCTCTGTGAACGTCTCGTTGTATTGGATATTCAAGGACTGACGTTGAACCAACCAATCGTTACTTGCTGCGTCTGTTGCGAAATTACGTCCAGTCGGATTTCCCATTAAATCGGTGTTTTGCTGTCCAACAAGGAAACCAATTCCCGGTCCATCAAACTGATTATCGAATCCCAGTATGCTCGTTGTATTAGCGTATCCCGGAAGCAGCAAGCCCTCATTTTTTGTATAGCTTCCATTCACGGTGCGCACCATCATTAAGAAGCGAAGTGCAACATCCAATGGATCTACTTTTTCCTTTTTGTCCTTTTTTGTTAAATCATCACCAAATCCATCCTTCTTCGATGGGTCGTCTTTCTTGCCAGGCGCTGTTTTTCCAGTAGCTGGTTTCTTACCGGTTAAAGCTTGCTTCAAACGCGGGACATTGTTATACAGCGTTTCGAAATTGCCTTGGGCATTTAGTTGAATTTGTCTGCTATTTTGGATTGTGTTACCCAAAGTATCTTGCGTAAATGGTGCGCGATCCCATCTGAAAGTTCCACCGTATCGAGCGTCTGCACTCATGAAATTCAAAAGAGGAAACTTATCCAAAGGAAGTTTGTAGGTCACACCAACGTTGTGATTGTACGTGGTCGTTTCTCCGAAATTCTGAATGTTATTCCAAACTGAATCTTTGTAAGACTCATACCAATCGACATCGTTCTTATTAATTACACCGCGAGGTTCACCCACTAATGCAATGTTACTTGCAGTGAAATCTGTTTTCAGATTCTTGGTCAAGTCATACTTCATCGTGTAGTTCCTTGTCCAATTCCAATTTTTTTGTGCTTGCGTTTGAATAAGCATATCGCTATAAACACCTGTCAATTCAAGTGAGTTGTTACGGATACGACTAGTCTCGTATGAGCGATTCATCTCTGTTCTGAAACTCATCTGCTTGATACCTGCATAGAAGTTAAATTCTTTCAACCACTTCAAATATTTCGAAGTTTTGATGACTGGCAAATTAGCAAGAGGCTTAAACTCTTTTGGCTTATTCGTGAAGTTGTAGTCGAAGGCACCTTGATATTGTTTTTGCAAACGCCAATCAGTATTAATGTCTCTGAAATAGGTCTCGTTGTATGCATATGATACCGAGAAATTATCTACACCATAAAACTTTGGTTTGTCTGTATTGGTAGGTGCAGCTTGCGTTCCTGGCTTTCCTTTATCGTCGGCCCCAGGTAAACCAACACCTTTATCAGCTGCAGCATCTTTCTTCGGTGCAATTTTCACATTTGTAAAGTTGATACTGCGTCTCTTCGTATACGTCTGAGACTTTTGCTTCAAAGGCTTGTTCAACGATGGCAGATCGGTCATTTGAATGTCCGGTTGAAGCGGGCTGTAGCGTGGTGTTTGAACGTTTTCAGAGAAACCTAAATACATTGGCAATTGCACGCCCCAATCCTTTGGGAAGAACTTACCTAGCTGTAGCGTGCTACTCGCGTCGAGTCCCATTTTTGTTTCTTGTTGTCTTTGCTGAACGCGTTGTTCAATGGCGCCCCAACCTGGAGTGCTGATGTTTCCGGATACAGCTATGTTTCCGAAATCGGCCAACTGTGCGTTCAATCGGGCGATTGCCGCGGAACCAGATTTCTCGTCGAATTCTGAAAGTCGTAATTCATTCACCCAAACAATTGCGCATTTGCCCTTTCCGTCATCTGCCACACCGAAAGGATTGCTGTCTTTATCAGGATTTCGAATACCAATCATCAGGGTGGTGATATTCGCTAAGTTTGGATTTCCCTTCACAGAGAGGTGAATGTTATTGTCTAAAATTGTATCAACCACAGACAACACCGAGGTTGTTGAAGGACGATTTATCTTAAGATTTTGAAGATCTGAGAGTTTTATATCGAAATTATTTTCAGCAGGCCAAATCTCATCGTCGTTGTTCGTATACCAAGGTGTAACACTCATGGGTACTTCGTATTCGTAGTAGTTCTGATCGAAGTCTGAACCCAAACGAATGAAAACGGAAACATCATTGTCTTTTAATTCAGATTGAATTCCTGCAGCCTCTGCGTGTGCAAACATTCGTAAGCGCTTGTATTGGCGTAAATCATAATTAACATTTCTGTAAGTTGCGCGTGCATCACCGTCTTTCAAATTGCAAACACTCAACGACAATGACTGCTCATTTAAGTTTCGAAGGTTCGCTGATGCGACGTCCTGCTCACGAATAATTCCAGGGGGAACCGTATATGGTACTGGCTCACGATTTCCATTCTCTTCAATATTTACAGCGGCAATACTGAAGGATGTCTCTGGATCATCGTTGATCTCTTGTTCTTGGTTACCTGCCAAGGTATAATCGTATTTTCTCCATTCACCACGAACCAATTCCAAACGTGCAAAACGTAAGGTCACTGGCTCTTCCCAACCTTTTAAAAACATTCGAATATAACGAATTGAACGAAAATCAGGAATACTACCAACACGCTTTTCAAATTCCTTAATCGGAATTTTGAATTGATACCAACGAATCTGACGCTCTTCATTATTCGCTGTGGTCTTGGTTGTCACAAAAGTATCTGTGATGTAGTTTCTTCCTAAATTACTTTCTCCTAAATCACCTGGTCTCAAGCTCACCTTGTACTGAAAATAACTCTCAATTGTATTCAAAGTGATGTCTTGATTGATATCCTCCGAATTTGGAATAGTGGTTGCCGCAATAGGGTAGCCATCTGGTGTGTTAGTATTTGAATTTCCCTCGTAGCGATTGAAGTTCTTGTAACGCTCAAGAGTATTCAAATCAGCGGCATCGGCTTGTGAACTTCTGAAGTAGTTGAAGTTATCTGCCGATGGATCTTGCTGGTATCTCGCATAAGCATCTGGTGTTAAAAATCCTTGTAACTGTAGCAACCAGTTGGCAAAGTAGCTTTGCTCAGCGACAGAGTTCAAACCATCCAAACCAATGTCTTGTTGCTCGTAGTTTCCAGAGGTGTAATCGAATGCATTTACGACGTTGAACGTTGTTGGTGAAGGATAATTACCCCATGTTCCTTGTTCAATTGGAAGGTCATTATTGGCCGAAGGAAAACCGTTTTCAAAACTCATGTGTGAGTCGTTCATGACATCTTCAGAAACATTTCCGAGATTGAAGTAGAGATCTCCACCTTGCGTATTTTCAGAATCTTCATTGAATGGATCCATTACCCAAAACTGAATAAACTGCACGTTTGAAGTTTCGAAATCCGTGGTGGTTAGCGCTCGTTGAATACCTCCCCATCTCGACGATGGATCTTTCAAAGTACCATCATCATTCAACCCTGCTGAACGTCCCGAATAACCATTCGGTAATTCATAATTGTACATCCCCCTTTCTTCCGGATAGTATGTCAAATCGAGACACGTAATATTTGGAGGGGTTCCGGCAGGTAATTGTCTGTTTGGAAATACTTCCGATTCCAACACTTCACGCATGCGGTGATCACTCTGCATGTCAACAGTGATATTCGGCGGAGTGTAAGAACTATTTCTGTAAAACAACGGGTCGATGATGTACCACGAAAGTTGCGCGCGATTGGCTCCATATACCAAACTATCTTCGAAGTCACCTTCAGGAAAAAGAGAAGACTGCATCTTTGGTGTAGAAGCTAAAAACCACTGATTCAATGAACGCAAATCAATAACACTTTGGCTTCCTTCAAAATCATCTACATAGGCATTTCCATCTTTTGAAATTGCACGCGAGTGACCTGGGAAAATTTTCGCGGCCTCTAAATTGAATGTTACTGTTGATTTCTCTTTCGTCTGTATTCCTGGAATTCGATCAATCCATTTCGTTATGATTGGAACTTCCTTTTGAAAATTCATGTCGAAGCCAATCATGCCATTATTCACGGGATCATCTCCAGCATTAACCTTCTGAGTCAGGGGACGCTCTCTTAAGTTCATGAAAGTCGCACCCATCGCAAGATTTTCAGAAAACTTATAATCAAATCGGCTTCCAACCAAGGTTTTATATTGAAGATTAAACATGGAGTTACTTTCTACCGACACCTTAATGGGCTGTCCAGAACTCATGATACTCTCATTCAAGATTGTCACTTTTCCGAGATTGTAATTCACGGTAAAATCCGTCCCTTCCACAAGTCTCATTCCACCTGCAGTAACGGTTACAGCTCCTTGTGGAATATTCAGCGCGTTCAAAGAAATTTCAGATCCTGAAGCACTTTGATATTCACCCTTGATTCTGAATCGATTCAATTGTGGAAATCCAATTTGCGCCGCGGTTTTTGTGGAATCATACAATGCTTGAAAGACAACTTGTGAAACTACCTGAGCCGCTTGGGGTGTATTTCCTAGACCTGCATAGATTTGATCTGCTAGGTGTTGACCAAAGGGTTCAACAACGGGAAAGAATACGCGTCCTGAGGAGGCGTCAATCAATCCGCCAGCAGTTGAAGCATTCGGAACAAAATCGAAGAAACCATCACTTCCAGGCATTTGCTGAGCATCAATTCTATCGAGATTCATCACTTGCAACAAAAGTTTCCCGCTGAGTGGTTCCCTCGGAATATAATTCATGTTCACCCCTGTTGCTGGGTTGTTGTACCAAACTTCTAACCTGAAGTTTTCTGGTGAGATACCAAAAGACTCTAGATTGTATACGTTCTTCATCATGTTCTCCCACAAAGGAGAAGGCTCGCCATTGGTAAGTTTCACCAAGGTTATCGAAGACTTCAACATCTTCAACATAAGCGCTTGTGGAGCCGCTACTCCATCTTGAGAAAGAGTTCCTACTTGGTATGTCTGTCCGTTCAAAGTGTATTCGTATGACACTGCCAATACCTCTGCATTATTCAAGGACTGCTTCAAGGAAATAAATCCAAGACGAGAGTTGTAGGTATATTCAGAAGGAGTAAGTTTTCTTGCATTTCCGACGCGCTCGTAGTGAATACCTTGTCTCATCCCATAGCCCAATGCCGCTATTGCAGCATTTGCGTTTGAAAAATCTAAGATGTTCTGATTATTCGTGACAACATTGAAAAGGTTATTGTTCTCGTTATCCGGATTCTGAAGTTGACCTGGGCTAATAAGAGAAGAGTTGTTGTAATCAGAGGCCATGTATTGAGAATTCTCTCCCAAATCTGTAAAGGCTAAAATATTTCTTACGTCTTGAGTGTTCGCTTGCTGGTTTACGACCCAAACTTCAATTCGAGTAATGTTGGCTCCGCTATTGACTACGGGCAAAGCCGCAAGAGCATTATCATAATTCTCTCTAAAATATCCTGAAAGGAAATAGTGTCTATTTGCCTCGTAATTGTCTGCTGCAATATCGAATCGCGTAGTTTGCGCCCCGCCCTGAACAGTAATTTCTTTGCGTTCCCCTTTTTGTTGTGTTAAAATGGTTGTATTCTTTAACTTTCCCCATTGCGTTTCCACTTTCGCTCCAAATAAACCCAAACTACCGGGCATGAGCGTACCCGTTAAAGGCAGCGAAACAGTACCCAATTCAATTTTGCGCATGATTTGATCTTCATCACCGGTGTATTCCACCTTCATGTTGTTCTCAAATTCAAATGTGCTTTCGGTGTTGTAGTTCACCTTGAGCTTCATCTTGGTACCAATATTACCAATGACGTTCATTTGAATTTTCTGATCAAAGTTGAAATTGGTATTCTTCCGCTGACGCTCAGGAATACGAGGGTTTTCGGTGCGTTGCGAATTCAAACCAAATGTTAATTCTGCGGAACCTTGTGGGCGAATCTCAATTTCATTCGACCCGAAAATATGTTCGAAATTATCTCCACCTACTTTAATGACTGGCGCGAATTCTTTGTTGGCGGCCGACTTGTCGTCTTTAATTTTATTCCAATACTTGGTGACATTTTTATCTAATTGGAAGTTCAGGAAATCTTCCATTTCCATGGTTGTAGCTCGACGATAATCGAACTTATCCCCAACTTTTTGAATGACTTCGTAACGCCCTGTTTCTGGATTGAATTCCACGGAATAATGAATATTACTAGGAAGAGGAATTTCGATTCCCCCACCACCTTCATTTGGCAAAGGATTGTCATCGTTTGGCCAAATCGGAGTAATAGTATCTGGAGCAAAAATAAAATTGTGATTAGACTTGGCAATGACGCGCGTCTGAACAGAAGTGTTGGCCCAGGCCAACCACCCTGAAACACAAAGGGCCATTACGAAAACGGCTCTTGAGAGGAGGCGGAGGACAACTTCTTTCACAATGCTATATCTGTTTCAACACTTGTTTGATAAGTTCTTCCAAAGGCAAATCGCCATTGGTAAGAAGAATCTTATCCAACATTTTTTCAGTTTTGGTTTTGTCTAGGCCCAATTGGGACAGTGCCACTAACGCATCTTGTCGGATCGTATTGTGCACCCCTCCAATTTTTTCTACGATTGTCCCGTCTATCTTTCCAACTTTGTTGTGAAGATCGACCAAGATACGCTCGGCTGTTTTCTCACCTATGCCTTTAATTCTCTTCAAAGAAGGAAGGTCCTTGCTTGCAATTACTTGAATAAGTTCATTCACATTCAGGCTTGAAAGCACCATTCGAGCGGTATTCGGACCAACACCACTAACACTTGTCAATTTCTTGAACAACTCTTTTTCCTGATCGGAGTAAAAACCATAAAGTACCAAAGAGAAGTCATTTCCATTGACGTGCAGATGCGTATAGAGCATAACATCGCCGCTATTCGGCAGGGCAGAGTAGGTGGCTAAACTTATATTCAGAAAATAGCCAACTCCATTGCAATCGATTACAGCATGCACCGGAGACTTTTCTATTAGCTGGCCTGTTAGTGAGTAAAGCATATTATCTGTTTAAGGTCCCTTTGGCTTGCGCGTCAACTACTGCAACGCGAACCATGTTTACGATTTCGCGCACCGAGCAACCCATCTGCAAGATATGGTAACTCCTTTTCATTCCCAACAAAATTGGACCTATCACTTCCATTCCAGCTACTTCTTGAAGAATCTTGTAACTGATATTTCCAGATGAGAGATTCGGGAATATAAGTGTATTCACCTTGGAATCTGCCAATTTAGAAAATGGAAAATTCTCTTTTCTCATTTCCGGATTCAATGCAAAATTCGCTTGAATCTCTCCATCGACGATGAGGTGCGGATGGTTTTGATGAAGAATCGCAACAGCCTTAGCCACTTTTTCTGGATCTGAACCATGTGAGGAACCGAAATTGGAATAACTCAACATGGCCATTCTTGGGGCAATCTTCATCTTGGATACTGCGTCAGCAACCAATAGCGTAATGTCAACCAACTGCTCGGCGGTAGGGTCTCGGTTCACGGTTGTATCAGCGAAGAACATTGGACCTTTTGGGGTTTGAACGATGTACATCCCACAAACGGTTTTTACATCTTTCGCAGTTCCAATCGTCTCTAAACCTGGACGAATAACTTTGGCGTAATTGCGTGTCATTCCAGAAATCATCGCATCAGCAACTCCAGTTTCTACCATCATTGCGCCGAAGTAATTTCTCTCACGCATGATGCGAGAAGCTTCGGTTTTGGTGATTCCCTTACGCATTCTCTTCTGGTAAAAAAATTCACCATACTTTTCCCTTTCTGCTTTGTGAGAGTCGAGACGCGGATCTATAATTTCAACATCAGCTAAATCCAAATCGAATTCGCGAATCAACTCACGAATTTTTTCTTCTTGCCCCAACAAAATTGGGATAGCAATTCCATCATCCTTCGCTTGCTCTGCGGCCTTCAGAATTTTAGGATTATCTCCTTCAGCAAAAACAACACGTTTTTTATCTTTTCTTGCTCTTTCAGAAATCCCTCTTGTAAGTGCGTTATCGCGTCCCATTCTACCTAACAACTCACTTGCATAGGCATCCCAATCGGCAATTGGATTTTTCGCTACTCCACTTTCAATAGCCGCTTTTGCAACCGCGGTCGAAACTGCAACCAGGAGACGAGGGTCGTTTGGTTTAGGAATGATATAATCTTTACCAAATGAAAGACTTGTGATGTGATAAGCTTCCATTACCTCTTCAGGGACAGTAGCCTTCGCCAATTCAGCTAAAGCTTTAACAGCAGCCAATTTCATGGCGTCGTTAATTTTCGTCGCACGGACATCTAGCGCACCTCTAAAGATGAACGGAAATCCTAAAACGTTATTTACTTGATTCGGGTGATCGCTCCTTCCAGTTGCCATAATCACGTCGGGCCTTGCAGCCATAGCCTCCTCATATGGTATTTCAGGATCGGGATTCGCGAGTGCGAAAACTACCGGACTAGCAGCCATGGAGCGAACCATCTCGGGAGTAACAATATTTCCTTGAGACAAGCCAAGGAAAACATCGGCGTCAATAAGAGCTTCTGCCAAAGAATTTTCATTCGAGTCAACCGCAAATCTTTTCTTTCGGTGATCAATATCTTCACGTGAAGTGTTGATGAGGCCCTTTGAATCGAACATTCGAATATTCGCAGGGTTCAAGCCAAGCCCAATCATTGTATTCAAACAGCTCAGGGCTGCAGCACCAGCACCACTCACCACTATCTTAATGTCCCCAATATTCTTTCCTGCAATCTCAAGAGCATTCAACAAAGCGGCACTTGAGATAATTGCCGTGCCATGCTGGTCGTCATGCATAATTGGAATATCCAATGCCTCTTTAAGCCTTTCTTCAATCTCAAAAGCTTCAGGTGCTTTAATATCCTCTAAATTTATTCCGCCAAATGTTGGACTGATATTGATTACCGTATTCACGAAATCATCAACTTCAGTCGCCTTCATTTCGATATCAATTGAATCGATATCTGCGAATATTTTGAAGAGCATTCCCTTACCTTCCATAACAGGCTTGCTTGCTTCAGGACCGAGGTTTCCAAGACCCAAAATAGCGGTACCGTTTGAAATTACAGCTACAAGGTTTCCTTTTCCCGTGTACTTATATACATCGTCTATATTTTCAGCGATAGCCTTTACGGGTTCAGCGACACCTGGAGAATATGCCAAGGCCAAATCCCTTTGTGTACTGTAGGGTTTCGTAGGAACAATTTCTAACTTTCCCTTCCTTCCTAACTCGTGATAGTCGAGCGCCTCTTTCCTCTTTATTTGCTTCATTTTCTTTCTTTGGGTTTGCAAAAATAAAACAACCTCGAAATTCGAGGTTGTCCTTGCGCCAATGCCTTATTCGTTATTCTACTACAAGGCGAATCGTTTGAATTCCTCTCGCTGTGGTTAAGGTAAAATTGTAAATACCTGCTGCATAATCTTGGGAGTTCAAAAGAATGCTGCCTGTATTACCCTTTATTGTGGATTTCTTCACTAATTCTCCTTGCGTATTTGTGATCAATAACTGACCCTGAGTTTCTCCGGTTCCAAGAGAATAATTGATGAAACTCATTCCTCTTAGTGGATTGCTTCCCACCAGATTGAGTGCCAAATCAGTGTTTTCACTCACACCAACAGGGCAAACTGATTCGTAACAAAAACTCACAGTCTGACAAGCCTGATCAGATGGGTTTGCGGTATTAAAAAAGCAATAACTGATTAGCGTTTCTCCGGGGTTGCCCAATGGCTTGTAATGCGCATAAAAAGTATGATTTGTATCACTTGGAAGAATCGTTTGTGAAATCAAGGAAACGTTCGTTGTTTCGCCAAAACATACGCCCCAGCAAAAATAATTAGAGGTGCCAGCAACTTCTGAGATGACGCTGCGGCTACATTTCAAAGAAATTGAACTGCTTGAAATGTTCGTTACAGGCCATTCAGCGACCATTTCACCGGCGCCGGACAAAGTCGAAGCATCACCAATTACCTGAGTTACAGGGTTTACCAATTCCATTGTTTGCGCTGAAACATTCATTCCGAATAGCGCTAATCCAAAAAAGAGAAGATTTTTTTTCATTTTCCAAAGATATAAAAAGTAATTACGCGAAATATTTCTTTATATTCGTTGCCCTAAAGTAAACCCATTAATAATTTAACAAATGAAAAAAGCTCTACTCTTGATGGTTGTTGCCGTAATGTCGTCAACAATGTCTTTTGCACAGTTGCCTGCTGGATCATTTGGTCAAGATTTCACAATCACTGACCAATTCGGTAATTCACACAACTTGTACTCTTATTTGGATGAAGGATACACTGTATTCCTTGACGTATCTGCAACATGGTGCGGACCATGTTGGAACTTCCACCTTTCTGGTGCGTTGGACGAACTATATATCAACCACGGTCCTGCTGGTGCTCCTGGTGTTTCTGCGGGAACTACAAACGACGTAATGGTTATTTGGATTGATGGCGATGGATCAACTACTGATGCTGATATGAACGGTACTGGTGGATCAACTCAAGGTAACTGGTTAAACCCAACTGGAACTCCAATCGATTTCCCATTGGCTAACCCAGCTACTTCTCTTGCTAACTCAATCAACGATGACTACGCTATCGCTTACTACCCAACTGTATATCGCATTTGCCCTAACCGCATTGTGACTGAAGTTGGTCAATTAGATGGTGCTGGTTTATACGCTACAATGGAAGAGTGTCCTCCAGCGGCTTCTCAAGCGAATGACCCTTCAATGTTGAGCTACGATGGTGATTTAGCTACTTGCGGTGACGTTGATGTAGCTGTTACTATCCAAAACAATGGTACTTCTCCTTTGACTGCTTGTACAATTACAGTTACAGGTGGAACTGCTCCATTGACTTACAACTGGACTGGAAACCTTTCTACTTATGCTGTTGAAACAGTTAACGTAGGTACTGTTGCTATTTCTGGTTCAACTACTTTGAATGTTTCTATCTCTTCTGCAGATGACAACACTTCAAATAACTCAACTTCTGCTCCAATCGCATTTGCTGCTGATGGAACAACTCACGTAAAGATTGACATCTTGTTCGACCGTTACCCAGAAGAGTCTTCTTGGTCTATCACTGACGATGCTGGAAACGTTGTAGCTTCTGCTGATTATGGCAATGCTCCAGTTCCTGCTGACAACTCAACTAAAATTGAGCATGTTTACCTTCCATCTACAGGATGTTACACTTTCACTGCAGTTGATGCATATGGTGACGGTTTCTACGATCAACAATGGGGTGCTGCTACAAACGGACACATGTACGTTACAACAGTAAACGATGCTGGTTCTACTTTCTCTACTATCTGGAATTACGATGGATCTTACAACTTCTCTGAAGCTGCTGCTCCTTCTAACGTAAATACAGTAGTAGGTATTGAAGAAGTTAATCTTTCTGCTGGTGTTAATGTATATCCTAACCCTGCTAACGACTTCATCAATGTTGCTTACGGTTTAACTAACAACAGCGTTGTGACTGTTGACGTTATCAACGTTCTTGGAGAGCGCGTAATGACTGAGTACGTAGGTAGCCAAGCTGCTGGAAACTACACTTCACGTTTAGATGTTTCTAACCTTTCTGCTGGTGTTTACATGTTGAATGTAACTATCAACGGAACTGTTAACACTGTTCGTGTTTCTGTAAAATAATCTTGATTTTTCAAGGAAGAAGGGCCGACGATGCGTCGGCCCTTTTTTTTGGTACAGTCATTGGCTAAAGTTTTTTACTTTTAAAAAAAATATTTTATGCGCATCTCAAGTTCAATTTTCTTTTTGCTTTTTTCAATCGGAGCTTTTGCTCAAGAATCATTGCCAAGCATTTCATTAAAAGACCTCAACGGAAAAACCATCAACACAGCAACCCTTGCGCAAGATGGGAAGCCAACGCTCATCTGCTTCTGGGCAACTTGGTGCAGTCCGTGTAAAAAAGAATTAAATAACTACCTCGATCTTTACGAAGATTGGCAGGCAGAAACAGGCGTAAAGATTATTGCTGTATCTATCGATGATCAGCGCTCAGTCATGCGAGTTGCACCATACGTTAGTAGCGTGATGTGGCCTTATGAAATTCTATTAGACACGAACAAACAATTCGCACAGGCTCTTGGTGTTAATAATGTTCCTCATACTTTTTTAGTGGATGGAACGGGGAAAATTGTATGGCAGCATAACAACTATGCTGAAGGCGATGAGGCTGAATTACATGAGCAACTTTTAAAATTGAAGAAGTAAAACTCTTCATTCTAACTTATAAGCCCGAAAGGGCTTTTTTTATTTCAGAATGCGCCGTATTTTCGACGCTTAATGAATAGAATGAAAAAGTTACTTGTCGTTTCAACCTTTTTGTTTGTCGCTCTTGGAGTGCGAGCCCAAGGTGATCCCAAAAAACCCGGACAATTGCACGGGAATTTTCAATTTCTCTCGCAACAATACAGTGAAGACAGTTTAATTGGCGCTACTGTTCCTCCAGCTACCACCGCAATCAATGGCTTTGGAAATCTGATGTACACGCAAGGTGGATTCAGCGCAGGGATGAGATTTGAAACTTACAACAACGCCATCCAAGGGTTTAGCGCGCAAAACAGATACAAAGGAACAGGCATAGGCAATCGATATGTTCAATACCAAGACAGTATTTTCAACGTCACAATTGGTAATTTCTACGAACAGTTTGGTAATGGCTTAACACTTCGCACCTACTGGGAACCTAACCTTGGAATAGACAATGCGCTTGATGGCGCTCGTCTCGTCATTACCCCTAAAAAAGGAATTGTATTGAAGGGTATTTATGGACGTCAGCGACTTGACTTTGATAGTCGAATCATTAATGCCGATGGAATTATTCGAGGTAGTGATGCCGAATTAAATTTAAACTCAATTTTCAAATCGTTGAGTGAGAAAAAAACGCAACTTAGTCTTGGTGCAAGTTTCGTTAGTCGCTACCAAAACGGAGAAACCCGTTTCCAAGATTCGTTAGTCTTTCTGACCCCTAACAATGTTTCTACTTCAGCAGTGAGGTTTCAATTGAATAGAGACGCACTCGCTATCTCTGGAGAGTATGCTCAAAAAATCAATGACCCAAGTGCCGACAATGCATTCATTTACAGAAAAGGAAAAGCATTTTTCTTGAACACTTCATACAGCGGCAATGGATTCGGAATTAACTCGGCAGTAAAGTTTATTGATAACATGAGTTTTCGTGCAGATCGAAATCTAAAGCTTTTCGATGTGCCTACGAACTTCCTTCCATCTATCACCAAGCAGCACACCTATAACTTAGCCGCTACGCTTTATCCATATGCGACACCGCTGACAGGGGAAGTGAGTTATATGGCTGAGATTTTTTACACCTTTAAAAAGGGAACGAAACTCGGAGGAAAATACGGTACTCAACTTTCTGCAAATTTTGCAGCTGCAAATGGGCTAGACACCACCCGGCTCTCCGGATTAGAAGCTTTCACTGATGCTTACCAAATAAACTCTGTCAAATTCGGTCCAACTAAATATGTGAGAGACTTTAATTTCGAAGTGAAGAAAAAACTAAGTAAGAAATTCTCTACATCATTCACCTACTTCTACTTCGAGTTCAATACTCTCGTAACGCCGGTAACTAACGACTTCAAGGGTATTGTTTATGCGAATATTGAAGTTCTCGAATTGAATTACAAGTTCACGCCGAAAGACAATCTTCACCTCGAAATACAAGGGTTGCAAACAAAACAGGATAAAGGAGATTGGGCAACTATCGTTGCAGAATATTCGCATTCTCCACATTGGAGTATTGGAATTGTTGACCAATACAATTATGGAAATCCAAACCCTGACAAACAGATTCATTATTTGTTTGGAACAGTAGGGTACATCAACGGCTCTCAGCGATTGACGTTGGGTTATGGCAAACGCCGAGAAGGTGTTTTTTGTATAGGTGGCGTATGTCGCGCAGTTCCTGCGACCAATGGTTTTGAATTAATGTATACAGCGAGTTTTTAATATGAAAAAGATATCCATATTTCTATTGAGCTTTGCTCTTTTCTTTGGATCATGTGATCGCATTGAAAATCCAGTAACTGTCGCGAAAAATAAATATCGTGATGATCTCTACGGTCCTGCGCCGACTTTTTCAACAGTAACCGAAATTGAAAAAAATGTACTCTTCGAAGAGTTTACGGGACACCTTTGCGGTTTCTGCCCGCCTTCAACTTACCTTGCTTTAGAGCTTGACTCTACCTTGGGCGAAAGAATGGTAACGGTTGCAATACATGCTGGCTCACTCGCTGAAACCGGAGGGACATTATTCACCACCGATTACACAACCCCAGCAGGAAATCTCTATTGGGCCCAACTCAATGGAGGTTTTAACCCAACGGCAAGAATCGATCGTTTAGGAGGTCTAAGTAGTTACGAATACCTGGATCCTGCCAATCCGAGCAGTTGGCAGAATATCGTTACCAATCAGATGAATGCATCTACACCGGTTCAACTGCAAGCTCAATGCGAGTTTATTGAATCAGATAATGTGTTCAATATTCACATGAACTCTCAATTCCTTCAAGGTTATACAGGAAACATTAACTTGGTGGTGCTTTTAGTCGAGAGTCATTTAGTTAGCCCTCAGGAAGATTATAGTCAAACTCCTTCTGAAATCGAAGATTATGAGCACGAGCATGTTCTGAGAATAAATGTATCAGAGCCTATGGGGAATCTCGTCGTAAACAGCCCCGCTCCTGGCTTCTCTTCAACCATGAGCTTTACCATTCCGGCACAAGCAAATTGGGAGCCCACAAACATGACGGTAGTTGGATACTTGGTTGACGCAAATACGCACGCTGTTCTGAACGCTGTGGAATATGAAATTGACTAATTTTTTTCTCCTTGTATTTATTGTGTTGAGTCAAAAAATGTGGTCTCAACAAGCTTTCAATGCTGGGATAGCTCTAGGAATGACTACCTCACAAATAAGTGGCGATGGCTTAGGTGGTTGGGACAAATTCGGCTTTACAGGTGGGGCATACGTGAATGCTCCTTTTAGCTCGAAAAATGGGCTTCGAATAGGACTATTTTATTCCGAAAAAGGATCTCGAACCAAAAGAGACACCCTCAACTTTAACACCTTTTCATATCGACTTAATTATATTGAAGTGCCCGTACAATGGTCTTATCAAAATGGTCCATTCACTTTTTTATCGGGACTCTATTACGGCCAGCTTATCAAACAAGAGATTCTAGCCAACTCATTGACTTATCCCGTTACGCCTTCGTTCCGAAACTTTGATGCAGGTTTGTGCCTAGGTGCTGTTGTACAACTAGGTGACCACCTCTTTATTGAAGGGAAATTTTCTTCGAGCATTCTTCCCACACGTCCTTCTCCGAATTTCGCAAATCCAAATTCTTATTACGAGAAAGGAAACTACAACCAAGTCTTGCATTTTTTAGTTGGAAGGAATTTCTAGATCCAATGAAGGTTAGTCTAATTACCGTAAGTTACAACAGTGCGAAAACCATTGTTGACACTATTCACTCCGTACTTAACCAGACCTATGAAAATATCGAATACATCGTAGTTGATGGAAATTCATCAGATGGAACGATAGAAATTGTGAAGCAATTTCTGAATTCTACGAAAGGTGCTTCGCAAGGAGTGGTTACTAAATTTTTGTGCGAGCGAGACAAAGGGATTTACGACGCCATGAATAAGGGTTTGGCACTGGCTACTGGGGATATTATTGGTGTTTTAAACAGCGACGACTTTTATTGTTCAAATACCGTTATTGAACAAGTCGTTGCAGCTTTTCAGAAAGAAGATGCCCAATGTCTTTATGGCGATTTAAATTATGTCGATCCGACTGACACTTATAAAATTGTCCGGAAATGGCGCAGCGGTGATTTCAAAAGAGAAAACTTCCTCAAAGGATGGATGCCTCCG
Organism: Bacteroidota bacterium; assembly: GCA_046048875.1. Lineage (GTDB taxonomy): Bacteria > Bacteroidota > Bacteroidia > Flavobacteriales_D > Sanyastnellaceae > CAIZGX01. The sequence goes on along the minus strand of JBJOFG010000014.1, from coordinate 136,975 downwards.
CACCCAACTTTTTTTGTACGAAAGTCGTGCTATGAAAAGTTCGGAACTTTCAATACTCAATTTAAAAGTGCTGCCGATTATGAATTAATGCTTCGTTTTCTTTACAAAGAATCATGCAGCGCCATTCATTTGCCCGTTGTCATGATTCACATGCGTGCCGGGGGTATTAGCAACGTTAGCCTAAAAAATCGCATCCGCGCAAATCGAGAAGACCGTTTGGCTTGGAAAATAAATGGCCTAAAACCAAAGTGGTTTACACTACTGCGTAAACCACTTTCGAAATTGATTCAATATTTATAACGTTAGAACTTCGCTCGAGATCTTCTAACGCCTGGCTTACCTTTCATGTAACTGTACTTCGATTTATAGAAGCTTGATCTTCCACGAACAACACGAGTAACAGTTAACTGTGTGGTTAAATAACTATCATTGTTCGTAGCATTCCCTCTTGGAGATTGATACGTAGCACCCGCAGGGGCAATTTGAAAATTTTCGATAGATAAATCCGCAGCTGTATATTCTGGATTCTCAGCAACTAATCCATCAAGTAAAGCCTGATAAGTTTGGTTGTTTACGTATTCGTAAGCTCTGGGATCCTCAGAATTCGGGGTTGTGTAAACCGTAGATATGTCGTCAAGATAATCTGTAAATACTGTTCTCCAACTCAAATCCCACTGCACTCTCCACTTTTTATTGTAGGTGAAATACGCACCAATACCTGCGGGAATTGCTAAACCATATTTAGCATATGATTCCTTCTGCCCTTCGGTTTTCCAATCACGTAATTCGAACCACTCGCCACCGTATTGCACCTCTCCATTGTTGTAAATCTGCCCTTTCGGATTTGAAGAATAACCAGCCAAGCCAGCAAACAAGAAAACTTTAAAATCCGGGTTGTAATAACCTTTGTTTCCAACATCGTTGTCATACCAAATGGTCATCTCTGCGCGAGCACCTACCTCAAATAAATCGTTCTGAAAATTTGCATTTCTTGCACGACGGGGAGCATAGGTTGTATAAGCATCACGGTCAGTGATTCGAATCCAATCGAAATTCGTCGAGAATGCCAACCGCTTGTTCACTTTGTAACGCATGTAGGCACCTGCTGACATTCTTGTGGAAACCAAGTGCATGTCTACAACAAAGTCTCTTCGAGGAAGATATTTTCCTCCAATGTCTCCAAGATAATTCGAGGCGCCTACCTTTAATCCAAAATCCCAACGATACTGGGCCGTTGAATCATTTGAAAGAAGAGCTAAAACCAAGCTAAGAAAGAATACTATTTTTTTCATTTTGGGTAAAGTCGTTCGCTAAGATAATCAACAATTTCTGACACTCGATTGTTTTTCGCATTTTTGAGGAAAATTTCATTATGAATTCAGTGAGTCAACTTTTTGGAATAAAGTACCCCATAATTCAAGGGGGAATGATTTGGTGCACCGGGGCAAATTTGGTGACTGCTGTCTCTAATGCTGGCGGATTAGGGCTACTTGGCGCGGGATCTATGTATCCTGATCAATTGGAAGAAGAGATTAAAAAATGCCTAGAGCTGACCAATAAACCATTCGGAGTAAACCTTCCTTTGCTCTATCCAAATATTGAAGAACATATTCAGCTCATTGAAAAATATCGTGTTCCGATAGTATTTACTTCTGCAGGAAGTCCAAAAAAATATACCGAACGATTGAAAGCTTCGGGAATAAAAGTTGCACATGTGGTGAGCAGCAGTGCCTTTGCTTTGAAGTCGCAAGAAGCGGGTGTAGACGCTGTTGTCGCCGAAGGATTTGAAGCTGGTGGGCACAACGGCAGAGAAGAAACAACAACACTATGCCTCATACCGAGTGTGGTTGAAACAGTGACAATACCTGTAATTGCAGCAGGTGGGATTTCTTGCGGAAAGTCCATGCTCGCGGCTATGTCTCTCGGAGCGCAAGGCGTTCAAATGGGTTCAAGGTTTGTGATGACCATTGAATCCGCTGCACACGAAAATTTTAAAAACGCAATACTTCAAGCAAAAGAAGGCGATACGAAACTCACACTTCATGAAATAACACCTGTAAGATTGCTTAACAGCAGGTTTTATCAAGAAGTTATTAAGGCCTATGAATCAGGCGCCAGCCTTGAAGAGTTAAAAGAACTACTTGGGCGTGGCCGCGCGAAAAAAGGGATGTCCCTCGGCGACCTCGAAAACGGTGAATTGGAAATTGGACAAGTTAGCGCTCGAATCAAAAATGTAATTTCAGCAAAAGACGTAATAGAGCACACCCTAACTGAATTTTATGAAGCTCAAAAATCAATAGGCAATATTTCATTCTAATTCCGTTTGATTATGGCCCATCTATGCAACCGAAGGCCTATTTTTGCACTCTTTCATAAAATGATATTACGTAATTACTACTTCTTAGCAATAGTTGGACTTTTTTGCTCCCAGCAAGTTTATGCCCAATCCATTGCCACAATAACTTGTTTGGAAGTTCAAGGCACTAGCGTATCAATTTCATGGAATACGGCTGCTAATCCTATTTCTTTCGTCACAAATCACATATACGCTACCGACAACCTCGGCGGAATATCGGAAGTTTCTCAATCCACAAATTTATCAGGCACTTATATCTATTCCAACGTAAATGCGACCACAACATCCGTTTGCATTTTCATTTCTACCGAAGATTTAGTTAGCGGAAGTTCAAATTTCACAAATTCAGAAACGTATTGTTCGAGCTATTTAACTGCTACACCTTCCGTCTCACCACCTGGTTTTGTAGAACTTCAGTGGAACACACCGACTCCGAATACAACATGGCTGAATAACGTAAATGCTGAGGTTTGGGTTGAATTTCCCGCCGGTGTTTGGAATAAAGTAGCCACCTTATCTGGCGCTTCTACTTCTTTCGATTATGAGGTAACTGTGTGTAATGATTTTCTGAATTTCCAAATCAGATACAGCGGCCTGCCGAATTGCGACTTCGCAAGTAACACGACTGGTGGTATCTTTTCGGATCAAACAGCACCCGCCATTCCTACCGTTTCAAATGTTACTGTAAATCCCGTAACAGGTCAAGCTGAGTTGAATTGGGATGTAAATTCATCTGGCGACACAGATGGATACATTGTATACTCATGCAATGGATCTACTGTAAATCTCATAGACACCGTCTTTGGAATTAATAGCACCCAATTCGCCGATTTACTCTCGACCCCGAATACAGGACCTGAATGTTATCTACTTTCCGCAATAGATACATGCTATTCAGGCACACCGCCAAGTCCGAATACAAGTCCTACCGGAAGTGTTTGCAATTGCACAATCTTTTTAAGTCCTTCTACTTACACCCTCTGCGACAATCTTATTGATTTTTCTTGGAGCGCCTATTCCGGTTGGAACTCTGACGTGGACTACTATGTCCTTATGCATAGCACCGACGGTGTGAATTTTACTCCGGTTGACACAGTCGATGGAAACACACTTTCTGGAACGCACGAGTTCACGAGTATAACATCTGGAGTGAACTATTACGGAGTCATTGCCTACTCTACCTCAGGCGTAAATTCGGCATCGAATATTCAAATCATTAATATCGCGTATCCGACACCACCAAGCATCAATTACCTCACTTCCGTTAGTGTGAACAGCGCAAAAGAAATTGAGGTGACCGTTAGAACAGAGGCTACTCTGGTTCCGCACAAATACATTCTTCAACGCAAAAATCTATATGCACCTTACGATTGGGAATATCATATGGATATTACGCAGTCGGCAACTGATATTGTCTTTACAGATATCGATGTGAATTCAGACGATGTTATTTACGATTATCGCGTAATCGTCCAAAACCCATGCGGATATTACCTCGACACGACAAACGTGGGGCGTAACATCCGACTTCGTGGAGCTAATAATTCAGAACTATTGATTAACAATTTGAATTGGTCGAATTATGCTGAATGGGAAAATGGCGTGCAGGAATATCAAATTCTTCGTTCAATTGACGGAACAGCAGAAACATCGGCTGCATCAAACACACCTGCACAACTTTCATTCAGCGAAGATCTAGAGCCATTCTTAGATTCAAAGGGGCAATTCTGTTATCGAATCGAAGCGCTTTCTGAACCAATTAGTTACTTCCCAAACGAAACTTTTTATTCATACAGCAACAAAAAATGTGTGAATCAAGAGCCGCTCATTTGGATTCCTAACGCCATGATGATTGACGGCGAAAACAATCTGTTCTTTCCAGTCATTTCATTTGCCGACACTTCAACATACACCCTGAATATTTTTAGTCGGTGGGGTGATTATGTATTTGAAAGTCAAAAACTCTCAGAAGCATGGGACGGAAAAATGAAAGGTGAGTTCGTTCATGAAAACGCCTATGTCTACTACATCACTGTGAAGGATGGACGAGGTGTATTACACGAAAGAAGAGGAACCATAACCGTTCTAAACAACAGGCCACAGTAATGAACTGCATTGTTCTCGACCAAGGGAATACCTCTACAAAATGGGGTGCGTTTGTAGATGGGGGTCTGCTCAATACGGGGCGCATTTCAGACCAGAATTTATCTGATCAATTGCTTGAATTGAAAGAAAAATACAATTTTCCTTTTCTGTACTCTTCGGTGCGAAGCGAAAAAGAACAAGTTGACTTTTTAACCCGATTTGAATTCTGTTACGCTATTCCCAATAGGCATTTCCCTTCCTACAACTACACATCTGGAGTGGCCGGAAAAGACCGACTGGCAAACGTTGCTGGAGCTTCTCTTTTGTTCAAAGGAGAAGATTCTTTAGTGATTGACTTCGGCACTTGCATTACTTATTCGGTAGCTCGGCAAAACGAATTAATTTCAGGAGCCATATCACTCGGTGCTCAATCGCGTTTGAGAGGCATGCATGAATTCACAGGAAAATTACCGCTTTTGAATTTTTCTGAAACCGATCAGGCCTTTCAAAATTCTACTGAAGGCGCAATGTTGAGTAGTGTGAATTTTGGCATCCTGTCTGAATTGAAGGGCTATATTGAACAAGCGTTGCAAGAAAGCCCCAACATAAACCTTGTATTTACAGGTTCCGATGCTCAGCATTTTGCGAAACAGCTTAATTACCGCATCTTTGTAGAATTGAATTTAACTTTAATTGGATTGTATGCCATTACTTGTGCGAATGAATCTTAAATATGTTTTTCTTGTTTTGGTTTCAGCGATGTGCATGCACGTGCAGGCTCAAATTCCTGTCAATTCACCTTATTCGCGTTTTGGAATTGGCCTAACAGATGTTGGATTTAATCCGCGATACGCTTCCATGGGAAATGCGTCAATTGGATTGCCTGATCTATCTGGCGTTAACTTATCTAATCCTGCATCTTTTGCATTGTTTTCAGAAACCACTTTCCAAGGAAGTGTCTTCGGCAAAAGTTCTCAGTTGCTTTCTACTTCTGGACAAACAAACTATTTAGGCGGACAAGTTGGTGAAGTCGCGTTTGGTTTCAAGCGTGCAGGTAGTAAATGGGGATTTGCTATGGGCATAACACCAGAAAGCATTGTAGGTTATCGCTTCTCGAACACCACTGCCATCAATGACAGCTTAAACGCTAAATACAGTTATTCTGGGGAAGGTGGAATAAACAAAGTGCAAATGGGATTGGGGCGTACGTTCATCCTTTATGCAGACAGCACCCGTTCTCGAATTCATTCCCTATCGATAGGCACTAACTTAAATTTCCGGTTTGGTTCAATTCTTCAGATAGATCGAATTGACTACGACAACACTTCCATTTACAACAGTAAGATTACCAATCGCAAATCATTTTCGGACGCGAATTTCACCTTTGGTGCACATTATTCATTCCCTCTTCACCAAAGAAAATCGGCAGGAAAAGTTACCCGCTCTACCTGGTTTCACTTAGGTGGTACATATGAATTAGAAAACACCGTGAATCCAAATGTTCAAGATATTCGTCAGTCCACTCGAACCGTTTCCGGCGTTGAGCTGAGCGTTATTACTGTAGTGGATACGACCTATACCAATTTGTCTTTTGTTATTCCACAACGCATTCAACTCGGTGGAGCAATTACGCATGAGTTCAAAAAATCGGGAACACTTTCCTTCAGTGCATCGTATCGCCAACAAGATTGGAAATCTGTTGAAAGCATGAACGATCTTATTCATGTTTCCAATCAAAGTTTTCATAAATCAACCAGTTTAGGTATCGGATTAGAATACATTCCAAATGCCAACGGTGGTGAAAACAATTACTTCGGTGCTTGCACCTATCGCGTTGGAATGAAAACCGCAGAGACCTATGTTGGATTGAACGGAAACAACATTATTCAAGAAGCCTTTACGTGCGGATTGCAAATGCCTATGCGCTCTTCGAAAACAACAAGTAGCCTTTGCCTTTCAGCCGAATTCGGAACGTATGGCAATGCTGTTGAAACAACAACCAAAGAGAACTACGCCACTTTCCTCATTGGATTTAAACTTCATCCGTTCGAGCGTTGGTTCGTGCAGAGAAAGTATGATTAATCCCCTCCGGAAAATAGCAGCTGCGGTGGCAGTCATGTTCATATTGACGGGTTGTCAGAATGAAATCTCAGAAATTAAAGCCATTACTGATCCGAAGCTTGTTCCCGTTCAAAGCACTTTCAATTCAACATTTAGTTATTCCATTGATGGCGTTGTTCGAACGAAAATATACGCTGTTCAATTAGACCAGTACGTCAGCGATAGTTCCTATTTAATTGCACCGAAAACCTTCTACATTCAATTCTTCGACTCGCTCGGTCAATACACTGGAAACATGAATGGAAACGAGGCTATCTTCTCTCAAAAAAGTAACACCCTTTGGACGAGAGGAAATTTAGTTTTAGAAAATTGGAAGAAGGAAAAACTTGAAACCAACTCGCTGATTTTTTATCTCGACTCTGATTTAGTTTACACACCCGATTTCGTTAAAATCAGTTCCGAAAACAGCATGCTAGAAGGGAGAGGACTTCGAAGCAACGGATCTTTTTCCAATTATGAAATCAATCAGACTTCAGGAAATTTCAATACAGACAACAATGAATAATTTGAATAAGATAGTACTCGTCCTTTGGGCCATCGTGGTTGTAGCCTCGCTTGGTTATGCCTTGTACATGATCTCTTCGCAAGGTTGGGACAAGGGCGCTGAGAATTTGTTTATCCCTGGCATTGCGCTTATGTGGTTCCTTTTCCGCTTGGGCATGTATCGTAGAATGAACAAGAACAATGGGTAATATCGAACTCTCACAAATTTTTATTATTCTCGGAACCCTTGTTGGTTGCGCTTTTTATTCCGGCGTTGAAATCGCCTTTCTAACTTCAAACAAATTAAAAATTGAACTCGATAAAAAGCAAGGCGTTTTCGGCGCTTCTGTATTGTCGTCACTCGTAGGTAAACCGAAGTTGTTCCTGGCCATGCTGTTGGTTGGAAATAACATTTCACTGGTTATTTACGGAATTGTTTTCGGAGATGTACTTACCGCAATTATTGAATCCAATTTTCCATCTGTGAATGAAATCATTGGTTCGTATGGGGTGCTTATTCTTCAGACCATTATATCCACTCTAGTGGTGCTTATCTTTGGTGAATTTATTCCGAAGGCACTGCTCTCCTCTCAACCAAACAAATGGTTGTTAAGGCTTTCTCCACTTATTGCCATTTGGTATGCCATTCTCTTTGTGTTCGCCTACAGCGTGACCAAAGTAAGCGAGTGGATTATTTCGCTGCTCTTCAGAAACTCTCCCAAAGAACAAGATATAGTCTTTGGAAGAACAGATCTCAATCATTACCTGGAAGGATTCACCGGTGCCAATTCACAACAGAATGAATTTGATTTGGAAATTCAGTTCTTTCAAAACGCACTTGATTTTTCTTTGTTGAAGGCGCGAGACTGTATGCTCCCTCGAAATGAAATTGTGGCAATTGACATCGCCGAAAGCATTGCGAAAGCGAAAGAACTTTTTATTGAAACCAAACTTTCGAAAATTATTGTTTACCGCGAGAACATTGACCAACTTATTGGGTATGTTCACTTCAGTGATTTCTTTAAAAATCCGAAGTCAATCAAGGAAATTCTTCGTCCAATAGCCATAGTTCCAGAACCTATGGCAGCCAACGAAATTCTAAAAATATTCCGAAGTCAGAAGAAAAGTGTTGCCGCTGTTGTTGACGAATTCGGAGGAACAAGTGGACTCATTACCTTCGAAGATATTATTGAAGAAATCTTCGGTGAGATCGAAGATGAACACGACACCATTGACAATGTTGAACGTGAGGTGAAGAAAGGATGGTATGAGTTCTCGGGTCGTTTAGATGTTCATTATATCAATGAAAAATACAAACTTGAACTTCCGGAAAACGAAGAGGAATATGACACCTTGGGTGGACTCATTTTAAACTTCCATCAAGACTTCCCTGAAGTGAATCAAGAATTCGTCATTGAACGTTACAGATTCACGATTCTGGCTGTAAATGAGCGACAAATTAAGCTCGTTCAGCTTCAAAACATTGAAGAATTGACAAATAGCTAGTCGCTGCTAAAAAAAAACAAGGAATTTTCAAGCAAATTTCCGATATTCGCACTCCTAAATTTTATAGTCCATAACTATGGCAATGATTTCAACCCTTCGTAAACAAGGATGGCTAGTATTAGCCCTAGTCGGCATTGGTATTGTCGGCTTCTTAATTCCGTATGATGCTGTAATGGCAATGTTCGGCGGCCCTTCAGACAAAGTTGGTGTTATTAATGGCGAGAACATTAAGCAAGACCAGTGGAGAGCGATGCTTCAAGAGCAGTCTGAATTGTTCAGTTACAACAATAGCCAAACGCACGGTTTGGAAAACGATGTATGGAACAACTTAATCGAGAACACACTTCTTCAACCAGAATATCAAAGCCTAGGCTTAATGGTTACTGACGAAGAGCTAGATGAAATCCTTTTCGGTAACTTCTTAAGTTCTTATGTGAAGAGCACGTTCTACCAAGGGCAAGATTCATTGCCGTTCAAAGAGCAAATGCGCGAGAGCTTCAAGAAAATGGAAACTGAAAAGCCAAATCTTTTCACTGGATACAGAAGACTTGTTGTTGAAAAGCGCCTGAAGGAAAAGTACGACGCTCTAGTGAGCGCAGGTGCTTATGTGAATTCTTTGGATGCAAAGAGTTTGTTCCATGCGTCTAACGACAAAGCGTCTATCGTTTATGTTGTGAAGCCATATGCTCAAATCATGGAGAGTGAAATTTCATTCTCAAATGAGGACATTGAAAATTATTATAACGAGCACAAAAACGATCGTGACTTCAAACAAGAAAGAAGCCGCACCATTGCTTACGTTCGTATTCCGCTTGTAACTAGTGCTGCCGATAGTTCGGCAACTCTTGAGAGTCTTAATGCCTTAGCAGCTTCATTCAAAGCTTCTAAAAACGCGAAAGAAGATTCTACGTTCGCAGTATTGAATTCAGGTAACCCTGCAAACGCAAAAGTTAAATATGCGTTGGGTACATTCCCAGAGCCTTTCAACACCCAAATTCTTTCAGACAGTATTGGACGCGTTATGGGTCCATTCGTTTCTGGCGGAATTGCTCGTGTGGTTAAATTAACTTCTCGCGGTTCTGAAATTGATTCGGTTCAAGCGCGTCACATTCTCTTCAAGGAGAAAGGTGCTGCTGGAAAAGCAAAATGTGATTCATTAAAGCAATTGATTACTTCTAAGAAAGGTAAATTCGCTGAGCTTGCAACGAAGTACAGCACGGACGCAGGTTCTGCTGTTAAAGGTGGTGATCTAGGTATGTTCGGAAGAGGCGCTATGGTTGCTGAGTTCGATGCAGCTTGTTTCAACGGAAAAGTTGGTGAACTTCAAATTGTAGAAACACAATTCGGAACACACTTGATCGAAGTAACCAAAAAAGGATCGGCTAAGCCAGTGACTTATTACGCTCAAGTTGAAAGACCAATTGCTCCAAGCGCAGCTACAAAGAAAGAAACTTACCAAAAAGCTGTTGATTTTATTCAAAACCATGGCGACAGCGCAAGCTTCCGTGCAGGTGCTGTTGAAAGCTATGGTGGATTGACCTACTCTCCGAATGTTCGTCCTGAAGCTACCGCTGTAAGCGGTGTTCAGAATGCATCTGAGATTATCGGATGGACCTTCAACCCAGAGACTGAAGAAGGTGCTATCTCACAACCGATTTCAGTTGATGACGGAATTGTAGTTGTTTGTTTGATGGAAATCAAAGAAAAAGGTGTTCCTTCTTTGCGTAACGTATATGACCGCGTGAAGCAAGAGGTAATCAAAGAAAAGAAAGCTGAGAAATACATGGCCATGATGACCGGAAGTTCAATGGAAGAAATTGCAGGAAAAGTTTCCGCTCAAGTGATGACTTTCGAAAATCTTTCAATGGCTATGCGTAACATTCCTTCAAGCGGTGTTTCTGAAACTGAAAGTGCTGCAATTGGTGCTGCGTTTGGTTTACCAACTGGAAACATCTCTGCTCCAATCAAAGGAAAAGGTGGTGTATACGTTATTCAACGTGTTGCAGATGTAACTCGTGTTGAAAGCCCAGACAATTACGTTTCTTTCAGAAAAGACAAAATGCGCGGTCAAAAGGCTAGTGCTCCAATGACGTTGTTCAACTCACTTCGTGAGGCAGCTGAAATTGAAGACTACCGTTTCTTCCCAGAAGATTGATTGTAAAAAGACTTTAAGGAAAAGGATGCTTCGGCATCCTTTTTTGTTTTAAAACCAAAGCAACATGGTGTCGCCATAACTTAAAAACATGTAATCGGATTTCAGCGCATATTCATAGATACGTTTCCAGTCCTCGCCCACAGCAGCCGCAACTAGCAACATTAGCGTACTCTTGGGCTGATGGTAATTGGTTTGCAATCCCATACAGATTTTAAAGACATAACCTGGTGCGATACAAATACTCGATGACGCACAAATACTGTTTCGGTTCGTCTCATCGAGGTGTTTTAATAAAGCCAATAGCGCCTCTTCTTTGGAATATTTCACTTCTGAGACATAAGGTTCCCACTGGGCTATGAAGTCTGTGTTCTTTCCCTCTAAAACGCGAACACCGAGCCAATACAAACTCTCAAGAGTTCGCATAGAAGTTGTACCGGCTGCAATAACTCTTCCTTCACAATCCAAAATGGCTTGAATACAATCGCGTGTAACTTCAAAAAATTCCGCATGCATCTCATGATCTTCGATGCGATCAGCCGAAACAGGCTTGAATGTTCCAGCACCCACATGCAGACATACTTCCTTTTGATCTACGCCGGCATCTGACAAGGCCTGAAGAACTTCTTTGGTGTAATGCAATCCCGCAGTTGGAGCCGCAACGGATCCCTCTGTTTTCGCAAAGACGGTTTGGTATCTATCCTTGTCATTCGCCACTGGCTTTCTTTGAAAGTAAGGCGGCCAGGGAACTTGTCCAATGGCCTCAATAACCTCAGAAAACACCGCATGGAAGTTCCAACTGAATTCAACTACAAAGGCATCTTTTTCGGTGCCCCTACGTTCTATGAACACGCTTTCGTATGAACCTTTCCACATAATTTTCATTTCCAATTTCCCTTCTTTCCAACGTTTGGAATTTCCAATGTAAGCGGTGAAAGAAACATGTTCATGTGATGAAAAAGCCTCTGTATAAGATATTCCGAAAGGCGCAAGACACATGATTTCTATGAAGGCACCTGATTCCTTTTGAAAGACAATGCGGGCTGGAATAACTTTTGAATTATTCGAAATCAAGAGATCTCCTTTCTTCAAAAAAGCTGGAAGCTTCGAAAAAACAGCATCGGTTATTTCACCGTTCTCGAAGACCAATAATTTAGCCGCCGCTCGGTCTTCCAAAGGAATAACACGAATGCGATCTTCAGGAAGTGTGTAATTGAAATCTTCAATTTCAATTTGTGGAATTGCCATGGCGCGAAAATACCTATTTTTGAAAACATTTTTTAACTATGAGCACGAATAGAAAAGCGTTGGTTATTGGCTGTAGAGGACAGATAGGCATTGAGCTTGTGATGGCCCTTCGTTCGAAGTTGGGACAACACAATGTGATTGGAGCCGATATTCAACCCGTAGAATCCGTTTCTTCAGAAGATGGGCCTTATGTTCAATTGAATGTGCTAGACGCAGAAGCGTTGCGTGCATGCGTTCAAGATCATGCTGTAACTGAAGTTTATCAGTTGGCCGCTTTGTTAAGCGCAACCGGTGAAAAGAATCCGATGTATGCGTGGAAGCTGAATATGGAAGGGCTTTTGAATATTCTTGAGCTCGCGAAAGAATTTAAATTCCGTTTGTTTTGGCCAAGTTCCATCGCCGCTTTCGGACCAACTACTCCTGCAGATCAAACGCCTCAGACCACAGTCATGGAGCCTTCTTCGGTTTATGGAATTTCAAAGTTGGCCGGTGAAAGATGGTGCGAATATTATTTCATGAAGTACGGCGTTGATGTGCGCAGCCTGCGTTACCCTGGTTTAATCGGACACCGCTCTGCTCCGGGCGGAGGAACAACTGACTACGCTGTAGATATTTTTTATTCGGCGTTGAAGGAAAACAAATACACTTCGTTCCTTTCGGAAAACACTGAGCTTCCAATGATGATGATGGAAGACGCTATACGCGCAACCATTCAGTTGATGGAATCAGATGCTGAAAAGATTAAAATTCGAAGTGCCTACAACTTAGCAGGAATAAGCTTCACACCGAAACAACTGGCTGAAGAAATTCAAAAACATTTACCTGGATTTGAAATTAGTTATGCACCCGATTTTCGTCAAGGCCTTGCCGATTCATGGCCAAACAGCATTGACGATTCTTCTGCGAAGAACGATTGGGGCTGGGAGATTGAATACCCGATGCCGCGTTTGGTTTCAACCATGCTTGAAGAAATTGCGAAAAAAGTTTAATATACCTTCCAATAGTCTTATAAAAAGCCTCAGTGAATGAGGCTTTTTTTATTTCGTCTTCGTTTCTTTGCAGTATGGTTGATTTGTTCATTTACAATAGTCTTACACGAGCGAAAGAAAAGTTCACTCCCCTTCACAAACAATTCGTTGGAATGTATGTGTGCGGTCCTACAGTTTACAATTACGCACACTTAGGAAATTGTAGAACCTTTGTGACGTTCGATACGGTTTATAGATACCTTTCGTTTCTTGGCTACAAGGTACGTTATGTTCGAAACATTACAGACGTTGGACACATCACAACCGAGTTTGATGAAGGTGTAGATCGCATTGGTGCGCAAGCGAAATTGGAACAAGTGGAACCGATGGAAATCGTTCAGAAATACACCATGTATTTCCACGACATGATGCGCGCGTTTAACAATCATCCGCCGAGTATAGAGCCAAGCGCAACAGGACACATCATGGAGCAGATTGCCATGATTGAAGAAATCATTAAAAATGGATATGCCTACGAAGTAAACGGAAGTGTTTATTTCGACGTGAAGAAATACAAAGATGTTTTTCCGTACGGTGAATTAAGCGGAAGAAACGTAGATGAATTGTTAGAGAACACAAGAGAGTTAGACGGACAAGAAGAGAAGCGTTTCTTCGCTGATTTTGCTTTGTGGAAATCTGCATCTCCTGAACACATTATGCGTTGGTCTTCTCCATGGGGAGTGGGATTCCCTGGCTGGCATTTGGAATGCTCTGCCATGAGCACAAAGTATTTGGGCGAAGAGTTCGACATTCATGGAGGCGGTATGGATTTAAAATTCCCACACCATGAATCGGAAGTGGCTCAGAATTCTGCATGTTGCGGAAAGGCTCCTGTTCGCTATTGGATGCATGCAAACATGCTTACTGTTAACGGACAAAAAATGTCGAAGTCATTGGGGAATTCATTCCTTCCACACGAATTGTTTTCGGGTTCACACGAACTTTTGGAAAAAGGATTTTCACCCATGGTCGTTCGCTTCTTCATGCAGCAAGCCCATTACAGAAGTACCTTGGACTTCAGTAACGAAGCGTTGAAAGCAGCAGAGAAGGGATTCGAGCGTTTGATGCAAGCTGTGGAAAAAGTTGACACACTTGTAGCAAGTGAATCAAGTTCATATGACTTAAATGAACTGGAAAAGAATTGCTACGAAGCCATGAGCGATGACTTCAACACTCCCATTCTTATTTCGCATTTGTTCGAAGCTGTGAAGGTGATAAACTCGTGCGTTGACAAGAAGATTCAATTGACACAAGCAGATATTGAGCGACTTCAAAAATTAGTGAAAGGATTTGTGTTCGATGTGCTCGGTCTTCAGGCTGAAGCTACAGGTGCTTCAAATGACATTTCGAACGATTTGATGCAAGTGATTATTCGCTTGCGTGCAGAAGCGAAAGCGAAAAGAGACTTCGCGACTTCCGATTTAATTCGTGACGAATTAAAAGCTATAAACATTCAACTTCAAGATTCAAAAGAAGGAACTACCTGGACCCATGAGAAATAATAAAAAGATTATAGCCATTGTGCTGATTGTCCTCTTCGTGGGCAGCTTTCTGTTCGTGACTTTAGAAAAATATTTCAATAAATCAAAGAGCGAAGCAAACAACACCACAGAAACTGAAGCGATTCTAGAACCTGCAGATTTCATGACCGATAGCTGTTATGCTTTCATTCAAAAGCAAGTTGCATTCGGACCGCGTGTCCCAGGCAATGCAAACCACGCAGCATGCGGTAATTGGCTCATTCAAAAATTCAAAAGTTACAACTGCACCGTTAAAGAACAAGTAGGCTCTATGCCGAATTGGGAAGGAGGAAGTACTCCCGTACGCAACATTATTGCAGCCGTTCATCCAAGTGCCACGAAGCGCATTGTATTAGCTGCTCACTGGGACAGCCGTCCGTATGGCGATAAGGATCCAGATCCTGCGAAACACAAGCAACCAATCGATGGCGCCAATGACGGTGCAAGCGGTGTGGGTGTTTTGTTAGAGTTAGCACGTATCTCTAAAGATTTACCTGCTGACATTGGAATTGATTTCATTCTGTTTGACAGTGAAGACGGAGGAAAACCTGAATGGGCTCCTGATGGTGAAAACGATGCACTGTCTTGGTGTTTGGGTTCTCAGTTGTGGGCGAATCAAAAACCACAACGCACCATGCGCTACGCTGTTCTTCTTGATATGGTTGGCGCTGAAGGGGCTCGATTCAACAAAGAAGGATACTCTATGCAGTCGGCTGAAAATGCCGTGAATCGCATTTGGGGCAATGCTGCAAAGCTTGGGTACGGCGAATATTTCCAAAACGAAGAAACCGCAGGAATTATAGATGACCATGTATTCATGATTCAAGCGAATATTCCATCGTTAGACATTGTAGATATGCGCCCTAATTACATGGGAACACAATTCGAATTTGGAAGTTCACATCACACCCACGCCGATAACATGAGTGTAATTAGCAAGCCAACATTAAAAGCTGTTGGACACACGTTGGCGTACACTATTTGGAATTTGAAATAACCTAGAAATCTAGGTTTAACGACAAGTAAAATACCCGAGGCATAACCGTACTGTCGTCTACTCCCCATGCCCAATCGGCGCGCATGTGGTATCCCAATACTTTCGAACGCAATCCGAAACCATATCCGTAAATGATCGGCTCCTTGTTGCTTCTCAGTTGAACGGTCACGGGCGACTGTGTGACTGTTATGGTATTGAAATCATTCGCATCGTCGTACGGACTTTTTCCAGTCCAAGCACTTCCGATATCGAAAAACCCAATGACTTGGAAGTTATCTGCGAAGTCGGATTTAATGGATCGGTTGCTTAAATATCTGAAAAGAGGTAGACGCAATTCAGAGTTACTGAGCACGAAATTATTTCCATTTCTTGCGTTCACATAAAACCCTCTCAGCGGTCCAGCGAACGCTTGAAAAGTATACCCCTGTGTAGCAGAAACAAGCACAGAATTATCTACTTTCTGCCCGAGCCAATTGTCTACACCACCGAGGTAATTCACAACCTTATAATCGCCGAATGAACTACTTCCGCACAAACGGAAGGCAAAGGTTAGATCGCGATGAATGGGCTGGTAATGACGGAAGTCGAAACCGACAACATAAATAGAATTATCTTCTTTCCATTTATTGGGCTGACGGAAATGCTCGCCCCACGCTTTGAAGCGCGTACCTGTTCTATAATTCAAACCTTTGATGTACGTATTATCGAAAATGTATTCTGCTTTACCACCAATGTTCCACTCGTTCTGATTCTTATAGGAAGCCGTGTAAGGGTCACTCGACAGAACGACCATTCGGTCGTTACGACCCACTGCGGTAAGCTTAATTGCACTCGTTTCTGTAAACGGATATTTCCATTCATGGGTAAGGCTGTACGTTTGAACACGAATGGAGGCATATTGCTGCGCAATCTCTTGGCCTTGGCGTTGAAGCGAAATTTTCTTGTCCCATCTGTTCTTTAGATTTTCGAACGACAATCCGAAATCACTGTTGTTGAAGTTCGCTGCTAAGCGCACCCCAGCAGTCAACTTGTAATCTTCCATCAAGTCAGAAATCCCCACTTTGAAGAAGCCCGAAAATCCCGGCGAGATACTCGTTGGTCCTGTATAGTTCTGATAGAATGAGCTCGCAAACTGATTGTCTACAGTGGATTGCACGTAACTGGTTGTGTAATTCACCATGTAATTCTTCGCCTTCGGAATTTGAATCTTGGTTAATTGCGTTAGCAATTCGGCTTGCTTTAAACTTTCTTGCTGACGCTTTTTGTCCCCAGGAAATGTAAAGTTCTCCGTGTCTATTCTCGTCGCATCTTTTTTCTTCGGAAACCAAATCATTTCAGAATAAGGCGCCTTTTCTTTTTCAGGTTGACTTTCATCGCCTTCTATCTCAATGGCTCTGTCATTCACTAAATTCACATCATTGGCAAATGGAACTCCTAACTCTTCGGTAATCCAAATACCTTCCTTGAAATCTGAACCGATAAAATAATCCTTTGTGAATCGATTCGATTTTTGCAACACTTCAGTTACGTTGAAATATCTGTAATGAATTGTGGTATCTATACTCGCAATAGCACTGTCTCTGTATACCGAACAGCGCTCGTCGTACAACACTTTATTGCGGATAAATTGAATTTTATTGTCCTTCGCTACCGCCAACTTCCTATCTGAATACTTCGAGTTCGTTAATTGAATCAGATCATCGTTTTTATAATCGTCTGTCAACTTCAATTTATAAATATGGAAATTAGGGTCGTCTGAATGAATACTGTCGTGATAATTCAAACCCAAATGATTTCCTCTGTTTGAACTGAAATAAATTGTACTTCCGTCTGCAGAAAAAACAGGATCTATGTCATCGAAATTATCGTCTGTCAACTTCTGAGGAACATTGGCCGTAATGGGCAAAAGACAAATGTTCGTCTTACCGTTTTGAGTGCCACTCAAAACCAATTTCTTTCCATCTGGCGCATATTTCATGCTCAGAATTTTTTCGATTTGAAAGAGTTCTTTGGAAGACTTTGCTTTCGTTTCAAGTTGATACGTGTTCCAAAATAACTTTCCGTTTTTCTCGGTAACATAAGAAAGTACTTGTCCGTTCGGATGCCATGCTAATTGCGGAGTACTCTCATCCGGAATGCGATCACTTCTAAAATCTCCACGCGCAACTTTCGTCTTTACTTTGGTTTCCGTATCGTAGATGTATACCGTGTATTCGCCTTTGTAATGCATGGTGTACGCCCATTGCAAGTGATCGTTCGAAGGGGTGACATGCAAATATTGATTCTTAAATTTTCCAACTAATTCCGGCTCGAGAAATTGAAACTTCTTTCGCTTCACGTGAAGATTCGTCAACTCTTCTTCAACTTTACCTAAGTCTCTCCCCTGCTCTATAAAGCGCTTGTAATCTCCAACGACCGTTTCTGTATTCCGTCCAATGACATATTGAAACCCACCATCGGTGCCGTGAAACAGTTGCGTCATGTTCAAGATACCGAGCACCACATTCTCACCATAGATACTTCCGATGTAGGACCAAAAACTGTGTCCCACCAGCTCTGCTTGCCTGCCTGTTAATCGGTGAATATTCGGATAGCGCGCTTGTGCAAACCAATCTTCTGCGGCACGCTCACTCAGTCGTTGTTCCTTCAAGGCTGCATAGCGAATAACACCTTCCGAAAACCATGTTGGAATTGCAATGCGATTGTTTCCGCGGACCACACTGCGCCAATCTCCTCCGTACATCAATTGCAAATACATAATGCGCGAAAGACCCATGGCTATTTGCTCGCGCAGTTGAAGGTCTGTGCCTTCGAAGTACACAAACATTTTGTTTCCCAAAATATTCGTAGCACCGCCAATGCTCGCAGACTCTTCGTCTGAAAGACCTAAATTACTCTGACGAAATTCACTTTGTTTGTTGAAGCAAACCACTTGAATCTTGTCGTCGAGCTGCACATTGAAAAACTTCTGAAGGCGCGTCTTTTCTTGTTCGCAATAGAGCAACGCTCTTTCCGCAATTTGCTGTCCGCCTTGATAGTAGTATACCTCGAAATGTTCACCTGGAAAAAAAGACCAATCGAATGGTTTATGTTGAACGCGATTCTTTCCAAAAGAAACATTGGAACCTCTGTAAAACTGACATTGACCCGCCATTGCGTTCAGCAAGAACAGCATAAAAAGAAAATAAAAAGTCGGTCCCTTTCCGCGAATCATACAACCAAAGTACGCGTATTTTCGCAAACATAAAATACTCGCTCGCAATGAATATTCAATCTTTTCAATTCAACGCTTTCTCTGAGAATACCCACGTCATTTGGAACAATGAAAAACAAGCAGTTATCATTGATCCGGGAATGAGCAATCGCTTCGAAGAATCTGAGTTTCTTTCTTGGTTGAAGGCGGAAGAATTAACCCTTGTCGATGTATGGCTCACTCACTGCCACATTGATCACATTATGGGGTTGGATTTCTGTTTTCGTGAATTCGGGTTGAAGGGCATTGCGCATGAATTGGATCACGTGAATGTGGAAAGAAGCGAGCTGGTTGCGGGCATGTATGGCATTCCCTATACCGCCGGTCCTACCCCTGAGTATCTTCTTCAAGAAGGAAAAATGAACCGTCACGGTTTCGAGACGGAAGTTCTTTTTGTTCCAGGACACAGTCCCGGTCATGTGGCTTTTTATTTCAATGAAGAAGGTGTTGTCTTCAGCGGGGATGTGTTGTTCGAAAGAAGCATCGGAAGAACCGACTTACCGGGTGGCGATTTCGACACGTTGGCGAATTCCATTCGAACAAAAATGTATACGCTTCCTGAAGAAACCGTTATTTATTGCGGGCACGGAGATACCACCACCATTGGCGAAGAGAAAAGAGAGAATCCGTTTGTGAAGGGGGAATAACTATTTCTTGTAATTCTTTTCGTAGATGGAAATCCAATCCGCGACCGTCATTTTCTTTATGAGTTCTTCCAACAAAGCGTAAGGGATGTCTTCCATCTTTTTGAAACGGACACACGACTTTCCCATGTCCAATTTCGACTTGCAGTGCTTCGGATATTCAGAAGTAAACCAATCCAAGAGTTCGGGCTTTGCATACATTCCCATGTGATACAAGGCAATGAAATTCTTCTGCGATGCAATGGATAAAAATGGAAGCGGCAATTTCGGATCGCAATGATATCCGGCGGGATAAAGCTTGTGGGGAACCACATAACCAATCATTCCGTAACTCATTTCTTCTTCGAAGCCTTTCGGAAGATTCTTTATAGTTAGGGCCTGAAGTTTCTTAATTACAACCTGACGGTCTTCTGCAAGGCCATTGACATATTCCGCAACTGAACTCATTCTTTCTTGATTGATTTTTCAAATTTATTCAAAACATCGGTGAGCATATCCACTTGAATGTTCTGAATTTCCAACAAATCATGCTGTTGATGAAGAATCAGATGGTCTATTTTTTCATGAAGCATTCGAATCTCTAATTCCGCCTTCAGGTTAATCATGTAATCTTTCTTCGCGCGTTCTCTGTCTTTTTCTTCTTGCCTATTCTGGCTCATCATAATAACAGGCGCTTGCAATGCCGCAATGCAGGAGAGAATAAGGTTTAAAAAAATGAAGGGATAAGGATCGAAAGGCCGAGAGACAAAAACAAATACATTGGTAACAATCCATAGAAACAAAAACACTCCGAAGGCAATAATGAAGGTCCAACTTCCCCCGAAAGAAGCTACGCTATCTGCCAAACGCTGACCAAACGTGTATTGTGTATCGTCTTCAAATTCCAATTTATCTGCGAGCGTAGTTTCATCTCGAATGGAAGAAAGAACAGTACCCTCAAGATCAGAAATGGCAATGCGTTCACGATCTAATAATGTGCGCAAATACTTTTCGCGAAAGGCATTCAATTCAGAAATAGAGAGATAAGAATCTTCCGAAAAATTTGGATATTCTTTTTGAATTTGATCTAGAATAGTTGGTTGAACAATCTTTCCAGAAATTCGCTCGGCAACAGAAAATGTGTTGTTCGAAATATCGCTTTGAAAGGTTTTCATCGATTTGAAATTTCAAGCAATGTACAAGCGAAATAATTTCTAGATGTGCTTCTGAACGAAATCTTTGCAATAGTTATCAATGAGCTCTCGAACAGCACGGAATTCAATTAAAATATCCTCTTCCGTTCCAACAGCCTTTGCAGGATCGGGAAAATTATAATGGAATTTTTCTGCTTTCGTAGGAAAATAAGGGCAACGTTCTTTCGCGTTGTCGCAAACGGTAATCACAAAATCGAAATTGATGTTCGTGTATTCATTCACGTTATTCGACGTGTGATTGGAGATGTCAATTCCAACTTCTTTCATGGTTGAAATTGCACGCGGATTCACACCGTGTGTTTCAACACCGGCGCTGTATACGTTGGCTTTTTCACCGGTATAATGACGAAGGAAACCTTCAGCAATCTGACTTCTGCAGCTGTTTCCCGTGCAAAGCACTAAAATGTTTTTCATGATTGATAATATTTTTTCTTGAGGAATAAACTTGCTTTCACCAATAGAATGAGAACAGGTACTTCTATGAGTGGACCAATGACACCCACGAACGCTTCAGCCGAATGAATTCCGAAAACAGCAATCGAAACAGCAATTGCTAATTCAAAATTATTTCCAGTAGCCGTGAAAGAAATCGCAGCGTTCTTCGCGTAGTCTACACCCATTGATTTGTTCACGAAGAAACTCACGAAAAACATGAGTGCGAAATAGATAACGAGAGGAATGGCTATGCGCAAAACATCGAGCGGAAGTTCCAAAATTTTATCTCCCTTCAAACTAAACATTAACACAATGGTGAAGAGCAATGCGTAAAGAGTTATGGGTGAAATTTTCGGAATGAATTTGCGGTTGTACCATTCTTCTCCTTTCGATTGAATAAGGAAATAGCGCGTGAGGAATCCGGCGAGAAATGGAATTCCTAAATAGATCAAAACGCTTTGTGTGACTTCACTCATTGGTACAGAGACACTGAAGTTTCCGAGTCCCAAAGTATTCGGAAGAACATTAATGAAGAGCCACGCATAGAAAGAATAAGACAGCACCTGAAACACGCTGTTCAAGGCAATGAGCAAGGCACCGTACTCTCTGTTTCCTCCGGCCAAATCATTCCACACGATAACCATAGCAATGCATCGCGCGAGTCCGATTAGAATTAATCCAACCATGTAATGCGGTTGATCGCGAAGAAACACGATGGCCAGAACGAACATGAGAATGGGCCCCACAATCCAATTCAAGAGTAACGAAAGCGTCATTACTTTTTTATCTTGAAACGCTTTCGGCAAGAGACTGTAGTTCACTTTTGCTAGCGGCGGAAACATCATGAGAATAAGTCCGACTGCCAAAGGAATATTGGTCGTTCCAACTGAAAAACGATTGGTGATGTTTGCGACACTTGGAAAGAAATATCCAAGTCCAACTCCAATGGCCATGGCTATGAAGATCCAAAGTGTCAGGAATCGATCGAGAAATTTTAGTTTGGGTTGCATAAGCAAAATGATTTAGCAGCAGCCTCCACCGGGAGTGCAAGTGCTAGCTGTATTCGTTCCTAATGTCTTTAATTCAATCTTCAATTTGCTCGGAGGAATTCCGCATTTGTCTTGCGCCAAGCAATTTGTTTGCGTTGCAATTAATTTGAATTTTCCGTCTTCAAACTCCAAGTGATATTTACCAATGGTTTCTGATTGGTACTCCACTTCAACATCCAATTCATTCATGTCGAATAAATTTTCCGATTGAAGAATAATGCCTAGGAATTTTGAAGGAGCTAGTCTGTGCTCGAAATCGTTTGCTTCCCACAATTGGAAGTTAGCGACCTTCTCGTTGCGAACAGTACCGCCACAATCGATAAAGTGTTTGGTAACTAACCCTACTTCCGTCACATGAAAATGCGCAGGAACAGTTTGTCCGTTTGGTAATTCGAAAACGAGTGTATTCACTTCGTTTAATCGGCTTTTCAATTCTGAGATTTTCATATTAGCAACATTTATTTTGTTTCGAAATTTTAGTCTCTATTGTTTCAAAATAGACCTTTAGTTTTTGAATGGACTTTTCATTCAGGCAGTAGCAAATGGAATTCCCTTCGATAGATCCTTGAATAATTCCAGCGAGTTTCAACTCTTTCAAGTGTTGCGACACGGTGGGTTGTGCAAGTGGAAGTTTCGTTACGATATCTCCGCATACACACGATTCCACATTCATTAAATATTCAACAATGGCAATTCGCGCAGGATGCGCAATGGCTTTCAGCAACGAAGCCGTTTCGTTTTGTTTTTTGTTGAAGAGATCTGATTTCGTGGTTCCCATTTTGTATTTGTATATTGCAATATTACGATTTTCTACGAAAGATGTTACACAAGATTCAGCGAAAAAATTTCGCAATAAAAAAAGGCTTCCGAAGAAGCCTTTCTCTGTACCCAGAGTGGGAATCGAACCCACATGCCCGAAGACACACGATTTTGAGTCGTGCGCGTCTACCAATTCCGCCATCTAGGCATTTCCTCTCAATAGAGGAGTGCAAATATAAACACGTTTTCTATTTTCCAACAACTGCTCTGAAAATATCTAAGATATTTCCCCACAGCATAAGTCCCAAAAGAAGCACCATTCCAACGATTTGGGCCTTTTCAAGAATTTTTTGACTTACTGCTTTTCCGGTAATCATTTCCCACAAAAGGAACATCACGTGTCCGCCGTCTAACGCTGGAATCGGAAGCATATTCATGAACGCCAAGATTAAAGAAATGAAAGCGGTGCGCTCCCAAAAAGTTGCCCAGTCCCATGTGTCGGGGAACATCTTCGCGAAAGATCCGAATCCGCCTACTTGCTTCGCGCCAGAAGACGAGAACAAATATTTCAGCTGACTTCCGTAATCGGTGAATGTTTCCCACGCCCAAGCTGCACCTGCAGGAATGGCTTCGAAGAATCCGTAGTGAAGGGTTTCCACACCGAATTGTTTTACATCTGCTTTCGGAATGAAACCAATGGTTCCATCGTCGTTAATGCCAACGTTCAACTGTACTTCTTGTCCGTTTCTTTTCACCCACATAGGAACGGTTTGTCCTTTCTTGTTGTTCAATTCCGCTTTGATATCATTGAAGTAGATGGAATGAACTTCGCCTAAACCCACAACGCTATCTCCTTTCATTAAACCCGCTTCAGCGGCTTTATTTCCAGCCACCACGCTGTCGACTACGCACGGAAGGCGCACAGCGAATGGGGCTGATTTCACTCCTCCGTCTACCAATTGCTGACCAATGTTTGCTGGAATGGAGATGTCCATTTTCTGTCCGTTTCTTTCAATGGTAACGGTTGAAATATTGTCTACGAGTAGCGACTTGTTTACTTCGCTAAAGCTCTCTGGGCGTTCGCCGTTGAGCGCTAAAATTTTATCTCCCTCTTGGAATCCGGCTGCCTTCATGGTTTCGTTCACATGCACACCGAATTTCACATTTTCAACAGGAAGGACATCGCGTCCCCAAACACCTAAAATAATGGCATAGAGTACAAAACCAACAATCATGTTTACGATAACTCCGCCCATCATAACAATGAGGCGTTGCCAAGCTGGTTTCGAGCGGAACTCCCAATCTTGTGGTGGAAGAGCCATTGCATCTTTGTCCATGCTTTCGTCTACCATACCCGCAATTTTCACATATCCACCCAGTGGTAGCCAACCGATACCGTATTCGGTATCTCCTTTTTTCTTTTTAATAAGGCTGAACCATGGATCGAAGAAGAGATAGAACTTCTCTACTCGAATTTTGAATAGTCGAGCAGGAATGAAGTGTCCGAGCTCGTGAAGAATAATTAATATGGAAAGGGAAAGAATAAGTTGAAACGCTAAAATCATAGACAAGTATTGTTAATCAAAAGTACATCGCAGAAAGTGAAAAGAAGTATTTTTTTTTCTGAATGTTCTTGTGGAATTAAAAATGTTGGTTAAATTTGCACCTCTCTTGAAATCCCTGACGGGTGCTTTATTCTGGTAACGACAGAAGGCTGAAGACGAAGTGGAGTGTTTTTGTTGGAACGACGAGTTCCACTAAAAATGTTAAATTCCTCAGTAGCTCAGTTGGTTAGAGCACATGACTGTTAATCATGGGGTCCCTGGTTCGAGCCCAGGCTGGGGAGCAAAGGCGAACTTCGGTTCGCCTTTTTAGTTTTTCATATCTAAATTGTGTAATTTTATATTTATCGAAAACGCTTAAAGAAAAAATCCCTGTTATGTATCGAGAAATTGAAATCGACAGAATACAACTTACAATAATGGGGGTTAAATTTTCTAATCTCGCTGAATTAGAACGCACTGCAAACGCCATAGGTAGCAATATGTTTGAAGGTTTCGAACCTTCCCGAGAATTGGTGCAATTGTATATTGATTGGAAATCAGGAGCAATAACAGAATCAAATTTATTGGCTGCACTTTATGCAAGCGTCGGAAAATAATTACAATTATCTCGATCCGATAAATCAGTACACCTTCAAGAATGGTGTGCTCCGCAATCTTCCGAATATTGAAGATGAAAAAGTTTTGCTTGCTTACGAAAGTTTCAAAGTTTCGAATCGCATCGAGGAGTTATTCGATAATCCTATTTCAATTGCTGATTCTTCGGCACTCTTGAAAATTCACCAGTACCTATTTCAAGACGTTTACGAATGGGCCGGTGAAAAACGAAAAGTAGAAATAAGCAAAGACGGCAAGCAGTTTTTCCTGACGAACTTATTCGATACTGCCCTTGTCTTCATTGACAACCTAATTCTTGAATACAAGGCTCTGAATAACACAGACAAAAATGCTATTGCTTCGAAACTCGCTGAAATCCTAGATAACATAAATTATCTTCACCCTTTTCGTGAAGGAAACGGGAGAGCTCAGCGAGAATTTATTCGAACACTAGCACTCGAAAAAGGCTTCATTCTAAATCTGAATCCGCCCGACAACAAACTTGTCTATGAAAAGTATATGGAAGGAACGATCAATAGCGATTTGAATCTGCTGACATCGTTGATATTTGATCAGCTCGACCTTCTGAGGGAATAGTTAGTATAACAAAACTCATCGCTATGTTTTTCAATGACTTACGTCTCTTATTGACAAAAAACACGATTTTCATCACTTTCTGTCAATAAGAAGCCTATATTTGTGATATTCAATCTATTACTGAATATTATGATTGTTAGAGAGGACTACCTGAAAAAACTGAGATTACTCAAGGATCAAAACCTAATAAAGGTGATTACCGGCATTCGTAGGTCTGGGAAATCTTCTCTGCTACAAGCCTTTAGTCTTGAATTGAAAAACAACGGCACACCGGATTCAAACATTCTATTTTTGAATTTTGAAGAAAGAGAAAATATTCAATTGAATCACTGGTCAAACCTCTACGATGAGATTATTCAAAAGACTTCCGAAACAGAAAAATATTATATTTTTCTCGATGAAGTTCAATTGATCACTGACTTCGAAAAATTAGTCAATGCGCTTTTCACCAAAAAAAATATCGATCTGTATGTCACGGGGTCCAATGCCTATTTACTCTCCAGTGAATTGGCAACTCTGCTTTCGGGAAGATATATTGCTATAAACATTCACCCGTTCTCTTTTAAAGAGTATACGCAAGCGTTTGCAGAGGATGGAAACACAGATAGACTATTCAGAAAATATATGAATGCCAGTTCATTTCCTGAAGCAGTTAGCTTGTTTAAAATCGATGAAAATCTTGTGAATGATTATCTGCAAACGATATACAATACCGTTGTCATAAAGGACATTGCCACGAGATATAAATTAAGAAATTTATACAACCTCAAACGATTGATTGATTTCGTTTTTGAGCATGTTGGTTCTTATCTCTCTCCTGCAAATATTGCTAAGGAGCTCAGCACAGCGAACAAATCCATTTCTCACAACACCATAACCAAGTACCTCGACTTTCTTGTTAAGTCATACATCCTTTATCCGGCTGCAAGATTCGATATAAAAGGAAAAGAACTTCTTCAATCTAATGAAAAATATTACCTCATAGATCTCGGATTAAAGAACATTACCACAACCAATAAAGTCGACGGAAATCTCGGACACAAATTAGAAAACGTCATTTATTTCGAGTTGCTGCGAAGAGGTGGAAAAGTATATGTTGGGAAAAACAATGAAAAGGAAATTGATTTCATTGTGCAAAAGGCAAACAACGAATACGAATACTATCAAGTAGCCTACACCGTAAGCGACGAGAAAACACTTGCCAGAGAACTTACTGCATTTAAAAACATACGCGACGGATATCCGAAATATCTTTTAACCATGGACTTTGACACAACCAATATCAATGGTATTCAAAAAATAAATGTCATTGACTGGTTGCTCCGGTAACCGCTTATTCCAACTGACGCTCACCGCCAATTCTCCCTGTAAAACATAGACAAACCCAAATCTCCCTTTACACGAAGCCTGACAGCAACTTGTTCGCTCGATGAATTTTCTATTCGAATTGAAGTGTTCTCTTCGACTTTCAATTTAATCTTTTCTGTTGGACGCAAGGTTACCAGAGAATGTCTTCCACCCGATAAGGGATATTGCCAAATATCTACCGGGGCAATCGAGGTGTTTGTGACAGTTACATTGAAACGCCCGTGCTCATTGTCGCCTAGAATAAATGCATCGTTCGCTTTTATGTAAGTCGTTGAATTCAGCGTTCGAAAAGGCAAACACGAGGTCATTGAGATGAATAACGCTAGGACGAGATAGTGTTGCTTTTTCATACCCCTAACACCTGTTGTTTAGAACGTCTTCCTTGAACTGAAGAATCTGTTTCTTCATTTCCTTGATTTCCTTCAACTTCTTTTCTAAAGATATTAATTTGTCATCTAGAATTTCGAGCTTCTGTTTCTTGGTGTATTTTCTATTGTACCAAGCGTCTATGATTTGACCAATCTCTTTGATCGTGAAACCAACAGACTTAGCGTCATTGATGAATTCCAACTTCTCAATGACAATCTCATTGTAATGAAAATAGTTATTCGACTTAACGGTTTCATCTTGTTTCCCCTCTATTAATCCCGATTTCTCATAGAATCTAATCGTATGAACGGAAATACCTGTTTTCTTGGATAGCTCGCTTATTAACATAGCGCAAATATAGTGTGTTGAAAAATAAATATCAAGTATAGACCATACTCTACTGTTGTCGGTTCAAAACTAACCATCTAGTTTTGGCTTTCATAAATAACAATCCAAATGAAAAAAAATGTTTTAATTACAGGGACTTCCAGTGGAATTGGAAAAGCTACTGTTCACGAGTTCGCCAAAAATGGATGGAATGTAATTGCCACTCAGAGAACTCCGGAAAAAGAGACTGACTTCAAAAACCTACCGAATGTAAAATTGTTCCCAATGGATGTCACTGACTTAGACAGCATAAAAAACACATTGGCACTGGCACAAAAAGATTTCGGGAAAATAGATGTTGTCGTCAATAATGCTGGATATGGCGTTGATGGCGCCTTTGAAGCCATGTCGGATGATATTATTGAGAAACAATTCAACACAAATGTCTTCGGTTTAATGCGCGTGACGAGAGAAGCTATAAAGCACATGAGACCGAACGGTGGTGGAACTATTATTCAAATTTCAAGTATGGGAGGGAAAATAACATTCCCGCTGTACAGCATTTACCACGCTACAAAATTTGCCGTTGAAGGTTTTACAGAATCACTTCATTATGAGCTAGCTCAATTCAATATAAAAATGAAACTCATTGAACCGGGCCCTATTGTTACAGATTTTTACGGTCGCAGTCGAACGTTTATCAAACCTACCAGCACCAATCAATATGACGGTTTCATTCAAAAGTTTAATGATGCAGCCGAAAAAGTTCTAAAAGAAGCTGAGGGCCCAGAAGTTGTTGCAAAAATGATTTTCAAATCTGCAACAGACAATAGCGATCAAATGAGATACGCTGTGGGTAAACCCGGCCCTTTACTGTTGATACTTAGAAAATTGCTTTCCGACAAGCTCTACTTTCTAATGGTAAGAAAAACCTATAAGCTCTAATTTGCTTTCGCTTGATCAAAGCCTTGCAGAAATGCGAGGCTTTTTTATTTCACCGCTTCTTCCAACTTCGCAATGTCGAACTTCGACATTTGCATGAACGCGTAAGCTGCCTTGGGTGCCGTTTCTGGATTGGTCATGAGCTTGCCTAAGATGCTTGGGACAATTTGCCAAGAGACGCCGTATTTGTCCTTCAACCATCCGCATTGACCCGCTTGTCCTTCTTGCGTGAAGTAATTCCAGTAATGATCTATTTCGTCTTGGGTGTCTAATGTTAAAACGAATGAAAGCTTTTCGTTGAACGACATGCCTTGCGGTCCGTTGTTTAAACTCATGAAACGCGTGCCTGCCATTTCGTAAACACTCGCCATTGGGTTCTCAGAAATCAATTGAAAATCGGCAAAGACATTCTTGTAATACGCCGCCATACCCTTTGCATCTTCCGCCCACAAACACGTTGAAAATTTCGTTGCCATCTTCTTAATTTTTCGATTCTACATAATTCTTAAAACGATCAAGAATCATCTGCCACCCCATGCGCTGCATGTCTTCCGGATTCTGATTTTCAGCTTCGAACTCTTCGGTCACCCTCACTCCTCCATCCACTTCTTCAAACGTGGTATTCCACAAACGGCCATCGGCCAACAAAATATTTATTCTGCTTTGCGCAATCACTTCCGTGTATGTTCCCTCAAAATCGAATTGAAACGAAGCGTCTCTTGCCGCCATGGTGAATGTAAAACTTCCACCTACAACTAAATCTATTCGTGCAGCAGGACAATGCCAATCGTCGCCGGCAAAATTCCAATTCATTATGTGCTCTGGAGTGGTCCAACAATTCCAAACATTTTCGAGTGAAGAATTGATCTGTGTTTCAATTTTTATCATTCCACAAAACTAACAAAAGCAAAAAGAAAAAGCATCTTCATTCTTTTCGAAGTACATTGAAAAAAATATTTAATTATGTGTTTCTCAGCGACAGCTAGTTTTTCCGCGTCTCTTGTTATTGGAACCATTGGCGTTGCCACCTACAAGAAGAGCAAAGATTCCAATTTGAAATTCTTAGGAACTATTCCCTTTCTCTTCGCGTTGCAACAGTTTACTGAAGGCTTCGTGTGGCTAAGCTTCACTCAGCCCGACTTTCAATTCATTCAATCCGCGGCTACGACTTCATTTCTGTTTTTCGCTTGGGTCTTGTGGCCCATACTTATGCCTTTTTCCATTTACCACATTGAAAAACCTGGGGTGAAGAAGAAACTAAATTTCTATTTGTTTCTATTGGGAAGCGTATCTGGACTTCATTCCGTGTACACATTAGCGACAGGAAATCCGCAACCTTTGGTGAATGATTTTCACATCGATTACACTGTGAGCGCATCGACCTTCGAAACAAACATTCAAATCGTTCAGCAACTGACGTATGTTATTGTAACTGTTTTACCTCTTTTCATTTCAAGCTTGAAAGGAGCGAAGGTTTTGGCCAGTGCTAACTTCATTGCTTTGGCTCTTGCATTTGTATTTTTCAAGCATTCTCTTCCAAGTACGTGGTGTTTTTTCGCGGCCATACTGAGTGGAATATTTTACTGGATTGTCACGCTTGAAACAAGAAGAAGAAGGTTCGTTTAAATTGCAACAAACAAAAAGCCCTTCCAAATGGAAGGGCTTTTCAATGAGAGAAATATCGTTTACTTCTGAACCATCAAACGTTGTGTTTGAACTTCACCGTTGAAGATCGCTTCAACAAAGTACAATCCATTTGCAAGTGGTTGATCGAATGTGATGTTTGTATTTAACACACCGTTTACTACGAAACGGTTGCTCCATAATTGACGTCCCATTGCATCCACGATACGAATTTGAACGTTGTCAGATTCAACTCCTGAAAGGTTAATGTTCACATCTGTTCCGTGTGTTGGGTTTGGATACAAGCTCATGTTCACTTCATTCGCAACAAGCATATCACGTGTAGCGTTTCCGTTCACCTCGCTTCCCTGCTCCAACACCATTCCAGCAGAACCAACGATACACATCGTTTGCACTGTTCCAAATGCACCTTCACCGTATGAGAATACAGGTGCCGTTCTTACAGCATACGTCTTTCCGTACTGAAGTGCTACAACCAATCCTAAGTTACAGTAGTTACTTGCTGCACCGCGGTAGTAAATAATTGGAATACCCACTGCGTTTCCACCTGCATCCAATTCTGTGAATTCCCATTTCCAGTTTGTTACACCACAAACCCATGGCAATGAAGCAACGATTGCTCCACGGAATTTCGGTCCGTTTACACAACGATCACTTGCACGAAGGGCAGTCGATGGAGTTGCTTCCATGGTGATTGAACAAGCCGACAACGCTGGAACTTCAATTTGCTCTGTATTTCCAGCCGCATCAACTAAGTTGTAGATAGAAGTTACAGTTACGCTGTATGTGCAACCCAAAGGAATGGTTGGAACAACTGAAGACAAAACAAGATAGTCAGAAGATTGTGTCTTCGTATATGTGTTTCCTAATGCTATTCCACTCGTTCCAACAAAGGTATATCTGTATTGAACGCCTGCACCCGCCCATGTTGCTTTGAATATTTTACAAAGATTCAATGTGCTTGACCACGCAGGGCTTGATCCTGTATCACAACCACCGCGTTTCAACATTCGCACACAAATGGTGTATGAACCAATGCCTAATGCACTGTTGTAGTTTCTAACTCCCACCTTGTACACTTGACCAGCAGTTAAACCAGAGAAGTTCAATACCTCACCTCCTAATCCCGCAACAGCGTTTTCAGTGGCAAGCAGAACACCCGCGTTCGATTGTAATTCCAACAAGACATCGTTAGCCGTTGATCCAACTACAATACTTACCGCTTCAGAAGTTGCAACAAACGAATGCCATTTGTCTTCACCTGTTAAACAAATACTTTGTGAAGATGATGATGATGCAAATCCTGAAAGCGTGTGCGTTTGAGCTGAACATGTCGGGAAGAATGTTGTCCAAACACTCACTGCCGTTGCAGGGCTTTCTCCTACACCCAATTCAGAACCGCAGTTCTCATTTACAGTACCGTTACAGTTATCGTCAATAGCGTTTGTACACAGCTCTGTAGCTGCAGTATTTACGGCAATGTTCGAGTCGTCACAATCCGTGTTGTTTGTAACATATGGCGCTGAAAGGACTGAACATGTCACTGTACCCAAGCCTGCTCCGAAACCATCGCCATCAGCATCGGTGTAGTAAGTGTTCAAAGCAATTCCTTCATCTGTTGAGCTGTCACAGTCATCATCTAACGTGTTACAAATTTCAGTTGCACCCGGGTTAATAGATGCCACTGCATCGTTACAATCGTTGCTGTTTGCAGCATATCCGTATGGCTGGGTGCAGTAGCTTAATGTTGAAGTAGCAACTCCATATCCATCGCCATCAGCATCGGCGTACCAAGTAGAAGGCGTGCAAGGCGCGAAAGCAACACCACGGTATGCTTTAAATGTGGTGCTCAGTAACGTAGAAAGAATATTTAAAGTCGGAGTAGTTGTTCCGTTGTCATCGAAATACAAGACTTGTGTACCGCTTGCGCTTGATACTGTCGCATAAATTCTTGGATTCACGCCTGCATAGAAATCGACAGCAACACCGTAAGCACCGGTTGAAGAACCAACGCTCATTGTGTAGGCCAATGCCCATGTACCTGCTGTGTTCACCCACTTCTGAACACCACCACCCGCGGCTGTTCTTGAGTCAGCAATATAACAAATGGTTTCATCAGCATTGAACTGGAAACCGTATGGACTTGCTGGTGATGCACCTGTTCCAATAACGAGCGTAGACACCTGTCCACTTGTTGTTGGCAATCCGCTTCCTACTTTGTAGATTCCAGTAGCGCCAGACCCCGTTGAGAAATATAGATTTCCATTATGAACAACAACATTTCTTGTGTTTGAGACAGTGCTAGAAACAGCAGAAGAAGCACCGGTTCCAAGGTAGCTAATACCTCCAGAAGAATTTCCACCCCAATAATTGTTTCCTTCAGAAGTAACACTTCGTAGGTTGCTTCCGGAAGTTAACGTAGAAGTGATTCTGTTGAATGAACCGTATCCAAGTCCAAGGATACCCACTGAACGGAAAATGTTTGCTGCAGAAGCAACACTTGCTAATCCAAGGGTAGCATCGTAACCTGGAATCGATAATTTAGAAAAATCAGAAGAGCGAGATAGGAAACCTTCAGAAGTGGAATTACCAGCCATTAACAATCTGTTAGATCCAGTTGTTGGAACAGTAATCGTTCCAACCAATCCTGATGTATTGTATTCTTCAATAAACAAGGCCGTTGCAGCCGCACTTAATGCAGCCGATCCTGTTCCAACACGCGTCACCACAATGTTTCCAGCGGTAAAGTTGTTGTATGTACAGGTCGTATTGTCTGGACAGGTCACTGCAGCATTGTAGTTGTTTGCGTTAGGATCGAAACATCCTGAAACAGCTCCTTCGTCAATAACGGTAGAACAGTTATCATCGATGCCGTTGCACAAGTTCTCTACTGCACCTGGATTAATCGCCGCATTCGTGTCGTCGCAATCGGTGGTTGGAAGAACGGTTGAGGAATATCCTGCGCCAGGATTTGTACAAGCCAATGTTGAAGAGGCTGCGTAGCCATCGCCGTCTGCGTTCAAGTACCAAGCTGTGGCATAGGTACAAGATCCATCAGAGATATTTGCCAACGCATCGTAGTTACAAGCAGTGTTGTCCAAACAACCGTAATCTGCACAAATGGCATTTACGTTGGTGTTCAAATTAACGTCTGTCGCAGTGTAGTTCGTTACCGATTCAGTACCCACTAAAATAATTGCGTAATCTGTTCCTCCTGTTGTTCCTCCCGGAATTGTAACTGTAATTGAACCCGTTGTTCCAGTGATTCCAGTTGCGGTACCAACGATATTCGCTGCCGAATACGTTGTGCTGTTCGCTGCAGTTAAATATGCAACCACATCATACGCTTGTGTGAAGTTGGTTGAAGTAAATGTTAAAGAACCCGAATAAGAAGGACAGAAATCTGAAGTGCTTCCGGTTAAGTTGATGGTCGGGCAACCCTCGTCAATTAACCCATCGCAATCGTTGTCAATGCCATCGTTACAAACTTCCGCAGGACACAATGTTCCAGAAACGCTGAAGTTATCGACACGGCTGGTTCCGCCTGTTCCAACAATTGCGTTAGAAACAGACACTGTCGATGTGTTTGTTGCTCTGAAGTATACCATTGGCTGACCTGCAACTCCGGATATAGAGGACAAATCAAAGGAGCGAGTGTGCTCTGGTTTGTATAAAGTTGTTGACCAAGCATTTGTATTGGTTAGCGCATAGGCAGAACCTACGTTTGTGAAGTTCGTACCATCCAAGCTGTAACTCAATTGGAAATCACGTGGACCTGTATTACTTCCAGTTTGATCTAATGAGACATATACTGAACTAAAGCCAAGTGTGCTCGTTTGAAATTGATAGTAATCACCAACAGCCCAGTTGTTTCCGCTTAATGAAGTAAGTGATCCGTTTCCGCCTGAATTAATCCATGAACTTGCAGCGCTCACGTGATTTCCAGACATGCTGCTACCAGAAGCATTCACACCAACCGTTGCTGCTGGTCCTGAGTAAACTGATCCACTTGTTGAAAGAACACCAAGCGACTCGTAATTCCATTTTGCAATACCTGTTCTCACAACTAAAGTAACAGTTGTAGTTCCAGTGGCATTGTTGGCATCACCCGGATTTGTAACAGTAATGTCCGTTGTTCCTGGCCCCACGACAGTCAGAACGTTTCCTGCGACAGTTGCAACTGCTGTATTTGAAGACGTATAGGTTGGAGTAAAGGGAGAGAAGTTTGAGGACGATGTTAACGTTTGAGCTGGATCTCCAACAACCATTGGAGCAACCGTGAACGCTATGGTTTGTATAGCAGGTAGAATATTACCTGTCAAACCAGTAGGCTGAATTAAGGTGTAATTGCTTGCCTGAGCTCCAATTAAAAGAGACGTCGAGGTGACAGAAATTCCATTGGCAACGTTAGGGTCAGCAAAATTTCCAACACCCACAAGCGTTACTGCATCACTATTGATAACACCGACCAATGTGCCCGTTATCACTGCACCAACACCTCCGTCATAATATTTGTCAGTTACTTGAGCATCCGAAACAGTTAAGGCGATTGGGTCAACAACCAAAGATTGATTCACTGCAGGTGCTGCAGCGTATGTGGCATCGCCCGGTTGGTTCGCTGTAATAGTCACTGAACCAGCGCCCACAATGGTTAAGGTATTTCCTGAAACTGTTGCTATAGAAGTATTCGAAGAAGAGAACGTTACAGGCAATCCTGACGTTGCTGTGGCTGAAAGCGTAATCGGAGAAACACCGTATGTCACTGGTGACGCCAGCGTAAAAGAAATGGTTTGAGAAGTTAAAGTAGAAGCGTTCACAATACCCAAAAGACCCGCAATGGTCTGGGTTGGCGCGTTCAAACTTGTGATAGAAACATCTCCTGTTACAAAACCTACAGCCGCTGAAGCAGCAATTCGAATCTCAACCAATGCATTCGTAAGTGCACCTCCAGTCGGAGTTAATGTTGCTGTAGAACCAAATCCACTTCCCGAAGAAACTTCATAACCAGCAGGTGCTGTTACGATTACATTACCCTGCAAGTTCGCTCCCGTTACAAAGATTGATTGAACAGCGGATGGAATTCCTTGATTCGTTGAAAACGTATCGAAAGGAGAAGGAGTAGTTGTAAATGACAATGTAGGCGCAACATATACAGTTCCTGAAACCGCTACATCATCCACAGAAAAACTTGGACGTCCTCCTGTACCTGAAACTTCTTTATATACCCAACGCAATTGAACTTCTGGCAAGTTATCGCAAGAAGCAGGCAGATTCACAGTAATTGTACTCGGGTTTATAGAACCTGTACCGGAAAGGTTGGCAACAGTGTTGATGTTTTGATATGACGTTCCAACATCCATAAAAGTACCCGTGTTTCCGATACGATATTGCAACCCCATTGCTCCAACTCGATCCGCAGACTGAGTTCTTTGCGTAGCTGCTACATATGAAACTTGAACTGAGGTGTAGCCAGTTGTATTGATCGAAAGACAAAAACTCTTTAACGCCGATGCGGTATTCAAGAATCCTATTTTCCCGTTGAAATCATAAACGTTACCGCCTGTTGATGCATTTGTACCAGCAGCTTGAGTTTGATTTCCGCTTGGTGCGGCGGTCGGAAAAGAAACAGCGGATGTAGATCCCGCTATCGTCCAACCTTGCCACCCTGGTAGATAAGCAGTAGTAGAGCCCGTGTATGCACTAAAATCTTGAGTGTAAGGCAAACTCTGTGGAGTTGGATTGGTTTGAGCCATAGCACTTGTCGCTATAAACAAGGCTGATACAAGCAGACTCAAGAGACTTGAAAATCGAACTAATTTTTGTTTCATAAATGAAATATTGGTTGAGGTGTTTCAGAGACAAAAATACTGAAGTCCAAGGTTATACAAATGAACAATCTGTTAACAAATCAACACTTCGTAATGACGCTGCGCGATGACCCTATGGGATGACCACTTCGTGGATGACGCTGCGCGATGACCGTACCGGATGACCACTTCGTGGATGACGCTACGCGATGATGGGTAGTAAGAGAATGTAATCGTTCATGAAA
The DNA here is from genome assembly GCA_046048875.1 of Bacteroidota bacterium. Taxonomy (GTDB): domain Bacteria; phylum Bacteroidota; class Bacteroidia; order Flavobacteriales_D; family Sanyastnellaceae; genus CAIZGX01. The sequence continues at coordinate 100,688 of JBJOFG010000014.1, read as the reverse complement.
TATCCGCCGCCAATGTCGAAGTCCTTCTCCTCTTTGATCTGAAAACCATTGCTCAAATAGAAATTAAGAAACTTGTTATTGCGGTTAACGGTAAGTTCAATGTTCGATTTTTTGGAGTCTCGCGCGAAATCGATTACCACTTGAAGCATATTCTTTCCGTAACCCTTGCCGTGCATCTCTGGTCGCAAATACAATTTCTGAAGGAAAATGCACTCTTCCTTTTCCTCAAAGGCCACAAATCCTTGCGGAATACCTTCCACCTCCAACACAACAAACTTCACTCCTTCCAACCACTGCTGCTTCAATTTGTCTGAATCATACATCATCGAAAGCATGTAATTAATCTGCTCTTGAGAAATCATGTAATCGTAAACACGTGGCCAAATGTCATAAGCCAATGCCTTCACCACTTTCAATTCTTCGCTTTCCAACAATCGCAATTCAAACTTTGAGTCATTCATATTCCAAAAATAACAGGAAATACAGCCAACTTCATTTTTGAATGGTTACCTTTCGGAAGAATATTATGGGAAAGAAAAAAAACAAATTCGGAAATTTTAAACGCGACTTAAGAAAAGAAGTCATTGACCTCTTTGAGCGCGCTCCGGAAACCGCTGTGAATCACAAACAAGTGAGCGCAGCATTGGGCATTTCAGATGCCGGCGTTCGCACACTCATCTACGAAATACTTTTAGAAGAAGCAGAAAACGGAAACTTAAAAGAAGTTGAACGCGGAAAATACATTTTAAAAAACGCACCTTCTAATTTGGTTCAAGGAACCATTGAAATCAATCGTTATGGAAAAGGATACGTCACAGTACCAGGAATTCAAGACGATGTAGAAATTGAAAAAGGGAGAACCGGATTCGCATTAAACGGTGACTTGGTTGAAATACAACTCATCCCCCGCAAGCGAAGACCTTCAGGTAAAATCGTTCGCGTAGTAGAGCGAAGAAAAAAACTATACGTCGGAACCATTGAACGCTACAAAGAACACGCGTTCCTCATTCCTTCCGACAAAAAAATACATGTCGATTTTTTCATTCCGAAAGATGAATTGCATGGCGCTATTCAAAACGATAAAGTAGCGATTGAGCTTATCTCGTGGGACAATCCTGAGCACAAGCCAATTGGTAAAGTGGTGCAAGTTCTCGGACAACCGGGATCACACTTGGTGGAAATGAATGCCATTATTTTGGAATTCGATTTACCAACTGAATTTCCTGAAGCGGTTCACCTCGAAGCAGAAGCCATTCCTTCGGAAATAACAAAAGAAGAAATTGCCAAGCGTCGCGATATGCGTGGCATTCCAACGTTCACCATTGATCCGTTCGATGCGAAAGATTTCGACGATGCGATTTCTTATCGCAAATTGGAAAATGGACATTTAGAAGTAGGTGTGCACATTGCAGACGTGAGTCATTACGTACAACCGAAGTCGCTTATCGACAAAGAAGCTACACTTCGCGCTACCAGTGTTTACTTGGTAGACCGCACCATTCCTATGCTTCCGGAAAAACTTTCGAACTTCCTTTGTTCGCTTCGTCCAAACGAAGACAAATTGTGTTTCAGTGCAGTCTTTGAAATGAATGACAACGGCGATGTGCTCAGTCGCTGGTTCGGACGTACTGTTATTCATTCCGACAGAAGATTCACCTACGAAGAAGCGCAAGAGCGTATCGAAGGAAAAGGTGGAGATTTCGCCGATGAAATTATTCACCTCGATGGAATTGCGAAAAAATTAAGAGCGAAAAGATATGCTGCGGGAAGTATCGATTTCGATTCAGAAGAAGTGAAGTTTCAACTCGATGAAAAAGGAAAACCCGTAGGTGTTTTCATTAAGCGCATGAAAGATTCCAATCAGTTGATTGAAGACTTCATGTTGCTCGCAAATCGTGAAGTGGCCTATTTCATTGGTCATCCTAAGAATGGAATTACGCTTCCATTTGTGTATCGCGTTCACGACGAACCAAGTCCTGAAAAAATCTCTTCGCTAAAAACATTTTTGAAACACCTCGGTTACAAATTGCCAAAGGTGAGTCGTGCCGAAGAGCAAAATGAAATCAAAGCCATTATCGAATTGGTAGACGGACAACCCGAAGAATCATCCGTTCGTACCATGGCTGTTCGCAGTATGGCAAAAGCAGAATACAGCACCCACAACATTGGTCACTTCGGATTGGCATTCGATTACTACACACACTTCACTTCTCCGATTCGACGATTCCCAGATGTGATGGTACATAGGCTTTTGCAACATTACCTCGATCATGGAAATCCGGTGAACGAGAACGAATACGAACTTCACTGCCAGCATTCTTCAGCCATGGAGAAACGCACCGCTGAAGCGGAACGCGCAAGCATCAAATACAAACAAGTGGAATACATGCTTGAACGCAAAGGTCAAATTTTCGAAGCCACTATTTCCGGTTTAGCGAATTGGGGTATGTATGCGGAAGTGAACGAAACCCGATGCGAAGGGCTTATTCCGTTGGATACCATGACAGGCGATAATTACACCTTCTCTCCCGATGAATACGTGGTTCGCGGATTGAAACGCAAGCATGAATTTAGATTGGGCGACCAAATAAAAATTCTTGTGGTAGACGGAAACATTGATCAACGAACACTCGATTATATTTTGGTAGACAAATGAGTCACTCCCTTTTTCAATTAGACGATTTGGAGTTCCCTCTTCAAGAGCTTCAATGGATTGATGTTCGCAGTGAAGGAGAGTTTGAAGCAGGACACATTCCGGGTGCAGTGAATATTCCCATACTGAACAACGAACACCGAGTTCTTGTGGGCACTTCCTACAAACAAGAAGGAAAAGACTCTGCGGTTGAATTGGGATACAAACTTGTATCTCCTTTGTTTGAACAGCTCATTGCTGAAGCGAGAAAACACCTCAAAGAAAATAAAATTGTCATCTACTGCGCGCGTGGCGGAATGCGCAGTCAAATTTTCAGCGACTTACTATCGAAGGAAGGCGTTGAGGTGCTTCGACTGAAGGACGGATACAAACGCTACCGCAATTGGTGTCTTGAAAAATTTATTCGTGAACACACTTCTGTTGTTCTTTCAGGAAAAACCGGATCACAAAAAACCGAACGTTTATTCGGTTTGAAGAAAAAAGGGGAATCTGTTATTGATCTGGAAGGCCTGGCCCATCACAAAGGTTCAGCCTTTGGATCGCTTGGATTACCTGAACAACCGTCGCAAGAACAATTCGAAAACAATCTCGCACATGCGCTTCATTTCGAATTCAAAAAGAATCTACCCATTTGGTACGAAAACGAAAGTAGATTCATTGGAAAGATTCGAGTACCCGACTCCATCTTCACGCGAATAGTCAAATCACCGCGCATTGAAATAGAGCCTTCCTTCGAAAATCGTTTTCAATTTTTAATGAAAAACTACGGTTGCTTTTCAAATGAAGAATTGGTTGAAAAAACAAAACTGCTTACTAAACGAATGGGATTGGAAGCCAATAAAAAAGCCATTGAAGCCATTGAAAACGGGGACAAAACGGAATGGTTGAATTTGCTCATGCACTATTACGACAAAGCCTATGACCTGGGCCGTGAGAAGCTCGCCTTTCAACCTAAATTTATAAATGTAGTCTTGAACGAATCATCGGGACTCGAAGAAATTATCGAAGCCAAAGAAAAACTTCTTTCATGAATTATCCATTAACACAGTTCAGCAAAGCATCTGGATGCGGATGCAAGATTGCACCTGCTGAACTTTCAAAAATACTTGCCCATTGTGGCGCATCACAGGTAGATTTAAATCTGCTTATTGGCAACGGTAACAACGACGATGCGGCTGCCTATGCTTTGAATGAAACGGAAGCGCTGCTTTCAACCACAGACTTTTTCATGCCCATGGTAGACGACGCTTACACCTTCGGATGTATTGCGGCTGCGAATGCGCTTTCAGATATTTATGCCATGGGCGGAAAGCCCATCATGGCACTCGCCATTTTAGGATGGCCGTTGGAAAAACTTCCAGCAGAGGTTGCGGGAGAAGTCATGCGTGGTGCGAAAGAAACATGTGCAAGTGTAGGAATTCAGATTGCAGGCGGACACAGCGTTGAAAGCCCTGAGCCCTTCTTTGGATTGTCGGTCAACGGACTTGCACCAATTAAAAATTTGAAACAAAATAACGGCGCTCAAGTTGGAGATTTGATTGCCATTACGAAACCACTTGGTCTAGGAATCGCTTCCACCGCGGGAAAGCGCGGATTGTTATCTGAAGAAGAAAAGGCTGAATTCATTCAACACATGAAACACGTGAATTCCATTGGTGCCGAATTCGCGAAGATTGAAGGGGTTCATGCGATGACCGACATTACAGGATTCGGATTAGCGGGACATCTGATTGAACTGTGTGAAGCAAGTGCTTGCAGCGCAATGCTGAACTATTCTGATATTCCAATTTTAGAATCGGCCAAGCGATCTGCTGGGCAATTCGTTTTTCCGGATATCACCACCAAGAATTTTCAAAACATTCAACCCAAAATAAGTCCTTTGAACGGCGAGCAATTGTTGGTGCTTTGTGATCCGCAAACATCGGGCGGATTACTTGTTACCTTTGATGCAAATTCATTGAATGAAATGCAAGCACTTTGTGCTCTTCGCCAAGAAACCATTGCTGTTATTGGACAACTTCATACCGCAAAAGAAATTTGTGTTGAAGTCATGTGAACAACGTCACGCTGTTGATTGTTGCTTTGATGTAACTTTGCAAAAAATTAAATTATGTACCCACCAGAATTAGTAGCACCCATGCGTGCTGAATTAACAAATATCGGTTTTGAAGAAGCAACATCTGCTGACCTAGTAACGAACGCCATTAACACCGAAGGAACCGTTCTTATGGTTTTGAATTCAGTGTGCGGTTGCGCAGCGGGAAGTATGCGTCCGGGCGTGAAGAAAGCCATTCAAACAGACGGAAAAAAACCAACCAAATTGGTTTCTTCTTTCGCAGGAGTAGATAAAGAAGCGGTTGACATGGCAAGAAAATTCATGTTGCCTTACCCTCCATCATCTCCGTGTATTGCTCTTTTCAAAGACGGGAAATTGCAACACATGATCGAGCGTCACCACATTGAAGGCCGCACGGCAGATATGATTGCTGCTCACTTGAATGGCATGTTCGAAGAGTTTTGTTAAGAAATTTTATGTTGAAGAAAGCCTCACTTCGGTGAGGCTTTTTTTATGCGAATATTTCAGAGAAGAGCTCTTCCACTTTTCCCACTTTAATCACTTGAATGTCCGCAGATGATTGAATTTTGTTGAAGGAAGAAACATAAATTTTTTCGAATCCCAATTTCGCTGCTTCTTGAATGCGTTGATCTAAGCGAGAGACTGGACGTATTTCACCACTCAATCCTACTTCCCCACAGAAACAAGCTTTTCGCGTAATGGCAATGTCTTCGTTGCTGGAAAGTATGGCGGAGATCACGGCAAGATCCAACGCTGGATCTTCGATCTTTATTCCACCTGCGATATTCAAAAAGACATCTTTCATTCCCAATCGAAAACCACAGCGCTTTTCAAGTACCGCAAGCAGCATGTTCAATCTTCGTAGATCGAATCCTGTGGTGCTGCGTTGAGGCGTTCCATAGACCGCTGTGCTAACGAGTGCTTGTATTTCCATCATCATGGGACGAGCGCCTTCCATGGCAGCCGCAATGGCAGAGCCACTCAAATGTTCAGTGCTTGAATCGATAAGAATATCGCTCGGATTTTCGACCGCCTTCAATCCGGAACCGAGCATTTCATAAATACCCAATTCATGGGTTGAACCGAAGCGGTTCTTGTGGCTTCGGAGAATGCGGTAGATGTGGTGACGATCGCCTTCAAACTGAAGAACGGTATCGACCATATGCTCTAAAACCTTTGGACCAGCAAGGCTTCCTTCCTTCGTAATGTGTCCGATTAAGAATATTGGGGTATGCGTTTCCTTCGCATATTTCATCAATTGCAACGTGCACTCGCGCACTTGAGAAACGCTTCCCGGCGCGCTTTCCACGCTTTCGCTTTGCAAGGTTTGAATGGAATCGATAACAACTAGGTTCGGCTTTACTTCATTCAAATGATGAAGAATCTGATCTACCGACGTTTCCATGAGCACCATACAACGTGGATTGTCGAAGCCCAAGCGCTGCGCGCGCATTTGAATTTGTTCTTCGCTTTCTTCACCCGAAACATACAAGACCGTGAAGTTTAATTGTTGAAGGGCCATTTGCAGAAGCAAGGTTGACTTTCCAATACCCGGCTCACCCCCAAAAAGAATAAGTGATCCTGGAACAATTCCTCCTCCTAAAACTCTGTTTAATTCTCCGTCGATCAGCGGGAAACGTTTACGCTCTTCGATTTCAATTTCAGAAATTGATTTGGGCTGTGCGTTGGGTTTGATGCGGATTTTTGACGTGTTCGATTCGCGGTTCACGACCTCTTCCACGAACGAATTCCATTCGTTGCATGAAGGACATTTACCCAACCATTTCGGACTTTGTGCGCCACAATTTTGACAGAAAAAAGAAGTTTTAGTCTTTGCCATTCGCCAAAAATGCGAAGAAGAATTGACAACAAGGGCCGATGTTTATAAGTCTCTTATTCGGCGAAGATGCGAATAGAGCCTGTCTGAGATTTGAAGTTGCCTTGACGGTCTTTGAATTCAAGAAGCCAATAGTAATAAGCTGGCTGACAGAATTCGCCATTCATGTTCTTTCCATCCCAAACTGACTGTCCGCCTGATTGATAGACTTTTCTACCGTTGGCATCAGTGATTTCAAAATTGACAACCTCATTCACGTTTCGGGAATTGTATAGAACATCGAACACGTCGTTCTTCCCATCGAATCCTGGAGCGAACGCAGTAACCGGAGAAAGTTTCGCTGGGCGATAAACTTCAATGGTTTTTTCTTCAACCAAAACTTCCTCACCTCTAGAAACCAAATACTTCACGGTGAAACTTCCCTCTTCAGTGAATTCGTGAGCAATCGATTGACCTTGCCCGTCGAAGCCATCTCCGAAATTCCAAACGTAAGAGTCAGCATTCTCAGCCGCACCAAAGAAGAAATATCTTAAGCTTTCGGCGTTGGAAACTACTGCGGAGAAGGAATTCGTTAAAGGTTCTTTTTCTGAAACAACTGTCCCTTGTCTGTTTTCAGCAGTTTTAGAAATCGACGACTCATGAATAATAGCGACTATCTCTGAATTCTTCTTTGCTGCAGCTTCAATTGCTTTAATCGAATCCGGTTCGGGAAACTCCCAAACATATCCGCCAATGTATACATCATCCGGAAGACCTCCCGTAATTACATGCGGAATTTCAGTATTTTCAAAAGTCTCAATACTATTTCCGGTTGTTGAAGTGGTATCAATTTTCACCTCTTCCGTCTTTTGCTCAGGAGATTGCACAACCTGCTCTAGCTTATTCGGAGAGTTGAAATAAATAACAGCAGACGTTACAACCGCTACTGTGCCAATTGCAGCAGTTGTCATCCAAGGTTTCCAAAATGAAGAAGAAGGTTGAGGAATATTTTGTGAAATGTTATTCCATAAATGATCTGCTGAAACCTCATGGGATTCTAGCTTTTCACGAATGATATTGTTCCACTTATTGCTCATTTATTCTTTTCACTAACCAGTTTTTCGCTTTTAAAAATTGTGTTTTTGAGGTGCTTTCGGAAATTCCCAACAGGTCGGCAATTTCTTTGTGTCCGTATCCTTCCACAACAAACAAGTTAAATACCGTCTTATAGCCATCGGGCATTAGCGCAATTAACTTCATCAGATCGGCTGCCTGCAAGGCTTCCAATTGATCTTCACCGTTGTCGGAGAGTGATACTGCTTCATCAATGTCTTTATCCAGTCGAAACTTCTTGTTGTTTTTAATTCGTGTTAACGAGGTATTCACAACAATGGTTCGAATCCAACCGCCCAAAGGACCGTCGCCCTTCCATTGATTTAGCTTTTCAAAAACCTTGATGAAGCTTTCTTGCAGTACTTCTTCTGCTTCCATGGTATTGCCCATGTAGCGCAGACAGACTGCGAACATTTTTCCAGAATGCAATTGAAAGAGGGTCCTTTGTGCGGACGATTTTCCCTTGAGACATTCTGAAACCAATTCGCTATCGCTCATACTTCATCGTTTGATTGATACCAATTGGTTTCAGAAAGTTGCCTCAACAGATTTTTTTATCTAAGAAGAGTGACAAAACCTGTGTAGACACCCAATCTTCTATCGGCGAGATGCTCTACTTCAAGTCTCCATACGTATGTTCCATCTGGCGCGAATCCTTTTCCTCCACGAATATCTCCAATCCACGGAGTACCAATATCGAAGGATTCAAAAACAAGAGTTCCCCAACGATCGAAAATCATGAAGTGATATCCTGCGGGGTTAGCCCCTTGAATTATTGGAAGGAATACTTCGTTCAGTCCGTCTTGCTCTGGTGTAAACGCATTCGGCACCCATACTTGAAGAACACTGTTCATAGTCACCGTATGGCATGCTGTATCGGTGCAACCAAATTCATTGGATGCAATCAAGCAAACTGGGAATTCAGCCAAGTCTTCATCTGGGAAAGTGAAGATTGGATTCTCATCTATACTCGCACCATATGGCCCGAAATCCCAATAGTATCCTACCGCATCTGTTGATCCATTAGAGAAGTTAACGATTGGATTTAATACATCGGCCGGTTCCGGTGCCCAAGTGAATTCAGCTGTTGGATAGCCGTATACTTCTATAGGTGCCGGAATTGTGTATGTCGCTGAACATCCATCCGCAGAGATTACATACAATGAAGGAGAATAGGTACCTATTTCAGAATACGTATATACTTGGTTTCCGCAGATAGGAATAGTCGTTCCATCGTCCATCGTCCAAATACAGCTTGCCGACAAAGCGGGAGAAGTTGTGTTGGTGAAGGAAACAGTTACTGGTGCGCAACCATTTTGTTCACTAACTGTAAATCCTACGTTTGGCAACGGTAGAACTGTTATATTCAAGGTGTCGTAAGCAGGCAATGCACACCCGTCATTCGCGTATACGAATACTGAAGTCGTATTCGTTGGGCAATATGAATTGCTTGTTCCATTTGGACCAATAGTGGTTCCTCCAACAGCTGTTGGCACTTCGTACCATTCAATTGTAATCGGACTGCTTGATCCACCAGAAGCCGCAGCGGTCATATTAACACATTCGCCATCGCATATTGAAACGGAAGAAATCCCGTTTTGCATTTGCACCGAAATTGGATCTGTCAAATTCAACGCAATTGATTCGATTGAACTTGTGCATCCGTTAGCATCACTGGCTTGTGCATAAAGCGTAACATCTGATGTTATGGTATAGTCAAAAGGATTTCCAGTTCCTTCGATACAATTCGTTACGGTATTGCAACTACCCCAAGTAATCGTCAATGCTCCACCGTCTCCACCACCTGCTATTGCAGTTAATGGAACAACTTCATTGTAACAAAGTGTTGGATTCTGAGCGTTTAACGTCAATGTTAATTCCGCAGATAGTTCGACAACAGCGAAATTCAAACTGTCGTAAACACAGCCTAGAGCATCTTCATAAATAACATTGTAATTACCTGCTCCCAGATTACCGAATAATCCAGTTGGCTGGGTGGCCAAAGATGCGCTTGTTGCAGCATTCACCAATTCAAATGATACAGCATCGGTATCTACAAATTCTATGCTTCCATTTGTAAAACCGAAGCAAGTAGGTTGAGTAACAATTGCATTGTCCAAAGGATTATTGGGTAGCGACGAAATAACTACAGCGTTTTGGAACGTACAACCTAAAGCATCTGTTACTGTGTAATCATAAGTGCTCGGACACAGGTTCTGAGGAGTAAATCCAGTTATGGCTGGGTCAGTCCACAATATACTGTAGTTTGGAATGCTACCTGCAGGGGTTAAATCTATAGCTCCCGTGCATGTTTCAAAACAAATATCGGTAGTTATAACCTCTTGAACTGTTAATGAAGTGGCCGCGAATACAACTCCAGAAGCTGTGTTTACGCATCCGACAGCATCCGTTCCCTGAACAGTATAGGTTACGCTTCCGGTAGGAGCTACAGTTACGATAGCCACATCGGTTGGTGAAGTAATCGAAGGATCCGCTGTCCAAACATAATCTACAGCACCACTTGCCACAACATCTGTTGTTGCTCCAAAACAAATTGAATCTTGGACAGGAGTAACCGTGAGATTTGGAAGTGGATTTACTATAACCTCTGCAAAGTCAGAAACCGCTGCATCACAACCGTTGCCCGTCAAAGTAGCAACCATGTAATAATAAGTTGTTCCTACCGGCGTGTTGGCTGGGGTAACTGTATTCGTGTTAGCTCCAGGTATGATTGCTCCGGATGCAACAGCCGTTGTGTTACTGTACCATGCGTAAGAAATAGTTCCGAGACCTCCAGAAACAGTGGCATTCAGTGCTGTTGTTGGAGCATTCAAACACTCGTTCTGAGTGGTTATCGGTTGGGTTGAAATGATCGGATCGGCTACACTTACTATTTCTGAAACAGTTGTGCTAACGGCATCACATCCAGAACCAGATAATGTAACTTCAGCATAGTAGAATTCACTACCAACTGTGGAAGTACTGGATGGGGTAAATGCATCAAGTCCAGCACCAGCAACAGCAGTTCCGCCAGCATTTGAATTCACTGTGTTGCTGTACCATTGATAAGATGGTGAGCCAACTCCACCGCTAATCGTAACGTTCAGCGTTACTGGTGTTCCACCTACACAAAGTGAATCTGTCGCAATAGGCTGAATAGAAATTGTAGGATCTGCAACAACTAATACCTGCGAAGTGTTTGTGGTAACACTGCCACAATTCGTTCCTGAGAAAGTTGTAATCAAATAGTAATAAGTAGCTCCAACAGCAGTCGCGCTTGGTGAATACGTTGCGTTCGTCTCCCCCGAAATTGTTGTCCCGTTGGTTGTATCATTTGTTGTGTTCGAATACCATTGATAAGAAACTGTTCCCGTTCCACCTTGTAGAGTTGGAGTTAGTGTGCTTGGGGTTCCATCCACGCATACCGTTTCATTCGAAATGGCTTGAGAAGAAACGGTGGGCAATCCAACTACAACTACCTCAGCAGCAGCACTTGTTGCCAATTCACATCCCGAACCTGTTAGTAAAATTTCACAGTAGAAATATTGTGTACCCGAATTAGCTGTGCTTGGTGTATAGCTCGCATTGTTCGCTGAAGGAATAATTACCCCTCCGGTGTTTGAATTTGTATTGTTTGAATACCATTGGTAAGTTGCCGTTCCAGCACCGTTATTAAATGTGACTTGCAAATCGGTTGGAGCTCCGTTGACACAGAGGCTTTGGGTAGTTAGTGGCTCTGTTGCAACAGAAGGATCTAAAAATACGACCACCTCTGAAGCTGCAGAAGCTATAGTACCGCAGCCACTTCCACTCAAAGTAATTTCTGCATAGTAGAAATAACTACCTGCTAAAGTGATTGAAGGTATCGTATACTGGTCTGCAGTTGCACCCGGAATTGCAATACCTCCAACAGTAGCGTTTGAATTGTTACTGAACCACTGGTATGAAGCCGTTCCTGTTCCATTGGAATAGGATACTGCAATTGGATTGGCAGTACCCCCTTCACAAATATTTTGTGTCACTGTAGGTTGTGCAGTAATCGTTGGTAGTCCAACTACAATAACCGCAGCAGTTGCAGTAGTCACAGTACCGCAGCCGCTTCCGCTGAGAGTAGCGATGCAGTAGTAATAGGTTGTTCCTGCTGTTGCACTTGGTGGGGTGAACGATGCGTTCGTCTCACCTGCGATTGCTGTGCCGCCCGTTGTGCTGTTCGCTGCGTTGCTATACCATTGGTAAGTTGCGGTACCTGTTCCGTTTGAATAAACGAACGATAATGCTGCAGTGGCTCCATTTAAACACACTGTCTGTGTATTCAACGGTTGAGTTGTAACGGTTGGAATTGGAACTACGATTACTTCAGCCGTTGTTGAAGCAGATGAAGTACATCCCACTCCAGTTGTATTGATTACGCAATACACATACGCTGTCCCAACAACTGCTGTGATAGGTGTAAGTGTAGCTGCATTGCCCGAAGCGAAACCTCCAACATTTGAGTTAATTGGATTCGTAAACCATTGATAGGTTGTTGTACCTGTTCCTCCAGTTACAGTTACGGTCAATGGTGTTGAAAGTCCGTTCTGACAAACTGTTTGTGTGGTCAACGGTTGAACCGTGATGCTCGGATCAGCCACAACAACTACCTCTGCTGACGCTGAGGTTGCTGATCCACATCCTGATCCGCTCAATGTCGCTACACCGTAGTAATAGTAACTACCCGCTGTGTTGATGGCAGCTGGTGCATACGTCGCTGAAGTAGCCCCCGCGATCAACGTTCCGCCGGTTGTTGCGTTCGTTGTGTTGCTATACCACTGGTATGTCGCTGTGCCTGTTCCACCTGAGTAAGCCAAGGTCAACGCGCTAGGCGTTCCGCCGACGCAGATCGTTTGCGTTGCTGTGGGTTGGGTCGTGATGGTGGGATCTGCAATAACTACTACAGTTGCGGTATTGGAAAGCGCACTTCCACATCCTGAAGCTGTTGGAATGATTTCACAATAGTAATAATAAGTTCCCGCAGCAAGTGCTGTTGCTGTATAGGAAGATGCAGTTGCTCCCGTTATTGAGGTTCCTCCTGAGTTTGAGTTGGTTGTGTTTGAATACCACTGGTAATTATAAGCGCCTCCACCTCCTGAAGCTGCGACAGTAAGGCTAGAGGAATCTCCACCACTACAAATAGTTTGTGTAACAGTTGGTTGTGTTGTCACTGATGCTCCAGCAATCACTGAAATTGTAGCAACAGCAGAGGTGGTTGAACCACAGCCAGGACCATTCGCCGAAACCGTGCAGTAATAATAGTAATTACCAATAATAGCAGGTACTACAGGAGTATAAGATGCAGCAGTCGCTCCGGGAATAAGTGCTCCTCCGGTATTCGTGTTTGTGGTGCTCGAGTACCATTGATAAGAAAATGTTCCTGTTCCGCCTGCTGGAACAACAGTTAGCGCTGTAGGTGTACCTCCAACGCAGATTGACTGCGTTGCTGTGGGTTGTGTTCCAATAGAAGGATCAGCCACAACCACAACAGTTGCACTGTTTGTGGTTAGTGTTCCACATCCAGATCCCATTACTGCAACAAGTCCATAGTAATAGTAGTTTCCGGGAGTGTTTAATACAGGTGGCGTATAGGTCGCTGACACCGCTCCTCCAACTGCCACACCACCCACGGATGTTGGCGTACTATTCGTAAACCACTGGTAGAGTGGTGTACCAGTTCCGTTCGAAAATGTAAAAGTCAATGCGGTTGGTTGTCCACCTGCACAGATGGTCTGAGTCGTTGTTGGTTGTGTTGCAACAACAGGATCAGCAACAACATTTATGACTGCTACGTTGCTAGTTACACTGCCGCATCCGTTACCCGATAGAGTTACAGTACAATAGTAATAAAACGTTCCCAAAACAGCTCCTGATCCGGTATATGACGCCGTGGTTGCTCCTGGGATTATTGTCCCTCCTGTATTTGAATTGATTGTGTTTGAATACCACTGATAACTCGGGGTTCCAGCTCCGCCAGTATAGGCCACGGTAAGTGCGGAAGGAGTTCCTCCAATACAAATTGATTGTGTTGCAGTAGGTTGAGTTGAAATTGTCGGCAGTGCGTTCACGATAACCGCAGCAGTTGTAGTTGTAGCAAATCCACAACCAGCTCCAGACGCTGTAACACGACAATAATAATATCTTGTACCAACAGTATTCGTTGGGGGAACATATGTTGAATTCGTAGCACCGGGAATGAGCGTACCTGTAGCTGTGTTATTCGCGGTATTTGAGTACCACTGATAGGTTATAGTACCTGTACCATTTGCTGCTGTAACCGATAAAGTAGTGGGAACTGCTCCCAAACACAATGTTTGTGTATTCAATGGTTGCGTCGAAATCGTTGGATCCGCAACCACTACAACCTGAGCTACTGCTGAAGAAACTGATCCACAACCTGAACCGCTAAGAGTTACAACACAATAGTAGTATCTCGTGCCAACAGTATTGAGAGCGGGTGTTGTGTAGGTCGAATTTGTTGCGCCAGCAATTAAAGTTCCCCCTGTATTGCTATTTGTGGTGTTGGTATACCACTGATAAGTAGCCGTACCAAGACCACTTGTGTAAGCAACACTCATGACTCCTGTCCCTCCAACGCAGATTGTTTGCACTGCAGTTGGCTGAGTTGAAATTGTGGGGTCGGGAGCTACAATCACCTCAGCTGCATTAGTCGCAATTGACGGACAACCTCCAGATGACATTGATATCACACAATAATAGTAAAGAGTACCCGCTGTTGTTGTTGGAGGCGTGTATGTTGCAGCAGTTGCTCCGACTATTAAGGTTCCTCCGGTATTTGTATTAGTTGTATTACTATACCATTGATAAGTAAGTGTGCCCGAGGTGTTCAGGAGAGTGAATGATAAAGCAGTGGATACACCTCCAACGCACATGGTCTGTGTGGTCAGAGGCTGAACACTCACGCTAGTTACGGTAACTGTTAATGTATCAGAAGCATCACACTGAGCCGGTACACCTGGAAGAGTGGCTACAATGACCGTATTCGAGGAAATACTCTCCAAAACCTGAACTGCTGCATTACCGTCGAAACCAGGAGTAGCGTCTCCACTTAATACAGACCAAGTATAATTAGATCCTCCACTTGCAGTTGCTGTTATTGGAGTATTCGCGCAAATAGTTGCAGTTACAGGTGTTAATGATATGCTCGGAAAAACATTTACAGTAACGGTTTGATTGTCCGACTGAGGTGCAGAGCAGGCATTGTCGATGGCCACAAAGTTGATTGTTTGTGGCGTTCCGACCATAGAGGCATTAGCAGTAAAGCAGAAAGTTCCCGAGGCTGGATTATAATTCGTCGTGCTTTGTGTAAACACAGGAGTTCCTACATTCAATCCCGCACTCCATGATGAAGTAATTGTAATTGCTCGATATAAATTCGTGTTGGATGCAGATACGGTGAAGCAAACGTTGTCTCCAACGCATGCGTTGATTGTGGCAGGTCCGCCTTGAATTGCAGGGATGTTTATCGATTGTATTTCTGGATTTGCAAAGGTGGTCGGTGTAGTTGCGCAATCTCTAATGACGAACACCATGTTCTCATAATATGTTCCTATTACGTTTCCTCCTTGTGTCAATGTAATTTCTATGGTAACTATGTAATTACCAACAGCGACACCATTGGTATTTATTGAAACAGCACCTGTGGCAGCATTCACAGTTGCGCCCAGAGTATTGACATAACCCGGAACATTTATACTCGCATCGATACTCGCTCCAGTGGTTTGTGGAGTTGAAAGTGCAAAAGACGCAGTAACGCCGGCAGGCAGAGACAATGTTGGCACATGGGTAAAAACACCATTGTTTCTGCACTGGTAAGGCACCTGCATAGAGGTAATTACTGGAGAATCTGCGCAGTAATTGGTATTAATAAGTGCGCTGATATATGCATCGGGCAAAGATGTATATGTAATATTGTTGAAGTAATTCCAATCCCCTTCATTCCATATGACTTCCCATGTGCAGCCTGGATCTAAAGTCACTGTTGCTGTGTAAGTCAACATTTGAGTACCTGGTGTTAATCCACCATTGCACGAACTACTTGGCAATTCACTTGCGCACAAATTCGATATCTCAGTTGTACTGCTGAGGTTGAGTGTTATGTTCTGAGGTAATGAGGCGCAACCCGTTGGGTAGATGAACAAATTCTCGGCAGACAATGCGGGACTCGACCCGAAACAATCCTTGTATATTCGAAGTGTTATGGTGTATTGGTTTCCTCCTATACAATCCCACGTTAAGTTTCCACCTAAAACGTGATTGGCTTGGGCTTTATAACCCACTAATAATAAAGAGACAAAAGCAAAAAAGCGAACAATGAAACGCATCGTATTATTTTTCAGTACTATAAAGGTGCAATTTACTAAACAACCTGCGTTACAACAGGCATTTCGACCCACAGAAATTTTAAATTGTTAAAGGGTTAAGGTTAGTAAAAAGCATTCCTGTATCAAAGACCAAGAAACTGATTAAAATGGTGCATCTAACTTTTAACATTCTTTTTATGTTGAGCGTCCGATTTGTTTGATTTGTAGAATATATTTGCTTCAAAATAAATGGTAATGAAAAAAATTTTACTTCTCTCTTTTTCTGTTCTTGCATTATTCAACGCTAAGGCTCAATGTAACGAAGTCTTCATTTCTGAAGTCATTGAAGGATGGAGCAATAACAAAGCTGTTGAGATTTATAATCCAACAAGTAACACCGTTAGCTTAAATGGATACGGGCTCGTACGTTTTTCGAACGGTAGCACTTCCTATGGCAGTATAGCACCTTTGGACGGATACTCTATTGCTGCTCATGACGTAATTGTAATTGTTCTTGATAAACAAGATTCTTTGGGAACTGGACTTGAAGCTCCGGTATGGGACGAATTAGCTGAAGCAGCAGATGTGTTCATCAACCCAACATACGACAATGGTGTTTGGCCAATGTATTTCAACGGAAATGATGCTTTGGCAATTGTTACCAATAATGGTCAGACTCTTATTGACCTTTACGGAAGAATTGGTGAAGGAACAGGTTTCGGAGGATGGAGTGCATATGGAACCGATGCTTCAGGAACAACTTTGTACGCAACACAAGACCACACTCAAATCAGAAAATCAAACGTAACTTCAGGAGTGACTACAAACCCAAGTTCATTTGATGTATTCGCTCAATACGACACCTTACCTGCTAACACTTTCACTTTCTTAGGTTCACACACTTGCGATTGTAATGTAGGCGTTTCTGAAAATGTTGAGCGTGCAATTTCAATTTATCCAAATCCATTAACTGGAGATATTTTGAATATTGTTTCTCCAAGCGTAATTCGTTCAATTCGCATTTTCGATAACACTGGACGTGTTGTGCTTGCGAACGGAACAATTTTAGATCGCATGACTCGCATTCAAACGAACATGCTTTCCAAAGGAGCCTACACGATAGAGGTTATTTCTGAGAACGGAATAATCAATCGTCAAAACTTCATAAAATAATATTTTTGTCTATTCAACAAAAAGGGGCTCACTTCGGTAAAGCCCCTTTTTTATCGCCTTTCGTTAAACCTTAGCTTCAAAATAATGAGAATCTTAAAATCATTTTTCTTACTTATTTCCCTTCTTACTGTTGCTCAAATCAATCACGCGCAAGAAGGAGTTCTAAGCGGAACCGTTCGTGATGGACTTTCCGGAGAAACACTTCCCTCAGCCTTTGTTCTTTGGGCAAATAAAGAGAAAGGAGTTTCCGTAGATCCATCTGGAAAATTCAACATCAAACTTCCTTATGGCGAATATGAATTCATTATCACAGCCGTTGGTTATGAGGAAGTGAAAAAGAATATTTCCATCACTAAAAAAGAATATTCGATTGATTTCGATTTAATTCAAACGCTTCAAAAAGAAGTGGTGATTTCTGCTGATTTGGCTGTTGGAAGAACTGTTCCTGTAGCGTTTTCTAATATTGGTCTAAAGCGTATTGAAGAGGAATTAGCAGGAAGAGAAATGGCAACATTGGCCAATACTACTCCTGGAACTTACGCCACCCGAGCAGGTGGTGGAGATGGAGATGCTCGTGTTACCATACGTGGATTTTCAGGAAATAACGTCGCTGTAATGTTAGACGGAGTTCCTGTAAATGACATGGAAAACGGAACTGTTTATTGGAGCAATTGGTTCGGACTAGACCTTGCAACACAAACTACTCAAATTCAACGCGGACTCGGTGCTTCAAAACTGGTTATTCCAGCTGTTGGAGGAACCATGAATATTATAACACGCGGTATTGATGCTAAGCGCAGTGTGCGCCTTCGTCAGGAATATGCCTACGGTGCATTTTCAAGAACTTCATTTGCTTTCAACTCAGGAAAAACAAAAAAGGGTTGGGCATTCTCGATGGCGGGTTCATACAAAAACGGAAGCGGCTGGGTGGATGGAACATTTACACGAGGATTTTTCTATTATGGTAAAATTGAAAAAATCGTTGGAAAGCATCATTTGAGTGTGTATGGATTAGGCGCTCCGCAAGAACATGGTCAGCGACTAAGATCTGAAGCTATTGCGCTCTATAGCGCCGAAACTGCATCTGCAGTTGGAGCACCTTCAACATACAATCCGAATCCAAATACGGAAGTATCAATTTTTAACGGCGGAATTAATTACAATCCAGATGTTGGTTACTTGACTCGATACGATTTTGTGAATGGTCAACGTACAAATATTCAAGCTGAAGAGCAATTCAACGGCCGTGTTAATTTCTATCACAAACCGCAATTTTCATTTAAAGATGTTTGGACACTAGATGAAAAAACATTTATCAGCACGGTGGCGTATGCATCATTCGGACGTGGTGGTGGAACTCGTTGGAACAACAACTTGACTGCCAACGATTATAACTCGGACGGTACAGTGGACATGCAATCTTTTTTCGATGCCAATGCAGGAGCTTCACCTCCGCCTTTCTCCGGGTCTGACTACAACATTAACCCATTGGTTAGCCCTACTGAACGCTATGCTGTTTCGAACTATGTAAAAGCCAGCATGAATGAGCACTCTTGGTACGGTGTATTAAGCACATTCAATAAAAAAATAAATGACAAATGGAATTTCGCAGGAGGTATTGATTTACGCACATACAAAGGCTCTCACTACAGAAAAATAATCGACTTAATGGGGGCTGATTATATAATCGCTCGCACTGCCATTAATTACAATGATCCGAATCTAATCAAGCGTGAAGGTGATGTAATCGATTACAACAACGATGCATTCATCCGTTGGGGTGGAGTTTTCGGACAAGTTGAATACCAAGATGAAAAAATTTCAGCATTCGTAAGTGCCTCTGCCGCGACTACGGGATACAACCGCGTGGATTATTTCCGTCCAAAAGTATATGAAGTCAATGGTGTTGAAGTTCCTGTCGGATATACCTATGTGAACAATGCCATTGCATTGATTTCAGATACCACAATCGTTGATGGACAAACCTTAACGAGTAATATGGATGGTTCAGAATTTCAAAGCACTGGCTGGTACTATCGTCCGACTGCTACCATTAAAGCCGGATTGAAATACAATATTTCACGCGATTTGGCTGTGTTCTTGAATTCTGGCTATTTGAACAAAGCTCCACTGTTCAGTCAGATTTACACCAATGCAAACGAGCGCTTCAATGCGATAGAAAATGAAATTATTTCGAGTTTTGAAAACGGATGGAATTACAAGTCGAAGAAGTTTTCATTCAATGTAAACCTCTACCACACCACTTGGAAAAACAAACCTTTTCCTTACGGACTTTCAGTACCTGATCCACAAGATCCTACTTCAAACATAACCGTAAATATTCGCGGAATGAATGCACGTCACCAAGGTGCTGAATTCGATTTCGCCTATAAAATAAACGACCGAATTACCTTTGAAGGATTAGCTTCTTTCGGTGATTGGATTTGGACATCTTCAGATACTATTTTAATCTTTGACGACAATGGAAACCCAGTCTATTCAAATCCAGGTGATCCGAATAGCGAACAATACAGTGTTGTATACGACGCGAATGGTGTACATGTGAGTGATGCTGCGCAAACTCAATTGGGAGCTATGTTGCGCTACGAATGGAAAAACGGTGCCTATGCCAAGACAAGATATACTTGGTTCGATCGTTATTTCTCAGACATGAATCCATTTGAGTTAAAAGGTGAAAACGCAGGTAGAGAGTCTTGGAGAATTCCATCTTATGGAACATTAGAATTACACGCAGGATATGGTAAAGAGTATCGCGGTATTCGTTGGGATTTAAGAGGAAGTGTTTTCAATGTTTTAAACAGTGTCTTCATTACAGACGCTCGCAACAATGATTTAAATGCATTGTACAACAATAAAGATTTCAACTTTGACGCATCTTCTGCTGGAGTTTTCTTTGGTCAGGGAAGATGGTTCAATGTATCTTTATCAGCCACATTTTAATTACGTATTTAGGACAATAAAAAAAGAACATAAAAAGAAACATGAAATACATCTACACTCTCTTGTTTAGCCTACTGTTTGTAGCAACACAAGCACAGGTTGTCATAAACGAAGTTGATGCCGATCAATTCGGAACAGACGCCGCTGAGTTTATTGAACTCTATGGCACGCCAGGACAATCCCTTGACGGCCTTGTTATGGTGTGGTTTAACGGTGCAAATGGCACTTCTTATAAAACAACAGATTTAACAGGATATTCCATTCCAGCATCTGGTTATTTTGTAGTTGGAAATGCCGGTGTTCCAAATGTGAATATCACTTTTGCGGGTAATACATTACAAAACGGTGCGGATGCTATTGCAATTTACCAAGCAGCTCCTTCGGCTTGGCCAAATAGCGCTGCTGCAACTGCAACTGGATTGATTGATGCCGTTGTATACGGGACAGCAGATCCAGATGCTACAACCTTAATTACCGCATTAACTCCAGGTCAACCTCAAGTCGATGAAGGAACCGCTACTTCAACATTAAATAATTCTATCTCACGTCTACCAGATGGTGGTTCGGCGTTTAACTCCAATGCATATGTAACTCAGCTTCCCACCCCTGGTGCATCCAACACGGGGACCATTTCAGGATGTATGGATAACACAGCGTGCAACTACAACCCGCTCGCTGTTACGGACAATAGTTCTTGTGCATTCCCCGGTGATGCTTGTAATGATAACATTGCAACTACAACGGGTGATACTTACGATGCCAATTGCGACTGTGCTGGAACTCCGATTGCAGGAGGAACAATATTAGCCGCACGAATTGCAGGAGTTGGTGCGGCCGTTACTGTAACGGGTATTGTTACGAATGGCACTGAAATGGGCAGCTCTGTGCGCTACATTCAGGATGATCAGGCTGGAATTGCAATTTACCCCGGAGTGGACTGGGCTTCATGGCCTGCAGCTCCTTTACGCGGTGACCTTGTTACCGTTTCAGGTGTGATTACAGAATTCAACGGATTACTCGAAATTGGACCAACACTTACCGGTGTAACTGTCAACTCATCAAACAATACTCTTCCCACAAATCAATTGGTCACTCCAAATATGATTGCCGAAGAATACGAAGGCGAATTAGTGCAAGTTGAAAATGTTGTTTTTGATTTAGCAGGATCTGTAATTTCTGGAAACTCAACATACTCCTTCAATTCAAACGGAGAAACTGGTGTAATCTATATTCGTGCTGGAAGCGTACTTGTCGGAACTAACCTTCCTGCGAGCGCGATAACATTGGTTGGAATTGTTTCGCAATTCGA
Organism: Bacteroidota bacterium; assembly: GCA_046048875.1. Lineage (GTDB taxonomy): Bacteria > Bacteroidota > Bacteroidia > Flavobacteriales_D > Sanyastnellaceae > CAIZGX01. The sequence goes on along the minus strand of JBJOFG010000014.1, from coordinate 79,232 downwards.
TGCTACTGCACCATACGATGCTGGTTATCAAATATTACCTCGAGACGAAAATGACTTCATTCTTCCTCCTGGAGTTGCTATAACAGGCCCTGTTACACAAACTAACATTACCACAACTTCCTTCGACTTAAACTGGACAACAAACAACAACGGTGACAGTCAGGTGAACTACGGATTAACGCCTGCTTTGGGCCAAACCGTATACATAAATGAAAGCGTAACAAACCACGTTGTGAATATTCCAGGTCTGCAGCCTGGTACCATTTACTATGCCTCAGTAACCTCTTCCAACGCCGATGGATCAAGCACAAGCAGCGTTCGTCCGTATGCCACAAAGAGTTTAAGTTCTGGAGAGATCAGAACATACTTCACAAGACAAGTGGATAATAGCTTTGCGACAATTGAGAATGCAGTATCTCTTGGCGGCGCAACCAACGACACTATTGCAGCATATATTCTCCGTGCGCAACAAGCTGTAGACATTGCGATATATAACTTCACAGATGATGCAGTCATAGCTAATGCCATCAATAACAGATTTGCTGCCGGTGTTCAGGTTAGGATAATTGGTGATGGCTCAACTGCTCAACTTGGATTCTCTCTTCTAAATCCAAGCATTCCTAAAATAGAAAGAGTAAATGCTTCTGGTACAGGAATCATGCATAACAAATTCATTGTTGTGGACCCTGACTCTGCTGCAAATTCATGGGTATTTACAGGATCTACCAACTGGACTGACAATAACATGTACAATGACTTCAACAACATAATCATTTTCCAAGATCAAAGTATTGCTCGCGGATATCGCATGGAGTTTGAAGAAATGTGGGGAGGTTCTGGTGCTCAACCTGGAAATCCAAACGGCGTGTTCGGAGCAGATAAAACCAACAACACTCCTTTGCAATATGTCCTTGGACCCAACGATATCAAAGTAGAAAGTTACTTCTCTCCTACAGACAACGCTAACGGCGCAATCATCAAAACAATGCAGACTACCGATGCCAATTTGGACTACGCTATTTTAGCGTTCACTCGAACAGACATCGCCGATGCAATTATTGCTGAAGATGATTTGTTCTTGGTGTTGGTTCGTGGTATGATCGAGCAAGTTTCAGACCCATCATCTGAATTTGCCTATTTGCAAGCAGCTGGGCAGGACATTCGTTCACACGAGGATATTTCTTATGACCTACACCACAAGTATTGCATCGTGGATCACAGCACGTTAGATTCAGACCCTACAGTGCTTACAGGAAGTCACAACTGGAGTAGCGCAGCGCAAACTACCAACGACGAAAATACTGTTGTTGTTCATGACGCTCGCGTAGCTAACTTATTCCTTCAAGAGTTCATGGCGACATGGAGTTTAGTGGGTGTTGAAGATGCTGACAACAACGACATGAGTGTTTATCCCAACCCAGCTTCTTACAACTTGTGGGTAGGTGTTCCGGTTCAATCTGGAAAATCAATCTTGAACATTTTTAATGCTCAAGGACAATTGGTTCACACTGAAAATTTGAACGCTGGAATGAATTCAGTTTCATTACCGTCACTTGCTGTTGGAACCTATGTATGTAAAGTTTCAAACGATACAAACCTTTGGACAAAGACCATTATCATCAAATAATTTCTTTACTGAATTAGTTTGAAAAGAGGGCGGAACATTCCGCCCTCTTATATTTGTAACCCTATGGAAACCTTTCGAATTGTTGGACTCATGAGTGGAACCAGTCTAGATGGATTGGACATTGCGCTTTGTGACCTTTCGTTCAATAATGAAAAGTGGGAGTACGAAATTGTTGCGGCAGAAACGGTAGTTTACGACGCCTCGTGGCGTGATATTTTTCGAAGAGCGCACAAAATGTCTGCACTTGAATTGGCGCAGTTGAATGTTGACTTTGGAATTTATTCTGGAAAACAAGTCAAACGTTTTTTAGAAGAACGAAGTCTTTCAGCCGATGCCATTTCTTCGCATGGACATACCATTTTTCACCAGCCAGGTGAATCGCTTACCGTTCAAATTGGAAGTGGTGCGCACATTGCTGCAAACGCAGGAATTAAAACTATTTGCGATTTCAGAACAACAGATGTGGCTCATGGTGGACAAGGTGCGCCGTTGGTTCCCATTGGAGACCGTTTGCTCTTCAACGAATACGACTTTTGTTTGAACATTGGTGGAATTGCGAATGTCTCATACACCCTCATGGGTGACCTGAATGCCTTTGATGTTTGTGTGGCGAACATGGCATTGAATCTATTGGCTGAACAAACTGGACATCCGTTCGATGCAAACGGAGAAATGGCTCGACGAGGAGTCGTTAGTACTTATCTCCTTGAAAAACTAAACGCCCTTCCCTACTACTCGCAAGAGCTTCCCAAATCTTTAGGAAAAGAATGGTTCGAACGCCACTTCCTTCCTTTGCTCGGCGCATCGCAATTAACCATTCGTGATTTATTAGCGACATGTACAGAGCACATGGCCATTCAAATCGCAAAAATTTTCGATGGTTGGACCGGAAGTGTTTTGGTTACAGGCGGAGGAGCTTTCAATTCATTTCTCATTGAATCGATTCAAGCGAAAACAGATTTGGCGGTTGTCGTCCCTGACAACGACACCGTTCAATACAAAGAGGCGCTCATTTTCGCGCTATTAGGCGCACTTCGTCTTTCTGAACAGCCAACAGCACTCTCTGAAGTAACAGGCGCCTCTAAAGACACCTGTGGCGGTTGCATCTATTTATAATCTGAAATTATTTCATTGAACAGCTGCATCGTCTCAACCGTATGCAAACTTTCAGGCTGGTGAATCCAAAAATAACATTTCTTCAAACCAATTTTTTCCCACGCCTTCAACTGCTGAATCCATTGTCGCATGCGAATTTCATCACTAACCTGAAGATCATTTCCTCCAAAACGTACCACCAACTCATCACTGGTTAATCGCATATGCACTGCATCTCTTCTCCCGGCAGTATCGCAAACAATTAATCCAACTTTCAACTTTTTTAATTCATTCGCATACTCTTCTAAGACATTTCCAACAAACCAATCGGGATGCCTCATTTCCACAGAGTACCGAACATCTGTTGGAAGTTTTTCCAAATAACGCAACAACGGTTCTGCCTTCGATGGACTGTAATGTGGAGGAAGTTGAATGAACGTTGTACCCAAATTTTTCCCAAAAGCAAACAACGCCTCAATGAACAAATCGGTCTCACGCTCGCAGTTCTGAAACTGTCGCCAATGAGAAACACTCTGAGGAAACTTCGGACAGAATAAAAAATTCGAAGGCACTTGTTCTACCCACTTCGCTACTTGAGCAACCGGCGGAGTTCGATAATGAGACCCGTTGAATTCAATGCACGGAAACAATCTGGAATAATGAAAAAGAAATTCTGAGGGTTTTGCTTTCGCCGGAAAATGAACTCCCTTCCACTGTGGAACTCCCCAAACAGTTCCTCCAACAATGATTTCCAAATCACCCGAACGTTCATTCGGTAAAAATGAATAATCTTGATGGGGGACGTCTAGTGAAAAATTAAGATGATCTACGTTATCTAACTTTCCGAATTTCACTCGACAATGTTTCTATGTGGCGCTAACATAGCAGCTGCCTGACGTTCGCGCTTCACATGACCAATAGCGTAAATCGGCGTCCAAATAAACCCATACAAACCGAACACACCAATGATAGAAGCAGTAGCCCACCAATGCGCTACAAAAAACTCATCTTTCCAAATGTAATTGTAGAAAGAAGTAATGATGTCTCCCTTCTGCGGATCATGCATTGGAATGAAATTGAAAAGCATTGAGGCTAAAACGATCAATGTTACCAAAGCAGTTGAACCTATAGAGGCAGAGTAATTCGGATCACTTCCAGAACCTTTCGTGAAATTCCAATAGCCTACCATGTAGTTGCAGGCATCACAAACAACAACGACTTCATCATCCCACTGCGCATGGTACAATCCGTCGCTCACACGGGTGATTACTTCACCGTTCACTTTCACCCAACGCTGAGCGCCTTTGTCCTCTTGACCGTCTAAATGAGAAGTTCCACTTTCAACAAGTTTTCCTTTTACAGTTCTTAATTCTCGATTTGGAAATAGTTTTTCAAACATTATTTTTCGTGTTGTTAATGCGAAGATAATGGAAAGGCTTCAAGCTCTACACGTCTTCCCTTCTCTCCGATTTCGTTTATTCCAATGACTTTAATTTTGATATTCTTTTCTGGAATTCCGTTGGTCAATAGCCATTGCTTGGTGGATTGAATTCTAGCATTTGCTAATTCACGATTTCGCTTAGCGCTTCCATCGGCGCTCGCAAATCCACTGATGGTGAATGTTGAATTTACTTGATCCTTCAACCAATTTCGAAGATCAATTTTTTGAATATCGCTTAGCGCACTTTCATTCACGGGAAAGAAAAACTTTTTAATTGAAACGGATGCGAAAGAAGAAGTTCCAACATTCGAAACATTCAAAACACTCCGATCTATCTCTTCCAAAAAAGTCAGATTCGTATATACAAAATCAAGAAGTTCAAATTGGATATTTCCATTCGCATCGAATTTAAACACGCGAATAATGTTTCCGAATTCATCGATTAGCTCTGCCTTATAGCCCTTGCCATTCCCGGTTACTTTTAAAAGCTCCCAATCTTTTTCTTGAATGCTCACCTTGTATTTCGTTTCTAACGACATACTGAAAAGTGCCGTTAACCCTTCAGTATTGGACTTCAACTCAGAACGTTCTCCGTTTCCAACAGAAACAACTGATAAGCCGATGTTAGGCAATACTCGCGTTCCCTCCTTCAATCTAAATTGAACCTGTTTCGTTTTTTGTGGTAGAATGTATCGCTCAATTTGTTGCTCACGCGAAACGTAAGCCTCATGCTCAGAAACAAACACTATCTTAAATGCATCACCTTTTTCAGTATTGAATGGAAATGGGAGTTTTGTTGACGATTGAAAAGCGTCCTTTGCAGTCGATGAATAAAGAGTCATTTTTAAGTTGTCTTGTAGACCCATTCTTGAAAAATAAAGCGTGCCTCGAAAGATTGTAGCGCCTAGTTCATTGTCTGAAGAATTCACACCCGCACCCAAATTGAAAACAGGTCCCCAACCCTCTCCAATGCGATAACAACCGTACAAATCATGTGCACCAAAACCACCCGGGCGATTGCTCGAAAAAATCAATAGTTTTTCTATTGGGTCGTATGTGGGGTTTATATTATCAAAATTGCTTTCACCTTTGTTTCCGGACATTTCAACAGGCATCCCCACACTTTTAAACGTTAAAGAAGAATCCCAAAGAAATATTTTGTACGATTTCGATAGCGTTCCTCGCTCGTCTAATTCAGTTTGAAAAAACAATTCACTCTTGTTATCTCCAAAGCACGATACTCCTTCGTCGAAATTCCAATCTTTTGGAAAAAACGTCTCTTCTCGATCGGTAAATAAATCAACTTTATGCAATCGATTGATGCGAGTGGTTTGCATGGTGCCCTGCCCATACGATTGCTTCAATCGATTACTTACAACAAGCATAGTCCCTTCTCTATAATCAGAAAGTAAATCGCCATTTTCTGTATTGAAAACACAATTCACCTGCACCCATTCCTGCGAGAAAACAGGAGCGGAAAAAAAGAATAAAAGAAAAAGAATTACGCTTCTCTTTGTGCCTTCCATGCTCGGTAATGTTCGTCTAATTCTTGAAAATACGTTTCACCAAACTTCGTTGTAATTGCATCTTTTAAAAAGCGGTACACTGGAACTTGTAATTTCGATCCACACTCGCATGCAGGCGCGCAAATGGGCCAACGGTGATAATTCAATCCGACATAATCTGCCAACTTTGTTAGTCGAATGGGATACAAATGACAAGAGATTGGTTTTCTGAATTTCGACTCGCCTGCCTTCCAAGCGGTCTCTAAGGCACACAAGGCCGTTCCATCTTCACTGTAATGAACGAATGCACAAGCGCCTTTATCTGAAACGAGCGTAGTGACAATGTCGCCATCTTCATCAACTTGATAAAGTCCATCTCTTTCAATAGCAGCAATACCCTCTGGAACCATATAGGGTTTTGCACTTTCCCATTCTTGCTCTAAAATTGGAATTTCGTCTTGTTCTATGGGTGCTCCACTGTCACCTTCCACACAGCAAACTCCTTTGCAGGCTGAAAGATCGCAAACAAAATGTTCTTCGAACAGGTCTTCGCTAACGAGAGTATTTTGAATGATGATCATGCTTTCCCTTTGCGTTCCTTCACGTGATGCAAACGAATGTTCAACAGCTCAACGGTTAGAGCGAAAGCGAACGCAACGTAGGAATACATTTTAACGTTTACATATTCCGGAATATGAATCAAGTGAGCACTTTCACAAGCCTCAGCAACCAGATTCAATCCGATAACGATTAAGAAAACCAATGCCAACATCTTCAATGTTGGATATTTCTCAATGAACGCACTCACGTATGGAGCAAAAGCAAGCATCACAAACATGGCAATAACAACTGCTACGACCATAATAGGTACATGGTCTACTAAACCAACAGCCGTGATGATTGAATCGAAAGAGAAAACAATATCGATAATCGTGATTTGAATAATGGCTTGAAACAAATTGATCTTTCTCGATTTCTCTGATTCTTCGTTGTCTGCAATTAAAAATTTGTGTCGAATCTCATTTGACGTTTTGATTATCAAGAACAGTCCTCCAGCCAACAAGACTACGCCTCTTCCAGAAACTGGAAAACTTGCTAATGTGAAAAACGGTTCTTGCAAGTGCGCCAAATAGGAAAGCGTAAAAAGCAAAGCAATACGAAAAACCAAGGCGAAAGAAAGTCCCAATCTTCGGGCCTTGGTTTGATCCGATTTCGTTGATAAAAATCCAGTGACAATGGCTATGAAAATGATGTTGTCTATACCCAAGACAATCTCCATTATGATAAGCGTGAATAAATCTATCCACCCTTGCAGGGTTGTGAACGCCGAGAAAAATGCTTCCATACTACAAATGTAAGGTTTACAGAACGATTCGCACGGTCATGAACCGCACGATATTCACTTTGGAATTTTAATACTTAATGCTGAATTTGTAATTCGAATTGAAATACTTCCGCCAACTCTTGCAACAGAATGCGTTTTACTTCGTCCATGTCCATTTCACGGCCCAATTCCTTTGATAAACTAGTAACCGTTTTGTCAGTAATTCCGCAAGGGACTATGTAGTTGAAGTAATTCAAGTCTGTGTTCACATTGAACGCGAAACCATGCATGGTTAACCAACGACTGCATTTCACCCCGAGAGCAGCAATTTTGCGAGACTTCTTTGGGTCTTCCACATCTAACCAAACACCCGTTAGCCCTTCAATTCTTCCACCCACAATTCCATAATGCGCAATGGTTCGAATGATGGCTTCTTCCAAGTAACGCATGTACTTGTGAATATCTGTGAAGAAATGCTCGAGGTCTAACAATGGGTAACCCACTATTTGCCCGGGACCGTGATAGGTGATGTCGCCGCCTCTGTTGATTGGATAATAGGTTGCACCAATCTCTTTCAGTTTATCTTCTGAAACAAGCAAGTGAAAGGCGTCGCCGCTTTTTCCAAGCGTATAGACATGAGGATGCTCAACGAAGAGGAGAACATCTTCTGTTCCCTCTCCGTCGGCCTTTCCTTCTAATCTGTTTTGAAGTTTTCGTTGAACGTTTCGTTCAAATAACTCTTCTTGAAAATCCCAAGTCTCCTTGTAAGGCGCATGCCCTAAATCTTTGAAGGAAACAACGGGTTTGCTCATATTTTCGAAAGCTCGTTTTTCAAGAAGATAATTGCTGGAATAGCTGTTGCGTCTTCGTTGCGCAATTCAGCTAAATCAATGCTTAACCAGTCGCCCAAGTGAATCAAGTAATATGCTCTTTCTAGTCTACTTGAACCTTTGGCGTGAATTTCAATGATGGTATCACACTTCTCAGCCATCAATTTCTTGCAGATGTCCATGCGAATTTGTGAACGCTTGTGATCGTCTTCTGTGCGAAGCATCAACACCGCAACTCGGTTGTCTCCGCCTGTCCAACCCACCAATTCGTTGTGGTTCATTTCAGGGAAAACGTGGTGCCAGCATAGCATTTTCGAGTTCTCGTTGATTTGTTGTCTCCAACGAATAGCAACGCCTTCATAGCTTGCTTCGCTGTATAAAATTGGAATGCGAGAAACAATTTTCTCAGCAATTGATTTAGTTTCTATGCGAATGTTCGCGATTTCAGCATGAATCAAATCGATTGAATTGCTGATTTCTGCTTCGAAATTACCGTTGTAAATTCCGTAAGCTTTCAACGTGAACAACACTTGAACAGAGCTGTATCCGAACATACTTCTTGGAGGCTTTCCACCAGGAATAATAATGCAATTGTATCCGTCTGCTGCAGCAGCTGCCGCTATTTTTCCTCCGCTTGTGATGCAAGAAATAGTAGCACCTTTTGCTTTCGCTTCGTTGTATGCTGCAACTGTTTCTTCGGTTTCTCCGCTATAGCTGGAGATAATAACCAATGTCTTAGGGCCTACGAATGCAGGAAGAACATAGTCGTTCGTGCACAGGATTGGCAAGCAACAATCATCAGCCACCAATTGAGAAACAATCTTTCCACCAATACCTGAACCTCCTAAACCAGAGATGACAATGTTTTCAAATTGTTTGTCGGTGTTTGTGAATGTTGCGCTTTGACCAATGGCCAAAGCTTCTTTCAAATGTGTTGGAAAAGCTTCTACTAATGATTTCATTTTAAAAAATTTAAGATGCAAATGTACAATTCAAATGGGTTATTTCCTTCTGAGAACACCCTTCTCTTCACAAAGTTTAGCCAATGGGGCAAAATTAAACATAGCGGTTCCTTTTTTTTCAGCTATGCTTAACAAATCGTGCTCACCGTCTGACCAATTGATGAGGTGCATCATGTTGTGAACCATTTGACGCTGATCGGTGTTTGGCAGCGTAGCACTTGGATAAAGTCCGCGCTTGCCCAATTGCGGCTCGCCGTATTGAACTACCGCTTCATAAGTCTCGTTTATCTCTAGTGCCAAGACCATTTGAAATAAAATTTCAACTCCTTCTTCCATCGCAGGAAGTGAAATGAAATCGCGATTGTCTAATGAAGTGTGATACTGTGGATAACGCTGATAAGGTGTACGCATGAATGAGCCGATGGGGAGATTGTATCCCGGAGAACAAAACTGACGCTCATCGCTTCCACCCACAGAAAATTCTAAGTCGTTCCACTCGAGCGGAAGTTGATTCAAAATGTGTTTGCTAATTCGATCGACCAATGCATTGCCTCTGCGCGAATTCTTGTAGTGAATTTTTCCGGCATCGCCGCAACACGTCAATACCCAACCCGCTTCTAGCTTTTCCTTCAACGCTTCGCCGTTCTTCGATAAGTATGCAATAGATCCAATGGTTTCAGGAGCAAGCACAAATCGATACGTGTATTTTCTTTGTGGAAGTGCGGCGAGCTTTTCATACAGCATGGCTAGGACCAACGGACCGCTGAGTTCGTTGTTCGCCATACTTGGGTGACACAAGTAGGAATAGAATAAAATTTCTTTTTCTGAATCGCCCTTCAGTATTGCTTCACCGTAGGTGAGACTTCCTTCTGTTAATTCTGATTGAATAACCACGCGATACATTCCTTCTTTCGGTAGAGAATTCCATTCGTTGTGCGAAAGGCAGAATCCCCATTTCTCTTCGTAATACGAAGTCACATATGGAATAGCACTCGGTTGTTCCGGTAAGGTGAAAATGTGTTTCGATAATTCATCCCAAGAAACCTCTTGATCAACCGGCGTTGAGTAATTTAACACATGCAGATTATTCAGTTTGAAATCGGCAACTTTCCTTCCATCTGGAGTAAGGATGTATGCGTCTTGAATGTTCCATTCTTTTGGAATTTCCCAATCGTGGACTTGCGTTCCGCTAAGGACTTCAGTTAATTCGAAGGGAATAATTTCTTGCAGAATCTTGAAGGATTCACGCAGTCCGTTTCCAGTAATGCTTCGGCAGATGGGCCAAAGTCTTTCAAAATATGTTGCTAGTTTTTGTTGCATATCACCAAACGGTCCAACCGCCTTCAACCTTCATGTTATCTCCTGTAACGTAAGACGAGGCATCGCTGAGTAAATAAATGAGCGCGCTTGCTACTTCATGATTGTAACTCAATCTTTCCATTGGAGAGAAGCGCGCGAAATTTTCTTCGAATTGCGCTTCGTGATTGTTCCACACGCCGTGTGGAGTAATCATGTTTACACGCACTTTCTTCGTTGCCCAATACGAAGCCAAGTATCTGGAAAGTGCGTCGATACCGCCTTTCGAGGCGCTATAGGCGGCGGGACAACCCAAGGATGTTCCTTTGTATAAATTCTGATTCGGTGCAACAACGCTGTAGGTGGAAGGAATATTCACCACGCTACCGCCGCCGTTCTCTGCCATATGGCAGCCAATAATTTGACACATCAAAAACGTGCCTTTCAAATTCACATCAACAACAGTATCCCAATTTTCATCGGACACGCTTTCGAAGGGCTCGAATTTTAAATGCGTTTTATTCTGATGTGCATTCACCAGTCCGTCTATTCTTCCGTAGGAAGAAAGAACACTTTCCTTCAACGCTTCGACCGAAGTTCTATTGGCAACATCGAGAACAAATCCCAATGCTTTCGAATTGTTGCGTGCAGCCAAGTCATTTGCAAATTGAACAGGATTCGCTAATTCAATATCTGCAGCAACAACAATTCCTCCGAACTGTGCAACGGCTTCGCAGAAAGCTCTTCCAACCAATCCACAAGCACCTGTAATGACAATAACTTTATCGGTTAAATCGAATTTTTTTCTGAAATCGATTTGCGTTGCGTCTGTTGTACGAAGTGGTTCCATCTTAATTTATTTTTCGGAAAACAGGCTTAATCTCTTCACCCACTAAAAACTTCTCATATCCATCTTCCAAAGCTCGCTCAAACACTTCGCAACTCTCATCGAAAGCGGCTAACATGAAATCTATATCGTCTTGTGTATGCGAAAAACACGGAGAAAGAATTCCCTGATAAAGAACTCCACGTTGTATCATTTCCTGCATGAATAGTGTTCTGTAGAACATGCACGGCTCTTTCTTTTGGTTCTTCACCACCAAACCTACACACCAATTGAATCCGGTTAACTCGAAATAATCTTCCAATTTTCTTCGAGATAAAATTCCTTTCACACCATTCATGAAGTAATCTCCAATGGCGTGATTGTGTTGAATAACGGGATTGTTTTCAAACACATTAATGGTGGCTAATGCTGCAGCAATTCCGTGAGTTTCACCCCCGTGTGTAGTGCTAACTAAAAACACTTTCGGCTGACCCTTTCTGCGGATACCACCGTACTCCATGATTTCCTTTTTTCCTGTCAAAGCACAGAAAGAAAAACCGTTCGCAATACCTTTTCCCCACGTGCAGAAATCAGGTTCAGCATTGAATTTTTTAATGGATCCCGGGAAGTCAGATTTGAATCCTGTGATCATTTCATCCATGATCCACAACGCGCCATTCTTGTGCGCAAGATCTATTGCTTTCTGATAGAAGTCCGGCTCCAAAACATTCCATTTTTCGGGCTCAGAAATTACACAAGCAATTTGTCCCGGATATTCATTGAACATACGTTCCAAATCTTCCAACGAATCTTGCTTGTAGGTAATTGTGAACTGTTTTATTTCTTTCGGAATACCAAAGTCACATGCTGTAGAGCCAATGAACCAATCGTCGTAACTGTAAAACGGATGTTCAGCTGGACGCGCAATCAAGTGCTTTCCCGTATATGCGCGAGAAAGTTTAATGGCAGCTGTTGTAGCAACCGAACCGTTCTTCGCGAATTTGATCATGTCGTGTTGCGGAACTAGAGAAAGGAACTTTTCTGCCATTTCCATTTCAATCACGCTTGGACGAGTGAAGTTCACACCCTTTTCGAGTTGCTTTTTTACTGCTTCTAAAACTGGCTCGTACGCGTGTCCCAAAGAGACCGAATACAAACCCATTAACGTATCGAGGAATTTATTTCCATCTAAATCCCAACAATACACGCCTTTCGCGTGCGTGATGGCTGCCGGTGATTTAATCGGAAACTGATCATCTCCTTTCGAATATGTGTGAGCTCCTCCAGGAATTAAATCGTGAATCTTATTTCTATACTCATCGCTTTTGGCGAAGTTGGTAATGTGTGGAAGTGTCATCGTTTTCATTTCACAATTTTATCTTCTCGTAATGATTTTGCGTATCCAGCATTGATGATGCTCTCTTCGTTAATCTTTAATAATTCTGGTTTCGATTCCAACAAATGTACAACATCGTGAATGTCGAAATCACGTGTTCCAAATTCGGCAAAAACTGCTTCAACAAAAGCAAAATCAGCTGGAGTATCTACAGACAACTTAAAGTTACAGTTGTCGTTCATCTTGCGGAAACCCAGGGTAAATTTCTTTGAATTTTTCACATAGGGAATAACATGTTCGCGTTCACTGTGAAGCTTCGCGTTTTGATACGAATGCTCTAAAACAGAAAACTTCACCACTTCAACATCGAACCCATCTTCTAAAAAAGTTGGGTCTTCATTGCTGTTGGAAAACAAGTCAACTCCGAACTTCACAAACTGCTCATATACCCAATCGACGGCACTTCCGTGATGGGTGGGACAATCGCTAGTAAGGCGAATGATGTTGTCTCCTTCCTTCGCTTCAAAAAATTTTGCGGCAGAATAGAAGCGATCTAGTACATCCCAATCCGAACCGCGAAAGACTAAAATGTTATTTTCGTTACAATACTTTTCCAGCGCATCATCTTCCGAATTAGTTGAAGTAACAACGGCTAATTTATCGATACACCTCGCTTGTGAAACGCGATTGATTAATGTTTGAATGACAGGAATTCCGTTCAATTCTTTTAGGACTTTTCCCGGCAATCGGGTAGAACCCATGCGGGCTTGCAGTAGCGCTAAATTCATTGATTCGAATTTAAAAATTCGTTGCGCATCTGAATGTACTCCATTGTTTTTCCAACGGTGTAATCTGTTTGTTCCGCGGGGAAATATTTCGGATTGAAGCAAGAGATTAAGACTTGATCCATGTTTTCTCCGTTCACAAAAAAGCGTCCGCGATTTACTCCTTCAACCACCCATCCGGCTTTCCAATATGCCTTCAGGCTGCCGATATTTCCTGCGTGCACATCGCCTGTTAATTTTCGAATATCGTATTTGTCGAATGCGAGTTGAGATCCTAATGCAATGGCCTCTGTGGCTAATCCTTTTCCCCATTCATTTCGATCTCCAATAACACAAGGCAAATCTGCAATTCTATATTTTGGATGAATGGGACCAACTTTCAAATTACCAATGTGCTTATCGTTTTCAACCAAACAAATGGCATGCATAAAATAAGAACCCGAGGATCTTCCTTCCTCAATGTAATTCTGAACCGACTCTATCGTTAGGCTTTTTCCGTTTACATGGAGAAACGCTGTTACTTCATCGTCGGCGAACCATTCAAGGTAGGTTTCGTTGACGTCTGAAAACTCCAAGGGTCTCAGGTAAACTCTGCTCATAGTTTGTGCTTCGCGTTGAGTTGTTCTTGTGAATTCAACATTCGCTCGTTGTCTTTGGTCATATTGCCGTCGTGCATGCGATAGCGATACAGAGGAAGCGGAATGTGGTAAATACCTAATCCGGCGTTTTCCCAACGTATGCGCAAATCCTCTTCTTCGCGCGCAGCGAATGTTTCGTCGTACAATCCAATATTATACAAGTGATCTTTACGAAACATTATTCCGCATGCAATTGGCTTTTCACTCGAAGCCACATGCTGAAGATGTTGCCCGCGTTCATTCACTAAATAGTAATCAATTGCTACTGCATCCAGCGCATTGTTTTCATTCAAAAATAAATTCTGAACGCGTAAGGACTCTGAATGCAAGTAATCATCGGCATCTAAGAAGACAATATTTTGTCCTCTCGCCTTTCGAATTCCAAAATTACGTGCCGCGCTAAGACCCATGTTTTCTGTTAAATTGAATACACGAACGACGTCTGAATAGTTTTCTAATATTTGCGATGTCGCATCTGTTGAAGCGTCATTCACTACAATAATTTCGTAATCTGATTTTGAAAGAGATTGATCAAGCGCGCTGCGAATGGCGCGTTCAATGTACTGGGCATAGTTGTAGGTTGTAATAATGAGCGATACCATTTTTCACGCTATTATTTGTCCTTCTTGCGCTTCTTTCCCTTTGCCTCTTCACCATATCCGCCATACCCGTAGCCGTAGCCATATCCGTAACCATAGCCGTAGCCGTAACCGTAGCCATATCCGTAGCGGTATGCATATTTTCCGTAATAATATCTCCAACGCTTTTGCTTTATGTTATTCAACAAGATGCTCGTGTTGGTTAAACTGTTTTGCGTAAGTACATCTTCCAAGTAGTTCACCCCTTGCTTGGTTGCCTTCAACGTATTCATTACGAGGATACCTCTGTCAACTTTAGAGAGCAACACAAGGCTATCCGTGATAAGCATAATTGGCGGCGTATCGATAATTACATAGTCGTAATGCTTCAAACCTTCAGCGACAAGCTCATCGACCTTGGCGCTTAGAATCAACTCAGAAGCGTTCGGAGGAACTGGACCAGCGAGCACGACATCGAGGTTCTCGATATCTGAATTAAAAACAACTTCATCAAAGCTTGCTTTTCCGATCAAGTATGTACTCACCCCCATGGTGTTCGTCGTTCGGAACATTTTATGCACCTTCGGTTTGTGCAAGTCGAAGTCGAGCAGAAGAACCTTCTTCGATGCTTTGGCGAGCGTAGCCGCCAAGTTAGTTGACACGAAGGTTTTTCCCTCTCCAGGGTGCAAGGAAGAAATTAAGATTAAGCTATGTCCGCTATCTGGCAACAGGTATTGCAAATTCGTACGTAGTGTTCGGAAAGCCTCGCTAACGTTGCCACGCGGATTTGCATGAATAGCAATTGGGTCACGCTCAATTTCTTCGTAGTGAGGAATACCGCTGATGACAGGGAGTTTGGTCAATTGCTTCAACTCACGCAGGTGTTCAATGTGTTCAAAGAACAACATGCGAACAAGACCAATAAGCAATGAAATTAAAATTCC
Source organism: Bacteroidota bacterium (assembly GCA_046048875.1). Lineage (GTDB taxonomy): Bacteria > Bacteroidota > Bacteroidia > Flavobacteriales_D > Sanyastnellaceae > CAIZGX01. The sequence goes on along the minus strand of JBJOFG010000014.1, from coordinate 64,045 downwards.
AACCCCAATCCACAGATAGATGATGCTCTGACGATCCGGTCCAACAACACCCATGTTTCGCGCGGCTTCAATGACACTTGTTTGTGGAATAATCGCAGCACGAGCGATTACCGTATTGGCTTTCTTTTCCAGCAAGAACGTATATAGTTCTTCGTTTACTTTCAGCTTGCGCTCAATAGACATCAAGTCTCTCTCACTCTTCGGAATATTCGCCAATTCGGCTTCCAAGTCTTTGATTTGATTTTTCAAATCAGCAATGCGTTGGTCAATGGCAACCTTTGTGTCTCTGGTGTATTTGAAAATACTGTTACGTATAGTCTGAAGTGTAGAGTCAACACGTTGAATACGTTTATCAGGCGCCTTAACGTCTACAAGCAAGGAACTTCTTTTTTGTTTTAATTGGAATAAATCCTTCACCAATTCGGTAAGCGTAGCATCCTCCTCCCGAAGGTAATTCATAGGAGGGATAACAGCACGATCAGGTTCCTTCAACAAGAAATTTTCTAGCCCTTGGATAGATTCTCTTCTTAGCTCTAAATCACGCAGTGAAATATCTGAATTCGTGAGTGCCTCAAACGCTGCATCTTGCTCTTTGCTCAGATCAAGAATGTCTCTAGCATCCTTGAAAGTCTCCATGGCCAATTCCAAAGAGTCAATGATTTTAACAATTTTGTTGATCTGAATATCAATGTAGGCTTGGGTGTTCTCATTTATCGCAATTTCGTTGTACAGGGTATAATCGATGTACACTTTCCCAAGCGTATCAAGAAATGTTTTAGCTCGCGTTGGAAGTTCGTCTTGACACGTTAAAGTAAGAATGCTGGTGTATTCAACGTTTTCAATCGTCAAAGAAGACATATACTTGTCAACCAACTGTTTCATTGGTCTTACGCGAATTTGGAAGCTCTGGTCTGTTACGGTTGAAAGTCTCGATTCATCGACATGAGAAGCCATATCAATTTGAATCGTGAACAACTGTTCCATGTATTCCTTTCCGAATTCATACGTAGCGGAGGTGAGCTTTCCTGAATATTCGTAACTGAGTTCATAATGTCCAATGTCTAAGACCTTTATGTTAATGGGAACGTTGTACATACCCGGTGCCATTTTCTTCCAATCGCACTTGATCTTTATCGCATCAAACTCGTCCACTTGAAGTGTCTTCACCCTTCCAACCAAGTAATAGGAAATGGTATAATCCAATTTCTCAAGGCTCTTTTCTACGATATCGTAGGAAGCAATAATTCGCTTCTGATTGGTAACGTCTTGCATCAACGAGATGTATCCCAACTCGCTATACATACTTTTTTGGTAGTCGTAAGTTTCAGAAGAACGAAGTAAAATTTCTGTCTTGGCAGCGTAAATGCTCGGTAGGCGATGGGTATAGAAATAAGAAGCCACGAACGCTATCAACGCGCAACCAACAATCCAAAACCAGCTCTTGTTCAGAAACCGTAATATTGGCCTAAGGTCGTCTGCGTCAAGGAAATTCGATTTAGTTTCTGCCATGTGTTCTCTCGAGAGTGACAAATATAAAGGAAGAGAGGCAATATTGAAGATTTTAGCCTGAATGGGGGTGGAAATTATTAAAGTCTATTATATTTGTGACATGAACCGTTTTAGAAAACTAATCGTTTTGTCAATTTTCCTTTTCTGCATCAGCGCAATCGGAATTTGTCAATCACCGCCAACCCCTCCAAGCGGGGGAGCTACACCCTGTGGTGGTCCTTTCGGAACAGTTTGTCCAATCGACGGCGGAGTGAGCCTATTGATTGCTGCTGGTGCTGCCTTAGGTGGCAAAAAAGCCTTCGATTTAAAAAAGAAAAAAGCTTCTTAAATACTCAGTGAAAAATCCACTTATCCGATTTTTTGTCATTGGTACCATCCTTTATTTCGGATGGTATTTTTTTTATGAGTTGTATTTACTTCCATCTACCACCATTGATGAAATACTTGTCGATTTCCTTGTGAAGGGAGCTGAAGCATTGCTTCAGTTGTTCAACTTCACTGTGCGTGCCTTTAACGATGGTCTTTATAGAAATCACATTGCTATTGACGGTACTGCAGGCGTGACTGTAGGAGCACCTTGCGACGGAATGATTCTTATGGCCTTGTTCGTCATTTTCGTTGTGGCATATCCGGGGTCTAACAGAAACAGATTGTGGTTTATTCCACTTGGGCTATTCGTGATTCAATTCATGAATATTTTGCGCATTATGGCACTTGCCTTTATTGTTTACTGGAACGAAGACTACTTGGCATTTAATCACGATTACACGTTTACTGCAATTGTTTATTCGGTTGTTTTCGCATTTTGGTGGTGGTGGTCAAAGTTGTACGTTCCTTACAATGACACTTCCGAAGAAAAATAAAATTATTCTCGTTGCGATTGCTTTCGTAATGATTGCTCTTGGATTTTTTCAAGAACAAGCAAAAGTAAATGTGAATTTCATTTTGGAAAAAGGAGGGCAAATCCCTGGCTTTTTCAATCAAGATTCTTCCACAAGAATTGAAATTTTAAGTCACGAAAAAAGCAAATCCAACTTTGATTATTACTACAGCCACGGCAGTATCAATTTGCTTTATTCATTCAGTCATTCGGAACTTTCCAAACTCAAATGGGTTATAACGTTCGCGTCTATCGCCACATTCACGCTGCTCAATATCTTGGCACTGAAATTTCTTGAATTCAATAAAAAAGAAATCAAACTATTTCTGTTGGCGGAAGGCCTCTGTATCGTACTCGCTCTCGCTACTTTTGTCTTCGGAAAACTCATTCATCAAAGCGAAGCCGTTTATCCTGCTGTTCGCGGAATTATGGGAATCGTGCAATCGCCTATATTGGTGCTCATCTTCATTCCTGCAAAAAAACTATTCAATCGATCTTTTTAATTATGGAAATTCAACTTGCTCCTCACGCTAGACTTTGGGTATTTACTTCAAACAAATTACTTACTACTGAACAATCTACTTTCATTGAATCTGAAATGGCAAAGTTTCTTGAAGGATGGAACAACCACGGGAAAGCCATGGCAGGAAAAGCTTGGATAGAAATGAATCGTATTCTAGTTGTTGCCGCCGATGAAAACATTATGCTCGCCTCTGGATGTAGTATAGATAAATTGAATCGCGAAGTGCTTCGTATTGGTGATGCACTTGGAGTGAATCTTTTCGATCGATTAACGGTTCTCTTTCAAGAAGACAATGAAATTCAAACCGAAGGCATTGCACAATTTTGGGCATTGAGAAAAGCGAATCGCTTAACCGATGAGACGCTTGTCTTGGACACCACCGTTGCTGCCTATGGCGATTGGGAGTCGTCGAAGTGGAAGCCTTTTGCCAACACTTGGCACAAAGACATGTACGGCAGATAATTACTTCTGTGCGTTTTCTTTTTGAACTTTTTGATCGATGAAATAAACGAGCGATGCCATGGAGGCCGCGCCTAATTCCAACTCGCGTTTGTTTACGTTTTCAAAGCGATCGTTGTCCGTATGATGAAAATCGAAATAGCGCTGTCCGTCTACCATTAAAGCAAAAAGCATGGTGCTTCCGTTTTTCAATGGACCAATGTCTACGCCGCTCCATCCTCGCTTGAAAGAATAGAGATTATACGGTTCGAAGAAAGGCATTAACGATTTCGCCCATTCAACTTGTCCGTCTTGCGCATCACAACTAAATCCCTTTGGCGTGAATCCACCACCGTCGCTTTCAATGGCCGCAACGTGTTCCCAACCTTTTTCCTTAGCTACTTTAGCATAGGTCTCTCCACCATCGTTTCCGAATTCTTCATTGATGTACAACACCGCACGAATGGTGCATGCGGGTTTGTATCCTGTTGCCTTCATAATGCGCAACACTTCCATGCTTTGCACTATGCCTGTTCCGTCATCGTGTGCACCTTCACCCACATCCCATGAATCGAGGTGTCCACCCACCAGAATAATTTTTTCTGGATACAAACCTCCCTTGATTTCGCCAATTACATTGGATTGCATCACGCTGTCGAAACGCTCGCATTCCATGCGCATTTCGAAGAGAATTTTTTTGTTTGATTGAAGTGCTTCGTGCAGAAAATGTGCATCTAGACTACTCAACGCTGCAGCCGGAATTTTTATCACATCGTCTTTGTAACGCATAGCACCGGTGTGCGGAAACTTATCATCGGCTGAAGTTAGTGAGCGAATGATGCATCCAACTGCTCCGTACTTCGCGGCTTCGGAAGCACCGTTGGTTCGAATGGGCGACGTGTTTCCATAAGCAGATCCGGTATTGATAATCGCGGGATCGAATGCCTTGTTAATGAACACAATCTTTCCTTTCAATTGATCTGATTTCGCTTTCATGTCGTCGAAGTCTTTGACCTCAACAACCTCCGCTTTTAAAGTTCCATTTGTTCCTACAGATCCTCCGAGAGCACGCAACGGAATTTCGGTTTTCTTTTTTCCAACATAGATTGCTGCGAACTCCTTCTTGCCTCGTTTCCATTTCGGAACCTTCACAGGCATAAGAAAAACGTTGTCTGCAGGAATCGATTTCATGACTGAATCTCCCCAAAAAATGGCCTTGTCAGCAGCTTCTGATCCCGCTATACGATGTCCAATTTTCTTACAGAGGTAATACAAATCGTTATAGGCCTGGGCCGTAGAAAGTGCCTCTGAATAGAAACCTTTGACCACAGTAGAATCTTGCTTAGTGAATTGCGCGTTACTCCTTGAAACAAGAATAACAAGTGCTAAAGTGAGTAATGAAATCTTCTTCATTGCATGTATGCTCCGTTGTTAATGTCGAGTGCTTGTCCGGTTATTGAATTTTGTTTTCCTGAAAACAGAAAAGCTACGAAATTTCCCAACTCTTCCGGCTGTGCCATTCTTCCAGTAGGGACATAATTCATTTGTTCTTGATAGGCCGATTCATAAGTCGTTGCGCTTCGATCTGCATGACGTTGAATACTGTCTCTCGACATCTGTGTTTCTACCCAACCAGGTGTAATGGCATTGACCAATATTTGCTCTCTCGCCCACTCTACGGCCCAAGCACGAGTCAATCCTAAAATTCCCGTCTTCGATGCTATGTATGCTGAGTGATTTGGAACACCGAAGCGCGCTAAAATTGAACTCGTCAACAAAACATGTTTGTAGGTGGAAGTAGATTTTCTCAGATATGGCAGGCATTCCATAACGGTAACATAAGTTCCTGTTAGGTTTATCGAAACGATTTCGTCCCAACGATCTCCTTCTCCGTAGGCATTTTCTCCGCCTATTCCAGCATTAGCAAATACCGCCTCGAGACTTCCTTCACCCAATATTTTTTTTAATCCTGATCGAAGTTCTTCCGCATTTCTAACATCGACAGACATTATGCAATGGTTCTCTGCATAAGGCAGACCAGACAATACTTCATTGAGTTTCGATTCGCTTCTTCCAACTAGGATTAAACGATTATTTCCTTCTTCGGCTAAAGAAAATGCAGCTGCTGCACCAATTCCACTGCCTGCTCCTGTTATGAGTATTGTTTTCATGATTAAGTTTGAACAAAAATAGCGGAACACCATTCATAACAAGACATGAAATTCAATCTAAGCGAAATATCGGGACTTATTCAAAGTAGAAGAACCATTACACCTGAGCATTATACAACCCGAAAAGTGCACAAAGAGCAAATTGAAAAAATGCTTCAGAACGCAGTTTGGGCACCCAATCACAAGCTTACACAACCGTGGCGCTTTCATGTTTACTTGGAAGATGGAATGGATATTCTGCGCGAAAATCTTCCTTCGCTTATGCCGGAAGATCAGCCAGTAAAAAAAGAACGAGTTACCTCGCGATTGAACAGCACCTCTGCAGTTATTGTGGTTTGTACAGAGGCATCTGAAAAAGTCGCTCTTCACGAAGAAGAATATGCAGTAGCGTGCGCCATTCAAAATATAATGCTTACTGCGACCGCCTATGGCATTGGCAGTTTTTGGGCGACACCTGGATTCATTAGAACTGAAAAATTCAATGAAGTCTTGAATCTTCCTGCACAACAACGCTGTATGGGCATCGTTTATTTAGGTTATGTTGAAGGCGAATGGCCGAGCAATCATCGCAAACCACTTGAATATGTGACCGAATGGAATTCAGTAAAAAAATAATTTTCTTACTCTTAGCAGTCGTCATCGCTGAACTATCGTTCGGACAAAAAGCACCTGCAAATGAATTCCTCTTTGGGTTTCAATTGCGCCCTATTGTACCAAATGCCTATTTGAATACAGATATCGAAACGGCAAATCTTCCCAATTTCACATATAGCGCTAAATCCAATGTTGGCTTCAGTTTCGGTTCTATTATACGTAAGCCTTTAGGTAAATTTTGGAATCTTGAAACCGGTCTGAATTATGTCAAAAGAAGCTATTCGCTGAATTTCGATTTGAACGATAGTGTTCAAGTGAATTCGAAACATAACATGACATTCATTGCCTACGAAATTCCTATACAAGCGTTGATATACGTTCGATTGGGGAAAACATGGTATATGAATGCTAGCGCTGGAATTTCCATCGATTTTTTTCCAAGTGAAACCGAAACATTCAGCTCTGAAAAAGTTGATTCAACCTATTTTGATTTCAGTCAAATCACCTACCGAATTAAATGGAGCGCATTAGCGGCTCAATCGAATTTAGGTTTTGAATATCGTAGTGAAAAAGATGGCTATTATTACATAGGCGCCTCTTTTCACAGACCTTTTGGAAGGATTGCCGGATCACAGGGCCTTGTTGAATCCACATCTGGTTCAGAACGTTTGTGGTTGAGTTTATCTGGCAGTTATTTTTCAATTGACTTGAAGTACTTCCTCTACGACAAGTACAAAACAAAAAAGGCCGTCATTGAATGACGACCTTTTCCGACCTTAACTAAACAAGACTTACTTCTTTAAGTCACCTACTAACTTCACGTTTAACGTGAAGATGTTGTCAATTGCTTTGTCACCCAAGTTGTCGAAGAATGCTGCAGAACCATACTTCACATCGAATTGTGAACGATCAACTGCAACACTTCCCTCTACAAAAATTTGGTTTCCGCCGCCTGTAATTTTTGCAGGGAAAGACAATGATTTTGTAATTCCTTTGATAGTCATGTTGCCATTAACATTATGCGTTGTTCCGTTGTTTCCTTTCGCAACTTGCACACTTGTAACTTCAAACATTGCATCTGGGAAAGCTACTGTATTGAAGAAATCTGGGCTCTTCAAGTGATTTAAAAAGTTTGCGTTTGTTCCTGCATCGGAGATATCGGTGCAAGCCATTGCATTCATATCAATCTTCACTTTTCCAGTAATACCCGCATTTCCTTTCACATAAACGACACCGCTAGAAACTCGAACAGTTCCTGTGTGTCCGCTTCCAGTTACTTTCTTTGCATTCCATACGATGGAACTTTTGTTGAAGTCTAGGATGTACTTTCCATCTGCTAACTGCGCTTGAACTCCGACTGCTGAAGCGACTGCGACAACCAATGCTAAAATTGCTTTTTTCATTTTTATTGATTTTTATTATTTGATTTATTTTTGATTTCTTATTTGATCAAGTGCGAAATTCAATGCTTCCGCGTCCATAGTAGACAATTGTTTCGACATAATTGTTTTAAACGTTGGAACTTTTTTATCTAATTCTTCAAGAAGTATTGTTCCTTTTTCAGTGATAACAACATCTACTTGTCTTCTGTCTTTGTCACAAACTTTTCTTAAAACGAGTTTTCTCGTTTCAAGTTTATCTACTATGCGAGAAGCATTGCTGCTTTTATCAATCATACGCTCACACAATCCGGCTACAGAAATAGGCTGTCCCTTCTGTCCGCGCAGAATGCGTAAAACATTGTATTGAGGCAACGAAATATCATAATCCTTCAAAGCGGCACGATTCATTTCACCAAACCATGCTGCTGTGAATAGGATATTGATGCCCAACTTTTGGTAGACATCACTAAATTCTGATTGTTGTATTTCTTCTCCGATTGATTTCACACGGCAAATATATGTATCTACATTTAATGTACCTACATCTTTTTCAATTTTTTTTCGGACTCTGCAACTTTTGGTCTTTCTTTGACGTATTAAACCTGTATGAAAAATTTACTCTTTCTCCCACTTTTCATTGTCTTGAGTATTTCTACTTCAGCACAAACCTTCGGAAAATCTAAAATTGTCCTTCAGGGAAAGGTCACAGAGCTATTTCTAGCGGACAGCACAGAAAAGCCACTAGATAAGGTTTCTATTCAAATTTGGTCGGATAACAAACTTGTGTCGGAAATTAAATCTGCTCACCGCGGTAAATACCGCCTTGAAGCTCCTTACAAAGAGAATTACAGCATTAAGTATGTGCAAGACGGTTACGTTACCAAAACTGTTGAACTCGAGACGAAATCAATTAAGCGGGAAGAGTCTGCAATTCGATTAATGTTAACCATTGATATTTCTTTGTTCAAAGAAAACGCTGCATGTGATTTCAGTTTTTTAAGTGAAATGCCGGTTGCGAAAGCCAAAGTGCTTCGCAGAAAAGATAACATTTCATGGGATCTCGATTACAATAATATCATGCAGGATCGCATTCGAAAGGAGATTAACAAACTACGTGTTTCAAAACAGGTATTATAAAGCCTGAAAGCGCAGTAAATTCGCCGAAAGATTTTACGGTGAAAGAAAGCGCTACTCCTCCAAAGAAGAAAATTTCCAAAACAACAATCTCAAGTACAATGGGGTTGTTTCGCTATTTACGTCCTTATGCATTCGCGTTTTTTATCGGAATGCTCTTGCTCATCGTCTCTGGCTTGTTAGTCATTGTTATTACAGCCCTTCTTGGTTTTCTTTTAACTCCAAATGCACAAACTGCATTACCCGGGGGGACACTTACTAGATCCGTATTGAGCGCCATGCATTGGGAAGGGGACGGAATGACCTCTAAGACTCTCGTAGCCTTGGTTGGTTTGCTCATTATTCAAGGAGTTTTTTCATTCTTTCGCGTTTACCTTTTCTCCTACGTTTCGGAAAATGCCATGCTTGCCTTGAGAAAGGATACTTACTCTCGAATTATCCGCATGCCCATTCAATTTTACAATGAACGAAGAGTGGGTGATCTAAGCAGTCGCATCACTTCCGATATTACAGCCATTCAAGAGACGCTCACAACAACACTTGCTGAATTCCTTCGTCAATCCGTTATCATTTTTGTTGGTATTGGCTGGCTTGTGTCCTACTCACCGTATTTAACGCTAGTCATGCTTGTAACCCTTCCTGTGATTATTGTAGTGATGGTTTTCTTTGGACGGTACATAAAAAAACTTAGTAAACAAACGCAAGACAAGGTTGCGGAATCAGGCGTTGTGTTGAATGAAACATTCACAGGTGTTACAAGTGTGAAAAGTTACAGTAACGAACCTTTTGAGATTGCTAGGTACTACAAGCGAATTGTTGATGTTCGCAAGAATGCAATGAGGAGTGCAATTTGGCGAGGTATGTTCGGAACGTTTATTATCATTTTCTTGTTCGGAACATTGGGCCTTGTCATTGGTGTTGGGGCGCACCTGCAACAAACAGGACAATTACCCGTGGAAGTCCTTCCCCAATTCATTATGTTAACTGGACTTATCGCTGGATCTATCGGTGGCTTGGCTTCGCAAATGGGGTCACTTCAACGCAGCTTAGGCATAATAGAATCCGTAATGGAGATTTTGGCCATGGACCCTGAAGATATTCCCGAAGAAGAAACCGCCATAGAAAAATCATTCAATGGGACATTTGCCTTCAAAAACGTTTCATTTAACTATGCAAGCCGAGCTGAAATGGCAGTTTTGAAAGATGTTTCATTCGAAGTAAAAGAGGGCGAACAAATTGCTTTGGTCGGTTCCTCTGGATCTGGTAAATCAACCATTGCGAGTCTATTGCTTCGTTTTTACGATGTAACGGAAGGTGATATTCTTTACGACGGAGTTTCGGCTTCTCAGTGGAAACTTCATGATTTACGAAGAAGCATGGCGTATGTACCACAAGAGGTTTTGTTGTTCGGAGGAAGTATTCGTGAGAACATTGCATATGGGAAACCCTCAGCATCAGATGAAGAGATTAAGTCAGCGGCAATCAGAGCTAACGCTTGGGAATTCATCGAGCAATTCACAGACGGTTGGGACACCATTGTAGGTGATCGGGGGATTCAACTTTCTGGGGGACAACGACAACGCATTGCTATTGCCAGAGCTATTTTAAAGGACCCAAAACTTCTTATTCTCGATGAGGCCACTTCGGCTCTTGATACAGAAAATGAGAGAGCGGTTCAACTTGCGCTCGACGAACTCATGAAAAACAGAACTTCTTTAGTCATTGCACATAGACTTTCAACCATTCGCAACGCAACTAAAATTATTGTTTTAGATAACGGAAGTATTGTTGAAACCGGCACACACGAAGAGCTTATACAAAAAGATAGTGCCTATTTGAAAATGGTTGAGTTACAAGAAAGAGCAAAATAAAGTTATCTTCGTTTCTTTTCGTTATGCGTAGATCTTGGTTGTACGAATTTCTTAGATTGATATTGGTGTTTGGGTTAAGGCTCTTTCACAAAAAATTTCGTGTTGTCGGATATGAAAATTTAAAAGGCAGTGATATACCTACAATCGTTGTTGGAAATCACCAAAATGCACTCCTCGACCCAATCCTTTGCTGCTCTGTTATTACGCAACAACTTCATTGGCTAACGCGCTCAGATGTTTTTAAAGCAGGACTTGTTTCATTTATATTGAAAAAAGTAAACATGCTGCCAGTATATCGCGAAAAAGATAACGTTGCAGACATTCGTGACCGAAACGAAGCAATCTTCCAAGAGTGTTACAAACGATTGAATCGCGGCAACTGGATAAGTCTTTTCCCTGAGGGAACACACAAAGGAAAAAAAGCACTTAACACCCCGTTGAAAAAAGGAATTGGTCGCTTAATCATTGGCACCTTCGAAGCAAATCCGAATTTGCAGCAAATTCGTATTCTTCCTCTCGGCCTAGAATACTCGGAATTCTTCGAAAAAGATGGTGATTTTATGCTGCGAATAGGAAAGCCAATCGTGCTATCGAAAGAAGATTACACCATTGCGAACAAAGCTATATGGGCCAATGAAATGGTTGCGGAAATTAGCCAACACCTTCAGGCAGTAATGACCGATATCCGCAATGACCAATATTACGAAGAGTATTTAACTATACAAGACTTGATGCACTTCGTTTATCCCCACAACGATTGGCATGAAAACGTTGTTATTTATCAGGACATGGTTAATGGTCAGTGTTTTGAAAAACCTGCTTTTCTTGAAGAGTTAAAAGCATTCAACAAGATCACGACAGAACTCAGTTTCTCAAATCAAACGGATTTTGAAGCAAAACAATGGCGCATGTGGAACACTCTTCGCGTTTTCATGACTGTTCCATTTTCATTTATCGGTAAAACAATCTTTTTTCCAATTTCGAATTTCACTGAAAACTTCGTTCGAACCAAAGTGAAGGATCCCCTCTTCAGAAACTCGATTCGAATCACTTTCAAAATCTTCTTTAGTATTCCATATATTCTACTTTTAGCGATTGCATTTCCTATTTTCGGAATAAACTACTTCTTCGGAGTCCTTGCGCTAATTATTATAGGTACATTCGAAGTTCGAGCCCGAATGAGATTCGACCGATTCAAGAAGATTGTTCAATTCAATAAAGACCGCAAGAGACGCACATCTGATTATACGCGATGGAAAACAGCTCAAACGAAATGCATAGCCCAATTAAAACAAATTTGTGATGACCAGAATTAATAGCATTCAGCACCTTGGTGTTGCCGTTCAGGATATGGACGCTTCTTTGAAATATTTTAGAAAAATTTTTGGAATGAATATTCCATTTTTCGACAGCGTTCAGCCTGCTCCTTTGATGGATTGCTACACAAACGGAAAGACCATCACTAAGCGCGCAAGCATGATTATGAACTTGCAAGGTGGTTGCGCCATGGAAGTTATTCGCCCAACAACTTTTGAACCTCGGAAAGCCGATTTTCAAATTAAGGTTGGAGACTTGCATATTTTTCAAATTCATATGAAAGCACGCGACGTTAAGCAAATGCATGCCTATTGCTTGCACAACGGTGCCCATAACGTTAGTGAGATTCAAATGAATCCGGCACAACAACAAGTATTCGATTTAACCGATATAGATGGAAACTTTTTTCGTGTTGAACCCACCAACGAATGCTACAGAGAAATGGGACACCCAAGCAATGGAATTGCTGGCTGCAGCATTGGTGTGACCCATATGGACAATGCATTGAAATTATATTCGAATCTTTTAGGCTACGACGAAGTTGTTTTCGATCGCACAGGTACATTCAACGATTGGGAACATTTACCGGGCGGAAAAGAACAATATCGTCGTGTTCGTTTACGTCAATCTGCACCTACCGGTGGCGGATTCGCGCGTGTCATGGGAAGCACATTTATTGAGTTGGTTCAAGCACTGGACCGTGTTCCAGCAAGAACGTTTAAAGGCCGTATCTGGGGAGATTCAGGGTTTGTTCATTTGGGCCTTGATGTTAAGGGAATGAAGAAACTCGGCGAAAATTTAGCCGTCGAAGGATTTGCTTTCAGATGCGATAGTAACGATGCATTAAGTATGGGTCAAACAAAAGTGCATTGCACGTATATCGATGATCCCGACGGCACTTTGATTGAATTGATTGAAGTTTACAAAGTTCCAATCGTAGAAAAGTGGGGAATCTTTTTGAACGTTGAGAAACGAGACCCATTGAAGCCGCTTCCAAACTTCATGTTGAACGCTCTGAGATTCTCGAGAATTAAAGATTAACGGGCTGCTTGACGTTTTAGAATCTTCTTAAACATTTTAGGGAAATACCTGTGCAGAAATAAGGCACGTAGTTCTTTTCCTCCAACACCAAATTCATCTTTTCCTGCTGAAATACCGGCGAGAATTTGTCGTGCACATTCTTCCGATGAAATGCCCTGCGCTTGATTGTTATCCATTTCCCCTGTCGGATTTCCAGATTTATCAATCGCGTGCTTCGAAATTTCTGTTGCAATGAATCCGGGTGTTACCAATGTTACTTTTAGTCCAGAATCTTCTACCTCCATGCGCAACGAATCAAAAAAACCGTGTAAAGCGTGCTTCGAAGCAGAATAGGCAGATCGCAAGTAAAAACCCCATTTACCTGTTAAACTTGATATAGTAACGATATGCCCAGTCTTGCGGGCAAGCATTTGAGGCAAAACGGCCTTGGTCATTTGGACATGACCGAAATAGTTTACTTCAAAAATTTTACGGTCATTTTCAATCGAAGTTTCTGACGTCAAGGAACGCTGACTAATCCCTCCATTATTAAACAATACGTCTATATCGAATTTCGCTAACACGTCATTCGAAACTTCACGTATGGACTCAGCCTTCGTCAGGTCTAATGGGAAAATATGAATCTTTTCAGGACTCATGCACAAGCCCTTAACACGTTCCAATTCTTCTCTTCTTCTTGAAGAAATTACTACAACTGCTCCTTCAGCATTGAAAGCTTTTGTTAAAGCTTCGCCAATACCGCTGCTTGCACCTGTAATCCAAACCACCTTGTTTTGAAATTGTCCCATTCTTATATCATTTCCGCGTTAAGAAAACTTAACTTTAGGTTAACCTTAGGCCGCTCCTAATTACAAAAAACACTCCTACCTTCGTGTTGAATAAATCGATTCAAAGATTGCAATAGAATGGCAAAAAAACCAAAAATACTTTGTGTAGACGACGAACAAGACATTCTTGATTTGCTCACATTTAATTTGGAAAAAGAGGGGTACGAAGTATGCACAGCGCTGAATGGAAGAAAGGGCCTTGAAGTTGCGAAAAAAGAAATTCCCGATTTAATTATTCTCGACGTTATGATGCCTGAAATGGATGGCATGGAAACGTGCAGAGAAATCCGCGAAATACCCTCTCTAAAAAATGTAGTCATTACTTTCCTTACGGCACGCAATGAAGACTATAGTCAAATAGCCGGTTTCGAAGCAGGTGCAGATGATTTCATTACAAAACCAATACGTCAACGCTTGTTAGTCTCTAAAATCAAAGCCTTGCTTCGCAGATCAGGACCCGCTGAAGTGAAAAAAGAAATGAGCATTGGAGGAATTGAAATTGATCGCGAAAAATATTTGGTGACCAAAGACGGCGTTCAGATTCAACTGCCGAAAAAAGAATTTGAATTGCTCGTGCTTCTGTCGAGTGCGCCAGGCCGCGTATTCACCCGTGAGAATATCTTGAATTCAATTTGGGGAAATGACGTTATTGTAGGAGACCGCACCATTGATGTTCACATTCGCAAACTCCGCGAAAAATTAGGCGACGAAAATTTTAAGACAATTAAAGGAGTTGGTTATAAATTCGAAGCGTGAATGTTCGAACTCCAAAACAAGTCGCTTTAGCTTCCGCCCTCTTCGTTGTGTTGCCCCTGGCAACCGTATATTTTATTCTCGCATACATTCTTGAGCGTGATTTCGAAATAGCCTTGCTTCTGCTATTTATTGCATTGGGGATGTCTATTACCTATTTCGTCGTTTACAATTTTATTGAGCGATTTCTTTACAGCAAAGTAAAAGTCATTTACAAAACCATTCACTCCTTCAAAACCCAATCAGAAAAAAAAGGGTTAGAAATGAGCACCGATATATTGGGTGAAGTAAATCAAGACGTCGCTCACTGGGCGGAAGAAAAAATTGAAGAAATCAAGGAACTTCAACACACCGATAATTTCCGGAAAGAATTTGTTGGTAACCTTGCTCACGAATTAAAAACACCAATATTCAATATTCAAGGTTACCTCGATACACTTGCCGAAAACGACGATATGGACATTGAGCTCCGCCGGAAATTTCTCGATCGTGCAATTACAAGTTGTGAGAGATTGGAGCATCTAGTATCTGATTTGGATGAAATTTCAAGACTCGAAAGCGGCGCCGTTCCATTAAAAATTGTTCGTTTCGATATTCTTCAATTAGCACATGAAGTGTGTGATTCTCTCGAAACATTTGCCAATGAAAAAAATGTGAAGCTTTTTGTGAAGGACGACCCATTCAATGAGTTATTCGTGGAGGCAGACCGAAATAAAATTGAACAGGTTCTCATCAATCTTATCGTGAATAGCGTGAATTACGGCGTAGAAGGCGGCGAGACACGCATTCGCTTCTATGACATGAACGACAACGTTCTGGTTGAAGTGGCAGATAATGGAATTGGAATCGCACGAGAACATCTTCCGCGACTTTTTGAAAGGTTCTATCGCGTAGACAAAAGTCGCTCTCGCCATGAAGGCGGTTCTGGTCTTGGATTAGCCATTTGTAAACACATTATTGAAAACCATCAGCAAACCATTAGCGTTCGAAGCACAGAAGAAGTGGGAAGCACCTTTGGCTTCACCATTAAAAAAGCGAATTAACTTTTTGTAGCGCATCGCATCCTGTACTTTTGTTGAAATAAAATTCCCCGAGAAAGCAATCTCGGGGTTTACTCGTTTGATAAAGCACCTATGAAACCACGTCTTTCCATTTGGGAAAAAGAAATAGCATCGATTGAAAGCAAAGTAGCTGAAGAGAAGAGCAAACTCCATTTAAAAGGTCTCGCAGGTAGCGCTCCCGCCTTTGTATGCAGCGCATTCTACAACTCTTCCCCAGTCACCCAATTGGTGGTGCTCGATGATAAAGAAAAGGCCGCCTACTTCCTCAATGACCTAGAAGCCATTCTTGAAATAGGAGCCGACGAGAAAGAGCAAGAGAAAACTCCTGTGCTCTTCTTTCCAAGAACAGCAAGACTAGCTTACGATGTAGAAACCACACAGAATGCAAACATAGCCATTCGAACCGAAGTACTGAATAAACTTCAAAAGAATAGAAAGAACTACATCGTTGTCTCCTATCCTGAAGCCCTTTTCGAAAAAGTAGTTACGCATAAAGAACTTGAAAAAAACACCTTCAGCATAGACGTCGGACAATCCTATTCCATGGATTTCATTGATGAAGTATTCATTGAATTTCAATTCGAAAAAGTAGATTACGTCTATGAACCCGGACAATACGCTGTTCGAGGGGGTATTGTCGATGTATTCTCTTTCAGCTATGAATACCCCTATCGAATTGAGTTTTTCGATGAAGAAGTAGAAAGCATTCGAAACTTCGATCCGGCTACACAGCTATCGGTGAACAAAATGACCAAGGCTGTTATCGTTCCAAATACACATTCGAAGCATTCGGAAGAAGTGCGCATTGGATTGCTCGATTTTCTTCCTTCTAACACCGTCGTTTGGATGAGCAATACCGAATCTTCGCTAGCGCAATTCCAAACTGAAATGGAAAAAGCCGAAGAACGATTCAACAAACTTTCCGATCACATTTCTCACGACAAACCAAACGCCCTCTTCACTTCCAAACATGAGTGGTTGAAGCAATTGGAAGACAAACGCGTCATTGAATTCGGAAGCAAAAGACAATTCTTTGGTGAAACAGAAGAGTTTCATTGCACGCCTCAGCCTTCCTTCAACAAAAATTTTGAATTGCTTGCCGAGCATCTCGAAAACCTTATTCAGCAAGGGTACAAAGCACACATTGTTGCAGGACAATCGAAACAGTTGGAACGCCTCGATCAAATTTTTCAAGACAAGAAAAAAGACATCGCATACATTCAAGAAATTCTTGAAATCAGCGAAGGCTTCGTCGATCAAAACAAAAAAATTCTCTACTACACCGATCACCAAATCTTCCAACGATACCATCGCTTTAAACTGAAGGAAGGATTCAAAAAGAACAAAGAGGCGCTCACACTGAAAGAAATTCTCGCTCTTCAACCGGGTGACTACGTTGTGCACATCGATCACGGAGTTGGCCAATTCAGTGGGCTGCAGAAGATTGATGTGAATGGAAAAGAACAAGAAGCCATTCGTCTTACCTACAAAGGCGGAGATATTTTATACGTGAGTATTCACTCGTTGCACCGCATTAGCAAGTTCACTGGGAAGGAAGGCACTGCTCCAACCATGGACAAACTCGGAAGCAACGCATGGCAAAATTTGAAGCGCAAGACGAAAACGAAGGTGAAAGAAATTGCCTTCGATTTGATTAAGCTTTATGCCAAAAGAAAATCGACGAAGGGATACGCCTTTCAACCCGATACCTATATGCAAACAGAATTGGAAGCGTCTTTTATGTACGAAGACACTCCCGATCAATACAAAGCTTCTGTTGCTGTGAAAGAAGACATGGAAGCCGCCTATCCGATGGACCGTTTAGTTTGCGGAGATGTTGGATTCGGAAAAACAGAAATTGCCATTCGCGCAGCGTGCAAAGCAGTTGCAGACGGAAAGCAAGTTGCTGTGCTTGTTCCAACAACCATACTTTCCATTCAACATTACAAAAGTTTTAAATCGCGTTTGAAAGATTTCCCGGTGACCATCGATTACATCAATCGTTTCAAAACAGCGAAGCAAGTTTCAGAGACTTTAGAGCGTGTGAAAAACGGAAAAGTTGATATTCTCATTGGTACACATGCGATACTTGGAAAACGTGTCGTGTTCAACGATTTGGGATTGATGATCATTGACGAAGAACAAAAGTTCGGGGTAGCGGCTAAGGATAAATTGAAAACGCTTCGTGCAAATGTAGATGCCCTCACACTTACTGCCACGCCCATTCCACGTACCTTGCAATTCTCGCTCATGGGTGCGCGTGACTTGAGTATTATTCAAACCCCTCCACCGAATCGTGTTCCCATTCGAACCGAATTAATTCCATTCGGAGAAGAAATTGTTCGCGATGCAATTAGCTACGAAGTTCAACGTGGAGGTCAAGTATTCTTCGTGCACAACCGCGTTCAAAACCTACGGGAAATGGCTGGATTGATTCAACGTGTATGTCCTGACGTACGCATTGGTATTGGTCACGGACAACTGAGCGGTGAAGACTTAGAAGAAGTGATGAACAAATTCATTGAAGGAGAATTTGATGTGCTGGTTTCTACTTCCATTGTTGAAAGTGGCATTGACATTCCGAATGCAAATACGATAATCATTAACGATGCGCATCACTTCGGTATGAGCGACCTTCACCAATTGCGCGGACGCGTGGGACGAAACAACAAACAAGCGTTTTGCTATTTGTTAAGTCCGCCTACGCACATGCTCACCGACGATGCGAAGAAGCGATTAACAGCCATTGAGCAGTTCTCTGATTTAGGGTCAGGAATGCACATTGCCATGCGTGACTTGGACATTCGAGGAGCAGGTAATCTGTTAGGCGGAGAGCAAAGCGGATTCATAAATGAACTCGGATTCGAAACTTATCAGAAAATCTTAGATGAAGCCCTTCAAGAATTGAAGCAAGAACATTTCCAAGAGTTGTATGAAGAGGAAATGAAGAAGAACGCTACGTTCGTGAAAGACACCGTCCTTGAAACAGATTTCGAATTGTTGATTCCCGATGAATATGTCGGAAATATTTCTGAACGTATTGCGCTGTACAAGGCACTCGACGATATGGAACACGAAGAAGAAATTCAGAAGTTCTCGCAAGACTTGGAAGACCGCTTCGGCCCTATTCCGAAGCCCGTTATTCAATTGATTGATACTATGCGCTTACGTTGGAAAGCCAGAGAAATTGGATTCGAAAAATTGGTGTTGAAGAGTGGAAAAATGATCGGCTATTTCATTTCGAAACAAGACTCGCCATTCTATCAAAGCGATGCCTTCACGCGTGTTTTGAACTTCATTAAATTGAATCCGGTTGCGGGGAAAATGTACGAGAAAGACGAGACGCTTCGCATTGCATTTCCAGATGTAACAAACATGGACAAAGCCAATCGCTTGTTGAACGCCTTAAGCGAAGGTTCTAAATTATAATCAAGCCCACTATTATTGTAAATTTGCACACTTTCAAAAACTATTATGACATCACCAAGAGTTCGTGTTCGTTTCGCTCCTAGTCCCACAGGCCCTTTGCACATGGGTGGAGTTCGTACAGCATTATACAATTACCTATTCGCTAAGAAACACGGCGGAGATTTTTTAATTCGTATTGAAGACACCGATCAGACACGCTACGTTCCAGGTGCTGAGCAGTATATTTTAGATTCATTGAAGTGGTGTGGCATTGAGCCTACCGAAGGTGTTGGTTACGGCGGAAAGCACGAGCCTTACCGTCAGAGCGAAAGAAAGCCCATGTACAAAGCCTATGCTTTGGATTTGATTGAAAAAGGTTGGGCGTATTACGCGTTCGACACCCCAGAAGAATTAGATAACATTCGTAAGCAAGCTGAATTGGCGAAGATGCCGAACTGGCAATACAACAGCATTTCGCGCATGACCATGAAGAACTCTCTGACTCTTCCTTCGGACGAAGTAGCTGCTCGTTTGGAAAAAGGTGATCCGTTTGTGGTGCGTTTCAAAATGCCTCGTAACGAAGAGGTTCGTTTTCAAGACATCATTCGCGGATGGGTGGTGTTCTCGACGAATGAACTCGACGACAAAGTTTTGTATAAGTCAGACGGAATGCCAACGTATCACTTGGCCAATATTGTAGATGACCACACCATGGAAATTAGCCACGTGATTCGTGGAGAAGAATGGTTACCCTCTGCACCGTTGCATGTAATGATGTACAGAGCCTTCGGCTGGGAAGCGCCGTTGTTCGCGCATTTGCCGTTGATTTTGAAACCCGATGGAAATGGAAAATTAAGCAAGCGCGACGGAGACCGTTTAGGATTTCCTGTCTTCCCACTGCAATGGACCGATCCTGAAACGGGAAATATTTCAAGCGGATATCGCGAAAGCGGATACCTTCCAAAAGCCTTCATTAACATGTTGCTTTTGTTGGGATGGGCACCTAGCAACAACCAAGAGATTTTCACATTGGATGAAATGGTTGAAGCCTTCACCATTGAACGCGTTGGAAAATCGGGTTCGAAATTCGATCCAGAAAAAACGAAGTGGTTCAATCAGCAATACATGCGCAATACACCTCGTGCTGAGCTTGCAGAGATGATTATGCCCGCTATTATTGAAAAAGGATACGACGTTGACAAAGCCTATGTTGAAGGCGTTATTGAGCTTATGCTTGAACGCGCCATCTTCCCGAAAGATTTGTTAGACGGAGAATATTTATTCGTAGATCCAACGACATACGATGCGGACGCTGTAGCTAAAAAATGGAAGGCGGGTGAATCGGCTGCAATTCTTCAGAAGTGGGCTGCTGTGCTTGAATCCTTGGAACCGTTCAGTGTGGAGGCTATTGATGCTGCAATGAAGCAGTTCCTTGCAGACAGCGGATTGGGAATGGGTCAAGTGATGCCGCTGTTCCGATTAGCGCTAACAGGCGTTCTTACGGGTCCTGGCGCCTCACATGTGGCAGCCTTGGTTGGAAAAGAGTTTGTGATGCCACGCATTCAAAAATGCATTGATACTTTAGGTTAAATGAAAATTCAATTGAACAACATACAGGTTCGTGCGCACCACGGATGCTGGAAGGAAGAGGAAGTGATAGGTGGAGATTACCGAGTAGATGTTTGGTTGGAAGGGAATTTTGAAGTGTCAGCTGAAACCGATGACCTTGAAAAGACCATCGATTACGTTGCGGTGAAGGAATTGGTTTATGCTGAAATGAAAGTCCGCGCGAAGCTTATCGAAACCGTTCTTGTGCGCATGCACACAGCGATGAAATCGAAATTCCCGAATGCTCATTCGGTTGGAATTCGATTGACAAAGATTAATGCTCCCATGGGTCACCAAGTGGAAAGCGTTAGCGTTGAAATGGAGGGTTAAAGCGCTTAAACTAATTTTTGTGCAACCAAGTACTCCGCAATTTGAACTGCGTTTGTAGCGGCGCCTTTTCGAAGGTTATCGCTCACGATCCAGCAGTTCAATGTATTCGCTTGAGACTCGTCTAGACGAAGTCTTCCTACAAAAACTTGATCGCTTTCTGCTGCGTGAATGAGCGGCATGGGGTAAAGTTTTTGTTCAATATTATCTACAACCTCTACTCCTGGAAAGGCGCTAAGGACTTCTTTCACCTTAGCGATATCTGGCGCATTTTCGAATTCAATGTTCACCGACTCTGAGTGTCCGCCCATAACCGGAACACGCACCGCGGTTGCTGTAACGGCAATTGAATCGTCTTCCATAATTTTCTTAGTCTCAAGAATCATCTTCATCTCTTCCTTAGTGTATCCGTTCGATTGAAACACATCAATCTGTGGAATGAGATTCATGTCTATGGTGTGAGCATAAGCCTTTTCCCCTTCCTTTCCAACACGCTCGTTCATCAATTGGTCTACCGCTACTTTTCCTGTTCCTGTAACACTTTGGTAGGTAGAAACAACTACTCGTTTAATCTTATATAAGTCATGAAGTGGCTTCAATACCATTACCATTTGAATGGTGCTGCAGTTTGGATTTGCGATAATCTTGTTATGCGCATTTATGCTGTTTGCGTTAATCTCAGGCACTACCAAAGGAATACCTTCCGCCATTCGCCATGCACTGCTGTTGTCTATGACAACACATCCAGTGGCCGCGAATTTCGGCGCCCACTCTAAGCTGGTTTCTCCTCCGGCTGAAAACAAGGCGATGTCCGGAGAAGCAGCAACTGCGGTAGCTAGAGATACTACTGACCAATCTTTACCACAACACGAAACGGTTTGTCCAACGCTTTTTTCAGACGCAACAGGAATTATTTCATCGAAAGGAAATTTACGTTCTTCAAGAATTTGAAGCATCTTTTTTCCCACCAGTCCAGTGGCTCCAACAACGGCAATTCGCATACATATGTTTTTCACGAAATTACTACTTGCGCATTTTAGTTTCGAAAGAATAATCACAAAACATTTATCATGCATTACAAAAAACTAATCCCATTGGCGCTTACCCTTTGTTCATGCTCGCCAGTATCTGCCCAAATCAACGATAACTTCAGCGACGGCAATTTCAGCACAAATCCCACCTGGAACGGATCTTCAGACGTCTTCATTGTGAATCCGTATCAAGAATTACAATTGAACAATGTAACTTCTGGACAAAGCTATCTATCCACTCCAATGAACTCAACATCCCTGGCGAACAAAGAATGGCGCATTCAAGTGAAACAAACATTTGCGGGCAGTGAAAACAACCATTCTCGTATTTACTTATCCGCTAACACAGCCGATCTATCCTACCTGAACGGAACTTCAGGTTCAAACACAACCGGGTATTTTCTCAAACTTGGTGAAGGTGGCTCGAACGACGCCATTAAATTCTTTCGAGACGATGGGGCTTCTGGCGTTGTTGAATTGGGGGCTGGAATATCCAATTCCATTGCTTCTTCTTTCAACATAAACATTCAAGTACTACGCGATGAATTGGGAAATTGGAATGTCAATGTGGACTATTCTGGCGAAACAAACTTTCAACAAGAATTCAGCGTGCTAGACAATACTTACACGCAAGGAAACTTCTTTGGAATGAGTTGTATTTATACTTCATCCAATGCCACAAAATTCTATTTCGAAAATATTTACTTCGGAAATGAAATTCCACCTGCTGTGATAAACCCACCGAACGTTCGTTCGGTTGTGATTAACGAAATCTATGCGGATCCTACACCATCAAACGGATTGCCAGATGTCGAGTACATTGAATTGTATAATGCCGACAGTCTTTCATTTGAATTATCTGGATGGAAGTTGGTGAATTCAATTACCGAAAAAATCATTCCTCCCTTCACCTTATTTCCGAATGAATATGTGATTATTTGCGATGCAACCAACACTGCTCTATTTCCAAATTCAATTGGAATCGCTGCACTAACCGCCTTAACAAACGCAGGCGATAGCCTTACCTTGCTCGACATCAACAACAATGTAATTGACATTGTCTCGTACACCGACTCGTGGTACAACAACAACGAAAAATCAGAGGGCGGATGGAGCATCGAGCAAATCAATCCTTATAAAATCTGTAGCGGTAAACTGAACTGGTCGGCATCGAATAATATCATTGGAGGAACTCCCGGAATTCAGAACAGCATATTTAACATTACGCCAGATAACGCAGGTCCGCAATTACTCGATTGGAATTTGAATCAAGCCAATCAGCTTATTCTTCAATTCAATGAGAGCCTAAATGTTGGTAATTCAAATAGCTTTTCTTGTAGCAATATTCAGATTTCTGATATTCAACATTTGGAAGGAAATACTCTGGTTGTAATAACGTTCACGTCTAACCTTCAACCCGAAACAACCTACACAATTTCGCAATCGAATCTTCAAGATTGTGAAGGCAATTCTTCAAGTATTTCATTCGATATTTATTTAGGAAAAACACCTGAATTCGGAGACCTCATTCTCACTGAAATTCTTGCTGACCCTGAACCCGTTGTTCAAGGTATTCCGGATGAGTTCGTTGAGCTCTACAATAAAAGTTCGCACACCCTCGAGCTGAAAGGACTTAAGCTTAACAATGCAATTATCGAAGACCAATTTCTTTTAGAACCTAACTCTTACCTTGTACTAGGCGATGAATCAGAAGCACTCGGATTTCTATCGGTGACTAACAAAATTCTTCTTCCTTCATTTCCAGCATTAACCAATTCAGGAATGCTGTTAAAGCTCGAAATGAATGGAGCTCATCTCGATAGCATTCGTTACTCCAGCGATTGGTACAACGGCAGTTTCAAAGCAAACGGCGGATGGTCTTTGGAATTGATCAATCCAAATTTACCGTGCAGCAATTCCAACAATTGGAAACCTTGTGAAGATGAAATTGGAAACACACCAAGCCTTCAGAATTCAGTCTACTCGATTCAACCCGATGAGACAATTCCTGAGTTGATGTATGTTACACTCGGAGACAGCTCGGTGATCCTGCACTTCAGCGAACCCGTTACGCTAGACGGGGAATTGCTTCAAGAAGAAACAAGCTTAGGGAATTTCATTCAAGAAATTCCCTCCACCAGAATAATTCTTGAATCGTCTGAGTTAATGAACTCCATCGTTCATCATTACGCATTGCAAAACATCTCGGATTGCAGCGGGAATAGCACAAGCATTTCGTTCGAATGGGGTTTTCCGATTGAAGCTAATAACGGAAATCTATTCATCAACGAAATTCTTTTCAATCCATTCACCAACGGATCCGATTTCGTTGAATTGTATAATCCAACTTCTAAATGTGTTCTTCTCAAAAATGTATCTCTCGCGAATGCAGAAATAACTTCAGGCGCACTTGCTGAAACAATTACATCGGAGGGAAGAATTATTCTTCCCCACCAGCACTTCGCCTTCACAGAAGACGGAAATGATCTACTTTCCAATTACACCAGTCTTCAGCCCAAAAATATTTTTCGCGTAGAAGCCTTGCCTTCATTCAACAATACAAGTGGAAACTGTATCCTTTATTCAAATCAAAATGAAATCATAGATGCCCTTCAATATTCTGAATCTATGCACTTTCAACTACTCAGTTCCTTTGAAGGAATTTCGCTTGAAAGACTCTCAACTGAAATACCGACAAATCAACCCAGCAATTGGCACAGTGCATCTGAGGCCGCAGGATTTGCAACGCCTGGAATTGAAAATTCCCAATCCCTTGGAATCGAAAATATGACCGGAACATTCGAACTATCAACCTCTATTTTCTCTCCTGATAACGACGGATTTGACGACGTTATTCAATTTCATTTTTCAGAGATGAAATCAGGATGTGTCGGCAATCTAACCATATACAACGAAAAAGGAATTCGCGTCAGAAGACTCATGCGAAATGAATATTTAGGTCCGGAAGGAAATCTTATTTGGGACGGACTCTCCGACGAAGGCGAGGCTCTTGCAATAGGCATTTACATTGTTACCTTTGAAGCATTCAACCAAGATGGAATTCAAGTCAAACACAAACGCGATTTTATTTTAGCTCGAAAACTATGAGTCGATACTTCGTTCATACGCCAAAAATTGTACAGCGCATTTTCAAAAAAGTGACTTGGCGAATGGAAAACGAAAAAGCCGTCTATCTCACTTTCGATGATGGCCCGCACCCGACAGTTACTGTTCAACTTTTAGAGCTTTTAAAAAAACACAATGCGAAAGCGACTTTTTTTCTGTTGGGAAAAAATGCTGAGCGGTATCCCGAACTTGTTTTAAAAATTCAAGAAGAAAATCACTCCATTGGATTTCATTGCAACGAGCATGTGAATGCGCGAAAACTGAATCGCGCCCAACTCTTAAAGAATTTTAAGACCCCAAAATACTTTCCGCCCACATTGCTCTACCGACCGCCTTATGGTAAACTTCGACTTTGGCAATACAACTTTTTGAAAAAGAAATTCCCTTTGGTCGGTTGGACCATTATGCCTGGTGATTTCGACAAGAATAAAAAAATTGAAAAACAATTATTCGATTTGCATTCGGCCAAAGCGGGAGACATTGTTGTGTTGCATGAGCTTCCGAGTACATTGAAACTTCTCGAGTCCTATTTCAAACAAACAACCCATCTCGAATTTGAGAAACTTTAGGGTTGTTTCATTTTAAAAAGTATTTCTTATTATTGCTATATGAACCTTAAGCAAAACCTCCTGACCCTTCTGGGGTTATTGTTGTGCCTTTCATCTTGGGCGCAATCTGGAACTGTAAAACTCAGCGGTAAAGTTTCAGATTCACAAACGCAGAAACCTTTGGGTGCTGTTTTGGTGTATTTCGAAAACACTTCCTACGGAATGAGCTCAACGCCTGAAGGAACCTTCAGTATCGAAGCCCCTGCAGGTAACTATACTCTTGTTGCAGCTTACCTTACGCACCAAACTTTCAGAAAAGAAATTACCCTTTCAACCAATCAAGAATTGAACATTGAACTAATGTCGAATGACAATCAAATGAATTTGGTTGTTGTTTCTGCAGGAAGATATGAGCAGAATATTGGTGAGGTAACCGTGAGTATGGAAGTCATTCAACCGAAATTAATTCAAGACAAAAATGCGGTTAACATTGATGAAATTTTGCAACAGACTCCGGGTGTAGCCATTGTCGATGACGAACCGCAAATACGCAGCGGAAGTGGTTACAGCTTCGGCGCAGGAAGCCGCGTTCAAGTATTGGTAGACAACATTCCTATCTTGAGCGGCGATGCTGGAAAACCAAGTTGGGGTTTCCTTCCTACCGAAAATGTTTCTCAAGTTGAAATCATCAAAGGTGCGAGTAGTGTGCTATACGGGAGCTCTGCATTAAGCGGGGTAATCAACTTCAGAACAGCCTATCCAACTTCAACACCGAAAACAAAAATCTCTGTCTATCACGGATTCTATTCGAAACCACAAACAGACTCTGCTGTTTATTGGAACAGACAAGGAATGAAAAGTGGACTGAATTTTCTTCATTCAGAAAAATTCGGAAAACTCGATTTTGTGTTTGCTTCTAGTTTGCAATACGACGACGGACACCTCGGACCCATTCGTGATACAGCAGATGGCAGTTTTTCAGACGGAAACTACAATCCCATGACGGTAGATCGCTACAATGCAGGTAATCGCGCAAGATTGAATTTGAATTTGCGCTATCGCTTAACAGACCGTCTCTATATAGGTCTTGGTGGAATTTATTCAACAAGCAATTCGCTTTCAACCCTAATATGGGAGAACAGCACCTCGGGTCTTTATGGCGCATATGCTGGAAGCGCCACTCGCACTGTTCAACAATTGTACACTATTGATCCTTCCGTTCAATACACCAGCAAAAAAGGAGCAGTGCATTCATTGAAATCGAGATGGCAATCGTTAGACAACAACAACGACAACAATCAAGGCAATTTCTCAGATGTCTTCTACACCGAATACCAAGTGCAGAAGAATTGGGAATTGAGTAAGATTAAAAATTTGACAACGACAGCAGGAATTGTCAATACCAATACTGATGCGCGCGGTGAATTGTTTGTTGGGGGCAATACCGATGGAAATAACAAAGCAAGAAATACAGCGGCGTACTTTCAAATAGATAAGAAAATTGGCGAGCGTTTGAACCTATCGAGTGGAGTGCGTTACGAGCAGTTTGTCTTAAACAGTGAAAAAAATGGCAAACCAGTATTTCGTGCAGGAGCAAACTACAAAGTGGGCCAAGCCACTTATTTCCGAGCGTCATACGGACAAGGCTATCGCTTCCCAAGCATTGCGGAAAAGTTCATAGTTACTGGATTAGGTGCCATTCATGTTTTTGCGAATCCAGACTTGAAGCCTGAGACTTCATACAATGCAGAAATAGGAATTAAGCAAGGTTTCAAAATTGGAGAATTCAAGGGATTTATTGACATTGCTGCTTTTCAACAAGAGTTTAGAAATTTCATTGAATTCACATTCGGTCAATGGGCACCTGTGCCTGTTACTAACTTGAATGAACTGACCAATGCCATTGGGTTCAAGAGTTTGAATACAGGGGGTGCAAAGGTTCAAGGTGCCGAAATCAGCATCATGGGAACCGGGAATATTCGTAAAACAAAGTTCGATGTACTCGCTGGGTATACCTACACAAAGCCAATAAGCACCACACCTGATTATGTTTATGCACGCACTGTTCAAACACCCGGAACAATTGTCATCAGTGAATTTGCTCAAGCTTCTTATTTGAACACAAGCGAAAACACCGCGAACAATATTCTTAAATATCGCATGCAGCATTTGGTTCGCATAGATGTTGGTGCAACACGTGGTAATTTCAATGCGGGATTAAGTTTCCGTGCGAATTCACACATGCAAAATTTAGATCAAGCATTCAACAGATTGGAAGAATTGTTCCCTGACCTTTTCAATCCAGGTATCATTTCATGGCGTGCTAATCACACCAAAGGAGACTATGTTTTCGATGCGCGTTTGGGTTATACCTTCTCTGAAAAGCATAAAATTGCGCTGCTCATGAACAACATGTTGAACCGTGAATACGCTATTCGTCCGCTTGCTATCGAAGAACCTCGTGTAACCATGGTACAATACACCTTAAGTTTGTAGCATGAAAGGTCTTGGTATTATCCCTGCTCGATACGGAAGCACGCGCTTCCCCGGAAAACCGTTGGTTGAAATCAATGGGAAATCCATGATTCGCAGGGTAATTGATCAAGCCAAGAAATGTTCTTCACTTACCGAAGTTTGGGTAGCAACCGACGATGAGCGTATTTTCAATCACGTTGAAGCCTACGGATGCAAAGTCGTGTATACTTCTGAAAATTGTAACAGCGGAACAGAACGCATTTGCGAATTACTACCAAGCTTTGAAAATGAATTTGATTTTGTCTTGAATATTCAAGGCGACGAACCTTTTGTTCATGTTGAATCGTTGAATGAACTCTGCACCGCGCTCATTGCTTCACAAACAGACATTTCAACCCTCGCGGTTCAAATGGAAAGCAAGGATGAAGCGAACGATCCGAACCGGGTGAAAGTGGTG
Source organism: Bacteroidota bacterium (assembly GCA_046048875.1). Classification (GTDB taxonomy): domain Bacteria; phylum Bacteroidota; class Bacteroidia; order Flavobacteriales_D; family Sanyastnellaceae; genus CAIZGX01. The sequence continues at coordinate 35,564 of JBJOFG010000014.1, read as the reverse complement.
TTCAGCACTTCGGGAAGAGCCTTATACTTTTCACGCTCAGCCATTCCGTTTGCGCGAAACGGGGAGCCCGATTACTTCAAGCATCTTGGGGTATATGCCTACACAACCAAGGCTCTTCAACAAATACAATCAATTAAAGCCTCCCCCTTAGAACTCACAGAATCCTTGGAACAGCTCCGATGGCTCGAGAACGACCTAACTATTTCGGTAGTAGTGACTTCACACGACTCAACAGGAATAGACACTCCAGAAGATTTGCTGAAATATCAGGACTAGGCTTGTAAGACCAATAAAAATCCGTATTTTCGCGATATGCAGTTCGAAAACCTCATCAAAGATTTATTGTACTCCAACGATTGCGTGGTCCTTCCAGGTTTGGGTGGATTCATTGCAAAGTATAAGGGAGCTTCTTTGAATTCTTCGCTGCATACCATCTATCCTCCTCAAAAAACAATCGGATTTAATCCGCAAATCAAAGAAAATGACGGACTGTTGGTTTCTGCCCTTTGCGCCTTGAACAGTTGCACCTATGCAGATGCTAGGATTGAATTAGATGCTTGGGTGAGAGAACAATCGAACACATTGCTCCGTGGTGAAAAGATTTCTTGGAAAGGAATTGGAATATTATTCCAAGATCGTCTTGGAAAAATTCAATTTATTCCAGATAGCAAAGGGAATTTTTCGGTTGAATCTTTCGGTTTAGAAAAAATTATTCTCGTACCTGTTGAACGTGAAGTTCAAGAGCCAATTACTCCTGAAGTTTCGGTTCTTGAAAAGCGCGCTGAGCAAGGTTCCAAATGGATCTGGAAAGCCGCAGCTGTATTGGCATTGCCTATTTTAGGAGTAGGGATTTTCGCTCTTTCAAATAAAATAGAATCGACCGATTGGCAGTACGCATCATTCAAACTTTTCGGAACGAAGAGTCGCATTGCCGCATACACACCTGCAGCTACTCGTTCAATTCCTACGTATACAATAACCGAAGAAACTGACATTGTTTCAACTCCGGTAGCAAATGAAACTTCAACTGTTGAACTTACTTCCGCGGAAGAACAAAAATCAGTAACAGTAAGTCAAAAGAAATACGAAATCATCGTTGGTGCATTCGCGGTTTCAGACAACGCCAAACGATTGGTTCGCGAGTTGAAACAGAAAGGCTTCAACGCTTCTCTTTCTTCGAAAAAAGGCAATCTGCAATTGGTTTCTTCAGGCAGCGTTGACAACTATGAAGCAGCTCTTCAACAATTGGAGAAAGCACAAACCGAGATTAGTTCTTCTTCTTGGTTAAAAGAAAATTAACACTTCATTTAGATTCCTTGTGGTCATTTTGTTTTTGTTTTGGGATTCCAATCAAACCTAACTATGCGCATCGGAGAACGTATTAAAAACAGAGCAAAAGATTTGCGTCTTGGTCCAACCGAATTGGCTAAGATCATCAACACCTCTAAGCAAAACGTATACGGAATCTACAGAAGAGATTCTGTTGACTCTAAATTACTTTTCGATTTATCGAAGGCTTTAGACACCGATTTCTTTTCACTCTATTCGAAAATTCTTTCAAGTGGATCTTCTTTAGAAGAGGCAAATGAATTGCGTGCAGAAAGCCTTGAGAATGATATCGTAGCAGTGAAAAAGGAGTTGACAGACCTTCGCGAGAAGTATGCCCTTCTTCGCGCTTTGTTCGAAGCTAAAACAGGAGAGAAAATTCCTGAATTCTAATCTTCTTACCTTTGGCTTCATGAAGTATGAAGCAGTGATATTTGATTTTGGAGGTGTTTTATTTGAAATTGATTATAACGCACCCGTTAGAGCTTTCGAAGCTCTAGGCATGGACTCTTTCGCTAAAGCTTATTCTCAAGCGCAGCAAAACGAAATTTTCGATTTATTAGAAACCGGGAAGGTTCCCGGTGAAGCTTTTTACGATTGGATTTCTAAACAACTTCCCCATGCCTCTCGTGCTGAACTAGAGAATGCCTGGAATTGTATTTTACTTCACCTGATTCCTGAACGAGTTGACTACATTTTCTCACTGAAAGAAAAAGGTTTAAGAACCTTTCTTTTCAGCAATACCAATCAACTGCATGTTGAAGTTTTCGAGAAAATGGTTGATGAATCATACGGTCTTGAAAAATTTAAATCAGCTTTTGAATTTGTTCACTACAGCAATGTACTAGGCATGCGTAAACCCGACCCTGAATCGTTCTTGGAAATTTGTAGAAGACACAGACTAACACCGGAAAAAACAATCTTTATTGATGATTCCATTCAACATGTAGAAGGCTCAATCAAGGCTGGATTAAAAGGGTTACACCTTCTACCGCATCAAACTCCTGCTGAATTAATAGCCCCTCTAATTTAACTTGAAGGCCTTTTTGCTTATCGGTTTCGTAAACGACAGCGGAACTTTTTTCTTAATGCCCAAACCTTTTGCTTCAACATAACCCGACGCTTGAAGCTCTATTTCATCTTTGAACATAAGGCTCAATGCGTTGCCTAATAAGCCTTCAACATCGGTAATATTCGTGTACACCTTTACATCGTACACTTCTGAAGATTTCGGCGCCAGCACAACGGGTTGAGCCAAAGTCAGTGACCCAGCAACATTGCCATCGATGCGCAGTTCCAAATCAGATCCGAATAAAGTAATCTTGTAAGGATTGGGATTTTCCAATCCAATACGTAACACTGCACTTACATTACTATTCGTTAACTCATATAAATCAAGATCTTCCACGCGTTTCACTTTTACATCCTTGTAGATTTCACAAGAGGTAAAAGTGAACGCCATGAAAAAGATTAATAGCCATTGAATTGAAATTATTCTTTTGCTCATACTTCTCTCCCTTTTAACATTTCAACCCAAACGAAAATTACTTCGAGAAATTATCGAAGAAGTATGGAATGGTTTCAATTCCCTTATAGTAATTGAATAATCCGTAGTGCTCATTTGGTGAATGCAGCGCATCTGTATCTAAACCAAATCCCATTAAAACTGATTTCAAATTCAATTCAGATTCGAACATCGCAACAATAGGAATAGACCCACCACCGCGTGTTGGAACAGGCTTTTTTCCGTAAGTTTTCTCCATTGCATCAGATGCCGCAATGTAGGCTTTACTGTCTGTTGGTGTAACAACAGGCTCTCCACCGTGGTGTGGACGCACTTCAACACGAACACCTGCCGGCGCAATAGACTTAAAGTGATTGGCAAACATTTCAGTAATCTGATCGGTGGTTTGATGTGGTACCAAACGCATAGAGATTTTAGCGAAAGCCTTTGACGGAAGAACGGTCTTTGAACCTTCTCCAATGTATCCACCCCAAATACCGTTGCAATCCAAGGTTGGACGAACACCAGTGCGCTCAATGGTTGTATAGCCTTTTTCTCCGTATACCGCGTCAATATCCAAGTCCTTCTTATAAGCTTCTTCGTCGAATGGCGCCGCATTTAATGCTGCGCGCTCAGCTTCTGACAATTCTTGTACGCTGTCGTAAAATCCTGGAATGGTTACATGATTATTTTCATCGTGAAGCGATGCAATCATCTTCGCAAGAACGTTAATCGGATTCGCAACCGCACCTCCGTATACACCACTGTGTAGATCGCGATTCGCTCCTGTCACTTCAACTTCAACATAACTCAAACCTCTTAATCCGCAGTCGATACTTGGTATATCATTCGCCAAAACACTAGTGTCTGAAATCAATACAACGTCTGCCTTCAATCTTTCTTTATTCGCAATACAGAATGGACCTAAGTTGGTTGAACCAGCTTCTTCTTCACCTTCGATCATGAACTTGACATTACATGGAAGTGAATTCGTTTTCCACATCGCTTCGAATGCCTTCACGTGCATGAACATCTGACCTTTATCATCACAAGAACCGCGAGCGAAAATGGCGCCTTCTGGGTGAATTTCTGTTTTCTTAATGGTTGGTTCAAACGGAGGTGTGTGCCACAATTCAATCGGATCAGCAGGCTGAACATCGTAATGTCCGTATACCAAAACCGTTGGCTTGCTTGGGTCAATTAATTTCTCTCCGTATACAATTGGGTGACCTTCTGTCACACACACTTCCACATTATCTGCGCCTGCATCACGAAGGTGCTTCGCTACCAAATCTGCGCATTTCGCTACTTCTTCCTTATAGGCCATATCGGCACTAATACTAGGAATACGAAGTAATTCGAACAACTCGTTCAAGAAACGATCTTTATTTTCGTTGATAAAATCTTGTGCTGCTTTCATGTCATTTAATTTGTGGCCGAAAGATACGATGGAACAGAATAAAACAGAATGAAAAACCACAGAACACAGATATCTTTGCAGCAATGAGCAATGTAAATTTTGAAAATACCGCGGTAGCGTTTCAACATAAAAACAACGGCCAGCTGAAGCGCTCGTATTGGCTATTCAAGCTAATTGCTTCTCCCACCTTAGTTAAGGTTGGTGGCGCTTTAACCAATCTTGCTGTTGGAATGGGAATTCCCATCGGTTGGGCCATTAAGAAAAATATTTTCTCTCAGTTTTGTGGCGGTGTAAACATTTCGGAAAGTAAAAAAGCAGCTCACCACCTCGCCAAAAGTGGCATTGGTTCCATTCTCGATTACAGTGTTGAAGGAAAAGAAAACGAAAAGGACTTTGACTTCACAGCGGAAGAAATCAAACGTACCATTGATGCTGCCGAGAATAACAATGACATTCCTTTCAGTGTCTTCAAAGTAACAGGTATTTGCCGATTTTCGTTGTTGGAAAAAGTGAATGCAAAGCAAGCCCTTTCTGCAAGTGAAGAAGCGGAATGGGAGCGTGCGGTAGGACGTGTGTTTAGCATTTGCGAGCATGCGCACAAGAAAAATGTTTCGTTGTTCATTGATGCGGAAGACTCCTGGATTCAAGATGCGATTGATGATCTTACTGAGAACATGATGATTCAATTCAACCAAAAAAACTTCATTGTTTACAATACGGTTCAATTGTACAGACACGATCGATTGACATACTTGAAAGCCTTGCACAATCGCATGAAAGAAAATGGGGCGAAGACGGCTGTGAAATTGGTACGTGGTGCCTACATGGAGAAGGAGCGGAAGCGCGCGGCTGAAATGAATTACGTAGATCCCATTCAGCCAAACAAAGAAAGTACAGATCGTGATTTCAATTTAGCAATAGACTATTGCTTAGATCATGTTGAAGACATTGCTATTTGCTGCGGTTCACATAACGAAGAAAGCTCTGCACTGTTGGTCGAAAAAATGAATGCGCGTGGAATTGCTAGCAACGACAAACGCATCTACTTCGCGCAATTGTTCGGCATGAGCGATCACATTAGCTACAACCTCAGTCACGCGAAATACAATGTCGCGAAATACCTTCCCTATGGCCCCATCAAAGAGGTCATGCCATATCTGTTGCGCAGAGCACAAGAGAATACTTCTGTGAAGGGACAAACCGGTCGTGAGTTATCCTTGATCGAAAAAGAAATTCAGCGAAGAAAGAAAGCTTAATTAGAGCTTCCAGATTTTGGTGAGTGGCGAAAACAAATAGTCACTTCCCGTTTTCACTTCCTTGCATAAAATGCGCTGTCTGCGCTTATTCAAGCGAACGAACTCGCGCTTGTCTTTTCCATATAAAAACTTCGAACCATCCGGAAGATCATCGACCATGATTATGTTTTCATGACTTGAGCGGTCATACAGCGCTAAGGTCTTCGACAAGTCAACATCGCTGCAAGTCGCAGCCGCTGGGTTGCTTAAATAGCGTTGGATGGCCTTCTCTAAATCCAGTGGAAACAAATTCACGTTTACAAATGGCGCAAGTGTCTCTTTGAAGCATTGCTTCCATTCAGCACCATGCGGTTTTACAAAATGCCCATGACGCACATGACAAATCAAGTGCGCCAATTCATGCATAAGCGTAATCAGAAAAGCGTAGCGATTCAAATTGTGATTGACCGTAATCTTGTAGCGTTCTCCTGGCGCGTATCGAAAATCGCCATGCTTGGTACTTCGGCCTTTGGTAATGACCAAATCATGCGGATAAGCCCGCAACATTTCACACACCTTCACTACTGAACCACCGGGTAAAAATGGAGTTAAAGCAGTTTCTAAATCATTGGATTTAGCCATGCCTCAATATCCTTAATCCCAAGTTGGGCAATTGCAATTTTTGTGTGCACGCTTCATGGCTCTTTTAGGGTTGTTGCATGAAGCCACACCAACAACTAAAATCGCTGCAACGAACAAATAGAATAATTTCTTCATGCCTCGAAAATACAGAATATCACGGAAGATTGGCTATGCGTTGAAAAATTATTACACTCAAAAAAAATAAACTACCTTCGGCCTAAGTTTTAATCATGACAGGAATCTTAGGAAATTTCGGACGTTACTTTTTGCTCATGCGCAAAGTGTTTTCGCGCGCTGAAAAAAAGAAAGTATACGGTCCGTTAATCACTGATGAAATGATTAAAATTGGTGTTCAGTCGGTTGGCATTGTAGCCTTACTTTCCTTTTTCATGGGTGCGGTAGTAACCTTACAAACAGCAGCAAACATTGAGAGCGGATGGATCCCAAAATGGACTGTCGGATACACCACAAGACAAACAATGATTTATGAGTTTTCTTCGACCATTGTAGCCCTTGTATTGGCCGGAAAAGTCGGAAGTAACATTGCTTCAGAAATAGGCACCATGCGGATTTCTGAGCAAATTGACGCGCTCGACATCATGGGAGTAAACTCGGCGAGTTACTTAATTCTTCCGAAACTCATTGCTTCAACCATTATGTTTCCGTTTCTCGTTCTCATGGCCATGAGCGTTGGAATTTGTTCCGGAGCTATTGTTGGCACCATGAGTAAAGCCGTCTCGCTGAACGATTTTGTCTACGGCATACAATACGATTTCGACAGTTACGGAATTGTATACTCCATCATTAAAACTATTTTCTTCGCCTTTATTCTTTCTACTATTCCCGCTTACCATGGCTATTACGCAAGTGGTGGGGCTTTAGAAGTTGGAAAGTCAAGTACCAAAGGCGTAGTTTATAGCATGGTCGCCGTAATGGTTGCGAATTATTTGCTCACTCAAATTTTGCTGTTGTGATTCAGGTTCAAAACTTATCGAAAGCATTCAGAGAGGTGCAAGTGTTGTCAGACATTGCCATCGACTTCCTTCCGGGAAAAGTAAATTTCATCATCGGACGAAGTGGACAAGGGAAGAGTGTTCTCTTGAAGTGCATGGTTGGTCTTCTTGAACCCAATACAGGAAGTATTCTATACGACGGAGTAGACTTCCTAAACATGGACGAAGATCAGCATAAAGCTATACGTCAGGAAGTTGGCATGCTGTTTCAAGGAGCCGCTTTATTCGATTCCATGACAGTTGAAGAAAACGTAATGTTTCCTTTAACAATGTACAGCAACTTGAGCAAAGCCGATAAACTCAAGCGCGTGAACGAATGTCTCGAGCGCGTGAATTTGGTTGGAAAGAATAATCTTTATCCCGCGGAGCTTTCTGGTGGAATGAAAAAACGCACCGGGATTGCTCGTGCCATTATCATGAATCCAAAGTTTTTGTTTGTCGATGAACCAAATTCCGGTCTCGACCCAGAAACATCTATTGTCATAGATAATCTTATTCGCACCATCACTTACGATTTAGGTTCAACCACCATCGTAGTTAGTCACGATATGAATTCTGTTATGGAAATTGGCGACAGAATTAATTTCATCAGTGGAGGAAGAGTGGAATGGCAAGGCGACAAACACGACTTATTGAAGTCTGAAAATACACTACTCAACAACTTCGTCTTTGCATCAGAGTTTATGCAAGAGATTAAGGAAAACCTTAGGGGCGAATAATTATTCGCCCCGAATGAAAAACTTCTCTGTAACGGTATGTCCTTGGGTTCTGAATGAAACCATGTACAAGCCAGATGCAACATCCGAAGGCAATGGAAGTTGAATCAACTGATCAAGAGATTCAATGAATACGTCTTTCGAATAGAGCATTTGTCCATTCATTCCCACCAACTGAATCATGCCTTTTCCTAAAGCACGTTCATCTGTAATTCTAACGGTTGCCATTTTCTCTTCTATTCCTTGGAACGAAATAACAGCGACATTTCCTTGCTCATCAACTTCCATAATATCCGCCGCATTTCTCTCTGAATGAATTTCCTCTTCTACCATTTCAAGTGAACTTGGTGTATTCGGAGCGAAAGCAGAACCTATGGTAACAACGCAAAACTGACCGTAGTCTCCTTCTTGTGGCGAGTTACATGTTGTTAATTTAGGCTTCACACCAATTCGATATGAATTACCTGGCGTAAGGGCAAACTGATTCAACATTAAAACTTCAACTGCGGTTGTGGCGACAATAGCGGGTGCTATCGGTGTTTGTGGCGCAGCAGGATTTACTTGTGCTATTTGCCAGATGTATTGATTGGCACCTTGCGTAAACTGAGAATAAACAATCGAATAAGGTGAAATTGTAGTGTTACAAATATTCGCGTAAGCCGGTGGTGCACCTGTAACAGTTAAGTATGGAATTGGTGCCGTTATTAAGCAATACGGAGCACTCCATTGTCCCCAAACATTGCAGTAATTCATTCGAATTCGAACAGAATAAATGCGATTATAACGCAAACAAGAAAGTGCCGAATTATTTAGGTTCAATGTTGTTATTCCCGGTGAAGATTGGACTGTAGTTACTACAGTTCCACCAAATGAAAATTCCCATTCCGTAATCGCTGTTGAACCCAAATAAGTCGAATTCAAAACACCACCTAGAAGTGTTAGTGTTGCACAAGGCGCATTGCTAATGGTATTATTCGGATATGCTTCCATGGCGAGTGTCCGCACTGGTCCTTCTCCACACCATATTCCGTCCATTTGAATCTCTATATATACATCATAGGTTTTACCGTAACAGATGCAAGGAAAACTATACAAATAGGCTTGCGATGTATTTGAAGCCCCCGTTGTTCCAATACAAGGTGCTCCAGTTGGATTCGCCTGATCAACAAAACGATATCGGGTTGAAGTAACAAGATTATTTTGGGCAGCGATAGATGGATTGTTTCTAATCGCAAAATTATTTGTTCTATATCCAACCAAACCTGCATCTGGCGAAGGATTTGGAGAAGTAAGTAACTGCGCAGTAGGATAATATTCAACTTTCACTGTAAAACAAGAAGCTCCACTTGTGCTTGATCCAACTCTAAAATAATACTCGGTTCCTGGGTTTACAGGATTATTGGCCCAAGTCGTTCTCAAGGTTTCAGTTACCCCTGAACCTCCCGCATTCACACATTCCTTGTAAATAGGAGCCGCTGCTGTGCCCGCGAAAAAATCAATGGACGCATCAAAACCTGTGGGAACAACAACAATCTTTACAGCAGCGGATAAAGTTCCGGCAGGTACCGTGAATTTAAACCAACAAGCTGCGGTAGGCGCTGTCGCAGTGCACGCTGTTGTAACCTGGGATGCGGTTGCCACTAAGCATTGGTTAGTTGCGGCAATCGGCGTATAGCCAACTGCATTTAACAAATAGTTCCCAGGAGTTATAGCTAAAGCTGTTGCCGATGATGCTTGGGCGAATAAACCACAAGCACTTAACGATAACATAAGAAATAGTAAAAGTCTTTTCATAACTTCAGGGTATACACAAATATAATCATTGAAATTCAAACAAACTCCTTTGGAACTAATGAAAATTCATGGCGCGTGGTTGAAAGGACCCATAGACATCTGCCCTTTCTAATTGATCTGATACAACTGATCTATTGTTAAACTTTTCAATGACATCTTCATCAATTCTCAGTGGTTCAGCTAAACCCAATTCGATCATTTCGTTAGCGTAATCACTTGAATAACCAATTTCATTCAATGAATAATTAAGAACATTCATTCCAAGTGAATCAAAGAACGTGGTACTGTATATACTCACTTGAATCTTTGCCTTTCTTAATTGTTCAATTAAAGATGCGTTTATTGGAAGAACCTCAATATTTTCATTTGCTTCATTGCAATAACTTTTTGATTCAGACTCAAGCGGGTGAAGTTTGACAATTAGTCCCCAACTGGGGTGTTTGGGTAATACCGTATCGCGCATAAAACGAATCCACTGTATGTATGGTTCAGTCAAATTCTTTTGAGCACACAACAGGACGACATTCTCCTTTTCAACTTCTCTTGTTAGAACCTGTCCATCTGCGCTATAATTTCCAACAACAACGGGCTTCATAAACTCAGATTCAGATCCTTTTTCCAAAACTCTGTTCCAAAAATTTCCAAAGAGCCAAATTTCATTCGGAAAAATTCCTTTACTCACAGCGTTTCTGTATTTGGCAGGATAAACGTAATAGAGGTCATGCTTAGAGATTAGACCGTGCTGTAATTCAATCGTTTTAATCCCCAACAATTTCGCAGCTGCCAAACACCCCTCATTGTGATAGTGTGTTATTCCTACAATGGTTTTTGGTACCGCAACGCTCAACAAACTATGCCACCTTCTAAAAGACTTGAAGAAGACGTAAAAAGCACTTTCCACATATCGAAATTCAATATCATTCAAGGTTCGAGACTTCTTAAGTTTGAATAATACTCCCTTCAGTTCAATATATATTTCTTTTTGAATTTCACTGGTAGCCGGAAACCAATTTGACAAGGACTGTAGTGAAAAATCTGCTTCTTTCTCGAAAACTCCTGTTGTATCCCACCAAGAGTATTCTGTGCTTAAAACAGCTTCTCTAATCAGATGGGTAATGGGTGAAATCTCCTCTCCAGACGGAAGTTTCATCTTTCTTCTTCCCTCTAAAAACAAAATTCTTTCGCTTTTTTCAGGAACAAATTTCAAGTGACGGTTGCGTTTTGCATTAATCCAAGATTTCAAACAAAAGAACCACCAGGGGCCAAAAAGCTTTTTCTTTAAAAGTTTATCCTCAGCATCTGTCATGGCGTATGACAATCCGTGCTGCACTAATTTTATATAATTGAAATTCTTTCCTTCGAACAATTGTCCGTTTGAAAAACGAGATTCAAATTCCTGCTGGATAATATTAAAATCAATGGGACGATAAGCCATGTCGCAAGTTATTCAATTCATGCCATATTCTCTTTCCGCTTGTTCGAAGCCAAATGAGCATTCCGATGAGGAGCGCAGCAGATGCGACGAGTCGCCAAACCCAGGTCAAATCTTTCATTGCAAACACACCTAATCCAACCAATACAATTGTCGCAATAAGTTCAAACGGACGAATAAGTTTGCGAAAGTCACTGCTGTTTTTAATTAAAAAATATCCTGCTAGTCCCATTACAAAATAGGCCACCACTGTATTGAGCGTTGCAGCCCAAGTCTCGTAAAATTCAATGAATATCAAATTCAAAAACACATTCGACAGAGCCGCCACGACAGTAATTTTCAATACCTCCACAGTTCTTTTTTCAAAAATGGCTCTGTCCACTACGGCTACATAAATGGGGCGATAACAAAATCCGAAAATGAGGACAATAGCCATGGGGTATGCCACACTTAACTCAGCTTTTCGATATAGTAACTTGAAAATATCCGGAATCCACAACCCCAGAACAGTGGCCAACAGCAAGGAAATATAAAACCAAGCCCGAATTAATTTTCCCACAGTCTGCATAGCCAATTCCGTTCCCGATTTGTACAAATCGAACACAATGGGTGTCAATACTTGATTCGCTTGCGCCTGAATATTTTCGAAGTAAGAGGCGAATGAATACGCGATACTGTATTGTCCAATTTTACTCTGCGAAATACCAAAACGATCGAGAAGCACACGATCCGAAGAATTCAATAAATACGTTGCATATTCCTTTGGAATAAGGGGGGTAGCTATTTTCAAATCGGAGACAATTTCATTTTTATTGAAATGAAAAGATGGACGAATCTTTTCTTTCACGTAAAGAAAAAAACCGAAGTAAACCGCCAAAAAAGCTGAAGAAATTGCCTGGGAATAGAGCCAAGCCATATATCCTAAATTAAAAAATCTCACGCCAATGAAACTGAGAATTGCCGACATAATACCTATGCAAATTGTTACAACGTACACGCGTTGATGCTCGTGTCTGAATTGAAGCAGTCGCGTAGCGATAGACTTTGTTAAATCAAAAAACAACAACGGAACAATAACCAGGACAAGGACAATGGATAGTCGATCTGCCAGAATCTTTGTTCGCAATGAAAAATATAAAAGAGTCCCTACAAGACTCGCATAGACGAACTTGTAAAGCCATTGAAACCCCAAAAGGCGAGACCATTTCGATTTAAAATCATTTCCCAATTCGAAATAGCTTTGTTGAAATAAAACAATGTATCCGAGACTACTGAATGCACCTACCAATCCCGCATAACTCAGAATAAGTCCGTAAATAGCATAGTCACTAGCAGAAAGAAAGGGCGTTAAAAAAGGAAGTAAAAAAAGGTTGATCAGCGCTGGAGTCTGATTGGCAAAAGAATAGAAGAAGGTGTGAGATACAATTTTCTTAAGCATTCACGATTAAGGCTTAAGACAAATATACGCCTTAGCCGTTCAACGCTTCAGCACCCGCAACAATTTCCAAGATCTCCCCTGTAATTGCAGCTTGACGAGCCTTGTTATAGGTTAATTTAAGTTCCTTAACCATCTCACCAGCATTATCAGTTGCCTTGTGCATAGCAGTCATACGAGCGCCATGCTCTGCAGCGTTACTGTCAAGCAAAGCCTTGAACAATTGAACCTTTAGGGTGCGCGGAATCAATTCTTCCAAAATCTGTGTCTTCTCTGGCTCGTAAATGTAGTCTACACTCGATTGTGCTTCGGCATTAACAGGAGGAAGAACTGGAAGGAATTGCTCGTTTTCGATAACTTGAACAGCCGCATTTTTGAAACGGTTGTAAACCAAAATTACTTTATCATATTTACCGCTAGCGAATTGATCCATTATGGTATTCGCAATGGCACTAACATTTGAAAAAGTAAGTTTATCGAAGATTTCATAAGGTGTTTCTCCAAAACCTTCTGAGGTGTGCATGCTCGTTTTCTTGTAATTGTCGAAGGCTTTTTTACCCAGAGACAAAACATGAACATTTGGATTCGTTTTAACGATATTACGGATTTCCTTTATAACGTTATTGTTGAAACCACCGCACAAACCACGATTAGAGGTAATAGCAACCACCAGCGTGCTTTTAACGTCACGCTGCTGGCTGAATGTTGAATTCGCTTCTGAAGAACTTACGTTCGAAAGAATTTCCTGAAGCTTTTGAGCATAGGGACGCATTTTAGTAATTGCATCTTGTGCTCTTCTCAATTTCGCTGCAGACACCATTTTCATAGCAGAAGTGATTTGCATGGTTGAGTTAACCGATACAATACGCATTCTGATTTCTTTCAAATTCGCCATGTCCTTCTTTTCGCTTTACAATTAGTTGTATTTCGCTGAAATATCTTTTGCTACAGCTTCCAAAACGGAAGTAACAGCATCGTCAATCTTTCCATTACGGATAGCAGTTAACGTATCGTTGTGATTCATTTCAAGACTATTCAAATAGTCATCTTGGAATTCACGAATTTTTTCTACGGGAACACGAGACAACAATCCTTTCGTTCCGCAATAGATGATAGCAACTTGCTTCTCAACAGTCATTGGACTGTTTTGACCTTGCTTCAAAATCTCTACGTTACGCTTACCTTTTTCAAGCACAGACTTGGTAGCTTCATCTAAATCCGATCCGAACTTAGCGAAGGCCTCAAGCTCGCGGTATTGCGCTTGGTCAAGTTTCAAAGTACCCGATACTTTCTTCATTGACTTAATCTGTGCAGAACCACCTACGCGGCTTACAGAGATACCTACGTTGATCGCTGGACGCACACCTGAGTTGAACAAGTTCGACTCAAGGAAGATTTGTCCATCGGTAATCGAAATTACGTTTGTTGGGATATACGCCGAAACGTCACCCGCTTGTGTTTCAATAATTGGAAGTGCTGTTAATGAACCACCACCTTTCACGATGCTCTTCAAGCTCGCTGGTAAATCGTTCATGTTCTCAGCTACACTTTGAGTAGCATTTACTTTTGCAGCACGCTCAAGAAGACGGCTGTGCAAGTAGAATACGTCTCCAGGATAAGCTTCACGTCCTGGTGGGCGACGAAGCAACAAAGATACCTCACGGTAAGCAACCGCTTGTTTAGACAAATCATCATAAACAATCAATGCTGGACGACCGGTATCACGGAAATACTCTCCGATAGCGCAACCTGCGAATGGAGCGTAGAATTGAAGTGGCGACGGATCAGAAGCTGTTGCTGCAACAACTACTGTATATGCCATAGCACCTGCATCTTGTAACGTCTTTACAGTACCAGCAATGGTAGAACCTTTCTGTCCGCAAGCAACGTAAATACAATATACAGGCTCTCCTTTATCGTAAAATTCTTTTTGGTTGATGATGGTGTCAATCGCAACAGTTGTTTTACCTGTTTGACGGTCACCAATAATCAACTCACGCTGACCACGTCCAATTGGAATCATCGCATCGATAGCTTTGATACCTGTTTGTAGTGGCTCGTTTACTGGCTGACGGTAGATAACCCCTGGAGCTTTGCGCTCAAGTGGCATTTCATACAATTCACCAGTAATGGGACCATTTCCATCGATAGGCTCACCGAGTGTGTTTACAACACGACCTAGCATTCCTTCTCCGGCCTTGATAGAAGCGATAGTTCCTGTGCGCTTTACGCTAGCACCTTCTTTCAATTCTCCAGAAGGACCTAACAATACAGCACCCACGTTATCTTCTTCAAGGTTTAGGGCAATACCTTGAACGCCATTTTCAAATTCAATCAACTCTCCTGATTGAACATTTGAAAGACCGTAAATACGCGCAATACCATCTCCAACTTGAAGAACGGTACCTACCTCTTGCAACTCAGTCTCGGTCTTTAAACCAGCTAACTGTTCTCTAAGGATTGCTGAAATCTCCGCAGGTTTAATGTCTGCCATAACAAATAGTTTTTAATCCCATTATAACGCTGGGACGAACGGGTTTTTTGAAAAATCTTTTTTAACTTTTTTCAGTTTACCTGAAACCGATGCATTGTATTCCATTCCGTTTACACGTAGAATAAATCCACCTATTAAATCTGAATCAACTTTTTCAGTGATTTCAACTTCACCGCCACAAATACTCTTCGCAACTTTAGAAACTTCAGCGCGGAGGGCATCATCGGCAGGGATAGCAGAAACCAATTCCACATCGAAAATATTTCTTCCAGTTTTCACTTGCTGAACAAATGATTGAGCGATTTCACCCAAATCACGCTCACGTCCCTTGCTTACGATTAACTCGATAAACATGTGCGTGGTCTTGTTCAATTCAGTAAATACTGAAAACAATACTTTCAGCTTTTTATCACCGCTGATAACTGGACTAGCTAACATGACTTGCATATCCTTGCTCGCACGAATGCTGCTTGCGATATGCAACATGTCTTTTAACAAGACATCTGTCTCTCCTCGCTCTGCAGCAAGGCTAATCAATGATTTCGCATAACGCGATGACAGGCGAATGTTTGACATATTAGTTCGATCCGAATTCTTTAATTAACGAATGATTCAACGCTTTTTGCTTTTGCTCTTCTGTCAAAGAATCTTTCAAAAGCACTTCAGCTAATTGTACTGATAGATCAGCCACCTGATTTTTCAAATCAGTGATGGCCGCTTGCTTTTGGTTTTCGATTTCAGCTTGAGCTTTCGCAATGATGCGGTTTGCTTCTTCTTGTGAACGACCTACAGCATCGTTACGCATTTTGTCAGCCATTGACTTTGCTTCGTTCAAGATACGGTCACGTTCGTTGCGCGCTTCACGAAGAAGATCTTCGTTGCTCGCCTGCAAACGGCTCATTTCTTCCTTAGCAAGGTCTGCTTGACGCAATGCATTAGCGATACCTTCCTCACGGTCCTTTAACGAACTCATGATCGGTCCCCATGCCATTCTTTTCATAATGACAAGCACGCACAAGAAAGCAACCGAGGCCCAAAATACGGTACCTACGGATACACTAAGTAATCCTTCCATGGATATATGTGTGTTTAGCGCTTAGCGCCTATGATTAACCTAAAGCTACTAACAAGCAAACGATAACAGCGAAAAGAGCTACCCCTTCTACCAACGCTGCTGCAACGATCATGTTTGAACGCATATCACCAGCTGCTTCTGGTTGACGAGCCATTCCTTCTAGCGCTGAACCACCGATTTTACCTACACCGATACCAGCTCCGATTGCTGCGATACCTGCTCCGATTCCGGCCAAACCTTGGCCCATTTCTGCTGCCATTAAGAGATTTAAAAATTCCATGTTGTTTATTTTTTGAGTTGAGAATTTACAAATTTAGTGTGCGTGTTGCATTTCGTGATCATGCTCTTCATGATGATGCTCTTGCGTTGCGTCGCCAAAATAAAGTGCCGCTAACAACGTGAAAACATATGCCTGTAGAAATGCAACCAACAATTCCAAGCAATACATGAATGCCATAAATAATACAGAGCCAACACCTACGCCATAACCAGCTGCTGGACTTTGTTGTCCAAACATAAGCGCCAATCCAACAAAGGCAAGGATAATAATGTGCCCTGCTGTGATATTCGCAGTTAAACGAATCATCAATACACAAGGCTTAATAAATATACTCATGAATTCGATAGGCACAAGAATTACCTTCACGAAACCCGGTACTCCTGGAGGCCAGAAAATGTGACCCCAATAATGCTTGTTTCCACTTACACTTGTTATGATAAATACAAGTGCAGCCAATACCAAAGTAATGCTTAATGTACCTGTAATGTTGAATCCTCCAAGGAATGGTATAAGTCCTAAAATATTACACATCCATATAAAGAAGAATACAGTCAAAAGAAACGGTGTATACTGAGCAGCTTTCTTTTTTCCAAGACTTGGTAAAGCAATATCGTCGCGAACAAAAAGAATGAATGGCTCAATCATGTTTTGGAAACCTGACGGCGCCTTTCCAGCGTTGCGCTTGTATTTGTTAGCTACAGAACGGAAAAGAATAATCATTAGAACAATCACCAATAACATTCCGAAGACTGACTTCGTGATTGAAAAATCTAGCACCTTGTGTCCATGAGCGTCGTGGGGTGCATTCTCACCCACATATTCAATCATTTCATGGTGATTGCGGTATCCTTTGTAATCGTGATAATCCAATTCACCGTGCTCATTCACCGAATAAAAATTACTTGATGAAAAAACATCTAAGTGACCCTCGTGTAGAATAATAATTGGAAGCGGAATATATAAACTTCCTCCTAAGTGAATTTGATGCGCATCTGAAATGTGATGCATAATCATATCACCAATTTTGAAACCTTCTTCCGCATGGGCAGTATCGTGCGCAGCATGCGCCAATGAATCGGTATGAGCACGTACGTTGGTATCAACGTGTGCAGATTGCTCAACCATGGTTTGATCGTGAGCGACTGGCTCAGCAGTATGTCCTTCGTGTTGCGCAACTGCAATAGAAGTCATTCCGAAGAAGCCTATTATGAAAAGAATTTGATATAGTCTCACCATCACATACCCGTTTTTGGCGGTGCAAAAGTAATCAACACAAAGCATGTACGAAATTTTTTCTACAAAAACTTTTCGAATACTTACTTAATCTTCAATAAGGCACGAGAAAGGATGACGGTAACCCCAATATAAATGAAGAAAGTGCCTAATGCCAATGGCGCTTTGGACGCAGGATACACGACAATGAGTATGGCCACAACTGCTGCAGTGAAAAGTAACTTAATGGTAACCGTTGACATGAAGGCATTGACAAATCTCATAGGAGATTTTTCTACTGCTCCCTTCACCCACTTGTACATAACAAGGTTCAGAATTGCAAAAATCACAGGAACAATCATAAAAGTCAAAGGAATTTCCCACTTCAGACTAGAAAAATAAATAGCACTCATACACAAGAGCGCAAAAACTACATTCGGAAAAATAAATCGATTCATTTCTTTGATACACTTCGGATTACTACAATGAGCGATACTGCCAAACCTAAAACAGAAAAAACCAATGTCATCATTGGTTTTTCATTCTGAAAATATGCGTCTAATTTTCTTCCTCCCCAAACACCCAAACCTATGGTAATAGCCATTTGCGTGGCCAATGATGAGTATTTTAAAATGGAAGGATTAATACCGTTTATTTTGAAGTCGGAGTAGATGGGGTTCCAGGAGCTCCCGGAGTTGCTGGCTTAGGTGCATCCTTTGGTTTCTGACCCATTGAACATGCACCCGAGAAAGCAGCGCCTGGTTCAATGGCTAACTTGTCGGTGAAAATATCTCCCTCTACACGAGCAGTGCTCTTGAGTGAAAGCAATTGCTGAACATTCAATTTACCTTTTACGAAACCTTCAATTTCAGCATTTTGACAAATGACATTGCCATCGATTTTACCCGTTGGGCCAATGACCAATCTTCCTTTTGTTCCAATATTCCCGGTGAAAATGCCGTCGATACGAATATTACTTTCGCAGCGGATTTCCCCTTCGATCACAGTTCCTTCAACAATTCTGTTGATTGCATTTTCAGAAGATGATTCTGAAGGTCGAGCAGATGTGTTTCCTTTTGATAACATAGTTCAATAATTTTTGGTAAAAAACTCTAAGTAACCTGGATAGTCCTTCGAGCGAAATAACTCTAAATAATTTTGTTTTGTAATGATGAACTTGTCCGATTTGTTCAAGTCCAACTCACTAATCAAATCATTATCACTAACAAAAGTAGTAAAATAATCTTTGGCATCTTTCAAATTTGCAAAGGACTTCACCAAAACAAAGGTGGATTCCTCCGAAAACATAGTGGTACTAACCTTGTAATCGAATCCCGAAAAATACGTTTTCGTGAAGTCTGAAACCTTTGCTTTTACTGTATTCAAGTTGGTCTTGCTCGATTTGCTAACTAATATGACATAGTGCTCTGCTTCCTCTATTTTAATATAATTTGAAGTTGATGAGGTCGATGCTGGTTTCGGTGAGGTACCTGATTTCAAGAGCTTCATCATTTCTGAAGCCTGGGTGGCCATCTCTGTGTTTGGACAACCTTCAATCACTGCCTTTAACTCTGCTTCACAATTTTCTCTTATTCCAAATGCAACCTCTGTCTTGCCAAGACAAGTGGCCTTCAACATGTGGTATTGACAAATCAAATGATTGGTCGGACGCTCGGCAATGGCTTTTGTACAAGTCGTAACGGCATCGTACGGGTGATTCGTTACATATTGATTGTAGGCCTTAGTATAATTCTTTTCCTCCTCCTCTTTTCGCATTTGTTCTGCGTTCATGTAATTCGGATTGTCCACTAACAAAGCCCAATCCGAATTTGGATATTTAGATTTTATTTGATTTCCCCAGAAAACGGAACTGCATGTTGAACAGAAAGGATTCTGCGTGTACCCCTCTTCCTTCTCCTTGGCTAACCACCCGCGAAATAACTGATAGTAGGCCAATGGGTGAAACCCGCCTTCTTCACACTTTTCAATCACCTTCTCCCAAGAACTCATGGCATTCTCCATGTCCTCGAGTTTTTCTTTGTATACCAATCCTGCCAAATAATACGCTTCCGCTAAATCACTTTTCATTTCAGTAATGGCCTGGTTATTTCCGCATGGTAATTTCGAACGAAGCTCCTCAATTGAAGGAACTTTATACTTTGGATCTTCACTACCTGCGCTGTCAATCGTGGTTACTTCAACAATGCTCTCGTCCCTTTCACCAATCATCATGGCTAGCAAACTTTGATTTCTCCAATTGTCTTTCAACGGACGTCCGGACCAGGTGTCATCAAAAATATTCTTTCCACGCTTCAATAAATCTTGATTGTAAATCCAGAAGGTCCCGTTAATCTCTTGTCCCTTCAAAGCCGCCAAACGCTCCTCTTCATCTTTGCGTTTCTTTTCAGCCATCTCAACCAGCAGTTGCTCATGAACAGCCTCTAAGGTTTTTTCAATTTCGCTAGAGGGCTTGCCGCAAAGAGCTAACAAACTGTCGTTTTCAGTAATAATATTCAAATGCCCAACCAATTCATTCAAGCTCAGTGCTCGCGATTTAATTTCCTTGTATCGAATATGATCGGTGGCAAGGTTGTGATAAGCGCTGTCATAATTTACTTGAGCCTCTGGATATTGCCTTTGCGCAAAATACAAATCACCCAAAGTGATGAAAATTTTCAAACGTTTGCTCTTGTTGTTTTTGTTGAATTTCAACGCCTTTTCGAAGTAATCAACGGCTTCTTTGCGTTTCTCTAATTCCAACGTAACCGTACCAAGCGCGTAGTAGATGACATCTTTGTAAGTTTCATTTTTTATATCTTCAACCATTACAAGCAGCGCTTTCTGAGCGGTTTCATAATTCCGCGAAATCTTGGTGTCCGTTAAAAGCATTTGAAGTTTAGATTGAAACTCTAACTCATATGGCGGTTTCAACTTGATTACTTTTTGAAACGCAACTTTAGCGTCACCTGATCGGTCCATACGATCATAAAGCTGTCCCAATACGAACTGTGGAATAATGCGATCTGGTTTTTTAGTGATGAGCGCTAGCCCTTTTTCTAGAGGATCGATTGCCTCACCGTAAGCGCCTTGCACCAAAAAGAATTCAGCCTTCACCAGATACAATTCACGCGCAATGTCTTTCGGCAAATCTTCGTATCCATCTGCCTTTTGTAACAACTGTTTCGCCTTTGAGAAGTCACCCTCTAGAAAATAGGAGCGCGCTCCCCAAATGTATGCGCGCAGTTGAACGGCCTCTGAAGAGTATTTATTCGAAATGAAATTAAACGTTTCTTGCGCTTTGTAATATTCGCCTTTGTATAAATTCGACTGACCAATGACATGATAATTGTCGTCCATCCATTTGTTGTATTCCGGCCACTTCATATCCTTCTTCGACTCAGCGACAAGGGTATGACGTTTCACAACCTTTCCGCATTTTTTAATGGCTTTGTCTAAATCGGGGATCAATTCTTTCTTTTGTGATTCATTGCCATAACTGTACAATGGAATTACTTCATCGTAATCGTCCTTCCTTCCATTCGCCAAGGTCATTTGAGACTTCTTCACTAATTCATTCGCATTGAAATAACCATTGTAATGCCCAAGCGTATTGTGATACGCGCGATAAGCAACTCCATCTTCCTTGGTTGAACAACTTGCGAAGAATAAACTAATGAAGATGACAATTGCGAAACCATAGATCACGCGCAAATCAACTCTCTTTTGAGGTTGAAATTCTTTCGTGTTGAAATTTGAATTTTTGCGCATGCGGATTTTCTAACGACAGAAAGCGAATTTATTGCATTTCCCTTTACATTCATTCATTCTTCTTACTTTTATGCCCGCGATGGAAAGGAAAAAGAAAAGAAAGAAAATTCTCAAAAAGCTGAAGAAACCCTTCCGCCTCATTATTCTGAATGAAAATTCTTTCGAAGAGCGTTTTTCCTACAGCTTAACACCCATGAACGTTATCGTGATGTTGGGTGGATTCTTGGTTGTCTTTTCACTTCTCTTTTACTCACTGATTGCTTTCACTCCGCTTCGCACGGTTCTTATACCTGATTTTTCTTCATATGAATCCAGAGCAGATGCCCGAAAAGCCAGGCTGATGGCCGATTCGTTGACAACAGTTTTAAAAAGCCAAGAGCATTACTTCAACGATTTAAAAATTATTCTTTCGGGTGGAAAACCAGTTTCTTCTGTTCCCGACAGCGTCCCAAAAGGTTCGCAGAGTGTTGACTTGAACTATGTCATTAGCGATGTGGATCAAGCCGTGCGGGAAGAACTCGATCACGCCAGTACCGTGTTCGTAACGCAACTTGGTAAAATCCCTGAAGCAGGATACCTGCTATTCCCTCCAGTTGCAGGAAGCATTAGTTCGAATTTCGAACCGCAGTTCGGAAAGAAAGGCGTGTATTGGACTTCTGTGAAAAATGAAGCAGTGAAATCAGTGCTTGATGGCACCATCATTTCATCGAGTTATACCGTTAGCGATGGAAACACCGTGCTCATTCAACATCCGAACAACATGGTATCAGCATATAAAAACCTTGCAGTTTTGCTGAAGCAAAACGGTGAATCTGTAAAGGCTGGAGAAGGAATTGGCTGGGTTGGTGAAAACGCCAACGGGCAAGGACAATTCTATTTTGAAATTTGGAAGAACAGTGTTCCTGTAGATCCAAAAACGTACTACGCGAATTAAACGCGAACCATATCGCCGAATACATTCACGCGCGCATTCAATTGCTCTTCTGTAACTTTCAATAAGGCATCTGGACCGAAGTCTTCACACGTAAATGAGGCCATTGCTGAACCCGTCACAATCGCTTTTTTCATTGCTGAAAAGCTGGTGTCATTCATCTTGGCCAAATAACCTATGAACCCTCCTGCGAATGAGTCGCCCGCTCCTGTTGGATCAACCACATTATCCAATAACATTGCCGGTGCAAAGAACACTTCATCTTGACTGAACAACAACGCACCGTGCTCGCCTTTCTTTATGATCAAGGCCTTTGGACCAAGCGTTAAAATCTTTGCAGCCGCTTTCTTCAACGAACGCTCTCCTGTGTATTGACGAGCTTCTTCATCGTTAATGGTAACTACGTCTACCATTCCGAAAACTTTATCTAAATCTTCACGAGCAACGTCCATCCAAAAGTTCATCGTATCCAATACAACTAACTTAGGACGTTTATTCATTTGGTTCAAGACTGCAATTTGAACGGCAGGAACCAAGTTTCCTAACATCACGTACTCAGCATGTCTGTAGTTCTCTGGCAAGTTCGGTTCAAACGTTGCCAATACATTTAAGTCAGTGGCCAACGTATCGCGAGAGTTCATGTCCATGTGATACTTACCCGACCAATGGAACGACTTTTCGCCTTCTTTAATTTGAAGACCGGCCAAATCAACTCCTCTTGACTTCAATTCATTCATGAAAGACTCTGGGAAATCATCTCCAACAACACTTACAACACCGCAATCGCCATTCAAATAAGCCGCAGCCATTGAGATGTAGGTGGCGGCACCGCCAATAACCTTTTCGCGAGATTCAAACGGAGTAGCAATGCTATCAAAGGCAACAGTTCCAACAGTAATTAACTTCATGATTCAATTTTATTTATTCAAAAAAAAACCGCTCAAAAATACATTTGAGCGGTTGTTCAATATGGTGAACGCTATTATAAGCGAACGATTCCTTTGTGACGACGTTCGTCAGAAACAGTCAATTTCTTACGTCCTTTTCTTCTACGTGATGAAAGAACCAAACGGCCCTTTGCGGTAGACATGCGTTTGCGGAAACCGTGTTTGTTTCTGCGCTTTGTATTCGATGGTTGATAAGTACGTTTCATAATTTCGTGTTGTTAAATTTCCAACGGGACGGCAAATATACAAATAATTTTTAGTTCTCCAACTTTTTTACAACAATTGAGAGTTCATTAAGCTGATCATCACTAATTGTTGAAGGTGCATCTATCATGACATCGCGTCCACTGTTGTTTTTCGGGAAGGCAATGAAATCTCTAATTCCCTCACTTCCACCAAACAACGAACACAAACGATCGAATCCGAAAGCCAATCCACCGTGCGGCGGAGCGCCGTATTCGAAGGCGTTCAACAAGAAACCAAACTGAGCTTGTGCCTCCTCTTTCGTGAATCCTAACAAGTCGAACATGCGCGCCTGCACATTTCTGTCGTGAATACGAATAGATCCTCCGCCAATTTCAACTCCGTTCAAAACAAAGTCATAAGCGTTCGCATTCACAGCTCCTGGGTCAGTATCTAACAAATGAATTTGATCCGGCTTCGGTGAAGTAAACGGATGGTGCATGGCGAAATATCTTCCCTCTTCTTCATTGAATTCCAACAAAGGGAAATCCATCACCCATAAAGGAGCAAAGACTTCTGGATTGCGCAATCCCAATCTTCCACCCATCAACAATCGTAATTCATTCAATTGCTTTCGGGTGGTATTCAATTCACCAGATAATACTAAAATCAAGTCGCCTGGCTTCGTCTCGCAACGCTTTCCCCATGCGGCTAACGCTTCTCCGTCGAAGAATTTATCTACGGAAGATTTGAAGCTTCCATCTTCGTTGCAACGAACATAGATTAATCCCTTTGCACCGATTTGCGGACGCTTCATCCATTCGGTTAGCTCGTCCAATTGAGCGCGTGTGTAACTCGCACAGCCTGGAACGTTAATCGCAAGCACTGCTTGAGCGCTATCGAACACCCCGAATCCCTTACCTTGACCAAGGTCTGTAAGATCCTTGAATGTCATTCCAAAACGAATATCTGGCTTATCACTACCGTACAGACGCATAGCCTCTGAATACAGCATGCGCGGCACCTCTGGAATTTCAATGTTCTTTACCGATTTGAATAAATGACGAATCAATCCTTCAAACGTGTTTAAAATATCTTCTTGCTCAACAAAAGCCATCTCACAGTCAATCTGCGTGAACTCAGGCTGACGATCGGCGCGCAAATCTTCGTCGCGGAAACAACGCACAATCTGATAATAACGATCGTAACCACTTACCATCAAGAGTTGCTTAAACGTCTGCGGTGATTGTGGCAATGCGTAAAATTGTCCAGGATTCATGCGACTTGGAACAACAAAATCGCGAGCACCTTCCGGAGTAGACTTAATCAAATATGGCGTTTCAATTTCTAAAAACTCTAGACTATCCAAATACTTGCGTGTTTCAATTCCAATCTTATGACGAAGCATTAGATTTTGCTTCAACGGATTTCTTCTCAAGTCTAAGAAGCGCCATTGCATTCGCAAATCATCACCACCGTCGCTATCGTCTTCAATGGTGAAAGGCGGAGTCAACGAAGCGTTCAACACTTTGCAACCTGTTGCTTCAATTTCAATTTCACCTGTAGGCATGTTCGTGTTTTTCGAATAACGCTCAACCACTTTTCCTTCCACTTGAACAACAAATTCTCTTCCCCACTTGCGCGCTTCTTCGCACAAGGTAGCATTGGTATCCATGTTGAAGGCCAACTGCGTAAGTCCGTATCTATCTCGCAAGTCAACGAAAGTCATTCCACCTAAATCACGTGAGCGTTGCACCCAACCTGCGAGTATTACTTCTTTTCCTACATCTGAAATTCTTAATTCACCACACGTTGCTGAACGATACATACTGAATATTTTTTTGCGAAGATACTAATTTGAAAAGGTCTCTATGACCCATTTGTTGAAGGCTTTCGGGTTTTGCATATTTAAAATGTGTCCCGTCTTGGGATAGACAAACACTCGATCATCAGGAATCTGATACTTCTGCTTGAGACAATTGGCGGTGGTAAGCGGAATAATTTTATCATTTTCACCCCATACCAAATACACTGGACACTTCCATTGAAAGATGTGATTGTTCAATTCTACTTCATGATTGTTCAAATAGTCCAATAATGCAATTTTACTCAGACGACGAACTTTAAAATGTTGTTCCACTACTTGATTTAAAATAAAACTTGGCAGATGAATCGGCTTTTCCAAAGAAGCCAATTTCTTCAATTCTTTTCCCGTGGTGGGATTTAGAAGCGCAACAGCATCTTTCGCTCCTACTGAGACGGCAATACTATCTGTGAATGATTTATCGAAACATCCGGATAAACCATCGTAAGAAACATAAGCACTTACTTTTTCAGGAAACTTTTCTGCGAAGCGCGCGCCTACAAGTCCTCCATAGGAACTTCCTATGACAATTAAATTTTCATTCGCCCATTTGTCTTTATTAATGAGTAGCAATTCATTTACAAGATTCACTTGCATTTCAATACTGTAGTCAGAATTGAAATAAGTATTTCCATGACAATTCAAATCAGGGGCTACGATGTTAAAATACATTGAAAGCTCTTCCACGTTTGGGCTCCATTGTGCGATAGCTCCGCCCTGATAGCCATGAATGAGAAGCAACGTTTTCTTCTTAGAATCGACAAACTCCGGACTTGTCATGTAAACCGTTTTGAATTCAAAACGCTTGTCATCCAACGTAACACCAGGAATTTCTTCGGTCAACCCATACCTCATTAATCGAGCTTCTTCAAAATTCTCGGCTTGCTTTTTCACATACACTGAATAGTAATTGCAGGAAGCGAAAGAGATAGAAAGTGCAAGCCAAAGAAAGAAATTTTTCATGTGCTCAAAGTTACTCAATACTGAAATTGTTTTGATAAGCCCACTGAATGAATTACTTTCGTTTCACAAATTTTGCTATGAACAAATTATCGTTTCCATTTACGAAAATCAATGCCTACATCATTCTTGGCGGATTGGTTGTTGTGCTTTTAGGATATATTCTCATGAGTGGTGGTGGTTCTGCCGACCCGAACACGTTCAATGCGGAAGAACTTTTTAGCGCTCGTCGCATCACTGTAGCACCCATCGTTGTGCTTCTCGGATACATTACCATTGGCGTAGGAATCATGTACCGCGGCAAGAAAAACCAATCTTCAGAGATCGAGAAGCATTGAGTATTCTTCAAACTATAATACTTGCAATTGTTGAAGGGTTAACCGAATTCCTTCCTATTTCGAGTACCGGACACATGATGATCGCTCAGAAAATCATGAATGTCCCATCTTCCGACTTCACCAAAGCTTTTATCGTTTGCATTCAGCTTGGAGCCATTCTGAGTGTGGTTGTTTTATACTGGAAGCGATTCTTCCAATCGTTCGAATTCTATTTCAAATTGTTAGTAGCCTTTACTCCAGCAGCCGTTTTCGGATTTCTCTTTTCAGATAAAATTGATGCGCTATTAGAGAATGTTCTCAATGTTGGAATTGCATTATTAATTGGTGGAATTATTTTTTTGTTTATTGAAAAACTGATTCGCGAACGATCCTTGCGCGAACCAAGTTACAAGAGCGCTTTCGTGATTGGATTGTTTCAATGCATTGCTATGATCCCCGGAGTATCGCGCTCTGCAGCCACCGTAATTGGCGGATTAACACAAGGCTTAAACAAAAAGGCAGCTGCTGAATTTTCATTTTTCTTAGCCGTTCCAACCATGCTCGGCGCCACTGTTTTCAAGTTGAAAGACGCCTACGAAGAAGTGCCTAATTTCTTCAATTCAGAAAATATTAAACTACTTGCAATCGGAAATGCCGTTGCGTTTATCGTTGGACTTATTGCGATTAAAACCTTTGTGGCGCTATTGACTAAATACGGATTGAAACCATTCGGTTATTACCGAATTGTTCTAGGTGCTGCAATTATCGCGCTATACTTCGGTGGCGTTTCGCTCTCACTTTAAGACAACAACGACTTCAAGTCGTTGGCTATCTCTTCCTGATTCCAAGAAGAAACTTTATGAATGTTTCGCACACCTGCGGCATTCAATGCATTAGCTGTAGCGGTCCCATAGGCGACGCATTTCATTCCAACTAAATCATTCTTCTCTTGCGCTGCATAGACATTTGAAGGAGAGGAGAACAAATACAATTGTGCTTGAGGCAGTTCAAGCGCCACGCGTTCTTTTTTGTAGGTGGAAATAATCTCTATCTGTTCCGAATCGAAAAGATTCGCTGTTGAATTCAAGCTGTCTAATGCAGAAGGAAAGAGCACTCGCTCCTTTCCTACTAGATGGAAAAACATTCGCGCAATTTCTTCGGTGTTTGTTCCTTCACCCACAAAGTCACATTCGAAAGGCACGGCTGAAGCCGTGGCTGGGCCAATGGCTGCGTATTTCGCAAAAACATTTGTGGTTTGTTCAAAAAAAGAATGAGCTCCATTCGAGGAAGAAAAAAACACCCAATCGAAATCTTTTTTTATGCTGAAAGGAAGAAATTCAACTTTAATTAAAGATTGGCAATGTGCAGTATAATTCGAGTTCTTCAAAGACGTCACAATGTCTTGCGCATCCGATTCACTTCGACTTATAAAAACATCAATCATGCAGATTGTATTAATCCTAACAAATGATCTATTATCTGTTGCGGCTCTTCATTACGCATACTGAAATAAGACACTTGATCATTCACTGTTTTTGAAAATGCCAGATGACATACGTAGGTGTTGCCTTCTTTTACGGCATGGGCACCCAATGGCAATTGACATCCTCCATTCATTCGACGAAGAATCTCTCGTTCAATGTAAACACATTCCACTGTCGCTTCGTGATTCAAGTGATTCAATATGGAAAGAATTTCCTGATCGTCTTTGCGACATTGTAGGGCTAATGCACCTTGCGCTGGCGCAGGAACAAATTGTTGCGCTGGTAAAATTTCAACATGAAACTCAGAAAGATCAATCGCTAATCGTTCAACTCCTGCGCGAGCAAGTAGAATGGCATCGTATTGTTTCTCTCTCAATTTCTGAATTCGCGTCGGAACATTTCCGCGCAAATCTTTCACTTCGGTATTCGGACAGTGAAAAGCGAGTTGAACTTTTCTTCTTACTGAAGAAGTTCCAACTACAGCATTCTCCTTCAAACCGAATGTTCGTTCGGTGTTGACAGCTTCCTTATTTATGAGTAAAATATCTTCTACATTCGCTCGGCCTGGAACCCCTGCGATAATAAGTCCCTCAGGAGGAGTTGTTTCTAAGTCTTTGTGTGAGTGTACTGCTAAATCAACTCGTTTCGAAAGCAAAGCATCTTCAATTTCCTTTGTGAAAAAGCCTTTACCTTCCATTTTATCGAAACTCAAATGTTGAATTTGATCTCCACGCGTTTTAATAATTTCCAATTCAACTTTGAAACCTAAATTCTCCAAAGCGTCTTTGGTGTAATTGGCTTGCCAAAGCGCAAGATCGCTTCCGCGCGTTCCAATGACTATCGTTCTATTCAAGACATTAATTTTTTTGTACTTCGTCCAAAAGTACAGATTTCGCTAGCTTCATTGGAACTGATATATATTTCTTTTCCATGTAACTAATAATCTTATCTACTAACTCGCGATCTTGTTCCGACAACTGCGCCAATTCTTTCGAGAAGACACTTTCAACCGCTGTGTTTCGAATTTCTTTAATGGTATTCGGAATTTCGCTCATAGCGCGTTCTATGGAACGTTCCTGATAAAGCTTTCTAAATTCAGTCTTTCCCTTTTCAATAATTGCAACGCAATCATTCAGCGCTTCTTCTCTGTATGAAATATTCTTTTGAACTTCTCTTTGAACGGCGAGCATATCTATGAAATTCACATCTTCCAACTTCGAAATTTCAGCATCAACATTCGCGGGAAGCGCTAAGTCAATGACTGTTCTTTCCTTATTTGAAATGCACAACTTGTTGAACAAATCCTTGGTTATAACAACTTCTGTAGACCCTGTGCAAACCACAAGCGCATCAAAATCTGACACATCGTTTTTCAATTCAGAAATTGACTTCGCTTTAGTGTTGAACGACTTCGCAATGTTCACCGCGTTTTCAATTGTTCGGTTGTAAACACTCACTTGGGTGTATCCGTTTTCCGAAAGGAACTTCGCAAAATTTGTTATAATCTGTCCCGCTCCTACCAAAACAATTTTGGCATTAACATCGGGGTGTTTTTCTTGAAATAATTTCCACGCAATAGAAACGATAGACACTGGCTTTTTAGAAAGATTTGTGTGCGTATATACTTCTTTTGCGATCCGAATGGCATGTTGATTCAACATGCGTAATGAATCTCCTGTAAGTTTAAGCTTCTCGCATTCCTCGTAGGCGTTACGCAGTTGCGTAATGATTTCACGTTCGCCAATAATCAAAGAATCAAGACTTGCTGCTACACGAAAAACGTGATCAGCTGTTTCATCGCCATTAAATCGCTGAGCCTTTTGTGCTACACCCTTAATGAAATTTTTATCGTGTTCAGGAAACAGATTTGAAAGCAATTGTTGTGTGAATCCGGAACATACAAAGTGAGGAACATTGAACACCACTTCCACACGATTACATGTACCGAGGTACATAAGTTCACTCATCTGAAATTCTTTCTTTGCTGCATCTAATCGAACTTGCAATTCTTCATGAGGAATAGCAAAGGAACCAATGGTTTCCAGAGGGAAATGGTGGTGGTTGATAGATATGGCGCGTAGTTCGTTCACAGAGCGCGAATTTCGTATAAGCGCAGGGGGCGAATGTCATTGAAATGTCATTTGCTCATCTAGTTTATGCTTCAACTGATAAAAATCAAAAAAGCCAACCCGAGGGCTGGCTTTTCTTGAGGACAAAAGCTAATCTATTACTGTTCCACCATGAATCGAACACTTCTCGTTACATCTTCTGTATTTACTTCCAATATATATAATCCATTTGATAATTCACTCGTGAAGTTCAAAGACGTTTGTAAGGTTCCTTCTACAACGAAACGCTTACTTTCGATTTTTCTTCCCAATGCATCGTAAACCTTCACTTGTACATTGTCTGAATCGATACCTGATAAACTCACAAACAATGCATCGCCGTGTGTTGGATTCGGATAAACGCTCAACTCCATCTCTTGCGCAGCAACTTCCGAATGACCTTGTAAAACATCTTTCTCCGAATCTTGTGAAGCAACTGCATCTTGCGAAGCATCTATAGTCATTCCTGCACTGCCAATTATTGACATGTACTTTACAGGTCCCCATTGATAATTTGTTCCCGTGTAAGTAAATATCGGAGCACTTTGCACAGCATAGGTCTTCCCGTATTGTAAGGCTATAACAGAGCCTAGATTTAAATAATTAGAAGCAGCGCCACGATTTTGTTCAATGGGTAATCCAACTGCTTGAAGGGTCAATGGATTCACTTCGGTAAATCTCCATCTCCAATTCGTTACACCACAAACCCATGGTAAAGCAGCGACAATACTTCCGCGATAGCGGGGGCCGTTGGTAATTTGATCCGAGCTTCTTAGAGCAATATTCGCAACAGGAGAAATGGTAATTGTTGTTGGTGCAAGGGCAGACATTTCTACTACTTCATTCACACCGGCGCCATTTGGAATCGAATAAATTGCAGTTACCAAAACGTTGTAAGAGCAACCCGCATGTAGCGAAGGTGCTACTGCCGTAACATTTAAATAATCACTAACCTGAGTTCTTGTGAACACTTGTCCATTCGCAGAACCTGAAATACCTGTCCAAACATAACGATACTGAACACCTGTTCCACCGCAGTAAGCCGCTTTGAACAAAGAGCATGTGCTGAGTGTACTTGGCCATGTAGCGCTCGTTCCACTGTCTGATCCACCTCTTCTCAAGTGACGCACACAAGCCGAGAATTGTCCTCCGGGATACAACTCGCTATTTTTGTTTCGCACTGCAAAGCGATATTCATTCCCTTCAATGAGCGCAGTCGTTGTTAAAACTTCTGTACCTGGACCTACAACAATGTTCTCGACATCAATTGTGATTCCATTTGCATCTTGAAGTTCAATAACAATGTCATTCACATATGATCCTATAAAAATTGTTACACCGGAAGTTTGCGCAGTGAAAGAATACCAAACATCTTCGCCTGTTTCGCAGATAGAATGAGCGTGTTGAGACGGAAATTTGTTTTCTAGAGTACCATAAAAACTATTGCAATATGAGTACATCGTAGTAGGAGCTGAATGGGCGTTAAACGGCTCCTCTCCTGGAATTGTTGAAGGACATCCTTCATCTATGAAACCATTGCAATTGTCGTCTACATTGTTACACAATTCAACTGCACCTGGGTAGGTTGTTGAAACTGCATCATCACAGTCGTTATTGTTCAGTGAATATCCGGTGGCCGGCATTGAACAGAAATTAGCTGTTGTAGTTGATCCAAAACCATCTCCGTCTGCATCTACAGAGTACACACTACTTGTGTTCACAGTCAATACCAAAGTCTCGGTGTGACATCCCGTTACTGAAGTATACGTTCCGCTTGTTGTGTAGGTAGTTCCGTTGACTGACCAAGTATAAGAATCACATGCACTTGCAGTGGTTGTGTTGTTTGTGCTTGGAGTAATTGTCAATACCAAAGTCTCCGTATGACATCCAGTTACTGAAGTGTAGGTTCCACTATTTGTATAGGTCAGTCCATTCGTAGGCCAGATGTATGAATCACATGAAACAGTTGGTTCTAATGGAGTATTTACAGTAAATGGTATTACTGAAACGACAAAACTCTCTGAGTAAATTTCATCACACGCACCTGATTGAACAGCAGCTCTGAAATAGGTAGTTGAAGAAAGATTGGGGGAATTGTAGCTCGAAGATGTAGCGCCAGCTATGTCAGTGAATACCGCATTATCCGATGACATTTGCCATTGAATATAACCAGTAGAATTAGATAGTACCAAGGAGGCACTGGTTCCTGAACAAATGGTGTTTTGTCCTGAAATAACTCCTACCACAGCAGGACTTGACGTTACAACATTTCCATTAAATGAAAATGAATTAATTGCAAAACTGCCCACTGGATGTTGCGCGTGCCATCCGTACAAACGGAAAGTGATTGGGGAAGTAATGTTTTGAAAATAAACAGCGGCCAGTGAAATGGTCACGGTTTGTTCTGTGACAGAAACTCCTGATGTTGACCAAATATTGGTTGAAAATCCGTCGATATTGCTTCTTAACGCTATACTCTCTGGACCTAAACCGTTTTGTGAATAGGCAATAGTTAAGCTTGACAAGTCCAATTCAGAACAACTGTTTGGAGTAATCGTCCAATAAATAAAATCATTGTTCGCTGCATTCAAAGTTGAGCTCGTGCTATAACCAAGTGTGTTATACCTGTTATTGCCACCAACATCATTTAACCCACCACCATAACCAATACCCGAGACAGATATACCATCTACTAATACCTGACCTGCGGTATAAGGGTTGCTTTCACTTGGATCTCCGCCTGAAATTGAATTAGAAAAAATACTCTGAGCAAATACTTCCGCTGGACGAAAACTGATAAAACTGATTGTTAACACCTGCAAAATCAATGTTTTGCTTAAAAAAGTTGGGAGATAAAATTTAGACATAATTCCTTTCATACGCATTTGAAACTTGAAGGTTTCAAACTGTTTAAACAAATTAAACAATTCAACCTATACGTTTCGGCGCGCGAAAGTAGTCTATTTATAGACATACTCAAGAAAAACTTTCATTTTTAAAGCACTACTGCTACGTTAAGGGAGTCCTGTTTCGTCCAAAAACAAAAAAACCAACCCGAAGGTTGGCTTTCCTGTTCCAATAAACCTAATCATTTACTGCTCGACCATGAATCGAACACTTCTCCTTACATCTTCTGTTGTAACTTCCAAAATGTATAGTCCATTCGATAATTCACTAGCGAAGTTTAAAGTCGTTTGCAAGGTCCCATCGATTACAAAACGCTTACTCTCGATTTTTCTTCCCAATGCATCATAAACCTTCACTTGAACATTGTCCGAAGTAATACCCGATAGACTCATGGTCAATGCATCACCCTGGGTCGGATTCGGGTATACACTTAATTCAAGATTCTCCGAAAGACCTTCGACTTGTCGATCTTGCGAAGCATCTTGTGAAACATCTTGTGAAGCATCTATGATTAGTCCCGCACTTCCTACAATACACATATACGTCACCGGTCCCCATTGATAGTTCGTGCCGGTGTATGTATAAATCGGAGAGGTTTGCACTGCGTATGTCTTTCCGTATTGTAGGGCCGTCACGCTCAATAGGTTCAAGTAATTGGATGCTGCACCACGATTCTGCTCAATAGGCAAACCAACCGTTTGAAGTGTTAATGGATTTACTTCTGTAAATCTCCAACGCCAATTCGTTACACCACATACCCATGGTAATGATGCAACAACAGAACCTCTATAACGTGGCCCAGCTGAACATTGATCGCTTGTACGAAGAGAAGTCAATGGATTAGCTGCTATTGTAATCGAAGTAGGATTCGCAGCGGGCATCTCAAATACCTCATTCGTGCCTGCTCCATTCGGTATCGTGTAGATCGTTGTCACCAATACGTTATACATACATCCCGCAGGAAGCATAGGCGTTACACTCGTAAGTGTTAAGTAATCGCTCGTTTGCGTTCTTGTATAAACTTGTCCTGTCGCAATTCCTGTTAAGCCTGTCCAAGTGTATCGATACTGAACACCTGTGCCTCCGCAGTATGACGCTTTGAAAACGTTACACATACCTATGGTACTTGGCCATGTGGCGCTTGTTCCGCTGTCTGAACCTCCCGCACGCAAGTGACGAATACATCCGGAGAACTGTCCACCAGGTTGAGCGTTGCTGTTGTAGTTTCTTATTCCCACTCGATAAGTAGCTCCAGCAATTAATCCTGTTCTTGTCAGAACTTCCGTTCCAATACCAACAACAGTATTTTCAACATCAATCACGTTGCCGTTCGCATCTTGAAGTTCAATCACAATATCGTTCACGCTGCTACCAATGAATATGGTAACTCCCGTTGAAAGTGTTGGGAAATTGTACCAACGATCCTCTCCTGTAACACAAGTGCTCTGCGCCAATGTACTCGGGAAAGCGCCTGCTAATGTGCCGTAGAAACTGTTGCAGTAGCTGTATATAGCGCTCGGTGCAGACAATGCGTTGAATGGTTCTTCACCAGCGATTGTAGAAGGACAACCTTCATCTACAAATCCGCTACAGTTGTCATCGACGTTATTGCATAATTCAGCAGCACCCGGATAAGTAGAAGCTACGGCATCATTACAATCGGTATTATCCAAAACATATCCCGTTGGTTGCGTACACACCAATTGAGAAACAGAAGCGTTACCAAATCCGTCTGCATCGGCATCCGCATAATAAGTTAAAGCTACAGGAACGGAAATTGTCACTTCCAAATAACTTGGAGATTCACATCCGTCTATGGTTTGTGTCGCGTAATAAGTTGTTCCTGTAACAAGCGGAGTTGACAATGCTAACACAGATCCACCCGTATTCGAAGCGTACCATTGAACAGCAGTCCCTGTTACTTGAATACTTGCAAGCGTTGCATTCAGCGTACTACAGAAAGTTTGTGAAGGAGTACCTGTTGGTGCGTTAACCAAGGCTGGCTGAGTTACAGTGATTGTAGTATTCGAAGTACATCCATTTGCATCAGTCACGGTGTAGGTATGTGTTCCTGCGCTTACAGTAAAGTTACCTGTCCCAGAATAAGGAGTTGTTCCGCCAGTTGCTGCAACAGTAACTGTTGCAGTTCCGCCGAAACATGAAATGCTCGTTGCACTTGAACTTGCGACTAAAGCTGAAGGTTCGGTTATAGTTGTCGAAGTTGAAGTGGTACATCCATTCGCATCTGTCACAGTATAAGAATGTGAACCAGCCGAGACAGAATAACTACCTGTTCCAACAAAAGGAGCCGTGCCGCCGGCAGCAGAGACAGTTATAACAGAGCTTCCACCAGTACACAAAATCGGAGTTGATGCTATCGAAGCAGTAAGAAGTACTGGCTCGGTTACAGTGATGCTCGTTGTTGCGGTACATCCGTTGGCGTCAGTCACAGTGTAAGTGTGTGTTCCCGCACTTACCGTGAAGGTGCCTGTGCCAGAGTATGGTGCAGTACCTCCG
>JBJOFG010000013.1:0-347920 GCA_046048875.1 Bacteroidota bacterium | reverse complement strand
ATTGCATTGGTAATTCTGCGTGGGTTTGTCCTGTTGGTTATTTGGGTTTTTATGGCGGTGGTGTTACGGCGTGTAGCAATTTGAATCGCGGTTATTACGTCTCGAAGGTCATTCGTTTTGGGGGCGATGAGGATGTGACATCGTTGTTAAGCAGTAGCGGTGTGGGTACGGATTACAACACGGCGTCGTATCACGAGTATGAGCAGACGGGTTTGTGTCCTGTGGCCAGTCGTTTTTCTCAGGTGTTGCAGGAGTTGGTCAGTAGCGGTGAGTTGTATGCGAGCAGTTCTGTTTCGCTTCAGGATTTGGAATCTTTTCCTGCACTGTATGTCTCGTTGCATGAGGGCGATGTGAGTAGTTCCGATCCGTATAGCAATTACGATTGGATGTGGAATACGAGTTTGAGTAGTTTGTCAAGCAGTGTATTGACTGCTAGTTTGTACCGTTCAAGTTTAGGTGTTGGCGGAGGTTGGTCGGGTCTTGTTTCGTTGTCGAAGGACACGTGTAGTTGGACGTGGGATGAGGTGGTGAACATGGGTAATTTTCATTACTTGGGCGACTCCTCGGGTTACGAACGTTTTAGTGTAGAGGTGTTGGTTTTGTTGCCTTCGGGATTGACGCGTGTGGATGAGTTGCAGGGTTTAACAGATTTGGTTTCGCTGGGCGGTTGTCGTTTTGATACGCAGTGTACGTTGTCGAGTTATGGGAATCATTTGCTCGAGGTACTCAATGTTCAGCAAGGTCTTTTGACTTCATCGGGTGTGGGTAGTTTGGGCGGTTGTACGAGTTGTTCCTCTTCTCATGCGGTGCCTGCCTCTTACTTGCCCGTGGGCATGGCTACGTGGTTGGGAGCAGGTGTGGTGGATACCAGTGGTTATTATGTTTGGTATTCTTCTTCATCGACGCCAGCGTTATTTATTCGTTCAGTAGGTTCCGCTTATCCGCGTGTTAAGTTGGAGATTACGGGTTCTGTGTCTTCGAGTGGCGGTGCTGGTTTGTCCTTTGGCGCCTTGCCAAGTGATGCGGTATTTAAAACCTTGGCCTGTGATCACGAGCATTATTTTACGTTGGAGGTTTATTCAGGCGATACGTTATGGAACAGTTTTACTGGCGGTAGTTTTATAGAGCTTTCGGGCACTGAGCGTGAGGCATCCCCGGTGTGTGACTGTGGTTTTCCAGTCTCTGTTGGATGTATTGGCCAGGGTTATGCGATGGAGCGATCGGTAGGGGCTTGGATGGATGCCGTGTTTAGTGCAGATGCACAGGGTCACAATTATTGGGACCGCATGGGTCAGGTTCCCACGCTGGATGCCACGTTGGGGAGCACACTCTTTTTAAGTCCTTCGGATTATGGTGTTGTAGGAGTGGAGCAGTATGATTCGGCGAGTGGCGTGGACAGTTTGATTTACGATTATTCCTCGTGTCGTTTGGTTTTGTGGAGTGACGGGTTGGATGGAGTGACGAGCACTTGGTCGGGTCTTCATGACGTGTTTGGTTTTCATGCCGATACAAGTTCAGCGTTGCCATCTACTGTTCATTCGTTTTCCTTTTCTGCGGTGAATGAGCTGGGTGATACGTTGCGTGTTGGCGGCTCGAGTTCTTGTTTATCTCTTGAGCGCTGCCAGAGTTGTGATACGACGCATGTAGCCAGGGAGACCATGGCTTTGTTGTCCTCCTTTTCAGTTTCGGATACAGCGCAGTGGTCCGACGGAGGAACGCAGGAGTACAAGCAATACTTAGAGGCTTTGGATCAGTATAATTTGAATTACGGTTACGCTCAGGGCGATGAAGGATTTATAGCAGCAATCGACTACAAGACGTTTTACGAGCAGGGTTCGAAGTACACCTTGTCGATGTATTTAGATAAGTTGTTGTTTTATATGGGCGTGGATACGACGTATGACCGTGGTGTGTTGAGTGATTTGGCTACTTTTTCCAAGGAGTATGGCAATTACGTGGATGGGATGAAGGAGTATGCGTTGTATTCAGAGTTAATGCTGGCGTACAATGGTCAGCGATTGTCGCAAGACCTGAGTTTGTTGGCTCCCGAGGGTGAGATGAATTTTTTGAAATCATCATACGGGGTTTATGTGAAGGATTATTCGAATTATTTAGGCGCGGTGGTCTCTACCACCTCTGGTGCTCAGCCTTTGTCGTCGTGGGTTTTGGGTTTGGACAGTGTTGTTTCTCTGAGTGAATCTTTCGGGGTGTTGTATGGTTCTTATGTAGAGGCTTACCAGCAGTGGGATTCCGTTCAGGTGTATCGCTTGGCGTTGGGCGATGATCAGGTTTGCACCGATTATAAGTCACGCACGTTATACCTTCAGGAAGACTTTGAGAAGTTGGGTTACGGCGGTAGTGTCGAGGGTCAGCAGGCTTTGCAGGCGTATATCGCAGAGATTGCGCTGGCCACACAGACGGGGGATTGCATTGGGCTGTTGAAGGAGTTGTCTTCCTTGCAGGGGGTGTCGTCGTATGCCTTGCTTCGTTCCACTTCGAGTTCTTGCCAGACGCTTTATTTGAACTATTTGTCGGCTGTGTCTCGTTACAATTCGAGCTCGTATGCCTCGCTGAATATTTCTCGTCAGTTGTTGGATCCTGTGTTGAGTTACAGTGATTTCATGACGTATGACTTGTGTGGTTGTGTGGAGTCTTACATGGCTTATTTGGAGAGTTATTCGGGGTATAGCAGCAGTACGACGGGTGTAACACCTGCTGTGGGTATTTTGTACTTTGAGGGTTGTGGGTTAACGTTACCGGAGGGGTATGCCGATAAGCGGGATTGTTATTCAGTGTATGAGGAGGCTTATTATGCATACAACGATTGGGCAGTTCGCAATGAGGGGTCTGCCATTGTTGGCGACATGGTCGATTCGAAGGTTTTTGTGAATGAAGATTTGTGTTCGTGTGTAGATGATTACGCGGCTTATTTGCAGAGTATAGCAGACGGCGTACAAAATTTGGAAGAGGGCGAGAAGGGCCCTAGGAGTTTGTTGGATTTTTGCGGCAGTGGTTTACCGGGTTGTGTGCTTGGCTCGGATATCGTGTTGAGCTTACCTGTGCTGGACAGTTTACCTTATGAAGATCCGTGTTTAGCAGCGTTGCTTTCGCAGGCCGCGGCCAATGCGCAGTGGTCTTATGAGCATCAGGTAGATTCGTTGGCGTCTGCATTTACTGCAGCTTACATCTCGCATTGCATGAACAGCTTGCAAGAATCTTTTTCACGCACGTGGGAAGATCAGGAGTACCATTACACGCTTTACTATTACGATCAGGCGGGCAATTTAATTAAGACGGTTCCACCTCAGGGTGTTGTTCGTTTGCCGCTCACGAGTTCAGAAGATGCGTTGAGCGAGGCGATAGCCAGCGATAGGGCTTCGGGGGAACGCAGTGTTTATACGCAGCACGGCATGGCTACGCATTATTATTACAACAGTTTGAATCAGTTGGTGGGTCAGCGTTTGCCTGACCACGAGGCCATGGATTTAAGTTCGGTGGAAGATGTGTTGGGTGTAGGTTATACGAGTAGCAGTAGTGCGGGCGGCAGCTCGGTTCAGTTGGTGGACGAGCATGTGGGTTATGGCGTGATGGATGGCGGTAAGCGCTTGTATCGCACGCAGGATGGTGGGTTGACGTGGGAAGAGGATATGGGTGTGAGTGGCGCCGATGTTTGGGACATTTGTTTAGAGAGTAGTGGAGTGAAGGGTTATATGGTTGGCGATGGCGGACAGGTTTATTACACCAACAGTGGTGGAATGCAGTGGGCGGAGGTTGCTTTACCAGAGCTCGCTGAGTATACGCAGTGGCGTGGAGTAGGTAGTACGGTAAGTTTTACATCAGGCACGCCGCCGTTGAGTGTTGGCGGTTCTACTACGACGGTAGAAACCGTTGTTGTGGGAGAGCACCGCGTGGCTAGTTTAACGGCTACTGGTGTTTGGCATGTGGATAGTCCGAGTGTTTTTTCGGATGTTGATTTGGAGAAGGTGATCAGTGATGGCAACAATCATTTTTACGCTGTGGGCAATCGCACGCAGGTGTTGGGCGGCGAGAGTTACCGCACGGGTGTTATTTATGTAAGTGATGCGGTTTATCCGCTGAGTTGGCAGGCTGTCTCGGTGTTGCCAACGAGTAGTTCTTTGGGAATTCATTACGCAGGTGTGTTAAGCAGTGGGGTGCAGGGAAGCCTTCGCGTGGGCAGTGCCGACGGTTCTATTCGTCGTTTGGTGGAAACCAGTGCGGTGAGTGAGTACAGTGGTTTAAGCAACGTAGAGGTGTTGGAGGCCATTACGTTAAATGCTTCTGGGGCACAGGTGGCTTTGCTTCGCAATGCCATGGGCATTGTGTCGTTGCAGTACCGCAGCAGTGGTGCCGATAGTGTTTGGCAGGTTGTTCCCGGAGCACCGCAGGGTCTTACGCAGCTCACGTCGCTTCGCATGCAAGAGAATGGCGTGTCACAGTTCTTGGGTCTTTGTGGAGGAACGTTTAATAATGGCAAGGTGTATTTGTTTTCTTACGGGTCACAGTGGAGTGTTTATGCACTTGGTGTTTCAAATGCCGAGCAGGTAGCAGTGGTTCGTAAGGATGTGTCAGGCGCAGTCGCTCAGGCGATGGCTTATGTTACTTCTACCAAGAATATTTATTTAACTCAAAATGTTCAGGCACCTGTAAACGCGATGTTATTTCCCAAGAGTTGGAC
Organism: Bacteroidota bacterium; assembly: GCA_046048875.1. Lineage (GTDB taxonomy): Bacteria > Bacteroidota > Bacteroidia > Flavobacteriales_D > Sanyastnellaceae > CAIZGX01. The sequence continues at coordinate 343,224 of JBJOFG010000013.1, read as the reverse complement.
GGGCGGAATCTATGCGGGTGTTGGTCTGTGCGATTTGGGCAGTGGGGGGGTGTTGGTGGCACGTTTAAGTACCACGGGTACTTTGAGTGCTGTGCGTGTAAATCCGAACAATACAGAAACGACAATTTCCATTCCGTCAAGTTTAAGTGCAGCAGGCATGTCGTGGAAGAAAGTCTTGTTTGGCAAGGTGGGCTCGCAGAACTACCTCTATGTGTATGGCCAGGACGGTTCGGGTAACTGGAGGGTGCGCCGGGCGAATGTGTCGTCCACGACGGGCGTTTTGTCTTCTGTGAGTTCAGCGGTGAATGTAGTGGCTAATGCGCGCATTGGTTTTGGCGAGGATAAGTTATGGATGTCAAACGACCAGGGCGTGACGCTATACGCTAATTTTTCTACAGGCAATATGGATTATGTGTCCTATTCACCGCAGGCGTTGCGTGCGGCAGATGGTTATGTTACGGGTGGTGTTTTGGTAGGTGGAAGCGATGGCGATGTGTACGATGTGTTCTCCTCGAGTACGGTTACAGCAAGTGCAAGGCAGTTGAAGACGCAGACGCGTCATGACATCATGGGTTTAAGTGTTGTTGATGGGGCTAATTATTTTTACAGTTCGGGACGCAACGGTAAGTTAAGCGGTTCGAAGTATCAGCTTACTTCTGGAAGTAGTGGTCCTGTGCAGAGCGTGGTAAGCAGTAGCATTACGCTACCCAATGTGGGACATACGTGTTTATGGGACGTAGACGGGTCTTACAGTACCACAAGTGGTTATTCGTATTACGTAGTGGGTTCGGGCGGTAAGGGCTGGTATAAGTCTTATGGCAGTGATGCGCTAGGTATGCCTCAGCAGATGTCTAATGCGGGAGGCGAGAGTTTACGCAGCATTGTTCGCAAGGGCAGTAGTGACGTTTATTTTGCAGCGGGAAGTAACGCCTCTATGCGCACCTACTCGGGTGGCAGCTCATTATCGGGTTCACGCATTGTTCCGTTTACGCTGAACAAGGTTTATTTTTCAAGTCCTTCGGTGGGTATGGTTGTGGGCGATCGCAGCGTTATACGTTACACCTTGGATGGGGGAGATCATTGGCGTATTCTGAAACTCGCTTCGGGTCAGACGCGCACGCATAAGAACTTACTTGCAGCATGGTGCAACGAAGCGGGTGTGGGTTTATTGGGTGGTGAAGTGGATAGACTGTGGAGCGTGAATTTGTCTTTGGGCACGTATGCTAACACAGGGGTGTCGGGTACAACTGCGGTAGGTATTTCTTCGATACAAGATATTTACGTAGATGCAGCAAGTGGTAAGGGTTATGCGGTTGGAAGTACATCAACCACAACGGGCGTAGCCCTTCATACCACTAACGCAGGGGCAAGCTTCAGCGCATTAAGTGGCGCATCGTCGCATGCGGGGTATAGCAGTGTAGCACCGCTATGGGCCTCTGAGGGCAGTGAGGTTATGCTGGGCTGCGAAGACGGTAAGATGTATTTAGCGAGTGGTAGTGGTGTTAGTGGCACGGGCGTGAACATTACAGGATCAACGGGAGTAGGGATAGCCGATTTGGTGTTTACCGATGCGTTTACCTGTTATGCCGTAGGTGTCTCGGGTGTATTGAAGAAAGGGGTGTATGTGGGTACTGCAAGTGCCACTCTTCCTTTAACCTATTCATTAACGAGCACCGATTGGCAGTGGTCCAATGCGGTTAGTGGCGGCAGCGGCACAACAGCCAAAATAAACAGCATTGCCATGCGCAACAACCACGAAGGAGTGGTGGTAGGAGCGGGGGCGCATTACGTTCGTTTTTTAACCAACTACGCGGGTGTTTACTCGCAGCGTTTTTGGTACGATAAACTAGGCCGCATTGTGCTAAGTCAGAATACAAAGCAGCATGATAACGGTACGTACAGTTACAGTTTATACGATGCGCAGGGTCGTGTGCAGGAGGCAGGCGTGAAAGAAGAAAACACGAGCACGACGGGCTTGCACATGAGCGATGTTCAGGGGGCCGATGTGGGCGGGGCGTTTAACCCACTAGCTATAGAAGTTAGTTCAAGCAGTGGAAGCAGCAGTGCTTCGCCGTTTATGCAATGGATAGCGCAGGGCGCAAACACCAGCACGGGTGTTAATGCAACGCGCACAGAGGTTACGCGTACAACCTACGATGCACCGCTGGTAAGCGGTATTCCATCCTTTACGCAAAACAACTTACGCAAGCGCGTGAGCACTGTTGTGTATCAGAAGGTGTATCACAGCGATGCCTCGGACGGGTATACCCACGCCACGCATTACAGCTACGATATTCATGGCAACGTGAATGAACTCGTGCAAGACAACCCCGAGATGGCCGTAACCAGCAGCTTGTCCGATCAGCGTTACAAGCGCATGGAGTACGACTATGATTTAATCTCGGGTAAGGTCAACAGGGTGAGTTACCAACGAGGAGCGCGCGATGCGTGGCACCATTGGTATGAGTACGATGCAGATAACCGCATTACGCAGGTGTACACCTCAACGCATCCCGACCCCGCAGCCATGGCCGGAACCACAATCACCGATCCAACGGTTGTTGGCGCGCTGTGGGAGCAGGATAGCAAGTATTTTTATTACGCTCACGGTCCGCTTATGCGACAGGAGTTGGGTAGCAACCAGGTGCAAGGAGTTGACTACGCGTATACCTTGCAGGGGTGGATAAAAGGCATCAACAGCAATGCACTTGATGCCACAAGAGACATGGGTCACGACGGCTCGGGCACGGGACTTAACGGACGTTTTGGTCGCGATGTGGCTAGTTTTAGTTTAAGTTATTACGAAGGCGACTTTAGCAGTGTGGCATCCACAGGAGCGTTTAGCGGTGTGGTGGGCAGCGATTTAGAGGCACAGAGTGCTGAATTATACAACGGCAACATCCACATTATGCAAACGACGTTGATGGAAAACAACGGATCGGGAGTCCTCGTGCCAAGTAATTTGGGTATGGCGTACAAGTACGATCAGTTGAACCGACTAAGGCAGGCCAAAGGGTTTACGCAGTATGCGCCGTCTACCAACGCGTGGGCTGCCTCGAGTGGAGCTAGCGGCGAGCATAACAATTTCTTTACCTTTGATGCTAACGGCAATATTCTAACGCAGCAGCGTTATGAAGGAAGCACGTTAGTAGACAACCTCAGTTATCAGTATGCAACCAATAGCGCAGGAGACTTGTTAAGCAACCGATTGTATAGCGTAGACGATGCGGTAACGGTAGCCTCTTTATCGGCTACGGATATAGAGGACATGCCAGCATATAACAATGCGTCGCCCAATACGAGTAACAATTACACGTACACGCAGATTGGAGAGTTGAAGTCGGATGCTCAAGAGGAGATACAAGAAATCCATTGGCGGATAGACAGTAAGATATCGGAGATTACGCGCACGAGTGGCTCTGTGAAGAAGAACTTGAAGTTCGAGTACGACGCCATGGGCAACAGGGTTGCCAAGCACGTGTATGCGGGCAGTGTGTTAGAGTCGAGTACGTATTACGTCCGCGATGCACAAGGAAATGTCATGGGGGTGTATGAGCACAAGATGGATGCCGAGAATGCGGTAATGGAGTACAAGCTTATCGAGAGAAATATCTACGGCAGTGCACAGGTGGGAATCTGCAAAGACACGGTCGATTTAAATATTACGAACTCAGCAGGTGCATTAACGCAGGCGACGTATTACCACGCAAGGCAGCTGAATCACCGTCAGTACAGCCTGAGCAATCACCTCGGTAACGTGCTAACGACCATTGGCGACGGGAAGGCAGCCACGGACAGCAACAGCGACGGGGTAATCGATTACTACACGGCTTACATCATCAGCGTCAGTGACTACTCACCGTTCGGCGTTGAGCTAGCAAGCAGAACATGGAGCATTGAAGAGTATCGGAATGGGTTCCAGAAGCAGGAGAAGGACAAAGAGTTATGGGAAGGTGCCATGTATTACAAATACCGCGTCGAAGACCCACGACTAGGAAGGTTCTTCAGTGTGGATCCACTCTACGCCAAATACCCGTACAACTCGAACTATGCGTTTAGTGAGAATATAGTGATAAATGGGGTGGAAATAGAAGGATTGGAGGTTTTTACAATTCAATCATTTTCGTTTGCTCCATTTAATATATTTGGTCTTTTCTTTTTGGGAGACGGAAATAATAGGAGCTTCGGTGATTTGAATGATCAGGAAAAATCAAGTTCAAACTACAAAATTGGAAGTGAAGTGCGAGTAAACGTTGCAAAGGGAAAGGAACTTTCACGCAATGCATATGGTTCTTTTTCATTTCAAATAGGAGATCTTGATACTTTTATAGACATAAAATATTCTGAAGCCCATGTAGATATCGTAAATGGAAAAGGAGGTAATAATTCTTGGGAAGCTCAAATTCATACTTCTGGTAATAATGCAACAGTGTCGATGAGTTGTGATATTGATGTGGTTACTGACTTGACTATGATAATAACACAAGACAATCAAGAAAATAGAAGTTGGTTGTGGTTAAATTCTAATACTACAGGAGATAGATTTCCAGCGAATGAACAATTTATTAAGGATAGTAAAGGACAAAGAATATTTATCGGGGTTAGTGGAATTAGTAATGATAATAAATTTTTGGCTCCTTACTTTGAATTACCTTTAAAAAGGAGTGTACAAATGAGTAAATCGAATTTTACTGTGGAATTGGATAGCGAATATAATTTTGTACAAGTTTGGTTTGCAGGTAAAGGCATTTCTATTGAAGAATGGAATAAGAAATTTTCCTCATTGAATCCTAAAAATACAAAAACTAATACGGAAGTGGATTCTGAAAATGGAGTTTTTAAAACTGAAACCTCAGATTAAATGTTCAGATAGATTTATGTTTAAATGAAGAAATCAGTATTTTATTACACTTCAATTACAGGCAGTATTGTCATAACAAATATTCTGCTTATTGCTGGAAATGTCATATTTCCCAAAGTCGTTACAAGAGGAATTGATCCATGGTTTTCCATTTTTCTAGGAATTCTATTGATGCCTCTCGTTGTATTGTTAATAGAGCTCACTATGAAACTCAAGTTGTCAAAATTAACTTGTTTTTTACCAGTGATTATCGCCAGCATATTGTCCTTAATTGCAGGGGCAATATTACAATCAACGGGATTGGGAACCTTTTTTATGATGGAGCCGTTCGTTTTTGTGTTCGGTTTTATCGCTGTTTTCACCTATTTCGTATTAATTAAATTAGAAAGTAGAATAGAGCGATTGCCAAAGTGGTTCACTCAATTTGGAATGGCATTATTACCTGTTGTAATGCTTGTTTTGTATCTAGTTATTTTTCCAGGAGTTTTTCCTTCAAAAGCTTTTCAGTTCATGCCTCAGGAAATTCAGGATGAAATTATTAAGGAAACGTTATCAGAAATTCATGTTGGGGACTCATTTAGTAAAATTGATAGTGCTCTTCCAGGAAAATTTAAAGTGACTGATGGCTATACTCGAGCAAGTAGGTCCGGTGAAAATATGAGTTATGAATTGATTATTAAGAACAATACTGTGGTCTATATTGAATTAGAACTTAAAAAATAGTGACTAAGCAATTGAATTAGCTATTTACACGAAGATTATGAAAAAGAATTTCAATCTATTACTTATTAGTGTTATAACGCTATTATCTTGCTCTTCAAATTCCAATCATAGGGAGTATAAGAATGTTGCTGTCCCAGAGGGATATCGCGTTAATGATGGCGATATTTATGAGAACAAAATGATATATTCCTGCAGTACGGGCAATCCACTTAAGGAGACAGACCATTTGTTATTTTCTTCAGACTATGGTGCTAATTGGGATAGCGTAGCAGTTGCAACTAATCTCTTTATAACAAATGTCGATTTTGTCGGAGGAATAGCACAAGTTCGAGTGTGGAATGGACGTAAAGACATAGAGAATTCTCAACAACTTACAGGACTATTAATTTTTGATTTTGAAACCAAAAAATTGGAATATCCATAGTTTTAGCTAAAATTCAATTAAGTTTAATGACACAAATTTGAATCCCTAGAGCCTATTTCAACAAGCAAGCTAAAGAGATATTGGTTTCGGAAAGGCAGATAAATAAGTTTAATTAAAAATTTCCGTTATACTTTCAATCAAAGAATTCATAGTAGTTACAAATCCATGGCTTCAATAATTTGGATTGACATACGCTATTTAATAAATGATGATCCATATTTATTTGTTATGAGTTTTGAAGTTGATTTTAACAGTGATGAATTCTTTAATTTGTTCAAAATCTTTAAACTAATCGTCACTTGTAAATTTCGTACTTTTGATGATTGCGAAATTTCTGAAGAGATTATCATAGATGACATTATTAACCCTAGTGATTTGTAATAAACGTTTATCAGGAGATTACTAGCAGCAATTAAATTCAAGGTTGAGTTTTAATAATAGGTTTTCAAGTTTGATTTTTCAGAATGTGAATTCAGCAGTTTTCGAATACTTCCAACCATATCTCATCTAAATAAGTAATTTGACGTATTGACAAGGTAGCTATTTGACAGCAACTTTGTTCAAACATCAAAAAAAATGGTTTTCCGACAATACTCTTTTAAGCTTGAATTATTTATTTAGATTATTGCTAATACTAGGAAACAACATAAAATACATATGGCAAAGAATTATAGACAGCTTAATGAGAGTCTCAAAAGACGAATTAATCCTGAAAATTTTGAATTGGAGAAATCATTCTCAGATGAACTAGCTACTTTGTCATACAGTGATGTGTTAACATATATAAGATTGGCAATGAAAGGCGTCGAGCCAGAATACACTCAGAAAAGTAAAGATGCAGGAGATCGAGTAAAGAATCACTTGTCAAAAAAAATAAGTGACGTAACATTCCGGTATCAAGGTTCTGTCATGACTGATACACATATCAGAGGATACAGCGACATCGATCTTCTAGCTATCAGTGAGAAATTTTATTTCATAGATTTAGTAGGATTGAAACAAATTCTTGAGTCTAATGATCAACGATTATGTTACAATCAAAGCGTGATTGAAAGAATGGAGAAGGAAGTAAATACCAATACCTACCGAGGCAATGTTCTCCAAGATTTACTGCAATTAAGGCTAGATATCGAAGTTACCCTAGAGGAGGCATATGACATTTGCGATATTTCAAAACCGAAGTCTATCAAAATAAAAAATAAAAGTTTGAATCGTGAAGTTGATGTGGTCGTTGCAAATTGGTTTGATGATGTTTCGGTAATTATAAATGAAAAGGGAGAATATAGAGGAATACAAGTTTATAATAAGGAGAGTAATTCAAAAGGGCTACCTGATTTTCCTTTTTTAAGTATAGAACTAATAAATGAAAGAAGTTCAGAAACGAATGGAAGGCTGAAGCGAATGATTCGGTTTTTGAAAAATGTAAAAGCGGATTCTTTTAAAGATATTGGCTTAAGCAGCTTCGATATTAATGCGATCTGTTATGATATTGAAATTTATCGATATGAAAAATTATCATTTTATGAACTTGTTCCTATTATCCATAGTCAACTCAGTGATTTATGTTTAAATCCTTCAAAATCGGATAGTATAATGTCAATTGATGGGCGAGAACCTATTTTCAAATACAATTCACAAAAGCTTGAAAACCTTAGGCTATTAATGGCCGAAGTTGAAGGTGTTTTTGATGATTTAAGAAAAGCTCTTGATTTATGATAAAAAAGAAACTATTTATTGGTTCTTCATCAGAAGAATTAAACTTGGCTCAAAAAGCAAAGGCTATTTTAGCAGCAGATTTTGATGTAACAATATGGGATGAAAAAGTTTGGGATAATTCAGTATTTAGGATTAACCAAAACTTTCTTTCAGACTTACTTAAGGCAACTTTACAATTTGATTATGGTATACTTTTAGGCACTATGGATGACAAAGTTGAATCGAGAGGACAAGTATTGTTACAGCCGCGCGACAACGTATTATTTGAATTAGGTTTATTTACTGGTCGGCTTGGCACATCGAAATGTGCTTTTATTATAGATAAGAATATTAAATTGCTTTCAGATTTTGGTGGCTTGTCACTTGCTCAATTCGAAAAAGGAAACGATAAAAGTTTTGAAGAAGCTGTTAAGAAGGTGATTAAATTCTTCAATTCAAGTTTAGATGATGAAATTAATTTTTTTCCTTCTGCAACTTTAGCATCTGTATACTTTGAAAACTTAATTGGCCCAACTTGTCGATATCTCATTGAAAATGGAGGATTTGAACTTGATGGCATTAAATATAAACATTGGAAGTTTTATGTTTTGATGCCTGACCGAATAAATCAGGATGTTAATCTTCAGTTTGAGACATTGAAATCATCAATTGCAACTCGAAACGTTTCCTTTAAATATGCAGGAAGACCAAGAAATATTAGTATTGATTCTCAAATTAGAGATGAAAATCTGGTTTTCATAGATTTTCCTACTATTATATCAGGGATCAATTTTGCTATAGCAAATTTATTGCCGCATGATTTCAACGGCCTAAGTCTTGATTACGAATCCATTTTGGATAGGGAACTTAGACGATTTATTACTTCATTGAAAAAGTTGCTCGTTAAACACGGATTTGATGAAATGGTAATTGTAAAAAGAGAATCGGATTTATAGATTCAAATAACGGTTCATATCACTAGTTTTGAACTAATCGAATATTTGTAAATCGGCGAGTCCTTAAATAGTTTGAGTAATTACTGGGAATTAATTTTTGTGAGCATTGATTAAATAGAGCAAAGAGAGTTAATTGATTTTTTTTAACATTACAATATTAGCCCCCCTCTAAAAAAAGCTTAAGAAAAAACTTTATTATAAATGGCTTTACGAAATTTCGTAAGGCTTTTTTCCTCAAGTGTAATTTTCTATTTCGAGGTTGGATCGCTAAAAGTTTGATAGACCAGGCGAGAACCTTCAATACGCCAAAAGGCGTGTTTTTGAATGTTGAGAATTTTTTTATAAAGCGCTCTCTTGCCCTTGTAATTACTGAGTTTTTTTATGCATCATAGGTGCCAGGCTACAATAGAGCGTAATGGAGATTGTGAAATTGAAATAAATTCGAGCCATGAACATTTACACGAAAGTAGGCTTGGGACTTGTTGCAGGAATTTTAGGCTATTATGCCTTCAATACCTATCAATCGAACGCTTCTGCTCCCTCATACCAGAATCAAGTTCAACGCGTGGAAGATATAGAACGACAAGACCCATTGAAATTCTTAAAAGTGTCTGGGAATTACAACGAGAATTTTTGGGGCAATAAATACAAGATCAATTGCACTATTGAAAACCTAGCTACAGTTGCACAGTACAAAGACGTTACAATTCGTATAACCTATTTTACCAAAACCAATTCCGTTCTGGCTACGGAAGATCGAACCTTTTACGAATATTTTCCTCCAACAAGCTCTAAAGATGTACAAATGAAAGTTCCCACTTATTATAACGCCAATCGTATTGAATTATCAATTGTTCAAGCCAAAACGGCATAATTGTCATACGTCTTTTGGCGTATTCTCTTTCAATGAATAACACTAAATCAATAGCCCTTGTATCCTGATTTTGAAATACCTGTTAACCATTCATTCCATTTCACTTGTCTTTTCATCAAGAGTAGGACCAGTTCAGTTTGGAACTTTCCTATTTTAGCTGAAATCAATAAAATTTAATAATATGACATTCACAGGAAACGAAGGTGCAGTGATTACACTTGCAGAAGGATCAAAAATGACAGCAGATTACCGCGCTACAATCTCTACTGGAGATACCATTGCACTGGCAGTAGGAAAGAACTTGGTTAACTCCATTCTCGGACAAACCGGCTGCATGGGAATTCGTATGTATTTCGCCTTAGACAAAGATGAGAATAAACAACTCGTTTTGGTTGGAGTAGATGCAAACGGAGATGATATGACAGCGGGGGTAATAGTTGATAACATGATTACTTGTCCAAATATTTGTTCAAAAAAGAATAGTTTGAATTCTTGATATATCTAGCCTACATAGCCTTATTTCTGCGAACAGTACCATTGTTTTTACAAGTGCTTTCTTTTGCTAATAAAAATGTCGGCTCATTCTATTTTCTGGCTTTTACTTTTTTTTCTTTTAGTGCAGATATAACTGGAGTATTTTTCATATCCTTAGAAATTGGTACAGATATAATTCACAATTATTATCAGATTCTTGAAACGGTGATTGTTACTTTTCTTGCCATTGAAATAGGAAAGTTCACCCCTAGAATTAGATATATTCTATACTTGTTTTGTGTCTTTTTTGTCATTTCTGTTGTATCAAGCTCATTTATTTACAATTTTGATTTTCCCCAAGACTTCAATTGGGGAATTTCAAGATTTTATATTCTTATTATTACTTTTACTTCGGCGTTACATTATGTTCGAAAAATGGGTGGCTACAACAGTATCAATTCGTCGCCATTATTCGGATTACTTGGGATATTTATCTACGAAGCACTTAGCATAATTCCTCTTTTATCTCAGCAAATTTTAAGGGCTTCTGAAAAACCGGTTGAATTGTTTGTTATCTATTTTGTGTTCTTGGTGTCTGGTAATTTAATTCGAGATGTCTTAATTTCATACAATGCACTTCTTAATTTGAAACAAAGGATAAGATGAGAATTGATGAAGTGCTTATATTTTCTGGGGTAATAATGGTTCTATTATTAATTTTCATTGTATTCATTTTCATGTTGTTTACAAAGAAAACCATCGAGAATATTAATCAGAGCAAGGAGTTTGATTTAAAAATGCAACAAGCGATCATTTTGTCTCAGGAATCCGAACGAGAAGCACTAGCAGACAATCTTCACGACGATATCGGGCCACAATTAGGTGTGCTGTATCGTCATTTACAAAAGGAAGTCGATAGTAGTTCTTCCATTATGCTCTCAGCTTCGGATAGGGAAAATATATACAAGAAGTTAGATTTATTAATTGCAGATGTTAGGAATTATTCGTCACAAATCTTTCCCAAACAACTAGCTGAATTAGGCCTAATCAATGCCATCGAACAAAACCTTGCCGAATTAGGATTTAATATTCGAATTAACTTTTTCAATCGATTAATCTGTGATCTGAATTTCCCTCAACCCAAGCAATTGGCTATCTATAGAATTACCAACGAAATCTTGAATAATATTATTCGGCATGGAAAACCCACATTCATTGAGTGCGAGCTAAACAACGATGAAGATAAATTTCAAGTGGTCTTTACACACGACGGTGCACCATTCAGCCAAAAAGAATTCTTAGAAACGGCAAGAAACAATGAAGGTAGGGGCTGCTCTTCCATTTTAAATAGAACCCTTCAATTGGAAGGGACTATAGAATTTTATCGTATCTTAGATCAGTACGCATGCACTAAACTTCAACTTCCTTTAAAATGATAGTTCCAATTAAAGTTGCGCTAGTAGATGATCACACCATAACTCGCGAAGGCATTAAGAGAATTTTAAACCAAGACAGGGCTGAACGCTTTCATGTGGTTGGTGATTTTCCAGACGGACAATCGTTTTTAGATTTTTTGAAAGAAGAAACCTGCGACGTGGTGCTTATGGATATTAATATGCCGGGTAAATCAGGAGACAGCACCATTGAAGTAATCAAACAAAAGTACCCCAAAGTTTCAGCGGTTGTCCTGAGCATGATTACAAATGATTACATGATAGACAGAGCCATATCTGTTGGGGCATTGGGTTACCTGCCCAAAGAGGCCGACTCTGGTCAGATAAAAAAGGCGTTAATAAGCGCACATGAGAAAAAAATATACTTCAATTCGCTGGTTACTGCACAGAAGTTAAACTACTTCAAAGAGAAAAAGCGAATGCCCAGTGAACTCTCAATCCAGGAAAAGATTATTATCGACTTAATTATTCGAGGGTTTACCAACAAAGAAATTTCTTCCAAATTGAATATTGCAAGTGGCACCGTTAAAAAACACCGCGAGAATATTCTAAGAAAAACCAATTGCAAGCGTTCAGCACATCTCCTCACATATTCACTCGAAATGGGAATTTTTAATTATCAGGGACTGGCGAGATTGTAATTTATCCACTGCTTTTTTAGAAAACTGAGGCAAAAGAATAACCGTGCTTTAACTCCAAAGAATGTCACAATTTTTTATATATTTGTGACATGAAAGAGTCCGTTAATCAAGTTATTGAATTGAAAATCAGAAGGGCAAAGCCAGGTAGTGTCTTTTTACCTTCCGATTTCAAGGAGGAGGGATCTTCAACGGCAATTCGAAAGTCTTTGTCTAGACTTGTGGAATCTGGTATATTGGAAAGAATGGGGCAAGGGATATATGTGTTGCCTAAAGTTGATAAGGTTTTCGGAAAGGTACTTCCATCAATTGAGGAGTTGGCACAGGTGCTGTCGAGGAAGGAGCATGTGAAAATAAAACCTTCTGGTCAGTATGCATTGAACAAAGTTGGTTTATCTACCCAAGTTCCAATGAAGCTAGTATTTCTAACAAGTGGTCATTCAAAGAGAATTCAGATTGGAAAAAGCGCTATTGTTTTTAAGTCAACAACAGCCAAAAAGCTTTCCATGAAAGGCGACATAACAAGTTTGTTGTTTTTGGCTTTGGAGGAATTAGATTTACAGAAGTTGTCGGTCGGGCAGAGGGATAGAATAATTCAGTTATTGAAGAAAGAGAGTCCAGAAAATTTGAAGCATGATTTACGACTAACTCAAACGAAGGTGAGTGACTTCATTGTAAAAATCTTAAATGCCAGGTAGAATGATTGGTTGGTTAAAGAACTTAAGCGATGCTTCGCGCTTGGTGTCAATAAACGAAGCGTCTCGAATTTCAGGAATACCGGCAAAAGCAATTGAAAAAGATTGGTGGGTCACACTTTCAATAAAGCTATTGTTCGAAACGAAGTATGCCAATTATTTCGCCTTTAAGGGGGGGACTTCATTGAGTAAAGGCTGGCATTTAATTGATCGTTTTTCTGAAGATATTGATATATCGTTAAGCTCAGAAGCAGTTGGAATGACGTATAAGCAAACACCTACTAAAAACTATGTTGAGCAATTGCGAAGAGCAGGATGTGCGTTTACTTCAAATCAGCTGCTAGAGGCATTAAAATCTAAATTTGTTGAATCGCAAGTTCCCGAAAATTTGTACTCTATAGAGGCGGAGCCGGTGCGACCCGATATGCCCGATACCGATCCGCAGAGTATTTATGTGAATTTCATTTCGCTATTCGATTCGAATCCCTATCTACTGAACAGAGTGAAAATAGAATTCAGTGTTCGTTCGATGAGAGAACCGAGTGTTATGCGAAGTATGAAATCTCTTTTGGTCACATATTTCCCAAATGCGAACTACGTTGAAGAAGACTTTGAAGTACTTACTATTCATCCGCAAAGAACACTGGTAGAAAAGATTTTATTGCTACACGAAGAGTACAATCGCGATGAGCGAGATAGGATGCGAACAGAACGTATGTCCAGACATTATTACGATTTGTTTCATTTGGGAAGACAAGATTTTTCATCCGTTACAATGAAAAATAAAAGTTTTATAGCGGAGGTAATTGAACATCGGAAGTTTTATTCAAGATTGAAACGTTTCAATTATACCAAATTGATTCCGGGTAGTATTTCAATTGTACCTGATAATGAAATACGAGATGCACTAAAGAATGACTATGAAGTTATGCGTTCAGAGATGATCTATGGTAATCCGCCAACATTCGATGAGATTATGCTAGCTGCAAAACAGCTCGAAGATGAGTTCAACGGAAAGGAATAACCTCAATCTTCGGTCCTCACATATTCGCTCGAAACGGGAATTTTTAATTATCAGGGATTGGCGAAATCGTAGCAGAGTATTTCTTTTTTACTTTTTAAAATTTGTCTTACCTTCGTTTTAATTGAAAATGAAAAGACGAGCGTAATCGGAGCGTCAGGGATTAAGGGTCTTCTGAAACACTTGTAAATAAAGGGTTTTTAGTGAAGGTTCGAATCCCTAACTCTCCGCCACCTATTAAAGCCCCGAATATTTCGGGGCTTTTTCTTTGCTTTTAAGTGACTTTTGATTGAAAATTCGGTCTCTAAAAGTGCTTATAATGGTTATCACGAGCGTAAAACGAGCGTCGTAATTTCCGTGATAATGGAAAGTATTTTCCATTATAGTCTTCTTAGTGGAAAATTATCGCCCATTGGGACTTAAAATGCTGTTATTCTGGAAAATTTTCTCTTGAATCCTAAGAACAAGATAGATTTAGCTGAAAGGACACTTTTGATTCGTAACAAATAATATAGTAAATTTGTTACAAGAAAAATAAGCATAAACAATGGAAATAACAGAAAAACAGCTTATTGCAAGGATTAGAGCGCATGGAAGAGGTTTTGTTTTTACCGCAAAGCTCTTTACTTCATTAACGGATGATTCTCGTAGCGTTAGAACGGCATTGACAAGGTTAGTGCAAAAGAAGGTCATTCGCAGACTGGCGCATGGTCTGTATGATTTACCGGAGGTGCATCCCAAACTAGGAGCAATCATGCCCAGTACTGAAAGTGTCATTGAGGCAATCAAAGCATCAGAAGCCATCGAGGTTCAACCAACAGGAGCATATGCTGCTAATTTGCTTGGGCTGTCCACACAAATCCCAATGCGCATTGAACTTTATACCAACGGCCCTAAAAAGACCGTCCGTTTTGGCAAACAAGAGATTATTCTGAAGCCTACAACTCCTAAAAATATGATCGGAGCAGGCACTAAATCAGGATTGATTTTGCATGCTCTTAGACAAATAGGAAAGGACAACATCTCGGATGAGATGATAACGCAAATCAAAAGCCAACTAGAGGCAAAGGATCTAAAACAAATCAAAAAACAAGCTCAATATGCACCCGCATGGATAGCAAAGATTTTGAGAGAACTTATTAATGAAAAATAATTCCATGGAAGCGTTTATCAGATTATCAGCAGAAGAACGTAATCTTTATTGCAGACAGGCATCTGAAAGAATGGATATTCCATTACCAGCAGCCGTTATTGAGAAAGACTTTTGGGTATGCTGGACACTTAAAACACTGAATGAAATACCTGAATTAAAAGGGAATATCACATTCAAAGGTGTACATCATTATCCAAGGCTAGGGGATTGATTGAAAGGTTCTCTGAGGATATTGATATTGCCATCAATCGAAAAGTCTTTGGCCAGGAACCGCCTCATGGCGCAGAGGATGCAGAATCAAACAGACAGCGGAAGATTCGGTTGGAAGAATTGGAACAAAAGAGTGCTTCGTTTATTAAAGAATTTCTTTTGCCTCAACTTCAAGAAAAGGTAGCTGAACATGTCCACGAAAAGTTTGAATTAAGACTCGTTCAAAAAGGCAATGAGGTGAACATTGAATTTGAGTACCCTGGCACTCTTAAAAACGAGTTTGGTGGATTATTGCCTGTTGTTTTGATAGAGCTTGTTCCCAGAGCTGATGAAATGCCTAATGAAGAAAGAACGATCACGCCAATCATTCATGAAGTGTTTGCCGACCTTTTAGGAGAGGGCTCATTTAGCGTATCAACACTGGCTCCTGAAAGAACATTTCTTGAAAAGTTACTGTTCATTCACGAAACACTAGAAGGGTTTAACAAAGGCAGTGAACGTAAGAGCAGACACTACTATGATTTACTGAACCTATATCAAGCAGGTGTTTTTGATAAAATCAAATCCAATCCTGAGCTACTAAAAATTGTTGTTGAGCACCGTCAAACATTTTTCCGGTACAATACCATGAACTATGATGCAATACTAATCAGTGGGGTAAGGACATTACCAGCAGCAGAAAATTGGTCTGACTGGCGCGGTGATTATAACAGGAGTGCGGTTATGATATATAACAACATTCCCACTTTTGAAGAATTAATGATGTTTGCAGAAAGCTTTGAAAAGGAGTTTAATGAGTGGGTGTCAGAAATGTAAATTAACTAATTTAAAATAATCTTGGAAAGTGGTTTCATAATCCCCCATCTCCGCTTGAAAAGCCTCGATTTATTCGAGGCTTTTTCTTTTATATTTGCTCTATGAACAAAACAATTCTATTCCTCTTCACATGTTTCCTTTCTATAGCCACAATGGCACAGGATGCTGGAAAGTCTAAAATCTATATGAAAAATGGCGATGTGATTACCGCTCGTATTGTCGGATACAAACCGCAAGAGGCTTTCACTGTTGAGATTTCGACCAACGTAATTGTTGATCTTCCTTTTAATGATATTCAGTCGATTGTTATTGATGCATCTAAAGCTCCTGCTCAAGCGCCAAACGAAAATCAAAATTCCTTGTGGAGCAAGCCTGAAGAAAAAAAGAAAGACAAAGTCTTCGGCGATTTCTATTTCGAGTCGGTGAATGAAGGAGTTGTTGGACTTGGAGTAGGTAAAGTAGGCGGATTCACCATTGATACTCCTTTGTTCGATCCGTGGGGAGGAATATATGGATACGATAAACAAACCATTCCCAACACAACTTCATTCGGTGGAATATATACAGCCAACGGTATCGGTTACAAGAATTGGGCATTTGCCGGGATTGGTATTGGTGCTATGGGATATTCAGACGATATCGGATTCTCTGTTCCTTTCATGCTTGATCTTCGCGCACGCTTGATGCCCTCTAAGAAGATAAGCCCACTCGTGATGATTTCAACAGGTATTGCCTACCATAAAGGAAGTGTTGGTTCATTTGATTTTACCGATGGTGCAGGTGTTTCTTTAAAACTGAACAACCAAATAAACATTCACGCTCTTTTATCTCACAGCTACATGCGCTACTACGGAAGACTTTCAGCTTCTGGTGCTGCTGTTCTTGATGGAATTTATTACAATTACTTCGGCGTTAGAATGGGAGCAAGTTTCAGATTCTAACGAACCAACTGAAACCACCCTTCTTGCTGTTCTGGTGTGAGAATAGATTCACCATTCGCGTATTTCGCTTCTACCACAAAATAATATACTCCTGTCGATGCTTCATTGCCATTGATAGTGCCATTCCAATTTTTATCAGGGTCCGAAGATTCAAACACCAATGTTCCCCAACGATTAAAAATTTTAATGGAATATGAAGCCACCGCAGTTGTGCTTCCATCTCCAGAGAAATTCAAATGAAAGGTCTCGTTGAAATTGTCGCTGTTTGGACTGAAAATATTCGGAATAAAAAGAGTTGCGCATTCAGGAAGATCAAGCACGTAACTACCTGCAGCATCACAACCGTTTGCATCCAATGCGGTCACATTCACGGTCGTATTCGATTGCAATTCAATCGTTGGATCACTCGTTCCATTGTCCCACTGTATGTTCGAATACGATGGGTCTATTCCTAATGTCGTTGGCCCGTCCCAACATCCAGACTGCGTTAGATTCTGAACAGAAATAATCGGATTGTTGTTCGCGCTTATAAGCTCAGCTGTTGAAGTGAATGTGCATCCATCTGGATTTGTACTCACAACCTCATAAGTACCCATGTCAACAGCAAGAAAAGAAGTAAGGCCTGATGTCAAAGGATTGCCATTAAAAGTCCATTCATTATTCACTGAGGGGCCTTCACTCACTACCGCGAGTGTTAGCTGCTGCGATTCTCCAATACACAAGACTGTAGAGGCAGGGGTTAAGCTCATTTGGAAATTCTGGTAGTCGAGTTCTACCGGAGTGCTTGGTGCAACGCATATGTCGTTCGGACAAGTCAACTGATAGACACCATCTGCGTTTGCTGTATACGAGTCGGAATTTGCACCTGGAATATCAGTTCCGTTTAATGTCCACTGATAGGTACTGCAAAGACTGGTTGTATTGAATGTTGTTGGGGAATTGTCGCAGATTACATCGTCTAAATTCGGAGTGACATTTAATGTACTTAATGGAATAACATTAACAGTCGCACCATCCAAAAGGGTATCGGCTGAACAACCATTGCTGGCAATAAGTGAGTATGAAAAAACACCGGCTTCCGAGAAACAAATGGTAGGAGAGATACTATCCAACAACGGATCTTCAACACCATTCACAAGCCATGTCCATAAACCTGGATTTCCAAGAGAGGTATTAGTGACTTGAATACAATCGCCTACACACACGCTGTTTTCAGAAAGACTGAAACTTGCCGATACAGGAACGTCTGAATTATTCGAAGCTCCAGGAGACGGGGGAAGAGTTCCTGAGACCCACGGATTCACACCGTCACAACTTCTGAATACGGTGAGTCCATCGTTGTTTCCTTGCGCTGGAACCGTTTGAATTTGAGAAAAAATAGACAACACTGGAACAGTGAATTGCGGACAAGGTCCGAAGGCATTTGTCGTAAAGGACGTTTGCTGATTCCACTGTCCGCCACCCCAAACAATCCCATCGATGATTGTTCCGAGATTATCATACAAGATCAATTGCTCTGCATTGTTCGTTAGAATTCCAACCTGAGCAGCTGGTCCTGTCGTGCAACCGCATGTTCCAATATTTACATCTACATCTACCCCTGAATTCGAAGATCCGATGACAAGGAAACCGTTGCCAGGTATGGATGTGCCAGCTGGAAGGGTAATGGAAAAATCACCATCTGAGAGTATGTAACACTCAATATTCCAAGGGAAAGGACAAGTGTTATACAATTCAATCCACTCTCCTGTATTTGGGGTGCAGCTACCATCGCATGGCCCTGCTGCATTTACCATAACCTCGTTAATTACAATGCACTGCCCAGAGCCAGTGGCAGCAGAAAGTAATAGAACGGTTAGAATCGAATAAAGCTTCATACTACAAATGTAATAGGAACGGCCTTTGTAATTTGCATCACACAGACTTTGAATTTGAAAGACTACTTTTGCAACATGAAATATTCTAGCTTACTCTTATTCGTTGCGCTATTCTTTAGCGCTTGCTCTTCAAATGGAGGTAACCCTGTTCTAGACGCAAAGTCTTTTTCTGAAAAATTGAAATCAACGCCCAATGCGGTTTTATTGGATGTTCGTACGCCAGGTGAATTTTCAAAAGAATACATTGAAGGTGCACTCTTAGCCGATTGGAACAGCGACGATTTTCAACGAAGGATAGATGCCATTGACAAGAATGCACCTGTGTTCGTTTATTGTTTAAGTGGAGGAAGAAGCTCTAGCGCTGCAGCTGCTATGCGTAAGCAAGGGTACAAAGAAGTCTATGAGCTTCAAGGTGGAATCATGAAATGGAAATCTGCTGGACTACCTGTTGTATCTGGAAAGGTAAGTGCTACCGGCGGAATGACCTCTGAAGAATTCAAAGTGTTGGTTGCAAGTGGAAATGTATTGATCGATTTTGCGGCAGAATGGTGCGCACCTTGCAGAAAGATGAAGCCATCTTTGGATGAATTGGCAAAAGAGAATCCTTCGTTGAAAATTGTGACGATAGATGTGGATCAAAACCCGAACATTGCGGCAGAGTTGGGCGTAGATGCACTTCCAACATTGAAATACTATTCCAACAACGAAATGAAATTCTCGAATGTAGGATATCTTTCAAAGGATGAATTGAAAGCTAAGTTGGGATTGTAATTCAATTCGAACAGAAAATAAAAACGCCCTCCGAAGAGGGCGTTTCTTTTTCAACATACATTGAAATTATTTCTTGAAGAAGGGAAGTGATACCACTACCGCCTTCAACGATTTTCCGCGAACCAAGATGAATACTTCAGTTCCTAAAGCACTCATGGCAGTTGGTACGTAACCCAATCCAATTGCTTTTTCCAAACTAGGACTTTGTGTTCCGCTGGTAACAACACCTACAACGTTTCCGTTGGCATCGGCAATCTCATAATCGTGACGCGGAATTCCTTTGTCAATCATTTCGAAGGCAACCAACTTACGTGTTACACCAGCTTCTTTCTGCGCCTTCAAGTTTTCTGAATTCAAGAATGGAGCGCTGAACTTCGTAATCCATCCCAATCCTGCTTCAAGCGGAGAGGTTGTATCGTTGATGTCGTTTCCGTACAAACAGAATCCCATTTCCAAACGTAGGGTATCTCTAGCTCCAAGTCCAATCGGCTGAATGCCTTGTAATGCACCTGCTGCGAAGATTTTGTCCCACATGTCGTTAGCCGCTTCATTCGGGAAATAAATCTCGAATCCACCCGCACCGGTATATCCTGTTGTTGAAACAACAACGTTTTCAACCCCAGCAAAGGTGCCAATCTTGAATGTGTAATATTCCATGTCGCTTAACGTCATGTCTGTCAACGACTGCAACGCTTCTGCTGCTTTCGGTCCTTGAACGGCCAACAACGAAGTGTCGTCAGATTTGTTCACCATGGTTGCACCGAATTCTTTGTTCAATTCAGAAAGGTGATTCCAATCTTTGTCAATGTTAGAGGCATTCACCACCAACAAATACATTTCTTCGTTCACGCGATACACCAAAAGATCGTCTACAATTCCGCCCGTTGCATTTGGCATGCAGCTGTATTGAACTTTTCCGTCGAACAATTTCGAAACATCGTTAGAGGTAGCGTATTGAATAAGATCGAACGCCTTTGGTCCGCTGATCCAAAACTCGCCCATGTGGCTAACATCGAATACACCTACTGCATTTCTAACGCAATGATGCTCTTGAATTAATCCCGCGTATTGAACGGGCATATTGTAACCTGCGAATGGAACCATTTTAGCTCCAAGCGCAATGTGCTTTTCAGTAAGTGAAGTGTTTTTCATAAGTGGGCCGAAATTATAAATTATCGGTGATGTAAGTGATGATTTTATTCATGAGATGTACACGGTCTTTTCCACGAACGTTGTGCTCGTGTCCAGGGTAAACGAAAAAGTCTACCGGAATCTTCTTGTCTACACACGCTTTCAGGAAGCGCATGTTGTGCTGAAGAACCACAACATTGTCGTCTGCTCCGTGAATCATCAATAACTTTCCTTGAAGTTTATCCACATGCTTGGTGCAGTTGTTCGCATCGAATCCTTCAGCGTTTTCTTGCGGAGTGTCCATGTAACGCTCGGTGTACATGACTTCATACAAGCGCCAGTCGATAACCGGTCCGCCAGCAACACCCACTTTAAATGTGCCCGGTGCACGAAGCATAAGCGAGGTAGTCATGAATCCTCCGAAGCTCCATCCGTGAATCGCCATGCGCGATGGATCTACGTAGGATTGTTTCTTCAACCATTCCACACCAGCCAACTGGTCAGCCATTTCTTGGGTTCCCAATTGGCGGTGAATGATTTGTTCGAATTCTTTTCCGCGATGTGCCGATCCTTGTCCGTCAACCGTGAACACCAAATACCCTTGTTCTGCCAAATAGTTCATCCACAAAGAACTTCCACCCAAATAAGAATTGGTAATTAACTGAACGTGCGGACCGTTGTAGACATAAACAACTACAGGATATTGTTTTTCCGGATCGAAGTTCGACGGTTTAATCAATCGGCAGTACAAAGGAGCGCCGTTGTTTGCGTTAATGGTGAAAATTTCAGTAGAGCCAATGTTATAATTCTTCAATTTGTCTTCCGACTTCAAAAGAACATTCGGCATTCCTTTTCCGCAAGGAACTATTGAAACACGATTCGGAACAGAAAGTGAACTGAATTGGTCAATGAAGAATTTGCCCGTGCTTGAAACTTTGGCAATGTGCGTTCCCGCTTCGTTTGTCAATGCGGTCAATTTCAATGTTGAAGTAGGAGCAGAGTAGAGGTGACGCTCAGTTGCATTGGTCCCTGTCCCTTCGAAGAAGATAGTCTTCTTGTCATCGCTTACTCCGAGTATTGAAAGCAATTCGAAATTCGCATTGGTTTGCGCAGCGAGGTTTCCAGTTAAATCATACAAGTAGTAATTATGGAATCCATTTTTCCAAGTATACCAAAGGAATGTGGTGTTGCTTAGGAAGTAAGGAGCTTGATCTGGTTCAACCCAACGGTTATCGGTTTCAGTAAATAAGGTGCGAATGAATTCTCCGGTTAAGGCGTTGTAGACATTCAAGCTGCAAGTGGTTGTAGCTCGATTCATTTCAGCAATTAAAATGAAGTTCTCATCAGGACTCCACGATAAGTTCGTTGCGTAATAGGTGTCGTTTAAAACGCCGTTGTTGAGTTGAAGGAAAACGGTCTTGCCCGATTTCACATCGTAAACACCGACACTAATTTTCTCACTCGGATCACCAGCCATGGGGTAGCGAATGTTGTTAACGCTTGCAGGAGTGGTGTTGTAGTTGATCAATGGGTATTGAGTCACATTGGTTTCATCTTTCTGATAGAAAGCTAGGCGGTTTCCATCCTTCGACCAAAACGTTCCTTTTGCAATGCCGTATTCGTTGCGTGAAATGCTTTGTCCGCTGACAATGCCTTCTACATTAAACGTAACTTGTTTTTCATCCGCACCGTTTTTCACGAATAGATTATTACCTCTGGTATAAGCTACATTTCCTTTCGTATGAAAATCGACGTTCTCTGCATCTGAGTCATAGGCGTTCACAAGAGTTGCCATTTTGTTATTCAGACTGAAAGTAATTTCGACGGTTTTGTTTTTTTCGGTAGCTAACGAAGCTGTCGCATGAAGTTCGTTAACTGAAATCCATTCCCAACGAGGCATGCTTGCTGCTTTCTCAACACCAATTTCTTGAAAGGCTTTGTTTACTTGAGCCAACGTGAGTTCAACTGTTGGCTTCGATTTGCCAGCAGCCGCTTGACTAAAGAGCGTATCGTTCTTGATTTGAGAATAGCGATCTGTTCCTGGAATCCATTGCAATTGCAATTGTTCTGGATAAAACTGTCTGAACTGTCCAAGTACAGCTTCGTCAAGCGTTAAATTTTTCTTCTCTTGCGCAAGGGCTGAAAGTCCGAGAAATAGGGCGAAAAAAGCAATGAATAATCTCTTCATTTTTTTTAGATAATTTTTGAGGAGCGGCTAAGATAAGCGCAACTTCGGGAATGTTTTTATTTTCTCCCAACTGTTCCATTCTTGTCTGAATTTGCGTGTGCGGTACAATTCTGCTTGATCGAGGTAATGAATACTCAGCGGATGTCCGCTTTGTCCAGATGGCGTTATATTCCAACTTTCGTCATTAGCAAAGTCGTGAATGATGCGCATTTGAGATCCGAAGTGAACGTGATAAGTTCCAGTGCTGTCAAGCTTAAATCCAGATTGAAGAATGGTTTCGTTTCCACCATAAACCGGTAGTTCTTTGCGATTCACGAATGGCTTGAAAAGTGCGACAGCACTTAAGGGGTGCTTCAATTCAAGTTTACATACGTTCTTCCAAGCCCATTTTTCAACCACACCTTCTTCCTTCAAAAGTTTTTGAGCAGCGGTTTCAAAGGCTCGGAACAATATTTCTTCACGCGTTTCAACTTTAGGGGTATTCACATTGTCCCACCATACCGCTTGTTTGTTCTGGAACAAATCCAATTGGGTGCGTTGCACTTGATGCGTTTCAAGGAACATGTTGAAGATAGGTTTGCCCATTTCATCTTCACAGGCATACTTCAAATAATAGTATAGGAAACGATTGAAAAGGACTGGACCAGCAGCTTCTGGTTCATAGGCACCGTCCCACTGAAAGGCAGGTGCCACGTCTTCATAATATTTGCTCTTCTTCGCAATAGGCTCTAGATCTTTCAATATTTTAGCGTCTACATCCGAGGTGATGTCATTCAAAACATCCTTCATTTTTTCGGCTGTCCATGCGTTGCTTCCTTCCAACAATTTGCAAATGCGATCGGCGCGATATTGTGGTTTGTAATATCCTGGATAATACGATCCATCTTCCAAGGGTCCAGGCCAATCGTTCGCGCTGTAGATATAGCCCCAAGAAGGATTTACACATCTCGGATTTTCTTTGAAGGAATAATATCCGTTCCATTCATTCAACGTATCAAGCGCATTCAAGATGACCCAAGAATTGCAGGCAGGTTGACGTCTCACCAAGTGTGCGCAGGCCCACCATGCGATGTTCCCCTCTGCATCGGCATAATTGATGCTCAGTCCGGGCCCGTGAATTTGTGGAAGTGCAGCCTCGAATTCATTCATGTTGGTGGCGCGATTCATTTCTCGAAATGCTTCGAATGTTTTGTTTTCAACTTTGGTGTAAACCCATGAAATGGAAATAGGCGAATTGCTGTTCATTCCTTCGAAGACGCTGTTTACAACAGGACCGTGAGGTGTTATTGGAACAGTTATTACAAGGCTTTCTTTTCCTTTGATGTTAATTTCTTCATTTCGGAAAGTGAGGGGGACGTAGTTCCCTTTGTACCAAACTTCGTTCGCATTATTTGGATTTATTCTTTCAGCGTAAAAGTCCATTTCGTCGTGTTCCAACATGGTTACTCCCCAGGCGTGGTTGGGTGTTCTTCCGATCAAGGCATACGGAATTCCGGCAAGGAAATGTCCGGTGATTTCAAACTCAGGACACTTAACATGTGCTTCAAACCATGTTTGCGGAAGTCCATAACCTATGTGTGTGTCGTTGCAAAAAATGGGTTTGCCCGTAGCCGACTTACTTCCTGCAACTGCCCACGCATTTGACCCGTCGAACGGAGCAATGGGTAAAGCGTTTTCAGCTTCATTGAATAAATTACTCAAGATCACCAAGCTTGAATCCAAGTCTCGGTTATCGAAATGACGAATTTCAGTTTCTGTCGAATCGTGTTGCATTCCCAAATCATACAGATAATTCGTTCCGTGCTTCAAAGCGACATGCGTCATGACAGGCTCAGTTTTATTCGCCATCTGGAAGGAGAAGCTCATAGCGGCACTAATGCAGAACATGTCTTCAACGTTGAGCTTTCTTTTTGGAATACCCATAAGTGCGAACTCGGGTGGCGTAGGACCTTTCTCAATAAACTGATTCACACCATCCATGTAGGCATTTACCTCTTTGGACATTTCGTCATTGGTGTGTATTTTTTGAAATTGCTCAGCGGAAATTTTCGCGTATTCAGAAACGCCAAGTGCTCTAAAAATGCGATCGACCTTCACCATGTCTTCACCAATGATTTCGGAAAGTGTTCCGCTTCCTGCTCTGCGAAGTAATTCCAGTTGGAACAAACGTTCCTGCGCATGCAGATATCCAAGAGCGCGATAAGCATCTTCTGAATTTTTTGCATCTATGTGTGGAATTCCGAACTCGTCGAAATACGCATCAACCGGTTCATGTAAGCCTGCCAATTTCATTTCACCAGAGTATACTGGCAAGCTGCTCTTCAACCAAAAATATGCGCCAATGAAGCAGAGAATAACAAGTGATACGAGCGCTATTGCGCTTCGAGTGAGGAGTTTTTTCATACTTGATAAAGGTAATGATTTATGCGTTTTGAAGGAATATGCTTTTGTAAAGTGATGTCATTTTAGAAGCTAAGTTCACTTTTTCAAGGAAATTTTAGGTATTCAATTAAATACTTTAATACTTTTGTTATGGCACCAATAATATCTTTCTTTTATGGAATTAAAATTCAAGTTTATCCCAATGAACATCTGCCTCCGCATTGTCATTGTAGATATGCCGAGTTTAAAATGACGGTAAATTTGGTTACTCTTGAAATAATTGATGGTTGGTTGCCACCAAAAGAACAAAAGAGAGTAATGAAAAGATTGTTCATTGAAGAAAATAGACAAATGCTTTTGGAAGAATTTTATAAAATAAATCCACGCTTGAAATTATGAATATTAAATACGCTGAAAATTACAGTCCCCGGATATTACCTCATGTGCTTCGAATAAATGAAGTAATTGAATCAAAGTTGATGGTTTCTGTATTGTTCTCCAATGGAGAAAATAGGTGGTTAGACTTTAATGATATTTTCAACAATATTTGGAAGAGTACACCTCGAGATTTTGAATATCCATTAAAGGATCCTAAAGAGTTTAAAAAAGTGACATTGGAAGAAGGAACATTAACGTGGTATAACGTCTTAATGCCTGGAGTCAATTTAAAAGGTAAAGAAAAATTCTATCCTTATGGGCCAGGCCCTGATACACTTTATGAATTGAGTTATCCTGACAATTCTCGAAACATTAACATTGGCGAAATGCTTCGCTTGTGGAGAAAATCGGCAGAATTAACTCAGGCTGAAGTAGCAAGACGTTCAGGGACTTCTAGAAGTTATATTACCAAGATTGAAGCGGGAAGGCAAGACATTGAATTGGGAACACTATCTCGCATCGTTCAAGCAACTTTTGGAAAAAGTTTGAATATTACCTTGAAGTAATTAAAACGAAAGCGTCATTCTCAGATTAATCCTCCTTCCAGTCAAATAAGTCGGAATACCGTATTGTCTGCCGTTCACATCTTCAATCCATTGGTGATTAATGATGTTGTTTACGCCCATAAGGTTGAAGATTTCAAGGGCAATGTTACCAGAGTCGAAGAATTTATTTTTATGCTTCACAAACATATCGCGTGACAATCCCAAGTCTGCGCGTAAATAAGATCGCGTGCGGAAAACATCGTTGTAACGCTGTTGGTCGGGAGTTCCATATGGAAGCCCAGTAGCGAAATAAAAATTCAACATAACCTTATACTCTTCATGATTCGGCATTTCGTCGAGGAAGAGGAGGGAAACACTCACACGTTGATCGGTAGGACGAGGAACATATCCGGGATATTGCGCAATGGAATCAACAGGCACATCATTCAAGGTATAGCCGTTGTAAATGGTATCCCCATCACTGTTCAAGTAAATGTTGTACGAATCGTTCTGAATGTCTTCCATGGTCTTGAGGTAAGACATACGGAACCAAGACTGAACACCTTGAATGAATTCACCGTTCACCATAACGTCTGTTCCATAAGCGTAGCCCTTTGCGCTGTTCACTGCGAAATAGCGTTGACGAACATTCTCCAATTCGTAGGGAATAATGTTATCCATTTTTTTATAGTACACTTCGGTCACCAACTTGAATGGTCTTCCCCATGAATTGAAAACATAGTCGGCGCCTAGAACATAGTGTATGCTTTTTTGTGCACGAATATCTGGATTTACCTGTCCGTTGAACCCGCGCATCTCGCGATAGAAGGGTGGTTGGTAGTAATAACCCGCTGCTCCACGAATAATAATGTCTTTTCGAAGTGAATCTAATTTTCCACTTTCATTCAAACGTTTTTTGATCCAGGTGGGATTGTAGGCGATGTTTATTCGCGGACTAATGAGGGTTTGATCGGTATATGTCCAATGGTTAGCGCGAACACCTGCAGTTGCAGTAAAGGTCGCGCCGTTCTTCATTGCGTGTCTCCATGTATCCTGAACAAAGGCATTCACACGATTGCTCGTAATCTGATTGTTTGCTTTAACGCGGTCTTGAATAGGAATGATCTGATTGCCTTGAGCATTTGGGTTCGTATATCCAATTGAATCTCTTGGATGCTGTGTGGCATATCCGGAAGAGTCAATCAATGTCCATTCGCTCAGCACATCGTTAATGTGCTCAATGTTCGCATCCATTCCCCATTCCAAAAGGTGGTGATGCTTGACGTAGTCTACGAATCCTTTGTGAGCAACTTGATAAACTTGGGCATTCAGTTCATTGCGCGCATGATCGAGAAACGCACCAATGCCGCGATTTGTAAGTACGCTTCCGAATTTATCTGAACCCAAATCACGATCCAGTTCGTCGAGTCGATAAGCGCCAAGAATATCAAACTTCTCGCTTTCAATGGTGTTGAATGCACTGAAGGTTAAGCGCAATTGTGAATGCTCATTCGGATTGTATCGCGTTGAAAACGCTCCGAAGTACGTATCGTATTTCGAAATTTCTTGGCCTTCAAAGTAAACCGTCAATCGCAATGCTTCGTTAATACTTCCAACATCGGTTTGTCTGGTTTGTGGAATGAAGTTGTAACGATTGCTTGAATAGTTACCTAAGAAGCTGAATTCCCAAGGACCGTATTTCGATTTAGGTCGGAAAGTTAAATAGGTTTGAAAATCGTTGAAGCGAGGTTTGTAATCTCCAGAAACATCCAACGAGTTCAAAGCATATGCGTAGTTTTTGTATCGAAATCCTGAATTGTGCGTGAACGTTCCCTTCTTATTGCGACCGCCTAATTGCAATTGAGTTCCGAGCAGACCCGCTTGAAAATTTCCACCGGTGCTATCCGGGCGTGCATATTGAATATCCAACACCGAAGACATCTTGTCGCCATACTTTGCCTGAAATCCGCCGGCAGAGAAGTTTATTGAGCTAACCATATCTGGATTCGGAAAACTCAATCCTTCCTGTTGTCCGCTTCGCACTAAAAAAGGACGGTACACTTGAATGTCGTTCACATAGACCAAGTTCTCATCGAAACTTCCCCCACGAACACTGTAGCTCGAGCTCAATTCCGAAGGCATGTTCACGGCTGCTTGAATGAGATATCCTTCAATACCTTGATTCATGACAGGTAGTTTGGTTGGAAGTTTTAATTCAATCTCTCGAAAACCACCTTCACGTTTTCCTTTATCAAATATTTCAAACGTTGTTGTTGTCAGTGAGTTATCTAAGAGTACTTCAACTTCTTTTACATCTCCATTATTGAGGTAGAATACATTCTGAACCGGCTCATCGCCCAAGCCTTTGAAGAGAATGGTTAAGGTAGTTTCCGATTTTAAGACCAACGAGAAATTCCCTCGATTGTCAGAAGATGTTCCCACGGTTGGAAATTCTTTACACGTAATAATGACACCGGGAACGGACTCACCGCTGCTGTTTTTGATTGTTCCTTTTAAGGTTGCAGATTGTGAAAAGGCGAGCGTAGTAAGAAGCGATAGAAGTAAAAATAAAATCCCTTTCCGCATGTCTCTTACTGTTGTGAATCTAACTCACCGCTCTTTAATGAACGCATGAACTTACCCCATGCGTCTTTGCTTAATAAATTTCCACCCGAATAAAATCCGTTGGTATATCTATTTTGAATTTGTGAAGATGCAGATCTGTATGACTGTGCACTGAAATCCAACATGCCATCGTAATTCACGATGTCGTTGCCCTCTCTGTGAAATGAAACATATTCATCTCCTGGTAAATCCAATGAAAGTATTTCAGCTCGCAAGCGGGTTTTAGATGGATAAGGAAGAATGTATGCCGTTGGAAGCATATAACTTTCCATGTTCATCACCTGAACCATTGAAAGTTGGTTTTCTGTAGTGTTCTCCGGAATTACGAAGTAAGAGTCTTTCAATCCTGTGCACGAAAAGAATAACGTATCACCAACCATCACAGGTAAAGTGAAATATCCGTCGCGTCCTGAATAAGTTCCACGTCGATCTTTCGCGCGATAGATGGCTACAAAGCCGGCAGGATAAAGAGAATCGCTGATTAAGACAACTCCCGAAACTTGAACTACCTTCGGAGGAAGTTGTGCATTCGCTGAGCCAAGCCCAATAAAAAGCACAGTAAGAATGACCAACAGTAGTTTTCCTTTCATTGCAACAAAGATAGTCAGTTGTATTTCGACAATCCGAACTCTTATTAAAGAAAATTATTGCCCAACGGCTTTCAAGTCTTTACTTTGCATTCTGAATTATGAGCACACCCATTGGAATACCGAAAGGAACAAGAGATTTTGCGCCGGATGTTATGCGCAAACGAAATTATTTGTTTGGCGTAATACGCGCTGCTTTTGAGAAGTACGGTTTCCAACCGTTGGAAACGCCTTCCATGGAAAACCTTTCAACCCTAACGGGTAAGTACGGTGAAGAGGGTGATCAGCTTATTTTTAAAATATTGAACAACGGCGATTTCTTGAAAGATGTCGCTTCAGAAAAACTTTCAGACTCGCGCAAACTTTCATTTGAAATCTGTGACCGTGCGCTTCGTTACGACTTAACTGTTCCGTTTGCGCGCTTCGTGGCGATGAATAGAAATTCAGTTGTTCTTCCTTTTCGCAGATATCAAATTCAGCCGGTGTGGCGCGCAGACCGCCCGCAGCGCGGACGCTTCAGAGAGTTCTATCAATGCGATGCCGATGTGGTTGGAACAGATAGTCTTTGGGTGGAAGTGGAATTGGTTCAACTTTTTGACGAAGTGCTTTCGAATTTGAATCTCCCAGGATTTTCAATTGTGATTAACAACCGTAAGATTTTAGCCGGTATTGCTGAAGCAACGGGAGTGGCCGATAAGTTCATGGGATTGACTGTTGTTCTAGACAAATGGGACAAGATAGGCGAGGAGGCTGTTCAGAAAGAATTGAGTGAAATGGGAATTCCCGAAGAGACGTTCCAAACGTTCAAGACATTAAACGGACTTTCAGACTTCAACGATAAAATGAATTTCTTGAAATCTGTTTTAGGAAATTCTGAGACGGGATTGAAGGGAATTGAAGAAATGACTTTTGTGTGGAATGAAGTGGAGAAGGCAGGATTAAATAAAGGAGAGCTCGTTTTCGATGTTTCGTTAGCGCGTGGATTGAATTATTACACCGGAGCCATTTTCGAGGTGAAAGCGAAAGGCATTCAAATGGGAAGTATTTGCGGCGGTGGACGATACGATGATTTAACTGGAATTTTCGGATGGAAGGGCGTTTCAGGCGTAGGTATTTCATTTGGAGCAGATCGTATTTTCGAAGTGCTTTCCGAATTGAATTTGTTTCCGGAGTCTGCCACTTCGGGAACGCAAGTCTTGTTGGTGCAGTTCGGCGGTGAAACCACATCAGCAGCCTTTCAATTGCTGAAGCAAATTCGCAATGCAGGAATCTCTTGTGAAATGTATCCAGACGACGCCAAGTTGAAGAAGCAATTCAAGTACGCCGACGATAACAAAATTCCTTTTGTGGTGGTTGTTGGGGAAGATGAAGTGAAGTCGGGCATGTGGCAATTGCGCAACATGGTTACTGGTGATCAGCAAGCCGTTTCAACCGTTCAGCTTGTAGGATCATTGTCTTCGTAAGGCTCAATGTGCGTGAGCACATCATACACTTGCGGAAATTTCTCTTTGATTTTATCGACCACTTCGTGGGCAATGTCGTGTCCTTCGTAAACCGTCTGATTTCCGTTAAGACCAATGTGAATATCAACGAACCACTCGAATCCCATCTTTCGTACGAAGCAAGCATTAATGCTTATGACACCTATCACTTGAAGCGCTGTGTTTCGAATATCATTCACCACTTCTTCAGGTTGCGCTTCATCCATTAATTCTGAAATGGAAGTCTTTCCAACTTTAAACGCTTGTTGTAAAATGAAATAGGCAGCAAGCAATGAAGCCCAATCGTCAGCCGCAGCGTAGCCTTCACCTGCAACCAATGAAATGACTATTCCCACCAATGCAGCTAGGGAAGTAATGGAATCGGTTCGCTGATGAGATGCTTCAGCAGCAAGAGCGTTGCTCTTGAATTTCTTCGCATTTCTCTTCATGAAACGATACAGAATCTCTTTGGTTAAAAGCACGGCGAGTACAACAACAATGGTCCAAGAGTGCGGAGAATCATGCGGAGTCATAATGTGTTGAATGGCTTCATAAACAATGAAACAGGCTACACAAAACATGAGTAAAGCAACGAACATGGCAGATAGAGGCTCGGCTTTTCCATGACCATAAGGATGGTTTTTATCGGGCGGAAGTGCCGCTGTTCGAAGACCTAACCACACCAAAAAAGAAGAAGCGAAATCGACCCAACTCTCTGCGGCATCTGCTACAAGCGCAAAACTATTTCCTAAAATACCAGCAGTGAATTTTACTACAGATAAAATGAAATTTACCACAATGCTGTACCGAATAGTGCTTTGGGCTTGTGTAGCGAGTTGGCTGCTGTGATTCATGCCACGCAAAGATAGCCCTTGCAATGTATATTTGTTTCATGCAATCGAACGTAAATATGCTAAAAACTGGAGGGATTTCTTTATTTGTGCTGCTTTCATTTTTTTATGGAATACACAGCGTCGGCGATAAGCATGTAGAAGCGGAATACACTGAATCTGTTTACGTCGGTGAAGACACTACAACAAAGGATATTACGCTCTTTTTTGTTGGTGATATGATGGGGCATGAGCCTATGATAGGTGCAGCTTTCAACGAGTCGAAAGGTGTTTATGAATACGCCCACTGGTTTCAATACATTTCGGAATTCGTTCATTCATTTGACTATACTTGTGCGAATCTAGAAGTGACCTTGGCTGGAAAGCCATATTCGGGATATCCTCAGTTTTCTTCTCCAGATGCTTTTGCAGAAGGAATTAAAAGTGCTGGTTTCAACATATTTGTCACAGCCAACAATCACTCACAAGACCGCGGAAAGAAAGGGGTAGAGCGCACGATACTTATGCTAGACTCATTAGGAATAACGCACACAGGTACTTTTCTCGATACCCTTTCTAGAGATCAGACCTATCCGTTAATGCAAGAAGTGAAAGGGGTGAAGATCGCATTGTTGAATTGCACGTATGGTACAAACGGGTTGGTGGTTCAGCATCCGAATGTGGTGAATATGATCGACACCCTTCAGATTAGAAAAGATTTGAAGACCGCTTTGGAACGCGGCGCTCAGTTCACGGTTGTGAATATTCATTGGGGAACAGAGTACCAGCGCAAAGAGAATTCGGAACAAGATAAATTGGCGCAATGGTTAGCCGATGCGGGTGCAGATGCCATTATTGGACTTCATCCGCATGTGGTTCAACCCATGCAAATTCTTCATCCGAAAAACGATTCAACCAAAAATGTTCCTGTAGCCTATAGCCTTGGCAACTTCATTAGCAATCAGCGAGAGCGATACAAAGACGGCGGAATTGGGGTGGTGCTTCATTTAAAAGTGAAGGATAAAAAAGTGCGATGGGACACTTGGGGATATGTTCCTTTTTGGTGTCGTTTGGGAGGAAATCCTCGTGGTTATTATTCTATTCCTGTTTCTGATTGGGAGCTTCATCCCGAGAAGTACGAATTTAATTCTGAAGAGAAAGCGAATATTTCAACCTTCGCAGCTGACACCCGCGAGTTGTTGAAAGATATTCAGGAAATTAAGGTCAAATAGGAGGGTAAATTAGTTTTTGCACCAAAGGCAAAAACACCTATTTTTGCACCCGTTTAACAGTAAAAAATAAATTATGGGAAACTTACAATGGGGCGATGTTGTGCTCTATTCTATTCCAGCGTTAGGTCTGCTTGGAATTTTATTCATGGCTATTAAGTCGGCATGGGTGACTAAGCAAGACGCTGGTGACGAGAACATGCAAGAACTTGCAGGTTACATTGCAAAGGGTGCTATGGCATTCTTGAAAGCCGAGTGGAAAGTATTGGCTTATTTCGTTGTGATTGCTGGAGCGCTTTTAGCGTGGTCTGGAACAACGGTTGAGAACTCTTCTCCGCTAATCGCTGTTTCGTTTCTAATTGGTGCGGTATTGTCTGCATTAGCAGGATACATTGGAATGAACATCGCTACTAAAGCGAACGTTCGTACCACACAAGCTGCACGTACAAGTTTAGCACAAGCGTTGAAAGTAAGTTTCACAGGTGGATCTGTAATGGGTCTTGGTGTTGCTGGTTTAGCAGTGCTTGGATTGGGTTCATTGTTCATTGTGTTCTACACGATGTATGTTAAAATGACCGGAGCAGGAGTGAACGGTATTGAAATGGAGAAAGCATTGGAAGTTCTTGCGGGATTCTCTTTGGGTGCTGAATCGATTGCATTGTTCGCTCGTGTAGGTGGTGGTATTTATACGAAAGCGGCTGACGTAGGAGCTGACTTGGTTGGAAAGGTTGAAGCAGGAATTCCTGAAGACGACGTTCGTAACCCAGCAACTATTGCAGATAACGTAGGTGATAACGTAGGTGACGTTGCGGGTATGGGAGCTGATTTGTTCGGTTCTTATGTAGCAACCATCTTAGCAACAATGGTATTGGGTAGAGAGTTGGTATCGAAGGATAACTTCGGTGGTATTGCTCCAATCTTGTTGCCAATGTTGATCGCTGGTTTGGGAATTATCTTTTCTATCATTGGTATGTTGTTCGTTCGTGTGAAAGACGAATTGGGTAACGTTCAAAATGCATTGAACTTAGGTAACTGGTCAAGTATCATCCTTACCGCGGTTGCTTCATTCTTTGTTGTTAACTGGATGCTTCCAGAAACAATGTCATGGACAGATTCTGCTCGTGGTGTTGAAGTAACAAGAATGGGTGTGTTTTGGGCAATTATGGTAGGTTTGGTTGTTGGTGCTTTAATGAGCATAATCACTGAATATTACACTGCTATGGGTAAGCGCCCTGTATTGTCTATCATTAAGCAATCTGCTACTGGACACGCAACAAACATCATTGGTGGTTTGTCTGTAGGTATGGAATCTACAGTTCTTCCAATCTTAGTATTGGCTGCTGGTATCTATGGTTCATATGAGTTTGCAGGTTTATATGGTGTGGCTATTGCAGCTGCAGGTATGATGGCTACAACAGCTATGCAATTGGCAATTGATGCATTTGGACCAATCGCAGACAACGCAGGTGGTATTGCAGAAATGAGCCAACTTCCTGAAGAAGTTCGTCACCGTACAGATAACCTAGATGCTGTAGGTAACACAACTGCAGCAACGGGTAAAGGATTCGCTATTGCGTCTGCAGCATTGACTTCATTGGCATTGTTCGCAGCGTTCGTAGGAATTGCAGGTATTGATGCGATTGATATTTATAAAGCACCAGTATTGGCTGGATTGTTTGTAGGTGGAATGATTCCATTCATCTTCTCGTCTTTGGCTATCGCGGCGGTAGGACGTGCAGCAATGGATATGGTGAACGAAGTTCGTCGCCAGTTCCGCGAGATTCCAGGAATTATGGAATACAAAGCAAAGCCTGAGTACGAAAAGTGTGTTGCTATTTCTACTGAAGCATCTATTCGTGAGATGATTGCTCCAGGTGCTATTGCGTTAATTGTTCCAATTATTGTTGGATTCGCTTTCGGTCCTGAAGTATTGGGTGGATTGTTAGCGGGTGTTACTGTATCGGGTGTATTGATGGGTATGTTCCAATCAAACGCAGGTGGTGCATGGGACAACGCGAAGAAGTCATTCGAGAAAGGAGTTGAGATCAATGGTGAGATGTTCTATAAAAAGTCTGAGCCACACAAAGCATCTGTAACAGGTGACACAGTGGGTGACCCATTCAAAGATACTTCTGGTCCATCTATGAACATCTTAATTAAGTTAATGTCTATCGTTGCCTTGGTTATTGCTCCACACATCTCTGAGAAGGGACACGGTGGTGCTGCTCATGGTCAAGTAACACTTACTTCAACGAACGACAGTCTTTCTTTCGCATTGGGATTGGCAATTGGTGAAAACATGCAACGCATGGAAATAGATTCATTAATCAATTACAACATTTTCGAAAAGGCTGCTAACGGTGCGGCTGGTATGGAAATGGAAGAAGCGCAAATGTTCTTAGATAACTATTTCCAACGTCGTGAAAAAGCGAAATTGGCTTCAGTTAAATCTAAGGAAGCTTCTGTAATTGACTCTATCAAGGCGAACACTCCTGGTATTCAAGTAGCAGAGTCTGGATTGATGTACATGATTACTCAAGAAGGAACTGGTGCTTATGCAACTGAGCAAGACTCAGTGCAGGTTGAATATGTTGGAAAATTAACCAACGGAACTGTATTTGATTCTTCTGATGCAGGAAAGCCTGTAACGTTCAACTTAGGAGGTTTAATCCCAGGATTCACAGAAGGTTTGCAAAAAGTTAAAGAGGGTGGAAAGATTCGTCTATTCATTCCTTCATCATTGGCTTACCGCGATATGGATCAAGGACCAATTCCTCCATATTCAACATTGGTATTCGATATCACTTTGGTAAAAGTGTATTCAAAGAAATAAGAATAACACGTTATTCATTGAAATGCCTCTTCTTCGGAAGGGGCATTTTTATTTAGGCATATTGGGTAATGCGATTCTCTCTGCAGAACGCGAAGAGCGATATGCCTAACTCCTTTGCGTAATCTACTGCTAAAGAAGAAGGCGAGGAGACAGCCGCAAGATGGGGTATTCCAGCCGCGAAGCACTTCGCAACAATTTCATACGAAACTCTTCCGCTGACCATTAAATACTTGGCTTCTCGAAGTTGTTGGTGAATAACCAATGAACCAACAACTTTATCTACGGCATTGTGCCGTCCAATGTCTTCGCTTGCGAAAAGCAATTCTTTATTCTTGCTGAACACCCCAGCGGCATGACAACCGCCCGTCTCTTCAAACAACGATTGCCTTTCTCGCAACTGAACCATCATTTTCGCAATATCCTCACGAAGTGTCATCGAGCTCTGCTCGTCATCCGCTTTGCGGTCATCGCGTAGCGTCATCGAACGTAGTTCGTCATCGCTTCGCGTCTTGGGCTCAAACGCCGTCTTCCCACAAATCCCACAGGCCGAAACACTGAGCAACGATCGTTTGTTCGTTACTGCATTCGCTGCGCTAGCAAGCGAAACACGCAGCGTAATCTGATGCTCTTCAATTTCTTCCGAATAGCTGGTTACTTGCTCGGCTGAACGAATAATTCCTTCCGTAAATAAAATCCCAAAAGCCCATTCACGAATATGATTGGGCGTGCACATAGAAACCGTTAGCGGTTCTTCTTCAATAAACAATTGTACAGGCACTTCAACCACCAAAGCATCGGAGACCGCTTGCCCGTTCTTCAATGCTTGGTAGTTTAAAGAAGCCTTCATGATTTAAGACAATCCAGTGATTACACCGTTGTTATCAATGTCCATATGCTCGCTTGCAGGAACAGCAGGTAATCCAGGCATGCGCATCATTTCACCCAAAATAGGAATAATGAATCCAGCACCTACAGCGTATTCGAACTCACGAACCGTGATAGTGAATCCTGTTGGACGACCAATCTTCGATTCGTCATCGCTGAAAGACTTTTGTGTCTTCGCCATACAAATAGGGAAGTTCGCGATGCCTAATTTTTCTATCGTGCGCAGATTTCCTTCCGCTTCTTTCGTGTAGTTCACGCGTTCAGCTCCGTAAATCTCCTTCGCTAAAATTTCAATTTTCTCTTTAACAGGAAGGTCGTTGGTGTACAAGCGACGGAACTCATTGTTTCCGTTCTCAATCACATCCAATACCGCTTCTCCCAATCCCATCATGCCGTTTCCACCCTCAGAGAATCCTTTCGCAACAACGGCTTTCACGCCCATTTCAGCGCATTTCGCAATTACGAAATCGATCTCTTCTTGTGAATCGGTTGGGAAGTGATTCAACGCCACAACCGGAGTAATACCGAACTTCTTGCAGTTCTCGATATGCTTCTCAAGGTTCGCGAAACCGTTAGTTACACGCTCCATACTTGCAGTGTTGTATTCTTCTTTCTTCGCACCACCGTGGTGACGTAAAGCGCGAACCGTTGCAACAAGTACAATGGCATCTGGAGCAATTCCAGCAGCACCACACTTGATGTGCATGAATTTCTCAGCGCCAAGATCGGCACCGAATCCAGCCTCCGTAACCACATAATCCGCCATTGACATACCCATCTTGGTAGCCATAATGGTGTTAGTTCCTTGTGCAATATTTGCGAAAGGTCCTCCGTGAAGAATAGCAGGGTTGCCTTCCAGCGTTTGAACCAAGTTCGGCATAATAGCATCTTTCAGAAGAAGAGCCATAGCACCTTCCGCCTTTAAATCGCGCGCATAGATAGGCTTGCGATCATAGGTGAATCCAACGAAGATGTTGCCTAATTTTTTCTTTAAGTCTTCACGGTCTTTGCTCATGCAAAGAATAGCCATGACTTCAGAAGCAGGGGTAATGTTGAAACCATCTTGACGAGGAATTCCGTTTCCGGTTCCACCTAGACCAATGGTAATGTTACGCAATGAACGATCGTTCATGTCCATTACGCGCTTCCAATAAATAAGTCTTGGATCTAATCCAAGATTTCCTTGTTTATTCTGAAGGTTGTTGTCTATTAATGCTGAAAGTAAATTGTTTGCTTTTTCAATTGCAGCGAAGTCTCCGGTGAAGTGAAGATTAATGTCTTCCATCGGAACCACTTGCGCATAGCCACCGCCAGCAGCACCACCCTTGATTCCGAAAACGGGACCTAAAGAAGGTTCGCGAAGAACAACTACAGCTTTCTTTCCTAATTTATTCAACCCCTCATTCAATCCGATTGAAGTGGTTGTCTTTCCTTCTCCAGCTGGAGTAGGAGTGATAGCGGTAACCAGAATGAGTTTAGCTTGCTTTACTTTTTCTTCGTTAATCAAATGCAGGGGAAGCTTTGCCTTGTGCTTACCGTAATGTTCGAGGTCGTCGACACTTATGTTCAGCTTCGAAGCAATTTCATTGATGTGCTTCATCTTGCACGCTTGTGCAATTTCTAGATCTGATGGAAATGACATATTTTTTTATATTATGAAGCAATAATCCGAAGTTTCTTTCCTTATTTCGCAACATCAACTAAACACATATGAACAAACCAATTTTGAATTCGAAGCAAAATTCTTTCTTCTCGAAAGGAATTGCTTCATTTGTTTTCTCGGCTTTATTTATACCGTTCGCGGTAACTGCTCAAAATGCAGACATTAAAACACAGTGGCAGCATGCAGACATGGCTACTGACGGGCTTCCTGGAGTAAGTGCTGTGAAAGCACACGCCTATATGGCTGAAAAGGGAAAGACGGCTACGCCAGTGGTTGTTGCAATTATTGACAGTGGAACTGAGACTTTTCACAAAGATTTGAATGCAAACATTTGGACCAACAAAGGTGAGATTGCGAACAACGGAATTGACGATGATAAGAACGGATACATAGACGATGTTCACGGATGGAGTTTCATTGGTGGAAAAGGTGGTGATGTGAAGCAAGACAATTTGGAATTTACGCGTGTATACGGTGGATTGAAGAAGCGTTTTGAAGGAAAAGATGCGGCTTCGATTCCCGCGGCGGATAAGGCTGACTTCGCCAAATACGAAAAGATCAAAGCTGAATTTGAACAAAGAGTAGGACAAGTGAAAGAAGAAGCGGCTCAGTTCAACGCTTTCTTGACAACCTTCAAAACAAACAAGGAAATGTTGGCGATGGCTTTGGGTAACGATTTTACTACTGAACAATTAGCGGCATACGAGCCAACCGACGATGCAGCGAAAGCGGCTAAAGGCATGGTTCTAAACATAATGATGCGCGGCATCAATTTGGAAGAATATGCTGGGTATTACAACACACAGTTGGAATATTCTTACAACGTAGATTTCAATCCACGAACTATGGTTGGAGACGATTACAGCAATCCGCGTGAGCGCAACTACGGTAATAACCACATCGATGGTCCAGAAGCTCTTCACGGAACACACGTTGCAGGTATCGTAGGTGCTACGAACAACGGAATGGGTATGGACGGAATATGCAAGACAGCACAGTTGATGATTATTCGTTGTGTACCAGACGGCGATGAGCGCGATAAGGACGTTGCGAATGCCATTCGCTATGCGGCTGACAACGGTGCTCGCGTGATTAACATGAGCTTTGGTAAGTCACACTCTCCTTACAAAGATGTAGTAGACGAAGCGGTAATGTATGCTGAATCTAAAGGCGTGTTGTTGGTTCATGCTGCAGGGAATGACGCGAAAGACGTTGACGTGAAAGACAATTTCCCAACGCCTCGTTATGCAAATGGAAAGACTTGCTCTACATGGTTGGAAATTGGTGCAAGCGACAATTCAATTGATCACTTGTCGGCTGATTTTTCTAACTACGGCGACAAGACCGTTGACATTTACGCTCCGGGTGTAGATATATACGCAACCATCTTAGACAACGAATTCGGACCATTAAGCGGAACAAGTATGGCTTCTCCAGTTACGGCTGGTGTAGCAGCGGCTATTCTTTCATACTATCCTAATCTTTCTGCGAAAGAAGTTCGTGACATCATCATCAAGTCTGGTATTTCTTACAAGAAGCACAAAGTAGTTATGCCAGGTGATGAAGAGAAGAAGATTAAATTCGGAAAGCTTTCAAAATCGGGTAAGGTTGTAAACCTTTACGAAGCATTGAAATTAGCAGAGAAGATGTCGAAATAATTTTTTTGATAAGACAACGAAAAAGGCCGCGAGAGCGGCCTTTTTTATTTGAAGTCAATAACCGAATGATAGGTGTACGTCTTGTGTGTTCCGTTCTTAATTCCAACTTTCGAATAATAGGGAGTGAGGATAATCTTGCGGTGACCGTATCCAGGTACGTTGTAGTCAATCATTAATTGCATTACAATATCTAAGGCTCCACTGAAACCGTAACTGCAACATTCGCCGCTATATCCATACTTACAAGTTTTGCGGTTGTGTCCAA
This sequence comes from Bacteroidota bacterium, assembly GCA_046048875.1. Lineage (GTDB taxonomy): Bacteria > Bacteroidota > Bacteroidia > Flavobacteriales_D > Sanyastnellaceae > CAIZGX01. Next base: position 302,961 of record JBJOFG010000013.1, on the reverse strand, counting down.
CACCTCCAGATTTTCCGGCTTCCGAGTTCCAACATCTCGCTAGCTCAAACATAGTGCTATCGAATACCAGCGGTTTCATTGATTTAGTTTCATTTAAGGTTGATATGAGCGATGCTTTGTCTTTCGCATATGCGGCGCCATATGCAAATCCGGTTTTCTTCTCGTCGTATTTCGCGACGTAGTTCTTCGCGAATTGGCTCGGATACATGCGTGCTAAGTTGATGAGTTGAATGACGGCTTTTTCTTCCTTATTCAAAAGTGAAATATTCTTACATGTATTTGCTGAATCAAGTTGAGCAACAGAGAATTGTTGACTAAAGGTAAATTTTGGGCTTACAACAATTAGAAGTGCAAGAATAGTTCGTTTCAGAGAAGATTGCATTATCATAAAATATGAAGACTAATTAACATTTTTTTTCTGTTCCGCAAGATAAGCTTATATTTAAAAAATAATATTCACCACTGATTTTGATTATGAAAAATCACATTTTCGTTCTGTTAGCTTTTCTATTTTGCTTTATAAATAATTCAAGAGCTCAAAATCGAAATACACAGTTTAATGGCTTTGGTCATATTGAGTATAATTTGAATAACCTCAATCAAAAGAATTCATACTTTTCTATTGGTGAACATGATTTCTTTGTTAATTCAAAACTTTCAGATCGTATTTCTTACCTTGGAGAATATGTCATTCGATTCAATGGAAGTTCAGCTACATCATTTTTACCGTCAATAGAGAGGTCTCTTGTTAAGTTTAACTACGCAAAATTGCATAGTGTTATCGTCGGAAAAATTCATACCCCGTTAAATTATTGGAACGATGTATATCACCACGGTAGACTTTTCTTTCCTACTGTTGATAGACCGTTCGCCTTCAGTTATCTGATACCTCTTCATACCCTTGGTATTCAGCTTCAAGGGCAGAATTTGGGGAAACTAAATTTTGGTTACGATATTGTTTGGGGAAATGGAATCTCTTCTACAGATGCATTTCATGCGAATACTCATACACCAGTCTCGTTCGCAGCACATATCAAACCAGTCGAGGGAATGCGCATAGGAGTTTCATATTACAATGAATATCTTCCCGATAATGTATTTGGAACACACAGTGGTCATGCTTCGAACTATGTGCACCACGCTGGAGACGTATATAAGGGGCCAATCAATTATGAGCTTGGTTGTTTTTCCTTTGCATATTTTGGAAAGAAAATCGAAGTGTTAAACGAATTTGCATACAATAAGACAAGATCAGACTCATTACCAGAGGCTCATAACTTCTCGAATTACTTCTATTTAGGTGTTCCCATTGCAGAAGTACATACACCCTATTTTTATGCAGATTATTTGAATGTCGATCACAACGATTTACATACGTACCAAATTGAAAAATATAAGGTTGGATTAGGATACAGATATCAATTCAATTATCAACTGAATGCGAAAGCTCAATTTGAATACGAATCAATGTTACATGATCATTCGAATGTCAATTCAGTTGAACCATTTGTCTCATTTAAAATACAGCTCGCTTATGGATTTTAAATGCATAAAACGTTCGGCTAAATGGCTGATATTGCTTGTTGCTTTTGTGATCGCATTTGACTCGAATGCTCAAGTTACTTGGTCCAATAATCTTGTTGTTATTGGAAATAACATTGGTACATCCAAATTAACTCAAGACTATTTAAAGCAAACGTTCAAAGGGAAGTATAGCCTTTGGTCAAATGGAGAGGCGGTAACGATTGTTCTACCTTCATCAAAGTCTGCGCAAGCGCAAGAGTTTGCAAGTGTTGTCATGGGAATGTCGGTTACGGGCATGCAGAAGTATTGGCTTTCGCTTGTATTTCAAGGTCGGGCAAATCCGCCAGCATTTCATGAGACACCAAATGATATTATAAAGTTTGTAGCATCTACAAGTGGAGCTATTGCTGTTATACCAGCAAATACGCCAGATATTCCGAATTACTTAATCATTAAAATTCAAAACTAACATTGAAGTTTATTCGGAAAATATCCTTTAAGATTTGGTTTCCTTTCTCGTTGTGCCTTGTTCTTTTGATGGCTTTCATTGCGTTTTATTATCCAAGAAAACTTCAAGAGTTGTATGTAAATTCCAAAAAGTCAGAGCTCAATCAATTAGCCAAAACAGTTGCTCTAGGGGTGGAGTTATCATTGAGCAGTGATGACTTTGTAGGATTAAAGAAAACTATTGACTTCGCTGCAGCTAATCATGATTTTGATTTTGTAGCGGTGGTTGTGAAAGACTCATTAGGATCTGGGAGCGAGATTTTAACTTCCTATCCTGCAGACATTGAATTGCTAAAGGTGACGAACAGAGATACCTTGTCTTATGTCTACGAGTCGGCTCCAGTAAATACAGAATCATTCAAAGGGGAAATTGTACTGAGATATAGCAACAGTAGACTTACTGATTTGATTACAGAAATTGAACGCCCTGTTTATTGGACCATTTTAATTTTCGGTACACTTTCCTTGATTGCCTTTTACTTTTTCGCCAGAGGTATTTCAAATCCAATTCAAAACCTTATTCAGTTTACAAATCACCTTAGTTCAGGTGACTATGATGTACAATCAAAGTTTAAAAATAAGAGCGATGAACTTGGTGAGTTGGCCGATGCTATCTTAATTCTTCAATCAAACCTGAAATCAGGAAAGCAAAGGAATCAAGAACTGACAGAAGGGTTAGAGAACGAAATTCGATTGCGTACAGTAGAGCTTGAGAGACTTTCCCTTGTCGCTAAAACCACAACGAATTGTGTAATCATTACCGATGAGAATAAGAAAATTCAATGGGTAAATGACAGTTTGATAAAATTATCGGGCTATAGCAGAGAAGAAATAATCGATAATTATCCTTTCATGTTTCAGTTTGAGAAAACTTCCCCTGAAACATTGGCCTATATCAAAGAAAAATTGGCCATCAATGAGCCAGTTTCCGCTGAGATATTGAATAGAGGGAAATTTGGAAATGAATATTGGTTAGTCTTGAACATTGTTCCCCTGCTAGATGCTGAGCAGAAATTGTATGGCTACATAGCTATTGAGACCGACATTACAGAGAAGAAGAAGTTTGAAGAAGAGCAAAAATTGTTGTTTGAACTTACTCAAAATCAAAACTTGCGACTTAAGAATTTTGCTCACATTGTCTCGCACAATCTGCGGTCACATTCTGCCAACATTCAAGTTCTTTCAAAAATTTTGATTGAAAAACATCCTGAATTGGCAAGTGACGATTTTGCAAAGCATATTCAAACTTCATCAGAAAATTTGCTTGAAACTATTGATCATTTGTCGGAAGTGGCGCTTATGTTGACCAATAAACAAGGGCATCTTGAAGTGATTAATTTGTCTACTAAAGCGAATAAGGCTATTGGCAGCATTACTGCATTGGCCGATGGCTCTAGAGTCAACATAATTAACGATATCAGTACAAAAACTCAAATTTTAGGACTTACCGCTTATGTCGAGAGTATCTTGCTAAACCTTCTGACAAATGCAATTAAATATTCCGATGATTCTAAGCCAAATAAATTCATTAGACTTTATGAGGAAAACACACCAGAATATGTTGTTTTATGCGTTCAGGACAATGGTATTGGCGTTGACTTAGAAAAGCATGGACGAAAGATTTTTGGTATGTACAAGACTTTCCACAGACATCCAGACTCAAGAGGTATTGGATTGTTCATGTCGAAAAATCAAGCCGAAGCTCTTGGCGGAAATATTGAAATCCAGAGCGAAGTTGGAGTAGGAACGATTTTTAAGGTATATTTCAAGTTCGAAAATGAGTAGACGAATTTGCATAATAGATGACGATCCGATTTGTGTTTTCACAACCAAAATCATCATTGAGGCGTCTAATCAGTTTGATGAGATACTTATTTATTCTAGTGGAATTGATGCCTTTGAGGCGCTAAGCAAAATTCAAGAAAAGGATTTATTTCCAGAAATAATTATCCTTGATATCAATATGCCCATTTGGGATGGATGGGATTTTTTGAATGAGTCAATCGCACATCCGTTTGTTTCAAATGCTAGGATTTTTGTTGTTTCTAGCTCCAACGATCCCGAGGATATCATGAAAGCAAAATCTTATTCTATCGTTGAAGACTTTATTCTAAAGCCTGTCGATATTTCGCGATTCCTATAAAAGGAGCAGAACCAAAGAGAAAAGACAGATTCCCAACCCTTGTATTTTTCTTCGATTTAAATTTTCCTTGAATACAAGAACAGCTCCAAGTGAGCCAACTACGAGTACAAGCAAATTGTTCACGGGTAATATTGTGCTCTCGGGCATCCAACCTAGGTGGTACAATTCAACAAGAAAGAAAATAGATCCGTAGTTCACCAAGCCAAGCAAGGTTCCTGTGCCCATTTCCTTCACCGGGAAAGACTCTTTCTTGAAGACCATTTTGTAAACAAGAATACTTATTCCAATCATTCCCGCTCCCATGAAAGGCATGCAGGTGAAGAGAGATAGTTCGTTCTGATTGGTTGTGAAGCCTTGGAAATAAGCAATGCTGAAATCGACACTGGTGCTGCCGAGCATAAGAATAACTGGATATAAAAGCATATCCTTATTGAACTTGCTCTTTCGGTCTACACTGAACATATACAATCCGAACATGGCAATGACTAAAGCAACAGCCTTAAGCACCGTTATTTCGCCCTTCCCCAAAAAGGCCAAAGCAATAACCGCCAAGACCAACGACATCTTCGAACTAAGCGTAGCCATGGCAATTCCAGACTTCTTGGCTGTAATGGCCATGAAGTAAAATACCGAAATGAAGAGTCCCCCCATGATGAATCCTGCCACGCTCCAAATTGGAAATTGCATGGCGCTTTGAAAGGCTTCTGAGACATTCGGCACAAAGAAAATTCCACACGAAAAAGCAATAATGTAGTTGAAGACAATGGTCTCAAAGATCTTCGCGCCAATTCGCTCGAAGTATTTGAAAAGCCAGTAAATAGCGGCGTTGGTAAGAACGCTTAAAATTAAATACATCATTTGTTTACCCTAACCGTTAGTAGATCTTCTCCAATATTTTTTTCTGAATACGCTTTTCCTTCTTGCTTCGGAGCCTTTAATCCGCGTTCTATTTTATTGTTGGAAGTGAAGACGCGCATTTCGTCCCACATTCCACTTTCAATGAAAGTATTGAGTATGCCTGCGCCGCCTTCCACCAAAATGCTTTGAATATTCGCTTCGTGCAAAACACGCATCCATTCTTCAACACCCGATTTTTCAAGAGGAAGAATTTCGCAGTTGTATCTTGCTTGAACGCCGTTGCCCACCAAGGCAATGGTTCGCGCTTCGTTGTTGAACAACTGAAGCTCTTCGGGAAGACATCCTTTTTCATCGACCACGATGCGAATGGGATTTTCTCCCTCCACCAAACGAACGGTTAATGCAGGATCGTCGTTGAGCGCAGTTGTTGGTCCAACCAGAATAGCCTGTTCCAAACTTCGCCATTGATGAACTAATTGTCGCGATTCAACAGAAGAAATAGGGAAGGAGCCCCGTTCGTTTTCTTCACGAATCTTGTCCATGAATCCGTCGGCGGTTTGCGCCCATTTCAAAATAATATACGGACGCTTTTTTTCATGGAAGGTGAAGAAGCGACGATTTACAAATCGACATTCATCTTCCAGAATTCCTTCAATGACTTCAACGCCGCGCGCTTTCAAATGTTCAATGCCTCGTCCGTTTACTTCGCTGAAAGGATCGCGCGTTCCAATGACCACGCGAGGAATTCCCATCTCGGTAATTAGGTTTGCGCAAGGAGGTGTTTTGCCGAAATGTGCGCAGGGCTCTAGCGTTACATAGAGTGTGCAATCTTTCAAAATGCTTTTGTCTTCCACATAACGAATGGCTTCTACTTCAGCGTGGGCTTCTCCGTATGCGGTGTGATATCCTTTTGAAATGACTTTGTCGTTGTGCACAATTACGCAGCCCACCATAGGGTTTGGGGCAACGTGTCCCATTCCGTATTGCGACAGCTCGAGCGCAATTTCCATGTATTCTTCGTGACTCATTCGGCTAATTTATCTGCAATTCCTTGCGCGGCAATCCACGCAGTGGTCCATGCGGCTTGAAAATTAAATCCTCCCGTTACCGCATCAATGTTCAACACTTCTCCAGCGAAATATAAATTCGGAACGAGTTTGTGTTCCATGGTTTGAAAATTCACGTGCTTCAAATCCACTCCTCCGGCTGTCACGAATTCTTCTTTGAACGTACTTTTTCCTGTCATGGGAAGAACGCTACGCGTGAGCGAGTTCGCCAATTCCTCAATGGCCTTGTTGCTGCTGTTGGCCCAGTCTTTTAGGAAGAGGTCGGCGCGTTGCAAGTGCCAGGTCCACAAGCGTGAAGAAAGTTGAAACGGGTTGAAGGTGACGCACATTTTCTTCGGATGACTCTCTCGAAGATCTTTCAATTCATCGAGTGTATCGTTGAACGATTGATTAATCCAGTTGATGCGAATGTTCGCTTCGTAATTTTTTTCGGCAAGCGCCAGTGCACCGAAGGCAGAGGCTTTCAACACTGCGGGACCACTCATTCCCCAATGGGTGATGAGAAGCGGGCCGCTCGTTTTTATTTTGGTGTCGAGAATTTCAAGCTGTGCAAGTGGCACAGAGATGCCTGAAAGTTCATGAAGCGATTTGTCGTTTATGTGGAAGGTGAATAGGGAAGGGACACGCGGAACGCAAGGCACACCGTGGTTTTCAAGGTCTTTCCAAACCAGTTCGCTGGAACCAGCGGTCATTAAAACAGCATCATACGATTGAAGGAACGAGAGGTCTGCAGCGTATTCGGTTTTAATTTGAACACCGAGCTTTTCCGCTTCATTCATGAAGCAATCGATAATGGTTTGCGATTTATTGGTGGAAGGAAACATGCGTCCATCGTCTTCGGTATGTGTTTCCACGCCGCGATCGAGTAACCAGTAAATCATGTTGGAAGGTTGAAACGAAAAGAACGGCGAGAGCAATTCCTTTCCACCACGCGGATAGAACTTCACCAATTCTTTCGGCTCGAAGCACGAGTGCGTCACGTTGCATCTACCGCCACCGCTCACTTTCACTTTGCTTAGCAGGTTTTTACTTTTTTCAAAAACAATCACTTCCGCCTCTGGCAACAGTTCCGCCAAACGTATAGCACCGAACATTCCTGCTGCTCCTCCGCCTATAACTGCTATTCGTTTTCCTTTTCCGTGCATGTGAAATTTATCTGTTGCAAAAGTACCACATTGCGAAGCAAATTGCTTCGCGAGGGCAAATGGCTTTGCGAAGGCAACATCGTTGCGAGGGCAATATGGTTACGAAGGCAACATCGTTGCGAGGGTCCTATGGACGAAGGTTGCAAGCAACGAGGGTCTTCGACGTTCCACCAACGTAGTTCTAACAACAGAGTTCTAACAACGTAGTTCTAAAAACGTAGTTCCAACAACGAAGTTCAAACAACGAAGTTCCAATTTCCTTTCAAATCCATATTCTCGTGAAGAATACGAACAACTTCTATTGATTTATCTTCTTGAATGAGATAGAAGATAATATGTTTTGAAGTTTTCTTTCCCAAAAGATTAGGGTAGATCTCGTGATAGTATTTTCCTAATTTCGGGTTCTTTGCAACGATGGAACAAGCCTGAATAATTAGTTTGTAATAGTTATCCGCTTGTTGTTCAGACCAAGTATCGTAGGTATAATTCCAAATTTCAGAAAGATCGGCAACGGCTTTATTGGTTAAAGTAAAAGTGGACATTATTTCTTTTTTGACTTCAACTTTTTTAAGTGTTCATTGGGATTGAAATCTTCTGCCGTTCCACTGGCGATTCCTTCATGAATGGAATTGCGCAATGAGGCCAATCTATTTTCTTCTTCTTCAAGCAGTCGTAATCCAGCGCGTACAATTTCACTAGCGTTTTTGTAACGACCTTCCTTTAATGTGTTTTGAATAAACTGTTCGAAATAAGTACCGAAAGTGATGGAAGTGTTTTTGCTCATGGTCAACTGATTTTTGTAAAAATACCCATAATTGGTATTATTAGCAAAATTCATTTCTGACTTTTTTGAATTTGATTTCATATTACAAACCTATTTCGCTAATCTGGAACACGCACTAACTTATATGTGCTGTTTATATGCTGTTTATTCAAAAGCGAATTGCTTTGAGGGCAACATCGTTGCGAAGGTCCTATGGACGAAGGTTGCAAGCAACGAGGGACTTCGACGTTCTAACAACAAAGTTCCAATTACGCAGAAGTAATAAAACCTACGGTTTTCCCATTACGAAGTAGGAATAAAACCGTAGGTTTTCCAATAACGAAGTAGGAACAACGAAGTTCAACTACTTAGTGAATCGCTCAATCACCGGAGGAGTAACACCGGTTGATGAGAAGCCGCCGTCGTGGAAGAGGTTTTGCATGGTTACGTAGCGGGTTAAGTCGCTGAACAACGAGATGCAATAGTCTGCACAAGCCAATGCGTCTGCGTTTCCAAGTGGAGACATTTCTTCAGCGAAACTGATGAAGCCGTCGAATCCTTTAACGCCTGATCCAGCAGTGGTAACTGTTGGAGATTGAGAAATAGTGTTGATACGAACTTTCTTCGCTGCACCGTAATGGTAACCAAAGCTGCGCGCAATGCTTTCCAACAGCGCCTTCGCGTCTGCCATGTCTGAATAATCAGGGAACGTACGCTGCGCAGCAATGTAACTCAATGCAACAACACTTCCCCAATCGCTAATGGCGTCTTTCTTATAGGCAGTGGCCAACATCTTGTGCAACGACATAGCGCTTACATCTAACGATTGCTTGTACCACTCGTAATTCAAATCGGTGTAGTGTCTTCCTTTACGAACGTTCGGAGACATGCCAATGCTGTGTAAAACGAAGTCTACTTTTCCACCGAAGTGTTCCATAGACTTGTCGAACAAGTTCTCTAAATCTGCTTCGCTTGTTGCATCGGCAGCAATAATTGGAGCGTTAATCTTTTCAGCCAAGCCGTTGATTTCACCCATACGCATAGCAATTGGAGCGTTGGTTAAAACAATCTGAGCGCCTTCTTCTGCAGCACGTTCAGCCACTTTCCATGCGATACTCATGTTGTTTAACGCACCACTAATAATTCCTTTTTTGCCTTTGAGTAATTGACTTGACATAGTATTATGATTTAGACCTCAAAAATACATTTTTTATTTCATTGAAACTTACTGAACTGAAAGCATATTCACAATGAGATGTTCACTTTGTTTGAAAAGACATGAGATCAAAAATTATAAGGTCGAAAAATTTTTCGACCCGATTTTGATCTTTGCCTGCAATCTTGTGAAACATCTTTGCTTGCAATCTTGCGGAGCATCTTGTGAAACATCTTTGCTTGCAATCTTGCGGAGCATTTTACCTTTTCTTAACTTAACGAAGTCCCGCGCAAAAACTCATCCACCGCCATCCGTTTCTTTCCTTCCAACTGAACTTCCAAAAGATTGTAATACCCACCATTCACTGCCAATTTCAAATACGTTTTATTGTCGGAATGAAAAGAACCCAACTCGAATGAATGTTCGGTTTCTTCCGGAAGGCCTTTGTGAATCTTTAAGGTCTTACCTTGAAAGGTAGTGAATGCTCCAGGGAAGGGAGTCACGCCACGAACTCGGTTGTGAACCACGGCTGGAGTATCCGTCAATCTGACTCTTCCGTCTTCTTTTAAAAGTTTAGGTGCGTGCTTTAATTCGCTGGTAATAAGTTTTTCTTGCTCTATTGGTTGAACCTTTCCTTCTTCTAAAAGATCTATGCTTCGCACCAACAATTCTGCCCCTTCGTGCATCATGCGCTCGTACAATTCTCCGGCTGTTTCATTCGGACCCACCAACATTTTATGCTGACCCAATACTTCTCCAGTATCTATTTCATGCTTCAATCGGAAGGTGGTGCATCCGGTTTCTGTTTCCCCATTCATGACCGCCCATTGAATAGGAGCAGCTCCGCGGTATTGCGGAAGGAGGGAACCGTGCAAATTCAATGTGCCCAATCGAGGCATTTTCCAAACCACTTCAGGAAGCATACGGAAAGCGACAACGACGAATAAATCGGCATTCAGGTTTTTCAAATCTTGAATGAAATGCTCGTCACGTAATTTTTCGGGTTGAAACAAATTCAATCCGTGTTGAACCGCGAACTTCTTCACATCGCTTTCGTTCAACTGCTGTCCGCGCCCTGCGGGTTTATCCAGAGCAGTAACAACACCAACAACTTCGTGTTTGCTGTTCACCAATGCATTCAGCGAAGTAGTCGCAAATTCAGGAGTGCCAAGAAAAACAATGCGTAACGACATTAGATGTTGAAGTATTGAGAAGCTTGTTCGTGAGGAGAAACAATTTTGTAATAGTACTTTCCAGCAGAAAGCTGATTCTTTTCAAAGGTGAAAATGTGATCTCCTTTCGGGAATTCATCATTGGCTAGCGTGAGCACCGATGCATTTTCTGTATTGAAGATTTGAATGTCTAAGTGCATCTTCATGTTCAACTTCAATGCAATTTGTCCTTCTCCGGAATCTGTCCAATGCAATGCATTCGGCAAGGCTGGAAATTTTTCTTGAACGTGCTGCTTGCGCATGACATGTAACATGCGCTTGTACAACACATACGTAAGCATGGCTAACAAAGACACCAACAATACGTTCCTTAACAATTCAAATGTCTTCATATTATAAACTAATTATACCTTCAATTTTTGCGGCCTCTTCGTACTTCTCGAAAATCTCGTCAACGTTCATCATCATAGCATGAACTGTAATAGCCGTGTATTTTCCATTTGCACTCCATTTCATCTCGAAATGCGCACTTTCGCCAAAGATTAATTTCACTGCCGTTACGCGTTCTTCGAATGAAGGAACAATAAACTTAAACATATACTGACTTGGCCACTTGTGAATTTTATTCAGTTCGGCGCGCAGAGCAGAAAGTCTCGATTCATCCATGCGGCAAAGATAACGCGACAGGACGCATACACTTTGAATTTTCTAATAATGAAATTTGAATTTGAAGCTCTCTAGACGATTGCGAAATTCAACGCGGTATTCTTCCGCTTTTTTCATGGCATCTTCGGTGCGAATATCATTGTAGAACATGCTCTTCAATAAATATCCTCTTGGATCTTTCGGTTCCAAACGAATGCATTCGTCGGCTACTTTCAATCCGTCATCATTCTTTTTAATCAGTTGCATGGCTAGTCCTTTCGTGTAATTCACCAAGAAATCCTTACGTCCCAATCTCATGGCGTTGTCGCAATCTTCCATGGCTTCAATGCAAGCGATGCGCGTCATGTTACCCCAACCTAGATAAGGCGCTCTTCCAATGTTCGCCGCGGCTCTGCAAATATAGAAGGTGGTTTCGGTTGGAAATTTTTCAATATAAGTTCCGAATAAATTCAAATATCGATCGTCGCTGGTATGGAAAGCTCCCACTTGAACGGCGAGTTCAAAATAGAATTTCGCTTCTTTGGGTTTGTTCGCATGCCAAAAGATTTCGCCGATGTGAAGTATGGTTTCTGCATGCGGTGAAACTCCGATAGGATATTGCTTCATGTGATCTTCGGGAATGCGACTAAGCAGAATTTCACAAATTGAAATGGCTTCTTCGGAACGATTCAACTTCATTTCAAGGAACATCGCTTCGCATATCAAATGACTAGCGTCGTTGTATTCTTTGGAAAGTCGGTTGTAGTAGGGAATGGCCTTTTCGAATTCTTTTCTTTCGGTATAAAGTTCAATAAGAACATTGCACGCTGAATTGTCAATTCTGTTCACCGAGCAACATAGTGAATCCAATTCCAAAGCAAGATTCAGGGCTGTTTCAGTATTGAATTTTAGACGATGAAAACGAATGCGTTCAGTGAGCACTAATTTTTTTTGATCGAACCCCTCGGCCATTTGTTGTGCTTTAATCAAATGAGGTTCAGAATCTTCGTATCTAACTCGAGAATTTTCTTGATGCGCAGCGTTGTAATAATAGTAGAATGAATAGGTCGGACGAGTCGGAAAATAAGTCTTAGCAGCATTTTCCTTGAACCATTTCAGATGCGTTCTCGGAGTAAAACTTTCATATCCGGAAATGCGCCGGTCTTGCGAGAGGCGCAATTCATAATGTCCGGGCATAAACACAAGACTGTCGAACGTCTCTGAGTATCCGGCTCCGTTTTCGGGCATGAGGTTCGTGAAGATCACCACCATTGAATCGTTGTCTTCATTCCAAACCAGTCGATAGTGGTTTTCAGTTTGATGATATTCTTGTCCAGCGTATCGGGCCGACCAACCGTTGTGTTCTAAATGTAAACTGCGAATTTCCTTTTGTTCAGAGTCTATGATGTTTGAATGCACTCCGCTCATGAGTTGCAGTTTCATATGCTTCAGGCACAGTTCAGAAGTATAATCTTTTCCTGGAACTCCGAAATGTCTAAAGTAAGCACCGCCACCTCCGCCAGGTTGGGCAAGGCTTACAAATGGAATTAGGAAAAGAAAAACGAATAATTGAAAACGCATGTTGCGAAAGTAAGTAATTCCTATTTTAGCCCTGTGAATTTTCAACCCAACGAAAATACAGTACCAAAGCGAGGGCAAGTCTTGTTGTCTGAGCCATACATCAGCGATCCGTTTTTTCATCGGACTGTTATTTTGTTGTGTGAAAACAACGAAGAAGGTTCATTCGGATTTGTGTTGAACAATTACATAGACCTTCCCATTCACAAGATAATAGCGAACTTCCCAGAGATGCCCGGACGTGTTAGCCTTGGCGGACCGGTGAAGAACGACAGTCTTTTTTACATTCATTCGTTGGGCGAAGAGATTGAAGGCAGCACGCCTATCCTGGACGGTGTGTGGTACGGCGGAGATTTCACGCGCATACGTGAACTTATTGAAGCAGGAAAACTTCCGGAAAATGCCATTCGCTTTTTCGTTGGATACAGCGGCTGGTCAATAGGACAGCTTCAAGAAGAAATCACGGCCAAGTCTTGGTTCGTGGTGAACGTACCTTCCAAGTTGGTCATGAATTCGAAAGAAAATAACGTCTGGAAGGAAGTCATGGACCGCATGGGCCCGAAAGGAAAAATCCTCTCTAACTTTCCCGAAGATCCGAATTTAAACTAATCCTCCCACAGGGTCATCCGACTTGTCGGTCATCAGCTCCGGCGTCATCCCGAAGGGTATACTCCAAAAGTACTAGATTGAATGCCAAAAGTCTTTCATATTGGGCTATTCCTTTAATTTCGAAACATGAGTCGATTAAAGGTGAAAAACAAAGTGAAAAGCAATCGGTTTTGGCTTTATATCAAAGATGTTTTTGCAATAGTTCTTTTCCTCAAGATCTTGCTGTTGTTCTTCGCCTTCATCATTCATTTCTTCGAATCGTTAAACCCCATTGAAAAGGCACTTGCCGAGATTGAATTTTCGGATTTGTATTATAAAGAGAAAGAACGGACAAGAGTGCCAGAAGAGAATAACATCGTTATCATAAACACCGGTTCCATTCAATACCAATCTATCGGTGAATTCAGAAGTAAATTGGCGAGCAATATTGTTCTAGTCGATTCTTGCAAGCCTGCTGTTGTAGCTTGTGACATTATTTTCGACAAAAATTCAAACGATCCCATTGCAGATCAAGAACTAATGGTTTCGCTTTCCAATTGCAAGAATCTTGTCTTAGGCGCAAGCAGTGAAAAGAAGAATTCGAATGATTCTCCGCTGTTTAATATTCCAAACGCCTCCTATGCAAGCCTTGAATTAGTGGGAGATAGTCTTGAAGTTGTTCGCGCTTATTCATTGAAGAATAAGGATACGAAGAGCATTCAAAACACATTCGCTTTCCAACTGGCGAAGAAAGCCAATCCTAACATCAACGAAAACGTCTTTTCTTCCATTCATGAAAATGAATTGGAAATTGATTACCAATACCACAGTTATCATTATAACAATTTGTTGGATACTCTTACAGAAAGCCATCCTTGGGAATTCAATGTTATTGAAGCAAATCAAATAGACTCAGCAAATTTCTATCGTATTCAAGAATTACTAAAAGATAAAATTGTCATCTTCGCTCATGTTGGAAATGGGAATGCTGGCAATCGCGCAGACATCGAAGACCGTCATCTTACTCCGCACGGCAACGAGGACATTTTCCATAAAACTTCTGTAACTCCGGGTGTATTTATTCATGCAGAAGTACTTCAAATGATTTTGAATAACCGTTTCCTTCATCCGATTAACTCTATCTGGAAGTCTATTTTGGAAAATCTTCTTCTCGTTCTTATAGCAATACTTTACATAAAAATTGCAAACACCTCGATTTGGTTCAAACCCATTGTTGTACCGCTGGCTTTCGCGCTTTCTTTCTTGTTTATTTTCATTTCGCTAATGCTTCGAGACAGTCATACTGTTTGGCACGTTGGATTCTTAAACCTTCAAATAATTTTAATGATTGAAGTGTTAGAGTTCTATGAGCCCATTGCCTTGTGGATGAAGCGCAAGTGGAAAATCAATACCGTTTTTTGTCACCATGAATAGAATCGCAATCTTGTTTTTGCTTCTGTTTAGCGCCAATTGCATTGAGGCTCAGAAGATTCAAGTTCAACAAGTGAAAGGAGTTATTCAGTTTTCTTCCAACGGAAAATCGGGATGGACTTCATGTGCATTGAATAAGGACATTTCAGGTTATTTGAAATTAGAAGATGGAGCTTCTATGATTTTTGGTGCGAATGGAAAATCGATGTTTTGGAAGAAAAAAGGAATCTACAAAACTTCAGAATTGGAAAAGCAACTTGTCGGATTCAACAACGATGCGGCTCACGTACTTTGGGAACAAGTAACCCACCACAAAGAACCTAAAAGGAATGCAATAGGAGGGGTTTCGAGGGGCAATGGGAAACCTTATGGAGGGCTGCGAGATTCTTCTTTTGTGCCGGTAAATGTATTTGTTCCGATTCATTTTGAAAATCCGAATGCCTTGAATTACTATTTCCGATTACAAGCTAAAACTGGAAAATCTCAGCTAGATACTTTATTAGCTACAAGGCGCGATTACATCAACTTTAAATTTTCGGAAGAGGGTGTTTATGAATGGAGACTTCAAACGAACGACTTAGAAGATAAATCATCGAAGCAAGTTTTATTAGTAATATCATATAAAGATTATAGAGTTAAGTTAGAGCGTTTTGAATCATTTAAATCGGCACTTTCGGACACAGATGAAGAATTGAAGCAAGAGCTTATTGAATTCTATCTAGAAGTTTTCAAGCTTGGATATTTTCCTCAATAATTTAATATTTATAAAGAATGTCAATCAGAGTTCTTCTTTTCATTCTTTTTCAGTTAACGTTTATTTTAATTGAAGCGCAAACGAATCAATCTCCTCGATTGGTATTGCCTATTGGGCATACGGATGATATTGAAAGAATAGAGATTAGTTCAAACGAGAAGTTAATATTAACAAAGAGTAAAGACAATTCATGCAGGCTTTATGATTTTCAGACTGGTTATGAATTGTATTCATTTCAGAATAATAGTGGCAACGAAATAGATGTAAGTTTCAGCCCCAAATCAAATTATTTAATTGTTGAAACTGAGGAAAAATCTCAAATTTTAGAATTGAGTAGTTATTCGAAGAAGTTGGAATTTACTAAATTATTTAATGTTCGAATTGATGAAGCCGAAGAATTTGTTATTGGATGTGGTGAAGATGAATCGATTTCTCTCTATAAAATATCAGATGGAAAATTGGTTTCATCGAAAGATGAATTTTGGGGAGTGAAGATTGTTGAATTTGTTAAGAATAGCAAATATTTAATTTCATATACGGGTGAGAAGCAATTGATTTTCTTAGAAAAGAATAAGCTAAAAGAAGTAGGAAAAAGAATCGAGATTCAAGATGAAATTCAATCTTATGAATTTAGCTCGAATGGACAATATTTAGTTTTGGAAGAACGAGGGAATCTATTCGAGGTGATTGATTTGATAGAAAGAAAAAGATTAGGTGTTTTTACAAATCCAAAGAATTGGTTTCAGCTGGTTAAATTTAGTAACGACAACAGGTCAATAGTATCTTGTTCGGATACAGTTGTTCGCGTTTTTAATTTAAATCCTTTTGAAGAAAGGTGCAGTTTTGTTGTGCCGGTAAATCAACTTAGTGATATTTTTTTTAGTCCCGACGGAAACGATATACTGACTGTTGACTGGGACGGTAAAATAAAACTCTTTAATTCATCGAATGGTCAGTTTAAAAAAGAATATAATGTTACTAATGAAATAATTTCAGACGCCGCATTAGACCTTTTAGGAAAGAACATTATTACTGGGAACTATGATAATTCTTTCAGCCGATTTGATTTAAAAGAAAGTAGACTTGTTTACAATTCGAAAGGCAGTGCATTGAAGGTTACAAATGCGATGTTTTTAAACAATAGTAGTTATGTTGTGTATGCTGCGAATGATACTATGTATTCAATTGCGAAATTATTTGATGCGAAGAATGGTATGCAAGTAAGTTTATACGATGACTTTGGTAAAGAAATATATTATCATGATCTTCTAAAGAAAGATTTGATAGATCCCTTGCAAAGAATAAGATTGGTGCCACTAAAAGACAATTCGTTCGGTTTAACTTACAATAGTAATTATGCAAACAAAATCTTAAAGAAATTTGTTGGTCACAATAGTCCAGTTAGATTTTTAAGTTTCAATTTTGACAAAAGTCAAATTGTAACTGGCAGTGAAGATGGTTTAATAAAAATCTGGGATGCAAAGTCAGGAGCGAACCACATTACAATCAGTATCGATAAAGAGAAACTTGAAAGTGTTCGCTTTAATCAAAATGGAAATAAACTAATTACCGCTTCGGATGGTAAAGTTCGTATTTGGGATACCAAAACAGGAAATGCGCTTTCTTTTATAAAATTTCCAGCGCATATTCGTGATGCAGGTTTTAGTTCGAAAGATGAATTGATTTTTGGAATATGTGGAAACGGTTCTGACAAAGATTCTGTTGTTATTTATAATCTTGAAAGTAAAAAGGTTTTAATATTGGCTCGAGGCCACAACGGTGTAATACTTTCATTTTCTAGCAGTTCAGACAACAAGTACATTGTAACCACCGGCGCCGATCACAAAACCATTCTCTGGGATGTTGAATCAGGAAAGATTTTATACACCCGACTTCAACTCGAAAACAACGATTGGTTGGTTTACGACGAATATTATCGATTCGACGGTTCACCGGGTGCAATTGAAAAATTGTACTTCACTTGCGGACTAGAAATCATAGAGCTTGGACAAATGAAGGACGCGCTTTATGTCCCAGGCTTGGCTGAAAAATTAGTTAATGGCGAAGACATTAACTATTCGAAATTAAGTGATTTAGATATTTGTGGTGCCCTTCCGATAATTAAAAAGCTAGAAGAGAATGATATCGGCTGGAAGTTTCAAGTGGAACAACGAAGATGGCCAGTCGTTCGAGTAGATGTGAAAGTAGATGGAAAAACTATTCGTTCTATTCCCGTTAGTCAACTGAAATTTGAAAACGGAGTTGCTGAAATTATATTAACTCTAAAGGAAATGCAAGCCTTTTTTGTAGGTGGAAAAGAAAACAAAATCTCATTAGCCGCTATCACTTCCCAAAACGGATTAGAAATCAACTCTCGTGGAATAGATGTGTTCTATTTAGCCGAAGAACCGAAAGACCCACCGCAAATGTATATGCTCATGATTGGTGTGAACGATTACAAAGACGATGCGCTTGATCTTCGGTTCCCCGTTCAAGATGCCAGAGCATTAAGCAACGCAATTGAAATGAGTACTTCCAAAATGTTGGGTGCTCAAAATGTTCATGTCTATCATGTGGAATCGAAGTTAGCGAACAACGAGATTTTCACCACTCCAGAAAGAGCGGGTGTTATGAAGGCGCTTGCAGAAATTGGCTTGAAAGCTAAGGCGAATGATTTGCTTCTTATCTTTTTTGCTGGGCATGGGGTTATGCAAGGACAAGCCGACAAGTCGTTTACATTTTTAACTGCCGATGCTTCGCAAGTCAATCAAATAGGAATTAGTACAAGTGATTTAAAGTCTTGGCTCAGCCCAGAAGGCCCTTTTAAAATGCTTCCCAACAAAACTATTCTGGTATATGATGCCTGCAATAGCGGACAGGCAGCCAAAGAGTTGGTGGCTGCTCTTACACGAGACGACGATGATACTGAGCGTCGGAGACAAATCGAAGAGCTCGGAGATAAGTCAGGCTTGTTTATTCTTTCAGCTTCTGCTCCTAACAAACCAGCCTATGAACTTCCTCAATTGGGACAAGGTCTTTTGACTTACTCGTTGTTATACACGTTGAAAAATAATCCTTCTATTCTTGATCAAGGGGAAGACGGTAACGGTTACCTCAATCTTCAGAAATGGTTTCTAGCAACAGAACAAGAACAGGCTAGAAGAATGGAAGCACTAGGGTTGAAACAAGAAGCACAGCCCTATGGATCGGGTAATATTCGATTGGGTTTGGTTGACAATGAACTTCGTAAAAGTATTCAACTTGCCGATGAAAAGCCGCTTGTTTTCTGTGCCAATGCACGCGACGAAAACGATGAAGACCCATTAGAGTTGAAGAACGCTGTAAACAATTACTTGGAACATGCTCTTTCAAGAGGAAGTCTTGTTTCTGTAGCTTTTGTTTCAGCCGAAACGCCTCAAGCCAACGTCATTAAGCTGATTTATTCAATAAAAAATGAAAACGTCGAATGCCGAATTCTAGTTTTCAAAAATAAAATCAAGATACAAGAATCAACAATTTCAGATTCAATAGAAAACATTCCGATTAAAATTGTAGAAACAGTTTCAAATTTAATTGCTCCATAACCCCCCATCCCGCAGGGTCATCCGACTTGTCGGTCATCAGCTCCGCTGTCATCCTTCGAAGAAGGTCATCCGACTTGTCGGTCATCAGCAAGGCTGTCATCATCGCTTTGCGATGTCATCACGATGTGTAAACAGCGTGTACGGAATCATCATCGCCACCGCAAAATCCCACATGTGCATGAATATCCCAATGTACAAGTGAATGGAAACACCAACAACCACAGCGTATTTGCGAGTCTTTTTCCAATTGATAATAATTGGAAATGAAAATTGAAAGAGCATGATAATGTATGCCAGTACAACGGAGATGAAGTAAGGTCCGTTCAATGCGAAATTCTTCACAAGGTCATTACTGAACCAATCGCTCACGAACGTCTGATAAATGGCTTCACCCGACAACCATTGCCAACTGGTAATTTTGTACAACGAAGTGTAGAAGTAAATCAATCCGACTTGTATTCCCGCCGCCAGCAAGGAAAGTCGCGATAAAAACGACCAGAAGGGTTTTGCGCTTTTCGATGAATACGGAATGCAGTAGAACATCAGCAGCATCATATACACATACCCCGCATTCATGGCGTTTATTCCAGCATAGTAAATCCACAAAGCAGATAACCAAGCGGCAGCGCGGAAGAAGAAGACTCCGCGGAAATGAAAGATCGAGAAAAAGGAAACCACCAAATGCACAATGAACACCGGCTTGAACCATTTCAAATTATACATTAAGGCGTAAACCAAGTTGTTGAGTCTTGTATCATCGGCGCCATAACGAATGCACACGCTGTCTTCCCCCCAAATTAACCACACCGAATGCCAGTTCCAAAAGGCGAAGAACACAAACCACGCGTACACTAAACTCACAAAAGTGCGCTCGTTCCAAGAAGACGAGTAGGGGACAAATAACCCTTCAATATATTTATCTATTCGCACTTTCATTTGTCAATTTCAACCAACACCTTACTGAATTCAAACACATCTTCCTTCTGCTCGCCATGCAACGGATGGAAATGAAACACCATACGAACCTGCATGGAATCGATGTAGGTATGCGAATGCGTGATCTTGCGCTTGGCGCGTTCCAAGCGCTGACAGAAATACACGGCTCTTCCGTAATCGGTCGATTGCTCAATGCGTTCAAGCTGACGAACACCGTCTTTCCAATAGAGATTATTCACGATTTGATTGTTCAAGTTCGCGGTAGAAAACTCTTCGAACTGACGCAACTTACTGTCTATAGCGTAACCATAGCGTTGCCCCACTTCTTCAAACGAGGTCCACTGTCCGCCTTCACGGTAGCGGACTTCAAGAAAATCATCGAATTCAGACATGGGCACAAACAAGCTGTATCCTTGATGAAAAAATGGGAATCCGTAGCGATTGGCGATTGATTCTACCAACGGAATTTCGTAATGTCTTCGAAAAGCATACAGCGCACTCAACGAAAAGTGCATACACAGCAGGAAAAATGCCGTTCCGACCAGAATATACTTCGTTGATTTTTTCATGCGACCGCAAGTTAGAAAGAACAGAAAAGCGAAGTACATTTGAAGTGAAAATAAAGCGTATGAAAAATATCATTCCATTTAGTGAAAAGACTTGGGTTGAAGGTGCCGAGAATACTGAGTTCCCGATACAGAATTTACCTTTCGGAATATTCTCAACAGGAAGAGGAGATCTTCGTGTGGGCGTGGCCATTGGAAACTATGTCTTAGATATTTATCGCGTTTTCCAACAGAATCACATCTCTGCATTGCCCTTCGGCGCTGAAGAATACCGCACACATTCGTTGAATAAAATGATGAAGCACGGCAAGAAAGCGTGCTCTGCTTTGCGCATGCGTCTGGCCGATTTGCTGAATGCAAATCAAGATGCAGTGGTGAAAGACGAACTTCGTTCATGCCTGATCAAAATGAGTGAAGTGCAAATGCACCTTCCAGTTGAAATTGGAGATTACACAGATTTTTACAGCAGCATAGACCACGCAAGAAACGTAGGCATGATGTTTCGCGATCCCGCGAAAGCATTGCTTCCAAACTGGAAACACTTACCAGTGGGCTATCACGGAAGAGCTTCAAGTATTGTGGTTGACGGAACAGAAGTAACACGTCCATGCGGACAAATCAATCCTTCAGACGAGACACTTCCAACCTACGGACCAACGAAGCAACTCGACTTCGAATTGGAAATGGCCTTCATTACATTCGATGGAAAGCCAATGGGAGAGCGCATTTCAACGCAAGAAGCCGACGATTATATTTTCGGATTAATGCTCTTCAACGATTGGAGTGCGCGCGATATCCAACGTTGGGAATATGTGCCACTCGGCCCATTCTTAGCGAAAAACTTCGCTTCAACTGTTTCACCATGGATTGTCACCTTAGATGCGCTTGAGCCCTTCAGAACCATAGGCCCATTGCAAGATCCAGAGGTTCTTCCATACTTGCAATATACAGGAATAAAAAACATAGACATCAACCTTCAAGTTGAAATTGAAACAGAAACAGGCGTTAAACAAGTCGTTTCGAACAGCAACTTCAAACACATGTATTGGAACATGAATCAGCAATTGGCGCATCATTCAGTAGGCGGATGTAACATTCGTTGTGGCGATATGATGGCCAGCGGAACCATTAGCGGACCGAATGAAGGCTCTTTCGGAAGCATGCTCGAAATTGCATGGAAAGGAACGAAGCCTGTTCAAATGCCCGATGGTTCAACACGTTCGTTCATTGCAGATGGAGACACCGTTACAATTACCGGTTACGCTGAACAAGATGGGGTGAAAGTGGGTTTTGGTAAATGCAGCGGCAAAGTGCTTCCCGCGCGTGACTAACTATGGAAGAAGAAAAAATTGAAATTCTCGGCGCACGGGAAAACAATCTTAAAAATATAGATCTCACCATTCCAAGAAATCAGCTGGTTGTAATAACCGGCCTTTCTGGAAGTGGAAAATCTTCGTTAGCCTTCGACACGCTTTACGCCGAAGGTCAACGCAGATACATGGAAACCTTTAACGCTTATGCCCGTCAGTTCTTGGGTGAAATGGAGCGTCCAGATGTCGACAAAGTAAACGGACTCTCTCCGGTTATTTCTATCGAACAAAAAACAGTTAGCCGCAATCCGCGTTCTACCGTGGGCACCATTACTGAAGTCTATGACTTCATGCGTTTGTTGTATGCGCGTGCATCCGACGCCTACAGCCCTTCAACAGGAAAGAAAATGGTGCGCTTCACCGAAGAGCAACTCATTGAAAAAATATCAAAAGATTTTAAGGCGAAGAAGATTGCAATTCTTTCTCCGTTAGTCAAAGCCCGCAAAGGACACTACCGCGAACTCTTCGATTCGCTCATGAAGCAAGGCTATGTGCGTGTGCGAATAGACGGGAAGTTGAAGGAAATGACGAAAGACATGAAGCTCGATCGTTACAAGGTGCACGACATTGAATTGGTGGTCGATCGTTTTTCCGTGGAACCGAACAATCCGCGTTTGAAGGCCACGGTTCAAACCGCGCTTAAAATGGGCAAGGGCGATGTAATGGTTATGGAATTGGACAACGAGAAGCTCTTCCATTTTTCGAAGAACCTCATGTGTCCAACGTCGGGAATCTCTTTCCCTGAACCCGAACCGAACCTCTTTTCCTTCAATAGCCCATACGGCGCATGCAGCTACTGCAGCGGTTTAGGTGAAGTTGCGGAAATTGATATTGAGAAAATTATTCCAGATAATTCGAAGAGTGTTAAGCAAGGAGGAATAACTCCGTTGGGTGAAAACAAGAACTCTTGGATCAACCAACAAGTTGCTGCCATTTTGAAAATGTATGGCGCAACCGTGAATACGCCACTAAAGGAAGTTGATGAAGATGCTATTCAAGTCATCCTATACGGTACCGACGATAAGGTGGAAGTGGAATTGTCGAACGGACAAACCATGAATACGCGCTACGACGGACTCATTGCGTTTATTGAAAGACATGCGGAAGAAGACGGTAGCCCTGCTGTTCGCAAATGGGCCGAAACTTTCATGAATAAAAAAGCTTGTCCTACGTGTAAGGGTGCTCGTTTGAAAGACACCGCGAATCATTTCAAAGTAGCTGGAAAGACCATTTCAGAATTAAGCGCATTGAACATTGAAAAGCTCAGCGCGTGGTTCGAAGGCATCGATTCAAGTTTCGACAGTAAACAGGAAATCATTGCACGCGAACCTTTGAAAGAGATTCGCACCCGTCTGAAGTTCTTGCTCAACGTAGGATTGGGCTATTTGAATTTAAATCGAAGTGCGAAGACATTGAGCGGAGGAGAAGCACAACGCATTCGATTGGCCACTCAAATCGGATCGCAGCTGGTTGGCGTGCTTTACATCTTGGATGAACCGAGTATTGGTCTTCATCAGCGCGATAACGAGAAATTAATTCGTTCGTTGAAAGACCTGCGCGACGGTGGAAACAGCGTCATTGTGGTGGAACACGACAAAGACATGATGTTGGAAAGCGACTACATCATAGACATTGGTCCAGGCGCTGGAAGGCACGGTGGACATGTAGTTGCTGCCGGAAAGCCAAAAGATTTTTTGAAAATTGGAAGCGTCACCGCGAATTATTTAAGTGGAAAATCAAACATCCCTGTCCCGAAGGAACGCAGCAAAGGCAACGGAAATAAGTTGGTATTGAAGGGAGCGAGCGGACATAACCTGAAAGGAGAGACCATTGAAATTCCACTGGGAACCTTCACGTGTGTAACTGGAGTAAGTGGAAGTGGAAAGTCTTCGTTGATTAGCCACACGCTTTATCCAATACTGAATGCCCATTTCTACAACGGACAGCGCAAGCCGTTGACCTATAAAAAGATTGAAGGACTCGAGCATTTAGACAAAGTCATTGAAATAGATCAAAGTCCTATAGGTCGCACTCCGCGCAGTAATCCGAGTACCTATACTGGAATCTTTACAGACATTCGCAACCTATATGCCTCGGTTCCTGAAGCGCGCATTCGCGGTTATCAGCCAGGTAGATTCAGTTTTAATATTTCAGGTGGAAGGTGTGAAACGTGCAAAGGTGGTGGAGTTCGCTTGATTGAAATGAATTTCCTTCCCGATGTGTATGTGCATTGCGAAGCTTGTAACGGCAAACGATACAACCGTGAGACCTTGGAAATTTTCTACAACGGAAAAACCATTTCAGATGTGTTGAACATGACCGTTGAGCAAGCCGTTGGATTTTTCGAAAATCACAGAAACATTCACAACACGCTAAAGACCTTGAACGACGTGGGATTGGGATACATCACACTCGGACAGCACAGCACCACGTTAAGTGGAGGGGAAGCGCAGCGTGTTAAGTTGTCTACCGAACTCGCGAAGCGCGATACGGGCAAGACCATTTATATTTTAGACGAACCCACAACAGGATTGCATTTTCAAGACGTTCAAATGCTCTTGAATGTATTGAACCGACTGGTTGAACGCGGCAACACCGTCTTGGTCATTGAGCACAACATGGACGTCATCAAAAGCGCCGACTACCTCATAGACATGGGCCCTGAAGGCGGAGAAGGCGGTGGCAACGTCATTGTCACCGGCACACCAGAGCAAGTCGCTAAGGCGAAGAAAAGTATTACAGGTAAGTTCCTGCAGCGTGAGCTTTAAAATCTTTTTTCTTCGCGAAGGCAAATGAATTTGCGAGGGTTTCTTCGAAACGAGGGACTTCGTCGAAGACCCTCGCAACGAAGTTGCCTTCGTCCTTTGGACCCTCGCAAAGTTATTTGCCCTCGCAACAATTTTGTTGTATATTTACAACACAATTGCTACTTATGAAATCTTCCAATTCCAAAAAATCGGTTCTGCAAGAAAGCGCCATGGCTTATGGCAACAGCTTGGGAAGAATTGAAATCATTCGAAAAGGTTTGCCTTATTCAACCATAGACGAACTTAGTGAACGTATGCAAAGACCCATTAAATTCTTATTGGGAATTTTGGGTATTGCTCAAACAACATACAACTTAAACAAGAGGCAAGAAGCTGTTCTAAACAGCAAAGAGTCTGAATTGGTTGTCGCCATTTCTGAACTATTATCGTTTGGCCAAGAAGTCTTCAACAACGAAGAAGAGAAATTCAATCGTTGGTTGGAAATGCCGAATCAATCTTTGAACGGTATTACACCTCAGTCGCTCTTCGATACCCTTTCCGGTGTTGCGGAAGTGCGCAAGTGTTTGAATAGAATTGAATACGGAAACTTCGCCTAATGCTGGTTTATAGAATCGACCGCAAGAAGTATTTGAAAGACACCTTGAAAGGCATTGGTGCATCCATGTCTTCAAGTTTTCGCTGGAACAGTGAGCACACGCGTATGGTCTATACTTCAGAAAGCAGAGCGCTTGCTTTACTCGAGATTACTGCGCATTTAAATGGAGTAATGGAAATTCCTACCGATCGGTATTTGGTTGAAATTGAAATTCCAGATTCGTTGAAGATTCAGTCGTTGTCCATTGCCGATCTTCCAAAGAATTGGAACGCTCATCCGCCTTCCATTTTCACTCAGAACTTGGGCGATTCCTTTGTCCAAAAATTGAAAGCCCCAGTCTTGAAAGTCCCGAGCAGCATTGTCCCGCAAGAGTTCAATTTGCTCATCAACCCCAATCATCCCGACGCTCACAAAATCCAAGTCTTCTCGAAAGAGCGCCTTTCTTTCGATCCGCGAATTGTTCGATAACCTTTCGAAATGATTATTTTCACCTCATGAGAATTGTTCAGGTTCATCTTTCAGAATTGTCATTGCTTCAAGAAATTTCGAAGAACACCTTTGAAGAAACGTTTGCTGCTTTCAACACGAAGGAGGATATGACGCATTACTTCGAGCACAATCTTTCATTGGATCAACTCGCGTTTGAATTGCAGGCTCCAGTATCTTCATTCTATTTTATTTATGTTGAAGAAGAACTGTCGGGATACATGAAATTGAATATCTCTGAAACATTCGAAATCGAACGTATTTACATCTTGAAGAAGTTTCAAGGAAAGGGGATAGGGAATACGCTCGTGAATTTTGCCATTGATCAATCGAAATCGCTTGGTTTCTACTCTCTGTGGCTCGGAGCCTGGGAGCACAACACAAAGGCCATCTCCTTTTACAAATCTCTTGGTTTCATCTCCTTCGGCGAACACGATTTCCTTCTCGGCTCCGATCGCCAACGCGATATTCTAATGCGTTTGGATTTGAATTAAAAATCGTCGAAAACCCTCGCAACGAAGTTGCCCTCGTCCAACGGACCCTCGCAAAGCAATTTGCCTTCGTCCAACGGAACCCTCGCGATGAAATCGTCCTCGAAACCCTCAACACTTTGTTTGAATATATAACAAACACTTGTTTGATTAACGAACAATTGTTAGATTTGCATTAAATAGAAGTTGGTATGAAAACGAAATACAGTGCAAAATTGATAGGAAGTCGTATTGCCAAGTTGCGGAAAGCTAAGGCAATGTCGCAAAACGATTTAGCGCAAGCTATACACGTATCAAGACCTGCTATTGCTCAGATTGAAATGGGTAATAGAGGAATAGACATATTAGAAATTCCTCTTATCATCGAAGCTTTGGGATGTCAAATGAATGATTTATTTATTGACCAAAAGGAATCACTTATTTTGAAAGAAGAGTTCATTGCTTACAAATCAAAAAAAAGTTTATTCAGGAATCCGATTCCGCATTTTCAATTGGAAAAATTTAAGAATGCACTTCTTTTTCTTTTGAAACTTACATCTGGCAATCCCAATGTCTCTGAGCGTTCGCTGCACAGTCTGTTGTATTTCTGCGACTTCAATTATTATGAAAGATTCGAGGATCATTTAAGCGGTTTGCAATACTCGAAAACGGAAACGGGTCCAACCGCATTGAAACTCGATCAATACATTCAATTATTCATTGAAGAACAGATCATTCAGCGAGTTAAAATTTCAGTAAATGGAAAAAAGGTAATGAAGCTCATTCCGCTTATTGCTGTTGACCTGCGTGAATTAAATGGCGCTGAGATGGATACCATTCATAATGTGGTTATTCAATTCGACTATTGGACTGCTGAGAAATTAAAGTCACATGCGCTTGCCGATAAACCATTGAAAGTTACTTCCAACAATGAGGTTATATCTTATGAATTAGCGTTTTACCGCACACCTGAATATTCCGTTCGAGATTACAACGAATTAGATAATGAAGATTGAGTATTTAAATGAATTTCAGAAAGATCTGAAGTCATTGGTTAAAAAGTACCCCAGTCTTCCAACTGATTTGTTAATCATAGAAAAAATTCTTGAAGAAGAACCATTCGCAGATGCTCCTTTTAGTTTTGTCATTCCGAATCTTGGATTGTACACATGTATCATTAAGATTAAGAAGATGGCATGTAAATCCTTAAAAGGAAGGGGAGTAAATTCTGGCTTTCGATTGATCTACGCGCATTTCGAAGAAGAGAAGCGAATCGTTTTTATTGAGCTGTATCATAAGAACAATCAATCTCAAGAGAATCGGAAACGAATACTCAAGCATTTCACATAAACTATCCAAAATCGTCGAAGATCCTCGCAACGAAGTTGCCCTCGTCCTACGGACCCTCGCGAAGCATTCGCCTCCGGCATTCCTCGAAGAGATTCGCTCAAAGGGCATTCGTTGCTCCACAACATTCTAATTTTAATTAAATATCGGATAAATAGATAATAAAATTTACCGATATTAGCGCTATGAAATGGCAAACCAATCCTTGGGGACAAGAAAAAGTGCAATCGTTGTTGGAACGCGTTGAAGCGAAGAAAGATCGCTTAGCCAAGCTGCGTCCGATTCCTGCGATAGCCATTGAGAAATTGCGTGAGAGTCTTGTAATGGAGTGGACGTATCATTCCAATGGAATAGAAGGGAACACGCTGACGCTGCAAGAGACAAAAGTGATATTATCAGACGGATTAACCGTAGGAGGGAAGTCGCTGCGAGAACATTTTGAAACCTTGAATCACCACGAGGCCATTCAGTTTTTGGAGACCTTGGTGAATCCGAAATACAAAATAAAGGCTAAGGACATATTGCACATTCACAGTTTGGTGTTGCAGCGCATTGAAAAGGAATACGCAGGTCGATATCGCAATGCGGGCGTGCGCATAACAGGAGCGAACTTCACACCTCCGAATGCCTTGAAGGTAGATGGGTTCATGGACGAGTTGATTGATTGGGTGAATGAAGAGAAATCACTCCCATTAATTGTTCGTTCTACGATCTTTCATCATCGCATGGTTTGGATTCATCCGTTTTTTGACGGGAATGGAAGAACCGTTCGGCTCATGTTCAATTTAATTCTCATGAGTGCTGGATATCCGCCGGCCATTATTCTTCAGCAAGATCGCAAAAAGTATTACGACGCGTTGAACAAAGGCAATCAGGGCAACTACGAGAAGCTTGTCCTCATGGTCTTACAAGCGTTAGAGCGTTCGTTAGATATTTATTTAAGTCATCTCGAAAACAAGCACGACGGTTATCTGCCCATCTCGTCTATTGTGGAAGAGATCTCGCTTCCATACGGACAAGAGTATTTAAGCTTACTCATTCGTCAAGGTAAAATCGCTGGCTACAAAGACGGCCGCAACTGGCTCACCACCGCCGAAGCGGTTGAAGAATATCATTTAAACAGAAAGCGGAAGAGGTGAGTATACGTTCTATTGACTCTTATTAAAGAAAAGTAATTAACAATTTACGATGGCTTTAGAGTAAGGCTTAATTTGTACTGCGTTTCTTGAATAACAGCCATTCTAGAGAGAGTTTAAGAAAAGTGAGGACATAAAAAAAAGCGAGTCGCCCCGCTTTGAATGTTTTCACAACGGTCATAGACCTTATTGTGAATTGCTGTTAATTGAGGACACGAATATAGAAGAATTATTTTACGTAGAGATAAATTATGAAAAAAGTTTTAGGATTAGACCTCGGAGTAGCATCTATCGGTTGGGCTTATATACAAGAAGACGAAAAAGCTTCAACCATTCTTGGAATGGGAGTTCGCATTATTCCTTTGAGTACAGACGAACGTGATGAATTCACCGCTGGCAATGCCATTTCGAAAAATGCAAAGCGAAGAATGAAGCGTGGAATGCGACGCAACATTTATAGAAGAACGCTACGCAAAGATCTTCTGCGCAAGGCTTTGGTAGAGGCTGGGATTGATCCAGGCAAAGAACTTTTCGAAGGTTTATCAAAACTCTCTCTTTGGGAATTAAGAGCGAAAGCTGCAAGCGAACAGATTTCATTGGATGAACTAGGTCGCGTATTGTATCACCTAAATCAAAAGCGAGGATTTAAAAGCAATCGCAAAACCGACGGTGCAGAAGAGGATCCCAAAAAAGAATCTGAATACAAAGCTGAAATTCGAAAGAACGCTCAAATGCTTGAAGAAGCAAAGCAAACCATTGGACAATACATGTTCCAAGAACTTTCGAATGATCAGTATTTTAAATTGAAGGGAAGAATTTTTCCGAGACAGGCATATGCCAATGAGTTCAATGCAATTTGGGAATGTCAATCTAAATTTTATTCCAATACCCTTACCGAAGAATTAAGAACTCGAATTCAAGATGAAATTATCTTTCATCAAAGACCGCTTAAATCTCAAAAGGCATTGGTGAGCCGATGTGAATTTGAAAAGCGATACCAATGGGTGAACGGAAAGAAAATGGATGTATCACCTCGCGTTACTCCGAAATCATCTCCTTTGGCCCAATGGTCGAAAATTTATGAGGCCGTAAACAACATCCGCTTCAAAGATGAATACGGAAAACCTATAGAGGTTTCAGCTGAAGCATTTGCCAAAGTTTCAGAAAGCTTAAAATGGAAGGCCAAGGCTTTACCAGCTGAAATAATTAAACTATTGGGTGTTCCAAAAGATAGCACACACAATATTGGCGAGAAAGGAATCCAAGGAGACACCACATTCTCAACCATCGCAAATGCCATTAAAGGTCTCGATGGAGAGGCAGAGCTATTAGCTCTGTTGCAAGATTTCTCTGTGTCTATTGATTTAATCGAAGATAAAGAACAAACATTAGTAGATGAAGAAACGGGCGAGGTATTTAATTTTTATTCGAAGCGTATAAACAACTCTTTTGAAAAGTCTAATTACTACCGATTGTGGCATCTACTTTATTCTGTAGATAATGAAGAGACGTTAATGAAAAATCTGGTTGAAGATTTTAACTGCTCTTTTGAAATGGCTAGACGACTAGTAAAGATCGATTTCACCAAGGCTGGCTTCAGTAACAAGAGTGCAGCCGCAATTAAAAAGATTTTACCTTACCTCATGGAAGGCAACGGTTATTCGCGTGCAATGGAATGCGCGGGCTACAGACATTCAGATTATTTAGACAAGGCAGAAAATGAAGCGCGAGTGCTGCTAGATAAAATTCCATTGTTACAAAAGAATAGTCTTCGTCAGCCAGTAGTTGAAAAAGTGCTGAATCAATTAATCAATATTGTAAATGCAATCATAGAACATCCCAACTACGGAAGACCCGATGAAATTCGGGTTGAATTGGCGCGTGAACTGAAACAAAGCAAAGACGAACGTAACAGAACGGCATCGAATATTTCGAAGAATGAAAAACGAAATAAGGAAATTGAAGATCGTTTAAGAAAAGAATACGGTTTCGTGAAGATTACCAAATCACTTATTAATAAAGTTAAAATCTATGAAGAGGTGGGAGGAATTTCTCCATACACAGGCAAGCGCATTGCGTTAGCAGACTTTTTAAATGGCGCAGGAGTAGACGTTGAGCACATCATTCCAAAATCACGATTGTTCGACGATAGTCTTTCCAACAAAACCATGGCAGAGTCGTGGGTAAATAAAGCGAAAGGAAACATGACCGCCTTCGATTTTATGAAAGCGCAACCCATTGCAGGATTGCAGTCGTTCGACGATTACATTGCTATGGTGAATTTGTGGATGAAAGCAGGAGTGAATGGTGGGAAAATTTCTAGAACGAAATACCAACGTTTGCTATGCACGGAGAAAGATATCCCGAAAGATTTTATTGAACGTCAGTTAAGACAAACACAATACATCTCGAAGAAGGCATCACAAGTTTTGGGCTTGGTTTGCAGAAACGTTCACGCAACAAGTGGAGGTGTTACAGATTTCCTTCGCGAGAAATGGGGATGGAACGATGTCTTGAAAAAAGTGAATTGGGAACGTTATGAAAAGTTAGGTCTAACCTCTATTGAAACCAGAGAAGACGGCAAACGCATTTACAACATTGAAGGATGGAGTAAGCGTGATGATCATCGCCATCACGCCATAGACGCCTTGGTGGTAGCCTGCACCAAGCAGAGTTACATTCAGTCGTTGAATAGACTGAATCAGTTTGTGAACAAGACCAATACTGCCGATGGACTAAAAGATGCCGAGCATTTTAAATTGAAAGACATTGCTGGAAAAGCACCGTTTCAGGTAGACGATATTGTTGAAAGAGCATCTAAGATTATTGTTTCGTTTAAACCCGGTAAGCGTGTTTCTAGTAAGAGTAAAAACAAGGCCACCGGTCACGTGAGCATTATTCCGCGTGGTGCCTTATCGAAAGAAACGGTTTACGGAAAAATAAAAATTCAGAGCAAGCGTGAAGTGCAACTGAATAAAAATTTCAATCCGGAATGGCTCATTGCAGATAAATATTTACGCGTGGTTATTCGTGAACGAATAAAAGAATACAACGGAGATTTGGCGAAGGCTTTCAAAGCACCGATTTTTTTATCCGATGGCGTTACAGCAATTAAAAAAGTGGAAATCTACGAATGGAACGAAGAAGCGGTAGTA
The DNA here is from genome assembly GCA_046048875.1 of Bacteroidota bacterium. Classification (GTDB taxonomy): domain Bacteria; phylum Bacteroidota; class Bacteroidia; order Flavobacteriales_D; family Sanyastnellaceae; genus CAIZGX01. The sequence goes on along the minus strand of JBJOFG010000013.1, from coordinate 271,217 downwards.
AAATATCCGTTAGCTTCCATTAAACTGAAAGATGTCGAATATGTCGTAGATCCTGCGGTTAGGCAAAAACTTCAGGCATTCTTCGACAAATATCCGAATGAAAAGGAAGCCATTAAAAACATAGGTACAGAACCCATTTGGTTCAACGAGGAAAAGAAAATTCCTATCCGCACCGTTCGTTTAAAAACCGGTTTAGGAAAAGTAGTTCCTCAAAAACAAGTCAGTCCAACCGAAGCCAAAGGTTTTGTAGACTCTGGAAACAACCATCACCTGGCGGTTTACGAAAGACCTGACGGAAACCTATTCGATGTCATGATTTCTTTCCAAGAAGCCTTCGAGCGCAAGGCCAATGGCATACCGTTATACTTAAATGAATATGAAGGTTCGAAACTGAAATGGAAATTCGAGCAAAATGATTTGTTTGAAATTCAAAATACAGATGGAAAACAATGTTTTTACAGAATGCAAAAGGTTGGAAAGAATGCTGCTGGGACGCCTAACGTCGTTTTTAGATTAATTTCTGAAACTAATCTTGTAGACTCTAAAGAGAATACGGAAATGAACGTTTACTATAATATTCAATCCCTTGGCGCAATGCAGAGGATTAACCCAAAAGCGGTGCGAATTAACATTCTTGGCGAGTTGTTATGATCAAGCGAACCTTAGTCATTGAATCGGCATCGATTTTGAATTTGCGACAACAGCAAATGGTCGTGCGAAGATTAGACGACACGGAAAAATTTGAACGCACGGTTCCCGTTGAAGACTTGGGTGTACTCATGTTGGAATCAGAGCATACAACAATAACAACAGCTCTACTCTCTTTTCTGTTGGAAAAAGGAGTGGCAGTCATCGGTTGCGATGCGAAGCACATGCCCATTGGATTATGGTTACCGTTAGAAGGAAATACACTGCAAAGTGCACGCTTTCAAATGCAAATTGCAGCGTCACAGCCCTTGAAGAAAAATATTTGGGCGCAACTTATTAAACGCAAATTAGAGAACCAAGCAGAGGTTGTGCTTCGAAAAGACATAGAGTCGGCACCATTGATTCGTTGGGCCAATGAAGTGCGCTCGGGAGATACAGACAACTTCGAGGCGCGTGGTGCGGCGTATTATTGGAACGTTCTATTCGAGGGACAAGAATTTAGACGAGACCGGTTAGGTCCTCCGCCCAATCACTTGTTCAATTACGGATACGCCATATTACGGGCCGTTATTGCAAGAGCCTTAGTAGGATCGGGGTTGTTTCCAACCTTTGGGGTGCATCACAAGAATCAATACAATGCGTATTGCTTGGCAGACGATGTTATGGAGCCGTATAGACCCATTGTAGATTGGTACATCTTAAATCATGTGCACGAAATGGAAGTAGGCGAGGAGCTCACGCGTGAATGGAAATTACATTTATTAAAAATTCCAACACTTGATGTCATGTTGGAAAAGGAACGAAGGCCCTTGCTCATTGCAGCAAGCATGACAACTTCTTCGTTGGTCAAGGTTTTCGAGGGGAAAGAGAAAAAGGTTTTGTTGCCTCATTTCCCAGCACATGTCGTTCGACAGAATTAATGCCTACAAGATTATGTGGCTGTTGGTCTTTTTCGATTTACCGGTAGAGACCAAGAAAGAGCGTAAGATTGCCTCAGACTTTCGAAAAGACTTGCTGAAAGATGGATTCACCATGTTTCAGTTCAGTATTTATTTGCGTCATTGCGCCAGCAGAGAAAATGCCGAAGTTCATATTCGTCGGGTAAAACTGAATCTTCCGAAAAAAGGTCATGTGGGAATTTTGCATGTCACAGACAAGCAATTTGCACAGATGGAAATATTTTTCGGAAAGAAGATTATCGATACACCCACAGGTCCACAACAGTTGGAGTTATTTTAAATGAAAAAGGAAAACCGAATGGTTTCCCTTGTATTCAGTTCGAAACAGTCTCTTTTTTTTATTGTGAAATATCTCTGTAACTCCCTTAAAACGTGGTTTTTAAGCCGCATTTGGGTGTTTCGAATATTTCAAAGATCTCAATTAAACAGCAATTCACAACTTGAACTCAATACGATCGTCTCCGTCTGAAGGTGTTTCGAATATTTCAAAGATCTCAATTAAACAGCAATTCACAACAATTGCTCCGTAGTCTTCTTGAACTTACCGGGTGTTTCGAATATTTCAAAGATCTCAATTAAACAGCAATTCACAACTAAAGCCAAACGAATAGCGTCTAGTTCTTCGGTGTTTCGAATATTTCAAAGATCTCAATTAAACAGCAATTCACAACTAAATAGATATTCTTCAAAATAGCAACACAGGTGTTTCGAATATTTCAAAGATCTCAATTAAACAGCAATTCACAACTAAGCTTTGATTATTGCCTTCAAGTCCTCGGGTGTTTCGAATATTTCAAAGATCTCAATTAAACAGCAATTCACAACCATTCAATCGCCGACTTTCCTAGATACATGGTGTTTCGAATATTTCAAAGATCTCAATTAAACAGCAATTCACAACCAAGCGGAAACACGCTCGATTGGTCGCATAGGTGTTTCGAATATTTCAAAGATCTCAATTAAACAGCAATTCACAACTGAATAGTTTAGATGCTAAAGAATGATGAGGGTGTTTCGAATATTTCAAAGATCTCAATTAAACAGCAATTCACAACGAAAGTGCAACCATTTCTTGACAGAAATCGGGTGTTTCGAATATTTCAAAGATCTCAATTAAACAGCAATTCACAACTGGTAGTTCAAAGGCGTGAGCTCGTTTTGGGGTGTTTCGAATATTTCAAAGATCTCAATTAAACACCAATTCACAACAACGTACAAAGCTACAACGCGCTCATAGAGTTGTTTCGAATATTCAAAGATCTCAATAGAACAGATTCAGCCATAATTCGAGTACGTTCGAACGTACTCAATTAAATAGTCCAATCAATTAAAAACTCTACTACTAGTAGACTTTCAAATTTTGTTCAATTTGTTTTCGAATATACTACAGCCATTCCTTTCAATTTGGATTGTTGATACTTTCACTTCGAATAAAAGTCTTATCGATTAGACTTTTCAAGCTTAAGTATTTCTCAGTCCTTTCGAAAGGACTCATAAATAGAGTGCGATGCATCGCACTTTTCAAAAGTCCAATCGATCGGACTTTTCCCATTACACCCATTCTGTTTCTCTTTCTGATTCCGTTTCAATAAAAATCGTCGCAGACATTCGCGAAGCATATCTCCCGGGCTATTTTTTCTTCACCTTCTGAACATATCGAACAAACTCCTTTGAACCAACCACCTTTACTTCCTCTAAAAATCCCAACACAAATCTTCCCGGCGCTAAAAAGCTTTGAACCTTTGCTTTGAAATAATACTTGCTTGAATCGGGGAGGGGCTTGATGAAAGCCGCACTCATAGGATATTCTTCTTTTAGAACGAGGTAGGCGCGCATTGACATTTCCAATTCTATTTCCTTGTTCATGCTCTTACCCTGGAATCCAAAAATATCGGGCTTGTAAAATTCATGGAGATCTTCATATTTCATTGGCGTATCCTGAATTTCCACCGAAGTCATTCGCTCAATATTGAAATACTTATTGACTTTAGTCTTTACCTCAAAAGCAGATACCGAATCGTAATTTTCAGTAAAACATGTGGGTTCAATCAGTCGGTCAGTTACACTTTGACTGTTCGCAGAATGATAGCCTTTGATCAACAGTTGTTTTCCATCTACAATGGCCACTGAAATCTGTTCAACAATTTTTGATAGGTGTGCTTTATATAAACTTTCAGCACCAACTTGAATTTCGCTCGATTGATGCACCTTTTTCAAAACACTCTGTGCCAACTGATTTTCTTTTCCCGCTGAAAGTATCAGTCGTTTCAAGTATTCCGCTTCCTGCGATGTAAAAGGAATAATGGCCATGTCGGAATTCGATGATATAAATATTTTATTGTGACTGTCTCGCTCAATGTCAAAGCCAAGGTCTTCCAATAAATCAAGGTAGCGATACACAGTTCTTTCAGAAGTCTCTAAAAAAGACTCAATGCTTCGAACCGATTTTGCAGGCTTGGCTTTCAGATAATTGATCAATTGAAAAAGCCTGTAAATTCTATTTTGATTGAACATATTTAAAATAGTTTGTCAAATAAAGTCAATTCAATTCAACCAGCCTAGCGACTGACCTTATTTGGCAAAATCATTCTCTTTATTTGCCCAAATCTTATAACAATGAAAATGAAATTAATTATTACTACAGCCATTTTTTTGGCATCGCTTCAAACGTTTGCTCAGACTCCAGCAAAAGAAAAAGAATTAAGTAATGCGGAGGTTTTTTCGGCAAAGGCAGGTGCGCTTATGCAAAAAGAGTTTGTAGAAATTGGCTCGATTAAAAAGGCCAAAATCCAAGTGCTTTATTACACAGATCTAATTTCAAATACTAAAACAAATGCTTTAAAATTTGAGTACGATGTTGCGTCGTCCTATTCAACAGATACGAAAGTTGCAATTCTTGATGTTGATGAAATTGATGGTCTAATGAAATCAATAAAATTAATGCAAGACAATGTCATGCTTACCGTTCCGGCCAATTATACTGAAGTATATTACAGAAGTCGCGGTGGATTTGAGTGTGGTTGTTTTACAAGTAAGGGCGCATGGTCATGCTACCTGAAGCTAGAGAAGTACGATGGCAAAAGTTATGTTTGGCTCGAAAGTGCCGACTTATCAGCAGTTTACGGATTGCTTGAACAAGCTAAAGCTAAAATGTAATCGCATAAAAACCGCTATCATAACTTACGTTTTAATTTTCTTTTGATAGTTTCATCCAATACTGAGGCGTGAATTTTCACGCCTTTTTTTTATTTGAAAAGTGATGTGCATATTGATCGCTACTGTTCCTATAACTAAAATTGTAATTTTCAATTAAGTACACTTGAGTGTACTTATTGCCAGTCTGTTGAAACCGACTTATTCCTTAAAGTACGTTCGCACGTACCCAATTCTAAAGTACGATGCATCACACTTTTCAAAAGTCCTATCGATCGGACTTTTCTTAGTACACCCATTTTGTTTCTCTTTCTGTTTCTGTATCTAAAATCGTCGCAGACATTCGCGAAGTATTCCTCGTAGAGATTCGCCAGAAGGGCATTAGTTGCTTAACAACATCAGTCTCTGACATTCGCGAAGCATTCCTCGTAGAGATTCGCCCGCAGGGCATTCGTCTCCGACTATCGTTGCTTTGCAACATTCGTGCTTGCACATTTGTAACTACGTTACTCAAAGAACCCCGCATGCAGCACCTTCTTCCCACAACACGTGCACTTGGGCAAGCGAACCTTATACACCTTCGTGTAAATAGGGAAGGAGCATCCGCAGTAACTCGAGTAACTCGCCTTCAAGGTTTCCAGGTAATCATTCAACAAAGCGCTCATTTCATATTGCTCCAAATGAGCAAAGTAATCGCGCAACATTGCAATAAACTCAAACAGCGACTGTCCCGCAGCCTTCTTCTGAATGTAGTTGTACTTCGAGGCTTTGATTTCCTGAGCAGTGTTGTGCCCCAACAAGATGTTACTGGAGTTCAACATTCCGTAATACTCCTTTCTTGAATAATTCATTTTCATACTCTCTTTTTAAAGCACAAAAAACCATTCCCTCGCGGAAACAGTTTCGTACTGAATGAATATTTTATTGGCTAAACACCAATGCCAGAGCGACATTGACGTGATCTAAAATACAACATTGAAATACCAATGTCAAGTTTTCTGCTTGTTATCTTTTCTTAACTTCTCTTACCTTTGTCCAATGAAAAACATTTTTCGTATCACAGCACTTGCCTTTGTTGCAACACTATGCTCATTCAACGCAAAGGCTCAAACCCCTTACAGACAATTCGGAATAAAGGCCGGAATGAATATCTCAAACGTCAACACGAATATTTCAGCATACACCACAAAGGATATTGTAGGCGGAAATTTAAGTTTGACATACGATCGCGTGCATTTACGATTCTTAACGGTTGGTGGAGAGATCAATCTCGTTCAACGTGGTTTTAGTAATTCATTTATGATGACCGATTCAGTTGGGAATAATATTGGAATGGCTGAACTTCGAAACAAATTCAACTACTTTTCACTTCCGCTGAAACTGGGCGTTCAATTGGGAAACAGAGCATACATCTTCGGTAATGTAGCCTTCGTTCCTGGATATTTATTGAATGCAGTAGTAAGAACACCTGTCTTCGATGCGAACGGACAAATAATAGAGTACACTTGGGAAGATGCGACTGAGACTGCTTCGCAATTTGAATTGTCTACGCAAGTGGAAGTGGGAATTGGTGTAACCAAAGCAAAGCGATACAAGTTTTATGTCTCAGCGGCGAAGCAACAAGGGTGGACGAATCTTTTCGACAATCCGGCTTCTTCCTTCAACATAAAATCTACCGGGATCATTGTTTCAACCGGAATGAAAATAGAATTCGGAAAAGGATTGCTCAGATAAATTTTCGAATTCCCGCGTGAACCACATAAATCATGGGGGTAAGCGCAACAGCTATTCCCATCTTCAACAAATAATTGGTTGGAGCCACTTCTGCAAAGGTGTTCCAATCCATTTTTCCTGGAAGAACAAATCCAATGTATAACACCACCATGGTATCAATCATTTGGGATACAATTGTGCTTCCGGTACTTCGAAGCCAAATGTGATTGTTACCCGTTTTGCTTTTGATCCAATGGAAAATGGTAACGTCCAATAATTGAGAAATCAAGAAGGCTGCAATACTTCCTATCATTATCCATGGTGCTTGTCCGAACACCGCACCGAATTGCTCATCAGTTACTCCAATGCCAGGAACAGATGGAATCTGCAGGGCAAGCAAAACAACAATGAAGCAATAGCCAATAAGTATTGTGGTTATCCATGAAAGTCGGCGCACCGCCTTCTCACCATAAAATTCATTTAACGTATCGGTTAACAAAAACACAATAGGCCAAGGAAGTACGCCCACAATGGTGATGAAATTGTGTTTCCAATTGCCAATTTGAATCGGAATTTGAATGAGCTTGCTTGAAATTAATTCAGCAGTGATGGCATTCGTAATGAAGAGACCCGCCAAGAAAATAAAGAGCCATTCTCTTCGCGTGGAAAATAAAGTTGGAGTTTGCATCTTATTTCAAAAACACTTTGTAAGTAGCGCTGTTCAATTCAAGGAAATATATTCCTTCGGCATAATTTGATATTTCAATACGCAGGCCTTCGGTCGCTTTTCCTTTTACTAGCAACTGTCCGTTTGCATTACTCAAGGCATACTTCCCACTAAAACCAGAATGACTAATTGCGTCGGAACCAATGATAAAGGGAAGGGAAGGAAGTGAATTTTCATTTACTGAAATGATTCCGGAATGAAAGGCAAAGGCATAATCACCCGGCAGTGGATTCAACACTTCAAAACGTCCGCTCCAATTGGTCGCGCTACCCGAGGTCAGTAGTGTAGAATTCGCGGCTTCAGTCCAAGGCTCCAATCCATTCGCCCGATAAAGTAGAACCATGCTGTTTTCATCTACCCCAAATTGTTGAACCAGTTCAAACAAAGATGTGTCCAACGCGCTAGTCGCAGTAGCAGATCCGTTGAATCGTAATGTCATTTTAGTGGAAGTGGTTTCGTTGGCGTAGGTGTTCACATGCCAAAAGCGATCGGGCGAAATTACATAGTCAGTTAGTGGAATAGCACTCATGCGATCTGCTGCTGTCAAGTGCATTTCAGCGCGAATGAAAATGCTGTCCATATTTCCTAAATCATTCACATCGTATTCGAAATTTGCAAAAGTTAAATCGTGAGAACCGGTGGTTGAATTCCAAGCCTCATTGGCGAGCGTTGCGTAATGCAAGTTGTCGGCTCTGTTCAACATGACATGTGCGGGTTCGAACAAGACTGTCGCTGTGGCGTAACTGGATTCTCCTGAGAAATGCATTAGCACAGTATCGGTGTTTCCTTCAAAGTCCATCACTGTAACTTCCAAAGGGACATTGTTTAGATAGGCTGAATTGTGATGAAGGTATTGGTCTACATGAACATTCAATTCGAATCCAACAAATTGTGAGGAATAACTGAATCCCTTCAACCTAAAATCTGGATACCCCGGCTGAAACACCCATCCGTTAAAGAATTCCGAGAGATCTTCTGTTGTATATGCTTGAAAGAAATCGCGCATTTGAACTGAATTCAAGGTGTTGAATTGGTATTGCGACATTAAGTCCTGTATGGCTTGAAAGAAATTTTCATCGCCCATATATCCTCGCAGCGAGTGAGCCACATCGGCGCCTTTGTTGTAAACGGTTTGTCCGTAGGTAATGTTTTCAGGAATGGCATTCAAGGGAAAATAACCGCCATCGTTGCGCGGGGCATTCAATAATACATCTCGGTGATTCGCACGTATTGAAGCGCTATAGGCTTCGCTTCCATATAGCCATTCCGTGAAAATGCGTTCGCTGTAGGAAGCCCATCCCTCGTTTATCCACATATCGGCAGCTGTCTCGCATGTGATTAAGTCGCCCCACCAATGGTGACTTAATTCATGCGCATACAAAGTTTCATAAGCCGTAGTTCCATCAATGGCGAAAAGTGGATAAGCCACATTGGTGGCATGCTCCATAGCACCGCCTGTGAAAGGAACGGCTGTGAATCCCACTTTGTCAAAAGCGTAGTTCCCAAATTTTGTTTCGAAGGCTGATAGCGCATCGTGTAAATGGACAAAACTGTTTTTCATATCTAGCGTATCTGCTGGCTTTGCTGCAAGCCAGATGGGTCTGGTGAATCCGCCCAAAGAAGTGAACTCGTCTTCAACATGTGTATAGGCGGAAACCGCTACGCTAGCTAAGTAGGAGGGAACCGGCTGAAGCAAATTCCAAGTGGTAAGCAGCGAATCTTGACCAACAACTTCCATGGAAGACCGAAGGCCTCCGCAGTATGAGGTGCGTCCGCCGTTGGTTAATGTTTGTATGGTGAAGGTGCAACGCTCTCTGAAATTATCGAAGCAGGGGAACCAAACCCGACCAAAATTATGTGGAAGTGCATCCATACCTACGCCCATGTTGTAGGCATATCCGCTGCTGAAATAAAATCCACCCCAACTGGTATCGTGAATGGGAGAGCCATGATAATATACACGTGCAGTGAAATTAACCCATGAAGCAAGATTGGGTAAATCAATGAATAAGTCAGAACCGTTATGATTGTATGCTGCTGGTGCAGAATTAATAAAGACAGAGTCAACGATTAATCCTTCAAGGTCCAAATGCAATTGAGGGATATTGACCATAAGTGGTGAAACGACAATATCGGCATAGCCTAGAATGTTATTGCTCGAAAAATTGGTAAAGTCTAAATAGACATATGTGTCTATGATGTCCACTGTATCGCACCGACTATTGCTATTCGATAAATCCTTGAACCCATGTTTATGCGAACATGCTGTCTGTCCGGCTATCTGAATAGTTAAAATTGAACATGTAACAAGAAATAGTAATGTTTTTAGATAAAGTGGCTTCATGACTGCAAGATATTCAATTTCGAGAAACAACCTTTTTGAAATGGAAGTTGTCTTTAAGTAGGTCCATAAGAATTGAAACCACTTTTGGGCAACGAAACCAACCAAACTGCAAGTATGAAACCGACCCACGATCTATTTGATCTGGTTCACTCTCTGACCAAGAGTGAAAAACGTTTTTTCAAGCTACAAAGCTCGTTGCAAGCGGGCGAGAAGAACTATGTTCGACTTTTTGATTTGCTTGAAAAGATGGATCATTACGACGAAGAATTTGTAAAAGAAACGTTTAAAGGAGAACTCTTCTTGAAACATCTTCCTTCAGAAAAGAACCATTTGTTTAAACTTATTTTGAAAGCTCTACGCTCTTACCACGGTGAGAATAGCGTACGTAGTATATTAAAACAGGCCTTGAAGAATGTTGAAATTCTTCACAAAAAAGGTTTGTTTGAAGAATGTAAGAAAGAATTGAAGCGAGCCAAGAAATTGGCCACTTCCTATGAGTTCTTTTATTATCTGTTTGAAATTATTTCGTGGCAGAAAAATTTACTCGAAGAGGATTATGAGAATGGAGAGTTTTCTCAGTCTATCGATGAAATCGCGGAAGAGGAGGCTTACGTGCTCAATCAATTGCAGAACTTGGCCCAATATCAAGTTTTGTATGGAAAGGTGAATGCTATCTTTCGAACAGGTGGATTCACTCCTTCGAAGTTGCATGAAGAAATGCTTCGGGAGATCATGAATTCGAATTTGTTGGAAGACGCATCATTAGCATCATCCATTCGTTCCAACAGTATTCGATTGTATTCGCTAGGTTTTTCAGCAATTGCAGAGAGTAACATTGAGAAAGCTTCAATTCATTTCCAGGAAGTTATTGAATTGTTCGAGGCAAACGAATGGTTACGAGAGGATAAAGCCAAGCGCTATCTAAGATCTTTAGGACAATTGCTCACTTGTAGAGTTCTATTAGACGACAGGGCAGGGGCTACCGAGATTTACAAGAAATTAGAATCACTTGAGGAATTTGAACAATTTCACGATCCGGATTTAATTGCTTTTAGATTCAGAATTCTAAAACAGATACAGGTTGAAATGGCCTTGATGTTTGATCAAAAGATTCAGTCCGATGAGCTTTTTGCATCTATTCAACAAACAAAAAATGTATTGAGTAAAGAGTTTGAAATGATGATGCATTATCGTTTAGCATTATATGAATTTTCGTGCGGTCATCATCAAAGATCTTTAAAGCATGTCAATGAAATTATAAATAATTCAGACAAAGAATTACGTCAAGATATATACGGACATGTTCGTGTCCTAAATATTCTTATTCACTTGTGTTTAGGTAATGTCGACCTGGTTGAATACGCATTGAAATCAACCATTCGATTCTACCAGCAGCGTGAGCGTAATCACGATGCTGATATTCATTTTTTGAAGGTATTGCGCTCGTACAACAAACTTTCGTCTTTTGATCGTTCTCAATTCCTAAAAGAAGGAAGACTCACTTCCGAATTTCCTTCTGTGAAAAACATGGAGGACCGTTTCTTAGAATTGGCCATTAAAAAAGGGATGATTTAATCATCCCTTTTTTTTCTCTATAATTAGGGTGAATAATCATTCGCCCCGAATAATCATTCGCCCCTTTAGAGTCTTATTTCCCCATTTCCTTTTGAAGAACTTCCTTGAATTTCAATTCTTCTTCATAAGCCATCTCTTCGTCAACTAAGATTCTTCCGCTGTGCTCATCTGTGATGATGCGCTTACGCAAACGAACATCCATTTGAACTTGAGCAGGAATTTGAATGAATGAACCAGCCGATGCATCGCGTTCAATTGGAACAACAGCCAATCCGTTTTGTGCAGACTTACGCATGCGAACGTAACGCTCCAACAAATGAAGATCAATGTGCTTCTTCGCTTCATCGCTGCGCTTTGAAAGGAAGTCCTCTTCTTTTTGAGTCTCGCTCATCAACTCACTTAACTCCGTTTCTTTCAAATTTAAATCTGAAGAACGTTCAGCTAATTTAGAAGATGCATTATCAATTTCCGCTTGCTTAGTTGTTTTCAAAGCCTCTGCAGTGCGTATGTGCTTCGATTGTAATTCAATTTCTAATTCTTGGAATTCAATTTCTTTGTTCAAGGAATCAAACTCGCGATTGTTCTTCACTTTGTTCAATTGATCTTTGTACTTCACGATCAACGCTTCCGCTTCTTTGATAGCAGCTTTGCAAGCAACAATATTCTCTTCAGCACCTTTGAATTCAGCCTTCAAACGATCCAAGCGCGCCTCTAATCCAGCAACTTCATCCTTCAAATCTTCAACTTCGTAAGGCAATTCACCACGCGTAGCGCGGATTTTGTCAATGCGAGAGTCAATTAATTGAAGAGCATATAAGTGTCTCAATTTAGATTCAACAGAGATACCCTTTTTAGCATCTTCGCTGTTCGACTTGTTCATTTGATTAATGGAAATCATAGTTTCTGTATCGTTTGTTTGGTTTTTCTCGTTTTTTTCTGGTTTCGCAATCGGAACGAATATGGCCTGCTTAGGATCCATTTCCGATGCCACGTGAATAGGATTGGCAACGCGCTTTTCAACTTGCACAGGTGCAACGCCAATTTTAAATGTTCTTGGCTTGCCGTCAATCGGCCCTTCAGCAATTACTTCCTTACGAACTTTAGGCTCACGCTTTGGTTTAGCAATAGCTAAAGCCTCAGCAAGAATAGCTTCGTCTTCAGGAGCAAGTACAACTGGGATTTCAATTCCATCCTCAGCAATTACTTTTTCAGCTTTCGCGGCTTTACCTTTCTTTTCTGGTTTAGCAGGAGCAACAGGTGCCTTTGTTGCCTTCACCGCTTTTGCTTTTTCAACAGGAGCTGGAGTAGCTTTTTTAGCTGGCGCCGGCTTAGGAGCGGGTGTTACTTTTTTAGCTACTGGCGCAGCCTTCTTCGCAGGTGCCGCAGGCTTTTTCGCAGCTACTTTCTTTGCTGGAACAGCTTTTTTAGTTTCTACTTTTTTAGCAGGAGCAGCCTTCTTGGCAACTACTTTTTTCGCTGGCGCTGCTTTCTTTGCAACGGGCTTAACAGCCTTCTTCACTTCTTTCGCTTTGGTCTTGGTCACTACTTTCACAACTTTTTTTGAACTTTTCACTTCCTTCTTCACTGCTTTCGCTACGGGCTTAACAACTTTCTTTGCAACAGGTTTTACAACCTTTTTAGGAGCAGGTTTAGCTGCTTTTTTCGCAACAGGCTTAACGACCTTTTTCGCGACAGGCTTTACAACCTTCTTCGCAACAGGTTTTGCAGCCGGCTTAACAGCTTTCTTTTCTACTTTCTTTGAAACAGGTTTCTTTACCGCTTTCTCTTTTCCCTTCGACACAACTGTTTTCACTGCTTTCTTCGCAGCAACCTTAGGCTTGGCAGGCGCTTTCGCTTTCGGTTTTATTACTTTTTTTGCCATAATGTCAGTAATAGAGAACGGGGTTCGTTATTACACCCGTTTTGTGGACCGCGAATGTACGAAATTTTTCACTGATTTTAGCATGAATCAAGTCAATTGTAAACTGCTCACTTTCAAAATGTCCAATATCTATAAAAGACAAACGATTTTCAGCATCGAAAAATTCGTGATATTTAATATCGGCGGTAACGAAAACATCCGCTCCCTGGGCTTTTGCTGCTCCCAAAAGAAATTGTCCACTTCCCCCACAAATAGCAATTTTCTGAATAATCTCTCTCTTTGAAGAAGTGTATTTAATGCATTGATTATTAAATTCTTTTTTCAAAAGAGCTAAACAATCAGTTAAAGCAATGGGCGAGTCCAATTCACCAATGGCACCACTACCAAATTGTTGCAATTCGTTTTGCAAGACGTACCAGTTGTGAGCAATTTCCTCGTACGGATGGGAAGCGAAAAGTGCTCGCTGAACTTCGGCTTTTTTCCAACTGGGTAAAATCACTTCGAATCGAATTTCTTCCAATTCGCTTCTTTCTCCAAGATTTCCCTCTACAGGCTGAGATCCCTGTTCTGGTTTGAAACTTCCATTTCCAACCAAACTAAATCCACATTCACTGTAATTTCCAACATTTCCAGCCCCAGCCTCGAACAACGCGGTGCGGACTTTTTCAAAATGATCAACAGGAATAAAAACATTCAGCTGTAACAGATGTCCGTTTAAGGGAACTAAGGGCTTTACGTTTTTCAATCCGAGTCTTCTCGCAATTTCACCATTAACACCCTCTAACGTATTGTCCAAGTTGGTGTGAATGGCATAAAGCGCAATGTTGTTCTGAATCGCTTTAATGATTGTTCGTTGAACATAATCAGCTCCCGTGAAACGCTTCAGTCCTTTGAAGACAATGGGATGATGAGAGACGATGAGGTTGCAATTCTTGGCAATGGCCTCTTCAACAACATCCTCGGTACAATCGAGACTGACCAGAACATTGGTTATCTCGTTCTGCTTATTTCCAACCAACAGTCCGGAATTGTCGTAAGACTCTTGCAAAATAGGCGGAGCCCATTGTTCTAAATGGGAAATGACTTCTTCAATACGCATTTTTAATCTAACTTGCAGCCAAGTTACACCGATGCGTTTATTCCGAGCAACACTTTGGCCTTTTTCTTTTCTGTTGGGAAGTGTTTTGCGCATTCGTCATTTTTTATTTTCAGTTGGAATTTTTAAGTCGAAGAAAGCTGCGGTTTCTTCATTTGTTATTGGTAATTTGAAAATAGGAGGGACGGGCAAAACCCCTTTCGCCATTTGGCTAATTGAAAAACTTGATTCTTCAAGGACGGGCTTCATTTCACGCGGATACGGCCGAAAAACAAAGGGTTTTCATTTGATTGAAGAAAATTCTGAAGTGAATGAAATAGGCGATGAGCCTGCGGTGGTGAGAAATCACTTCAAATCGCTCATTGGCGCAGTTTCAGAAAACAGATGGAATGGGATACGTCAGCTGAAACAAGCTTTTCCACAAATTCAACAAGTCGTTCTCGACGACGCCTTTCAACACAGAAATTTGAACCCCGATTTTTCAATTCTTCTGACTGCATACAAAGACTTGTACGTTCACGATGAATTATTCCCTGTTGGGGGACTTCGAGATTTAAAGAAAAGGGCCTCTGCTGCAAATGCCATTGTCGTCACGAAATGTCCGGATACATTGTCTGAAGATGAACAAGAGAACATCAGACTTCAACTTAATCTTTCAAATCACCAAGTCCTTGCTTTTACTGGAATTGAATACGAAGAGCCTGTTGCGGCTTTCGATGGCATGAAGCCTTGGAGTCATAACAACAAGTCGCTTTGTTTTGCGGGTTTAGCGAATCCTATTCCTTTTTTTATGGAAGGAAGAAATAGGAGCGTGGCAACCGTTGAAATGGCGTTGTCCGATCATCACGAATACACGACACAAGATGTCGCTCGCATTCGGAAAGAATGGATTAACTTTGGACAGGAAAATACTGTTCTGCTCACCACCGAAAAAGATGTGGTGAAATGCAAGAACATTAAGGAATTCAAAGACCTTCCTTTGTATTTTCTTCGAATGAAAATAAAATTTATCGCCGGTGAAACTGCATTGCTAAACGCAGTGAATGAAGTAAAGAAATAAATGGAACAATCTGTATACGATCAATACGAATTAGTAGTCGGACTTGAAGTCCACATGCAACTAAAGACCGCCTCAAAGGCTTATGCCTCCGATGCAAACCTTTTTGGAGCGTTACCAAACACCTTGGTTTCGCCCATTACACTTGGTCATCCGGGTACTTTACCGAAGGTGAACACACAGTCGGTTGACTTCGCCATTAAGTTGGCTTTGGCAACGAACATGCAAATTAACACGCCCGTTTTCTTCGCACGAAAGAATTATTTCTACGCCGATTTGCCGAAGGGATATCAAATTACACAAGACAAAACTCCGATTTGCACCGGTGGTGAAATCATTATTCGCGAAGACGATGGTTCAGAGAAACGCATTGGTATTACACGCGCACACTTGGAAGAAGATGCTGGAAAAAGCATGCACGACCAAGATCCTTTCGATACGTTAATCGATTTGAATCGTGCCGGTGTTCCTTTGATTGAAGTTGTTTCAGAACCAGATATGCGTACCTCTCGAGAGGCGTATTTGTATCTGACTGAAATTAGAAAGCTCGTTCGTTACCTCGACATTTGCGACGGGAACATGGAAGAAGGATCGCTTCGTTGCGATGCGAATATTTCCGTTCGAAAGAAAGGCGCGCCTGAATTCGGAACACGTTGTGAGGTGAAAAACATGAACTCCATACGAAACGTGCAACGCGCGATCGAGCATGAAATGATGCGTCAAATCGATATCATTGAGGCAGGTGGAGTCATCAATCAAGAAACAAGAAGCTTCAATGCAGCTGACGGAACCACTTCATTGCTTCGAAGCAAAGAAGACGCTCAAGATTACCGCTACTTCCCTGAACCCGACCTTCCGCCAGTAGTCATTACAGAAGATCATATTCAGCGTATTCATTCTACCATGCCGCCTCTTCCAAAAGAGTTGTTGCATAAGTATTTGAAGGAATTTAATCTTTCGGAATATGATGCGAATGTTCTAACCAGTGAAAAAGAAACTGCTCTTTATTACGAACGCATCATATCGAAAACCAAGAACTATAAGGCAGCATGCAATTGGTTGATGGGGCCAGTAAAAGGATATTTGAAAGAGCAAGCGCTAGAGATTGATCAAAGTCCGTTTACCCCAGAACAACTCGCTAGCATGATTAATCTAGTTGATTCAGGAAAAGTTTCGAGTTCAACAGCCGCTGAGAAAATTCTTCCGGCGTTGGCGAATCATTCATCAAAAATGGCAGAAGACATTGCCGCGGAATTGAACTTAATTCAAGACGCCGATGAGGACAGCATAAAGCAAATTGCGCAAGAAATCCTTGCTGCATGGCCCGATAAAGTGGCTGCTTACAAAGCTGGAAACAAAGGCATGTTGGGATTATTCATGGGAGAACTCATGAAGAAGAGTGGAGGGAAGGCCAATCCGAAAACAGCATCTGGACTTATTCAACAATTATTGGAGCAATGAGAAAAATCGTTTATTTCTTAAGCCTGGCAATATTTTTCGTTTCTTGCGGAAATTCAAATTCTATTTCAGGAGTAATCACTGGTGCTGAAGGAAAAACAATTTATCTGGAATCCCTTTCAGACAGTCGTGTTCTCCCCATTGACAGCACCGTTGTGGGGTCAGATGGAAGTTTCAGCTTGAAATCGCACGACAATCTTCCATTGGACTTTTATCGAATCTATTTCAAGGAAGGAAATTTCCTTCAACTCATTACAGATAGCTCTGAGCATGTTGAAATAACTGCCGAATTTGCGAAACTCAGTGACGCGAAAGTTGAAGGCTCTCCGCAAACTGTGGAGTATATGGATTTGGTGAAGAAATGGGAGCCTTTGATGGAAAAACTAGCGGAGGCGCAAGCACAGATCGACAGACCTTCAACCGATCCAGCCTTGGATAGCACACAGTGGATTGCGAAATGGGAAAGTCAATATGCTTCAGCGCAAAAAGAAGCAAATGCCTTTATCAAAGGTTGGTTGGAAAAACACTCTGCAAGTTTATTGGCGATATCCATTGTTCAGAATCTCGATCCTCGCTTCGATTTCATCTGGTATCAGCGAGTTTTAACAGATACCAAACCAACATGCGGAAAGCTCGCTGCATACAAGGCATTAGAGACACTCGTTGGACAAATTAAAAACGCGAGCAGTGCGAGTGCAGCATCCAATTCAAATATTGCAGTTGGAAAAATGGCACCCGAAATCACGATTCCAAATGTATCTGGACAAACCAAAGCATTAAGCACTCTTCGGGGAAAGATTGTTCTGTTGGACTTCTGGGCTTCGTGGTGTGGACCTTGCCGAAAAGAAAATCCAAATGTGGTTTCCGTATACAACAGATACAACGCCAAAGGATTTGAAGTGTTCTCTGTATCATTGGATGAAAACAAATCGGCTTGGGAAGCAGCAATTAAGAAAGACGGATTGGTATGGAACAATCACGTTTCTGACTTAGGCGGTTGGAGATCAGCGGTGGTTGCAACTTATGAAATTGAGAGTATTCCTTTCCCTGTATTAATTGATAAGGAAGGAAAAATTGTAGCCATGGGGGAATCGCTTCGTGGAGCAGGATTGGAAAATGAATTGAAGAAATTAGGACTTTAAAAGTAACAATACAGACATTGAATCGTCGCAGTAAAAAATTCAACATGAAAAAAATTACATTAGCACTTGTTGCATTCGGAATGAGCGTTGTCTCTTTCGCTCAATCGAAACCATACTTCCAACAAGATGTAAAATTCAAAATAGAAGTGAAGCTCGACGATGAGCGTAACATGCTTTATGGAAATGAAGAGTTGGTCTATACCAACAACAGTCCGGATGCCTTGAATGAAATCTACATGCACATCTGGCCGAATGCCTACAAGAACAGAAACACAGCACTAGCGAAGCAGTTGGCACGTAATCGCAATTTCGTTTTGTTCACCACCTTGGCCGAAAACAAAGGGTATATCGATTCATTGGATTTCAAAATAAACGGAGTAAAAGCTTCGTGGGAATACGACGGTGAGAACATTGATATCTGCAAATTGCTTTTAGCTTCTCCGCTTCAACCGGGGCAAAGCATTACCATTACAACTCCGTTCCGAGTAAAAATTCCAAGTGGAAGTATTTCTCGTTTAGGACACATTGGACAAAGCTTTCAAATTACACAATGGTACCCGAAGCCAGCGGTCTACGATAGAAACGGATGGCACCAAATGCCTTACTTAACGCAAGGTGAATTCTACAGTGAATTCGGTTCTTACGATGTGAGCATTACCCTTCCGAAGAATTACATCATTGGGGCAACGGGCGATTGTCAGACGCCATCTGAAGTTGAGTTCATGAACGAGCAAGCAGCTTTGGGAATGGAAAAAGCTGCCAAGGCTTCGTTGGAATCTAACTCTCTTGATGCTGACTTAAATGCCTTTCCTGAATCGTCGAAAGAATGGAAGACTGTTCGATACACACAATCACGCGTGCACGATTTCGGTTGGTTTGCAGATAAGCGTTGGATAGTTTTAAAGGGAAATGTGGAAACGCCAGCGAATAAGAATCAAGTGACCACTTGGGCTTTATTCACTCCGGAAAGTGCGAAGTTGTGGACAAAAGCTCCGGAATATTTGCACGATGCGGTCTACTATTATTCCTTGTGGAATGGCGATTATCCATACAACCAAGTAACCGCTGTAGACGGAACAATCAGCGCAGGAGGCGGAATGGAATATCCAAACGTCACCGTTATTGGTTCTTCAGGAAATGACAGAACGCTCGAAACTGTAATCATGCACGAGGTTGGACACAACTGGTTCTACGGAATTTTAGGAAGCAACGAGCGTGACAATGCATGGATGGACGAAGGATTGAACTCGTTCAACGAAGATCGTTACATGGACACTAAATATCCGAATGCCTCATTGGGCGCAGCTATTGGAATTGGTGCATTGGACCAAAAGATTGGCTTATCAAACTTCTCTCAACGTTCATTGAGTGAGTTGTCTTATTTAATCTCTGCTTCTCAAAACCTTGATCAGCCGTTGCAATGCCATTCAGACAATTTCACCGAATTAAATTACGGAGGAATTGTTTACAAGAAGACAGCGTTGTTGTTTTATTACTTGAAAGGTTATTTGGGCGAGACGTTGTTCGACCAATGTATGCACAATTATTTCGAGAAGTGGAAATTCAAACACCCACAACCCGAAGACATTCAAGCGGTATTTGAAGAAACAACAAAACAAAATCTCGATTGGTTCTTCAATGAGTTAATTGGTACGACTAAGAAGATAGACTTCAGCATTACTCGAATTAAAAAGAATACTGTTGAGCCAGGAAATTCGAAAGTGAAAGTAAAGAACACAGGTTATACTGCCGGTGCTGTATCTATTGGCACAGAAGGAAGTAAAACTCCAATTTGGACGAAAGAGGCCATTGCTCCTGGAAAGTCTATTTGGATAACAGCTCCAAATTCGACATCTTATTCCATCGATCCTGAAGGAGTAATCCCTGAGGTTAACCGCGAGAACAACACCATGCGTGCCGCAGGAATATTCAAGAAAGTAGAGCCTGTTAAGATGAAGTTCTTCTCAAGCATCGATAATCCGAGGCAAACGGAATTGTTCTACCTTCCGATGTATGCATACAACGTTCACGACGGAAGCATGATTGGCGTGAACCTTCACAACAAACAAATTCTTCGTAAGAATTTCGAATGGAATGTTTCTCCGTTGTACAGCTTCAAGAGAAAAGAGGTAAACGGATTCGCAAGTGTCGCTTATCACAAATTGAATTTTTCAGCGGGAACGAAAATTCAACGCTTTGGTATGGATGATTACACAACGGAAGTAAGCAACTCGTATGACAACTATATGCTCTTCAAGCCATATGTAGCATATACCTTCAGAAATAAACCTGCTAATTTCAACAAAGGAACTGTTGTCAATGTTTTGTTGGCCTACCAATTCCAATGGATGCGAAATACATACAACATTAATACGATCGATGAGAGTTTGGTTTCTAATTACAGCCGCGAATTCATTCAATTCGATGCGAATTGGTCTCAAAAAATTGGTCCTCGTCAAACATTGAATGTAAATGGGCGCGTGCTTCAGCAAGCAGCTTATGTTCGTGAGGCATCACAACAAATTGGAACATTGTTGAGTGCCGGTGGTACTTACCGCTTCAAATATTCTTTAGCGAAAAACCGCGATGTTTATGTAAAAGCTTTTGCCGGATATCAAGCAGATAACAATGCTCTTCATGAATTAACAAATGGTGCATTCGGTCTGTCTGGAATCTCGGGTGCTTACGACTATGCATTCGATAACTTATATTTCGGAAGAGGTGCAAGCTCAGGATTCGCTTCGGAGCAAGTAACTACTGGAATGGGAAATCTGGGTGTGAACCTTCGCAATGCAGGAGCAACAAAACGTTTGCTTTCAACCACAGTTGGAATTCAACTTCCAATCGAAAAATTGAACATTTCCTTGCAAGGAACCATCCTCGATGCATGGAGTCCGGCATGTCCGAACTACAATGCAGAAGGTATTTATTGGAATACTTCAGCTGTGTTGCAAATTATTCCAAACGTATGGAGTGTTACACTTCCGATTTATGGAAACGATAAAGTTCAAGATGCCATGTTACCCGGCTACTTTAACGGGGTAATGATGAACATTGATTTGATTGGACTAGAGCCATTCGGATTAATCAGAAGCATCGCAGGAAAATAAGATGAAAAACAAAGTCTATTTCGCTTCAGATTTTCATCTCGGTGCCCCAAACTTCGAAGAAAGTTTAGCGCGCGAAAAGAAGGTTGTGCAATGGCTCGAAGAGGCCAGGGTAGATGCTAGCGAAATATTCTTGGTGGGTGATGTCTTCGATTTTTGGTTTGAATACAAGCGCGCTGTGCCTAGAGGATTCACGCGCTTGCTCGGAAAGATTTCGGAAATCACAGACAGCGGAATTCCTGTCCATTGGTTCATAGGAAATCACGACATGTGGATCTTCGATTACCTTCCTCAAGAATGCGGAATTACTCTTCATCGTTCGCCTATCGTTCGCGAGTGGAACGGCAAGAAGTTTTTCATTGGTCATGGAGATGGTCTTGGTCCTGGCGACAACGGTTATAAAATCTTGAAGAAATTCTTCGCATCAAACTTCTGTCAATGGCTCTTCGCAAGACTTCATCCGAACTTCGGAATTTGGCTCGCACAAAAGAGTTCAGGATACAGCAGAAGTGCTACTGGTGATAGCGATAAGAAATTTTTAGGAGAAGAAAACGAATGGCTTGCCATCTTCGCAAAGGAACAACTTCAAAAAGAACACTTCGATTATTTCATTTTCGGACATCGTCATTTACCTATGCAAATCAAGGTGGGTGAAAATTCAGAATACATCAACATCGGAGATTGGTTGCACCATTACACATACGGAGTAATGGAAGACGGTATTTTCGAGTTGAAGAAGCTTAACGCATAACGCATTCAATTACTTCTTTCCAGCCCTTCCATTCGTTGCATTCAGAGAAACTTTCGTTGTGCCAGAGCACACAAAACGGCACATTCAATCGCTCACAGGTTTGCTTCAATTCTTTTAATTTATCAATTGCATCCTGCGCTGTAAGATTCATGTATCGATTCAACGTCGCGTCCATGGCTACAAATGGATGTAACAGCAATGACGTTTCTTTTTCTTCTTTGAAGTCGAACCAATAATGCGGTAGTGCTGTTCCTGGCTTGAATCCAACCACATCTGCAAAGCCCATCGTATAATCATTTTCAATTTCGCATTGAAGAAGATTTCGATAGGTTTCAGCACCGTTCATTTTCAAATAGTGCATGCGCGCATGCATAACTTTCTTTTCAGTAATAAATTGAAGTCTTCGCACTTCTTCCTTCAAAATAGAAAGACTCGAATGCGAAGCAACTCCTGGATGAATACCCACACGGAACTTCTTCGAAAGCGATTGAATCAAGGCTTGAAGGGCTTTGCTCGTATGAGGAACATTCTTATCGTAAGTCCCGAAATTCGACAACAAAAAGAAATACGTTAATTCTAAGTTGAAAGTCTTCTGAAGCTCTTCAATGTATTCATAGGTGGTGTAATCGTCTTTACGAAGACGAAGCAAGACCAGTGATCTTTGAACGAAATTCTTGAAATTAAACTTCACGAGATCTTTTGCAAATCCACCTGCTGTTCTATACCACCCCTTATGCAAATAAGAAAACGCACTGTCCACATCTACCGTCAAATGCACATTGTGTGAAGTAGGGGTGTAATCGAAAAATGGAAATCTATCTTTTAATTCTCGCAATAGTGCAAGTCTCCATTCATCAACCATTGGACGCTCCAACCAATTGCGCTTCGACAATAAACTGTGCTTGCTTTCGAACCTACCGAATGAATCTCGGGTTGAAATAACTTCCTCTTCGTATCTGCTAAGCAATATGAAACTCGCTGCAATAACATCGAAGTTGAAATGAAAGGCCCCGTTTTCGGGTACTTCAAAAGGGAAATCAAACTCTGTTGAAGGTTTTATAGAAGGATCTGAAAAAAAGCTAGATTGAGGAATGTGCAAATGATTATCCCAATTATTTTCTGAATAGACGAGCTTAGTACCTTTGAATTCGTCGAACTGTGATTTGTCCTTCAATATAATAAATGAAACGCCCACAGGGCTGAAAAGCGACTTCAGCGCGTAATTCAACCGCGTTGAATCTATTTCAGCATAAATAGCAATCACGCGAAATAGGATTTAATGCTCGCTAAAATAATCTCAGCGGAATGTCCATTTCCATAAAGATCAATGGACTCAGGCATTCCGTTCTTCAAAAAGAATTGACTTTCAATTTTAATTTTATTCAAATCGTTATGAACCACTTTCGCAAAACCGTTGTCAACCAATTCGGTCCATTCCGTTTCGCTGCGAAGGATTAGACAAGGCGTCCCCATGTAGAACGCTTCTTTGCACAATCCACCAGAGTCGGTCCAAACCAGAGAAGCCTTCGTCAATTTCTCAAGTGTTTCGGTGTAATTGAAAGGAGGAAAAAGTATAAAGTTCTCATTCAATTTCAAGCGTTCCCATTCGTCTTTTAAATTCGAATTCTCCAGGGAAACAGTTGTTCTCGGATGAATCGCAAAATGCAATTCCATTCCTAGATCAATTGAAATTTGAAGCAGCTCTTGTAAGAAGGGAAGTAAGAATTCCGGATTATCGACATTCGAGGGTCGATGAAGCGTTAAGAAAATATACTTCTCGCGTTCTTTGGCAATACCGTTTGAATAGTAAAGCGCATTATCAAGCATCACATCACCACATTGAATTACAGCCGGATTAGCCGCAGTGGCCTTCATTTCTAACGTATTCAGAAATCCTTCCTTTTGCAATTGCTCTGTAGCACCGGCAGTAGGAGTGAAGAGTAGCGTGCTTAAATGATCCGTGGTGACGCGATTAATTTCTTCAGGCATGGCTCTGTTGAACGAACGCAAACCTGCTTCAATGTGTGCAATGGGAATTTGCATATGCGCTGCCGCAAGTGCTCCCGCCAACGTGCTGTTGGTATCTCCGTACAACACTACCACATCTGGATTCTGTTGCTGAAACACTTTTTGAAGTGAAGTTGACATATGAGCGATTTGCTCAATGCTGCTGCCAGAAGGCGCTTCCAGCAATATATCTGGCAATTTCATTTTCAAATCTGAAAACAATTGTCCTGACATACTCTCAGATGAATGCTGTTGCGTATGAATTTTTATTTCCTGAAGAAATGGATCGTTTTCCATAGCACGAGAGAGTGCCGCAGATTTAATAATTTGCGGACGCGCACCAACTACCGTTACCATTTTCTTCATACCATCATTTTACCTTCGTCTGCAAAACTATAATAACTACTCTCAGTTACAATCAAATGATCTAAAACTTGTAGTTCAAGGACACGTCCAGCCTGAATAAGTTTTTCAGTCACCCGGATATCTTCGCTACTGGGCGTTAAGTTACCACTTGGATGGTTGTGCGCAATAATAAGTTGTGAAGCTTTGTGTTGAAGGGCAAGGTGAAAAATGCGCTTTGGATCCACAATCGTTCCGCTGAAACCGCCTTCAGAAACCTTTTCCAATTTAATGACTTGATTGTTTCTGGAAAGGAACAGCACCCACATTTCTTCGTGATTTAAATCGGCAAGATGCTGATGAAACAATTCAAAGGCATGGGCTGAACTTCCAACCGAAACACCCTTCTTACGCTCTGCAGCTCGCTTTCTTCGTCCCAATTCAAACGCAGCAAGTAACGTTGAACATTTTGCGGGTCCAAGCCCTTGAATAGATGATAACTCTGAAAAGGAGTAGCGACTTAATTCATGCAAACAATTTCCTGCTTTGTGCAGCAATTTATCGGCTATCTGAATGGCCGACTCCTTGGCATTTCCTGAACCAATGAGAATCGACAAGAGTTCTGTATCGGTAATACTTCCAGCGGAGTGCCTCAACAATTTTTCACGAGGTAAATCATTCTCTAACAAATCAACTTTAATACTCATACTTTTTTTTTCGCAAAGGACGAGAGAGAAAGTTCGGAAGTCAAGAAACGCTTATGCGTGTTTATGCCAAATAAAAAAGCCGTCTAATGACGGCTTAAAAAAACACAAACCAATGAAAACAACTTATTACTTCAAACTATTTACATAAACAGTAAGGCTACTCTTCAAATTAGAGGCCTTGTTAGAATGAATCACATTGTTCTTGGCTAATTTGTCCAACATAGACGAAACAGTCGGTAACAAAGCAATAGCTTCAGCTTTGCTCTTCAATGCACGCAATTTGCGAACAGCGTTACGAGTTGTCTTGTGGTAATATTTGTTGCGAAGACGCTTAGCGTCGTTGCTACGGATTCTTTTAATTGCTGATTTGTGATTCGCCATTTCTAATAAAAATTGGTTTGCAAATGTACATTAAATATTGGTTCGTACAAGTACTTTTTTCGATTTATCTAAAGATTATTCTTGAGGTCACAAAGATATGTCAAATAACAATATGTTTTTCAGTGAATTAGCGTGTTTTGACGAATAAATTACATATAGGACTTTTTATAGGGTTGAAATAAGATTTGTCCATGAAATTCAAACATCTCCCTATTTTCTTTCTTCTTATCTCGTGTGGAAAGGAGAACACCGAATTGAATTCTGGAAATTCCAGGGTATTGTCAATTCCAGTTCTGAAGTCTAACAATGCTGAAATGCAATTGACGGTTGAACGAAAGATTCAAAATTGGTTTGATCAAGGTTCCGTTTGGAAATGGAATGACCTAAGCCATGAGGAATTGTTCGCAGCCATTGAGTTGTCTGACGGTGAATTCGCGGTTGGATTAAAACTCGGTGGGGCAAAAGATAGTTTGCCAATTGAGGATTTATCGCGACGATCGGAATGGGAAAACTTAAGAGAGGAAATCTTGAAGGGTTTGGAGGACACTTTAACGGTTGAGATGGGCAGGGAGGTGATGAGGGAAGATTTTGTGATGGAGATTGATCTTCACCTGCCCATTATTTCTTTTAAGTCGAAGAGTCCGGCAATAGTGGCTTGGCTAATGGGTTGCAAGAATATTCGATACATTGAACCATTGAACGACATTGTAACGTTGCAGGTTGAAAGAACGGAAAGTGGTTGCATCCCCAATTATGGGGCCGTTCAAGCCAGCGATTACATCACCACAGGAACTGGAGCTAAAATCTCATGGCATTGGTATTATCACAACGTCCCACAGGCTTGGGGAATTCGTCAAGGCATGGGAATAGGGGTAGGAGTGATTGATGCCGGGGTATCTTCTAATCAATTTCTGCTCTTTCAACAATTCAATTCCGGATATTCCAATGTGGGCAGAAGCCATGAAACGACGAATACGCTTGGATCTTCGCCATACACATCGTGCAATCACGGCAATGCAATGGCTGGATTAATCGCTGCTCCTTGGGCCAATTTTGGAAATACCATTGGTGGCGCGCACAAGGCTAATTTATTTACGGTTCGAGCTGCCGATGATGTGTATTTGAACACTTCAGCGGAGAGGTTAGCCGTGAAAAATGCTTTCGTCTATTTGGCGAACAAATCGTCGGTAAAGATCATAAGCATGTCAATGGGTACGCCTTTCTACAGCAGCGTTTTGTTGGATGCTGTGACTTACGCCAGTTCCATGGGTAAGCTGCTGTTTGCGGCTGCCGGGACATCGACTTATTATACCTCGGGGCTCGGAGTGATATACCCGGCAGCCTTTACAGAATGTCAGGCTGTTACTGGGATAGACGACAATGATCAAACCTGTCAGGTTTGCCACGACGGCCCAGAGGTTGACTTTACAGTGGTTATGGAGCGCAGTTGGGACGTCAATCGCAAGGCTGTTGGAATTAATCAGTATAACGATTGGCCTCAATATGTTGGCGGATCAAGCGCTGCAACAGCTTCTGCTGCCGCGATAGCGGCTATCGTTTGGTCGACCAAACCGACGCTCTCAAAATTCCAAGTATTGTGGATTTTGAGATATACAGCGCAGTATCCAACGATACCGAATAGTGAACATGGGTATGGAAAGTTGAACGCATTGAGCGCTGTTCAATTGGCCCAGCAATATTGAATTAAGGTGTTTGACTCACCCAAAAAGATCCATCTGAATTGAATTCTTTTTTCCAAATGGGAACAGTGGCCTTCAGTTCATTCATAAGCATTTCACAGGCTTGAAAAGCATCTTTTCGGTGAGCGGAATAAACAGCTGCAATCACTGCAATTTCGCCTGGATAAACTTTCCCGATGCGGTGCAACAAAAGAATTGCGTCTATTTGAAACTGATCAGACAGCCTATCTGAAATGGCTTGCATTTCATTTTTAAAGAGTTCGGGATACGCCTCAAATTCGAGATAGCGCACTTCTTTCCCTTTATTCGGGGTGCGCACAATTCCATTGAAGATTACTTCAGCACCAGAATTTTCTGAACGAAATTGTTCCAGCGAAGAAAAGCCTTCTGCATGAGCTATGAGTTCGAATTGCGTCTTCATCCGCCACTGACTGGTGGCAACAATGCCAGGTGATCGTTTTCGTTTACGAGGTCAGATGGTCCTGCCATAAAATGATTGACTGCAGTAAGAAAAGGAATGTCTTTCACTTCCGTGTGATTTATTCTAAAGGTCTTCACCAAATCTTCCACACAAATTGGAAATGAGGAAACTTCAACACGAACGATATCTCCGTATTGCTCTTTCAATAATCCGAACAAATGAATTTCCTTTGTCATAGACTGCGAATTAACAAACGAATTCCCGCATAAATCAAGATTCCAACCGTAATTAGTCGAATTCCATTCTTTGGAAGGAATTTCAAGGCAGTGAAATTCCCAAGGATAGCCCCTGAAACCACTGCTAGTATTAAGTAGTATGTTGAATCTTCAGTCAATAATTTTTGAGATTGAAGAAGCATAGGAACCAGAGCAACCCAAGAGTTCACCGCGATGAACAGTGACGTAGTGGCCGCAATCTTCTTTTCTTCACCCCATTTCGAGAAGTAAAGAAAAGGGGAGAGATATACACCTCCTCCAATGCCTGTTAATCCTGAAATAAATCCAATGATTGCAGAAAAAGGCCAAAGTAATTTCTTATTGAAATGAACCGCCTTTTTCATTTTAAAAAACATCGGAATTAGCATGAAAAAAGCAGAAAGCAAGAGTCCAAGGGATAGGAAAAGCAAGAACACTTTCTCTTCCAACTTGATTTGAGTGGCCAGTAAAACAAAGGGAATACTGAAGAGCAGAAGTATAATATTTTCCTTCCAATGAATGAATTTGTACCGTGTAAATTGAATACAGCTATATGTTGTAACTGTGGCATTGCACAGTAATGCGAGCGCCTTCATTTCTCCTTGTGGTAAGGTCAAAGTGAACAAGGCACCCGATAGCATGGCGAGGTACATGCTTCCTCCGCCAAATCCCGCCGACGAATATATCAGTGAAACAATAAAAAAGAGAAAAGGAAGAAGTAGAAAAGACATGTTAGTTTTTCGCTACTGCCGACAAAGAAATTTCTTTGAAAGTTTTCCAACCGTTCTCGGTCTCCCAACAATCGTAAATGTGCAAGGCGTATTCAAAGCCGTTGTAGTCAAAATACACATCCATGAAATGCGCGCCTTGAATTCCCATGTGTTCAGCGCGATAGACATCCACTTTCTTGAAGTTAGCCTTCGACCAATCAATGCTGTAGTTATTTGAAAGTCGCTCCAATCCTTCAAAAGTTTCAATAGCTAATTTCTCCATGGTCTTGTCGAGGCCTATGGCTCTGCCGCGTTCTTGGTTCTTTCCTTCTTCGGACAAATTGCTACGATCTATGATATCGCTGAATTCGTCTTCAGTCAGATAGAGAGCTTTTAAATCTTTTTCACTGTGGTTTTTAACGGCCTCAAAAACGGCTTGACCGAACTCTTCGGGAGTTTTCGGAGCAGAAGAGCACGCGCTAAAAGCGAATGCAGAGAAAACAGCAAGAGCGAGAACAATTCGATTCTTTAACATGAGCTTTTTCAACTAGATTCATTCAAAAGTAGTGATCCCGTCGCGAATCGAACGCGAATTCTGGGCTTCGGAGACCCATGTAATATCCGTTATACTACGGGACCATTTAAGGCCCTCAAAGATAGGGGAATTCTTCAGTGAAGCTGAAGCTTATAATATCAATCTCGATGTCTGAACTCAATTGTGTTCGGTGTTAAGCGGTAAAGAGAAGTGAAAGGTGGTTCCGTTATTAACAACACTTTCAAGCCAAATTTTACCATTATTCTTTTCAAGAAACTCTTTGCAGAGAATAAGACCTAGTCCAGTGCCTTTTTCTTTTTTTGTACCTGGAGTTGAATACACTCCATCAATCTTGAATAATTTTTGAATTTTATCTTCTGCTATTCCGACTCCGTTATCTTGAACAGAAATTACGATTTCGTTTTCCCTTACAATAGAAGAAATTTTAACAATTCCCTGCAAATGGGTGTACTTAATCGCATTGGAAATAAGATTTCTAAGAACAATGCTGATCATTACTTTATCAGCATAGATTGATGTCTCTGGTAGAATTTGATTTTGAATTAAAATTGATTTTTCCTCAGCATTGCATCCAAGCAATAGAATAGCTTCTTCAATAAGACTATGGACATTTATGGACTCTGGAACATACTTCATACTTCCAGTTTGTATTTGAGACCAATCCATGAGATTCAACAGGATATCTAAGGCTTTCTTAGACGATTGATTAATAATATTTGCATAGCGATCAATTTCCTCGGAGTCGCTTTTCTCGGATCTGGAAAGAAGTAATTCGGTTGAACCAATAATTGCGCTGAACGGATTTTTTAAGTCGTGTGCAAGAATTGAGAAAAACTTGTCTTTCGACGCATTCAAACGAAGAAGCTCTTCATTTTGATGTTTAATAATTAATTCATGCTCTCTTCTGTCAGAGATGTCTTCAATAATTCCCCAAACTACCTTTCTTCCATCTGTATCAATAAATAAAGCTCCGCTGATTGATAAAGGATAACGTGTCCCATCTTTTCGAATATACTCTTTGAAATTTGGACCAAAACGTCCGGTTTCATTGAGTGTTTTCAGTTGTTCAATCTCTTGTTGCTCGTATTCTTTTGGTGTTAAATCCCAATAGCTCAATTTCAAAAACTCATCTTTTGTATATCCTGTAGACTTTAATACTGAATTGTTCACCTCTAAAAATTCTCCCGTTTCGTGAAGTACAAGTGCCATTCCAATTGGGGATTGCTCAAAAAGCATTTGAAATTTGCTTTGAGCAAGAACACGCTCAATGTCTTGAGTCTTATGAATTGACTTGAGGAGTGAATTCTCCTCACGAAGTCTCGTGAGTTCCACTATTAATTCCTCTTTGTTTTTTTCGAAATCATTCATTTTGAATAGACACCATATTGGGGCATCAATATGAATGTACGAAATAATATGCTTTAAAGTTACATAAACAAAAAAGCCAATCCTTCGATTGGCTTTTGGTTTGGTAGCGGGGACAGGACTCGAACCTGTGGCCTTTGGGTTATGAGCCCAACGAGCTACCAACTGCTCCACCCCGCACTCTAAAAGTTTTCCCCTTTGGGAGTGCAAATATAACTAATTTTACAAGCAATATGCAAGAAAAATCAGAAGAAGTAGAAAAAAAAGTCGCGCACAAAGCGGGTTTCGTGAACTTGATTGGAAACCCCAATGCAGGTAAGTCTACGCTAATGAACGCTTTAATGGGTGAAAAGCTCAGTATTGTTACCCCGAAAGCGCAAACGACGAGACACCGAATTATGGGAATATTAAACGACGAAGACTATCAAATTGTCTACAGCGACACCCCAGGAGTTCTCGATCCGAAGTATAAATTGCAAGAAGGAATGATGAAATCAGTGGGAACTGCACTGAAAGATGCGGATCTTATCTTGCTCGTCATTGACCTTCTCGACAAAAAAGGTCTTCACGAAGAAACTTTCAATCGTTTGAAGAAAATGGAAGTTCCAATCTTCGTTGTTTTGAATAAATTCGACAAGGCAGGAACAGAGAAAGCCAATGAAGCATTTCAATTCTGGAATGAAGCATTACCGAATGCCAAGGTGTTCCCTGTATCTGCATTAGAGAAGATCTACACGAAAGAATTGCTTGTCGAAATTCTTGCAGTTCTTCCTGAGCATCCTGCCTTCTTCCCGAAAGATGAAATCTCCGATCGCACGCAACGCTTCTTCGTAAGTGAAATTATTCGTGAGAAAATCTTCACAACATATGATCGCGAAATTCCATATTCTTGCGAAGTCATAGTTGAAGCCTTCAAAGAAGAGCCTACGATAATTCGAATATCAGCCGTCATACTTACTGAACGCGAATCGCAAAAAGCCATTATCATTGGCCACCAAGGAAGTATGCTAAAGCGAGTAGGAACCAACGCCCGAAAAGACATGGAAAGCTTTTTAGGAAAGAAAGTGTTTTTGGAAATGTTCGTGAAAGTAGAGAAGTGGAGAAACGATACGAGAGCCTTAACGCAAATGGGATACCTCGACTAACATGATAGTCTTTCCAAACGCAAAAATCAATTTAGGTTTATTCATTACCGAGAAACGAACCGACGGATTTCACAATCTCGAGAGTTTGTTTCTTCCTATTCCCTTGTGTGACATTTTGGAAATGACTCCTTCAACGGAAGAGACATCCCTTATTTGCACAGGATTATCTTCTGATATTCCAACCGAAAAAAATATAGTTTACAAAGCTTGGAAATTGCTTCAAGTGGCGCATGGAATTGGTAATGTACACATTCATTTACACAAGATTATTCCCAGCGGTGCTGGAATGGGCGGAGGATCGAGTGATGGATCATTCATGCTAAAGGCCCTTAATGAATTGTTTGATTTGAATTTGGATTCTACTCAATTGGAAGACTATGCAGCTCAATTGGGTAGTGATTGCCCTTTCTTCATAAAAAACAAAGCCGCATTGGTAACGGGAAGGGGAGAATTGGTTCAACCTGTTGATTTCAACTTGAAAGGAAAGTATCTAACGATTGTTAATCCTGGAATTCACATTGCCACAGCTCAAGCTTTTCGGGGGATTCAGCCGAAATCATCGCATTTCAATTGGGCAGAATTCATTCAAAACAAGGATTTTAATGGGGCGAAATTGAAAAACGATTTTGAACAAAGTGTTTTTCAATTGTTTCCTGAAATTGCTGAAATTAAAAACCGAATGATTCAAGAAGGTGCGATTTATTCGAGCATGTCGGGCACAGGAAGCACGGTGTATGGGCTTTTCAATGAAGTGCCTCAAACAGAATGGAAGAAAGATTACTTTTCGAGAACTTTTTTGCTCGGATAGACGTAAATGAAATATATTTGCTTATCTCATTAATTATGGAAAACAAGAATACTTCATCGACAGCTTCTGTGAATCCACTTCAAGATGAATTGAACGAGGTTAAAGCACAGAAAGAAAAACTCGAGCGCGAATTGTTGGCGCGTGAAGAATTAATGCAAAGCATGTTTTCTCTTTTGGCTGAAAAGAAAAAGTAATTCGCTTTTTTGTTTCAATATTTCTTCGTTTCTTAGGGTCCTAAACCCTTATACCAATGCGTAAGATTTTTTTAGGCCTTTCTTTGTTTTTGTCTCTTTCTCTTTCTCTTTCTCTTTCTATATGGGGACAGCATAACATCGAGCGAAACTATGACCCTTTGGAGGTGAGACTCTACAAATCTGAAGAGGCCTATCACTCGGACAAACAAATGGAGTTGTCCAACCAATCGGTATGGAAAACTTTTCAATCGCAACACACTAAATGGACCTCTTTATTCAACGAGCGTACTGGAATGCCATCAAAGGCATTCGGAAGTCCGATATCTGTGAATGGAAGCACCGACACCGAGCGTGCACAAAATATTCTAAATGAAATGAATCAGGTTTTCTGCAATGGATCTATTCAATTGATTGCAAAACCTGAAATTAAAACTGAGAAGTTTACGAACATCACTTTCGATCAGCGATTCAATGGCATGAAAGTTCTTTTCAGTAAAGCCTCTGTGAAATTGGTTGATGGAAAAGTTGTTCAATTTGCCTTCGGTGTTCATCCGAAAATTGTATTGGAAAGCAAAGCGTCGATTGGTGAGCAACAGGCTCGATTGGCTGCACAAAATGGTATTTCAACTTCCATCGATGCTGTTGAATCTTCGGATGAAATTTTCATTTTACCTATACCGAAATCAGAGTCATTTGAATATCGAAAGGTATATGCTGTCACTGTAAAGACACATAACGCTCAAAATATTCCTTCAAAGTATTTGACATACGTTGATGCCCTTTCAGGAGCAATTTTAATGCGTAAGAACTTAGTTTCTCACGCTGAAGGAGGACCTGTTAAACCGAATGAAGAAGACTTCGTGGTAGATGTCCAGGTGAATGGAAATTTATACATGACCAATCCTTACGGGGTAATAACGACTGAAGGTCTGAACAACATTTATGTAACTGTTTCAGGAACGGATTACACAATGGGGCTCAACGGCGGAGGAACAATAGGGGTAAACGCTGGTGCAAATGCTGTAGTTCGTCTTGAAGGACCTTGGAGTTCTGTAAATACAGACGGAATTACTCCTCAAAAGAATGTAACTCTGCAAGCTGGCTTGAATACCATAGACATGTCAACTGCAGCAAATGAAAGAGAATTATCTGCGTACAAGAGTGTTAATCGTATACACGATCATTGTAAATTTTGGATGCCAACCTTTACCGGGATGGATTTCCAACTTCCAACCAACATTGATTTAACTTCCGGTGATTGCAATGCGTTTTACGACGGAAGTTCGATTAATTTTTATGCGTTAGCCAATGGATGTAATGCAACGAGTTTATTGGCCGACGTTGTATTCCATGAATATGGGCATGGAATAAATGATAATTACTACCAAAGCTTGGGATCATTCTTCTTTAATGGAGCAATAGGCGAGGGATACGCAGATTATTGGGGAATATCATTAGCCGATAACCCAATCGTTGGTGTTGGATTTTATACAGATAATCAAGATGGTATCAGAAGATATGATACGGAGCGTAAGGTTTATCCGCAAGATTTGGTTGGTGAAGTACACGCCGATGGAGAAATAATTATGGGAGCTTGGTACGATACTCACTTATTAATGGGTGGAGACTGGAACAATACAATGCCTTTATTTGTTGAGGCCTACGCAGGATTACAAGCTGAAACCGCCGATGGAAATGAAGGTGAGGCATTTACAGATATTCTTCTTGATGTGCTTTTGTCTGATGATAATGACGGAGACATTACCAACGGCACACCCAATGGTATTGAAATCGTGCAAGGATTTTATCTTCATGGAATAACATTAATATCACCTGCTGTAATTTCTCACACACCTACAAATTTTGAAGATCCTATTGTTCCCATTACGCTTTCTGCGGAATTGGATTTATTTTTCCCTTACACTCAATATTTGTCAGACGTCAACTGTCATTATCAAGTGAACAATGGGGCTTGGGAAACGGTAGCAATGACAGATGCTTCTGGATCTTTCGAAACGACATTTGATGGTTTTGCTCCAGGAACTATTCTAAGGTATTATTTCACTGCGAACGACATCAACGGTTCAGTTGGAACCGTTAATCCAGTTGGTGCGCACCAAGACTTTTTCCCAACCTTACCTCACATGTTGCTCATTGGCGTCAATGAAGTTGGACGTCACGATTGTGACAACAACGAAGACTGGGGTTCATGGCAAACAGGCGTAGCTGGGGATAATGCTACAACTGGAATTTGGTTATTGGAAATTCCAATTCCAAGCACAACTGTAGATGTGGCGCCTGGCACAACCGTTCAAACAGGAGATCAAGTTACTCCCGGTGGAGAATATTGTTTCTTCACTGGAAACGGAAGTATTGGAGGTGGAATTGGAGAGAATGACGTAGATGCCGGAAGAACAACTTTACAAACCACAACAATTGATCTTTCAAGTTTCACTAATCCAATTATCAGTTATTATCGTTGGTACACCAATAGCCCTCCAGGTGGCGCTAACCCAGGAGCTGACTATTGGCAGGTTCGAATGAGTAATGATAACGGAGCCAACTGGACTTATGTTGAAAACACGAAGACGAGTGATATGCGTTGGAGAAGAAATGCTTTTCACGTGAGTGATTACATGACGCCAACAGCAAATATGAAATTACAGTTCATTGCCAGTGATAGTCTTCGTCCAACGGTTAACTTGAACGGTGGGTCATTGGTAGAGGGTGCTTTGGATGATTTCATTGTATATGAAGATGCCATTATTGGAGTTGAAGAAACGGATTTAAATGTATTCAACGCTGTAGCTTTTCCTAATCCAACACATGAGTCTACAAGAGTTCAATTCCAACTTTCAAAACCGGAAACCATTGAGGTACTGGTCTTAGACGCTGTTGGAAGAACAATTTTCGCGATTCCTGCTTATGAATATGGCATTCAACTTCAAAGCATTCTTATTCCATCTGAAAAGTGGGCGAAAGGAAGCTACCAAGTTGTACTGCGTCAAAATAGAAAAAATATTGAATCCATTCAGATTGTAAAAAATTGAAAAACCGAGTAATAGTTATTTCGCTATTCACAATAATCGCTGCACTTTGCAGCGATTATTGTTTTGCTCAAAGTCCGTCGCTTCAAAATTGGATTGGAACTTATGAGGGCACCATGCAAGTATATGGTCGAGGTAAACTTCAAACAGAATTACCTGTTGACCTTGTTATTGCAAACATACCAGAAAGTAACAGGCTTACTTGGAAAATGACCTATTACGAACCATTCGGAATCTTGGTGAAGGATTATCAATTGATACCACCGTCTGATCAATCTAATTTGTTTGTGTTGGATGAAATGGATGGCACAATGTTAAATTGTTATGCCTATGACAATACGCTAACTTCTTGTTTTACGTTAGAAGGATTCACAATCTGTGACACTTATATAAAATCGGGTAATTCGATATTAATGGAATTATTCGGAGGGAAGTACAAAGATGAATCGTCTTCAGAAATTCAAAGTCTCGATATCCAGTTCCTTCAGCGTGTGAACTTCAAGAAAATGAATTAATCAGTGATTTAATTTTTTAACGAATACCGCTGGATTTCCTGCCCATACTTCGTTTGCCGGGATGTTTGAGCGAACGACGCTGCCTGCACCAATGACCGCAAAATCGCCAATCGAAACGCCTTTCATAATAATACTTTCGGCTCCAATAAATACATATTCCCCAATGTGAATAGGGGAGGTCTTAGCATTTGAATCAATATCAATCTTTCTTTGCGCTATCGAAGTCGGATGGAAATCGGTATCCCATATTTTACAATTGCCCCCAATAATTGTATGATTTCCGATTGAAATTTCTTCGCGACAGCAAATAGTCGAATTTGAAAAACCTACGTCTTCCCCAATGGTCAATCGCGCGTTCTTTCCAATCATAATGGAAGAGGACGCGCCGCTCCCGATAATGTTTGCAAATCGGTTTGAATTAACTAAGAAATCTTTACCCAAAGTAAAAGTTCCCTTATTCGAAATGAAAAGGAAACCATAGGAATGTATTTTCCAAAATGGCACCCCCTGAATTGTAAACCAAATAAAATTTAGTGGCCAATAGAATATGTATAGTATGGTCTTCAAATCAATGTTTAGCTGATGCGGAATGATTGAGATACCACGAATATACGCGTTCGATGCCTTCTCGAAGTGATACCCTGTGCTTGAATCCCAGAGAATGTAATTTGCTTACATCGGTTAATTTGCGCATTGTCCCATCTGGTTTGGAAGAATCAAAGTGAAATTTACCTTTGTAACCAACAACGTCAGCGATCAGATGTGCTAAATTGGCAATTGAAATTTCTTCGCCTGTTCCAATGTTGATATGAGTATTTCTAATTTCATTCTTCGATTGAATTAAATCTGTGAAGTTCACATGTTGCATGATATGGATGCATGCATCTGCCATATCCTCGGACCACATAAACTCTCTCATTGGCTTTCCTGATCCCCAGATGTTAACCGAATCTTTTTGAACACCAATTGATTTTAAATACTCTTGTGCAACTTTAAAATCTACGTTATTTAAATCTGAAAGAATCGCCTCATTTTTATTTTCTTGAAGACATTTTGCCAAATATATTTTACGTAACAAAGCAGGTAGAACGTGAGATTTCTCGAAATTAAAATTGTCGCCAGGACCATATAAATTAGTCGGCATGACGGAAATAAAATTGGTGCCATACTGAATATTAAAGCTTTCACACAGTTTTATTCCAGCAATTTTTGCAATGGCATAAGGCTCATTGGTATACTCCAATTCGCTGGTAAGCAGCGAACATTCGTTAAGAGGTTGTGGTGCGTTTTTGGGATAAATGCAGGTGCTTCCTAAGAATAATAATTTTTTAACACCAAATTTGTGGGCCGAAGAAATGACATTATTCTGAATGGAAAGATTATCTAACAGGAAGTCGGCTCTGTATGTATTATTGGCAACAATACCGCCAACTTTAGCTGCTGCAAGAAATACAAATTCAGGTCTTTCAATCTCAAAGAATTGCTCAACAGCACTCGTTTCAAGTAAATTTAATTCTGACCTGCTTTTCAGTAACAGATTGTGGTAACCAGCTAGCTGAAGTCCTTTCACAATGGCCCTACCAACAAGTCCATTGTGTCCTGCAACAAAAATCTTTGAATTGAGATTCATCAAAAACTAAAATTATTGGGTCAAATTTAACGATTAAATGTTCGAAAGATTACATTAAATCTTTAGAATCAGTAATAACTACCGAAGTATTTTACCTATTTTTGTAGAATATACTAATTTAGTAAAATGAGATATTTATTCGCGATTCTTTTTATTTCCTTTTCATTTGTTTCCTTTTCTCAGAGAAATACGAAGCAACTGGAGTCTTCGTTTGATTTTAGTTTTGGGAACCACTTCGGTCTTCGACAAATCGAAGAAGGGTTCAATGTAAATTCATTAACTGCTTCAAACTTAACTTTGGGCTGGACTAATTATTTCACAAACAATAAGTTCGGTGGTAGATTGGAATTGTCTTATGATAGAATGATAAACAACTCACAATCGAGCCCTTTTCACACCAATTACTTTCGTTCGACGTATTATTTGAATGCTAGTTTAAAAAATCTTTCCGGCTGGGGAAATTCGAATAGAGCGACCGTTGACCGAAAAACATTTTGGCAGTCGTTTGATGTCGACCTGGGAATGGGGATTGGTTATTCAGCAATGTCTAGCAAGTTCTCGCCGGTAGATGAGACACCTTTTTTACCTTCAGCTGATGATATGTTGAATATTAGTTTCCGAGTAGCTCCTAGTTTAGAAATTAGTGATAAGGTAAAGCTTTTCGCTTCATACACACGCATTAATCACTCGGCTCAATCAACAAGTTTTGATTTTACAAATTCGATCAACAATACTGCTTTTAAAGGTGCTTTTAGAACTTTAAATGTTGGGATTCGATACACACCAACTTCGGCCAGAACTTATGACAGGACATTGAAAGAGGCACATAAAAAATGGCATTTCTTCAAATCTTTTGACGCTTCTTTTGGAAACCACTTCGCCGGAAAAACACAGGTTGAATCGGCAAAATTCAAAGGTTTGTCCGCAGGACATCTCAATCTGGGTTTAAATCACAAATACCCCAACTCCAAGTTATACGGACGATTTGATCTTGGTTTTGATGCGTTCAAGGAAGCTCAGGGAGAAGATGAATTTACTTCGAAGTATTTTAGAACAACTTATCAGGTAATTGCTGATATGAGAACCTTAAGAGGTGTGAATAATGAGGCTAACAGAATGGATTTAGCGTTCGGAGCGGGTTTGGGATTTGCAACTATGTACAACGCTGAAAGCACGAATTCAATCAGTGATATCTTTTTGAATGGTGATGATATGTATGCATTGGTCTTTAGTGTAAATCCCTCATACAGAATAAGCAAATATATTTCTGCAATAGCGAATTTATCTTTCACAAGCCATTCTCTGCAAACGAGTACTTGGGATATGCAGAATGATCAGAATAACAGCGCATTCAACGGGCGTTTCATGAATATGAGTGTTGGTGTAAGATACAATGTCGCTGATAGAAGAACGAATTATACAGCAGAAATTGTAAATCGTATTCCGCGTGTTTGGTCTGTAGATGCAGCAGTGGGAAGTCATATTGCTGGTGCACCAATAGCAAATCAGTTTGAATTAGGAGCAACACCCGGAAAGCATGTGGCCCTTGGATTGAACCATCCTTTTATTAACCCAATTTATTTTGGAAGATTTGAATTTGCATTTGACGCATTAGGCCCGAAAGCTTCATCTCCTGATTTTAAATCAAATTATTTCCGTGCGAATTACTTCTTAATGACATCTATTCAGAATCAGTTAAGACAATCAATTACCTCAGAAAGACCAGCCAGAAAATTCGATGTTCAATTTGGACTTGGAGTAGGTGCAAGCACTTTCAAAGGCGACGCAGCTTCTGATAACTTCATCACAAAGGGAGATGATATGTTGAATTTTGCTGCTAGGGTTGCACCTACCTATCGCGTTTCAGAAAAGGTATCTGTATTTGCAGCTTACACATTTGTTTCTCACTCATTACAATCACGCTCTTACGATTTGAGCCAAAATGTTGAGAAAACAATGTTTAATGGGCATTTAATGAATGCAAGTGTTGGTGTTTCAGTTATTCTTAAAAGCTCTAAGCCTAGAGCTCCTATTGCTGTAACTCCAGTTGACACCACCGAAACCCTTGTGGTTATTCAACCTGTTGTTGAGCCAACTCCAGAGCCAGTTGTTGAGCCTACACCTGAACCTGTCGTTGAACCTACCCCTGAGCCACTTGTTGAGCCAACGCCCGAACCAGCAGTGCCATCACGTACATCAAGAAATCCAATTTCAGATTATCCATCAAATACCTCAGAAGTTCCTGAATCTCAAAAACAAATGTTGAAGGATCTAGCTTTTGAATTGAAGAGTAATAAATTCCTGACGTTGGTTGTTTCGGGGCATACTGACAATACAGGTTCACCTGAATATAATTTGACGCTATCACGTAAGCGTGCTGCTAACGTTAAGGCTTATTTAATTACCCAAGGTGTTCCAGCTGAGAGAATCAGAATAGAGTATTATGGAATTACTCGTCCGATAGCTCCGAACAATACTGTAGATGGCCGTAAGAAAAACCGTCGTGTAGATTTGGAGATTATCAAGAATTAACGATATAACAAAAAACAAAAAAGCGGCTACGGCCGCTTTTTTTTATGTCTTTAAGGAAAATTAATTCTTCATGAAATCTGCTACCAAAGAAAACTCAGGTACTTGAACCTTGAAAAGGGAAGAGGATCCTTTCATTTGCATGGAATAGAATCCTTTCATTATTCCGAAAGGAGATTGTAAGTCACACGCTGAAGTATACGAGAAATTTTCACCCGGCGCTATTACAGGTTGTTCGCCAATAACACCGGGGCCCTCAATTTCACGCTTTAAACCATTGGAGTCTGTAATGAACCAGTGTCTGCGTAAAAGTTGAATAGGGTAGTCGTTCTGATTTTCAATGGAGATACGGTATGAAAAGACGAAGCTGCCTTGTGGGGCAGCTGACATTCTTTCTTCAAACAAAGAAAAAACTGAAATTTTCACGCCTTCTGTTACAGCAACTACCATAACAGCAAATATAGTTAATAAACAATGTGATTGTTAATAACCTCGAGATTTTTTATTGTTGAGTGAACTGCTTCGCGAAACGCTTACGGTCATTCTCATTCAAATAAATCTTACGGATACGAATCGATTTTGGTGTTACTTCAACATACTCATCTGGACCAATGTATTCCAAAGCTTCTTCCAGTGTGAATTGAATTGGAGGAGCCATAACGGTCTTAGCATCTGTTCCAGACGCACGCATGTTTGTCAATTGCTTGGTTTTCGTTACGTTTACAACCAAGTCATTGTCGCGAGAGTGCTCACCAATAACCTGACCTTCATATACTTCCTCCATAGCTTCAACGAAGAACTTACCTCTGTCTTGAAGGTTACTGATACTGTATGCAATCGCATTGCCAGTTTCCATGCAAATCAAAGATCCATTCAAACGACCAGGAATTTCATCGCGCATAGGCTGATACTCCTTGAATCGGTGTGTCATGATAGCCTCACCTTGCGTAGCGGTCAATAAGTAACTTCTCAAACCGATGATTCCTCTTGATGGAATTTCAAATTCGATAACAGTGCGATCGTCTTTCGGCTCCATGTTTTTCATTTCACCTTTACGCTTCGACACAGCTTCAATAGCTGTTCCAGCCATTTCAGTTGGCAAGTCAATGGTCAACTCTTCAATTGGCTCACTCTTAACACCATCTATTGTCTTCAGAATTACTCGCGGTTGCCCAATTTGTAATTCATATCCTTCACGACGCATTGTTTCAATCAATACTGACAAGTGAAGTACACCTCTTCCGAATACATTGAAACGGTCTGCTTTATCTGTTTCTTGAACACGAAGTGCCA
This sequence comes from Bacteroidota bacterium, assembly GCA_046048875.1. Taxonomy (GTDB): domain Bacteria; phylum Bacteroidota; class Bacteroidia; order Flavobacteriales_D; family Sanyastnellaceae; genus CAIZGX01. The sequence continues at coordinate 230,001 of JBJOFG010000013.1, read as the reverse complement.
AGTTCTTCTCTAATTCTTTTTCTAAACGATCTTTGATGTGACGGCTAGTTACAAACTTTCCTTCTTTACCAAAGAATGGAGAATCATTGATGGTAAACAACATACTCATCGTTGGCTCATCAACAGAAATGGTTGGCAATGCCTCTGGATTTTCGTAATCGGTGAAGGTATCTCCGATTTCAAAATTCTCCATTCCATTGATCGCGCAGATATCTCCAGAAACAACTGATTCTACTTTGCGCTTACCTAGTCCTTCAAATACATACAATTCTTTGATTTTTCCTTTCACCATAGAACCGTCGCGCTTTGCAAGGGTAACATTCATTCCAGCTTTCAATTCGCCGCGGTGAAGTTTACCAATTGCCATACGTCCAGTGTATGTAGAATAGTCTAATGAAGTAACCAACATTTGTGGAGTTCCCTCTCTTTTCAATGGAGCAGGGATATGCTCAATTACTAAGTCCAAAAGTGGCTCAATAGTATCGGTTTGAACTTTCCAATCCAAGCTCATCCAACCATTCTTCGCAGCACCATAGGCAGTTGCGAAATCCAATTGATCCTCAGTTGCACCAAGGCTATACATCAAATCGAATACTTGCTCGTGAACTTCGTCTGGACGACAGTTTTCCTTATCTACTTTATTGATAACAACAATAGGCTTCAATCCCATTTGAATTGCCTTTTGCAATACGAAACGAGTCTGAGGCATTGGACCTTCGAAGGCATCCACTAAAAGCAATACACCTTCAGCCATGTTCAATACACGCTCAACCTCTCCACCAAAGTCACTGTGACCAGGAGTATCAATAATGTTGATCTTGTAATCCTTATATTGAATAGAAACGTTCTTAGCCAAAATGGTAATACCACGCTCGCGCTCCAAGTCATTGTTATCAAGAATTAAGTCGTTGTGCACTTCATTCTCTCTGAACAATTTCGCAGCGTGAAGCATCTTGTCTACCAAGGTTGTTTTACCGTGGTCAACGTGGGCAATAATGGCAATGTTTCTGATTTTTTGCATTTCGCAGTTTTTAAATTGGGCGCAAAAGTACAACAATAAAAATGAAAAACCCCTCGAAAGTATCGAAGGGTTTAAAAAGTAGCGAGATTGGGGCTTGAACCCAAGACCTTGCGATTATGAATCGCACGCTCTAACCAGCTGAGCTACCTCGCCATCTAAGGGGGTGCAAATATACACATCTATTTTAAAAATGAAAATTGATTTGAACTTTTTGCCTCTTTTCTTTTTTCTTTGTTGACTCACAATGAAAAACGCAATTGTAATTGGTGCTGGTATTGGAGGCATCGCTGCTTCGATTCGTTTAGCTCGAAAGGGCTACTCAGTCAAAGTAATCGAGGCATCGGCTTATCCAGGTGGAAAGCTCTCTGAATTCAAAATGGGGGAGTATCGATTCGATCGCGGCCCTAGTTTGTTTACCTTGCCGAACTATGTAGAAGAGTTATTCGCTCTGTGTGAAGAAGAAATGTCAAATTATTTTTCTTATTCCGAATTACCAATTCTTTGCAAATATTTCTATCCGGATGGATTCATATTTGAAGCAAAAGGGAATTGCGAAGAAAACATCAAAGCCATTTCTAAGGCTTTCAATGAAGACGAGCAAAAGGTTCGTTCATTTTTTAGGAAAGCAGAGTTCATATACAATACAACCGCTCCTTTATTCTTGGAGCGACCGCTTAAGCTTCTTGCATTATATAACACGAAGGCGTTTTGGAAGGGAATCAGCCGAATTCCGAGACTTCCATTAATGGGTAACTACACTGTTCAACTCAAGAAGTATTTTAAGAATCCAAAGACCATTCAATACTTCCAACGTTATGCCACTTACAACGGCAGTAGTCCTTACAAAACTCCTGCGCTCATGCAATTACTTCCGCATGTAGAGCAGGGGATAGGTGCTTTCATTCCAAATAAAGGTATGTATGACATTACTTTTCAATTGTATGAATTGGCCAAACGTCAAGGTGTTGAGTTTATTTTCAATTCGAAAGTTGAAGAGATTATTGTTGAAGAAGGAAGAGCAAAAGGTATTCGCATGAACAGCTCATATATCGAGAAAGCCGATTTAGTGGTGAGCAACATGGACGTTTTTCCCACATACAAAAAGTTATTACCGGGACAAGAAGAACCTAAGGTTATATTGAAGCAAGAGAAATCTTCCTCTGCGCTTATCTTTTATTGGGGAATGAATCGGAAATTTGAGCAACTCGATGTGCATAATATTTTGTTCTCGAATGACTATGAAAATGAATTTCGATGTTTATTTGAACACAAGACTTTAATCGACGACCCAACGGTGTACATTCATATTACTTCCAAGCATATTTCATTCGATGCTCCGCTAAATGGAGAAAATTGGTTCGTAATGGTGAATGCACCCAATCATGTTGGTCAAAATTGGGATACACTTCAGAAAGAATCAAGAGAAAACATTCTATCCAAGATTGAATCTCTACTCGGCGTGAATATTCGAGAGCATATTGTCTGTGAAACGAGCTGGAATCCGAAGGGAATTGAAAGTGATACCTCTTCCCATTTAGGTGCGTTGTATGGAAATGCCTCGAATTCCTCTAGCTCGGCTTTTTTCCGTCATGCCAATGACTCGTCAAAAATTAAAGATCTCTATTTCGTGGGTGGAAGTGTCCATCCTGGTGGTGGCGTGCCTCTTGCCATTTTATCAGCTAAAACTATGTCGGATTTGATCCACTAATTCATTTATGTCAGAAGAACTTCACAAGAATAAAAAATTAAAAACTTTCGCGATTCTTTGGATCTTGCTGGTTCATTTTTTTGGAATTATTGGCGTTTATTTTTTGCCGGATTGGTTTCTTCCCGCTACTCCAATTACAATATTGGTGAGCGCTCTTGTTGTTTTTCTTCGATATGAAAAATTTAGATCATCAAGGGTTATTGCCTTTTTAGCTATCGCTGTAATTTCATATTTAATAGAAGTGTACGGAGTAAAAACAGGAAATTTATTTGGCACATACACTTACGGGAACAATCTCGGGTGGAAGCTGTTCGATGTCCCTTTAATTATTGGAGTTAATTGGGCCGTTCTAATCATGGTGGCCCAGCAATTAACGACTCATTACATTGAAGTTAACAATCGCTTTTTATCTGCAATTTCGGTTGCAACAATTATGACCACATTCGATTTATTGCTAGAAGTATTGGCTCCTCAATTCGACTTTTGGTCTTTCACTCTAATGGATTACGCACCTTTCGAAAATTTTGTCGCATGGTTCGTCGTTTCATTCATCTTCGGCTTGTACAGCTATTCCCATTTTAGAAACCCAAATAAAACAGCTGTCCTCTATGGGGCCGCTCAATTGGCCTTCTTTATGATCTTGGGATTATTGATAATTTAAACTGTAAGCGCTCGAAGGTCTTGCTCAGAGATAATTGGAATCTTTAGGTCTTCAGCCTTTTTAAGTTTCGCGGGTCCCATATCAGCTCCGGCAACAACAAAGGTTGTTTTCGATGAAATACTACCAACAACTTTCCCTCCGTGCTGCTCAATAAATTCTTTTATTCCATCACGAGAAAAAGTCTCGAACGTTCCACTTACAACAATACTCTTTCCAGCCAACGCATTCGAAAGCAAAACCTCGTCTTGCTCATTTATATTGAATTGAAGTCCAGCTGAAATTAACTTATTTAAAACAATCAAATGCTCATCCTTGGATAACCATGATTGAATGGAGCGCGCAATGATTTCACCAACTTCATCTATTTCGCACAATTCTTCAAAAGAAAGTGTTTTAAGTTTTTCGAAAGATTTTACAGCCCGAGCTAATTTCTTGGCAACGGTTTCACCAACATGACGAATACCCAATGCGAATAACACACGTTCAAAAGGAACTTGTTTACTCGCTTCTAATCCTTTCAATAAATTCTCAACGCTCTTCGCTTGAAGCGAACGCTTCTTAATTTCTTCTACATCGTCACCTACTTGAAATTCAAGTCCGATCAATTGCTCATAGGTTAAGGAATACAAATCGCCTGCGTCTTGAATCAATCCTGAAGTGAGTAATCCCGATACAGTTTCTGTTCCAAGGCCTTCAATATTCATGGCTTTGCGTGAAATGAAATGCTCGAGTTTTCCGATTATTTGCGGACGACAACCGGAGTCGTTCGGACAATAATGCAAGGCTTCACCTTCCAAACGCACCAAAGGTGTATTGCATTCAGGACAATTCGAAATGTACTCGTGCATGTTTTCCGTTCCGCGAGGCTGCGAGGTATCTACTGAAGTCACTTTCGGAATTATTTCACCTCCTTTTTCCACCCAAACAAAATCACCAACTCGAATATCCAAGCGTTCAATTTGATCGGCATTGTGAAGCGAAGCCCGCTTAACCGTGGTTCCAGCTAATTGAATAGGAGAGAGGTTCGCTACAGGAGTGATGGCTCCTGTTCTTCCAACTTGATAAGTGATACTTAACAATTTGGTGCTAATGCTTTCAGCTTTGAATTTATAGGCAATGGCCCAACGCGGACTTTTGGCTGTCATGCCTAATTCATCCCACAATTGAACTTCATTTACTTTAATGACAATTCCATCAATCTCGAAAGGAAGGCTAATTCGATGCTCATTCCAGTAAGAAATGAATGACATAATACCTTCAACATCTGTAGTGGTCTGTATCATTCTTTTCGAAGTGTCTGGTGTTTTGAAACCCCACTCGCGTGCATGATTCACGCGTTCACTGTGTGTGTCAATGGATGAATTGTTGTTCAATACGAAGTATAAAAAACAATCGAGTTTTCGCTTTGCAACAGCCTTTGAATCTTGCTGCTTCAGGGTTCCTGCTGCTGTGTTACGTGGGTTGGCATAAAGTTCTTCACCAGCTTCAGCGCGTTCTTCATTCAATTTTTGAAATACGGTCTTCGGCATAAATATTTCCCCACGAATTTCAAATTCTGCAGGGAAGTCGCCTTTCAGTTGAAGCGGAATACTTGAGATTGTTCGAACGTTTGTTGTCACATCTTCACCTACAGAACCATCACCTCTTGTCACTGCTCTTTCAAGTTGTCCGTTCTTGTACCACAAAGCAATGGCAACTCCGTCGTATTTCAACTCCATTACAAATTCAATGGGCTTACCGGCCAATTCAATGGCGCGCTTCGCCCAATCTTGAATCTCTTCTTGGTTGTATGAATTTGAAAGGGATAGCATGGGACTCTTGTGAGTCACTTTTTCGAATTTATCGGTAATGTCCCCTCCAACGCGCTGAGTAGGACTATTGATAGACTTTAAATCAGGAAACTGAAGTTCTAATTGTTCCAATTCCTTCAATAGAAAATCGAATTCTTGATCTGAAATGACAGGCGTATTCAACACATAATAATTGTAATTGTGTGCATTGAGTTGCTCTGTTAACTCAGAAATTCTGATTTGTGCTTCAAAGGTGTTCATGCTTAGTATCTATTTCGAATGTCTTTGTTCCAAATACCGCGAACCATCTTAATGGGTTGAATGCGCAACTTCACAATGAACACGGGAGCATTATAAATGGGCAAAAGCTCTTCTGGAGCATTCCGCGTTTGGCGGTATCCAATACCACCACCAACTGACATAAAGTACGTTAAATGTCTGAAGAGGGTAGTACTGATTTCGGTGAGCTGCAGGGGCTCGTTGTAGTTTCCTACTGAACCATTCAGATAGGTATAGGAGCCAGAAACATTGCCTGCACCTAAGTGCAATGTTGAACTCCATTCATATTTTTTCGTAAAGAGAATAACGCGCTCGTAATAAAGCGAAGCGTAATTCAATTCAAGATTGGCGGAAATGATATTGGGAGAAATTTCATTCAATGACTCGGTTTGAACTCCGTTTGAAAAGGAGTAAAATCCAATTCCAAAACGATTCACTCGATTCATTTCAACACCAAGACGCAATCCACCGAGACGAGCACCTTCATTGCTAACAAGGGTTAATCTACCATCTAAAATGAATTCGGGTTTGATAAAGGGATAGTCAGATTTTTTATTGCGCTCTTCTTTTTGTCCGAATACAGACAAAAGATTTGAAAATAGAAACAGCGCGATCAATAATGCATTCTTCACGCAACAAAAATAGGCATATTGTTAAAACACTCGAAGAATGTTAGACCTTTGTATTATGAGTAGTGAAGAAAATTTTTCAAGTTTAGGATTAAATGAAGATTTGATACAGGGCATTGATTCCATGGGAATTCAAAAGCCAACCCCCATTCAACGTGAATCGATACCGCATATTTTAGAGGGAAAGGATGTGCTAGGAATTGCGCAAACAGGTACAGGAAAAACAGCAGCTTTTTTGCTTCCTGTCATTCATACCATAATTAAAGAAAGCGATAGAACTTCAGTTTCAGCGCTTATTGTAGTTCCAACTAGAGAACTTGCAACGCAGATAGATCAAGCCATTTCAGCATACGGTTATTTCACAGATATCTCTTCCATGCCTATCTATGGTGGAAGTGATGGAAAAGTATTCACGCAAGAGAAACACGCTTTAACCACAGGCACAGACATCATTGTGGCAACTCCAGGAAGATTGAACATGCACATAAATTTGGGTTATGTCGATTTTTCTAAATTGAAATTTCTTATTCTTGACGAAGCCGATCGCATGCTCGACATGGGCTTTCAACCCGACATTCAACGCATTATAGCACAGACGCCAGATAATAGACAAGGTCTTTTATTTTCGGCAACCATGCCAGATACAATTTTCAATTTGTCACGTGGCTTCTTGAACAATCCCATCACGATAAACATTGCTTTATCAAAGCCACCAGCGAATGTGACACAAGGCGCGTTCGTTGTTTTCCCCAATCAAAAAATTCCGATCCTTGTCGACTATTTATATGAACGAAAGGAGAAGTCTACGATTGTTTTCAGTAGCACCAAGTCGGGTGTAATTAACATTCACAGTGCGCTGCGCAAAAAGGGAATTCATGCATTAATGATGAGCAGTGATTTGGAGCAAAACGAACGTGAACATTCGTTGAACGAATTTCGAAATAGAAAATGCGCTGTCCTCGTTGCAACGGATGTTGTGAGTAGAGGAATTGATATTAAAGGAATTGATTGTGTGGTGAATTTCGATGTGCCCGGTGATGCCGAGGATTATGTTCATCGTATTGGTAGAACGGGAAGAGCAGATGCGTTTGGCGAGGCTGTTACGTTTGTTGCACCTGAAGATCAAGTAAAGTTCAAAAAGATTGAAATGCTTATTCAGCAAGACGTACAGAAGTTAGCTGTTGCTGAAAATTACGGCGCAGTTCCTGAATACAATCCAGTAATGAAAGGAAAGAGCAGTGGCAAACCCAGACATGGTGGTAATAATGGAGGAGGAGGGAAGCGGAATTTCAAACCGAAGTTTCATTCCAAAAACAGAGGTGGAGAAAATAAAAAAGGTGCATAAGCACCTTTTTTTTTATTCAGTCAATTTGAAATTAGTCTCCCAAAGCCTCAGCCTTTTGTAACTCTTGATCAATCATGTCTTCAATGGTCTTACGCTCTGCTTCATTCAATTTAGAATTCAACTTAATTTGTTTTTTCATGAAACGATACATGTCACGCTTGTGAATTTCATAAGCGATATATGTTGTGAAAGTACCATCAGGCATTTTGTATTTCTCTTCACCAATCTTTCGAAGATCTGCGATTTGCGTGTTCGTTGCTTCGCGCGCTAACGATTGAAACTTGTCTGTAATTTCAGATCGGTTGTTCAATTCAGTTTCACCCAAGTATTGGTCGGTGACAACCTTAATATTGGTTTCAACTTGTTGAGCAAGAACTTTTTTCGCTTGTAGATCCGCCTTGTTGCGAGAGATATTTTCATCCATCGATTGACCTTTTCCAGTTCCTCTGAAATAACGATCGTTCGATTCGTATTTATTCCCAGTGAATGGTTCATTAACTTTTTCACCAAGGTTCGCATTGGTTTTACATCCAGCTAATAGTAATAGCGCGAATCCTAAAAAGAGTGATAGCTTTTTCATGACAATTGTTTTTGTTTCGTTTATAAAGATAATGCCACAATTCTGTCGGCAATTAAAAACTCCATTTTTTTGTGTAGGTATTCCAAAAGCTAATTCCAAATTTCAGCGTGTAATTCGCCTTATCGATATTGCTATCAGAGGTCACAGCGAAAACGCCCAATCGGAACAATTGCTCTTTGATTCGAATCTGTTTTTGAATTCCAACGAATATTTCCTGATGAATGAAATTCTCACTTGGAATAGCAATGAATGCACTACCGGCAAGTTCGTTTAATTTCAATCTATTTAATAAAGGAATTTTGTTGAAAAACATGCCGTTGAAACTATGAACGTAATTTCCCCTATAATAAGCGTTCGGCGTAAGGAATACGCGATCAAGTAACTGGAAAGTGGCGTTAGGATCTGAAAAGAAAAAGAAGTCAGATCCTCTGAAGTACTTGTATTCCAATAAACGCAAATTGGTTTTATTAATGAATGCTCCACCTTGAACGGTCCAAGAGCCAGTTCCCAATCTCGGAAGCTGATAATCGTCGTGAATTTTCAATTCAACATAATCGAAATTCACTTCACTGCCGAACATTTTTGGAACGCCTTTGCGGTAATTAAATCGAACCTCGGGGTATTTGAAACCTGTTACAACTTTTCTATTCTTTTTGAAATAATAAGTCTGCCCCGGTCTCCATTGAAGATTCAAATTGAATTCTGACTTGGTGTAACGTTGAAACTCAATAGGCTGGTTTATGTCTCCAAAGAGTTGATCAGACCAACCGTCTTGTATCAAGTTGTTGATGGGCATCTGATCACAAAATTCATACGTAAGAGAGGCGTAAAGTCCATTCACAACCTCCATTCGTTGCTCAATACTATACATTTTCGCTCGAACATAATTGCTTCGACTGAACACGGAACTAAACGAAGAAAACGTGTTAATCATATCGTAATAGTCTCCGAATCGAATATATGTCCGAACGAACTTCTTCGGATTATAGGTTAAGCCAATTCCACCTCTTCCTCTTACATCTTTGTTTGCGAAGCCATAGTCTATGTATCCGTCAGTTTCTAAAAGAAAATCATTCTTCTTAATGTACTGACTAAAATTGCCTCCGAATTTATGTCGATAACCTCCAATTCCAAAGATGTTGGCTTGGGCAATGAGTGGATTGATGTAATAAGAAGTTCCTTTAGCTCTGTTCCTCCAAGCTATACCTGAAAGGGTAACATCCCAAAAAGTTATCTTATTGTATGTTGAATCATTCTTGGCCTGAATCTTCGGGTCATCGTAGATCTTTTGAAGACTATCACATTCGTGTTTATAGGAAATTTCAAGATTCGAAAGGGGTATTAATTGTTTACTTTCCCAATAAGCACTGTCTCTGTCGAAGGCGTAATCGTCGTATTTCAACACCTCGCTCGACTGCATATTTAAAGGAGTTGAAATATTGAATTCATATTCTTTGAATTTGTATTCTATATGACAAATGCGTTGGGTTTTTCCTTCTTTAACTTTTGCTTGAATAGACTTTCCAAAGCTTAACCACTTGTCTTTTTCGATTTCTACAAATTCTTCTTTCCATGAAAAATCCGAGAAGAAGGGCATGACCTCATCGGCTAAATTCAATTCCAACTTTCCCACCACAAATGTTGTGTCTTGAATCCAGATATATCCATTGAAAAGAGCTTCCTGCTTGAAAATAGGCATAACTGAAAGCTTAAAGAACTTCTCTCCGTTCAATGTATCTATTCCTACCAAATCAAAGGTGTAAGAGAGAAGGGCAGTAGAAGCGATAGGAGAAATTATTTTCTTATCAGATAATTGCGGAAGGGTAAGTGAATTTTCTCGAAGGTTGAATTCCGAATAACACGACTGACTCGTAAGTTCATAAGGATCTTCATAACGATCTCTATCGTTCACGATTGTCTCTTCACCATACTCGAAGTTTACAGTGGCCGACATGTAGTTTTCATTCCGCTTTGGAGTAAAATCGCGGAAAGCATCTACCTTTAATTTGATTTGATTTTCTTTAGAGTAAAGCGTTCCAGCACCTTCTGTAACGTGATAAATTTCATTTTCAATTACGGGAGGCTGAATAAGTTTGTAGGCCGAGTCACGCTTGAAATCTATCTTCTCCATGGATGTTCTTCCATAAAATCCGACAGAATAGTTTTCCAGTTGTTTCGTGTAATAATCGCGTTGGTCAGAAGCTCCGCGTATCAAGCGCTTTACAAAATCTCGTCGATCTGCATTCACAACGAGCATAGGCATTTCATTGGTGTTTACTTTTAAAACAATATCCAACAAAAGCACTTTTTCTTGTCCAATTTGAAGCGACTTAATAACTGTCTCATACCCAATAAAATTGAAATTCAAATCATACTTACCCGGCTTAAGATTTAACTGATACTCTCCATTTTCATTGGTATGAGTCCCCAAATTTGTACCTGGAACAAATACCGCGACATGAAAAAGAGGAAGGCCTTGCTCATCTTTGACAACTCCTTTTATGGTAGTGGCATGACTCAAATTCCAACCAAACAAAAAGACAACGCCAATCAGCGCTGTCTTTGAAATGTTTTTGAGCATCGAACTATTCACTATTTTATGACGAATAAATCGTCTATTGGTTACAGGCTTGTTTTAAATCTTCCTTGTTGAATTGCTCTCCGAAATATTCTTTTTGAATATTACCATTCCACAAATAAAGTACTCCTGGAGTTTCACCTTTCGGTCCCATAAGGGTAAAGAACTCACCCATACCAAGCACTTGATAAGGATATTTCTTTCCTGCTACTTGGAAGAACTCGTCAATTTTCTCAACTTCTTCATCGCCAAAATAAATGTAAACCTTTGGGAAATTGGGGTCTTTCGATAATTCAGTAATAGCTTTCGCCGCTTCACGACAGTGGTCACAACCGGGGATGAAGAAACAAACGATACGTTTTCCTTCATCAATTTTCACCTTCATTCCACTAAAGACATTCAACTTAGAAAATTTCGAAACAACAGAAGCTGGACCAGGATTAACTATTTCTGTTGGGGTAACAGCTGCAGCAGTTTGAGTATTGTCGACTGTTCCTGTTTGCGCTGTCGAAGTCTCTGTTTCCCAAGGGATGTTTTCTGTGTCAACAACAATGTTCGACATTTCCTTGAACGGAGCAAAAGGGAAAGCCATGAACATGAAGAGAGTAGAGAATGACCAGATTAATAAGAGGAAAGAAAAACGATTCGCGCTTTTCTTTTCTTTGCTAATGGCGAATAACCATCCCAATAAACCTAAAGTAACAATGTTCTTAATCAGTGCTTCGGTTGGAGTCATTTCAATGAATTGTCCGAAACATCCACAATTCCCACCTTGTCCGATTGCAATCTGGTAAGAAAGGTGAATGCAAAACGCAACGAGCAAAAGGGCTGTTGCAGGAATAACAATACGTTTGAAAAAATGATTTTGAATGAGTGCGATTCCAAGACCTAATTCAACCCCGATAATTAAGCGAGCGAAATAAGGGGCAGTATGCCAATCTGCGAAACCCAAATCGACCAATTGTTTCTCGAATGGAGTTAAAGGAAGCATCTTGGTGATGGCTGAAAACACAAATAATCCGAAGAGGAACACTCGCAGTGTCCAAGAAATGTAAAGATTTCGTTTTTCCATATGTCAAAAGTAAGAAGGTTATTGAAAAAATACCGCGCCCGACTTTTCAATAAGTGTGCCGTGTATAACATTTGACCTTGGACAAAAGTTCAAGATTGAAATCGGCTATTTTCGTTCAGTGAAGGTGGCAAAAAAAATAGGTTATCAATTACTCGTTCTTTGGGGCGTCGTGACCGTTGTTTTTTTTCTATTCAACCTCACCGGTTCAGATCCCGTTCAAAATCTTGTCGGCGAAAATGCCAATCAAGAGATTGTGACGAACATGCGAAATAAGTTGCGCTTAAATCATTCTCTGGGCATTCGATATGTAGAATACTTGAACAACCTTTCGCCAATAAGCATCAACAGGTCGGATAGTTTCACAGCGGCTTTTTATGCGAATGAAGAGATGTATCAAGGTTGGTCGTTTCCCTTGTCTGATAAGCGCTCATTGTGGATTAAATTTCCGAGTTTGGGTAAGTCTTTCATTTCCGAAAAATCAGTTTCGTCCATTTTCGCAGAATCTTTTCCAGGAACATTCGTCTTGGCATTAGGAAGTATACTGTTAAGTCTAATCATAGGAATTCCACTTGGAATATGGGCTTTTCAGAAGAAAGACACTTGGATAGACAAGACCGTTTTATTTGTTTCAGCCATTGGAATGGCGGGGCCTTCTTTCTTTGTGGCACTCATTGTCGCGTGGATCGGAGCCGTGTTGTTGCGGAATTATACGGGTCTCAGCATGACGGGAAGTTGGTACAGCGTTGATGTTTGGGAAGGGAAGTACATTGATCTGAAGAACTTAATTCTTCCGATGATTACACTCATGATTCGTCCTTTGGCCATTATTGTTCAATTGACAAGAAGCAGTATGCTGGATGTTATGTCTCAAGATTTCATTCGAACAGCAAGAGCAAAAGGACTTTCAGAACGTCGTGTTTTATACAAACACGCGTTACCCAATGCCTTGAATCCGGTTGTGACGGCGGTTTCCGGATGGTTCGCATCTTTGTTAGCGGGTGCTGTATTTGTAGAGTTTGTTTTCGGGTGGAAGGGGATTGGTCAAGAACTTTTCATGGCCATTGAAAAACAAGACCAGCCCATTGTAATGGGGGGAGTAATCTTAGTTTCAACTGTTTTCATTGTTGTGAATGTGTTGGTTGAATGGGTATACGGATGGCTCGACCCGCGCATTCGAACATCTTCGAACTAAAGAAAAAAATCGTATTTGAAATCGAATCCTTTTTCACTCCCCATCGGAAATAAAAAAGCTTCTGAATGCTGAATCAGCCCTTGTTGAATGACAGCTACATTTTCACCATACACTTCCAATAAACTACCTTCATTGCGGAGTAAATCGTGAGATCCCAACGATGCAATCTGTATCGCCTTTCGTGGCTCATCGAATTTCGGTTTACCAATTGGAGCGGAGACATGGGTAAACGGATGAATATCTTTTTCGACTAATTTGGAATCACTCCATAGAATTACATCAGATTTCTTTTGAATTAATCCAGGAAGCCAACTTTCCAAATTATTATCTGGAAGGAAAGAGGTGGCATCGAAACGGAAACCACTGATTCCCATTTCCAAAAATGAGACTAGTGAATTAAATAAATATTCTGAATGATATTCGTTGAAGTGATTTATTTGATAGACGTCGTTCCAATTCGTTCCAAAAGGATGTAATGGCTTTCCATTTCCGTTTACAGAAAAAAAATCTTTGTCATGAGCACGCTTATGATTGCTGGAAGCGTGATTCAAAATAACATCTAATATCACTTTCAGACCTTCATCCTGAGCGGCTTCAATGAATAATTTCAATCCATTAACTCCACCCAATTCAATTCGAACATCAAAATTGTCTAGGATACAATAGGGAGAGCGACTGTTTTGAATATCAATCGAATGTATGGGAAGTAGATAGAGGGTGTCAATGTTCAAAGATTTAATTTCCTTAAACTGACGAATAGCAGCATCAAAGGTACCTTCGCTTGTGAAATGAGGAACTGATATTTCGTAAATTCGCTTCAACAATGCAAAGTTAATGCAGTTGCCAAATTCAGCTTTGGTTGTAGAGCATGGATAGAACTAAATTTTTAAAAACAATGGGAATATTATCGGTAGGAACAGTGCTTCCACTTGGTGCGCTCGAAGTGTTGAGCAATGGAAAAACAACTCCGAAATTCCCCGTTTTTTTCTTTGGTCATGGATCTCCAATGAACGCCATTGAGCAAAACAAATATGTAGAAGGGTGGCGAAAATCTGTTCAGCATTTAGAAATGCCACAAGCGATTCTTTGCGTTTCGGCTCACTGGCTTACGAAAGGAACAAAAGTTACAGCCATGGAAATGCCCAGAACCATTCACGATTTCGGTGGATTTCCAGATGAATTATTCGCCGTTGAATATCCGGCAAAAGGAGATACCGCGCTTGCTCAACACATTGCCGAGCATTTGAATTTGGGAGAGGATGGCTTGGACGAAGAGTGGGGATTGGATCACGGCACTTGGAGTGTATTGAAACAGATTTTTCCCTTAGCAAATATTCCTGTTTTACAATTGAGTATCGATTACTCGCTTTCACATGCTCAGCATTTGGAACTCGGTGCGAAACTTGAAGCTTTGAGAGAGAGAGGCGTTTTGATTGTTGGTTCCGGCAATTTGGTTCATAATCTGAGGGCTATTGATTGGAGCAATTTGGAATCGGGATACGATTGGGCCATTGAGGCACAAGAGAACATTTCAAAAGAATTGAAACAGAAGAATTTTGATTTCTTCAAAAATATTGAACAGCGAGGGCAAGCTTATAAAAATGCAATTCCTACTCCAGATCATTATTGGCCGGCATTGTATGCTTTGGCTGCAATGGGAAAAGAAGACGTTCAGCTGTTCAATGAATATTATGCAATGGGCAGCTTAAGTATGCATTCTTTTAAAACAGTGGGGTAAGCCTTTCAATATGAATATTAAAACGCATTTCTATTTATCATTTTTCATCTGTCTAAGTTTATTTTCATGTGGCGGAAACAAGGAAGAAGTTAAACCTATTCGTCAGAACATTACTGAAACTGTTTTTGCATCTGGAAGTATTGAAGCCATTGATAAATACAATTTATCTGCACAAACCGAAGGTTATTTAGTGGAATTGTATGTTCAAGACGGAGACAGTGTTTCTTCAGGACAACTGTTGGCGCGTATAGATAACAGTTCAACTGAGGCACAAGCAGCTTCAACCCAACAACAATTGGCCATTGCAGAACAGAATGTTTCAGCAAATGGCCCTGCGCTTAAGGAATTGGAGAATAACATTGCTTTCGCTGAGAAGAAGGTTGCTCAAGACAAATTAGTATATGAGCGTTATTCCAGGTTAATTGTTTCCGATGCCGCGAGTCAAATAGAATATGAGAATAGTAAATTGAATTACGAAAACTCTCAAGCCAATTTGAAAGCGCTTCAAGAGCGTTATAAAAATGTAAAACAACAAGCTGAAATGAATCGATTGGCATTGCAAGCAAGTGCGAAAACACAATCGAATGCAGCATTATTTAATGAGATAAAGGCTTTTGAAAACGGAAAGGTGGCCAAAATATTAAGAAAAAAAGGAGAATTCATTCGCAAAGGTGATGCGATAGCAATGATGGCGAATATGAACACCCTTGTCGCTAAATTGAATCTCGATGAGAACAGCATTGAAAAGATTCAGCTCGGTCAATCGGTGCACATACGTTTAAACACGTCGAAAGATAAATTGATCGAAGGGAAGGTGCTTCGAATTTATCCATTGTTCGATGAAGCTAGCCAATCCTATTTAGTCGATGTCGCATTCAACTCCCCCTTACAATTCAATGTATTGGGTACTCGTTTGGAAGCAAACATTGATATTTCAACTAAAGAAAATGTTCTTCTTATCCCAAGAAGTTATCTGAGTTTTTCGGAAACCGTTTTGGTAAAAGGAGAGAAAGAACCTCGAAAAGTTAAAGTTGGAATTCGAAGCACGGAGTATGTTGAGATCCTTGAGGGACTTACTGAAAATGACGTTTTGCAGCCCTTGAAGAAATAATGGCGTATTCCATCAATCGAAAAATTGCTACTACGTATTTTATTTCCGGAAGGAAAATGACCACCGTTGCTATTGTAGGAGTGCTGCTTGGAATTTCCATATTTATTTTCATGAATTCGCTAAGTGCAGGATTTGACCGTACATCTAGCACGTCATTTTTCAAAACAACGGCTCACATTCGAATTTATAAGGACGATGTTTTGAGCTCTCCGCTTCAAGAAGGATCAGAGAATCCAATTCTAATTGTTAATCCGAAGGTAGTTCCCACTAAAAACACCATTGAAAATCCTGAAGAGGTTTTGGCCTTAGTAAAACAACATTCGGAAGTGGTGGTGGCCTTTCCACAAGTAAACACGCCTGTGTTCTATAACAATGGTAAGTCTCAAATCGCGGGAACTACAATTGGATTTCCACCCGCAGAGGGAAATCAATTGTACAAGATTGAAACCTTCATGGTTCAGGGAGCGATTCAAAATTTGGAAATGAATCGGAACGGTATCATCATCGGGAGCGGAATTGCTGACCGAATGAATCTGAATACCGGCGATAATATCAGCATCACGTCTTCAAAAGGAGTGAATCTCAACTTAACTGTTGTTGGGATTTTCCAAACGAACAACTCGCGAGAAGATAAAACGAAGTCATACGTCAACTTAGCCTTAGCCCAGCAGCTGCTTCGCGAGGGGAATACCTATATCACAGACATCAATGTCAACGTTACGGATCCTGAACGTGCGCCTCAGATTTCTGAGGAACTTTCTACCATAACCGGCTACAAAGCAGAGGATTGGAAGGCAGCGAATGCGGCATACATGGCCGCGTCTCGCATGAGAAAGATTGTCATTACCTTTATTTCGTTCACCCTTTTGATTGTTTCTTGCTTCGGGATTTATAACATTCTCAACATGACGGTTTCTCAGAAAATCAATGACATTGCCATTCTAAAAGCCATTGGATTTAATGGGAGGGACGTCATTCGCATTTTTGTTTTCCAGGCATTGACTATTGGAATGATCGGAGTAATCTTAGGAGTGGGGGTCGCTATGATTTTAGTTAACCTACTTAAACATGTTTATATCGGCGGCGACATTGGCTATTTCCCCATTGGTTTTGAACCCTTTGTGTTTTTAAAGGGAATTCTCATTGGATTTTTCATCACATTTTTAGCGGGTTACGTACCTGCACGCAAAGCGGCAAAGGTTGACCCGGTAAGCATATTCCGCAAGTAAATGATATTGGAAGTAAAACATATTGAAAAATTCTTTCACGATCCTGTGGAGTTCAAAGTGCTGAACGACATTTCATTTGGGGTGACGAAAGGAGAGTTTTTGACATTGGTTGGAAAGTCGGGTTGTGGAAAATCGACCTTACTCTATATTCTTTCAACCATGGACACCGATTACAAAGGGGAATTATTCATTGATGGGGAAAATGTGAGTGGTTATGGCCAGGACCGTTTAGCAGCCATTCGAAATGAAAAAATCGGATTTATCTTCCAATTTCACTATTTATTGGCCGATTTTACCTGTTTAAACAACATTATGATTCCTGCTTTGAGGTTGGGGAAATTATCGAAAGAAGAAATTGAGCACAAAGCCATTGAGAAATTAAAGATGTTGGGGATGGAAGATCAGGCATTAAAGCCAGCATCGAAGTTATCGGGTGGACAGCAGCAACGCATTGCCATTGCTAGAGCGCTTATTAATGACCCATTGATAATAATGGGCGACGAGCCGACTGGGAATTTGGATAGTAAGAACACTCAAGTTGTGTTCGAGATATTACAAGAATTGGCTCATGAAAAAGGTCAAACCATTATAGCCGTAACACACGATAATGATTTTGCAAAGGCAAGTGACCGTACGATTACGATGTCGGATGGGCAAATCGTCTAAAATTGGTTCGGTAATTGAAGATATCTTACAATGAGACCTATTTTCACAGTTATTTCTTTTGTTTTTCTGAATTTTCAAGGTTTTTCGCAAAATTCTAGTCAAAAAACCATGGAAAATGAACAAGATTCAATAATTTTCTCGGATACGCTTTGGCTGAAAACGATTTCAGGCGATCGCACTAAGAATTTTTTGTTGGTTACCGAGAATCCATACCTGTGGCCAAATACACCTCATCAAAATTGTTATAAGGAATATTATTTTAAAGTTGGAAGTGATAGTTTAGAAATCGCTCAAGCTTTTACAGGTGATCCTCATTACATTGACAAGTATCCGAGAGGTGTTTTACAAAGTGGAAATATTTATTCATACTCAGTCCGATTTCATTTTCAAGATCGATTTGGACCTTACCATAAAGTGATGGGGTTCAAGTTTACGAATGGAGAATTTGGGTATTTCACTTTTAAGGGAGAGGTAAAATGATCGAGGGGCGAATAATCATTCACCCTTATTAAAATGATATTTCAGAAGATGTATCGGGACGAATAATTCATTCACCGGGATTGCGGCGATAGAAAATGTTAGTTTACATAATGTAAATTATGTGTCTTAAGGTGTGAT
Source organism: Bacteroidota bacterium (assembly GCA_046048875.1). Classification (GTDB taxonomy): domain Bacteria; phylum Bacteroidota; class Bacteroidia; order Flavobacteriales_D; family Sanyastnellaceae; genus CAIZGX01. Next base: position 211,784 of record JBJOFG010000013.1, on the reverse strand, counting down.
AATAAACTGATTACTAGAGCAATAAAAAACTCGGATTTCTCCGGGTCCGTTATTAGTGAATTGAAAATCCATCGATTTAATGTTCTTCTCCGTTGTGGTCGCAATGTCCAGATTCTTTCTTGCAGCAAGATTTTACTTGAGAAATTGAATCCGTTTTACAGCAAGCATCTGTTCCGTCGTGCTTACAGCCCGTCATACAATTGTGCCCACATTTCTCAGAATTCATATAGGTACATTCTTCATGACCTTTCACTCCTGAGCAACCTTCGTGTCCGTGCATACCCTTGCATGATCCTGAAGAACCTTCAGCCGAACAACAATTTGAAATTTCAGGATGACGAATTTGTCCGCCTGTCAACCCCGCTTTTCCAACTAGGATAATTGCAATAATTCCGATAAAAACGACTAAAATCTCAGCTTTTTTGGTGTGTTTGTGACTTTTATGGCCTCCAAATAGCGCTAATCCAGCTAAAATTCCAGTAACCAAACATGGCCAAAAAGCGAGTTCTGCAGCTTCTTCATGCTCGTGAATGAGCTCAGGGCTAAGATCATATTCAGATTCTTTTTCTTCCATGTAATGCTCAGCTGCACCACCTGAGTACATGGTTGGATAGCTAGATATGCCCGCAACCATCGTAATCCATAGTCCAACGGTTGAAACCATCTGTTTTTTCAATAAAAGCCCAGAAATAAGGACTAAAACACCGATAATTAGTCCAATTATCGGCAAATGGTTGATTAAAAGGTGAATATGCGGCGCATTCATTTCTTACTGATTATTTTATTTAACTGAATTTAGTTTACTCGCTTACAATCAATCAATTAACAAATCTTACTTAAACCTAAAACAAAGAAGGCTGAATGGCTTCAGTTCCGTCTTCATTGAAAGTTGTTGCTTGCGGACGAGTGGCTAAAATTGCTTCATCGGCTTGTTGTTCTCTTTCAGCATCTGGCTCCAACAGGTCTACTGAAAGAATCGGATACGTCGAAAGTCTGTTTCCAATAGCCTTCAATCCTTTAACAGAAATGAAGTCTGGAAGACTTAACGTCTCGTCCATCTTATTCTGGGCCTGCTTAAATTTCTTGTTGAAGCGGATATAGATATTCGGAAAATGGTTAGTGGTGGCCACGGCCATTTTTGATTTCGGGTGATCCGTAATAAATCGAACAAGACCTTTACTTGGCTCAACTAAGAAGCGCTTGACCATCCAAGTTTCCTTTTCCCCGTCGAAATAAACCGAGCTCATTGGTTTTTCTGGCAACCATTTTTCAACGGTTAACATATTATCTGGGAAGTGAATACTTAAGTCTGGCGCTAACAACTGATAGTCGCCCGATGATTGAATGACCAATAATTTGTCTTCAGGACCAAAATCTCCCAAGAATCTTCCACGTCCTTCGTCGTTCAATCGCTGAACACTTTCGTCGATCCAGATCTTTCGAGCGCTCAGAGTAGATACCCCGGCCGATTTCAATTCAACCTTTTTAACAGGATATTTGGTGGCTACATTTCCTTGAGCATCGCGGCCTTTTACCGCTAATTCCGAAAAGTCTACGTCGAACTTCAGCTTTTTCAATCGCTCGAGCGCGCGAAGGTTAACTGTGACCACTTCGGCTTCTCCGTTTGGATTCGCGCTGAAGTAGAGAACCTCGCTTCCAGGAGTTCCTTTGGTTAGGTCGTACTCTTTGTCGCGGGTAATTGAAGTCACAGCGAAACGTTTCATGTTTGCGCCGCCATTCTTGCCGTCGCGATACATGAGATTGTATATCGTTCTACGATCGTCTTTCTTCCAAACGGCAATGTGTATGATGTCCTTTCCGAAGAAGGCTTTCTGTTGAACTTTCGAAACCATCATTTTTCCGTCTCTTCGGAAAACGATAATATCATCGATGTCGGAGCATTCACATACGAATTCTCCTTCGTCGCGTTTCAATCCGATCCCCGCGAATCCTTCAGCCATATTAACCGAAAGCTTGGCGTTGGCAATTGCAACCGCTGCTGCTTGAACAGTATCAAACGTTCGAATTTCTGTTTTCCGTTCTCTTCCTTTACCGTATTTCGCCTTCAAATCTTTGAAGTAAGCAATAGCGGTATCGGTCAAATGATCCAACTTTTCCTTTACTTGATCGATTTCTCCTTCCAACTTCGAAATAAAGTCATCGGCTTTTTTGCTGTCGAATTTCGAAATACGTTTAATCTTGATTTCGGTCAATCGAGCCACATCTTCATCGGTAACCGCACGCAAGAATTTCTTGGTGTGAGGCTTAAGTCCTTTGTGAATGGCAGCAATAATGTCGTCCCACGTTTCACATTCTTCAATGTCGCGGTAGATTCTTTTTTCAATGAATATCTTTTCCAAAGAAGCAAAATGCCAACTTTCTTGAAGTTCATTCAACTGAATTTCAAGTTCTTTTCCGATTAAGTCGCGGGTTCTATCTGCAGAAATCTTTAAAAGTTCATCTACAGGAAGGAACTTCGGACGGTCATCGTGAATGACGCACGAGTTTGGAGAAATACTGACTTCACAATCCGTGAAAGCATAAAGCGCATCGATGGTCTTGTCTGGAGAAACACCCGTTGCCAGATGAACCATGATTTCCACGAACTCCGCGGTATTGTCTTCAATTTTCTTAATCTTGATTTTGCCTTTGTCGTTGGCTTTCAAGATGGAATCGATCAAAGAAGAGGTTGTCGTTCCAAAAGGAATTTCAGTAATGACCAAACAACGAGCTGCGTCGTCTTTTTTGATTTTCGCACGAACACGCACTTTTCCACCACGAAGTCCACCGTTGTAGTCCGAGAAATCGGCCATTCCACCGGTAAGGAAATCGGGAACGATGTGTGTTTTCTTTCCACGAAGGGCATCGATGCTCGCATCGATCAATTCTACAAAGTTGTGCGGAAGAATTTTACAAGCCAATCCCACGGCAATTCCTTCAACCCCTAAAGAAAGTAAAAGAGGGAATTTAACAGGAAGCGTTTCCGGCTCCTTGTTTCTTCCGTCATAACTCGCCAACCAGTTGGTTGTTTTCGGATTGAAGATAATCTCTTGAGAAAGTTTGTTCAATCGAGATTCTATGTAACGCGGGGCAGCAGCGCTATCTCCTGTAAAAATATTTCCCCAGTTTCCTTGGGTATCAATGAGCAAATTCTTTTGTCCAATCTGAACCAAGGCATCACCAATGGAAGCATCACCGTGCGGGTGATATTTCATGGTGTTACCAATCACGTTCGCGACCTTATTGAAACGACCATCGTCCATTTCCCACAAGCTGTGAAGAATTCTTCGCTGCACAGGCTTCAGTCCGTCGTACAAGTGCGGAACAGCTCTTTCTAAAATTACATATGACGCATAATCGAGGAACCATCCCTCATAGAGGTCTGTTACACCAATTACGTTTCCTAATTTATTTTCTTCTGGATTTGTATTTTCTTCCATCTCCTCTCCTATTCTATTTCAGTTTCTACTTCCTTCTTTTCAACGATTTCATCTTTCTCTACACGAAGGTTTCTAATGATAAAGTCTTGTCTATCGGGGGTGTTCTTCCCCATATAAAATTCAAGAATGTCTTTGATGTGGATGTCTTTCGTGATGACAACTGGCTCCAAACGAATGTTTTCGCCAATAAAAAATTTGAATTCTTCTGGAGAAATCTCTCCCAATCCCTTGAATCGCGTGATTTCAGGCTTGGATCCTAACTTCTGAATGGCATGCTGACGTTCAAGATCAGAATAACAGTAGATGGTTTCTTTCTTATTTCTTACACGGAACAGCGGCGTTTGAAGGACATACAAGTGACCTGACTTCACTAAATCTGGAAAGAATTGCAAGAAGAAAGTGATCATTAAAAGTCGAATGTGCATTCCATCGACATCGGCATCGGTTGCGATAACCACATTGTTGTAACGCAACGAATCTAATCCATCTTCAATGTCCAATGCTGCTTGAAGCAAGTTAAATTCTTCGTTCTCGTAAACGACTTTCTTTGTCAAACCGTAGGTATTCAAGGGCTTTCCCTTCAAACTGAAAACGGCTTGGGTTTGTACATTTCGAGAAATGGTAATGGATCCAGAAGCGGAATCACCCTCGGTGATGAATAGTGTGGTTGCAGGAGCCAAGTCACTTTTATCTGCGTAGTGCACTTTGCAATCGCGCAGTTTCTTGTTGTGAAGATTCGCTTTCTTGGCGCGTTCTCTCGCCAATTTAGCAATACCCGCAAGTTCTTTTCTTTCACGTTCTGATTGAAGAATCTTCTTCAATAAACTTTGAGCGACTTCGGGATTTCTGTGCAAGTAGTTGTCGAGTTCCTTCTGCAAGAATTCAAGGACAAAAGCTTTGACACTCTTCCCGTTTGGTTCAATTTCGTTAGATCCCAGTTTGGTTTTTGTTTGAGACTCGAAAACGGGCTCTATAACCTTAATGGCCACGGCAGCAACAATACCAGAACGAACGTCAACTGCTTCGTAATCTTTTTTGAAGAAGTCACGAATAACTTTCACATAGGCTTCTCGGAAAGCTGCTTGATGCGTACCTCCTTGCGTTGTGTATTGTCCGTTTACAAAACTGTAATATTCTTCGCCGTATGAATTGGTGTGCGTAATGGCTACTTCAATGTCGTCGCCTTTCAAGTGAATGGCATTGTACAAAGGATCTTCCGACATGTTTGCGGCAAGCAAATCACGCAGTCCGTTTTCCGATTTGAATTTTTGTCCATTGAAAATGATGGTTAAACCAGCATTCAAATAGCAATAGTTCCAAAGCAGTCTTTCAATGTGCTGCGAACGGAATTGATAGTTTACAAAAATGCTTTCATCGGGAACGAAGGACATCATGGTTCCATTCTTTCCGTCTGATTTAACAATTTTGAAATCTTGAGTGATTACACCTTTTCCGAATTCAGCCGCCTTCATTTCACCTTCACGGAAGGACTCTACTCTAAAGTGAGAACTCAGTGCATTCACGGCCTTGGTACCTACTCCATTCAATCCGACAGATTTCTTGAAGGCACGAGAATCGTACTTTCCACCTGTATTGATCTTCGAAACGCAATCTATCACCTTTCCAAGAGGAATACCTCTTCCGTAATCTCGAACGGTAACGGTTCCATCTTTAATGGTAATTTCAATATTTTTTCCATTCCCCATGACAAATTCGTCAATGGAGTTGTCCATAATTTCCTTCAACAAAACATAGATTCCATCGTCTGCGGTGCTACCATCGCCGAGCTTACCTATGTACATCCCAGGACGAAGACGAATGTGTTCGTACCACTCGAGGGATTTAATGTTGTCTTCTGTGTATTTAACTTCTTGAGCCATCTCGTCTATTCTAAATCAGACTTCGAAAGTAATACGCAGAGTAACTCCTGAAATTCACAATGGTTGGTAGTTTTCAACAGATTGAGTTTTCAATTAACCAAAACCTTTTGTTGAATCTTCCGTATTGAAGTTTTTATCTAAATTGCTTTTATGAAAAAATCGCTTTTCTTATTTTTTTTGTTGCCATTTTTCATTCAGAATATTTTCTCTCAAGAATTGAACTGGCGCAATCTTATTTTGGATTCAGAGACCAATTTTTATCAAGTCCAAGAAGCCTTTCAAAATGAATGGCGTAATATTGACCGCCCTTATCCAAAAGGAAAGGGATTTATGGCGTATAAGAGATGGGAATGGTATATGGAACCTCGAGTTTATCCTTCAGGAAAGCGAATTCCAACCAATGCTATCCAATTGGCAAAGCTGGAAAATCCAGCAATGTTTCCTCCCCCATCCGGTACTAGCGGATTATGGACTTACATAGGAAATAACTCCGTTCCTGGCGGCGGGGGCGGTGCAGGAAGAATAAATGCGATTCGTCCACAACCTGGCAGTAGTTCAATATTCTATGGTTGTGCACCTGCAGGAGGATTATGGAAAACGACAGATTCAGGGGTAAGTTGGAGTGTTCTGAATACAGATTATTTGGATGCAATAGGAACAACCGACGTAGCCATTGACCCTTCGAACAACAATATTATTTATTTGGCTACGGGAGATGGAGATGCAGGCGATACTTATTCTATTGGTATTTTGAAATCGACCGATGGAGGAGCAACATGGTCATCTACCGGTTTAAATTGGAATGTTACCCAGGGACGATTAATTAATCGACTATTAATTCACCCGACTAATTCAAACATTCTACTTGCTGCAACTAGTTTGGGAATTTACAAATCCACTAATGCTGGAGTAAGTTGGGTTTTAACCAATGCAGGTTCATACAAGGACATGGAATTCAAGCCTGGTGACCCCACTGTTGTCTATGCCGCTGGAACTAGTTTCATAAAAAGTACAGATTCAGGAGATAATTTCTCATCAATTACTAGTGGTCTGCCTGTTTCAAATGTAGGGCGATTATCCATTGCGGTAAGTGCCGCTAATGCTGCCACTGTTTATGTTTTAGCTGCAAAAAACTCTGACTCAGGATTTCTAGGGGTATACAAATCTACAAATTCAGGAATTGGATTTACATCGATGGCTACTTCGCCCAATTTATTAGGGTGGAATTCAAACGGTGGTGATGCAGGAGGGCAAGGATGGTATGATTTAGCCATTGAATGCAGCGGGACAGATGCTAATACGCTTTGGGTTGGTGGTGTAAATATTTGGAAATCGACCAATGGTGGTGCCACTTGGACCTGCAATGCGCATTGGACAGGATCCGGAGGATTGCCTTATGTGCATGCCGACGTTCACTGTTTAACTTGGATACCTTCCAACAACAGTTTGTATGTAGGTTGTGATGGAGGTGTTTTCAGGACAACGGATAACGGAACTTCTTATTCTGATGCTTCGAGTAACCTTCAAATTTCTCAACAGTATCGACTGGGAATAGCACAATTGAACGGTAACAAAATTTTAACTGGTTGGCAAGACAATGGATCCAATCTTAAAAATGGAACTGCACATTCTCAGGTTCTAGGAGGTGACGGAATGGAGTGCATTATTGCTCGAACAAATGATGCCATTATGTATGGTGAAATTTATTACGGCGCAATATACAAGTCAACGAATAATGGAGGCACATTCAATCCGATTGTCAACAGTGGCGGTACTGGTGTGAATGCCGATGGTGCCTGGGTAACTCCATATGCTATGGGTGCAACCGATAACGATTTGTATGTTGGAAAGTCTACGATATATAAGTCTTCAAACGCTGGAACTTCTTTCACTGCTATGGGCACTTTCGGAACTGGAGTTATTAATGCGTTTGCAGTTGCTCCCTCGAATGTCAATGTGATTTATGCTTCAAAAGGATCTGCACTTTATAAAACAACCAATGCAAATACTTTTTCGGCTATTTCAGGATTACCAAATTTGTATATCACTTCTATTGCGGTATCACCTATTGACGAGAATAAAGTTTGGTTAACTTTTAGTGGATATACTGCTGGCACGAAGGTTTATTATTCAAGCAATGGCGGAACTAGTTGGACAAATATTTCAGGAAGTTTACCTAATATACCTTCAAATACCATAGTATTTCAAAATACTGGTAATGATGCACTCTACATTGGAACAGACGCTGGAGTTTATTACAAAGACAATTCATTAGCCGATTGGATACCATACATGAACGGTTTACCCAATGTTGTAGTTGATGAGTTAGAGATACATGCTGCCACCAATACCATTACAGCGGCAACCTTTGGAAGAGGAACTTGGAGAGCCCCGTTATACTCTCAACCGAATTTAGATTTAGCAGTGGTTTCAATCACCAGCCCGAATGGAAATTTTTGTTCAACGACGGTAACGCCTGAATTAACTTTAATGAACGCTGGGATTAATACAATTACTTCCTTTCAATTGACCTATACAATAAGTGGACAAGCAAGTCAAACCTACTCTTGGAGTGGCAATTTAACTTCCGGAAACTCTGTTTTAGTTACCCTGCCCGAATCAACCGTATCGGCAGGAAGCTATACTTTAACAATTAATGCGAGCTCGATTAATGGTGGAAGTGATGACAATACGACGAACAATAGCTCAAGTTCAACTTTTACGATTGTGAGTGGTGCAGCGAATGATATATGCTCCAATGCAACAAACCTTATTATTAATGCGGCTTATGTTACAGCGAATAATACAGTGACATGCAACGATGCGGCAGATCCTATTTGTGGGGGTTCGGGTATCAAAGATGTCTGGTATAAATTTTTATACACTGGTGGAGATATTACTATCCAGACAAATTCGGGAAGTTTGGTCGATACAAGAATTGCTATTTACTCAGATTGTACGGATCCATTTGCAATTGCTTGCAATGATGATATTTCAGCAACAAATTATAATTCACGTATAATACTTACGTGCTCACAGTTAACGAACGGAGCAACATATTACATTCAAGCGGGAGGTTATGCAGGTGGGACTGGTACTTTTGGAATTCAAGTTCTAGCATCAACTGTAGCTGGGTGTACAAATGTTTTCGCATGCAATTACAATGAATGCGCAAACACAGACAACGGTTCTTGCGTAAATGCTACAACATGGTATTTAGACGCAGATGCCGATGGATATTTTGTCTCATCGACTAGCGCATGTTCATCACCAGGTGCTACCTACACTTCAACCCAAGGAATTAACGGCGATTGCAACGATGCGAATGCGAGTATAAATGCAGCGGGTGTTGAATTATGTGGAAATGGAATTGACGAGGATTGTTCGGGTACTGATTTAGCTTGTTCTGTCCCGGGATGTATGGACAATACAGCTTGCAATTACAATGCTAGTGCGACTGTTTCGAATGGTTCGTGTACATATGCTACAACATGGTATTTAGACGCAGATGCCGATGGATATTTTGTCTCATCGACCAGCGCATGTTCATCACCAGGTGCTACCTACACTTCAACCCAAGGAATTAACGGCGATTGCAACGATGCGAATGCGAATATTAACAATGGAATTAGTGAAAGTTGTACAAATGCTATTGATGATAATTGCAATGGGTTAATTAATGAAGGATGCAATGAGACAGATTTTATTGGCGATATTTTCACGACTCCTATTAATATCAATGCGAGCTTCTATCCTGTTTGCAGTTTGATAACTGGAAATTTAGTTGGAATGGGAGCCTCACCTTTTGGACAAGTAACTTGTATTACTGGTGAAGATTTATGGTATCAATTTACAGCTCAAACAGAAGGGGTTTCAGTTCAACTAAACACCACAGCATTTGATGGAGTAATTGAAATTCAAAATACATTAGGTGAGTTAATCGCAAGTGAAAATGCAAACAATGCAATTGGAAATGAAATTTTGAATTTTGTTGGATTAACTGCGGGTAGCGTATACCGTGTTGGTATTCGAAATTACAATTCTAACTTTGGTACTGGAAGTTTTACATGTTGTGTTAGACAATTGAAACGTGGGGCATGTGCATATGGTTCTGGCCCATACCAATTGTGTCAAATTTTTAAAGCGCAGTATGTATCTGGCGCTTCGTATAGATTTGTATTTACAGGAATCTCCGGACTAGCTAATGGCAATAACTACACAAAGAATAGTTCCACGGATTTACTTGTTTTGAATTCTGTTTCTCCTACACTTCCGTATAATAGTGGATACCATGTTGTAATTACGAATGTATATACGCTAGCAAATGGTATTGGACAAACTGAAATTGTTGAGGTTCCGGCGCTCTCGCCTTGTCCTATGAATACCATAACGGAACCAAATACTCAGTTGGGTGCGTCCTACAGGTGTTCAAACGGACAGCAATTTCGAGGAGCAGTTGTAAATTCTCAACCATGGATTTGCGGCGTTACAAATTGGAAATGGAAGTTTCAAGAAGTTGATTTAAATAACACTCCAATTGGATTACCTATTGAGCATTTACGAGGAGCAGCTTCGAATGTTTTAAACCTTTCCCAAGTTGTTCAACTTCAGTATGGAAAAAAATATGCAGTACAAACTGCCCCTGTATTTTCATATGGAACAGGAACCTATGGCTCAGTGCAATACCTATGTATAGTAGGGACAGCTGGCGTTCAAAACAATGGTAATGATTACAAAATATTAAATGATTCCAACAATCAAATTGCTTTTCCAAATCCATATTGCAATGGACCACTGACCATAAAAGGATTGGACTTCGACCAAAACGGTACCATAGAGACAGAAATTTTGAATGCACAGCAAAGTATCATTCAAAGAAAAATGTACGTGGTGGAAAACGGACAAATCGTTATTCCTGATTTATCGTTTCTTGAAAACGGAATTTATTTTGTTGTCCTTAAATCATCCAACAAACAAGAAATTATTAAACTCTTGGTGATTCACTGAGCTGTATCAACGCGAAAACAGCATAATTGATCATATCGCGAAAGCCGCTATCTATTCCTTCGGAAACGAGGGTTTGGCCGGCGTTGTCTTCAATTTGCTTGATGCGTAGGATTTTCATGAGAATCAAATCAGTGAATGAAGACACTCGCATATCGCGCCAGGCTTCTCCGTAATCGTGATTCTTATTCATCATTAAATCCTTCGTAATTTTTGCTTGCTCTTTGTAAAGAAGTACCGCCCTTTCAGGTTCAAGTTCTAGTGGAGCATCAGCGGGTAATTCCAACTGAATAAGAGCCATTAAGCTGTAATTGATGATGCCTACAAATTCATCTTCGATGCCCTCACCCACTTTACTTTCACCCTTCTCTTCAATGGTTCGAATGCGTTGCGCTTTAATAAAGATTTGATCGGTTAAACTTGAAGGACGAAGAATTCTCCAAGCCGTCCCATAATCTTGTGTCTTCTTTTGAAAAAGGTCGACACATTTTTGAATGGCTTGATCATATTGTGCTGAAGTATCTTTTTTTGCGCTCATGATTCGAAATACAATTGCGATGAAAATGCTCATCTTTGCGTTTCAAAGATACATCTTGAAATGAATTCTACCCGCACGCTCCCATTGGTTATGGGAATTTTGAATGTTACACCCGATTCCTTCTACGCTGGAAGTCGCACTAATTCTGAAAAGGACATTTTATTTCGTGTGGAAAAAATGATTTCTGATGGTATGGACATATTGGATTTAGGCGGACAATCAACGCGTCCGGGTGCGATTTATATTTCTTCTGAAGAGGAATTGAATAGGGTTTTACCTGTATTAGTAGCTCTTCGAAAAGAATTTCCTTCATTGACGATAAGTATTGATACCTTTTATAGTGAAGTAGCCGCTGCCTGCCTGCGCGAAGGAGCGCATTGGATAAACGATGTCTCTGGGGGAAGAATGGATTCGAATTTGTGGTCAGTGGTTGCGGAAGCACAATGCACCTATGTATTGATGCACTCGCGCGGAGATTCTTCCAACATGAAGGAGTTGGCCAATTATGAAAATGTGGTTGAAGAAGTTCATGCCTATTTCCAAACTGAAATTGAAAAGTTAAATCAATTGGGGATTTCGAAAATTGTTTTGGATTTGGGATTCGGCTTTGCGAAAAATAAAGATCATAATTTTGAATTACTGCAAAACCTGAATAGGTTCAAATCATTTGGTTTGCCTTTATTGGTTGGCGTTTCAAGAAAAAAAATGATTCAGCAAACGTTGAATACAACGGCAGAAGAAAGCTTGAATGGAACAACAGTCTTGAATGCTTTCGCACTAGAAAGAGGCGCCAACATCCTGCGTGTACACGATGTACTTGAAGCGAAGCAAACGGTTGAACTATATAGAACGCTTGCCCTCGGCGGCAAGTAAGGTGTTTTGCATTAGAGACACAATGGTCATTGGTCCTACTCCACCCGGAACTGGGGTGATGTAACTGCATTTTGGAGCGACTTCTTCGAAAGCAACATCTCCCAATAATTTAAATCCGCTTTTCTTCGAACTATCCACCACGCGTGTAATTCCAACATCTACCACAACAGCTCCTTCCTTCACCATATTCCCTTTCAGGAATTCAGGTTGACCTATTGCTGCAATGATGATATCGGCTGATTGACAAATCTCTTGAATATTCTTCGTCTTGCTGTGACAAAGGGTAACCGTGCAATTGCCGAATGGATGATTTCTTTGAAGTAATACTGAAATTGGAAGTCCGACAATATGTGATCTTCCCAATACAACAGCATGTTTTCCTGAAGTTGAAATGTTATTTCTTTCCAACAAAGTAATTATACCCATTGGCGTCGCGGGAAGAAAAGTTGGAAGGTTCAACATCATTTTCCCAACTGACTCCGGATGAAACCCGTCCACATCTTTGCTTGGGGCAACCGCCATCAAGACCTTTTTTTCATTGATGTGTTTCGGTAGTGGAAGTTGAATGATGTAACCATCAATGGTATCATTTGTATTCAAAGCATGAATGGTGTTCATTACTTCCTCTTCCGTGCAACTGTCCTTCAGTTGAACGAGTGTAGACTCGAATCCAACTTCTTCGCAAGCCTTGACCTTAGCATTTACGTAAGTGACACTCGCTCCATTTTCACCAATGAGTACAGCAGCCAAATGCGGACGCTTGAAGCCGTTGACTACTCTTTCAGAAACAATTTGCTTGATCTCTGATTTAATGGTTTTTGAAAGTGCGAGGCCGTCGAGAAGTTGCATAAAATTGATTTGAGCCACAAAGAAACATCAATTTCTCGAAAAAATTTCAAATGAGGTTGTGTACTAAGTACACTTTCCTATATTTGGGCAACTAACTACCTAACATATGAAACAAAAAGGACTTAACTTTTTAGCTTTTCTATTTACTTTTTTTGCTTTTAATGCAAGTGCCCAGATTTTAACATCAACGCCTGCATTTCCAACACAAACTGATCAAATCACAGTTTTTTATGATGCGTCAACGGGAAATGGCGATTTATTGGGTTACACTCCAATATACGCTCACACAGGTGTAATTACCAGTAACAGCAACGGACCAAACGATTGGCAACATACCGTTGGAAATTGGGGTACTGCGGACCCTGCCGTTCTCATGACTCCAATGGGAAACAACATTCATAAGATTGTAATCACTCCATCAACCTTCTACAATTTGAATGTTGGCGAGACTGTTTCTAAAATGATGTTTGTTTTCAGAAATGCAACAGGTTCTGTGGTTGGAAGAAATGCAGATGGCAGCGATATTTATTTGACTATCTATGCTGCAGGATTCAACGCCTCATTGTCCCAACCTACTTTAGAATCTCAAATAGTTAATCCAAATCAAGTTGTTCCAGTTGTTGCAAATTCTTCACTTGCTTCGAACATGACCATCTCGGTGAATGGTAATCAGGTTGCATCAGGAACTGGTGTTACCACACTTAGTTACAACTTTAGTCAATCCACTCCAGGTGAATATCACATTACGCTAACCGCGATAAATGGCAGTACAACAATTACAGACGAAAAAATTATAATTATACTTCCTTCAGTAAATATTGCCTCAGCACCTTCAGGAACCATAAATGGAATAAACATTACCTCTCAAAACGGCGTGCGTCTTCAATTGTATGCACCCAACAAGGATTTTGTTTTTGTTATCGGAGATTTCAACAACTGGCAATTGGATTTAGATTACTTAATGAATCGCACACCGGATGGATCAACATACTGGTTGGACATTCCGAATTTGTCACCAGGTGTCGAATATAGATTCCAGTATTACATAGATGCTGAAGGCATGCGTGTAGCCGATGTCTATGCAGACAAGATATTAGACGGTTGGAATGATGGATGGATTCCAGAAACCACCTATCCGAATTTGATTGACTATCCAAATGGATTGACCTCTGAACCTGTTTCAGTATTTAGAACGGACCCACCTGCATTCAATTGGACAGATCAGAACTTTGTTCGTCCAGCCAAAACGAAACTCGTTGTTTATGAATTGTTGGTTCGAGACTTTCTTGAAGACAGAACTTATGCTTCATTAACTGATTCACTCGATTATTTAGAAAATTTAGGAGTAACAGCTATTCAATTAATGCCAATTAATGAATTTGAAGGCAATGACAGCTGGGGTTATAATCCATCTTTCTATTTCGCACCAGATAAAGCTTACGGCAGTGCTGAAGCTTTGAAGACATTTGTAAATGAAGCTCACAATCGCGGAATTGCTGTAATTATGGACATTGCGCTGAATCATAGTTTTGGAACAAACCCAATGGTTCGTATGTATTTCGATCAGAACGCTGGACAATGGGGACAACCGACAACTGAAAATCCTTGGTTTAACCCTACTCCAAAGCATGATTTCAATGTTGGTTATGATTTCAATCACGAAAGTCAACAAACGAAAAACTTCACAAAACGTGTCTTAGCATATTGGATGCAGAACTTTCACATTGATGGATATCGTTTCGATTTATCTAAAGGATTCACCCAAAATTACACACTTGGAAACATTGGTGCATGGGGAGCATACGACCAAAGTAGAATTAATATTCTTACAGACTACTACAACCATATGCAAACAGTTGAGCCGGGATCATATGGAATTCTTGAACACTTCGCAGACAACAGTGAAGAGTCTGTTTTAAGTAACAACGGAATGATGTTGTGGGGAAATTTGAATCATGAGTATATGGAAGGTTCGATGGGATACTCATCTAACTTCTCATGGGGTAGCTATCAGAACAGAGGCTGGAACAATGCTCATTTGATTACCTATGCTGAAAGTCATGATGAAGAGCGCATGATGTACAAGAATTTACTTTACGGCGCGAGCAGCGGTTCGTACAACATCACAAATCTAAACACTGCATTGAAAAGACAAGAGTTAGCGCATTGCCTATTACTTCCGATTCCCGGACCTAAGATGATCTGGCAGTTTGGTGAATTGGGTTATGATTACAGTATTAACACTTGTTCTGATGGTGTTACAATAAATACCGATTGCAGAACTTCTGCTAAGCCAGTAAGATGGGATTATTGGGACAATCAAAATAGAAAGCATTTGTACAAAGTGACAGCTGCATTGAACAACTTGAAAAAGACTGAGCCTGTATTTTCAACGACCAATTTCAACATTGATTTGGGCGGATTTGGAAAGCGTATACATTTGAACGGAACCAACAACGCCGTTGTGGTTGGAAACTTCCAAACAACTTCACTTAATATGGTTCCTGGATTCCAGCACACAGGAACATGGTATGACTATTTCACTGGAAATGCTTTTCAGGTGAATGATTTGAATGCTACTTTCTTCTTTGAACCAGGTGAATATCACATTTATACCGATTATCAATTAGCAGTTCCGGATTTGAATACTTCATTGGAAGAAGTTATGTCATTCGCAAAATCATCGTTTATGATTTGGCCGAATCCATCTAACAACCGTGTAAATGTTGGATATAGCATGGTTCAAGCTGCACCTGTTCAAATCGTATTAAGAGATTTAACTGGAAGAACAGTTGCATCATACAATACAGTCGGAATTTCAGGTGTAAATCAAACCGAATGGAATCTCTTAGAAGAGAACATTGCAGCCGGATCTTATATCCTTTCAATTGAAACAGAAGGAAGAAGAGAATCTGCTCCATTTATTTGGAACCCATAATTATGACTTACCAACAACAAGTTAGTGTATGTTGGACACGAAGTGAAAACACTTTATATTAGCGCGACTTTAAACCAAAACAAATTCAAATTTCATATGTCTAAATTCTATAAAACGAGTATTCTGACAGCGTTTTTAGCCTTGTTCTCCATTGTAACTTGGGGACAGAACATAAGCGGTGTCGTTACGGATGAAGAGAATCGCCCTATACCAGGAGCTTTTGTCTTAGTCAAAGGAACATCCAATGGAACCGCAAGTGACCAAGTTGGAAACTACACCTTAAAGACGGGATCTGGAACATTCGAAATTGAAGTTAAGGCTCTAAACTTTACAACCTTATTTAAAACAGTTACTGTAGGAAATGCAGATGTTAAGCAAAACTTCAAGTTAAGTTCAGGATCATTAACCTTGGACAATATTGAAATCATTGGCTATGGTGTTGAACGTAATCGTCCAAGTACAGGATCTATTGCAAAAATTAGTGGTAAAGACATTAGCGCCATTCGCACACCTAGTTTCGAGGCGGCACTTCAAGGTCAAGCAGCCGGTTTGCAAGTTTCTCAAGGTTCTGGTATCGCTGGCGCAGGTTCGTTGATACGTATTCGCGGAACGGCTTCGGTTTCTGCCGGAGGTGACCCTTTGTACATTATTGATGGTATTCCAATGACCCAAGATTATTTCTTACGTGGAAACAGCGGAGCTTTGAACAATAACCCGCTTGCGACCATTAATCCAAACGATATTGAAAAAGTCGAAGTTCGTAAAGATGCTGCCGCTGCTGGGGAATACGGTTCTCGCGCTGCGAATGGTGTAATCATCATAACAACTAAACGCGCTAAGGAAAAAGGTTGGAAATTCGATTACGGAATGAATGCAGGAATTTCCACTCCTGCCTCACGCCCAAATATGTTAAATACTGAAGAGTATTTGCGAATTCGTCAGGAGGCATGGGAAAATGATGGAGGAACGGGATATGTTTGGTTGCCAAATTTAACAACCGCAACGGACGATGCTGCTACACGAAAAGAGGCGTATATGAGAGCAGGACTTACCGATACAGATTGGGTGAGTGAAACAGTAGGTCGAGGAAACAAATACGGAACAAACTTTTCGGCCAGATACGGCGGAAAGAAGCACAGTGTATTTTTCTCGGTTGGCTATGACGACAACCAAAGTTTTCTAAAAGGAAACAGTTACAAGCGTATTTCAGCTCGTGTAAATCCAGAGTTCAGATTAGGAGACAAGTTAAGATTGAACTTATCACTTTCAGGAACTCGCGGATTAAACAAGCGTGTGGATGCAGCTTGGTCGGGTGGATTGGGAGATGCAATGTCTAACGCACTGCCTTACTACCCTGTTTATCACACAGACACAACCTATAATGCTGCAGGCGAAGTATTAAATAATCCAGGCGATTTCTTCTATTGGAGAGATGAGTTTGGAAATGTTAAGAATCCGGTTGCCTACAGAGAGCAATTGCGTTGGACGACTGTTGAAGATCGTGTGATCAACACAGGACGATTGATTTACATGCCGAAAAAGAACTTGTTCATTATTGCAACCGGTGGTATGGACTGGATGCACATTGGTGAAAATAGATTAACTCCTGCTACTTTCGATTTATCGAATGGACAGGGAAGTTTCAGCAACGATCAGCGTTTGGTTCGTAACTACAGTTATAACCTTACTGCTGAATACAGCAAAGAGATCAAGCCAGAATTGAATGCTTCTATTCTTATCGGTCATGAGTTGCAACATTCAAAGACTGAATTTGTAAATGATTACATTCCAAATCTAGACGAAACTGTTGCGGAATTCTCTGACGTAGAGAATACACCAGAAACACGTGTACGTAATGTTGGTAATCCAAGTCAATTCAGCTTTCTTGGTTTCTTCGCTAAGTACAACATGAACTACAAATCGAAGTATTTCTTCGAAGCAAGTGTTCGTCGCGATGGAAGTTCACGTTTCGGGGTGAATAACAAATTCGGTAATTTTCCATCTGCATCGTTGGGATGGATTATTTCTGAAGAAGGTTTCTTGAAAGATAACAAGACCATTAACTACATGAAGCTTCGTGCAAGTTATGGATTAACGGGTAACTCTGATATTCCTGCAAACGCACAATACGCATTGTATAGTGCGTCTAACAACGGTATCTATTACAATCAAAACCCTATCCTCTTCCCTACTCAAGCAGGTAATGCTAACTTGAAATGGGAAACTACAAACAACTTCTCAGTTGCATTGGAAACTGGTTTCTGGCAAGATCGTTTGACAGTTACTTTGGAAGGGTATAGAAAATACAGCCGTGATGTACTTATGAATGTAAGTCTTCCAGCAAGCACAGGATTTACGAATTTCTGGGATAACGTAGCAGAAGTGTTAAATCAAGGTATTGAATTGACAACCGTGGTTAACTGGACTAAATCAAGCAATTTTACCGCTCGTACAAGTGCGAATTTCTCATACAACTACAACGAACTAGTAAGTATTGGAGACTACACTCCAGATGCGGTTTCAGGAGGAACCAATGACTCTCGTGTATTAGTTGGAAAGCCAATTGGTTCTTTCTATCTCGTTTCATTTAGTCACATTGATTCACAATCTGGTTTACCTGTATACATTACACCAGAAGGCAATTACACCACTGATTACGATAACAGCATTCGTAATTATGTAGGTAATGGTTTACCTAAAATGATGGGTGGATTAACTCAGACATTCGGGTGGAAGAATTTCAGTCTTTCAGCCTTGTTCACATACAGCCTTGGTGCACGCATCTTCGATTCAAGTGCAAAACGTCAATTAGGAGTTGTAACCAGCTGGAACATGCGTGAAGAAATTTTAGATCGTTGGACTGCTCCTGGCGATGAGTCTACTTTTGGAAGATTAACATTGGATGAAACAACTTACGGCTTGCCGGATGGGTTCCCTTGGTGGAATACTTCATTGTTCATGTATAAAGCAAACTACATGCGTTTGAGAAACTTGTCATTGGATTACACTTTCCCGAATGAAGTGACAAAGAAAATGAAAATGACTGGATTGAACATTGGTGTAAGCGTTACCAACTTGTTCACGATTACGAATTTCCCAGGTTTAGATCCTGAAGTGGTTCGTGACTTTGAAAACGCGCAAGACAGAAACTTAAGTCCAAACGTAACTTACTTAACGCCAATGCAAGAGCGTAGCTTCAACATTCGCTTAAACGCTAACTTCTAATTCGAACGAACATGAAAAAGATATCATACTTCATTTTAGCTATTGGATTAGCTCTTGGAATTGCCTCTTGTGAGAAAATGTTAGAATATCCACCTGAGGGTGCCATTTTAGCGGAAGATGCTTTGAATACACCTGATGATGCTCAGCGACTATTAAACAGTTGTTACGACGTAATTGCAAACTTGTTCGATGGAAAATATCAGAACATTTGTGAATTAATGTCAGACAACATGGCTGAACCAAACGGTTTAGATTTCAACGCGGTTTACAATCGTGAAACAAACTTCTTCACTCCGACTACGAACGGTACGTATGGTGATTTCTATTACGCTATTTATCGTTGTAATTCATTGATGAAAAATTTCGACTTGATTGACGGCTTATCAGAAACTGAGCGCACACGCATGGAGGCTGAAGCAAAATTCATTCGAGCTTTTTGTCACTTCAATGTTGTTAAAATTTGGGCACAACCCTATGGTTCAACTCCTAACAATACACATCTAGGTATTATTTTAAGAAGAGAAGCCAGCAACGAACCTCTTGCGAGAAGCACTGTTGGTGAGTCTTATGAATTTATCCTAGAAGACTTGGAATACGCTTATGCTAACCTTCCTGAAACTAATGGCAATTACGCAACAAAGAACGCGGCCGCCGGGTTAATGGCTATGGTTTACTTCCAAATGAATAATTATGTTCAGGCTGAACAATATGCTTCATTGGTAATCAATTCTGGAATGTACACTATGAGCGATACATTGGATCGTTTTCCTACAAATCCTGAAGTAAATCCAGAAACAGTTTTTGGAATCGTTAGCTCTAACCCCGGTGATGCTAACATTGATCAGCGTACTGACAACTTCATTGGTAACTACAACGCTGGTGGAGCCCTTCCTCCAAACTTGATGTTCTCCAATGAATTGTACCAATTCACTAACTTGAACAGTGCCGATGATCGTTTAGGTTGGATGCAGTCCAGCGGAGGAAAATACAAAAATCTTCGCTTTGAAG
The DNA here is from genome assembly GCA_046048875.1 of Bacteroidota bacterium. Taxonomy (GTDB): domain Bacteria; phylum Bacteroidota; class Bacteroidia; order Flavobacteriales_D; family Sanyastnellaceae; genus CAIZGX01. The sequence goes on along the minus strand of JBJOFG010000013.1, from coordinate 192,029 downwards.
ACAAAGTGTTCTTCAACATTCCAATTATTTACTTGACTGAATTGAAATTGATTCGTGCGGAATGTATAGGTGAAATGGGTGGAGATTTATCGATAGCTATAAATGATATTAACGATGTTCGTGATCGTGCATTTGGAGCTGGTTTAAATGACCTTTCATCTTCTTCTACTGCTGCAGAAGTTATCGCGGCAGCGCGCAGAGAATACCGCATTGAGACAATGGGTGAAGGAAAATGGATCAATCAATTGAAGCGCATGGGAGCTAAAGGCGAAAACATTACCGTTCGCAATGCCCCTTGGAACTGTCCAGGTATGGCACTTCAATTCCCGAACAGTGAATTCACTTCTGCGTTATTTGTTGGTAATCCTGAAGGAGGTTGCAATTAAAAGGGCGAAAAATTTTTCGCCTGTATTTAAACGAATATTAAAAAAAAAAGATATGAAATCAGTAAAACTATTCTTCATGATGGCTTTGGCTATTGGGTTGTTTTCTGGGTGTAAGCCAGAAATTACAGGAGAGTTAGGAGAAGCCTCAGATAAGTTGCAAGGAATGGGTGGAACGTGGGAGTTAACCTCTTTCATTCAGCAAGATCCGAATAATCCAGTGCTCGAAGAACGTGATCTAAGCGAGTTCTATTTGGTAACTGGTGTAGAACCAATGCGCATTACCTTGGATGTTCCCACACAGACTTATTCTGTGACCATTACAGAAGGAAAGAACTTCTTTGGTACCAGCGGAACGTGGGAGTTGGATGACAATCTTGCTCCTTCAACCATAACACTTATGAATGCAAATGATACCTTAGAGTTGTTTTTAGGGAATATGGTACTTCCTACGAGCGAAAACATGGGATTGCAATATCATAGAGTTTGTTCTGACGGATTCAAGAATGTGATTTATAAGTTTAACTTCCAACGCATTTAATCATGAAAAAGATATTATTTACACTTACCGCGTTAGCCATTTCTCTTGTGGGATATTCACAAGCGGCTTTCGTATTCCCTTCTCCAACCAATGCAAACGCAACAATGGACTTGTACATTGACGTTGCTCAAACAACAGGTGGGTTGAAGACAATTTTAGGTAATCACCCCGAAGAAGTGGATTCGGTTTACATGTGGACATGGCAACCGGCCGGACCATCATGTGGAAATGGTGATTGGGGCAATTCAAATAACTGTATGCTTTTGACACACGTAAGTGGGCTTTTGTACAAAATGACAATGGTTCCGACCACTTACTATGCCTGTACGCCTTTGCAACTTTATCAAAACGGTATTTCGTGTTTAGCGAAATTGAAGAATGGAAATGCCTACGGTTCTGATGGTGTTGGTGAAGCTAAAACAGAAGACTTACATGTTGACATTGTTCCAGCTTTGTGTGCTGACCGCATTTGCTTCTTCCCTGAAGCTTCGAAGCAAGATGATTTCTTCAGCATTACTTATGATAACACTCAAGAAACAGATGCAAATCTTCAAAATTTAGGTGCTGATGAGTGTTACATTTTCCTTCGTGCCTTTACAGGTACATTTACCTTCTTCGATGTGGCCCCCATTGCCAACGTGACTTCTACCCCATCGTTAAAAATGACAGAAGTTACTCCTGGTAAATTCAGAAAAACGTTTATACCTGAAGATTTCCTTCCAATTCCTGAAGGGTCCACCATTACTAAAATTGGATTCTATATTGTGAAGCCTGGGTATACCCCAAACCCTCCACCCTATCAATACTATTATCCATTGGATTGCCAATAATTAAATTTTAGATGATTAAAGAGGTGAACGTTTTTCACCTCTTTTTTTTGTTTACATTCGAACTATGAAATCAATATTAAACGCTCGCGTATTCGCTTCATTGGCTGTTGGAATATGTGTAATTCTATCTGCATACGTTTTCATGAAAGGCTATCGCGATAGAAATGCAAAGGAAAATGTCATCCATGTTACAGGAATGGGTAGTCGCAATTTCGATTCAGATCTAATTGTTTGGCGTGGTTCATTCTCAAAAACAAGCAACGACCTAGCGGCCGCTTCTGCCGCGCTAGAAGCTGATCGCAATACGATTAAAAATTATCTTACTGGAAAAGGAATTCAAGAAGGTGAAATCGTTTTTTCTGCGATGGAAATCAATAAGAATTATGACGACATTCGTAATTCAGAAGGTGATATCATCGGATCTGTTTTGACTGGCTACAGCCTTTCTCAAATGGTTACAATTGAATCTTCTGAAGTTTCAAAGGTTGAACAAATCTCTCGTGAGGTTACTGAGTTGATTGCATCGGGTGTTGAATTCTATTCTGAAAGTCCCGAGTTCTACTATACTAAATTAGCAGAATTGAAAATCGAAATGGTTTCTGAAGCTACAGCAGATGCTCGCCTGCGTGCTGAAAAGATTGCTCAGTCTTCGGGAGGTGCTCTCGGAAATTTACAAAGCGCTGAGATGGGCATATTTCAGATTGTAGGTCAGAATAGCGATGAGGATTACTCTTGGGGTGGTGCCTTCAATACTTCATCTCGAAGAAAGACTGCATCTATTACGATGCAATTGAATTTCGAGATTGATTAACACCTCATTGTTTCAAGATCTTTATAAAAGTTTTTATCGAATGTGGCTTTAGCCGTATTTTCGCCACCTAACTAAACCCTCAACACATTGAATACACTTGCATTTACCGCAATTTGTCTTTACGGTTTCTTTTTAATTTTTATCTTTTTCTACTCATTGGTGCAATTGAATTTGGCGGTTCAATTCGTGAAAAAGAGCAAGCGCAAACGCCAAATGCCTGTTATTGCTGAGGAAGATTTGCCATATGTAACGGTGCAACTTCCAGTTTTTAACGAGATGTATGTTATTGAGCGTTTGATCAACGCTGTTTGTGAATTTGATTACCCACGTAACAGACTAGAAATTCAAGTACTTGATGACGGAAACGATGAATCTGTAGAAATTGCGGCTAAGTTAATTGCAGAAAAACAAAAGCTTGGAATTGACATTCAACATATTCGAAGAGAAGATCGCAAAGGATTTAAGGCAGGAGCTTTGGCTTACGGTCTAGATATTTCGAAAGGTGAATTCACTGCTATTTTCGATGCTGACTTTGTTCCTAGAAAGGACTTTTTACGTCAGACCATCCCCTACTTCTATGCTGGAGAAAAAATCGCAGTTGTTCAAACGCGTTGGGAACATTTGAATGAAGATTACTCGCTTTTGACACGTCTACAAGCATTCGGATTAGATGCTCACTTCACTGTTGAACAAATCGGACGTAACTATTCAAGCCATTATATTAACTTCAACGGAACAGCTGGAGTTTGGAGAAAAGAAGCAATTTACGATGCAGGTGGATGGCAGAGTGATACGATTACTGAAGATTTGGACTTGAGTTACCGTGCACAATTGGTGGGATGGAATTTCATTTACCTTCCTGCGATTGGTTCTCCATCTGAACTTCCTGCTGAAATGAACGCCTTGAAAGCGCAACAATTCCGTTGGACAAAAGGTGCAGCTGAATGTACAAGAAAGAATTTAGGGAAAGTTTTACGCGCAAAGAATATGGGTTTTGGGCACAAAGTTCACGCGAGTTTCCACTTGATGAATTCCGTTGTGTTCTTAAGCATTTTAGGCACTTCAATTTTAAGTATGCCTATGTTATTCATTAAACATTATTTCGACGGATGGCACTATTACAACGGTGAATTATTGAATGACTATTCTGTTTATTTCGCAATAGCATCTGCTTTCTTGGTGAGTTTCTTCATTTTAGGATTCTTCTATTGGGTTTCTCGTCCGCCGATGCCATTTTTCCAAAAGTTTGGACGCTTTGTTATTGATTTCCCATTGTTCTTAGCTGTATCTATGGGACTTTCTTTACACAATGCGGTTGCAGTTATTGAAGGTTTAACAGGAAAGAAATCAGCTTTTGTTCGCACGCCAAAGTTTGCTATTAGTACTGGAAAGAAAGGAACTTGGACAGATAAAAAGTATCGTGCGCCAAAGATTTCACCATTGACCATCTTAGAATTTATTATGTTATTGTATTTCGCAAGCGGATTGGTTTGGCCTTTCATTCTTCGTTTCTCAGAAAAAGATGGAGCAACGCGATTGACTGATTTCGGATTGATGCCTTTCCACTTAATGCTAACCATTGGATACTTCTATGTAACCTATTACAGCGTTAAACACGCAAAGGCAAACTAAGATTCCGCTTCAAACGTAATTATATCAAAAAGCTCGGCTATTGCCGGGCTTTTTGTTTTTATCTTGCGCCTAACATTATTTCATTATGAAACACATTTACGTTGCTCTCTTTATTTTCTCATCAACTCTTAGTATAGCCCAACCATGTGTTGGCGGTATGGCTGGAATTTATCCTTGCGACAATGTTGACCTACTCTCGCACATGACACTTGCTGAGATGGGAGCGAATCAAAACAATGACAATACGAATGACGTCTGGGGATGGGTAAGCCCAGTCTCAGGAAAGGAGTATGCTTTAGTTGGTGTTTCAAACGGTATTGCATTTGTTGATATTTCTAATGCAACTGCTCCAATCTATTTAGGCACTCTACCCTCTCACACCAACAACAGCCTATGGCGTGATGTAGAAACTTTAGATCATTACTGTTTTGTTGGAAGTGAAGCAAGTGGACATGGTCTTCAAGTATTTGATTTACTTCAATTGGATAATGTCACTTCACCAACTTCTTTTGTTGAAACAGCCTATTACGGCGGATTTGGAAATTCACACACTATTGCTATAGATCCTGAAAGTAAGATATTAATGGCGATGGGAACAAATACGTTTAATGGTGGACCACATCTCGTTGATATATCCAATCCACTCGTCCCAATTTTGGTTGGTGGTTATCAAGATGCCGGATATACACACGACGGTACAATTTTGACATACAACGGTCCTGATGTCAACCACCAAGGCGATGTAATCGTTGTGGCGTGCAACGGTAATAGTGGATGGGGAGTTGTTACCTTAAATGTTAGTGATCCGACTGATATCATATTTCTGGACAATTACGATTATCCAGAAAGTGGTTACACTCACCAAGGTTGGTTCACCAAAGACATGGCCCACTATCTAGTGAATGATGAACTTGATGAGCAGAACTTGGGTACAACAACTCGCACTCACATTTTCGATTTTTCCGATTTGGATAATATCGGATACATGAACTACTACTTAAGTACCAATACATCTATTGACCATAATCTTTATGTTAAAGATCAATTTGTATATGAGAGTAATTATAGAAGCGGCGTTCGAATTTTAGACGCATCACGCGTTAGCTCTGGAATATTGAATGAAGTTGGATATTTTGATGTTTTTCCAAATAACGATAACCCTCAATTTAGTGGAACCTGGAGTAATTATCCTTACTTACCGAGTGGAGTAAATTTGGCCACAAGTATGTACGATGGCTTCTTTGTCCTTCGCCCTACTCTCCTCTATTTGCAAAGCAATAATTTAAATGCTTGTGGACAGTCAGCAGATACCCTTCTGTTGAAAATAAATGCCGATCTTCAATTTCCTCTCACTGCTAATATTACAGGGATACCAGGATTTCCGGTATTCAGTGGAGTGAACATTGGAGCAACTGGCAACTATGAAATCGTAATCTCTAATTTAGGAACCGTTCCTTCGGGAAATTACAATTGCACATTGCAATTGCTAACCACTTTTGGAGAATCCTATGACTTGTTCTTTTCAATTAGCATTGGCTCTGCCCCGACTGCACCAACTTTGTTATCGGTTCCTCCGACCATTCAATACAATGCATCAGACTATCAATTCAATTGGACTGCTGCTCCCTCAGCAACCTCGTATTTGTTTGAAATTTCTGAAAACGATGCAACGTTTGGAAACATCATATATAGTTCTACAGAAACTAACAACTTCGCCATTTTACCTTTCAATTTTGCATTTGCTGAGGGAAAAACATATTCTTGGCGTGTTACAGCTTTCAACGGTTGTGGGGCATCTGCAGCATCTGTCTCGGAAGATTTCCAATGGATTCCTGCAAGCGTAAATGAAATCACAGAACGTGAGTTTATCGTATTTCCAAATCCAGCAGAGAATGAAGTATACATTCAAAACTTCCAGCAAGGAAAAAGTTTAGTTGTGATTTATAACTCAACTGGACAACTAGTAATGACTGATACATTCAATCAAGCGGGTGTTCATACTATTGATGTGAATGAACTTCCATCAGGAATATACACCATACAAGTTGGCAGAGTTCTGAAGAGACTTTTGATTAAATAATGAAATTCAATCTGGGAAAATTTTTCCTGGATTGAGTATTCCATTCGGATCGAAGGCTTCTTTGATTTTCTTCATAAGGTTCAATTGAACTTCGTTGAAGGCAATGTCCATATAGTTCTTCTGCACCCATCCAATTCCGTGTTCTCCACTGAGCGTTCCGCCAAGCGAAACTGTGAGTTCGAATATTTCTCGAATGGCGAATGGAAGCGTGTTGTTCCACTGTTCGTCAGACATCTCATCTTTCAAAATATTGATGTGTAGATTGCCATCGCCCGCATGACCGTAGCATACTGAACGAAAACCGTATTTCTTTCCAATGATTTTGACCTCACGAAGTAACTTAGGTAGTTCGTAACGAGGAACAACCGTGTCTTCTTCTTTGTAAATGGAATGCGATTTAACAGCCTCCCCTACTTTTCTGCGCACTTTCCATAAGGCTTCCTTTTGATTGTGATCTTCCGCGAAAAGAATTTCACCGCACTCGTGTTCTATAAGAACGTTTGAAATGGTCTCACAATCGAGCATTAATGATTCCACATTTGAACCATCTACTTCAATCAACAAATGCGCTTCAACACCTTCCAAATTCACTTGAGCATCGGGAACAAATTGAAGGGTGTACTCTATCGCTTCGCGCTCCATGAATTCCATTGCGCTCGGCGTAATTCCTGCTCGGAAAACAGCACTCACCGCTTCGCATGCCTTCTCTGCTGACGCGAAAGGCGCCAACAACAAGAGATTGTGTTTAGGTAACGGCAATAATTTTAATACAGCTTTAGTAATAATTCCTAATGTCCCTTCACTTCCAACCATTAGTTGTGTAAGGTTATACCCTGTTGAATTCTTCAGCGTATTCGCGCCAGTCCAAATGATTTCACCGTTTGCCAACACCACTTCCAGATTTAAAACGAAGTCTTTGGTTACACCGTATTTCACAGCGTGTGGACCACCACTGTTCTCAGCCAAATTTCCACCTATCCAACAACTTCCTCTGCTCGCAGGATCTGGAGCGTAGTATAAACCTAGCTTGGCACATTCCTCTTGAAGAACTTGTGTAATGACAGCAGGCTCTGTGTGGACTTGTCCGTTCTCGACATCAATTTTCAAAATGCGATTGAATCTTTCCATGGAAAGTGCTATTCCTTTTCGCACACACAAAGCGCCACCACTTAATCCTGTTTGTGCACCAATAGCGGTAACTGGGATATTCTTCGAATTGCAATATTTTAAAATGTTCGCAACTTCCGCAGTATTCGCTGGTTTCAGCACAACATCTGCAGGAAAACTCAAATTCTCTGTTTCGTCTTTGCCATATTTCAATCGAGTTTCCTCGTCGGTAAAAACAAAATCTTGACCAATAGTCAATTCAAAAAAATCCAGATCCGAAGTAGTTATCATTTCAAAACTTTATTGAGCAAATCTCAGGGAATACAGGCGTTTCCTAACCAATAAAAACCATGGTCTTTCAACAAAGTAATTCACTTTTTAACATTGCACGAATTATTGAAGCCAAAATCCTTTTCTAGGAACCAAATCTTTTTATATTCGTGAAAACTAAAATTATTCTTATGAAAAAATTAATGATCCCAGCAGTTGCTCTTGCAATGTTCATGGCATCTTGCGGCGGTGTAAAGTCTGACGCAGAAACTATCTGTGACATGATGAACAAAATGGTTGAAGCTCAAAAAGCTAACGACACAGCGAAAATCGAAGCTCTTCAAAAAGAGTATGAGCCTAAAATGGATGAGTTACAAAAGAAATATCCAAAAGGAAGCGAAGAAGAAAAAGAATTGGAAGCTCTTGTGAAGCCATGTATGGAAGAAGCAATGAAAGCTGCAATGGGAGGAAACTAATTTCCCCTCTTCTTAAAAAAATTAAGGGTCTCGTTTCGAGACCCTTTTTTATTACTTCTTATTGATGATAATATCTCCAGTTGGAAGTTTGACCTCGTTCGGATTGTCATAAATAATTTGCGAATTCACTGCAGCAAATTCGGAACTCACTAACTTCCATCCTTCCGCATTCAATTCCCAGGTATCTTTCTTCGAATAATCATTTCCCTTCGAACTTAAAGCCACCAATTGAATCTCAACCACTCCCTGCTTTTTAATAAAAAACAAAGATTTCATTGGCATTTTATCTTCAATGGGTGGAGCATCCTTTAGATCTTTTTTCGCGACTTCTGGCTTTGGGAAATACAATTCTTGAAGCTTTACAATTTCCTCTTGGCTGTAATTCAACGATTTCACCAACTGAGGCGATTCGTATTTTCCAGAATAGTAACTTAACAACGCCTTGTAATCTGGTGTAAGCGTATTGATGAACAACTGGTCGATAATTAGCTCATTTGGATTAACCAATTGATAAACGATAGACTTGTCATTCGACCATAATTTCACTCGATTCTTCAACATCGCTGATCCAGAGGTACTGACAACTTTAGTTGAACGATTCATAGAAGAAACGCCATCTTCAACATTCAATTCCAATACGTCTGATGATTTTATTTGAACTGCAAATACATTCGTACTGTCGGCACATTTCAAGTTTAAAGCGTCCCACTTTTCATTGGGTTTGTAATTCCCTAAAAAAGTCTTTGCTTCACCACCTATCACACGCTTGCGTAAAAAGAAACTACTGTCGGCATACAAGGACAGCGAATAGATGGTTCCCGTATTTTGATTCCAAAGCGTATCGTCAAAATCACCAATTAACTCAATACTTCTTGAAGGAACGGGGGCCTTCTTCTCTTCACATGAGCTTAAGACCAATGCAAATGCACCAATTACAAGCAATCCTCTCAATTTATTCATAAGCCAAAAGTAGACATTGTTCATATTTCCGACAAGACTTTAAACGCTCAAATCTTTTGAATTTCTTACTTTTGCAACCATGGAAGAGTCCCAGATAGACGTTTTTAATTTCGATCCCATTCGTCCGTATAACGACGAAGAATTAAAGGCTGCCATCGAACGCATTTTGGAGGTCCCTGAGTTCTACAAAATGCTGAAGTGGGTTTTTCCAGGATTAAGCCGCTCTGCTATTCAGAAAATGTTACGACAAGTAACTACGGTTGATGAGTTTCAATCTGAAATTTCTGGACCAGCTTTCAAAATGGCTATTCAAACAACCACGAGCGGTTTGTCTTTTTCCAATTTTGAATCCCTCGATAAATCCAAAGCTTATTTGTTTTTAAGCAATCACAGAGATATAATTCTTGATAGTGCTATCTTAAATGTTAGTCTGCTCGAGCAAGGACACAAGACCACACAGATCGCGATTGGAGATAACTTGCTTCGTCAGAAAGTGGTTGAAGACATTGTACGTTCGAACAAGAATTTCATTGTGAATCGCAATGTGAATGCGAAAGAGATGTTCTATTACAGCCTTCGCCTTTCCAATTACATTCGTCATACCATTACGAAAGACGATACTTCTATTTGGATCGCTCAACGCGAAGGACGCAGTAAAGACGGAGATGATCGAACAGCAACCGGATTGTTGAAAATGTTCGCCATGAGTTCCGACAACATTGAAGACGGACTGCTTGCTTTAAATATGATACCCATGGCGGTGAGCTATGAGTATGATCCTTGCGATATGATGAAGACGAACGAATTGATGCATTTGAAAGTGCTTGGTTCGTACGAGAAAAAATCTGGTGAAGATTTTCTTTCTATGTTGAAGGGTATCACTGGACACAAGGGCCGTGTGAATATTTCCATGGGAAATTCATTGAATGGACACATTGAACACATGCGCACCATTCAGAATAAAAACGAGAAATACCGCTATTTAACGCAAGCCATAGACAATGAAATGCACCGCATTTTCAAGTTGTGGCCAACGAATTACATTGCTTACGATTTGTTGAATGGTACGAAGGAATACAAAGACCATTACACCCAAATTCAAAAAATCGCCTTCAACAATTACATCAGAGGAAATACCTTCAAGTTGAGTTTACACCGCAAGAAAACGAATCTTCCGAAGGAAAATTTCACTCAAATAGCACGTGAGATCATGCTTCAGATGTACGCGAATCCAGTGATTAACTTCAAGAATCTGTCGGCTTAACTTCAAAACGTTCGTTGCGTTTTCCGCGGAACAGTTCTATTCCTCGCAATTCACATTCGAGTTTTCCATTCATCAATTTCACCTTACGTTTCGGACGAAGTCCAATGGCATGAAGGGCTTGCAAGTCAGAAGATATTACCCAAGCTGTTGAACCGGAATAACGGTGTTTGAAGACAGAACCCATTTCAGCATAGATTTTTTCCAACTCTTCAATTTCCATTCTTTCACCATAAGGCGGATTCAAGACAACAACTCCTGGAACTTCGGGAACACTGTCTTCACTGAAGAAGTCTGACTTTTCAAATCGAATAGCATCTTTGAAAGGCAGGTTCTTTCCGTTCTTACGGGCCACATTCAGTTGGTCGTAATCAATGTCTGAAGCAACAATAGTTAACTCTTTGTTTTCAATCAACGCGTTTGCATCAGCATGAACAGTCATCCAAAGTGCATCGTCGAAATTCAACCACGTTTGAAAATTGAATTTTGGATAAGCCTTTTGTGCAGGGATATTCAAAGCCGCGTATGCCGCTTCGAACGCCAGAGTACCAGAACCACAGAACGGATTGTAGAATGGCGTTTCTCCTTTCCATCCAGTAATGGCGATGATCCCAGCAGCCAAAACTTCGTTCATGGGCGCCTCTCCCCCATTCACACGATAACCACGCTGATTGAGCGAGCGTCCTGAACTGTCTAACGAAATTTGAACCTTCTCTTGGTCAATGAGCAAATGAATTTGAACATCTGGACTTTCTGGATTCACGTCTGGACGAGAGCCATAGACCTTTTTCAAACGGTCTGCAATGGCGTCTTTCACACGTAACGAAGGGAAATGCGAATGTGTGAACAAGGATGAAAACACTTGCGGATCAATGGCAAAAGTTGTTTCTGCATTCAAGTATTCTTCCCAGGGCATTTCATAGGCCTTGGTGTATAAATCGTCTGCCTTGCGAATTTGAAACGAACTCAAAGGACAAAGCACACGCAACGCCAAGCGCGCGCGATAATTGATTTTATAAAGTGTTTCAAGATCGCAATTCGCGCGAACCACTCGTCTTCCCTCTTCAACATCTGTTGCACCCAATGCAATCATCTCTTGCGCCAACAGAGGTTCAAGGCTCTGCATGGTCTTCACTACGATAGGAAATATTTTCTCCATTTATCCTCCTGCTTTTTTAGCCGCATAACCCATGTCTTGCAGCAGTTTAATAATTTTTTCTCTGTGGTCGCCTTGAATAATTATCTCACCATCTTTCGCACTTCCACCGGTACCACATTTATTTTTTAGCACTTTAGCCAACTGCTCTAAATCTTCATCGCTGCCGACGAAGTCTTTAATGACGGAAGCTGTCTTTCCTCCGCGATGATTTTTTTCCAACCAAACTTTCAATTTCTGTTCGTTGGGCGGAAGCGTCTCCACTGCTTCGTTTTCATTTTCTATGTTGAAGTTGGGATTCGTACTGAACACAAATCCACCTTCATTCTTGTTCTTCTTGCTCATGTGCAATTGGAATAATCGTTTTCTTTTTTAACTCTTCGTATTCTGCTTGAATACGCTTAAAAGCAACAATGTCGTATAAAATATGAGCGACAATGGCTGATAGCAATCCTACATATTCACCCAAAACGCCTAGTAAGGTTCCAACGGATAATAAGATTAATCCAAATACAACCTTCGGCCAAGAACTGTAGCTCATGTAACCGTGAAGTCCAATAAACATGAAGGAAGTCGCTATGACTCCGCACCACGGTTGAATCATTCCTCTGAATACAATTTCTTCTCCTACACCTGCGCAAAAGCTTAAAAACAGTATTTCTTGCATGCTAAAATTAAAAATACCTAAACGTAACGTGTAATCGAAATTCACATCGTCGAGGTATTTCCATTTCCCCATGAGCCATGTTATTCCGCTTAGCACCAATCCTCCAACAACTCCGAATCCAAGTTGCAACCACACATTCATTTTCCCAATAATCATAGGTACCATGAACTCCGTTGCATTGAAGTAATACAGAATTGAAACAATAACCAAAGGAACGAGAAGCGTCAACAACCCCATGCGCATAAACAATTCACGACTCGCTCTCATAATTGCAAAGGTAAGGTTTGTACCTTCGCGCAATGGATTTTATCTCATCTACTTTATTGGATTATTGCGAGAAGCATTCAGATGACGAGTCTGAATTATTGAAAGCACTGTCTTCTGAAACCTGGCAGAAAGTGATTAATCCGCGTATGCTCAGCGGACATCTACAAGGAAGATTCTTTAGTCTGCTTTCGCAATTGATTCAACCCAAGCGCATTTTAGAGATTGGAACATTCACCGGATATAGCGCATTGTGCTTGGCCGATGGACTTCAATCCGATGGCGAATTAATTACGATTGATGAGAACGATGAGCTTAGTTGGTTGCACGACAAGTATTTCCTTCAACATAAAAATGGAGCTCAAATAAAGCCTATTTACAAAGCTGCCTTGGACGCATTTGAAGAAATTGAGGGTACATTCGATTTGGTATTTATTGATGCCGACAAGCGGAATTACCTTCATTATTGGAATTGGGCTATGAATCATATTCAACCTGGTGCGGTTATTCTAATAGACAATGTCCTTTGGAGTGGTAAGGTGTTGGAACACGCGGCTGAAAAGGATCTCGACACACAAGTTCTTCAGGAATTGAACGATTTAGTGGCGAAGGATTCGCGTTGTGAAAAGGTGCTCTTGCCCCTTCGCGATGGATTAATGATGGTTCGGGTGAAGAAGTAGCCTACCTTTGCACCCGCAACAAGTTCCGTTGGCAGTTCAACTTTGAAATACGATTGGGAATTTGGCGACCACGTATTTTATGTCATTTGAAAAATTAAACTTAATTGAGCCTATCCTTAGCGCTCTAAAAAAAGAAGGTTACACTACCCCCACTCCTATTCAAGAACAAGCCATTCCAATTCTGTTGGAAGGAAACGATTTGTTGGGTTGCGCCCAAACCGGAACAGGAAAAACAGCAGCCTTCGCTATTCCAATTTTACAATTACTTACACAGAATCCCGGACACACTGGAAACAAGCGTGCAATTCGTTCATTGATTGTTACACCAACGCGTGAGTTGGCTATTCAAATTGGTGAAAGCTTCGCGAGCTACGGCAGAAATTTGAATCTTCGTCACACCGTTATTTTCGGCGGTGTGAATCAGTTCTCTCAAGTCAACGCTTTGAAAGCGGGAATTGATATTCTTATTTGTACTCCAGGAAGATTGCTAGACTTGGTGCAACAGCGCCATGTGAATTTGAGTCACATTCAAATGTTTGTGTTGGATGAAGCGGATCGCATGTTGGACATGGGATTCGTTAACGATGTGAAGCGTATTATTAAATTAATTCCTGAAAGAAGACAGTCTCTGTTCTTTTCGGCAACTATGCCGAAGACGATTCAGGAATTGGCCAATTCAATTTTAACGACTCCGAAAAAAGTTGAAGTAACTCCTGTTTCTTCTACTGCTGAAAAGATTGAGCAAGCGATATACTTCGTCGATCAAGCGAAGAAGAACGATTTGTTGGTGCACGTCCTTCAAGATAAATCAATTAAATCGGCCTTGGTGTTTACACGTACCAAGCATGGAGCAGACAAAGTGGTGAAGCTTTTACAAAAGCACAGCATTAAAGCTGAAGCCATTCACGGAAACAAATCTCAAAATCACCGTCAGCGTGCATTGAGCAATTTCAAAGGCGGACACACGCGAGTGCTTGTTGCAACCGATATTGCTGCGCGTGGTATTGACATTGATGAATTGGCATTCGTGGTGAACTTCGAAATTCCGAATATACCAGAGACTTATGTTCACCGCATTGGCAGAACGGGTCGCGCAGGCGCTGAAGGAAAAGCCATTTCATTCTGCGACATTGAAGAGCGTGCTTATTTGCGCGACATTCAAAAATTGATCGGATTGGAAATTCCTGTGGTAAATGAGCATCCATTCCCGGCTGAAAACAAACCTGCTCCAGGTGTTGCACAGAAGCCTCAAGGAAAGAAGCCTTTCTCTCGTTCAGGCGGCGGAAAGAGTCATCGCGGAAGCGGCTCTGGTAGCAGCAATGGTGGCGGAAACAGACCAAAGAGCGGTGGTGGATTTAAGCCTCGTTTTTCAGGAAACGCTGACTCTAAAAGAAAACCTTCTTAAACGCGGACTATCCAAACGTATTCACGCATTTGTTTCCACCAATTGAATTTTACAACCTCTTCAGGGGTGCATTTGAGTTGGTTGGAAAGAATACTGAGCGTTTCTTGAAACCCTATTTTTTCGTCTTGAAATAAATTCAATTTAGATTCATTTTCAATCAGAAAATCTGCGACGACAGTTGGAAGATCTAACTTTTGGTATCCCGATTTGTGCATGAAGAGCATCTCTTGGTTCGGACCGTTTTTCTTCAAGGCCTTCAAAGAAGTTTGATGAAGGAAAAGCACCATGCCTTTCAATTCTACCTCATCCTCGGGCATTTTCTTGATTGATTTTTCAATGAGCGAACGATGAACCAACGGATTGGGAATCGGGAATTTGAAGAATTTCTTTAGTGGAAATTCTAATCCAATACCATGCATGTAATTGTACAAGGCCTTTTTCAATCCGTCTGAATACTGCTCGTGGTTCGCACCTTTGGGGTCTTCATGATACAAGTCGTTGTTCGCGAAACCTTCGAAAACAGGCCCTGTGCGAATCACTCCGTATTTCTCGGGGTCCTTCCCCACTGGGCTGTGAACGGTCATGGCGAATTGATGCCAATGTCCGGAGTGGAGCAATTGGTTTTCGAAAAGCTGACGCACAACTTCAAGTGAGTCGATAGTTTCTTGTTCAGTTTGCGTTGGGAACCCGAACATGAGGTAAGCATGCACTAAGATTCCAGCATCGCGGAAACCTTTGCACACCTTAGCGACTTGATCGATGGAAATTCCTTTGTCGATTAATTCTAAGATTCGGGGACTCGCGACTTCTAATCCTCCTGTTACGGCTATGCATCCTGAAGCTGCGAGAATCTTGCAGAGGTCGGGCGAAAATGTTTTTTCAAAACGTATGTTGGTCCACCAAGAAACTTGCAAACCTCTTCGAAGAATTTCAATGGCTAGATCTCGCAATGCTGCGGGTGGTGCGGCTTCATCTACGAAGTGAAATCCGGTTTCACCGGTCTCTGCGATAAGTGCTTCCATTTGATCGACTAGGTGCGTTGCACTGGCCTGGTCGTATCGTCCAATGTAATCGAGGGTAATGTCGCAGAAGCTACATTTCTTCCAATAGCATCCGTGAGCCACTGTCATCTTGTTCCAACGACCGTCGTTCCACAAGCGGTGCATGGGGTTCGGCATGTCAATTACCGAAAGGTATTCGTTGAATCGAAGACCGGAATAACTCGGCGCAGGTTTTTGCGCGTGAAGGAAATCACCTCCTACTTTGTTATCAACGAATTCAACTTCGTTGTTCGAATTTCTACGGAACGTTCTTTTCAATTCAGAATGACCTTCTGCATCTTCGAGATGCTTCAGAAGTGCTAGGAATGGTCCTTCTCCATCGTCGAGCGTAATGTAATCGACGAAATCGAAAACGCGCGGATCTGAAAGTTCACGCAATTCGGTGTTTGGATATCCGCCACCCATAGCGATTTTCACTTCAGGATAATTCAATTTAATCCATTGTCCTGCTTTCAGTGCCCCATAAAGATTTCCACCAAAAGGAACAGTGAATCCGACCATTGAAGGAATCTCTTCTTCAAAATAGGTTTTCACCCTTTCCACCAAAATCTCATCGAGATAATTGTTTGGCTTTTGTAATTCTTCAAGAATTGGACTGAATGAAACGGCCGTTCTCGAAATGCGTTCAGCGTATTTTGAAAATCCGAAATGCGGACCAACAGTAGCTTGAATGAGATCCGAGATATCTTCCAAGTACATGGTGCATTTGTACCGCGCTTTGTCTTGCACGCCAATGTTTCCGAAGAACCATTCGAGGTCTTTGATTTGTTGAAAGCGCGAACCTTCAGGTAAATAAGCCCCGGAAGCAATGCGGTATCCGAGTGTGTAATTTTTATTTTGAAGGAAAGAAATGATGGCATCTACAGTATCCTCGTAGGCCTTCCGATTTTTCACCAACGCATCGAGTTGATGGTTTAGGTTGAAGTTGGATTGCTCAATGGCATCGAATAATTGTTCGAATCCCTTTCTTGAAAACACTTCCAAAACCATGTCTAAACCCAAATCTTTTTGTCGAGAATCTATCCCTTGTTGCTTTAAAAATCCGGATAAATAGGCCGTTGCTGGATACGGGGTATTCAACTGTGTTAACGGGGGAATTATGAGAAGAGGCTTTGACACGGATGCAAAGAAACGAAAAAGAGCCGCGTGTGCGGCTCTTTCTCTATGATTCCAAATTAGATTTATTCGTAATTTCCGTAATCTCCTGAATAATCAGGATAAACTTCAGGATATTCTTGATAAACTTCAAGTTGTTGCATTGAGTCCATCGGAATCGTTTCTTGAATTACGATTTCCTCTACAATTTCTTTATTTTCCTCAATAGCCTGAACCACCTCGTTTGCCTCAGCACTTGGTGCTGGCGCTTCTGCATTTATTCCAGGTATGGACTGAAATAATTCAACCCCTTTTTTCTTAGCTTCTTCCCAAACTTTCATCGGAGCTTTAAGGTCCATGCTTGAAACTAATCCGAAGAGCATAAGTGAGGTAACTAAGGTTAATAGCAAACCTAGAATTGGTTGATTCTTGTTTGCACTTTGTGCATCTTTGATTTGTGTGGTAATTAGCCATTCTGAATTGTCAATAGAATCAAAGACAACGTTGTTTAGGTGTGCGTAAATACTTAATACAAATCCCATTGCAATGGCGGCTAAAGCACACATCCAAATACTCATAAAGAAGTAACCTAAATGCTTGGCAACTTTTTCATTGCCCACCATTCCGTTTGCATCTTCTTGCATTTTATTCAAATGTCCGATTACCGCTAATTTTCGTTCTTTCATTTGACCGATTTTAGTGTTTTCAGCTTGAATGTCGGAGATAATTCCATCGATTCGCTGACGCTCTGCGTCACAAGGATCTGCAGCAACATCAACAACAGGCATAGGTTCTTCAATTACAACCGGCTCTTGTGGCATTGGGGCGGGCTCTTCAATAATTGGTGCAGTCCCAGAGCAAACGGCAGCTTTTTCTTCCTGCCATGAAGCAATACTCTTGTTGTTTCTTACAACAGAAGAATCCATTTCTGCAACTTCAGCCTGATAAGCCTTCGCTTCCATAGCAAATGAAGAATCACTATCTGCTTCAGTATTCATGGGTTGAGCTTTCAAATTCTCATTCACCATATCTGCGTAGCTGTTGTACATATATGCCAATAAGCCTACTGTAACTGCTCCGTTTCTATTTGCAAAAGAAGAATAAGACGAATCTAAGTATGCTTGTCCACGTCCAACCCCGTTCAAAGCCACTCTAACAGATAGCATTCGCTTATCCGCTTCCATAAGTTTATTTAATGAGTCGTTCGAAATAGAGTCTACGTTGCACCATTCGGAGTAAGGTACCATGCTCTCTTTTGAATCTTCAGTGATACTAGCTATACGTTGCTCATAGACGTAATCGGTGGCTTCTTGCGTAAAATAAGTCATCCCTTGAGTGACCAAACCTGGAATTATAGATAAGATAAATGCAGGAATAATGATAGCAGGGATTGCTAGCAAATAAGAAACCCAACCGTAATAAAGGTGATTGAAGAATGCGCGGTATATGCCTTTCAAGTCACCCGAATATGCATTAGCAAATGATGGCAAGGCGCTAATTACGAATATGATTAAGATTGAATTTATTAGAATCAAGAATGAAGCAAAAAGACTTCCTACTGCTAACAGAGTTGAAAAAGAAAATTGAAAAGACGTTCTTGATCCAACATTGATTAGTAAGTATTCAATTCCAATCAATGCTATCATTGGAACTAGAATAAGCGCCGCAATTTTGGCATAATTCAAACCTTGAGTTTTCCAACTTGCGTTTCCATTTTTACGATTGAAAGCAATCATACTAGCTGCCATTCCAATTGGAATAATGGAAAGCAAAGTGGTCGCATGTTGAATGAATGACTGAATGGTCATATGATCTGATCCAAGGAAAGAATTGATGTAGCGTCCCAAGAACGCAACCATGAGACTTGCAAAAATTCCAACAGTCGCAATCTTATAGCTTGACCATTTTGAAGCAGTTCCCAAAAGACGAAATCCTTCTATGAACCATTTCCATGGAATACAGATTAAGTAATGCCAAATCAATTTCCATAAGAAATAGAAACCACCGAGAACAACCTCAGTGTAAATCCATTTAACTATGGTAATTAACAGTTTTACAAGCGCGGTAGCAAGATGAAGAATTTCACCTAAGAACCACAAAACAGACACTACAGCTTCAAAAAACAGGATTAGGATTCCAGAAATAGGAACCATGAACCACCAAACACCGCTGTTCTTTTGAAACGCTTCTTTGAGTTCCGATAAATTAAATCGACTACTCGGAGTTTTTCCAGTGACACTGGAATACAGGCGACTTATGGCATATAGCCCAAGCACGCCTAGGATTAAATTCATTTCCATAGGGTTAGTTTTTAGTTAAGGTGTGACTAAAGTAAAGAAAAAGAATTAAAAGTTGAAACCATTTATTTCTTTTCGCGTTAAATATTTTAACCCTTACTGTTAAAAAAATGCTTAACATTCTCCCATGTCAAATTATATCAAGGCATTCTTTGTCTTCGAATAAACGAATTCTTTCCAATTTGATTCTTTTTAATCGAATTGAAATTATTTCCTTACATAAGTCATTAAATGGGTTAAATTCGTCTAACCTGAACTAATTAACCCATTGAAGGCAAGTTGCAATAAATTAATATTTTTTGCGCTGTTGTTCTTTCTGAGTAAAATTTCTTTTGCTCAGCCTGCAAATGACAACTGCTCAACGGCTCAAGCATTAGGGGCATTGCCTACCCCATCAGCCTGCCCTATTGGGGTAGGTTCATCTATTTCTGTTTCAGGTACCAATATCAATGCAACTGCACCAAATCCGTATACTAATCTTCTTGGTTGTGCCACGGGTGGCAACCAACCCGCACCCGCTTTAGATGTATGGTATAGCTTCGTAGCAACTGGAACAAGGGTTACTATTAACATTACAGGTGGATCTCCTGCATTGGCAAATCCAGCAATTACACTTTGGAATGGAACAAATTGTAATAATCTTTCAGGAGTTGGATGTGACAATAATGGAACTGCTGCAGGTACCAACTCAGCGATATTTGAACCTTTAGCTACTGGTCAAACTTATTATATTCAAATAAGCGGAATGAATCCAAGTGCTTCAGGAAACTTCAACATGACCCTTAACGCGAGTAACGATTGTGCAGATTGTAATACGGTTTCCTCTCTGACTGTTTCACCATTGCCAACCAATGGGACATATCCACCCGGGACACAGGTTACCTTTTGCTACACAATTTCTAATTGGGTTCAAGTAAGCTCCAATTGGATACATGGAATCACTCCTACCTTCGGAAACGGATGGAATCTCTCGACACTTCAATCAAATGGTACACCTCCTCCGGCGTCAAATGGTTATGCTTGGTTCTTTGCCAATGGCCCACTCGGATTGGGTTGGTGGGTCGATTTAAATCCAGTTGGACCTGCAAATTTCGATGGGAATTTCGCTAACAATTATGGATGGCCTGCGGCAAGCGGTGCTGGAACATGGACTTGGTGTTGGACTATTCAAACAAATTCATCTTGTGCCTCCGGTACAAATTTGAATATGAGTATAAATACAACTTCTGATGGTGAGACGGGAAACTGGACTTCGATAGCTTGTCAAGATGACCCAAATTATAATTTCTCTGCAATTCTTAATTGTTGCTTACCACCAACTTTAACGACCACCAATGTTTTGTGCAACGGTGCAAGTACTGGCGCAATAACCGCAACGCCTACCTCGGGTGCAAGTCCATGGGATTTTGTCTGGACAAACGCTTCAGGAGTTAATGTGGGATCAGCCATGAATTTAACTTCTCATACTGTTTCCAATTTACCCGCGGGTGTATACACCGTCACTGTTACAGATAACGTAGGTTGCGTAAGCACTGCTCAAACAACAATTACTCAACCATTACCAATTCTAGCTGTTGCAACATCAACTCCAATATGCAACGGAGCCACAAATGGAGCAATTAATATCACTGTTGGCGGCTCTAATCCTCCATTCAATGTCAGTTGGACTGGTCCTAGCTCTGGAAATCCAGCGGGAAATGAAATAAATATTTCTGGTGGAAATTATATTATTCCCTCGCTAGCTGCAGGTATTTATTCAATAACTGTTTCAGATGCCAACAACTGTCAACTAACAACCTCAAACACTATCACTTCAGCTCCTGCCTTAAATGTTGTTCATACAACTTCATCTACTCAATGCACTGCATCAACAGGGACAATAGCAAGCACAGTAACTGGTGGAGTTGCTCCCTATAATATTTCTTGGTCAGGGACACAATCTGGAAATCCAGCAGGCAATGAAATCTCCGTTTCGGGAAGTAGCTATTCAATTTCAAATCTTGCCGCAGGAAATTACACAGTAACCGTTACAGATGCAATCGGTTGCAATTTCACATACACAGCTGTAATAAATCAACCCTCGATCGTTACATTCAATTCTACAAATATTCCAGCCAACTGCTTTAACACCTCTACTGGATCTATCACCATTACACCAACAGCAGGAGTAGCTGGGTTTAATATCAGCTGGTCTGGAGTTAGTTCTGGAAATCCAACAGGAACTGAAGTATCCAATTTAGGCGGAAGTTATACAATATCGTCACTTGCCGCAGGCAACTACACCGTCACCGTCACTGCATCTAATAGTTGTGCCGCAAGTGGAAACTTTATAATTACACAACCAACAGCACTTACAGCCTCATCGTCGGCAACAACTATTCTTTGTAACGGAGGATCTTCGACCGTTACCGTTACAGCTGCTGGGGGAACAGCGCCCTACACTGGAACAGGAACATATACAGTAACCGCAGGAACATATTCTTACACCGTGACCGATGCTAATGGATGTTCAACCACAACATCGGTAACGGTTACACAACCAACAGCACTTACAGCCTCATCGTCGGCAACAACTATTCTTTGTAGCGGAGGGTCTTCGACCGTTACCGTTACAGCCGCTGGGGGAACAGCGCCCTACACTGGAACAGGAACGTATACAGTAACCGCAGGAACATATTCGTACACCGTGACCGATGCTAACGGATGTACCGCTACAACTTCGGTAACCGTTACTCAACCGGCTGCACTAACAGCAACGTCATCGGCAACAACTATTCTTTGTAACGGAGGGTCTTCGACCGTTACCGTTACAGCTGCTGGGGGAACTGCGCCCTACACTGGAACAGGAACGTATACAGTAACCGCAGGAACATACTCTTACACCGTGACCGATGCTAATGGATGCACTTATACAGTAATAGTTACAGTTAATGAGCCGGCACCGATAGTGCTTCCGGCTATTATACATAATTAATAACAAGGGAAGAGAAAATAAGAAAAGAGAATAAAAATATAGACTGAAGAAACTTAAAGTTAAAACATGAAAAATAAACTAGTTAAAAATCACAACAATAATCCATCAAATAAATCCACAGTTATGAAAAAAATCATCATGCTTCTGATGCTAATCGCCCCAATTGCGGCATTCGCACAAAACACAACCAATCCGGACACCGTTTGTTATCTAACATCGGGTTCTATTTACACTTTGCCGAATACCCCTGGGTATACTTATACCTGGACAGTGGCGGCACCAGGGGTATTAACATCTGGACAAGGTACCAATTCTATTAACGTTGATTGGTCTGCGGCTAACCCTGGAACCATTGCAAATGCTATAAGTGTTTTCGCAACAAGCGCTGACGGATGTACGAGTGCGCCAGTGGTATTGGATGTTTTTATTTTAAACATCGTTCCAACGATTACATCGATAGGGCCTTTGTGTGCTGATGAACCTTGCGTGACATTAACCGGAACACCTATTGGAGGCACTTGGTCGGGAACGGGAGTTGTTGGAAATACTTTCTGCGCTGGTACTGCCGGATCAGGCACCTTTACGTTGACTTATACTATAACTGAAGGTGGATGTACGTTTACGGCAACAAGTCCAGTGACAGTAAATCCGATTCCGGTTCTTTCTCCAATTCAACATAACTAAGGCAAAGCCTGGATTCACTTTGTGAAAGATTCTTCGAAAGATGCTGCTCAAGATTCATGAAATGAAAGATGCAAGCAAGGTTCTTCGAAAGGTCCTAATGGAAGGTGCTTCGCAAAATGTAAAGAAAGTTAAAGAGATAAAAGTTAATTAACTAAAGTCATGTTAAAGAAGATACTCATACTCATCATGTCAATTCCGTTGGCCACTTGGGGTCAGCAGTATCTTGACATGTGCGATGAGCCGAGGACCGATTTCGATTACTCAGCGAATTGCAACGAGTCGGGGAACTTCTATTGGCTTGTAGACAATATGCTGTATGAGTCGGGAACCAATACAATTAATATTGATTGGGCAGCGTTTTCACCTGGAGGCCACGTGATTGAACTTGGTTTCACTAGTAGTTATGGATGTGCCGCAGATCCAAGATATTTCACTGTTGAAATTGCTCCGTGTCTTGAGAGTTCGGCTTATATTCCTAATTCATTTACGCCCGATGATAATGGGATAAATGATGTTTGGTTCCCAGTATTTACGGGAGCAAAGTCTGTAAAAACAGTTATTGTGAATCGCTGGGGAGATGTAGTTTTTGAATCTGAAAGTTTGGAACCGAAGTGGATAGGCAACATGCTTGGAGGAGAATACTACGTCCCCGATGGAGTTTATGTTTATCGCATTGAAGTGCACTTTAACGATGTGAGTGCCGAGATATATCAAGGACATATTACCTTGTTGAGGTAATTTTGGCGAAGCCAAAGATTAAAGAAGTTAAAGATGCAAGCAAGATTGCCAATGGCGAATGTTGCGTAGCAACGAAAGTGCAAACACGAATGTCTGCGACGAGGGGATTGAAGGAAAGAAAAAAATTACATGAAAAGTTTGTGTAATTGAAAAATGGGATTACTTTTGCAACGCTTTACGGCAATGGTCGGGTAGTTCAGTTGGTTAGAATACGTGCCTGTCACGCACGGGGTCGCGGGTTCGAGTCCCGTCCCGACCGCTAACAAAGAAAAAGCCTCTCAGAAATGAGAGGCTTTTTTTATGATTTCGTCTTTCCTAATCTTAACCTCAACCCCAACGAAGGAACAATCGTTACTCCCTTCATCTGGAAAGACTCCCCAATGAAATTCTGAAGTGTGCCGTAATTCTGATAATAAACGGCTACGGCTGGAACAAAATAAAAATAACGGAAGCCTATCTTCAAATTAGCAAAGGCGCCGAAACTGTTGATGGACTTCGATTCGGTGATGGCTGCTGTGTTTAGTGCAGTGACAACGCCATTGACGTCTTGAATACGCGCATACGTGAACGGTGTGGTTGAATAGTTCATGCGGGTGAAGTTGTAAGATAGTCCGAACGAGATAGCTCCTATAGATTCTTCATTGCCCAAACCGTAACTGAAAATTAATGGAACTAGAATGTCCTTCCGACTAAAATCATATTCCAACTTCGTAGTTAAGGGCTTCGCCCAAAAGGGTAAAGATAAATCTTGACTGGAATACTGAAGTCCAATGCTTCCATACCACTTGCTGGTGGCCGATTCCGTGAAGTCATCTACGTTACCCAAACTTCCTAAAAACTGATATTGAACATCAATGGCTTTAGCCTTTCCTGATTTCTTGAATCCGACATCGAAACGACTCGCGATTCCGTAACGAACGCCGAATTCAAATCCACCTCCAATGGGATCGAAGTTGTTCGCGATAAGCGCCTCTCCTACTTTCTGCCAATCGGTTGCAACGGCATTCGATTGAGCCAAAGAAACGGTATCCAATGAGCCATTCAATAAATTGTCTAGATTAATATCAATTGCGCTGGCCACCTTTCCCGCAGGAGCAGTAGCTATGTTGTACGTTTGATTGGTAGCCACCACCCAATTGCCTTTCGGTGTGACTTTACCTGAATTCGTGATGGCTCTTGGAGCAACACAACTGCTCACAGAGATTACTACTCCAAATAACCAAACGACCTTTTTCATAATTTAATTCTTTTTAATTTGCTTCGCGCGATTCCAATATTCATCCATTTCATTCAAGGTCATCTCGCCCATTTGCTTGCCGTCCTTAGCGCTCTCCGTTTCCAAATACTGAAAACGATAAATGAATTTCTTGTTTGTCTTCTCTAATGCATCTTCCGGATGAATTCCTTTAAATCGCGCGTAATTGATGAGTGAAAAAAGTAAATCGCCAAATTCTTCTTCTTGATCCTCTTTCGATTTTGCTTCTTTGAATTCATTCAATTCTTCCAAAACCTTTTCCCAAACCTGATCGGAAATTTCCCAATCGAAACCTACTCCCCTGGCCTTGTCCTGAATACGCTGCGCCTTCACCATGGCAGGTAACGAACGCGGCACTCCTTCCAACACACTCTTCTTTCCTTCCTTCAATTTTAATTTTTCCCAATTGGAAAGAACTTCAGCTTCGTCTTTCACCACAGTATCTCCGTATATATGCGGATGTCTTGAAATGAGCTTTTCACAAATGGAATTCAACACATCGGCTACATCGAATGCCTCGGTCTCACTGGCTATGCGTGAATAAAAGACTAAATGAAGAAACAAGTCTCCCAACTCTTTCTTTACTTCTTCCATGTTTCCATCTAAAATGGCATCGCCCAATTCGTAGACTTCTTCAATGGATAAATGACGAAGACTTCCCAGCGTTTGCTTCATGTCCCACGGACATTTCTCGCGAAGCTCGTCCATGATGGTTAACAAGCGCTCGAACGCCTCTTTCTTCTGTTCAATGGTATTCATGATTCTTTCAGCGCTTCGATCATTAATGTTAAAATTTCTTGCGCTGCCGATGCAATCTTGGTTCCTGGACCAAAAATTCCAACGCATCCCGCTTCATATAAAAAATCGAAGTCTTGCTCGGGTATTACTCCGCCTGCAATAACACCAATATCTTCTCTTCCTAACTTCTTCAATTCAGCAATTAATTCCGGAATTAAGGTCTTGTGACCGGCTGCCAATGAAGATACTCCAACCATGTGAACGTCGTTCTCTGCGGCTTGCTTCGCAACTTCTGCGGGCGTTTGGAACAACGGTCCCATGTCTACATCGAATCCAATGTCTGCAAAAGATGTAGCAATCACTTTCGCTCCGCGATCGTGTCCGTCTTGTCCCATCTTTGCAACCAAGATGCGCGGTCTTCTTCCCGCTAGCTCTGCAAATTCATCTGAGCGTCTGCGTGCTTCAATAAAATCTTTGTCCATGGCCGATTCGTTTGAATAAACTCCTGAAATACTTCTGATCTGTGCGGAATATCTTCCGTAAACAACTTCCAATGCACTGGAGATTTCTCCCAAGGTTGCGCGCAAGCGAGCGGCTTCCACCGATAGTGCCAATAAGTTTCCACTTCCGCTCTGCGCCGCTTCAGTCAAGGCTTTCAGAGCGTTTTGACAAGCCTCTTCGTTGCGTTCAGCTTTCGTTTTCACTAATCTTTCAATTTGTGAAATGCGCACCGCATCGTTGTCGACTTGCAAAATATCCATCGCGCTTTCTTCTTCCAACTGGAAAATATTCACCCCAATAATCTTGTCTCTTCCGCTATCAATGCGCGCTTGCTTTCGCGCTGCGGCTTCTTCAATGCGCAACTTCGGAATGCCTGCCTCAATGGCTTTGGTCATTCCACCCATCTCTTCCACTTCTTCAATCAACTTCCACGCAGCGTCCATAATTTCTTGCGTGCGCTTTTCCACCACCTCACTTCCACCCCACACATCTACTACTTCACAAAGACCGGTTTCTTCTTGAATGATCAACTGCGTGTTTCGTGCAATGCGCGCGCTGTTGTCGGTTGGCAAAGCAATGGCCTCATCGAGCGCATTGGTATGCAAGCTTTGTGTTCCACCCCATGCGGCGCCGAGCGCTTCAATGCATGTGCGAGCCACGTTGTTGTATGGATCCTGACGCGTAAGTGACCAGCCACTGGTTTGACAGTGGGTTCTTAACGCCATTGATTTTTCGTTTTTCGGGTTGAAGGACTTAATCAGTTGTGCCCACAAAACGCGTGCTGCTCGCATCTTCGCAATTTCAGTCACGGTGTCCATGCCTATGGCCCAGAAGAAAGACAAGCGCGGTGCGAAGTCGTCGATGCTCATGCCTGCTTTTATTCCAGCGCGAACGTATTCAAGTCCGTCTGCCAACGTGTAAGCCAACTCAATTTCTTGCGTTGCTCCGGCCTCCTGCATGTGATAACCCGAAATGGAAATCGGATTGAATTTCGGCATTTCCTTCGAACAGAATTCAAAGATGTCTGAAACAATGCGCATACTTGGCGTAGGCGGATAGATGTATGTATTTCGAACCATGAACTCTTTCAGAATATCGTTCTGAATGGTTCCGGTTAATTGTTCTTTACGAACGCCTTGTTCTTCAGCGGCTATAATGTAGAAAGAAAGAATCGGAAGCACGGCTCCATTCATGGTCATGCTCACCGACATTTCATTCAAGGGAATTTCATGAAACAAAACTTTCATGTCCTCTACTGAATCTATGGCTACCCCTGCCTTTCCAACGTCTCCCTTTACGCGCTCGTGGTCGCTGTCGTAACCGCGATGCGTGGCTAAGTCGAAAGCCACAGACAATCCTTTTTGTCCCATGGCCAAGTTGCGTTTGTAGAACGCGTTCGATTCTTCAGCGGTGCTGAATCCGGCATACTGACGAATGGTCCACGGACGAACGGTATACATGCTCGCGTATGGTCCGCGTAAAAACGGTGCTGTTCCCGCTCCCCACGTTGCATCTTTCAATTCTTGATTGAAGTTGAAGGGAATCTCTTTCCAATTCAATTTGCTCATGATCGCACGTATTTATTTTCACCCACGACTACACGTTGTGCATGTTGAAGGCTTCTTTCTTCTTTTTTACTTTGAATGAAATGTTCCAATTTCCCGGAAGTTTCAAATTCCTTCATGGTCTGAAGCGCCTTTGTTGATAGATCTTCTGTAAGTTTTTCTAAAGCATAACTTCCTTTTGCTAAATCGGAATATTGATCGAAATAAGATTCTTCAATCAATAGATGTTGAATGTTTCGTGCCCAACGCAATGGATCGTTCGCATCAATTCCGTTTCCGTATTCCATGGGAAGAACCTCAATGCGATTCGCGCCACCCACGCATGCGGCTAGGGCCTGAATGGTTGCTCGGATTAAGTTATTGTCGGTGTCTATCTTCGCTTGGAAATAGCCGTCGGTTTGCACCTTCACGAAAGCGTGATTCGAGCAAGCATGCTCGAAAGTCCCTGACTTCATGACGTGCGACCACACCGCGCGGAAAGCACGCAGTTTGGCAATTTCAACATACAATTCACTTCCAACCGAAAAATGAAACAGGATTTGAGCGGAAGCCTCGTCTATGGACAAATGCGTATTTTCTATGAATTCAATTCCAGCTAAAACAGCGAACGCGATTTGTTCCGACGCTGTTGCGTGGTTAGCGAACGATGCGTTTGTGTTGATGTGTTTGGAATGAAAGAACGACAAAACACCAGCGCGATCTTGTGCTTCGTAAGCTTGCTTAATCGCGTCTATCTGATCGTCGGCTTGTTCGGCATGTGCCTCTAACTCCCAATGGATGAAGCCGACGAAGACGTCTTTCAACGCCACCTTCATATCACTAGCGTTGAAAGAAGCTGGAACGGTCAAGCTGTTCGCTCCGCCATTCAATGCCTCCAACGCCAGACCATTCCATTGAAGTGGATCGTTCGTCTGAAACGATTGGTGCAACTGCCAAGAAGTCGTTGCACGAAAAGTTGGTTCGTCGGTGGTTTTTGCCTGTGTAGCATACGGAAATAAAAAAATCCCTTCTTCTTTTTGGCGAACCAAAGAGTCGAGGGATTTTCCTTTTAATTCTTTTTCGGCTAGCGTTTGCCAGTCTTGAAGAGTTTGATTTGAAAAAACTTCGCTACGAATATTCATGCAACGAAGTTAATTCGAAAATGCTTATCTAAAGAGTGTCAACGAACCCATTAATTCAACCGGCTCAGTTCCTGCGATTGGCTTCACACGAAGCTTCCAAACATAGGCATCGTTTGGCACATAGTGCGTCCCGTTTCCGTTGAATGTGCCGTTCCATCCCTTCTCTGGGTCATTGGTTTCGAATACCAAAACACCCCAACGATCATAGATGGAAAAATGATAGTCACTCGCATCGTATGCATTCAGCACAGGAATAAATACTTCATTCAGATTATCGTCATTTGGAGAAAATGTGTTCGGTACATAATACAAGAACGGCTCTTTCTCGAAATTCGCAATTACAGTATCAGTGCCTACAAATGTCATTGAAACTTGGTCTGCCGTAAAGTTAGGATTGATAGGCGTGCCTGAAACTGATTGCCATCCTGTAAAGAACCAATAAGGCTCTGGAATTGCTGTGAAATTTACAGGGATGTTATCTTCGTTTTCAATGGTTAAGGAAGTAGTAGTGGCGTTTCCAGTGTCGAACAACACCGTTCCTGCTGTTGGAGGATTTACAATTACAGTCAGTGGGTGGTGCGGTGTCACATCGAATACAGCAACCAAGGTGTCTTCCACCGTGAAATTAAAATTCACGTTGGTGCTAGAAATATTTGGTGCTAAAACGTGGTTATTTATTTCCCAATGATTAAAGGTTGTCCATGAATCCGCTGGCGAAGCCACGAAATTCATAAACGTATTTTCAGAGAATATTTGCGTGGATGGAAGTGGTGTCCAAGCATTTCCGTTCATGGTAACAGAACCGGCTCCTGCTGGTTGAACGTCCACAGTCAATGGGAATTCATCGATAATAGTAAATACCGCCACTAACGTATCACTTACCATTAAGTGAAGGATAACATCTGGCGTAAGCGTATTTGGATTCAAGGGGTGGTTATTGATTTCCCAGTGATCGAACAAGGTAACTCCTGGAATTTCATTCGCGTTGAAGGTGTAATCAACATCGGCCAAAATCTCGTTGTTCCAAGGATAAGCCGCCAAAACAGTTCCGTCCATGGTTACTGTTCCTGCACCTATTGGCATAACATCAACTTGAAGAATTGCATGCGGCGTCTCATCGAAAATAGCTACAACCGTATCGGCAGCGCACGGATTTAGATAAATTGAAGTCGTTGTTGTATTCGGAAGAAGAGTTGCGTTCGTAGATTCCCAATGGTTGAAGGTAAACCAAGGGTTTGCAGTAACACTAACTGTTGTGGAATCTCCCGCATTCACGCTAAACGTATTCGGGTAGGTTCCTTGCGCTGTTCCATTGAAAATTATATTACCTGCTCCCGCTGGGAACACATCGCTCACAACAGGTACTGGACCTGAAGCCGGTATTCCGAAAATTGCTTGAACAGTTACATCTGATTGAACAATTAAAGTTGTGATAGGAGCTGTTGGATCCGCGATAACACCCGTACCACTCACAATCTCCCAACCTTGGAAAGAACTGCAAGGACCAACAACAGAGTCGATGATGGCTTCTAAATCAATTTCCAAATCTCCGAAGTAAGTGCCCGTGAAAGGCGTTTCGTAAGGACTAAGTTCTGTTTCTCCGACTATAATATCTCCAACTCCATCTATTTGGAAAGTGACATTATAAGGAACAACATCATAACAATCAACAATACCGTCAATGATTTCATTGTTGCATCTAGCTAAAATAAAATCTCTGATATCCTGAACGTTGTTGTTCCAAGTATTGATATTACCGCCCCAACGTTGAATCTGACGAGGCATTTCAGGCTGAATGACAAGCACCATGCTGTCTAAAACTTCAATCATTCGCTCACAAGAGAAAATGGTATTGGATAACTCTGCATAACGTTGAATGTAATCGGCAAAGAAATCAGGATTGTCAAATAAAGCATTCAAAACAGGGATGTGACCTTGTCCACCAATGTTTCCCTCACTTTCAATTTGACAGGGATCGGCAGTTGGTTGCGTACTTGAAACGCCCGTGTAATTGATATAATGTCCAAACGTTGCATCGTTATCCCACAACGCATATCTCCATCGTTTCGCATCTCCATTCGGATTGGTTCCTTTCCACCAAGCGGTATTCCAGTTCAACCAGTCTGTACAAACAGTATAACCGTTTAGAATGAAATAATCAATTAAGCTCATGGTATTGAACTGAGTCAAAACATAATCATAATTGGCTTGAGTAGCCATGTTGTTCGTGGTCACAAAGTTCACAAAAGTGTTCCATTGAGTTTGCGGATTGAATCCAGGGGCTGCGGCATATTCAGTCCAAGTCCCGCCCCAAGTCTTCAAGAAATCAACGTTTCCTGCAGGCTGATCGAAGTAATAATCCGTATAATCCGTGTCATCAACCTTTTCACGAATTTCATAAACACCCCAGTATTGTCCGTTTATATATACAATACAATTTCGTGATTTACGCTCGTCAAGGTGAAGGTCGCCAATCAGAGACAGCTCACACACATAGGAATCACGAATGTGTGCTCCCCCATTCGAAAAAGGATAATTATCGTTTGCTGCGGCTTTAAATATTAATCGTTGATAATTTTGTCTGTCACTCGTGTGCAACATTTGGTGCTCTAATTCGTGGTCATAACCAAGTGCATCACGGGTAATGTAATCAAAACCTCTTTGTCCGTAGGCATTGGAATCGTTTCCGTGCTCGTTGCTATCACCAACCGATTCAACTACGAAAGTACCGTTTTGAAAAAATTCAAGTTGAGTTAGTTCATTTCCATTCCAGCCACCGTCTAAGGTTGTTCCTGAAATAGAAACCACAGGTATCGTGTGATTGTCGTTTCCAAAGAAATACGTATTTGTCTCGGTGAATGAAGGAAGTATGCCTGCCGTCGGTGAATAGACAATGGCGCGTAGCACTGTGGTGGTACTGATATTTATCGGTCCTGTATAGGTGGCACTTGCGTTTGATGGCTGTGAACCATTTGTGGTGTAATAGATTGTCGCGCCCGGCTCTGTAGTTGAGATGGTGACAGTAATTGGAGACGCGTAATAGCCTGCTTGAATGTCAATTGTTGGCATAGCTGCGTAAGCTGTTCCGGTTGCTCCTGCATTCGCAGCTCCTTGAGAAGGATTGGTTTGAATAAGCATAACTCCAGTTCCGTTTGGAACTCGGCCGTATGATTGGTTTCTTTGGTTTGGGCTAATCGTTGCAAAATCGTAGCTCTCCAATATGTTTCCAGATGGATCTGAAAAAACCAAGTCTTCACCGTTTGACTGTGTAACTTTGAAATTCGTATTGGTTTGTCCTAAATACCCTGGATCGTAGGCACCAACTCCACTCACCAAAATGAGTTTGTAACCATTCGCAGGCACCGTTACGGTAGCTGGAATTTGGTATTTCATTGGATCTAAAACATCATCACTGAGCCAATATCCTCCGATATTCACAACAGAGCCAGTCGGGTTGTAAAATTCAACCCAGTCCTCAAACTCCCCGCCAACAGCGTAGTCAGAATAGTTTGCAAAGCAAAATTCGTTAATGACAACTTGAGAAGTTGCCGAAAAAGAAGCTGTCAAGGCCAAGAAAAAGACAGCAAATCTTTTTAATATATTTAAAATCATTGGTTTCAGTATGGTTTCCTATTAAAGACAATAA
This sequence comes from Bacteroidota bacterium, assembly GCA_046048875.1. Lineage (GTDB taxonomy): Bacteria > Bacteroidota > Bacteroidia > Flavobacteriales_D > Sanyastnellaceae > CAIZGX01. The sequence goes on along the minus strand of JBJOFG010000013.1, from coordinate 159,831 downwards.
TACGAAAGATTAGGTTGCACTAGAAGCCTTTTTGAGAAAAAGAAAAGGCTAACCTTGAAGTGTTAGCCTTTTTTATTTGGGTGTTTGCCCAATGAAATTATATTTGTCAAAAATTACAAAATGGGACATTCACACGACGATCACGGACACATTCCACACGAAGCTGAGCAAAATGAAATCGGCGGACCTGTAACTTTCGCTTTAATCCTGTTTGGATTGGTGATTACAGTGGTATATTTCCTTATTCAGTGGTCTTAAAACATTAGCGTCGAATGGTCATCTCTTTCAGGAGATGGCCAGCTCCGGCGTATATGTCAATTACCCAAAGCACGTACCTCGCGTCAGCCATTACATTTCGGCAAATTTCTGAATTGAAATAGAGGTCACTCATCGTGCTTTCCCACGTTCTATCGAAGTTAATTCCAATCCATTCTCCATTCGCATTCAGGGCAGGTGAGCCTGAGTTTCCTCCTGTTGTGTGATTACTTCCTGTGAAGCAAACCGGTAAAGTTCCATTCACCCCATAGCTACCAAACTCCTTGTTTTGAAGTAATGTTTTCAATCGATCGTTGATTTCAAAATCTGGATTGCCCGTGCTATTCTTGTCTAAAATTCCTTGCCCTGTTGTAAAAGGGGTATAGGCCATTCCATCTACTGGAGCGCTGCCTTCCACTCTGCCATAAGTTAAGCGAAGGGTGGAGTTTGCATCGCACCACTTCTCTTTTTTGCCACGCATTTCCTCCAACAAGAACACATATTTTTCCATGAGTTGATCATGCTTGGTAGTGAATTCACGCTTCGCAGGTACTAATGTGTTTTTGTAATAATCGTTTAATGCAAGTGCTTGAACGTACAAATACTCCTTGCTTAATCGCTTGGCGTATTTCTTCGACTTTCCGCTCATTGAAACAAACGTGTCTTTTGAAAATGAACGAATCATGCCAAGAAATGCAGAACTATCCGCTATCAAAGCCTGACTGAACCACAGATCTGCAGCTGCCTCACGAGACAATTTCGTGTGTTCGAAATGCACGACTCCTTTGGTGAATTGCTCAAATAGCGGAGCCATTGCCAAGAATCTTTTCTTGTCTGTTTCCAAGTCGTAATCTTTGTAAAATGCCTTTGCTGTTTCCAAAAACTCCTTCATTTTTCCTTCCCACTGATTTCCTTTTTTCAATTGAGCAGACTGGACAAAGATTTCATTAAAATCCTGGTACAATTGAAAAACTTCAGGTCCGTTGAATACAAATTCTGCGTAAGCTGCAGCAGCCATATTCACGCTATAATAGTCTTTGTATAACTTTTCTATCGTTGAAAGTAGATTGGAGTATTCCAACTCTTTGTTCGAAATTTTTGCGATTTCTAACCACTTCGCTTCTTCGTCTTTCTTCAATTGAATGGCATTGAATTTATTCAATCCTAGTTCTTGTCCTTGCCATTTCTTGTAGGCATTCGCTACACTACTCTGCTTTGCTGCGTATTTAATTCGAAGTGCATCGCTGCTCTTCATTGCAGCATTAATAACCTCTAAATTCTTTTCACGAAAATCAATACGCATCGGTGCTAACTGCTCATGATTATAAGCTACACCTGCAGAAGTTAATAAATGCTCTGTTCTACCTGGAAATCCGTAGACCATTGTGAAATCGCCTTCCTTCACTCCTTTCAAAGAAATTGGGAAATGATGTGCAGGTTTGTATGGTTTATTGGTTGAAGAATATTCGGCAGGTTCATTCTTATCATTTGCATAAATTCTGAAGACAGAAAAGTCGCCGGTGTGTCTCGGCCAAACCCAGTTGTCCGTATCTCCACCAAACTTACCAATGCATGAAGGTGGAGCGCCAACCAATCGAACATCTGTATACGTTTTCGTTAATACCAAAAAAAATTGTGTATTGTAATTGAATCCTCTTACAAATCCATCGCACTTATTTTCAGACTTCGCCTTTTTCGAAATTGCTGTAAATAACTCCTTCATCTTCGCTGCGCGATCTTTTTCTTCCACCCCTTCCATTCCTTTTAATACTTCGTCGGTAACATCGCGCATTTCCAAAACGAAGGTGGCGGTAAGACCAGGACAAGCCAATTCTTGATCACGATTCATGGCCCAGAAACCGTTCTTTAAGTAATCGTGTTCAATCGTGGAGTGGTATTGAATATTGTCAAATCCGCAATGGTGATTGGTGAAAAGCAATCCTTCACTAGAAACCATTTCGCCTGTGCAGCCGCCTCCGAATAAGACTATACCGTCTTTCAGAGATGTGTGATTGATCGAATAAATTTCTTCTTGAGATAGTTTAAGTCCATTCGCTTTCATATCGTCGAAAGCGGCATTCAAGACAGAGGGAATCCACATTCCTTCGAAACCGAAAGAAAAGAAAGAAGTTAAAACGAATAGAAAACCGAGTGCGTGTTTTTTCATTGCAATTTTTTATGAGTTGCGAATCTACGAAATAGTGAAAATATCTTGCTTCTTAATGAACCAATAATAAGAGGCCCACGTTCCCATGGCAAAGCCCAGTAACATGGGAAATAAAAAACCTAAAAACGGTCGTTGTTCCTCTTCAGGTAATTCTTGTTGGAGGATATACATGTATAGTGGGACCACGATAATAAGCAAACATATGAACAGAAAGAGGAAGTTGAAGCCGTTGTTTACGCCAACAGCTAATTTGTAATACTTCGATTTTTTAAATTGCTCAAAATCTTGACGGGCATATTCTCTCGCTCGTGTCCTTGCAGCATATTCTTTTTGCTGGTAGTACTGCTCGTACCGAGGGGTTATCTTTCGAAGTTGAGCCAAGTCGTATGCCTTGCGTTGCTTCTCGTCGCCTAAGAATTCATACGCTTCATGAATTTCTATAAAACGCAAATGCGCATCTGGATGCGCATTTTTGTCGGGATGAAATTGCTTACACCCGTTTCTGTAAGCTGTTTTTATTTCTGTTTGTGAAGCGTTCTTCGAGACACCCAATATTTGGTAGTAATCTTTCACGCTTCAAAAAGGAGTAATTAGTCTCTTCTTGCGAAAACACGCAACAAGAACATAAACAAGTTCACGAAGTCTAAGTACAGTGAAAGTGCACCCATTAAAGCAAGCTTAGAAGCTTCCGCTGTTCCGAACTCCACTCCTGCTCCAATGCGCTTAATCTTTTGAACGTCGTATGCTGTTAATCCAGTGAAGACTAAAACTCCTACACATGAAATGATGTAATCCATTTGAGAACTCTTCATGAACATATTCACTACAGAGGCGATAACAAGTCCAATAACCGCCATCATTAAAATGCCACCGAACTTCGTTAAATCTGTTTTGGTAGTATATCCGATGAAAGCCATTGCGCCGAAAAGTCCAGCAGTGATAAAGAATACTTTTGTGATCACACCAAATTCATACACCAAAAAGATAAAACTTAAACTAATTCCCATTACTGCTGCATATCCAAGAAATACAGCAAGCAACGTTGTGAATGACATTTTGTTAAATCCGAAATTCATTGCAAGAATGAATGCGAATGGTGCAAACATTACGATCCATCCCAACATGGTCATGCCATGCTTGTTTACCAATGAGAAAATTAAGTCTGTTGTTCCGAATAAATAAGCCAAGGCTCCTGAAATAGCCAACGCTAGAGACATGTATGCAAATACATTTGAAACGAATGATTTTGAAACAGCGTTGTCATTTACATAAACGCCATCGTTAAATTCTAAATTGTTGTTCATGGTTAAATTTATTTTTTCAGTTGAAGTAAACTTACAAATTCCTTTCTTGTTGTGTCGTTCGTTAAAAACTCACCACTGAATGCACTTGTAATGGTGGTGCTGTTTTGTTTCGCAACTCCTCGCATTTGCATACAAAGATGATGACAATCTAAAACAACTGCCACTCCGACAGGATTTAACGCTTTTTGAATGCTATCGCGAATTTCAATTGTCAGTCTTTCCTGCACTTGAAGTCTTCTTGAAAACACATCAACTACACGAGGAATTTTGCTAAGACCTACAATTTTTCCATCTGGAATGTATGCCACATGCGCTTTTCCGAAGAAGGGCAACATGTGATGCTCGCACAAGCTGTAGACTTCAATGTCCTTCACAATAACCATTTCAGAATACGACTCATGAAAAATAGCCCCGTTCAAAACATCTTCTGCACTCTCTTCGTATCCTTTCAACAAATGGCCATAGGCCTTTGCCACACGTTCCGGAGTTTTCAATAAACCTTCACGTTGCGGATTTTCGCCCACCGCAGCGAGAATTTCTTCTACTGCTTTTTCTATACTTTTTTGATTGTGCATTATTTGCCTCCGTAGTATTCTACGTATTGATTTTCTGTTTCTGTTACTTTAATACAATGCAATTGACATCCCTTTTCATTCACCAATTCTTCCAACTGTTCCCAAATTGCAATGGCAACATTTTCGGTTGAGGTCTTCATTCCCTTCATGAATTCAACATCCATATTCAGATTCTTGTGATCAAGCTTACTAATCACACGCGTCTTCACAATATCACTCAGATATTTCAAATCCATGCAGTAACCTGTAGTTGCATCTGGAACCCCTTTCACTGTGATAAATAACTCGTAATTGTGTCCGTGCCAATTTGGGTTAGAACATTTTCCGAATGTCTCGAAATTTTTTGCTTCATCCCACTCGTCGTGCCACAATTTGTGCGCTGCGTTGAATCGTTCTCTTCTTGTGGCGTATACTAATTTTTCCATGTTTCAATAATTGTTATAAAAGTAAATCACTTGAGTGCCTTCTTTGTTCGAAGGAATCAATAGATTTTAAGATCTTGTTGTAGATAATTCGTTACATAATCGTTGACACCTTCTTCCAAAGAATGAAACGGCTTAGTGTAACCGATTGAAATTAACTTGTTCATGTTCGCTTCGGTGAAGTATTGATACTTATCTCGAATGTCTTCCGGGGTATCTACAAAAGAGATGTTCGGTTCTTTTCCCATTGAATGAAAAGTAGCTGTTGCCAAGTCCAAGAACGTTCGCGCCTTTCCACTTCCCAAATTATAAATGCCTGAATCCTTTCTGTGATGCATTAAGAACATGAGTACTTCAACCAAATCTTTAACATAAACGAAGTCGCGCATTTGCCCGCCGTCTGTGAAGTTCGGATTGTGACTGCGGAATAATTTCATTTCACCTGACTTTCCAATCTGATTAAAGGTGTGCCAGATTACACTTGCCATACGGCCTTTGTGGTATTCATTCGGACCGTATACATTGAAGAACTTCAAGCCTGCCCAGAAATAAGGGGCCTCTTCTTGTTGAAGTGCCCATACATCGAAGTCTTGCTTCGACTGTCCGTATGGATTCAACGGCTTCAATTGTGGAATGGTCGCATGGTCATCGTTGTATCCGTGCTCTCCTCCACCATATGTTGCTGCGGATGAAGCGTAAATAAATGGAATAGCATGTTTCGCGCAGATTTTCCAAAGTGATTGTGTATAATGAAGATTTAAGCGATCGAAAATTTCAACGTTGAATTCAGTAGTGTCTGTGCGAGCACCAATGTGAAAAACGCATTCTACTTGATTCTGATTTTCTTCCAACCATTCCGGAAATTCATCTCTGTGAACGATGGCCGTGTATTTCTTTCCTTCCCAATTTCTTTTTCGATCTTCTCTTGAAAAATCATCGACCAACACCAAATCGAAAAAACGATCTTCATTCAATCTAGCTACCAACGCCGATCCCACGAATCCGGCTGCTCCCGTTACAATTATCATGTTGCAAATTTAATTTAAATAATGTGCCAGCACGCCTTCTTTCAAGGCGTATTCAGACTGATACATTTTGTTGAAGTTTGATTGCTCTAAAATGAATTTCACCAAATAAGTTGAAAGCGGCATGTACTCGGCACGCATCTGTGGAATACTCGGATGCTTCAAACGCTCTTCCAACGTACTTCCTATGAGCCATTGATGTATTGATGGGTAGGATGAGAAAGGGATTTCATTCAAATTCATAGAACGTTCCGTAGGTTCTGCGAAAGGTGCAAGCAAGGTCGGCTTCGCCGAAGGGCCTACCGAAGGTCCTTTCGAAGAACCTTGTGAAACATCTTTCACAGAACCTTCGGCTACGCCGAATAGGTACATATCAAACAACGTATCAAAAGAACCCGAAGATCCCACCAAAACACGAACAGGATTTTCCTTCAAGAATGAAATTAAATCTTGCAACTCGTTGTTCAGATGCGCACGAAGTCTATGCACATCGTCTTGATTAATTCTTGAAGCCGGATTGAGCATTCCGTGTAATCGGCTTACTCCGAGCAAATAACTTTTCCGCCACAAAGGCTTTTGATCACGCACGAAAATAAATTCGGTGCTGCCACCGCCGATGTCCATGATTAAGTAGTCTTCTTTGATCTCTTCTGTGGTTTGAACCACGCCTTCAAATATGAGTTCAGCTTCACGATCTCCGGAAATAACTTCCATGTCGAAATTCAAATGCTTCTTCACTTTAGCAACAAACTCATTTCCGTTGGAAGCCTCACGAACTGCGCTAGTCGCGAATACGCGAACGTCTTTCACACCAAGTGAATCAATGACATTCTTGTAGGAAAACAACGCATCCAATCCGCGAGCCATGCGATTGGGCATGAGGACATTTTCAGAGAATCCGCCTGCACCCAACTTCACGGGAAGTTTGGTTTTGAAAAGTGTCTTCCACTTTCCTTCCACCTTTTCCTTCACCAATAAATTAAAGGTGTTGGTTCCGCAGTCGATGATGGCTACGCGCTGATTGTTGTTTAATTCGACTGACGTATCCATTTCCATAAATCTTTGTAAGTCACTTTTTTTCCGTAAGACAAAATGCCGACGCGATAAATCTTTCCACCCAACCAAATGAAGAACAAGAACGCCGCTATGAGCGCTGCCATTGAACTTATAAGATGCCAAACACCAATGTTTCCAACGGCAGTTTTCACCATTATGGTAATGGGTGACGTGAGTGGGAATATGCTGAAGAAATTTCCAATGGGACTTTCCGGATTGGTGATAAGCATGGCCGAAACAATGTAGGAAAAGATCAACGGCAATGTCACTGGCAGCATGAATTGTTGCGTGTCTGAATCACTGTCAACCGCAGCACCAATGGCCGCGAAGAGCGAAGCGTACAACAAGAATCCGCCAATGAAGAAGAAGATAAACATTCCCACCATGAGCGGCCAATTGATTAAAAAGATCCAATTGATGGCTTCGTTGTTCATGAGCGATTGGGCCATGGCTGCTTGATTCATGCCGTTTCCAACGACTGCTCCGTTCTCTAAAACAGCAGCGCCGTTCACCAAATGCGATTCGAAATAATTCAGACCGAAGGTTGCTAATACAGCAGAAAGAATTACCCAAATGAGGAACTGAGTAAGTCCAACCAATCCAATTCCAACCACCTTCCCCATCATGAGTTGAAACGGTTTCACCGAACTCACCATGACTTCTACAATGCGATTGGTCTTCTCTTCTAACACACCGCGCATAACCTGAACACCATACATGAAAATGAACATATATATGAGTATGGCGAACACAAATCCAATGACCGCCCGTTCTTGCGTGTGATCTTCTTCTCCTAATTTATTGATGTTAATTTCGGCGAAACTCACATCGAGTTTAGCGCGCTTGTACTTCTCGTAATCGATTTTCAAAGAATCGACCACGCGAAAACGCTCGAGCGATTCTTGCAAATCGTTCTTCAATTTACCTTGAATGTTTTCGGAAGGAAAATTATCGAAGTACATGTTGCACTTTCCATCGTTAATCGTAATCTCGTCGAGTTCGATCATGATGTTGTAGAAACCGTCTTTCAGCTCTTCGGGCTTCTGTTTCTTTTCTGTGAACCCGTAAATAACATTTTCGGTGTCTTTGAACTGATCTGGAAATCTTGGAACCAAGGTCGAGTCTTGCTCACCGCGGTATTCTGTAACCAATCCGTATGGATCGCTTATTAAAACCGTGTAAGTCTCTTGATCATTCAGCGTAATCCAAATGGTGCCGAAAAGCAGTCCTGCAAATAAAAGGGGACCCAAAATAGTCATGATAATAAACGACTTCTTTCGAATGCGCGTGGTGTATTCGCGCTTAATGATTAATCCTATTTTACTCATGACTGTGCTTCATTAAATGAAAGAACCGATTGAACAAAAATGTCGTGCATGCTTGGCACTTTTTCTTCAGCGCTTAGTATGTCAACCACCGGAATGACCTGCATGAGCAAGTCGTTCAGCTTAAATTCTGGTTTAATTCGAACTGAAACCGTGTGAATATCGTTGTTCAATTCGTTATGAATGAGTTCGAATCGAGCACCCAAGGCAATGGTGAATTCCAACAACGTTCCTTGAAATTTCAGTGTGTATGTTTTGGTGCGGAAACTGTTGCGAACATCAGCTACACTTCCACTTAAAATAACTTGAGAACGATTGATGAGCGCAATGTTGTCGCACAACGATTCCACACTTCCCATATCGTGTGTGGAAAGGACTATTGTCGTTCGTTCGTCGCGCAGACGCAACATTTCATTTTGAATCAATTCAGCGTTAATGGGGTCGAAACCGCTAAACGGTTCATCGAGAATGAGCAACTTCGGCTTGTGAACAACGGTGGTGATGAACTGAATTTTCTGCGCCATTCCCTTCGACAGATCTTCTACTTTCTTATCCCACCACTCTTGTATCTCGAACTTCTCGAACCACATTTTCAATTCAGCCAAGGCAGCCTTTTCTTTCATGCCTTTCATCTGAGCTAAGTAGATGCATTGCTCTCCCACTTTCATCTTTTTGTAAAGACCTCGCTCTTCAGGGAGATAACCAATGTCTTCCACATGCGAGCGCTGAAGCGGATTTCCATAAAACTTAATTAAACCGTTATCGGGTTCAATAATCTGATTCAGGATACGAATGAAGGTCGTTTTTCCTGCACCGTTCGGACCCAATAGTCCGAATATCTTCCCTTCCGGAATATCCATGCTCACATTCGTGAGCGCTTGGTATTTTCCGTACGTTTTGTTTATGCCTTCGGCTTGAATGGCGTATTTCATAGGTTCTTTTGTCATGTCAAAAAGCTACACGAAAGTAAGGCGCTTAATCGTATCTTTGCCCCCTTAGAAATTTAATTTATGAAGATAGCCGTAGTAGGAACTGGTTATGTTGGACTGGTTACCGGAACATGTTTCGCTGAAACTGGAAACAACGTGGTTTGTATAGACATTAACGAAGAGAAAGTGGCGCAGATGAAATCGGGGGTTATTCCGATTTATGAACCACATTTGGATGTCTTGTTTGAAAGAAACATTCGCGAAGGTCGCTTGACCTTTAGCACTGATTTGGCTTCTTCGATTGCCGACGCGCAAATTATATTCTTAGCTCTTCCCACTCCTCCGGGTGAAGACGGAAGCGCTGACCTGAGCTATGTCTTGGGTGTTGCGAAGCAATTGGGACATTTATTGACCGACTATAAAATTGTTGTAGACAAAAGCACCGTTCCTGTTGGAACCGCTGAATTGGTGAATAACGCCATTGCTGAAAATGCAAAGGTTCAGTTCGATGTGGTGAGTAATCCTGAATTTTTACGCGAAGGATTTGCGGTAGACGATTTCATGAAACCCGATCGTGTGGTTATTGGAACCCGCAGCGAGCGTGCGAAACAATTGATGAACGAATTGTATAAGCCGTTCACGCGTCAGGGCAATCCGATTATCTTCATGGACGAGCGCAGCGCAGAGTTGACGAAGTATGCAGCGAATGCATTCTTAGCCACAAAGATTTCATTCATGAATGAAATTGCGAACTTCTGTGAGAAGGTTGGAGCCGATGTGGACATGGTTCGTTTAGGCATTGGAACTGACGATCGTATTGGAAAGCGTTTCTTGTTCCCGGGAATGGGATACGGTGGAAGCTGCTTCCCGAAAGACGTTCAAGCGTTAGCGAAGTCTGGAAACGATAGCGGATACGAATTCAAGATATTGAAGTCTGTAATGAAGGTGAACGAGCGTCAGAAGACGACCTTGTTGAAACCAATCTTAGACTACTTCAATAATTCATTAACGCACACGAAGATTGCGATTTGGGGATTGGCCTTCAAGCCAGATACCGACGATATTCGCGAAGCACCGGCTTTGTATATGATTGAGCATTTGTTGGAAGCGGGCGCAAGCATTGTGGCTTACGATCCAGAGGCTATGCCGAATGTTCAAAAGCAAAAAGGATATGCGATTACTTATGCAACCGATGCTTACGAAGCGTTGGAAGGTGCCGATGCGTTGTTGATCTGCACGGAATGGGGCATGTTCCGCAATCCAGATTTCGATAAAATTGGAAAAGCACTGAAGTCGAAAGTTATTTTCGATGGAAGAAATTTATACGAATTAGATAAAATGCAAGAGCTGGGCTACTTCTACAAAAGTATTGGTCGTTCAACTGTAAACAACGATTAATATGGAACGCGTACTCATTACTGGAGCAGCAGGATTTTTAGGAAGTCACTTGTGCGATCGCTTCTTGAAGGAAGGATTTGAAGTGATTGGAATGGACAATCTGATTACAGGTGATTTGAAAAACATTGAGCACTTGTTTCCGAACGAGCACTTCACGTTTTACAATCACGACGTTTCGAATTTCATTCATATTCCCGGAAAGCTCGATTACATCGTGCATTTCGCTTCCCCGGCCTCTCCTATCGATTACTTGAAGATTCCGATTCAAACCTTGAAAGTAGGTTCGTTGGGAACACACAACTGTTTGGGATTAGCGCGTGAAAAAAATGCACGCATCATTGTGGCTTCAACCAGTGAAGTATACGGAGATCCATTGGTTCATCCGCAAACAGAGAGTTATTGGGGCCATGTGAATCCGGTTGGACCGCGCGGCGTTTACGACGAAGCGAAGCGTTTTCAGGAAGCCATTACCATGGCGTATCATACATATCATGGCGTTGAAACGCGCATTGTGCGCATCTTCAACACCTATGGACCACGCATGCGTCTGAACGACGGACGTGTATTGCCAGCCTTTATTGGTCAGGCTATTCGTGGGGAAGATTTAACGGTATTCGGCGACGGGTCTCAGACGCGTTCGTTTTGTTATGTAGATGATTTGGTGGAAGGAATTTATCGTTTGTTGATGAGCGATTACGCTCAGCCGGTGAATGTTGGAAATCCGGATGAGATTACGATTTTAGATTTCGCGAAGGAGATTATTAAGTTAACCGGAACTGATCAGAAGATTGTGTTCAACCCCTTGCCTACCGACGATCCGAAGCAGCGCAGACCAGACATTACCTTGGCTCAAAGCATTTTGGGTTGGGAACCGAAAGTTCATCGCAGCGAGGGATTGAAGATTACATACGATTACTTCAAGTCGTTAACGACTGAAGAGTTGAATAAAGTAGAACACAAGAATTTCGAGAAATACTCACGTTAATGGAAAAGGAATACTTCGCTCATGAATCTTCGTTTATTGACGAAGGCTGTACCATTGGAAAAGGCACGAAGATTTGGCATTTCACGCATGTGATGTCTAATTGTGTCTTGGGTGAGAACTGCAACTTGGGACAGAATGTGGTTGTGAGTCCAGGCGTTACGTTGGGCAACAATGTGAAGGTTCAGAACAACGTCAGTATCTACACGGGCGTTGAGTGTGAGGACGATGTGTTCTTGGGTCCATCGTGTGTCTTCACGAATGTGATTAATCCGCGTAGCGCAGTTGCTCGCAAAGACGAATACCGCAAGACCATTGTACGCAAGGGAGCGAGCATTGGTGCGAACGCCACGATAGTTTGCGGCTATGAAATTGGCGAATACGCCTTCATTGGCGCGGGTGCTGTAGTCACAAAAGAAGTTCCTGCTTATGCTTTAGTGGTGGGCAACCCAGCACGTCAAACCGGTTGGATGAGTAAGTATGGTCACAAGCTTCATTTCCATGCGAACGGCGAAGCTGTTTGTCCGGAAAGTCAAGAACGGTACGTTCTTGAACGAGGGATTGTGCGAACGGTGTAATTGGAACTTCGTAATGGGAAAATCGAAGATTTTATTCCTACTTCGTAATTGGAAAATCGAAAATTTTATTCCTCCCGATAGCTATCGGGATTCATAATTTTAACTCAGTAATATTTTTCAACCTTGTATAAAGGGAAATAAGATGTCGGCACTGCGAACTACTTTGTTATCTATCCTTTTAGGATTGAGTGCTATGAATGGCTTATCGGGGCAAACGATCGAAGCATCTGAACCTTGCAACTTCAATGCAATGGCAACAGACAAAGACATTTCGGAACTTGCCAAAAACATTTATCTCAATCGAGAATGGAGTTTAGAAAACGACAACGAAGCACTTGCATTGTTAGACAGTTTGCAGGCCCGAAATAAGAGTTCAAGAGCTTTCTATTTCAAGGTGGTTACAAAGTCATATGAAAAATCAGATGGCTATTATTCAGAGGTGTTGGGATATTTGGGAAAGGAATATATAGCGAACAACACAGCTGAATTTATTGCTTTTTTCGACAACAGCTCTTGTTTCACGCGAGCCGACTTAATGACTTGGACGAAAATTTTAATTGGTGAGTTTAGCATCATTGCTGAAGAAAACGACAAGCGCACCATGGTGAAGAATTACATTAAGTATCTTAAATCTAACACGAAGAACTGCACTGCTTTTCAGCATGCAAACATGAATGCGTTTTGTGTTGAGTTGGAAAAAGAATGGAAGGAGTATTTGGAGAATGAGTGATTCTTCTCTTTCGGTTAATAGCTAATCAAAAACTCTTTCCCCCCAGCTTCACTGGGGGCATTTCGGATGCCGCTCGCAGAGCGAGCTCAAAGCAACGCAGTTCAAATTACGAAGTAGGAATAACGCAGTTCCAATTACACCGTAGGAATAAAATCTCCGATTTTCCAATAACGCAGTTCCAATTCAGTTCCTCCGAATAAACAGCATATAAACTGCATATAAAAGTTGGTGTATTTCTTCAGTCTCATGCATAGGTTTGAAACAACTAATTTCAAATTAATAGTTCCATATTTGGGAACTTTTATATTATATTTGCATGAGAGTCATTGCTAAGAAAACGCTGAAGGAATACTATGAGAAGAATGCTGAATCCAAGCAGCATTGTAGCTAAAGTGAACTATGATTATCAAATTATCTGGATACGTTTTTTAGGAACACATGCGGAATATGACAAGATTGATGCAACAAAAATATAAGTGACATGAATTGGAAAATTATTAAAACAAAGAAACAATACAACCAAGCGCTCCATCGGTTAGAAGAAATCTTTGATGCAAAAAAGAACACTCCTGAAGGGGATGAATTGGAGTTGTTATCCTTACTCATTGAGCATTACGAAAACAAACACTTCGCAATTGAGAACCCCGATCCTATTGAAGCCATTAAATTCAAACTAAAACAATTGGGTTTAAAACAGCAAGATCTGGCCAACGCTCTAGGACTGAAGAGTCGCGCTAGCGAGATAATCAATCGCAAAAGAAAACTCAACCTCGAACACATTCGAAAAATACATGTTCTACTGGGCATTTCATTGGAGGTGCTTATGAAGGAATATTGAGCCCTTCGGGCGAATGCCTTCAAGCGTTGCGAGGGCTCTTACAAAAGATAAGAGATGTTAAGAAAAGGTAAGAGAGGGGAAGATTAACAACGTAGTTCTAACAACGTAGTTCTAACAACGTAGTTCCAACAACGCAGTTCAAACAACATAGTTCCAACAACATAGTTCCAACAACGCAGTTCATTGACAATTATCATAACCCCAATTGAGCGCACTCATATTCAATTCGGAAGAGTTGATGGAATTTCGGGGCTTGAAAAAATGAGCATGACCGTTAATCCCAATACCACCGTTAATGAACTGATGTGCCAGTTCGCTGAGCACTTCCCGTTCCTGCGCCTGGCGCTGTATGAAGGTGTTGGGAATAAGAAACGCGCAGCGACCGAAAACGACTTCGCCCTGAAAAATGGAACTTCTAGCGTGGAAGTCATTTTTGAAAGCACTACCAAAGTGCGCGACTTCATTGATTACCTGGAAAAATTACTCGGTTGGAAAGTACAGATCCTGCGCAGCAGCGGGAAACTCTACATTGAAACTTCCGTGACCGATCAATGGACCCTCGACAGACAAAATCAGGAAGGAGCCGAACTCTCTAGCAACTTGTAACCATGGCTGCCCTCTGCTTCCACTGCGGCGAAGCTTGCGACAAAGAACTTATTGTTCAGGCCGAAAAAAACTACTGTTGCAACGGATGCCTTCAAGCAAGAATGCTCATCGACAATTCCATTCTGTGCGCACCCGATGACGAAAACTTCTCTCCAGAAATAAATAGCAAACGCTCGTGGGAAGAACTCGACATTCCCACCATTGCGAAACGATTCATCATCTACGAAGATGCAGATGTTAAACACGTGCGCTTCACCCTTTCCAACATCCATTGCGCTTCGTGCGTCTATGTGCTGGAACACCTACACAAACTAGAGCCTGGCATTCTTAAGACCGAAGTGCACTTCGCTGAAAAAACCATTCGCATGGTTATTCGCAAAGAAGTGCCCCTTTCCAAAGTAGCGCGACAACTGGCTCTCGTAGGATACGCGCCCGATATTGAGTCGGTAGAATCTACTTCTTCCGAAACGGAGAAATCGCGCAAATTCAGATTGCGCGCCTTGGTGATAGCAGGATTCTGCTTCGCGAACATTATGCTCTTCAGCATTCCGGAATACATGGACCTTGAACTAAAAAACGATCCGAACTTCGTTTACTTCTTTCGAACCATCAATGTCCTTCTTTCCCTACCCGTCTTCTTCTACAGCAGCGTTGAATTTTATCGCGGAGCCCTAACCGGTATTCGAAATAAATTCATGCACATAGACTTTCCCTTGGTGATAAGCCTTTGCGTGGCGTATTCAAGAAGTCTGTACGAAGTGATTTCAAATACAGGCTCTGGGTATTTCGATTCGTATTCAGGCATTGTGTTCTTCATGCTTATTGGACGTCATTTTCAAGATCTTCGAACCGATAAATTGGGATTCTCGAAATCGTTCAAGAGCTACTTCCCCATTGTTATTTCAACCAAAAGAGGAAATGCCTTCAAAAACATTCCATTGGCCGAAGTGCAAGAGCAAGACGAAATTGAAATTCACAACCAGGAAGTCATTCCTGCCGACGGTATCTTATTGAACGAAGAAGCCGAACTCGATTACGCCTTCGTAACCGGTGAGTCTGATCACAAGACCATTCTTCGCGGAGCCACGGTCTATGCCGGCGCGCGCAATTGCAGCGGTAACATTCGCATTCGGGTGGAAAAGGTTATGGAAGACAGCCACCTCGGATTGCTTTGGAACAAAGAAGCGCGCAAAGAAGAAAACGCCGAACGACAAAGCTTCACGCATGCCGTGGCGAAATGGTTTACGCTGTTCCTCTTGGTTATGTCGTTCGGAGCTTTTCTTCTTCTCTACCCTTCCGACCCGAACAAAGCCTTCCGCGCCTTAACCACCGCACTCATCGTAGCTTGTCCGTGCGCGCTGTTGCTCTCGCATACGTTCACCACAGGAACAGCATTGCGACTTTTGGCGCAAGGAAAATTATTGTTCAAGAACAGTTTCGTACTCGATAAACTCGCCACCGTTCAGGCCTTCTATTTTGATAAAACAGGCACTGTTACCGATACACATCAAGTGCGTGTAAAGTACACAGGCGAAGCCCTTCAACACGAAGAAAAAAATGCCTTCGGAGAATTACTCGCTTCTTCCCTTCACCCCATTAGTCAATCGTTGTTGAAGGAATTTCCGCGCAACGAACATTGCATCCTTTCCGAATTTGAAGAGACTCCAGGAATGGGTACTTCCGGAAAAGTAAACGGTATTTTTTTCGAATTGAAAAAGAATAACGATGGTCCCGGAACCGCTCTTTGGATCAACGGAAAATGGCGTGGCGTCTTCCACCTAGAATTTGAAATTCGAAGTGGAATGAAGGATATGCTTCAACAAATAAAAAAAGGAAACAAATTGGGATTGCTTTCTGGAGACAGCAATGCCGACGATTTGAGCATGCGCAAACTCTTTCCTTTTGGAAGCGAATTGGTCTATAAACTAAGTCCTATTGATAAAGCGAAGGGCATTGCAACAATGGAAAAAACTATGCGATGCGCTTATGTAGGCGATGGATTGAACGACACCGGAGCATTGCAAGAAGCGAGCGTTGGAATTTCCGTGAGCGATGCGCATCAGCGCTTTACGCCTGCCGCCGATGTATTAATTCCTGGAGAACTGCTTCAACATTTACCAGCAATAGTTAGCTATGCCAAGGCGTGCAGAAAAATTGTGTTTTTCAGTTTCGGACTTTCATTGCTTTACAACGTTATTGGATTGTCTTATGCCCTAACGGGGAACCTCTCTCCGCTTGTTGCTGCGGTGCTTATGCCTGTGAGTACGTTCACCATTATTCTCTTCACAACTTCTGCAACCCGACGCGCCTACAAAAGGATTTTGCTTGACAAAAATCATAAGCACGTTTGATGCACCTCATAACTCGAAAAACACTGTAGAAATAGTTTTGGAGAAGCTAATAATAGCCAAAACATGAGTGTCATTTATTTACTTATCGGATTCAGTTTACCGCTTGCAATGGGCTTTCTCATTGTGTTTTTGCGTAATGCAAAACGAGGACAGTTCGATGATCTTGACACACCGGCTATGCGCATCTTATTCGAAGAAAAACCAAAATCACAAACCGAAATAACAACAGAAGAACAGCCCAAATGAACACGGAAACTTTTTACTACGACAACAAAATTGTAAAGCAATTTGCCATTGCCACTGCCCTGTGGGGATTGGTTGGAATGTTGGTGGGATTAACCATTGCATTGCAAATGGTTTGGCCATTTTTAAATTTTGATATCCCTCAGACCACCTTCGGACGTTTGAGACCGCTTCACACCAATGCAATCATTTTTGCTTTCGTGGGAAATGGAATTTTCATGGGTGTTTACTATTCGTTGCAGCGTTTGACCAAAGCGCGCATGTTCAGCGACTTCTTAAGTAAGATTCACTTCTGGGGATGGCAGTTGATTATTGTGTTGGCTGCATTGTCTTTGGTAATGGGCTATACAACGGGTAAAGAATACGCAGAATTAGAATGGCCCATTGATATTTTAATCACGTTGGTATGGGTCATTTTCGGAATTAACATGTTCGGCACATTGATCAAGCGTCGTGAAAGACACTTGTATGTTGCCATTTGGTTTTTCATTGGAACATGGGTTACCGTTGCTATGCTTCACATTGTGAACAGCATTGAACTTCCTGTTTCCTTCACGAAGAGTTACTCTTGGTATGCAGGTGTACAAGATGCCTTGGTTCAGTGGTGGTACGGACACAATGCGGTTGCATTTTTCTTAACCACTCCTTATTTGGGATTAATGTATTACTTCATTCCGAAGGCGGCTAACCGACCGGTGTATTCGTACAGACTTTCTATTATTCACTTCTGGGCCTTGATCTTCATCTACATCTGGGCGGGTCCTCACCACTTGTTGTACACTTCGCTTCCAGATTGGGCACAAAGTATGGGAACCGTGTTCAGCATTATGCTTATCGCTCCGTCTTGGGGTGGAATGATCAACGGTTTGCTTACCCTTCGCGGCGCTTGGGACCGTGTGCGTGAAAGTGCCGTGTTGAAGTTTATGGTTGTTGCTATTACTGCCTACGGTATGGCAACCTTCGAAGGCCCAATGCTTTCGTTGAAAAACGTGAACGCTATTTCTCACTTTACAGACTGGACCATTGCACACGTTCACGTGGGTGCTTTGGGATGGAACGGATTCTTAACCTTCGGGGTATTGTATTGGTTAATCCCACGCATGTGGCAAACAGATTTGTATTCGAAGAAATGGGCGAACTGGCACTTCTGGATTGGTACTCTTGGTATTTTGTTGTACGCCATTCCAATGTACTGGGCGGGTTGGATGCAAAGTAGCATGTGGAAGGAATTCACACAAGAAGGACAATTGCAATATCAGTTTTTAGAAACGGTTCAAACCATGCGTCCGTTCTACATGATTCGTTCATTGGGTGGATTACTTTACCTGGTAGGAGCTATTATTATGGTGGTGAACTTGGTGAAGACTGCGAAGCAAGGGGTGTTCTTGGCTGAAGAAAAGGCAGAAGCAGCGCCATTGGTTAAAGCTCGCATTACAGGAAACGAACACTGGCACCGCGTTATTGAAAGAAGACCACTTCAGATGTTGGTTTTCGCCTTGGTGCTTGTGGCCATAGGTGGTGTAATTGAAATGATACCAACGTTCTTGGTGAAGGAAAACATTCCAACCATTGCGGCGGTGAAGCCATACACTCCGCTTGAGTTAGAAGGTCGTGACATTTACATTCGTGAAGGATGTTACACGTGTCACTCGCAAATGATTCGTCCGTTCCGTTCTGAAACGGCTCGTTACGGCGACTACTCAAAAGCAGGTGAATTCGTTTATGATCATCCGTTCCAATGGGGCTCGAAGCGCACCGGTCCGGACTTAGCGCGTGAAGGAGCGGGTAGCTTGAAACGCATGGACAGCTGGCATTACAACCACATGATGGATCCGTCTTCTATCTCTACCGGATCTATTATGCCGCGCTACCCTTGGTTGTTCGAAGACAAAATTGACTTTGCTGAGATTACTAATAAGATGAAAGCCATGCAAACATTGGGAGTTCCATATACCGATGCTGACATTGCTGCGGGAGCCGACAGTGCGCGCTCTCAAGCAAAGCACATGGCAGACGGACTTATGACTGAGTTCAAGCAAAACCAATTGCTTACCAGCGAAGAAGGACTTCAACCCGATCATGAAATTTTAGCGCTTATCGCCTATTTGCAACGCTTAGGAAGAGACGCAGCACCTGTTCAACAATAAAACTGAAGTAAGATGAAATTTATAAACTACCTCGAATCCATTACAGACGTAAGTATCTATCCACTTACCTCCCTGTTCATTTTCGTCATCTTCTTCGCAGGCGTATTGTACCGCGTGCTTCGTGAAGACAAGGCAAGTATTGAAGAACAAAAAAACATTCCACTAGATCTGTAAGCCATGAAAGAAGTTATTACAACGCTTCCCGAGAGCACATATTCTCCGTACCAAGATCCAATCTTCTACGGATTAATCCTGGTTGCTGCTATGCTCTTAGTGTACATTTTCCAATTGCAAGGTGTCTTGACTGCTGTTGCGAAAAAAGCAAAGCAAGACAAACAAAAGCAATCGCGCAATTGGCCAACGGCAATCATAATTCTATTGATATACTTCGGATTTTCTAATACTGCATCGGCAGCTACTGGCGATCAGGTCTTGAAATTCCTTCACGACGGATTTGGAAACACGCCCTTCAATGCGTTATTCACTTTGATTGTGATTGAATTGTGTGTGGTCTTGTATTACAATCGAATGATTAAATACTTAACAACTGATTTTGTTGGATTAAAGGAAGGAGCTCCAGAAGAAAACGCTGCGCAATTGAAGCCTTCGTTCTGGGATAAATTCAATAAGTCTGTTGAAATCAAAGACGAAGCTGCTATCCTTACCGACCACGATTACGATGGTATTCGCGAATTAGACAATGCCTTGCCACCTTGGTGGAAGTATGGATTCTACTTAACCATTGTTTGGGCCTTTGGATATTTGGTTTATTTCCATGCGGGTGGAAACGGTCCGTCTTCCCAGCAAGAATACAAAAGCCAAATGGCAGATGCCGAAAAGCAAATGGAAGAGTATCGCAAGAATGCAAAAAACTTGGTAGACGAAACAACTGTTGTTTTACTCACTGGGTCCGAAGACTTGAAAGCAGGTTCTGCCCTATTCTCAGCAAACTGCGTAAGTTGTCACGGTACTAGCGCTGAAGGAAAAATTGGTCCGAACCTTACCGATCCATACTGGAAGCATGGTGGAGATATTAAAGATTTGTTCAAGACCGTTAAACTTGGTGTTACAGGAACAGGTATGAAATCTTGGAAGACAGATTTATCTGCCATGCAAATGGCGCAAGTAACAAGTTACATTCTTTCTTTACAAGGAACGAATCCTGCGAACGCAAAAGCTCCTGAAGGAACTTTATTTGCTCCAACTGCAGACAGCACCAGTGCTACAACGGCAGTCTTGCCAGACAGCACAGCCATTGCAAACAAATGATGGAAGACGAAGAAGAATTCAGAGATTCAGTCGCGCATATCAGTGCGGAAGGAAAACGTGTGTGGTTTTTTCCTAAGAAACCCAAAGGTTATTTCTATAACCTCAGAAGCTACCTTTCGTGGATTTACTTGACGGTGTTCTTCACCCTTCCATTTATAAAATTCCATGGTGCGCCATTGTTTATGTTGAATGTGATTGATCGCATTTACATATTGTTTGGCGTTCGTTTCTGGCCACAAGACTTTTTCATATTCGTCTTGGGAATGCTCATCTTCGTAGTCTTCATTATTCTCTTCACGGTTATTTTCGGAAGAGTCTTTTGCGGATGGGTTTGTCCGCAAACCATTTTCATGGAAATGGTTTTCCGCAAGATTGAATATTGGTTGGAAGGCGATCGGAAGGCGCAAATGGCTTTACGTTCACAACCCTGGAACAGCAAAACGCTAACGCGACGCATCTTGAAAATTATTCTCTTTTTCGTCGTTTCCTTCGCCATTGCGAATACATTTCTTGCTTACGTCATTGGCGCAGATCAAGTGTGGAACATTGCAACAGAACCTGTTTCGAAGCATGTTGGAGGTTTCATAGCCTTAATCATTTTCAGTTTAGTGTTCTTCTTTGTCTACTATTGGTTCCGCGAGCAGGTGTGTTTAATTGTTTGTCCATATGGAAGAATGCAAGGCGTTATGCTCGATAAAAATTCCATTGCAGTAACATACGACCATGTGCGCGGAGAGCCTCGAACGAAACATGTGAAAAAGACTGCCGATCAGCCGCACGGTGACTGCGTGGATTGTTTGGAGTGCATTCGTGTTTGTCCAACTGGGATAGACATTCGCAACGGACTTCAATTGGAATGTGTAAACTGTACCGCTTGCATGGATGCGTGCGACACCGTAATGGAAAAGACGCATCGCGAGAAAGGGCTGATTCGATACGCCTCTGAAAACAGTGTGGTCAACAAAACAAAACTTCGTCTAAACAAGCGCATACTCGCCTACTCTTTCGTGCTCTTGGCCTTGGTGGGTGTTGAAGCGTTTCTGCTGATTACTCGGAGCGAACTTGAGGTTAATAGCGTTCGAACGCGAAACACCTTGTTCACAGTTGAACCAAATGGAACTATTGGAAACTTGTACAACATTAAACTCATTAACAAGACTTCCGACGAGATGAATATTGAATTCAAGATTGAAGGAAAGAATGCAAGCTTCGATTGGATTGGTCATCAGAATAAATTGCAGGCCGGTGAAATAAAAAACGGGGAGTTGTTTATTTATGTTCCCGTGAACGAACTGCCTGCTCAACGCAACGATGTCAAATTGGAAATATACAGTAACGGCGAGCTGAAGGCTACTGAAAAGCTAGTTCTTTTGGCTCCTAATATCGCAAACAGACAATGAATTGGGGATGGAAAATAACAATGCTCTATGTGTTTTTTACAGCTGGCATACTAACCTTGGTGTTCCTTTCTGTGAACGAAAAAATAGACTTAGTAGATAAGAACTATTATGAAAAAGAATTGGTTCATCAGGGAAGATTAGATCAGCAATCGAACTACGCCGCTCTGCCCAAGAAGTGTTCCTTTCAAATTTCAAATGGAAACGCATCTGTGTATTTCCCATTTGCGTTGAATGAAATTGAAAACGCCACGGTAAAGGTTTATTGTCCAAGCAACAATGCTTTCGATGCGAGTTACAACTTAACAGCATCGGCAGACAGCGCTTTTACCTTCACCCTTCCGAACGGAATTCCTTCACGTTTCAACATTGAAGTTTTCTGGAAGAAAGATGGCAAGGAATATTATTTCGAAGAAGTAATCGGACATAAGCATGTTCATTGAGCTTATCATAGCCGCCCTATCCATGGGGCTTTTGGGCAGTCTTCACTGCGTAGGCATGTGCGGACCCATTATTGTGAGCATTCCTTGGTCGAACACTCAAAAGGCGCTACAGATAAGCCTCTATCACTTTGGCAGAGCTACCACCTATACTATTATGGGTGCATTGGTTGGGGGCGCTGGGCATTTGTTTCTACCGAAAGACTTCGGTGTTTGGCCTGCCCTCGTTAGCGGAAGTGTTTTAATTCTTGTCTTCCTTGTGCAATCGTTTCCCACTTTGTTTCAGAACACACTTTTCCCAGCATCATCTGTGGCCACTTACTTCCGAAAATTTTTGAAAATGGAAAGCGTGTACTCGCGTTTCCTCATGGGAATGGTGAATGGAATTCTGCCTTGCGGAATGGTTTATTCAGCCTTGGCTGTAGCCATTCTTTATCACAATGCGCTTTACTCGGGAATCTTTATGTTTCTTTTTGGAATAGGAACTTCTCCACTCTTGGTTCTTCTTTCCAGAATTAAAATGTACTTGGGTAAATACCCGTTCTTCAAACGAGAAAAGACCATTCGTTTCGCATTGCTTATTCTTGGGCTATTGATTGTGCTTCGTGGCGCGGGATTGGGAATTCCGATGTTGAGTCCGAAGCGGAATTGCTGCGCTTCTAATCACTCTGTGATCAATCTGACTTCGTCAGATCAATTGCTGCGCAATCAATCACCTGTGGTGATCAATCCTATGGATTAATCGGATCGATTGATCGCGAAGCGATTGATTCGAAGAATTGATCACGAAGTGAGTAATCAACCTCTTAGATGCAAAAGCTTCATCTCCTCAACAATCGTAATGCGTGAACCATCTATGGTAATGAGCCCTTCTTGCTTGAAATCGCTGAGTGTGCGGATGAGTGATTCGGTTGCTGTTCCTACAATGCGGGCGAGATCGTCGCGGGCTATGGCCATAGTGAAGGGCTTGTCGTTGTCTTTTTCATAGCGCTCTTTGAGGTGAAGCAAGGCTTCGGCGGTGCGTTTGCGAACGCTGGAGTAAGCCAACTTCATCAAACGCTCTTGCTCTTCTTTCACTTTATTGCTTAGCAAGGAAACCACTTCCTTCAATACTTCGAAGCTTCCGTCGATGAGTTTGTAGAAATCAGATTTCGGATAGAACACAATTTCTGCATCTTCTAAAACCTCGGCTGAAGCGCTATGCTTGCCGTGCTGGAGCAAAGGCAGAAATCCGAAGAATTCATTGTCATGAACAAGTTGAATGATTAAGTCTTTGCCTATTTCATGACTCATATATACCTTAACCTTTCCAGACTTCAAGAAATAAACGCCCATGGCGTCGTCGCCTTCCGCGAAGATGAGTTCTTTCTTTTTGTACTTTTTCGTAATGGCGCTCTCACTCACTTTGGTGATGTCTGAAAGTCCTTTCACTTCGTTTAACAAATGCTCCATTCCGTGAAGGGGTTCTTTCGAGGAAGCTGCGCCTACCCTTCTTGCCTTGTCTAATCGGCTTCTTACAGCGCTAATTAAATCAAGGTCGTCGAACGGTTTGGTAATGTAATCATCCGCTCCTAAGTCCATGGCTTTACGCATATCGGAACGATCGGCTTTTGCCGTTAAGAAAATAAACGGAATGGATGCCGTTGATTCTTCACGAGAAAGTCTATGCAACACGCTGTATCCGTCGAGTTGGGGCATCATAATGTCGCAAAGAATTAAGTTTGGCAATTCCGCCAAAGCGATTTCAACACCTACCTTTCCATTTTCTGCATCGAGAATGGTGTATCCCGACATGCTTAAAATCTCGCAGATGTTCTCGCGCATTTCCGCGTTGTCTTCAATCACTAATATTTTTTCGCTCATAATTCTAAGGGTAAATGAATGGTAAATGTTGTTGTTGAATTTTCAATACTGGTGAAGGAAACCGATGCGTTCATCAATTCCAAGCATCGCTTCACAATGCTCAATCCGAGCCCGGTTCCTTGAATGTTTGCGGCATTGTGCGCGCGATAGAATCGATCAAACAACTTTTCTTGCTCCGCTTTTGGAATGCCTATTCCTTCGTTGGAGATATTGACGAGAACTTCATTCTTCTCTAGTTTAACTTCAACCAAAATGTTGGTTTCATCGAATGAAAATTTAATGGCATTCGAAAGCAAGTTCACAATTACACGTTGAAGCAGTGTAATATCGGCCTTCACTCTTTGGTCTTTCGGACAATTCACTATAATTTCCTGGTTCGGCTTAAGAATCAAATCCATGTCGTTGACAATTGACTGAAGCACCTCGCACAAATTCACTTCTTCCAACTGAACCTCTACTTTCCCTTCATCGAGCTTGCCCAATGAAAGAACGTCGTTCAGAATTTCAGTCAATGAAAAAACTGAATTTTTTATTCGTTGAATGTGTTTATCGCGATGAACCTGCTCTTCTTCCGTAATGTATTTCGAAATAAGTGAAACGCTAGAAAGTATCGTCGTTAATGGTGTTCTGAATTCGTGCGAAGCCATAGTCACGAATCGCGATTTCATTTCGTGCAGCTCTTTTTCCTTCAACAAACCTTCACGTAATTCGGTTTGACTTTTTTCTAAATCATTCAGCGCTTCCTGAAGAACAAGTGTTCGCTCTTTTACTTTACGCTCAAGATTTTCATTCAGTGTGAGCAACTCTTTGTTCATGACCTGAAGATCTTCCTGGAATTTCAATCGTTCAGTAACGTCAATAATGAAGGCGATCACAAACATTTCGCCTTGCGAATTGTAGTGGCTTAAGGAAATCTCTAATGGGAATACAGAGCCGTCCTTTTTCAATCCGTACAGTGTCATGTTCTGCCCCATGGATCGATTGGTGGGATGTTGGTTGTAATTCTCGCGGTGTTGTTTGTGTCTGGAACGTGCCGCATCTGGAATTAATTGATCAACCTCAATTGCCAACAATTCCTCTTCTGAATATCCAAATAACGCAGCACAACGAGGATTAGCCAAAACAATCTTTCCCGAACGATCGGAGATTAATATTCCTTCATTTACATGATTCCATATTGAGACAAATCTATTTTCCATGGGCTTTACAAATCTATTGGAGACACAAGCATGAGAGAATTGCTTGCGTCAGATTAGATACTGACAAAAATCAGTTATTTGGCGGGTTTTTTAAAGAAATTCTAAAAAAAAGTATGATTCGAGTGAACACAAGTCCTCTTATTGTGTTTAACCTTTATAACAAATAGTTAAACAAATGAAAAAAGTATTACTCTCATTATCGATGGCCCTAAGCTTTGCAGTAACGCAAGCTCAAACAGCATTCGAAATCATTCAAAACTCTCCAGACCACAACACGCTTGAGGCAGCGGTATTGGCGGCTGGACTAGACGGAGCGTTAAATACGCTTGACCCTATTACTGTTTTCGCGCCAACCGACGCTGCGTTTGCAGCATTACCGGCAGGAACAGTTGATGCTTTGTTGGCTGACATTCCAGCTTTGACAGACATCTTGTTGTATCATGTTATCAATGGCGCGGTTCTTTCTACCGATTTGACCAACGGTCAAGTTGCAACAACATTGAACGGTTCAGACATTACAGTAACGATCGATAACGGTGTTTTCATCAACGGAACAAGCCAAGTAATTGTTGCTGACATTGCCGCTTCAAACGGTGTAATTCACGTTGTAGATGAGGTGTTATTGCCATCTACTGAATTAAGCTATACTGTTTGGGACGTAATCCAAACATCACCTGACCACAACACATTGGAAGCTGTTGTAGGTTTAGCAGGACTTGATGGCGCTTTAGATGGTGAAGGTTCATACACGGTTTTCGCTCCAACCGATGCAGCGTTTGCTTTGGTTCCACAACCTATCATTGATGCGTTGCTTGCAGACCCTTCTGGACTTTTAACATTCATTCTTACTTACCATGTTGTTCCTTCAGCGGCCCTTTCAACTGATTTGTCAGACGGAATGACCATTACTACGCTCTCTGGTTTAGATGTAAATGTATCAATCATAAATGGTAGCGTATTCATTAATCAAGCTCAAGTTATTGTTGCAGACATTGTAACAGAGAACGGAGTTGTTCACGTTATTGATGCAGTTATTGCACCGAATATTATTGCGAACAATGTGTGGGAAATCATCCAAGCTTCTCCAGTTCACACCATCCTTGAGACTGCTGTTGTTGCAGCTGGTTTAGAAGGAACCTTACAAAATGATTTCTTCTTTACAGTTTTCGCTCCAACCGACGCTGCTTTTGGTGCTCTTCCAGCAGGAACTATCGAGTCATTAATCGCAAACCCAACAGCACTAACTGATATCTTATTGTATCATGCAGTTGGTGAACCTATTGGTTCTTCTGATTTAGTTGACGGACAAGAAGTGACAATGCTTCAAGGCGACAACGCAACGATTACTTTAGGAATGGGTGGCGCAATGATTAACAACGCGAACATCGTAGCTGCAGATTTGAATGCTTGGAACGGCGTAATCCATGTGATTGATGCAGTTCTTTTGCCACCAGCATCAGTAAGCGATATATTGAACTCTGCTGTTCAAGCATACCCAAATCCATGTAAAGATGTAATCACTATCGAAAGAAAATCAGTGTCAACTGAAACATACGCTATCTACAATGTGTCTGGTCAATTGATCGCAAATGGAATTTTGAATAACAATCTAAACGTTGTCAATACCAACGCTTTCACTCCAGGAATGTACACGGTAGTAACTGAAAACGGAAGTCGTTTCAACTTCATTAAGGAATAGTTTTAGTTCGTGGTTTAGTTTATAGTTAAGGAAAGAAGAGCGGGAATTCCCGCTCTTTTTTATTTCAATGAATATGTCGCTTTACCTTGATCGAAATTCTCAGACACGATTCCCCATTTCATGAGTTTCGCCAATTTCCGAATTAAAATAGGCCTAGGAGTGCCTGCTTTTCTTGCCAACTGATTTAGCGTGAAAGGTTGTTGCTTCAACAAAGAAAATAGCTGCTCCTCTCTTTCCGACATTTGAAAGAGTTCGTTCGAATCTTGCTGTGAAGAAACTTCTTGCATAGCAATCCACACGTTAGACGCAGGTAGCGTAACATCATGCTCACGCACAAAAGCCTTCCATCCCTCTTCCACCTTTGCTAAATGAGGCTTGACGGAAGATTCTTCGATTTGAATTTCCAATACAGCCTTTCCTTCCACCTTCCAAACAGCATGGGTGAAATGAACAGGAGGCTGACAAAACTCTTCGGCACTGCGAATAATCATATGCAGTTCTTCTTCCGGACGAACGCCAGAAACGTTTCCGTTGTCCTTCACGCCAATTAATAAACGTCCGCCAGAAGTATTGGCGAACGCAACAAGCGAACGTGCAATTTTTTGCGCATCGTCGATGCGCATTTTAAAGTCCTGCTTCAAATGCTCGCCTTCCGCAATGTAGGTTAGCACGTAAGACATGACTTATGCTTCGAGAAGTTCTGAGACGTATATTGACAAATGTGAAGCGTACTTCAACACTTTTCCGTTTTCAATAAGAATGGCCTGAGGAGATTCGTGCTCTACACCTGTGTCTTGTGCAATGGCATTTGAAATATTGCGATGCGCTAAAAGATCCAAATAATAGGGTTTTACAGTAGACGAAGTGTCCCAGTCACGTTCAAAACGCGACAACGCCGTAGTACTGATACTACAGCGTGTGCTGTGTTTAAAGACTATAAATTTTTCTTCGGATTCGAGCATGGCATTCCATTGCTCTACCGAGTTCAATTGATTCCAATTCATGGATGCATTATTTAATCAGCGAAGTTAATTCAGTATCCAACGGTTTTACACCTGATGGGAATTCAGCCAACCACTCTCCTTCTGGAGAGATTAAGAATTTGTGGAAGTTCCACTTCACATTGCCGTCTGCCACTCCGTTTAACGTCTTCTGCGTTAACCACTGGTAAACGCCGTGTTGATTCTTTCCTTTAACATCGATTTTCTCTGTTAACGGGAATGTTACTCCGTAATTTTTCTGACAAAAGGAAACAATCTCTTCGCTAGTTCCAGGTTCTTGACCTAGAAACTGATTACATGGAAAACCAACGATTACCAATTTACCTTGGTATTGCTCGTACAATTTTTCAAGGTCTTCGTATTGAGGAGTGTATCCGCATTTTGAAGCGACATTCACGCACAAAACGTATTTTCCTTTGAAGTCAGACATGTGCATCTCTTTTCCGTCGATGCTGTTAATGGTTAAATCGTAAAAGCTCATTTTATTTGTTCCTATTGGGTTTGAAGGTTTTTGCCATCTGCTGCGAAAGGCTAATGCTGCTGCTGAGGAGAGGACTAACACCAATAATCCGACGATGTAAATTGTTTTCATGTTATTTTAACAAAAGAAGAATAAGAATGTTTAGAGATTGTGCAATTAATTTGCGCGCTGAAACAAAAGTATGGAAGACGTAGCATTACAACACGAAGCAGTTCATCATTCTTATTTAAAGAAATTAGAACTAGGCGAATTTTCTGATATGCATAGAGCCTTGGCCTATTTCGCTTGTCAGTACGAAGGATATAGCGCTTGGTTTCCCAAATACCTTCAGGCTGTGATCGATAAACTTTCAAATCCAGCGCACAAAGCACATTTGTACGAGAACCTCGCGGAAGAAAAAGGTCAACTGCACGAAGAAGATCTTCAAGCCATACGTGCCCTCGGCATTGAAGACGAATGGGTAATTGGAATAACTCATCCAGAGTTGTTCGCTCGATTTAAAATATCAATATGCTCCGAAGAGCAATTTCCTTTAAATGCAGCAGTTGAAGAGTGGCGTACAACCTTTTTAAATTATTTGAATGAATGTTCAGAGGCCGAAGCCGTTGGTGCAATTGGCTTTGGTACTGAAAGTATTGTTAAACATATTTATCAACCCATCATCAAATCAATTTCTACCTATAGCGGACTAACACTTCGAGATTATGTTTTTTTTCCACTGCACACCGAAGTAGACGATGAACATGGAAAGGTGCTGATATCCATTGCGAATGAATTAGCTTCGCAGAGTGAAGAAAACAGCAAGCTCATTCAAAAAGGCATGGAAACAGCCCTGAATCTTCGCAAAGAATTTTGGAGCAAATTAGAACTGGAAACGAACGAACTACAATCATGAAGCACCCCCTAATACAAGCCTACGAGAGCGATTTTTTTGATGAAGAGGAAAAGTATTTTATTCAAGATTGTTTGGGTGCATACATCCGCTCGTTCAAGTTAAGAAGCGATACCGAAAAGTGGAGAGATTTCATTGCTGAATTGAACTCTACAGAAAAGCAATGGGCACTTCACGCGCTTATGACCGACGATGAATTGAAAGTGAATGCGTTGTTTGAGGAAGGAAAGAAAGATGTTGAGGTGGACGTCACTTTATATGAATTATTGGACTTCACGTATGAGCAAGTTTTGTTTTTACGATTGAAACCCTTGACCGATGCGGTTTTACTGAAGGAGTCTTTGACTCCAGATGAAGAAGAAGCCTTGTTTGAACAGCACATTGATCAGGTAAGCGGAGAAGAATTATACAGAAATACCGTTGACAAATTGAACGTCGACTTCTTCGTGGAACGATTAAATTTTCCGTTGGAAGTCCTTGATCCACGTATTGTTCGCGTCTCTCCGAACAAGAATAATGAATTGCACAAGCATGCGCACGAAACGGTGTTTGTCTTCTTCAAAGGAACTGGACAAGTGCTTATTGACGATCGCGTAGTTCCTGTTCAACCGGGAAGCATTGTGTTTATTCCAAGGTGGTCTATGCACCAGTCGCAGAATTTAAGCAACGAGGAAATGGTCTTCTTAGCGGTAGCCGATTTCGGCTTTACTGGAAAAGCATTTATTGGAAACTATCTGAAGACTGCTCGTTTGAAATAGAACTTTCGTAATCTTGCATTCGATATGTTGAAAGCGAGACAGCCAGGAATGGTTTTTATTTTTATTACCATCTTAATTGATGTTATTGGCTTGGGAATCATTATTCCGGTGTTGCCAGATCTGATAGCCTCTCTCACCCACTCGACCATAACGGAAGCGGCCACTTGGGGCGGATGGTTGATAGGCGTATACGCCTTTATGCAATTCTTCTTTTCTCCGATGATGGGCGCGTTGAGCGACTCGTATGGAAGGCGTCCGATTATTCTTATTTCTCTTCTAGGCTTGGGCCTAGACTATTTGCTTATGGCTCTTGCGCCGAATATCACGCTATTGTTTATTGGAAGAATTTTAAGTGGAATTATGGGAGCGAGCTTTACGGTAGCCACTGCATACATTGCAGATGTGTCAACGCCCGAGAAGCGCGCACAGAACTTCGGGATGTTGGGAGCTGCTTTTGGACTGGGATTTATTCTCGGGCCTGTTATTGGCGGCTTGTTGGGGAATATGGGCGAACGATTTCCGTTTTATGCAGCCGCCATTCTTTCTTTGTTGAATTTCGCCTACGGCGTATTTATTCTTCCAGAATCGCATCCCGTTGAAAACCGTAGAAGCTTCGATTGGAAACGGGTGAACCCGTTTACCAGTATAAAGCGACTGGGTCAATACAAGGGAATGATGGGTTTGATTGTCGCTTTCTTCTTTTTATATCTTGGCAGCTTTGCCATTCAGAGCACGTGGTCGTTCTTCGGGAAGGCTCAGTTTCATTGGGACAATGCAGATGTTGGGTATTCGTTGGGTGCTGTGGGCGTGCTTATCTCGTTGGTCCAAGGCGGACTGATTCGATACACGAGCAGGGTTTGGGGACCAACGAAATCGATCGTGATCGGAATGGCATTCGCGGCCATAGGTTTAATTCTGTTTTCGTTCGCGAATGCCGGATGGATGATGTACGCCATACTTGTACCTTATTGTGTGGGTGGAATTTCAACACCCTCGCTTCAAGGCTACATGAGCAACAAAGTTCCTTTGAATGAGCAAGGCGAAATGCAAGGCTCACTCTCTTCTATGGTAAGCATTACTGCCTTTGTTGGACCGCTTATTATGACGCAGACCTACTCCTATTTCGCAGATTCAAACGCTATCGTTCACTTCCCAGGCGCAGCCTTTATGCTTGGCGCCTTATTCACTATTCTTGCATTGGTTCTTACCCTTCGAACCCTAAAAAAATTGGTATGAGAAAAGCACTATTCTTAGATAGAGACGGCGTTATTAACCATGATCCTGGAGATTACACGTATTCGCTTGATGAATTCGTAATTCTTCCAACCGTAATGGAAGCCTTACAGTTGGCGGTTTCCAAAGGGTTTGAACTGGTGGTAGTTACCAATCAAGCCGGAATTTCTCGCGGGCTCTACACCAAAGAAGAGGTAGACCGCATTCACGATTTCTTCCAATCGGAATGCAAAAAAAACAATGTTGAAATTTTGGAGTTCTTCTATTCTGTTCATCACCCTGACATCTGTAACTCGCTCTCACGTAAACCTGCAAGCTTGTGGGTAGAACGCGCTTGTGCGAAATACAAGCTCGACAAAGACGCAAGCGTTATGATCGGAGATCGTGATCGCGATGTGCTTTGCGCGAATGCCGCTGGCGTTCGAGGAATCCAAATGAAGCAAAACGGCGATTTGTTGGAATACGTTAAAGCGCTATAACATGTTGGTTTGTTCGAACGGAAAATTCATAGAAGAATCTGAACTTCTGCTCGATGTTCGAACCAATCGCGCCTTTCGTTACGGCGATGGATTCTTCGAAACCATGCGCTTCGAACACAACCGTATTCCCCTTTTCAAGTATCATCTCAATCGAATTCAATCCTCGAACAATCTCTTTAAGTTCAAGCCTTCAACAAATTCGTTTTCAGAATTAGAAAGTCTCATTCAACAAACCTTTCAATTAAACAAAATTGAATCTGGCATTGCTCGTGTGACATTCTATCGTTCGAGCGAAGGAAGATACACTCCGCTTCAAAACGAAATGCATTTTCTGATTGAAGTAACCGAACAATCGTTCGGTTCTTATTTTTCTTTGTTGAATGAAGTAGGGCTTTCTGAACGCTCCGTTTTGTATGCCCATTCTTTTTCACATGTTAAATCTTTGAACGCACTGCCCTATGTCTTCGCAGCCATGGAGGCGAAGGAAAACAATTGGAACGAATGCCTCCTTCTAAATACACAAAATGAAATTGCTGAAGGAACGTGGAGTTCATTGGTGTGGATGGAAGAAGATCATTTGTTCACTCCTCCTCTTTCATGCGGATGTGTCGACAGTACCATGAAACATGCTTTGCAAGATTATCTTCAACAAACGGGAAAAAAGTTAACGGAAAAAGTGTGCACACTTTCCAACCTTCAACAAGCACAAGAAATGTGGTTGCTGAATGCAACGCGAGGAATACAGGCTGTTTCGCAATTTCAAGATAAAATATATTCGCACATTCAGGCCCAAAGAATGGCTTCTGAATTGAACGATTTTCTTTCTCGTTAAACCCTTCTCCTTTCGTATTTTAGCGACGCTATGAAATTAAATCTTCGTCAACTTATTGCAGCAACTGCCCTATCCGTTGCTTTTTTCAACGCCTTTGCACAACCTCAGGTGAATCCATGGAACGACAAATTCCGTCAGTTGGGTCCCGATGAAATGGCTACTCCGAACACTTATCGCACCGCGAGTGGAGCGCCCGGTGTAGACTATTGGCAGCAACAAGTCGATTATAAAATGAAGATTCGTTTAGACGACGACATTCAAAAAATTCATGGAGAAGAAACCATCACGTATCACAACAACTCTCCGGATGTGTTGTATTACTTGTGGATTCAGCTTGATCAAAACATCTACGCGAAAGACAACAATACCGCGAAGATTGAGCAAATGAAGATTAGCGATCAAATGCAAACCAACGACCTCATTGATTTGTATCCTTGGTTCGACGGAGGTTTCAAGTTAGATAAAGTCGCAGATGCTTCTGGAAAAGACTTGCCATACATTGTGAATCAAACCATGATGCGCATTGATTTGCCGAAGCCTATTCAACCTGGACAAACATATTCTTTCCAAATCAACTGGAACTACAACATCAACGACCGAATGCGCCTCGGTGGAAGAAGCGGTTATGAATATTTCGATACCGACAAGAATTACTTGTATACCATTGCGCAATACTATCCGCGTTTGGTTGCATACATGGATTACAGCGGCTGGCAGCACAAACAGTTTTTGGGATCGGGTGAGTTTACTCTTGATTTCGGAAATTACGAAGTGGCTATCACCGTTCCTTCAGATCACATTGTAGCCGCCTCTGGGGTATTGCAAAATCCGAAAGACGTTCTTACTTCTGATCAACTTTCACGCTACAACAAAGCGAAAACAAGCACAGAGCCTGTTATTATTTGCACGCAAGACGAGGCTATCGCTCGTGAGAAAGGACATGAGAAAGCCATGAAGACGTGGGTGTTCAAAGCAGACAATGTGCGTGACTTCGCTTTTGCTACTTCAAGAAAATTCATTTGGGATGCGCAGTCGGTGGACATTAACAGTAAGAAACCAATGGCTATGAGCTTCTATCCGAAAGAAGGAAATCCCCTTTGGGAGCAATACAGCACGCGTGTTGTTGCGCACACATTGAAGTCATACAGCGCGCACACCATCGACTATCCTTATCCGGTTGCCATTAGCGTTCACGCGAAATGGATTGGAATGGAATACCCAATGATTTGTTTCAACGGCGGAAGACCAGAAGCCGATGGATCGTATAGCGAAGGAACCAAGACAGGCATGCTTTCGGTTATTATTCATGAAGTGGGACACAACTTCTTCCCCATGATTATCAATAGTGATGAGCGTCAGTGGACTTGGATGGATGAAGGCTTGAACACCTTTTGCGAATACTTGGCAGAAAAAGAATGGGATCGTGAGTTCCCAATTCGTCGCGGTCCTGCGCGAAACATTGTCGATTATATGAAAGGAGACAAAACGAAGATGTCTCCAATTATGACAAACTCTGAAAGCATTTATCAATTTGGAAACAACGCTTACGGAAAGCCTGCAACCGGATTGAACATTTTGCGCGAGACCATTATGGGACGTGAATTGTTCGACTATGCGTTCAAAGAATATTGCAGAAGATGGGCGTTCAGACACCCTACCCCGGAAGATTTCTTCCGTAGTATGGAAGATGCAAGTGCCGTTGACTTGGATTGGTTCTGGAGAGGTTGGTTTTACACCACAGAGCATTGCGACATGAACTTGAAAAGTGTTCGTGAATTCACCATCAACGGTCACGACCCGAAAGTTGAAAAGGCTTTATTAAAAGCGAAAGCAGATGCGCAGCCCGCAGACATTTCACTTATGCGTGACAAGCAAGAAGGCATTATTCCAATCGTAGATCAAAACCAGAAAACACGCGACAAGTACAACGATGACAATCCGTATGCAGTTACGACTGAAGACGAAAAGAAATACGAAGAGTACAAGAAGATGCTTACTCCTGAGGAGCAAAAGTTATTGAATGAGACCAACTACTTCTACGAAGTGAGTGTAGAAAATGCAGGCGGATTAATCATGCCGTTGATCTTCGAATTTACGTTTGAAGATGGAACGAAGCAGATTGAACGCATACCTGCTGAAATCTGGAAAATGTCTGAACCTGTTGCGAACAAAGTCTTCCGTTTTGGAAAGAAAGTGACCAACATTGCGTTAGATCCACTTTTAGAAACAGCAGACGTGGAGTTGAACAACAACTTCTGGCCAACGAGAAATGTGCCTTCGCAGTTTGAACTTTTTAAGCAAAAGAGATAAGAAAGGGTAAGAAAGGGTAAGAGAAAGGAAGATTGGCTAGGCCAAAGATTCTGACGAAAGAATTAAATGAGGTTCAAACGATTCAAAAGAGATTCCTTGAAGTTGCGACCGATGCTAATTTCTGCGGAAGGCATTTTGATCATCTGTCTTGCCATGTCAATGTCTTCTATGCAGTTCAGGTTAATCACTGAACTTCTGTTTACCTGAACGAAATCTTTTTGTGGAAGTTTGGCTTGAAGTTCTTTCAATGAAATCTTACAATTCACCAAACGCTGTGCAATAGAAATGCTACTGTATTTGCCATCCACCTCAATGTATTGAATATCAGCAATAGCAATTTTCTTCAACTTGTTCCCTACTCGCGTATAAAGACATCCTTCTACAGGCATGCTCTGTGTAACAAATCCGATTGTCTCATTCGAATGCTCAACAGCTAAATCTATGCTGCGCTCCAATTCAACACGAACAATGGGTTTCGAAATGAAAGCCAACGGAGCGAGTTTTTTCGCCTTGTTAAATGTATCTGAATTTGCATTTCCAGTTAAAAATAACAACTGACATTTTCTGATTTGAAGTAGTTTCTTGGCCAATTCAATTCCGTCTGTATTTCCCTTGATTTCAATATCAGTAATAACGACATGCGGATTGTGAACGGAATAGGCCACTAAAGCATCCACTGCGTTATCAACAGAAGCAACAATCGTATGTCCTAATTCGGAAATAATGACATCGAGCAAAGCACGCACCAACTCATCGTCTTCAATAATTAACACACGAATTTTTGCGGTGTCAGAAAGAATAAGATTGTTCGATTCATTCATACTATTCAAATTGTTCATTATTCTGCTAAATAACAACCAAACGAAGTAACAAACAATACCATAATGTTAAGTGTTGAAAAGCTAAAATTTCAAAATGAAAATTCTGCTTTAATTTTGTATTGTATGAATATTTTCGCTCAAACAGAAACAGAAGAAGAAGTATTGATTGAAGTGGTTACCGACGAGCAATATCAGCTTGTGGTATACAACGACGACGTTAACACCTTCGACCACGTCATTCATGCACTCATGACTATCTGCAAGCATGAATGGATTCAAGCAGAGCAATGCGCGCTGTTAATTCACACAACGGGAAAAACGGTTGTAAAATCGGGGCCATACAAAGAGATGGAACGCATGTGCACTGCCCTTCACGACAGAAGCATTACCGCAGAAATCGAAAAAAAATAAGCATGTTGAACACTCGTTTGGATCAAATTCTAAAAATGTTAGAGACGCATCCGAACGATCCGTTTCTTCATTATGCCTCGGCTTTGGAGTACGAAAAACTCGAGCAGTATGAAAAAGCCATTGAAATATTAGAAATGCTCCTTGTTTCGCAGTCCGATTATTTGCCCACTTATTTCAAGACCGGTCAGTTGTACGAGCTCACCGGAAACAACGAACGTGCAATCGAACTTTATTTGGAAGGAAAAAAATTAGCACGCCTTCAGAAAGACTTTAAAACAGAAGGTGAACTTTCTGAAGCCCTTATGCTCCTTGACGTTTTCGACGAATGAGCAGCACCCCTTCCCTACCGAAAATTGGATTTTACTGCAGCTCTATCAGTTGGGGCGGATTGGAAATGAACTCGCTTCGCTATGCGAAGGCGTTTCAATCTGAAGGATTTCAAATTCAAGTTTATATGGTTGAAGGAACAACGCTCCTTCATCATGCACATGAAATGGGACTACCATCACTTGCTGTTCCTAGAAATAAAAAATACTTCGACTTCAAACATGCCCGTCGGTTGGCAAGACAATTTGAAAAAGATGAAATCGACGTGGTTCATTTCAGAGACAATCGCGATTTAGACTTTTTGGGTTGGGTGAAGTTTTTCTCTTCTCGAAAAATAAAATTGGTGTATCACCAAGCCATGCAACTGGGTGTTGCGAAAAAAGATTTCTTGCACACGTTTCGATTCAATCGCATAGATGCTTGGGTTTCTACGCTGAATTACATGCAGAAGCAAGTACTCACGCACACTCGATTTCCTTCAGACAAACTTCACGTCATTCCGCTGGGAACCTCAATTGATGGGGCCTCCGCACTGTCGAAAGAAAAAGCCCGCGAAGCTTTGAATCTTCCAACCGATGCATTTCTTGTAGGCGTCGTTGGAAGATTGGATGAAAAGAAAGGACAGCTTGAAGTGATTCAGGCGATTTCATCAGTGAAGAAAAGTGACCTGAACTTTCGTGTTGTTTTCATCGGAGATAAAACCAAAAACGAAGCCGACGACTACGTTCAGAAAATGAGCGAAGCTATTGCTAAAGAGCAGCTCCACGATTTGATTTCCTTCCTTCCACATCAATCGAAGATGCAGCAATTGTATCGCGCGTTTGATCTAGTGATTGTTCCAAGTTGGGAAGAAACCTTTGGTACGGTAACCATTGAAGCCATGGCCAGTGGGGTTCCTGTAATTGGAAGCAACACCGCAGGAACCGCAGAGATTCTGCAAAATCAACAATTCCTTTTCAAAGCAAACGACCCTTCAAGCTTGGGTTCGACTTGGCTGAAGATGATGAATAACGATGATTTGCGGGCTGAATGGGCGATTCAACTTCAACATACATTTCAAGATAAATATTCCATGAAGGCCAGCATGTCGGCATGGAAAGAACTAATTCAACAGATTCAATGATCAGTTACAAACCTTCCGATTGGATTCATTTTTTATTCAGCTTTCACAAGTCGGATACTTTCCGTCAATTAGGAATTCTCATGCTGGCATTGGGCCTGTATGCCTATGGTGTTCGGTATGTCGAAAGAGAATACTGGCACATCGATTCGAACAGTGAAATTTCGAAGTTGACTGTTCTGCACACGATACTCGGAACTGTGATGAGCTTGCTTTTGGTCTTCCGAACCAATACGGCCTATGACCGCTGGTGGGAAGGAAGAAAAATGTGGGGAAGCCTTACGAACAGCAGTCGCAATTTGGCCTCGAAGATGAACGGTATTCTTCATTTTTCGGATCAAGAAAACCGCAATTTTTACCGCAAGAGCATACCACTTTTTGCCATGACGTTGTCGCAGCATTTGTTGTTGGAAAAGACCCGCACTGAATTGGATCAAGATTTCACAGAAGATTTCGAAATGCCCGATAACATCCAGCACAAGCCGAATTACATCGCATCCATTATTCAACAAAGAACATACAAGCTGCACAAAGAAGAGAAAATAACAGATGCTGAATTGCTTTCGATTAACGCTGAAACCTCCAATTTTCTTGAAGTAGCAGGTGCGTGTGAACGGATTAAAAACACACCCATCCCCTATTCATACAGCTCATTTTTGCGTAAATTCATTTTATTCTACATCATTACGCTGCCGTGGGTTTTCAGCTCTTCGCTGGGAAATTACGTGATTCCGTTTTCCATTTTCATCTTTTATGTTTTGGGAAGTTTGGAACTCATTGCTGAAGAAATTGAAGATCCCTTTGGAGGCGATGAAAACGACGTGCCTATTGAAAAAATCTCGCAAAACATCAAGCGAAATGTTTCCGAGATTATCCGATAATTTTTTTTTGAAAATATACCAATTGCGTTGTATCCTTGCATCGCTGAAAGCATTTCGCTTTCCAATTCCCAACATTACATTTTGAATTTCATTTCCCCTACATGTACGATATTTTAACATTAAACGCCATGAAAGTGGCAGAACTAAAATCTGTTGCTGAAAATTTAGGCATTGCAAATGCTGAAAAATTAAAGAAGCAAGATTTGGTTTTAACCATCATGGACCGTCAGTCTATTTCAGGATCCGCGCCAGTGGCTGCTTCTGCACCTGCAGAAAACACAAGCGCTCCTCTAACTTCTGAAAACACAGAGTCTGCCGATCGTCCGAAGAAGACGCGAGAAAGAAAGCCATACAAGGCTGCTGAAAAGGAAGAGATACCAGCTAAGGAAGAAGTGTCGAATGATATTCAACCCGAACAAAAAGAAACTGCCGCAGCAGAAGAAGCTCCAGCAGCCGACAGCAAACCTGAAATTCCATTTTTGGTTTTAGCAAAGAAAGACGGACAACCGCGTCCGCAACATCCGAATCAAAAGAATCAAAGACCCGAACATAAAGACCGCCCGGAAAGACAGGATCGTCAAGACAGACCTGAAAGACCGAACAGACCTGAGCGTCCTGAAGGACAAGACCGTTCGGAAAGACCGAACAGACCTGAGCGTCAAGAAGGTCAAGCGGAACGTGACCAAAACATTGTTCGTCCAGACCGCCAGCGCAGAGGAATGCCAGACGAGCACGGATACAATTTCGATGGGTTGGTAATGGCGGAAGGAGTGTTGGAAGTGATGCCCGACGGATTTGGATTTATGCGTTCTTCAGATTTCAATTATTTGAATTCTCCGGATGACGTGTACGTTTCTCAACAGCAAATTAAAACTTACGGCTTGTTGCCGGGCGATACCATTCGTGGAGCAATTCGTCCGCCGAGAGAAGGTGAAAAGTATTTCCCTTTGATTCGTATCGACAATATTAACGGACGCGACCCGGCTTGGGTACGTGACCGTATTCCATTTAAATTCTTAACGCCTCTTTTCCCGCAAGAGCGTTTCCATTTGGCAGACAACAACAACAATGTGAGTATGCGCATTATGGATTTGTTCGCGCCTATTGGAAAGGGACAACGTGGTATGATTGTATCTCAACCGAAGACGGGTAAGACTACTTTGTTGAAAGACGTTGCGAATGCAATTGCCATGAACCATCCGGAAACTTACTTGATTGTATTGCTTATTGATGAGCGTCCAGAAGAGGTTACCGATATGAAGCGCAGTGTGAAGGGTGAAGTGGTCGCTTCTACGTTCGATGAGCCCGCAGAGCGTCACGTAAAGATTGCCAACATTGTTTTGGAAAAAGCAAAGCGTTTGGTTGAATGCGGACACGACGTGTGTATTCTTTTAGATTCGATTACACGTTTAGCGCGTGCATACAATACGGTTGCGCCTTCAAGCGGAAAGGTATTGTCGGGTGGTGTTGAAGCGAATGCGTTAGAGAAGCCAAAGCGTTTCTTCGGAGCTGCGCGTAAAATTGAAAACGGCGGATCTCTTTCCATCATTGCGACTGCGCTGGTAGACACTGGAAGTAAAATGGACGAAGTAATCTTCGAAGAATTCAAGGGAACGGGTAACATGGAATTGCAATTGGATCGTAAGATCAGCAACCGCCGTATTTTCCCTGCCATCGATATTCTTTCTTCAGGAACACGTCGCGAAGATTTGTTGCAAGACAAAGACACGCTTCAGCGCATGTGGATTTTAAGAAGACACTTGGCAAATATGAATCCGGTTGAAGCCATGGAGTTCGTAAAAGATCGTATTGAGCGCACGAAGACGAATGAAGAGTTTTTAGTAACCATGAATTCGTAATGAGCACCTGGCGCATTTGGGCCTATGCCCTTTCGTTAGCCGCATTGTGGTTGGGATTGCGCTTTGCATTGGGCTACGGCTACGCATTCGATTACGCCTCAGCTCAACCGAAGGGAGTCATTCTAAATCTTGTTTTTGTTTTAGCGCTCATCTTATTGGCACTGTATACGACGTACAACAAGGAACCTCAGGTTCGCAGTTATTTCGACGATTTCAAATTAAGTCTTCGAACGGGTATTGCTTATTCTGTAGCCATTGGATTCGCTATTGGCATTTACTACTCTTCAGCAGATGACATGAACATCAAACGCGCTGCTGACTACAAACTTTTGGAAGAGGCCTTAGATACTGCCGATGAAGTAGCGGTTATCACTTCGAGTAACGACCAATTAAAAGAGTTAACCAAAGAAGAGATACAACAAAGCTACATTGAACGCGTTAACACCATGACTTCGGTGAAAACTGTTGTCGCAGCAGGGATTTCAGGGATGATGCTGAGTTCGCTTATTTTCTCTTTGATTGTCCCCTGGATTTTTAGAACCGTTATGTTGAAAGAACTATCATGAAAAAATTAGTTGCGGTATTCTTCGTTTGTTTTTTAGCTTTCACAGCAATGGCTCAGCGTGATCGCGCTGCAATGAACCTAGCTAAATTCGATTATAGAAAATACCATTTCGGATTTGCATTAAGTGGAAATCAGAGTTCGTTCTTCATTAACTACAAACCCGACTTTTCGTTTCAAGATTCTCTTTTAAGCATCACCAATGTCCCGCAAGCTGGATTCAACTTGCACATACTTGCCTCGTACAATCCGCTTCCCAATGTGAATGTGCGCTTTTTACCAGGATTATCCTTCCAAGACCGCTCATTGCAATACCAGTTTTTGAAGGCGAATAACAAAATAGATACACAAACCAAACCTATCTCTAGCGTCTGGCTTGAGTTCCCTGTATTATTCAAATTTCGCACAAACAGAACCGGCAACTTTGCTGCCTATGCCTTAGTTGGAGGAAAATATGCACGTGACATGCAATCGCAAAAAGACGTGAACAACAACCAAGCGAGTGAAATTGTTGTCAAATTGAAAAACAACGATTACTGCATTGAAGCAGGGGGTGGATTTGACTTCTTCCTTCCGTTTTTCAAATTCGCTGTTGAATTCAAAACAAGTATTGGCCTTCCCAATTTATTGATTGAAGAAGATACTCGTTATGCCTTGCCTATTGACAAGTTACGCTCTCGAGCATTTGTGGTTTCCATTACTTTCGAAGGGTAATTTTCCGTGAACGTTTTCTTCAAATACCTGCGCAAGAATTGGATTGTTTCTTCATTATTGCTGTATGAAATCTTTGCAGTAATCCTTAACGCTTTAGGCATTTGTGACATAGGTATACCTTGCCTATTCACGCTCATTTTTGGAGTGCATTGTTGGGGATGCGGAATGACGCACGCCGTTATTGCCTTAGTGAAATTTCAGTTTGTAGAAGCTTGGAATGAAAACCCACTTGTAGTGATTGTCCTTCCACTCCTCACCTTCGCGATGATTCAAGATTTCTTAAAATTCAAACGACAGATTAATCAATCCACTCAGCAATAAAGATATTCGTGTCGCGGGTTCTTCCGTTGTGACGGTTGCTGCAGAACACCAAGTATTTTCCATTGGGTGAAAACATCGGGAACGAATCGAATTCCGTATCGTAAGTCACTTGCTCCAATCCACTTCCATCTAAATTCACCAAGAATAAATTAAAAGGGAATCCGCGCGTACTGTTGTGATTGCTGCAGAACAGAACCTTGTCGCCTTTCGGTGTGAAGGTGGGCGACCAGTTCGCATTTCCCAAAGAAGTTACTTGGTGGGCATCTGAACCGTCTGCGTTCGCGACGAAGATTTCCAAGTTTGAAGGCTCTACCATGTCTTCCTTCAACAAAGATTTATAGGCTTCAATTTCTTCTTTGGTTTTCGGACGTGACGCGCGCCAAACGATTTTCTTTCCGTCTGGAGAAAAACATGCACCACCGTCGTAGCCCAAGTCGAATGTTATTTGCTTCACATCGCTTCCATCTAATTTCATGGTATACAAATCCAAATCACCGTTTCTTAATGAAGTGAATATGATTCGGTCTCCCTTCGGACTAATGGTCGCTTCTGCGTCGTAACGCGGTGAATCGGTTAATTGCTTCGTTACCTTTCCTTGAAGGTCTGCGGTGTAGATATCATAAGAGGTGTACAACGGCCAAACGTATCTTCCCGTGTTTGGAAGTGGCGGTGGACAAGACTCTCCGCCTTTGTGTGTGGAAGCATAAAGGAAAGACTTTCCATCGGGCATAAACCAAGAACACGTCGTTCTTCCTAAACCAGTAGAAACCAATTGACGCTTCGAGCTGTCAGCCTTCGCTTCCACATTCAATAAAAATATTTGGTCACAGCCTACACCCCACTTCGAGTTATCGCTTTGAAAAATCAATTGCTTGCCATCGGGACTCCAATACGCCTCGGCGTTGTTTCCTCCATAGGTAATCTGATGAATGTTTTTGAAGTGCTTCTCTTTCTCATAGGTTACTGGTCCGGGTTCGGTTGTAACCGGAAGCGATTCCAAAACCAATTGCTGTGTGCAACCGCCAAAAGCCATTGCCGCTAATACGAGGGTAGTCCATTTCAAATTCATGCCGCAAATTAAAGGCACAATTGCATATCTTCTGCATTCGGCTTATCTTTCGGAACTGATATAAATTATGAAAAAGACTCTTGCCTCTTTGTTATTCTTAGCATCTGTTTTCGGTGCTACTGCTCAGAAAAAAATTACGAATGAACTCATCTGGAACAGCCGCGAATTCAATGCAGAATATCTTGGTGGATTCAATTCCATGAATGACGGGGAGTCTTTCTCGGATGTCTTGGCGTCTGATGTCAACGGACAAACCATTATTCAATGCAGCTTCGCGAATGGAGATACCTTGAAAGCGATTACCACCGCCAAGAAGATTTTCGGGAATGCCATGACCGCCTTCGACAATTATTCGTTCAATGCAGATGAAAGCATGTTGCTGATTGAAACAGAAAGCGAAGGCATTTATCGTTGGAGCAGCATGTCGAATTACTTCGTGCACAATTTAATTACTGGAGAAACCACGCCTATTGCAGACTTCAAAAAAGGAAAGCAACGCTTGGCGACCATCTCTCCAGATAAAAAGCGCGTGGCATTCGTTCGTAACAACAACATTTTCATTTTCAATATTGAAACGAAAGAAGAGAAGCAAGTGACTTTCGACGGAGAGAAAAACAAGATCATTAACGGAGCCACCGATTGGGTGTACGAAGAAGAATTCGGATTCGATCGCGGCTTGTATTGGAACGAAACAGGTTCACTTCTCGCCTACTACAAATTCAACGAAAGCAGCGTTCCTGAATACGGAATGGATATTTACGGAAGTCTTTATCCGGAAAGAACCACCTTCAAATATCCAAAGGCTGGAGAAAAGAATTCAGAGGTAAGCATTCACATTTATGAATTGTCGAAGAACAAAAGTTTCTTGGTTGAAAACACGTCTGCAGAATTTGAATACATCCCACGCATTAAATGGGGCAAGCAAGAAACGCAGCTCTTGATTCAAAAAATGAATCGTCATCAAAATCACTTGGTCTATGAATTAACCAGCCCCATTCGCGTGGAAGGTTCAGACAAATGGCCTACTGCTGTTCTGATGGAAGAGAAATCTGAAACGTACATCGACGTAAACGACAACATTCAATTTTTATCGTTTGGAAGTTGTATGATCTACACCAGCGAGAAAAGTGGTTACGCGCATTTGTACCAAATAGACTTGGGAACGAAAGTAGAGAAAGCGTTAACGAGCGGAAATTGGGAGATCCTTGATTTTTATGGTATCGATGAAAAAGCAGGAAACATTTACTTCAGCTCTACGCGCGCTGCTCAAGTGAACTACAGCAAGCGTATGAGCAGCTCGCTTGACGCGACTTCAAAATATGTATACTGTTTGAATTTGAAAAAGAACTCGTGGAAGTGCCTAACTTCTGACGATGGAACGAACGAAGCGGCTTTCAGCAAAGGATTGAAGTATTTCCTTCACACCTACAGCAACGCCAACACTCCCCCTACTTTCTGCATTCGCGACAACCAAGGTGTGGTGAAGCGCACACTTATTACCAATGAAAATTTGGGGAAGAAATTGGCGCAATACAATTGTGTGAAGAAAGAATTCTTCTCGTTCAAGAATTCAGCGAATGTCGATTTGAATTGCTGGATGATGAAGCCTGCCAACTTCGATCCGAATAAAAAATATCCTGTACTTGTTGCCATTTACGGAGGCCCTGGAAGCAACACTGTTTTGGATTCGTACGGCGGAAAGAACTACATGTGGTACCAATTGCTTTGTCAAGAAGGATACATTGTGGTTAGCTGCGATCCTCGCGGAACACAATTCAGAGGAAAAGATTTCAAACATTCAACCTACATGAATTTAGGTGGAAATGAAACGCAAGACTTTATAGACTTCGCGAAATATTTAGGTCAGCAAACCTACATAGACGCTGCGCGCATTGGAATGCAAGGCTGGAGCTACGGCGGGTATATGACTTCGTTGTGCATGACCAAAGGAGCCGACTATTACAAAACCGGAATTGCGGTTGCTCCTGTTACGAACTGGAAATTTTACGACAGCGTTTATACTGAAAGATACTTGCGCACCCCGCAAGA
This sequence comes from Bacteroidota bacterium, assembly GCA_046048875.1. GTDB lineage: Bacteria > Bacteroidota > Bacteroidia > Flavobacteriales_D > Sanyastnellaceae > CAIZGX01. The sequence goes on along the minus strand of JBJOFG010000013.1, from coordinate 114,913 downwards.
AAATTCTGGTGGATACGAAAACAACTCGCCAATCAACTTCGCGAAACAATTGAAAGGAAACTATTTGTTGATTCACGGAAGTGCCGACGATAATGTGCATTTCCAAAATACCATGGATATGGTAAGCGCATTGGTTGCAGCAAATAAGCCATTCGACTTGTTTGTTTATCCGAACAAAGACCACGGCATTTACGGCGGGAACACGCGCTTGCACTTGTTCAGCAAGATGACCAACTTCTTGAAAGAAAACTTGTAATGAAAAAACTTCTGTTCACTTGGTCTGCTGTTTGCCTTAGTCTTTTGACTACTGCACAAGAGCGTTGGCAGGTGCACGGAAACATTCAATACGGATTTGTAGTTCCGCATAACTCGCTTATGGAACCGCTTATTACTGATCACAGCGTTGGAGGAAGTGTTCGTTTTGTGAAACGCATAACGAACAGACTCTATTCAAGACCCTACGGAAAACCATATCAGGGTGTCGATTTCACCTTCATAAACACAGGGAACAACACCCAACTGGGAAAGCAATTCGCGTTGAGCTTTTGGAATCAATTTCCCATTAACCGCAAGCTTTTCGGAGCACCTACCCTTGATAAAAAATTCCTTCATTTGGGAATTGGAATGGGATATACCACCAAGATTTGGGATTTACAGACCAATTATCAAGCACCTGTTTTGGGATCGCATATGAACGCAGCACTGAGCATTGGTTTCGAGCAGCAAGTCTTTTCAACCCAAACGCTTCAATGCAAGTTGGGAATTCGTGTCACGCATTTCTCGAACGGAGCGTTTCAATTGCCTAATTTAGGAACCAATACACTCGCGCTTACCTTTGGTATTCAGCCTTTAACCAAACCGAAAGCACCGAAAAAAGATGAAGAGCATGAAATTCTGTTGTTGCGTTTACTGAGCAAATACAACTACAGCCTTTCTTATTCGCAAGGATGGAAAGAAGTTATGCAGCCTTACGGAAAGAAATATCCGATTTACTTGCTTAGCGCGGGATGGGATTTTCGTACCTCGCGGGTAAAGCATTGCTTCGGATTAACAGCAGATGTCATGTTCAACAGCTCGCTTATTCCGCTCATGGAAAACAGAGACGGCATGCACCCGAACAACCGTTCGGTTTTTCAGTTAGGTGCTGGACCAACGTTTTGTCAGAATTTCGGAAACACGCAATTGCGCATTGTTCAAGGCATTTACCTTCGAGATAAATGGGCCGAGACCACGCCGGTTTATCAGCGTGTGATCTTGCGTCACGCCCCGATGGACAAACGCTGGTTCATTCAATTCGGATTAAAAACTCATTTTGCAAAAGCAGATTATGGTGAAATTGGATTTGGCTACCGTCTCTAAGTTCGGCGTGCTTTGCGCCTTGGTGCTGCTTTGTTCCTGCAACAAAGAGAACGCTCCCGATTGCTTTAAAACCGCAGGAGAAGTTCAAACAGAAACGAGAAATCTTGGAAGTTTTTCTCAATTGGAATTGAATAGCAATTTGAAATACGAATTGGTCGACACGAATTTTTGTGGCATTGAAATCACGGGGCCGCAGAATTTACTTCCGAAAATAGACGCACAACTTGAGAATGGAATTTTAAAAATTGAAAACAAGAATACGTGCAACTTCCTTCGCTCGTATGAGCACACGATCACTGTGAAATTGTATTTCGATTCATTGACCAACATTCAAAATTTCAGCACAGGAAGTCTTGTTTCATTGAATGAACTGAAAGGATCTAAGCTTGTGATAGAGAACAAGCATGCGAATGGAAAGGTAGAGCTAAACTTGAATTGCGACACCGTTTATTGCGGCTCTCCGGCCGGAGCCAACGATTCGTATTTGTATGGTACAGTAACCGTTGCTCAATTGTATTCAGACGCCTACGGAATTATTCATGCTGATGCATTAAATGCGAATGAAGTTTACATCAACAACTCTTCTCTTCAACCCATATATGCGAAGGCTACGAGCTATGCTTTTGTTCGCATTGAAGATGCGGGAAATGTTGTGCTGAAACAAACTCCAGCCTTGTACGATTTTGTTCGCAACGGAAGTGGCGAATTAATTTTCGAATAATTCTGCAATGTGTTGCGGCGCTTTGCAAGGGCGTCCTGTTGTTTTATCAACGAACACCAATTCCACTTCGGCAGTATTCAAAAGTGTTTCATCTCTGTACGATTCAAATGCGAATAAAATTCGCGTGCCGCTGAACTGTTCTATTCTGGTTTGAATCTGCACCACATCGTCGTAATGAGCAGGAACTTTATAATGTATGTTGAAGGTTCTTACGGGAAGAAGAATTCCTTCGTCTTCGAGATCTTTGTACACAATTCCCAATTCACGCAAAGCCTCTACCCTTGCCACTTCAAAATAGGCCGCATAATGACCGTAATAGAGATAGCCCATGCGGTCGGTTTCTGAATATCTTACAGTAAATTTGGAATGAAAGACGCGGTCTTGAATTTTCATAGCCACAAAGAAATTATTGAATTGTCTTGCTATGATTTTCATTCTCAAAATCTTTGAACAATCTTTCGAACAAAGGGCCTAAATTGATACGTCAAAAATTTTCATAAGTCAATAGGCAATTGAGTTTTTTTTTCACTTTTTTTACATTTCTTTTGTAGTCCGAGAAACGCGAAGCATATTTGTTGTTTACCGGCACCTAAACAGACGATTAACCCTTTTTATACGCAGTAGTATTATGACTAACGATTTCAATCAAGTTTGGCAAAATTGTTTAAATATCATTAAAGACAATGTAAGTCCGCAAGGATTCAAAACTTGGTTCGAACCGATTAAACCCGTTAAACTTGAAAACAAAGTTTTAACGATTCAAGTCCCTTCACAATTTTTCTACGAATGGTTGGAAGAACATTATGTTACGCTTCTAAAAAAAATCATTCGCAAAGAATTAGGCACTGAAGGAAGATTGGAATATTCCATCATCATGGAAAACAATCAGGCTTCGAACGCTCCGTACACCATTAAAGTTCCAACCAGCAATCGCAAAGCGGTTAAAAACGCTCCTGTTGCTATGCCTTTGGATTTAGGTGATGTTCCAATTAAGAATCCGTTTATCATTCCTGGTCTTCGCAAGTTGAACATTGATTCAAACTTGAATCCGAATTACTCTTTCGAGAATTTCGTTGAAGGCGATTGCAACCGTTTAGCTCGCAGCGCGGGTTATGCAGTAGCAAACAAGCCAGGCGGAACGGCATTCAATCCGTTATTGATTTACGGAAGCACTGGTTACGGAAAGTCTCACTTGGCTCACGCTATTGGATTAGAGATTAAGAACAAGTATCCAGAGAAAACAGTATTGTATGTAAACAGTGAAACGTTTACCCACCAATTCATAGATGCGGTTAAGAACGGAACCATCAACGACTTTTCACACTTCTATCAGATGATGGATGTGTTAATCATTGACGACGTTCATTTCTTTGCTGGAAAGGAGAAGACACAAGATGTATTCTTCCACATCTTCAACCACCTTCACCAAACAGGTAAGCAAATCATTTTAACAAGTGACAAGCCACCGGTTGAATTGCAAGGCATGGAGCAACGTTTGTTGTCTCGCTTCAAGTGGGGATTGAGTGCAGACTTGCAATGTCCGTCTTTGGAAACTCGTATTGCTATTCTTCGCAAGAAGATGTATGCAGACGGAATTGATCTTCCAGACGAAGTTGTTGAGTACTTGGCCTACAGCATCACCACGAACATTCGTGAACTGGAAGGTGCATTGATCTCATTGATTGCTCAATCTTCATTGAACAAGAAAGCCATTACCTTGGATCTTGCGAAGCAGATGATTGACAAGTTCGTGAAGAACACTGCTCGTGAGGTTAGCATTGACTACATTCAGAAAGTTGTTTGTGATTACTTCGACTTACCTATTGAGTTGTTGAAGAGCAAGACACGCAAGCGCGAGATTGTTCAGGCGCGTCAGATTGCGATGTACTTCGCGAAGAAGATGACGAAGAGCAGTTTGGCAAGCATTGGTGCTCATTGCGGTGGAAAAGACCACGCAACGGTATTGCACGCTTGTCGCACTGTGAACAACTTACAAGAAACAGATAAACACTTCAGAAAATATCTTGAAGATTTAGAGAAGAAATTAAGCATTGCTTAAATCAGCATTCACTCCGTGAATAATTACCTAAACAACAGGGAAGCCGCTTTCGAGCGGCTTTTTTGTTTTACGCAAGCGATGACACCTTTGGTGATGACACACTTTGTGTGATGACCGTTCCGGATGACAACTTCGTTGAAAATATTCAACAAAGTTCCAATTACGCAGTAGGAATATTCATTCCACTTCGTGGATGTATCCCGAAGGGACAAATCCTTTCAGGACCAATCCCGATGGGATGTATCCGCTATGCGGACTTATCCACAATGTGGATGTACCCCGAAGGGATTTAAGAAGTTCCACCGAATAAACAGCATATAAACTGCATATAAAAATTGGTGTTTATGCCAACTCGCCAATTCAACTTTGTGGCTAAAAGAAATGGCTAAAATATTCGTGAAAGAAACAGAGTTGCGATTGGTTAAAATTCACAACGAAGATTATATCTGTATCACCGACATGTTAACGGCTAAGGACGGACAGTTCTTTGTTTCGGATTGGATGCGTAATAGAAATACACTTGAATTTCTAGGGATTTGGGAAATGGTGAATAACCCCACTTTTAATTATGGCGAATTCGCCATAGTTAAAATGAAATCTGGGTTGAATAATTTCAAGTTAAGTGTTAAGGAGTATTCCAACAAGTTCAATGGAATTGGAATAGTTTCTAAATCGGGAAGATATGGAGGAACCTATGCGCACAAGGATATTGCACTTGAATTTGCAATGTGGATTAGTCCTGAATTCAAAGTCTACCTCATACAAGAATTTCAACGATTGAAAAAATTGGAGGAAAGGGAAATCAGTTGGTCCGCAAAAAGAGAGCTCGCAAAAATCAATTATCACATCCACACGCAAGCAATAAAAGATTTCATTGTTCCAAAATTGCTAAGTAAAGAACAAGTGAATACTATTTACGCCAATGAAGCTGATTTGTTGAATGTCGCATTATTTGGAATTACCGCTCGCGAATGGAGAGATCGCAACCCCAGTATTCAAGGAAATATTCGCGACTATGCCAGCATGAATGAACTTATTTGTTTATCGAACTTAGAGAATATTAATTCATTGCTTATTCAAGAGAAGTTAGAACAAAAAGAAAGGCTTGTTAAACTAAACCAACTGGCTATTCAGCAAATGACCGTACTGAAAAATTTGAAATCCCGAGATTTGCTCAGGTAAGCGAATAACAACGCAGATCCATTTTTATCCACTATGTGGACCAATCCCGAAGGGACAAATCCTTTCAGGACCAATCCCGAAGGGATGTATCCGCTATGCGGACTGATCCACGTTGTGGATGTATCCCGAAGGGAACTTAGTTCCTACGTCTTTCTATTCTTGAAGATGAGATAATATTTGAGAAACCAATCCATCCATCCATTTTAGAGAACGCAAACCAACGTTTTCCAAGATCCTTTAAGGAAGCGCCAAGATGATAGAGTTCTTTTTCATCAAGGATTAAGAATCGGTCGTGAGCGTTTTTTAGAATTCGAATCTCAATCGATGGATATTGCGCATTGTGTTTTTCTACATCGAGTTTCAATTGCTCTGTTAATTTTTCAGTGTAAATGGCACAGGATACTTTTTTGTTTCTTTTTGAAAGCTGAAGCAGTGTGTTTTCATCAATGTAGTTATCGATGAGAATAATTGACTTTTTCGCTTTACTTATAAGTTCACTGCTGAATACATAGGCGTCGAATATCTGGTCGTTGAAGAAGATGCCGGATTTTGGCATTTCAATTCCCTCCAATTTCTTGTATAATTCTTCAATTTTAATCTGGTGAATCGCCAAAATCTGTTCTGAATTTGAAACGCGAGTTGTAAGAATCTCACCTTGAAGCCTACCTTTTCGAAACTCGACAAATGCCCTCACAATTTGAACACTTGTTTCAACGGCTACTTGCGATTTTAACACTGCTGAAACCATGGCTACTCCATACACGGTATAGACATTCGGTGTTTTTCTCAATCCCATCCTTTTTGAATTGGATGTCGCAAATTGCGACATCCAATTTGCTAGTTCAATTTTTGTAAGTTGAAAGCAAAAATTTTCAGGAAATCGTTCAATATTTCTTCTAACTTGTTCATTAAGTCGCCTTGTTGACACTCCATACAGCTCGGCTAAATCATTATCTAACATCACCTGCATGCCACGAATGGTAAATATTCGCAATTCAATTTCTGATTTAATAAGGTTCTGTTCCATAGAGCAAACCCATTTCGCGAATTTGGAAAAAGCACTAATTTTTATATGCAGGTTATATGCTGTTTATTCGACAGAAGATCGTCTCAATTGGATATCGCAAATTGCGACATCCAATTTCAAGGTTGCAAATTGTGACCTTGAACTTTTCCCCCAGCTTCACTGGGGACCAATGAAGAATGTACTTTGTACGAATGCCTTGGCGAATGCTTCGCGAATGTCTTCGACGATTTAGCAACGCAGTTCGAACAACGCAGTTAAAGACTCCACTTACCTCTCAAATCCATGCTCTCATGAACAATTCTAACAACCTCAATGGATTTATCTCTTTGAATAAGATAGAAGATGATGTGTTTAGAAGCCTTCTTACCCATTAGATTGGGATAGATTTCGTTGTAGTATTTTCCCAGTTTCGGATTCTTTGCCACGACAGAGCAAGAAGTTAATATGAACTTGTAATAACGATCTGCTTGTTGTTCAGACCAAGTCTCAAATGTATAATTCCAAATTTCAGAAAGATCTGCAACGGCTTTATGGGTTAAAGTAAAAGCCGACATTTATTTCTTATTTGACTTCAACTTTTTTAAATGCTCACTGGGGTTGAAATCTACCGCTGTTCCACTTGCGATTCCTTCATTAATTGAATGTCGCAATGCTGCCAATCTGTTTTCTTCTTCTTCCAACAGACGAAGTCCAGCGCGTACAATTTCACTTGCATTTTTGTATCGACCTTCCTTCAAGGTGTTTTGAATAAACTGTTCGAAATAAATACCGAAAGTGATAGATGTGTTTTTGCTCATGGAAAACTGATTTTTGTAAAAATACCCAAAATTGGTATTGTCTTCAAAATTCGTTTGCGACTTTTTTGGAATTGCTTTCATGACGACAAACATATTTCGTAGAATAGCGATTGTCAAAAAACTGTTATGCGTGTTTATGCCAATGGGGAAATGCTTTGCGAAGGCAACAAGCGTTGCGAGGGCGATTTCATCGCGAGGGTCCATTGGACGAGGGTCTTCGACTTTTCCAACAACGCAGTTCAAACAACTTAGTTCAAACAACGCAGTTCAAACAACGAAGTTTCTAAACAAGCAATCCCGCACTCACAATCCCCAACAACACCATCACGAACTTCTTCCAATTGAAAGAGTGTCCTTCTTCGCTTTCGAAAAGAATAATGGTGGAGACGTGAAGCAAGATTCCGATTAAGATGCCAATCATGGCGGTGTACCACCAGCCTTCCACATCCCAGCCTTGAGAGTCGACGAACAAGTGAAAGGCTGCACCAAGCGGAGCAATGCATGCGAATAAAACAAGTAAGAACCAGGCTTTCGCTTTCTTCACTCCAGCATGCAAAAACAACGAGGCCAAAACAAACGCTTCGGTAATCTTGTGCATGGAAATTCCAAACAATAACGGATTGTTGTGATCGTGATGCTCGTGTCCGTGAGCAGCAGCCGTAACGTCTTCCGCATGAACGTGCGCGTCTGCCCCGAACGGCATGCCTTCAATGAACGCGTGAATCCACAAAGAGGCCATGACCAAAAACAAAAACGATCCTGAAATGTGATCGTGCGTGTGCGCATGTCCGTGCTCTACGCCGTGAGAGAAAAAGTCTAAAATGACTTGAAGTAAAAATCCAGCTATAACAAACCAACCCGCATATTCCCAGTCTGAATGATACAATTCAGGAAACAAATGCAACACCGTTAATCCCAACAAATAAGCCGCGCTAAATGAAAGCAAAAGCTTCAACCATTGGTTGTTTTTCATCTTCCACAACAACGCCAACGAACCGCCTAACATAGATGCGCTGAACAGCGACAATACCGAAACCCAAAATGATCCTTCCATTACTTCGAACAAATAATTATTAAACGATCTGATGTCTCGGAATCGAAATTCCCCAAATCATAATCGCCATATTTCTGAATATTCTTAAATCCTATTACTTCAAACATCTGCTCTATTTCCTCTGGAGAATAGAGCGCTACCGATTCCTGAAAATCAAGCCTCGCCGTTTCCTTCTGAATACGAATGTGCTTGATGATTCTATTGTCTTTAATCTCTTTCACAATGTGAAACTCTGCACCTTCCTTTGAAACCTTGCGGTCTTCCTCGCCTTGCGCACGCACCTTGTTGGCATTGAAAAAATCGAAAACGAAAACACCGTTTTCATTCAAATGCTCATAAATACGCTGAAGCATTTCAATATGCTCTTCCGTAGTTTCGAAATAACCGAAGCTGGTGAACAAATTCAAAACACAATCAAAACGCTCGTGCAACTCGAAATAACGCGCGTCGGCATAATGAAAACGTGCATTCGGAAGATTTCGCGCTTTCGCTTCCTCAAGACTCTTTTCACTCAAATCTATTCCAACCACATGAAATAAATTCTCGCTAAAAACTGCACTGTGCCTCCCATTCCCACAACACACATCCAATACCCTTGCACGAAAGGGCAGTTGTAATTTTTCAATCAATCGCAAAATAAAAGCTCTGGCTTCCTCTCCTGATCTGTGTGCATATAATTCGCGGTAAAAGGGAGAATCGAACCACGATGCAAACCACTCCTTGGTATTATCCATAACTAATTTTCGAAAACAAATATACTCGCTTAATTTTGCTTCAAAGAAATTTCTATCTTGCACACATGAATTCAATCGTTCGAGAAGCTTCCCCAAAATCACCTTACGTTCATTTCAACGCCATTGGTGGTATTTTAGAATTGAAAGGAAGATCAATTCCTGAAAACGCTTTAGACTTCTACAAGCCGCTTATCGAGTGGATGGGCGAATGGGTGAAAGCGAATCCAGCGAAAACAGAATTCCATGTTCATCTTGAATATTTCAATACGAGCAGTTCGAAATGCTTGTTGGATTTGTTCCGCAAGCTTGAGCCTCTTGGTGACAATGCAACCGTAATGTGGCATTACGAAGCAGACGACGAAGACATGTTGGAAGCCGGAGAAGATTACGAAGCTATCTTGTCTGTTCCTTTCCGAATGGTAAAGGTGTAAAGTTCCGCCAACTTATTCATTCCATCGAATAACAAGACCACTAGCAGTAACAAAGACATTAGCCATATCACAACGGTATTGGCAATTGGTGTTTCTACATACTTTCCACTTTCCTTCCCTCCAATCCATTTCTTCGGTGCGTAGAAATGCGATTTGAAAAACGAAGTTCCTGCATTCGGCAAGAAGTAAATCGGATTCGCTTTGCGCACCAATGCATTTTCAGTCACTACAATTTTCTTCACGTCGTTCTTCGCCGTGACAAATTCTTCCAACGATTCATTCGAATAATTGTCCATGTCGGCTTGATAAGCCTTTTGCTTCTCTTCGGTATCTCTTAAAGATGTGAGCCAATTCTCTTTCGCTTCGTTCAGATTGTTGTAGCGATCAATGAGGTTCGATTCATAAATACTCAAGACTCCCAGCAACGTATCTCTTGCAGCCATTCCGTTCGCAGCAATCTGCTCACTGGCCCATTTCATTTCCGTAGATCCGTCGGCGCGCTTCGCAAATTCATTCTTCATTAACTCAACACTTGTGGTTGAATTCGGCTTGTCCCAATTGTTCAATTGATTGCGCATTTCAACCACCCAAAAATCTTTTTCCCAAGTAAGCGATTTCAGTTGCACATCGGTTTCAAACACGCGCGAAGTGAAGTCGTTGTTGCAATACTGCTCTACCGCCAAAGCCTCGTAAGCCCAACGACTGGCCATGGCGTTTCCTACCCACGACACCTCACCTTCGGTTACCATGGATTTGTGTAGTCTGTCGAAACGGACAATCACTCCGCTGAACAACAACTGTGGAATAATCAGAATTGGAATGAGTATGTAGATCACCTTCGCACTGTTGAAGGTGGCGCTAATGTTCAATCCTAAAACATTCGCGAAACAGGCTGTGCTGAAAAGAATGAACCAATACGGCCAAAACATGCCGTGAATTTCAAGAATGGAATTACCAATGAAGACATACGATGCGGTTTGAATGGCCGAGATTAAAAACATCAATCCCACCTTCGAGAATAAGTAACTGTTCTTATTCAAACTCAAATATTTCTCGCGCTTCAGAATCTTCTTGTCCTTAATAATCTCTTCCGCGCTCACCGTTAATCCCATGAACAAAGCTACTACCACGGTAATGAAGAGGTATTGCGGTAAGTTCACGTTTTCACGAAAAACATAATTATCTTTTTCAGAATACTTAATGAACCAACTGAGCAAGAACGCTAATAACGGTGCTTCCAACAGATTCACAATAAGGTATTGCTTATTGGTTATTTTGCCCAACACGTCGCGCAACAAGAACACCTGGAATTGTTTGAAGGCGTTGGGCAAATTGCTCGCAGCCAACTTTTTCTCAGACTCTTCATTCTGCACCTCTTCCTTCATGCGCGTGTCTTGCTCTGGCGCGCACATAACGTTGTAGAAGTTGTTCCACTCTTGCGCAGTAATGCGTCGCTGCTGCGTTTCGTTTCCGTAATCGTCGAGCACCTTCGCTTCAATAATGTTGAAGAGTTGTTCCGGATTGACATTTCCACAATGCGAACACCGACTTTCGTCTATGTTCACTTGATTCACCAATTTCTTGAAGTAAAAAATGCTATCAATCGGATTTCCGAAATAAATAGGTCTTCCACCTTGATCTAACAAAAGCAATTGATCGAACAGGTTGAAGATGTCACTGCTGGGCTGATGAATAACCACGAAGATGAGCTTACCGCGAAGCGTTAACTCTTTCAGCAAATCCATGATATTTTCTGAATCGCGACTGGAAAGTCCGCTTGTAGGTTCATCTACAAAAAGCACTTCGGGCTCGCGCATGAGCTCCAGCGCAATGTTCAAGCGCTTGCGCTGTCCACCGCTAATGGTCTTGTCTAGCACGTTTCCAACGCGAAGATCTTTGCAATCTGACAGTCCAACATCTTGCAGCGTTCGCAAAACCATCTTTTGCAATTCCAACTTCGACTTGCCTTTAAAAAGCAGTTGCGCATTGAAGTACAAATTCTGAAACACCGTAAGTTCTTCAATGAGAATATCGTCTTGCGAAACATACCCCATGAGGTGTTTCAGCGATTTCTTCTTGTCGAAAATGCTTTTTCCGTTAATGAGCACATCGCCGTATTTCGGACGGGTGTTGCCGTTAAGAATATTGAGCAGCGTAGATTTTCCAGATCCACTTCCCCCCATGATACCAATTAAATTTCCGGAAGAAGCTCTGAAACGCAGGGTTTCCAATGCTTTTTTTCCATTTGGAAAATCATGAGAGATGGCGTTGCAAAGAAAATCTATTCCATCTAAATGTTCTGAAGCCAAGAACGAATGCAGCACATCGCTGTAGAAAACAGGCTTGCTCTTCGCTCCGCGAATACTTGAACCCGAAGAAAACGCATAAACTGAATTCGGGGTAATTGAACTTCCATTCAGCTTCAGCTCGTCTGTTCCTAAGTAGCGAAAGAAAAATAAATTCTCTTCCGGTATGCGGAAGAAGATGAGCTCTCCAGATGGCAAATGACTGTGCTCTTGCCCGTCTCCGTTTCTCATGCAGAAGAAATAATCGGAAGATTCAATTTCTTTGGAATGCACAAAATGGATAATGGCCATGCGCATTTTTTCATCGATGTGAAACGCATCGGCCACGGTAGTTAGAAACTCTAAATCTTGTTGTGTGTGTTCATGTGAGGTGAAAACGAATTCAACCAGTCGAACAAAGACCATGAAGCGCTCGTGGTGATTCAACGAGGTATGTATCTCTTCGCACAAGCGCAACACCTTCACGCTAGTCATGGCGGTATGCTTTTCTGCATTCGCGCGAGGCTTGTGATACAGGGCTACGTATTTCTTGTAATCTTCAAGAAACTCTTGAATCTGCTGCTGACTCAACCGATTCCCTAAGAATAGCGAAACCACTTCAAACCCATTGGTTTTCTTATCGCCAGAAATAATGGCGAACAGTTTTAGAAGTGCTTGTAAAATCGAAGAGTTCATAGTTGTTTCAAGATGCAAGAAAGGCATTTTGGGGGAACTTCAGGAAGGTGAAGAATTGAAGTTTTCAACTTGACAAAACTCAAAAACAACGATAGACGGTTAATGTCTTCGACGAGGGCGAAAGTATTCGCGAGGGCAACAATGTTGCGAGGGTCTTCGACGAGGGCGAATAAATTCGCGAATTATTTAAGAAAAAGGGAGAATAGCTTTATTGAAATAATCGTGCGGAGCACCTTCGTTGAAAACCCTCGTTGCTAGCAACCCTCGCGAAGATATTCGCCCTCGTAACGCTAGTTACAGTTTCCGTTGTAATCATAACACCCCTTCCAATCCCCATTGTTATTTCCTGAAATATCAGGACCAAAGGTGAAGGGGAAACCGATCATGCGCGGAGAATCTTGGTTAACGCGGAAGTTACCGTTGGCGTAATCGCAGAAATAAGGATTTTGGTTGTTCACCATGCTTTCCCAAACGTTGCCGTCGTCGGAGACGTCTACGTCGGTGTCTACGAGGCAGTATTTGAATTGCACTTGTTGAAGTTCGGGATCTTTGAGATCTACCACGAATTCACTGAAGTCGCCCAGTGTGGCATTGTTTCCCCACATGATGCAATTGCGGAAGAGGCAATTGGTGAGGGTTCTGGTTTGAATGTTCTGATTAATGTCTTCGTAATAGTTGGTTAGATAGAATGCTGGAGCGGTGCGGTTGCCGTTGTTCCAATAGTTTGCAAAAGTGCAATTGTCGAACTGATAAGTCCCGCCAACGCTAAGGTTCGCGCAGCTTTCAGCGCAGTTGGTCACAAGCAAATTATTTCCATAAATGGAAGAACCTTGTGCAAATATTCCCACTCCAGACATGTTATCAATCTTCGTGTTGGTGACTGAAAGCGCATATCCGGTTGCGCTGGTATTTCCAAGTGTGTCTACCTGAATACCCATTCCTCCGTTTTTGATGATGGCGTAGTTGATGGAACTCGAGTTGCATTGATAGAGCCAAATTCCTCCGCGGGTAACGGAATAGATTCCCGGCCCTACTCCGGTTTCAATTTGTACATCGTACTGAATGCCCCATTGTCCGGGTAAAGTAGCGTAGTCGGCTTCTAGCCTATCTCCTTCGAAGACTACTTCGTTGTTCAAGCTTCCTTGAATGTTCAATGAGCCTTTGTAGACGAAGAGACCTGATTTCGCATGGACGTATACGTGTGTTCCTTCGTTAATGGTAAGGTTGCAACCTTCATCTACCGCAACAATTCCGTAGATGACATGTGGTTTGTCGTTGTTCCAAATGGCACCGCAAGGCAAGACGTAGAGTTCGTTCTGTGTGGTTCCTCCGTGGAAATACGCATCTTGTCCCCATGCCGCCAACTGCACCACTTGGTTGTTCCCGTTGGTGTTGAACAGGATCTGATCTTCAATGACGTACGGTGTGTTCGAGTTGGTTGGATCTACGGTGACTTCAACAAAAATGAAAAGGCTATCTCCGGATTCCAGGAATATGTTTTCAAAGTGCGTTCCGTTATCTCCGTTTACATTTATACGAAACTGCGAATTCGCTCCTCCTGCCAAATCAATGGTTCCAATCTGAATGGCTTGCGCGTTGTTGTTATACACCTTTACAATTTTCGTCACACTACCAATGGTGGTGAAGACAGTATCGAAAAGCAAGGTATCGGTCGAGAACTCAATCTTCGCAGAAGAGTCGGTCGTAATCTCGTCGCGTCTGCATGAAGACACGAAAACGATTACTGCGGTGATTAGAAAAAAGAAGAGGCTTTTTTTCATTTAACAAATATATGGCTTTAAGACATTCTCCCCCACCTATCAGTGGGGGCATTTCGGATGCCGCTCGCAGAGCGAGCTACTCATGATCAGGAATAAACACATCTAAAACTTGACCTGAAGAATCAAACTTAATTTCAATATCCATCGAGTCTACATTACCTGAATCATCGTTGAATACGAAAAGACTATTTCCTACATAATGCCCCGACTTTGGTTCACCCATTATATCAATCACATCTAATTTAGACATACCTTTATTAATCATTTTGGCGTGCTTACAATTCTCTTTGCCAATAATAGCTTCAGAACTGTAATATCTCTGATAAACTAGAACTATTAAAAACGTTGTAATAAGAGCGGCAAAAATGAGAATTGCTTTTTTCATTGAAGAAATTTGCTTGAAGGAACGAGGATTCACAGGTGATATTGCTTCTAAAAAGTAAGAGAAGTTAAGAAGAGGTAAGAGAGGGTGAGAATTATTCCGCGAAGCGGATAAGTCATTTAATAAATGACTACTATTTGTTTTTCAATAATGAACATAATCGAACTTAAAATAATTGTACAATTTTCCTCCCTTGTAATTTTCAATTTTCATTACTAATCCTTTTTCATTCCGAAAGTAAATTGTTTCTGAATCTAAATCCTGGTCATTAAGAGCATTGTCAGTGATTTTCGTGACATTACCTTTTTTGTCAAACTGAAATTCAGTAACGAAGACATTATTCGAATCCAAATCATACTTCGAAATAACTTTTACAAGTCGCCTTTCATCATCATAGTACCCTTCCGTAATTTCACAGGGCAAATACGGACTTCCCGAGTCATCTAATATACAATGCTGATAAACAAGGACCGATTTACTTGGATGTTCATACACAAAGTATTCTTTTAATATTCCATTTTGAAATATCTCTTTACGAAGTAAACTCGCATTTTGATCATATTGAAACGATGTCCAAGTTTGATTTGAGTATCGAATTTCAATTAGCAGATTATCCATGTATTTATAGCGAGTCAACCAAGTTGAATCGTTTTTTGTATTTCGAATCTCGGTTAATTGCTTTTTCTCGTTGAACATATGTTCTCTTTTATAGCCTGGTCCTTGAACAGTGCCATTTAGATAATAATATTTAATGGTGTCAGCAACTTCATTTGGAGACTTTGCAGAAAATCGCTTTGTTAAATATCCATTTCTATCGAATCCATAATAATCGAAACTCAAAATAGAATCTTTGTCAGAATACTGAGTAGCTGAATAAAATTCAACCCCAATCTGATCTAATGTCAATCTTGAAGACTTTGCAAATCGATCGATGTAAGGCAATGTATCTATAGGCTCCTTCCAGATTTGACAAATAACATTAATCGAATTAAAAATTAATAAAATGAATAGGGCAATTATGTTTTTCATCTGATTAACTTAAAAAATTACTATAATTTACATTCGGTGGTCTGTGTAAGCAAGTCGAAATCCTAAACTATTGCCCTTTGAATCCAAATCGATACCAACGCGAAAAGTGTTCTGACACATTACTGATATTAAATCCCAATACCCCCCTCTCGCCACTCGAACCTTCCCATTGAGATATATTTTATCCTTACTGTCTGTTATTTTTGGTCTAAATGTATCTGAACACCATTCCAAAACGTTTCCACTCATATCATAAAGACCTAACTCATTTGGTGCCTTTTGCTTTGATTCGTGAATCACGCCCTCCGAATTTCCAGCAAACCAACCGACTTCATCCAAATTATTACTACCTGAAAATAAAAAGCCTTGACTTCCTTTTCCTCCTCTAGCTGCGAACTCCCACTCTTGTTCTGTAGGTAACCTATATTCCCTTCCGGTAATAAGATTGAGTTTTCCAATAAATTTTTGACAATCCTCCCAACTTATATTGGTTACAGGCATTTTATTCGAAGATTTGTTTTCACTTGGATTATCACCCATTACCAGCTCATAAAGCTCCTGATTAACCTCTGTTGACTGAATGAAAAAGGATTCCACGGTCACGAGAATTTGAGTTTCGAAATCGACTTTAAGAACATTTGGCCACATAACAAATGTTCCACCATCAACTTTAACGAAATCTTTCAACAACTCTTCAATCCTTTCTTTTCTATCAACCTCTACCTTATTCTCTGATTCAGCCCGGGGTATTAAATAATAAATCGAACCAATCAATAGTAGAACTAAAAGAGAAATAACTAAAATGCGTTTCGAATTCATCTCGATAAATTTATAGGTATGTCATACGATTCCTCCGTCTATTTAAACAATATCTACTTCTGTCAAATTTAACTAATTCTTAAGTTTGAATCGATCCAATCAATTTAAATCCTCCAAAAAAAAAAGGAACATCGTTTCTTCGAGCTCGCTATGCGAGCGGCATCCGAAATGCCCCCAGTGAAGCTGGGGGAGAAATTTCAAGGTCGCAAATTGCGACCTTGAATACCAGCAAGTATAATTGGCCGCTTCAAATTCTAACTCACAACTTTTGTTCGCACTTTAGATTTAGTCTTCTTAGGTTGTTTTTTACTTCTCAATAATTTTTGAGATTTAATAAATTCACTAATGGCCAACTCTTCGTCTTTTGTTAACGGTCCTTGTCCACCAATAAAATCTAAATCCAATTCTATTTGCTTCTTGTTATTCACTTATTAAAGATACAAAATGTAATAACAATTTTGTCGAAGCAATTCAACTATTTTTCAAAATTTCAATGATAGCTACTACCGCAATTTTGAATCTATAAGCGAAACAGATTCGTCCACAACGTGGATCAATTAATCTTTGTTCCAGAAGAGTCTACAAATACACTGTATTGCTTTCCGCGGAAAAGCACATTGAATCGATAGCTCTTCCACTGCGCCGGAAGTGTTCCATTAAACACCAACTCTCCGTTCTTCACACGCATACCGCCAAATCCCATCGTTACCGACATCCAAGTGCCGGCCATGGAGGTGATGTGAAGTCCTTCGTGTGCTTCGTGATTGTAATCGTCAATATCGAGACGCGAGGTGCGTAAATACATCTCGTATGCTTTTTCACTGTAGCCAAGCTTTGCTGCGAGTATCGCATGGACACACGGAGAAAGACTGCTTTCGTGAACGGTTTTCGGTTCGTAGAAATCAAAGTTCGCTTTCAATTGCTCATCTGAAAAGTCGTCTTCAAAGAAGAAAAATCCTTGAAGAACATCTGCTTGCTTAATGAAGATGCTGCGCAAGATGCGATCCCAACTCCAATGCTGATTAATAGGACGCTCTGCAGGATCAAGATCGTGAATGCTCAACTGCTCCTTGTCCATGAATCCGTCTTGTTGCAAAAACACTTCGGTTCCTTCCAACTTTCCGAAATACATCTTCTCTGCTTTCAGCGCCCAATCAGCCGCTTCTTCCGCAAAGTTCAAATGCATCTTGTCGCATTTACTCTTGAACAACTCCGCATTTTCCGCCTGAACCTTCTCTCCCACTTCCTTCGCATACTTCATGCACCACGCTGCGAAATAATTCGTGTACCAGTTGTTGTTAATGTTGTTCTCGTATTCATTCGGACCGGTAACGCCAAGCATGACATACGCTTGCTTCGCTTCCGACCAATTCACACGCTGCGCCCAGAAACGCGCAATACCTACCAACACATCAATGCCGTATTCACCCAAATGCGCTTCGTCGCCGGTGTACTTCACGTAGTTGTAAATCGCATAGGCAATGGCTCCGTTTCTATGAATCTCTTCGAACGTAATCTCCCACTCGTTGTGACATTCCTCACCGTTCATGGTCACCATCGGATACAACGCAGCTCCGTTCTTGAAGCCAAGCTTCGCGGCATTCTCAATGGCTTTGTCTAACTGATTGTATCTGTAAACCAACAACTGCTTCGCCACATGCGAATCGCGTGTGCTCTGATAAAAAGGCATGCAATACGCTTCAGTGTCCCAATAGGTGCTTCCGCCGTACTTCTCGCCGGTAAAGCCTTTCGGACCAATGTTCAAGCGTGAATCTTGACCCGTGTATGTTTGATTCAAATGGAAAATGTTGAAGCGAATGCCTTGCTGCGCTTCGTCGTCTCCTTCAATAACAATGTCTCCCAACTCCCACACTTTCGCCCACGCTGCAACATGTGCGTTGCGCAATGCATCGTATCCTTCAGTTGCTGCCGCTTGCGCTGTGTGAACAGCAGCAGTCGACAACTTTTCATTCGCTTCATTCAACGAGCTAACAATGCCCACGTACTTTTCAATGGTAACGGTGCTGTTCGCTTCCACACTAAATGTCGCTGCATTCTCAATACGCGTGTTGGTGTGTGTTGAAGTGGATTCAGCATTCAAATTATAACGAACTTCTTGCGCCCAAGCCACTTGAAATCCTGTCTTTAAGGTTTCTGAAACTGCCACTCCTCCATTCGCTGAAACAGCCGTTTGAAGAGGCTTCCAGAACAATTCATCGTAATTGCTATCATGATTGCGAACCTCGGTTTCAATGTAGGCACCGAAGCGAATTTCGACAGCACTATTCAACGGAGTAATGCTGTAACGAATGGCAGCTACGTCGTCGTTCGCTAAACTGCAGAAACGTTCTGCATTCAATTGAACCTTCGTTCCCTTCGGAGAAGTGGCCACGCAAGAACGCTTCAAAATGCCTTCCTTCATGTTCAACTCTCTGCGGAAATTCTCGGCAGTCCATGTATTCAAATCGAACTCTTCTCCGTTAATCGTCACATCAATCCCCACCCAAAAAGCCGAGTTCAACACCTTCGCGAAATATTCCGGATAACCGTTCTTCCACCAACCCACACGGGTCTTGTCTGGATAATACACCCCCGCCACATAGCTTCCCTGAAGGGTCTTCCCGGAAAACTTTTCTTCATGGTTCGCACGCTGTCCGAACTTCCCATTTCCTAAACTGAAAATACTTTCCGAACTGCGCTGCAATTCAACATGGAAGCCTTCCTCAACAATTGACCACGGGTCGGTAGATAGATATTTTATCATTTTATTTCGTTCAAATTGAAGTCACAAAGAAAAGAAAGTGTACTTAATACACCAACTCTATTTTTTCACAATCAGAATTTAAGCGCCCACTCGGTCGCCTCTCGAATAACTTTTTTAGCGTCGAGTCCATTCGTATCGTGCGCACCGCCCAATACATGCAACGGAATTCCAGCTTCAACAAATGTTAAAACATCTGTTTGCGCCGAGCGTTGCCCCAAGCATAAGACAATTGCATTGGGTTGAAGCACGTAATCGATTCCATTCGAATTGAACAACAACTCTCCGCCTAATATCTTCAATCCTGTTGATCCGTTGAACACCCCCACTCCCAATTGTTGCAGCTCGGTTCTGTGCGACCACACCGTGGTCTTTCCCAATTTATTTCCCAACTTCTTGTTGCTTCGCTGAAGAATAGAAACCTTGCGAAGAGGAGTGCGCTCTTGTTTTTCTTGAAGAGCTCCGCGATGTTCCAACTGCACATCTATTCCCCAATGTGCGCTGTATTCTTCTTTGGTTTCAGTCTTCTGCGTAAGTAACGATGCCACATCCATGGCAATTCCACCGGCACCTAAGACAACCACCTCATTGCCCAAAGAAGCGTTCTTCTGAATGGCTTCCACATAATTCAACACAGGAAGCGAGCCGTCGTTTTCTTCCCAAGCATACTCGCTAGGAACCACGCCTGTGGCCCAAACCAGCTCTTCGAAATTTCCATCCTGAAATTTTTTCAGTTCGAAGGAAGTATTCAAATGAATCTTCACACCGTGATGATTCAACTGCTCGGTATAATAGCGAATGGTTTCAAAGAACTCTTCCTTTCCAGGTACTTGCGCTGCCAAGCGAAGTTGTCCGCCCAACGATTCTTGCTGCTCGAACACTTCCACTTCATTGCCACGTTGCGCCAAAACCAAGGCCGCTGTGAGTCCTGCAACACCTGCACCTACCACTGCAATTTTCTTTTTGTATGTTGAAGGAAGAAGCTGCAGAGTCAGCTCTCTCGCTGCAAACGGATTCACCAAACACGAAGCAATTTCTCCCGAAAAGATTTGATCGAGGCACGCTTGATTGCAGCCCACACATGTGTTAATGAGGTTCGATTGATTGTTCTTGGCCTTCAATACAAAATGCGGATCGGCCAAAAGCGGACGCGCCATGCTCACAGCATCGGCCTTTCTAGAAGAAATAATTTCTTCCGCCAATTCGGGCGTGTTAATTCTATTCGTTGCTGAAACCGGAATGGAAACGTGTTGCTTCAACAATTCCGCAGCCCAAACAAAAGAGCCTCTTGGAACGCGCATGCTAATCGTTGGAATGCGCGCTTCGTGCCAACCAATGCCCGTGTTCAACAAATGAACACCTGCGGTCTCCAACGCCTTCGCGAATTGAATGACTTCCTCTTTCGAACTTCCTTCTTCCACCAAATCAACCACTGAAATGCGATAAATGAGCATGAACTTTTCAGATACCACTTCGCGAATAGCAGCAATAATTTCCAACGGAAGACGCATTCTATTTTCGAACGTTCCTCCGTATTCGTCTTCGCGTTTGTTTGTACGCGGCGCAACAAACTGATGAAGGAAATAACCTTCGCTGCCCATGATTTCAATTCCATCGTATCCCGCCTCTTCCGCTCTGCGCGCACAATTCGCGAAGTCTTGAATTGTATTTTGAATTTCTTCAATGCTCAAAGCGCGTGGCGTATAAATATTGATCGGCGCTTGAATGGCCGAAGCACTCACGCATTTATCGTGCACCCCATATCTTCCAGCATGCAGAATTTGCATGGCAATCTTCCCTCCAGCTTCGTGCACCGCGTTTGTAATGATTTGATGTTTCGAAATCTGCTCATCGGCATTGAAGCAAATGGCGCCTGGCCAAAGTCTTCCTTCTTTGTTTGGAGAAACTCCGCCTGTAATAATCAATCCCACTTCACCTTTCGCGCGTTCCGTGAAATACGCGGCCATGGCTTCAAATCCGTTTGGAAGTTCTTCCAATCCGGTGTGCATAGACCCCATGATGAAGCGATTCTTAATTTCATTCTTTCCAATAGAGAGCGGCTGAAGAGCTGATGTAATCATAGCTACGAAAGTAAATGAATTTTTTGCTTTACATTTGAAAGTGTATTTAGCACACGAAGTATCATGAGTAAAAAGAATAGTGAACCAACGCCTAAAAACACTTTAGGAATGGATGTTTCCGTTGACTGTGTTGTTTTCGGATTTGATAACGACACGCTGAAAGTGTTGTTAATTGAGCAAAAGCAGCCCGACACTATTCACCTTAAAACTCAAAAAGCTGTTCCTGGAGATTTGGTTCTCGACAACGAAAGTTTAGACGAAGCCGCGAAACGCATCTTGCAAGAGTTGACTTCGTTGAAAGGAATTTACTTGAAGCAGTTCCATGCATTTGGAGATCCGAATCGTGTTCGCGGATTGAAAGACCAGCAGTGGCTTCGCACCTTCCGTGTGAATCCGGAAAGACGCGTATTAACCATTGGTTATTATTCATTGGTGAAGTTGTCTGAGTTCAAACCAAAAGCAGCGTCGTTTGCTGGAAACACCTATTGGGTCGACGTTTACAACATTCCGTCTTTGGCCTTCGACCACAACGAGATTGTGCACAAAGCATTACTGATGCTTCGTCATGAATTGATGGCCGACCACATTGGCTTCGAATTACTTCCCGAAAAATTCACGTTGTCGCAATTGCAGAAATTGTATGAAATTATTCTCGACAAGAAATTAGACAAGCGCAACTTCAGAAAGAATATCCTTCGCACAGAGACGGTAACAGCCTTGGAAGAAAAACAACAAGGTGTGTTGCACAAGCCCGCACAATTATTCACCAAGAAATGAGAAGCGCGCTTTTAGCCATTGTATTCGCATTTTTCTTTTCGAACATTTACGCTCAACAGCCTGCCTTTGGCCCTGCTTTCATTCAAGAAGAAGTAGCGAGCGTTTCCATAACCATTGATCCAGATTCGTTGTTGGCCATGTATAACAACTTGGGTAATTCACACGAATATCCTGCCGATATGGTCTATACGTTTAGTTCAGGATTTTCTGCTTATTCCTCAGTTGGCGTTCGCTTCCGTGGAAACACTTCGTTGAACGCTCAAAAGAAATCGTTCAAAATAAATCTCGACAAATTCGTAGATCAAAACTTTTACGGACTAGCAGAATTGAATTTGATTGGGAATCAGAATGACCCCTCTATTCTTCGCGCAAAATTGTGTTGGGATTTTTTCCGTGAAGCCGGATTGCCTGCCTGTCGCACTTCACATGTTCGGGTGTATGTGAACGAAACATACATGGGCGTGTACTTGAATGTAGAGCACATTGACAATCGCTTTGCAGATGTCCGCTTCGACGACGGAACAGGAAATTTATGGAAGTGCCTTTGGGGATCTGACCTCACCTTCCAAGGAACCAATCCAACCTTGTACACCGACGATGCCTATGATCTCGTTGAAAATGAATTCCTCAATAACTACTCTGAATTAGCACGATTCATAGATGTTTTAAACAATACACCGCTTTCTTCGCTTCCGTGTGAACTTGAAAAAGTTTTCAATGTGCATGACTACTTGAAAATTATGGCGGCTGATATTTTATTGGGAAATTGGGACAACTACATTTTCAATAAAAATAATTTCTACCTCTATCACAACGAGAAAACTGGAAAGCTCGAATACATTCCCTACGATTTAGACAACACTTTGGGAATCGATTGGGTGAATGTCGATTGGGCGCAACGAAATTTGTATTCATGGACGACCTCTTCCAACCGTCCGCTTTTCACAAGACTCTTGCAAATTCCTGCGTATCGGAACGAATTCAGCAATAACGTGAACGATCTTATTGCTTCGCAATTTAACGCAACGGCTTTTCAAACGAAGGCAACACAAATTCAAAACATCATCTATACCGCAGCTGCTGAAGATCCGCTTCGTCCGTTGGATTATGGTTTTACGGTTGAAGATTTCGCGAACAGCATTTCCAGTGCTTGGGGCGGACAAGTGCAATACGGCATTGTTCCCTACGTGGAAACACGCGCTACGCAAGCGCTTCAGCAACTCGAGACGCTTCAACCGTTTACACGAATTTTCAATGTGGTTCCGAAATTCAGTAACGACAGTCTGTTCGTTTCATTCCAAAGTAATCTCAACAGTAATCAGTTAGCTGTTGTGTGGAAGGAAATTGGAACTTCCACTTGGAACAATGGCACGGCAACAAGCTTGGGATACTATGGTCTGGAAGATCAGCTTTATCAATTCGAAGGACCACTTCCAACTGATAGTATAAACATTATAGTTGGCGTTATACCTGTTGAATGGTTGAACGAGATAGATGCGCACGATTGCAATTTTGAATACCTCTATGGGCAAGAGTCTTCAACGCCTTTGGTTATTAATGAAATTGCACCATTGGGAACCGATAATTGCATTGACTTTTTGGGCGCGAATGAAGATTGGATTGAATTGTACAATCCTGGTCCAGCTGCAGTATATCTTGGAAACAAATTCATCTCTGACGACGCCAGCAATTGGAACAAATGGCCCTTACCGAATGTGACGTTAGATGCTGGAGAGTTTCAATTGTTGTATGCAGACAATGAACCCGAGCAAGGATTGAATCATTTAGATTTCAAACTCGACGACCTATCTGAAACCATCTATATCTCAGAGGTACAGAACAATGCGCGTGTGCTTATTGATTCAATTACCTATTCTAACATTCCAATCAATTATTCTTTTGGAAGAGCAACAGATGCTAATCCAAACTGGATCGATTGGACCGTTTCTACTCCGAATGCAAGCAATCTTCCTGTAAGTGTAAATGAACTTGTTTCTGAAATTTCGATCTATCCTAATCCGGTTGTGGAATCGCTTCACTGCACCGAAAAGATTTCAGGAAGAATACTTTCCATGCAAGGGGAAGTGGTTCAGGTTTTCTTCAACACACAAGAAATTCCTTGTCAGTCTTTGGCTGCGGGAATCTACACTTTGCAGACTGACAAAAGTCTTTTCCGATTTATTAAATCGAAATAAGGTTATCTAAACTTGCCTTTGTAACTTGCAGGCATGTATTACAGCGATTATTTAAAATTGGGCGATGTTTTGAACGCTCAAGAACTTGAGAGCGACAAACAAGGTCAGCACGCTCACGACGAAATGTTATTCATTGTCATTCATCAATCGTATGAATTGTGGTTCAAGCAGATTTTGTTTGAAATGAAGTCAGTTTACGACATTCTTGCGAAAGAGAACATTAACGACAACAGTCCGGAGTTGCAAATCGCTGTAAACCGCATGCACCGGGTTACTGAGATTCTTCGAATCTTAGTAGACAAGATCAACATTTTGGAAACCATGTCGGCGCAAGACTTCTTAGACTTCCGCGACATGCTTCGTCCTGCTAGCGGATTTCAGAGCATGCAATTCAAAGTATTGGAAACATTGTTGGGATTGAAAGTGGAAGAACGTCATGGACAAGAGTATTTCACCAGTCAATTGCGCAGCGAAGACGCGAAGCAGATTTACACGTTAGCGAAAGAAACAACGCTGTTGGAATTGGTGAACAACTGGTTGGAGCGCATGCCATTTTTCGAAGAGAAATATTGGGGAAGTGAAGATTTTTGCACGCAATACAGAAACGCCTATTCCTCTTCATTGAGTGAAATGGAAATGCAGAATTTGAAGGCGTTCGACGAATTGTTTATGTCGAACGAACCCGTTGAAAACAGAAAGTTAAGTGCGAAAGCTAGAAGAGCTGGGCTCTTCATTATGTTGTATCGCGATTATCCGATTCTTCAAAATCCGTATAGAATCATTAACTCTTTGTTAGACATTGACGAGTTGTTAGCGACTTGGAGATGGAGACACATGAACATGGTTCACCGCATGATTGGCGGAAGAGCGGGTACGGGAGGAAGCACAGGAAAAGGATATTTGCGTGAAGCGGCTATGAAACATTACGTGTTTCAAGAATTTGCGGAGCTCACCTCTTTCTTGGTTGAACGAAGAAAATTCCCTGCGATCAGCGACGAACTTGCAAAGAAACTCGGATTCGAGAATGGATAGTTACGTTCGTGATTTGCTCTCGGACATTGTTCGTTCCATTGACGAGATTCATGAGTTCTCAAATGGGTTAACCATTGAAGATTTCAAATTATACTTATCGAATAAAATGATGCGTCGCGCCATAGAGCGCGACCTCATTATTATTGGCGAAGCCATGCACGACATCGTGAAAGTCGATCACACCCGTGTTATGCGCATTAAAAATTCGCGTCGCGTTATAGAACTCCGCAACGATGTCGTTCACTCCTACGACGACCTCGCCAACGAAAAAATCTGGAATTTCATCTGGAAGGAACTTCCTTATTTGCGAAAAGAGGTTTCTCACATACTAGATCTTCACTATTAGTTGAATCAACGAATGTCTTCGACGAATGTTTTCAACGAATGCTTCGCGAATGTCTTCGACGGTTTTAACAACGCAGTTCCAATTACGTAGTTCCAATTACTCAGTAGGAATTACGAAGTAGGAATAAAACCGAAGGTTTTCGCTAATTTGGATTACTGAATTTGAGAAAGTATCTGATTAACCTGCCCATCCATACGAGAAAAAGCAAACCACCTTTTCCCGAGATCCTTTAGTGATGCTCCAAGGTGGTACATTTCCTTTTTATCGATAATTAGAAATCTGTCGTGAGCATTTTTCAGAATTCGAATTTCAATTGGAGGATATTGCGAGTTGTGCTTTTCAAGGTCGAGTTTTAATTGCTCAGAGATTCTCTCTGTGTAAATAATGCAGTTCACATTTTGACTTCTTTTCGAAAGTTGCAATAATGTGGTTTCGTCGATGTAATTATCGATAAGAAGAATTGATTTTTTTGATTTGGAAATAAGTTCGCTTGAAAAGACATACGCGTCAAAGATTTGTCCGTCGAAGAAAATGCCACTGCTTGGTGAATTATTTCCTTCAAGGGCATTTAGAACTTTGTTCAGTTTTGATTCAGAAATAACCTGCTTCGCTTCAATACGATCAATCCTACTATTTATAAGATTTATATCTGCATTTGATTTGCGGAGTTCGACAAATGCCCGAATAATTTGAATGCTGATTTTGATTGCAATATCAGTGTTCAATACAGCAGAGAGCATAGACACTCCTTGCTCTGTGAATACGAATGGCAAATAGCGGCGACCTCCTCTTGAATTGTTTGAGGTTCCAAATTGGCACCTCAAACTTTCAAACTCATCTGGCGAAAGTTGAAATGCGAAATCTGGTGGAAACCGATCGATATTTCTATTGACCGCCCGGTTAATGTACTTAGTTTCAGAATCATAAAAATTCGCCAAATCACTATCGAGCATCACTTGCAATCCTCGTATGGTAAATATTCGTGATTCTATTTCAGATTTAATTAGGTTTTGTTCCATAGAGCAAACCTATTTCGCGAATTCGGAAAACACACCAATTTTTATGTGCAGGTTATATGCTGTTTATTCAACGATGGCGTTGCGAGGGCAAATGGCTTTGCGAAGGCAACATCCGTTGCGAGGGTCCTTCGGACGAGGGTCTAACAACGTAGTTCTAACAACGTAGTTCCTCTACTCCTTAATAATCGTCCTACTCAACTTTTCTCCGTTGGTTTCTAGATGCAAGATATAAGCACCGTTGCTGAATGAAGATAATGAAATTCTTTTCTGCCGTTCTCCGAGTAACCAAGTGTCTTCTAATACCAAACGGCCAGAAGAATCATACATGCGAATAGGAACAGATTGATTAAAATAGCTATTGGTTTCAAGAATAAAATCTCCTTGTGTTGGATTGGGGTATATGATGAAATTTGATTGTAGGGGTATGGTTTTACCTGTCAGCGACTTGTTCAGTTTTGCTATTGAATTAAGATTGTCGCATGTGCCGATTCTTTTGAAGTCACCTGCGATATAAAGGGTGTCGTTCATAATTGCAATATCTCTGACAACATTTGGGAAGGTTGATGCTGGCGTGTCGTATGAATTGTAGATTGTGTCTGGATTCAGAGCGAAGCTACCGAACTGATTCAATTTAGCTACACCGTGTGATTCCATGCCGTCTATTTCCGAAAACCAACCAGCGAGGTACAACTCATTTTCATACACTTCCATGGACACCACACGCCCGTTGGTTTGATGTGGTGCCAGATGAAGAGTGTGACCGTCGTAATAGATTAAATGGACATAACCTGAATTGCCAAAATATTCGCCAAGAAAGGTGCCGCCAAGCCAAAGCTTATCGTCGTATACAACCATGGCTTCAACATTTGCGTCAATCCCTAAGCCTTGTCCAACCTGGTGAATATCTCGGTCATAAATTGAAGCAAAGTGATTAATATTTCGTTGAGGTTCCCAAAAACGTCCTCCAACGAAAAGCGTGTCGTGATACAATGCCAAACAATGACCACTTGCGTTTCCAGCAAAGAAATCTACCAACGGTTGCACGTGATTTCCATTCCACTTAAAAGCTAGATTTGCAGAATCACCAGCAATAGTAAAATAGCTAAGGACTGTACCATACAATTCGCCATTCAGTTCTGTGAAACTACTAAAATCAAACAGCTTCATGTCCGTGGCAACCGAGTCCCAACCATGATTCGTGAATTGAAGAAATGGGGTCTTATCATTTCCAAAATATCTACCTCCAGCATATAAGCTATTGCCGTATTTACCTATCGGGTTAAAAATTCCGGCTCCTCCTTGTTCTCCTAATTTAGTCCAATCACTTCCGTTCCATATCGCTGGCACATAAAGCTCTTCACAATCGAGTGTAGTCAACCACCCCCCAGCCGTAATTGTTTTATTTTCATTATCGGCCAGCAATTGATATACATAAGAAAAATAAGGTCCGCATCTAAATCCTGAATCTAGATCTAACCACAATTGTCCGTGGTGTGTCAACGAGATTAGAAAGAATGAGAAGACAAATGCTATTTTTCTTAATGAATCATTTCCGGGTATTTTCATCGTTTTTTATTCGTTTAAAAAATCATTCTCTACTCAACCAAAACCTTCGAACTATCTAACCAAGCATTGTTGCCTAACCAATGAAGTGTGTACATTCCAGAGCTGAGCGAAGAAACATTTATTTCAATGGTGTTGCTGGAATTCGCAAAGAGAAAAATATTCTCACGAAGTACTTCTCTTCCTTGCATGTCTATGATTACTATTTCATTCTGATTGTTCGGGACGTAGTTGTCAGGAAAGGTGAAATTGAGTTTTACCTGATCATGGGCTGGATTCGGAAAAACAGTTATTGTGTTTTCTAAACCAACCACAATTTCCTCAACGTTCACATATTGACATCCCGGTTCTAGGCACCCCATGGAATCTACTTTGAATACCCAAGGAGTAGCTAATGCTGGATCAGGATCATTGACTCCTTGGTTTATATAGCCGCAACAGACAACACCCCCGTCTGTGGTAACTTTGGCATCTGTTATGAAATGTTCTGCGGCTGTATAACTTTGATTGGGTGGTGGAGAATTATAATACGTGTAGTAATGTGACCAAACGCTATCTCTTTCCGAATTAATTTTTAAAATTGTACCAACTCGTTGCTTAAAATATGGCAATTGATCTGGATAAATAATTATATCATTGTCTGAAACCATTAAATAACCGCCATCGCTTGTGTTTAACGCCAAAGTAAAAACTCCACCACGGGTTTGCAAATAATGCTTCTGGGGTCCGACTTCTAGCAAATTCCCATTTTGCGCTTGCTGAATAATTGTGGTAAACATGTATCCCAAAAAAGGCTGATTATTAGTATATTCTTCAAACGTTAATCTTCCTAACAATAAAATTTGTCCATTTGACATTTCGAATACTTGTCCAGATTCTCTTCCGCATTGCCCCCCAAAAACTAACCTTCCCTCCTCATTACCATTACTATCAACTTTCAAGACTACAAAATCATAATCTACGAACCATCCATCACCACAATCACCCAAATTTGGAGTAAAACCAGTCATCCAATAGCCATTATCACTAGACTTAGTAATTTTTGAAATACTCTGCACATCATTATATTCTTTGTGCCAAAGCATATTACCTAACTGATCAATCTTCATTAATGAACCATTGGCCTGTTGATTTGTTGCAACAGCAACAGAATCTTGAAACCAACCAACTGACATGTAAGTTGTATCCTCAATATTTTCAATTACTTGAAAAAATCCAAATCTATCAGAGCTTTGGTCTAAAATATATTTCCAGAGCAAATAACCGAATTTATCTATACCCACCAGATAATTTATCTCTTCGGCAATTACTCCAAAGTCGACGCTTGTTGTGAATACACTAACTATTTCATTCATGTGATTTACGCACATTCCTCCATGAGTTGGCGAATAATAATTAAACCAAGTCTCATCTAAATCAATAGTATCATTATCATATCGATGCCAAAACATTATTTCTCCTGAATTGTTCCACTTACAACTGAAAGCTCTTCTGTAATTATCGACTACCCATGGATTGCATAGAGTTCCCACCCCAAATATTTGATATCCATCGAAAAAATCAGGTGTAGTATCCACTACAAATATGTTTTCTAGATAACCATGAGCACCATAACCATAAGGCGGCCATTGACAACTCACAGGGTGCGCTTGATTGAAAGTTGGCTGGGCATGAGCCAGAATTGCGTTAAATAAAATGACAAGCGTGAATAATAGTTTCCTCATTGATTCAATTTGAATGAATAAATTAATTCATTGTAAATCTAATTGTCACACCAATCGGAATTACCCCAATCCTTGTCAATTCTTACCGTTCTAAAAAACTGCGCAGTTTTTTCGAGCTTCAATTTTGAAGATTTTCAGATTTAACGAGAGATACAGAAGATTTGGAGTAAATAAAAATCCGCACAAATACCTAGGAACTTCGTTCCAACAATCACCTTCGGTGATCAATCTTTCAGATCAATTCTTCGAATCAATCGCGTTGCGATTAATCGTTACGATTTATCCGAAGGATTGATTGCGCAGTGATTGATCCGAAGGATTTCAAATTAAGTAGTTCAAAGCAAAAGCATCCGCCTCTTCCTCTTGGTTTTGTTGTTTATCTGAGTATTCCACTTTCTCTAGGAAAATATCTTTTTTACCGTGAAGTAGAATATGTCCAACTTCATGAAAAAAGGTGAACCAAAATGCTTCTGTATTTTTATATTTATCGCTTAACTGAATAAGTGGGGTGTCTTTTATCCAGCGGGTTGATCCGCTGATGGGAACCTTATTTATTCCTGGAGTAATGACCAACTTTACTCCAACTCGTAAACAAATTTTCTGTAAGCTGTTGAAATAATCTTTTCGCTGATTGAACATGACTTGCTGCAATTCCGGCAGAGACTCTTTGAATGCTTTCGCATTGTATTTTTCGGATTGAAGTTCAGCTGCTTGAAATTCTCCTTTGCGCAGCCAGGCCGAGATGGTGTATGGGTCAACGGTTTTCTTGAGTGAAATGCGGAAAGCAACTTTAAGTTGTTGTTTAAAATAATATTCCTCCCACGCGGAATGATTCGAGAAACTAAAAAAGTTTAACAGCTCAATGGTTTTCTCTTCCATCGATTTCGCAGGAGGAAGCCAACCTTTGCGAATCATTTCAGCGATTGGAAATTTCTTTGCCCAAGGGATTGCAGCAGCAATATCTTTTTTACGTTTCATTCGCGCTACGAATTCATCGTAATTGCGTTGATGGTTCATCCAGAAATTAGCTGGAATCATCGTCACTTGTTCAAACTGCACAGCCATATCTGGCGTTATTGCACTCTTGCCATTTAATACTGCGATGATGGTTTTCTCTGGTTTTCCGGTACGAAGGGCAAACTCTTTCGGCCCCATATTCATCTCTTCGAGCTTTTCAGCCAATGTCTCACCGGGATGAGGTCTTGTCTGCGGGAAGAATTCATGTTTTGTTTCCATTTTATTAGTGATTAATGGTAATCCTTTATTTCTAAAATCTCTATTCCTGTAATTTCAATCCAAATAAATTGACCATTTTCATTGGTCGGAATTGGATCTTCCATCGGCTTAAAAATGAGACGATACGGATGGTCTAAATCACAAGCCCATTGTCCTTTTAGATCATGTTTCAGCTCATGGTAATTTCCAGGAAGATATCTCACCTCTTCAAGGTTCATAGCATCTTCCAATTGCGTAAGTCTTAAGAGGAGTTTTTTGCTTCGAATCGCCCCAAACTCCTTAAGCAACTTCCGATTGTTTTCAAATAAACCTTTAAGCCTTTTATCTCTAAATGTAATATTCACAACAAATATAATTATTTTTTGATTAACACAATCTGTAAGCCTAAATAAATTATCGCTTACATTGAATCAAACTTACTTGTGTTCAGAGAATCACTGAGCAAATGGTTATGCGCATAACAGCAGAGCGAATGCCCGAAGGGCGAATGTGCAAGCACGAATGTCCTGCGGACGAATGCTTCGCGAATGTCTCTATAAAAGGTAAGAGAAATTAAGAGAGGGGAAGAAAAGGGAAGAATAACAATGCAATTCCAATTACGATCCCGATAGCTATCGGGAGAAATTACGAAGTAGGAATTACGCAGTAGGAATAAAATCTTCGATTTTCCAATAACGAAGTTCTAACAGCGTAGTTCAAAGCTCCTCTTAAAACGTTCTTGTATAAGACACCGACGGTATAATCGGAAAAATACTCAGCTGATAAAGCTTAATGCGGTGGTCGGCTCTGTCTACTCGGTAAAACAAATAGAATGGATTCTGCATGTTGTAGGCATTGAAAATACTGATATTCCAAGTTCTGCTTCCGTTCTCTTTTTGCCTTGTGAAATTAATGGCTAAATCCAATTTGTGATAAGCGGGCATGCGCGAGCTATTTCTACCGTTGTAAATCTGTGCAGTGGGGAAAGATGAATACATCGGCTCGTCAGCCTGGGGGTTATTTTGATAGTTGAAATAATTGAATGCCCCATACTGCTGCTGCGCCAAAGTAACCGGACTACCGGTGCTGTACATCCAAGTTGCGGAAATAGAGATATTCTCATTGATTTCATGGTTGATTACCGCGGTAGCCACATGTGTTCGGTCATATCGAAAAGGAAACCAATTCCCATTGCTGAGACTATTAAATCTCCGATCGTTTCTAGAGAGTGTATAGGAACACCAGCCTGTTGTGCGTCCATGCAATTTTTGAAGTTGAAGATCTATTCCTGCCACCCGACCAATGCCTCCGTTTGTTACTTTATCTGTGATACTTTCATCATTGGAAAAAAAACTAACTCCTTCCTGATACTCGACAAGGTTTGTGTACTTCTTCAAATAGAACTCTGCCGACCAATCCCATTTCTTACCCTCTGAAAGCGTACCGCCCAATCCCACGGCTACTTGCATACAATTGCTTGGAGGCAACGCGCTCGTAGCAGGAATCCACAAATCAGAAGGTAGTCCCGCACCATTGCTGCTGAGCAAATGCGTGTATTGTTTCATGGTCACGAATGAGCCTTTCACCACACTTCGTCTGCCCAGTTTTCTTCGCGCTAATAAACGTGGCTGAACAGAATAGAACGACTTCCGTTGAATGTTATAATTCGAAAGATGAACTCCAACAGAAAATCCTGCTTTATCGCCCGACTTAATGTTGTCTTCTACATACGCCACATTCTCAAACCCAAGTAAGTTATTTTCTCGCTGACTACCTTCGATACTTGTCCCCGCATTTGGACCGGTGTACTTAATTTTTCCTTGGTTGAATTGATGAAGAATAGCGTTTACACCGAATTGAAGTGAATGTCTTTCATTTACTTGAAGAAAAAAATCTTGTTTCACCAACAAATCAGTTACTCCAGAAGTAAACTCTATTCGCGTTTTCTCACCGTAGTCATTGCTTCCATATGGTGCTTGCTGTCCGCTCACATTGTTGTTGTAGGCATAGCGTGTAAATGCAAGTGTGGTGTTGCCAAACATTTTTGAAGAAAAAACGTGATTGAGTCGAATGGATGCCATTTGGTTACCCCAAGCAATATTGCTTAAGAACTTCGAAGAGTATTCACTCGGATTCACTGCCTTGTTATTGCTATTGATAAATATGCGATCCCTGCCCGCATAGACAGTTACGTAAAGGCGTTGCTTGGCATTCAAAAGCGTATTTACTTTTCCATATAAATCAAAAAAGGTATAACCAGTTTGCACTTCACCTTGACTACCCATTAGCGCTGCCACGCGCGTGAGTAAATCGAAGTTACATCGACGCAGCGAGAAAAAATAAGAAGAAGTATCCTGCTTAATCGGTCCTTGAAGATTTAGTTTCATGGCCAAGGTACCCACTGCATATTCGCCTTGTCGCTTTTTCATGTTTCCATCCTTCATTCGTATATCCAAAACGGAAGACAGACGACCACCGTATCTCGCGGGGAAAGCACCTTTGTAGAGTTCTACATTTTTAATGGCACTCGCATCAAACGTCGAGAGAAATCCACCGATGTGATTGACGTTGTAAAGCGGGACATCGTCGAGCAAGTACAAATTCTGATCGGGACTTCCTCCTCTTACATTGATTCCTGATGTCCCTTCTTTTCCTCCTTGCACGCCCGCCATTAGCTGGAATACCCGCATCACATCGGCCTCGCCGAAAAGAGAAGGCATTTTTTTTAATTGGTCAATAGGTACCGTGAGCTGACTCATTCGATTCGTTAGCGTGGGGTCGTTATTGTCTGTGATCACAACAGCCTTTGTCATATTGTTGTCTACTGAAAGCAATATTTCTATCGGGCCTTTCGCAAGCGTATCAATTTTGAATTGCTGAGCTTGGTAACCTACAAATCGCGCAACCAATGTATCGTTCTCACATTGAGGTAACGTAATGGTGAAGAATCCGAAGTTGTTCGTGCTTGTTCCAAGCGTAAACGAAGCATTGGAAATGGATACCCCAATAATAGATTCTTTGGTAGTAGCATCTTTGACATAACCGTGAATAACACATTGTTGAGCACGGCCAGCAAAGCCCGTAAAAAAGAGCGTCAACAAAATAACGACACGTGTTACCATCATTCGTCGCGTTCGTTTAAGGAATGTACGTAGCATCCTTGAGTGTTTGATTATATGCGCCAAATATGCCATAGCCATTATTCACGTTGGAGTATAGCTCAACGGGATCTCCCTGAAACAAAAGCGTTAGAGGGTCGCGCGTGTTTTGTGTAGAATTTTGGTTGAACCTATGCACAGACCAGCTTTTCAAGTATTTGTAATAACTGGAACTGATGTTTCTTAGCTCAATGTAATAAGGAGGATCACCTGCAGCTGGATAACCACCCCACATAAGATTGAATGAAACTTCCCCGGTCATTCCATTGAATAACGCATCTGAAAAGAAGAGTGTACTTGGGGCATAGTTCCAATTGGCATCTGCTATTAATGTAGGATCGTCTAATTGCGTAATGCGCGTCAATTGCGTTGGTTGAATAATGGGATCGAGTGGATTTTCGCTGTATAGTATCAATTCATAGTAGTTGATGTCAGGATCAGGATCATTCAGCCTTAATGTAAAACGAGTAATGGGTAACCCTTCCTGATCTAGCGTTTCACCAACGGTGAATAAAAACGAATTTATTTGTGGCGGAGGCGGCACTTTGCATTCGGAACCAACCGATGTAAACGCAGGATGGTACGTTTCTAATCTGTAACTGAAGCCCACTTGCGGATATACATTGCTCACATACCAACCGTC
This sequence comes from Bacteroidota bacterium, assembly GCA_046048875.1. Lineage (GTDB taxonomy): Bacteria > Bacteroidota > Bacteroidia > Flavobacteriales_D > Sanyastnellaceae > CAIZGX01. Next base: position 80,043 of record JBJOFG010000013.1, on the reverse strand, counting down.
GGATTGATAATCCAACGTATCGATAGGCACTCCGTTTTCGAAAAGGAATACACTCGCATTTTCAACGATTGCCGAACTTGTATCTGTTATGGCAATGGTTTTTCCTACGTGTGCTTTAATGAGCGCATCTGGATTTATGATTGACGAAAGCACAAGTTGCGAGGTGAATGGTGGGGCCAAATAATCCACCTCCTTTATGCAGGAAGTTGAGAGTAAGATGAATGTTAGAAGTGTTATTTTATTCAAAGTCTGCAAGCATTTTATTTACATAAAATTAAATTCGCCAGAAAAAGCGGCCCTTGCTAACGAGATGTCCCCTTCTTTTATTTTAATAATCTCATCACATTTTAACATTCCCCCCACCTATCAGTGGGGGCATTACCCATGCCGCTCGCAGAGCGAGCTCTGAGCAACGCAGTTCCAATTACGATCCCGATAGCTATCGGGAGGAACAACGAAGTTCAAACAACGTAGTTCAAACAACGTAGTTCTCTCCTACTCCACAACAATCTTCGAGCTATCTAACCATGCATTGTTGCTTAACCAATGCAGTGTATACATTCCCGAGCTGAGTGAAGAAATATTTATTTCAATGGTGTTGCTTGAATTCGCAAAGAGAAAAACATTTTCACGAAGGACTTCTCTTCCTTGCATGTCAATGATTACAATTTCATTCTGATTGTTCGGAACGAAGCTTTCTGGATATGTGTATGAGAGATTCACGACATCGTTTGCTGGGTTGGGATACATGCGCTCCATTTTTTCTCTTGAACTCTGGACTTCAACAACACCAATAGCACTCTGAAAATCTATTCTTGAAACATATAAATCAAGTTGAATAGGATTTCGAAAAGAACCGGCAACAATCAATCTTCCATCATTCTGAAATCCTGCAACGCCTCCATCGTAAATGAATTGTGCTATGTCAATAGTCCCATCATCGGTGTTCATCAGGATTGGTTCGCCAAATGTTGACAACTGTGCAATATGATAAAGGCCAATATCTTGACCTGAGCAAAATATGTCACTTGAACCAAGAATAAATAATTGCCCAACACTGTTCGATAGAATTTGATGAAAGCGATTACAAGGAAGTTGAAACGAAATTTCTTCTACCCCGTCAACCCCAAATTCCAAGTCTAACTCACCGTTAGGCTTAAGCCGAACCAGAGCTGATGTGTCGGCTGTCAACAGAATTAAAATGTCATTAGTGCTTAGCTTTTGCAAATCAGAAACTGAATATATAAAATTTGGAGCATACTCAATGTCCATTTCAAAAAGCCCATTATATCCGAATTCACTCACTAATTCTCCAGTGGAAGGGTCAATCATCCAAGCTGTTAAAAATCTTTGATTATCATTATCCATATAAATTTCTGACGTGCCTATACACAGAACAGTATCATTCAGCACAATCATATCTGAGATAAACCCCATATCATAGTTTAGACCAATTTCGGCATGAGCAGGTGAGCCATATTCCTCTACAAAACTTCCGTCTTGATTTATTTTTACTATAACATTAGATATTGAGGAGTCAACATACTTGCCACCGCCAATAAAGAGTTCTTGATTGGGACTAATAAATGCACAAGATGGAAATCCACCAGTTTCAAGAATAGTCACAATTCCGTTATTGCCGTAAGTATAATCAAGAGTGCCATCGACTTCAATACAAAAGACCAAAGTGTGTTCAACTGCATTTTCAATAGAGGAACCTTCAAAAGCTCTTATGATAAATAAGATTTTGTTGGTCGAAGAAAGAATGACTTTGGGTAAGTATGCTTGAAGCAAGGTGTCTGGGGAATAAATAAAAAGGCCATTGTCTCCAAATGAAGAGTCAATGGAACCATCGGAATTCAATCGAAACAAGAAAATTTCGTTTGTTGGTGAAGTGCTATATCCTGCAACGAGTATTTTACCATCCGTCTGAATAGCAATTGACTTTGTCCTGTCTGAATTATTGAAATTGAAATGCATACTGCCATCTGCATCAAATGTATTGTCTAAGTAAGTTTCATCTTGACAATAAAATGTATTAAAAAAGCAAATGAGCAGCAGTGAGAGTATGTATTTCATGATTATCTTAATTGGTATCAATGATCTAATGACTTTTTAATCTTTTCCTCCAGCTTCACTGGGGGCATTACCCATGCCGCTCGCAGAGCGAGCTCTTTGAAAAATCAAATCTACTAATTCATCTTGGTAAACTTGATTTGCTTGCCGTCTAAAGAGAGTGAGCCTTTATTTAAAATGAGCTGATTCCCGATGGTATCAATTCCCCAATGCGAAAGTCCACCATCAACTGAAATTCCTTGGCTGTTCAAGGAATAAGGGTAACTGCCCGATGTGGTCAATTGCATGGCTTGAAATACTTGAGTGCCCGGTTGAATAACCACATCAATAGTACTGTCGGAATTGATTGTCCAAGTAATTTCACCACTGTAGAATCCTACACCGCTGAAGCTGCCGTTGAACAAATCCATTCTCCATGTCGCCTCTAGGTAGCTCGCTGAATCAGCTGATGTATCAGGTGGTGGCAATGTCGGGTTCTCAATATCGTCTGGGTTACACGATTGAATAACGAAAGCTGCACAAAGCATAAAACAAAAACCGAGTAATTTATTTTTCATTTTGAATTGTTTTTTATATCGATGATTTCATCACATTTTTAAATCTATTTCGCTTTTAACAACGCAGTTCCAATTACGCAGTAGGAACAACGAAGTTCAAACAACGTAGTTCCTTGTTCCTACTCAACAACAAGCTTCTCACTCACCTCTTCCCCATTCTCAAATCTTCCTCTAACAGTATAAATGCCTTTCGCGTATTCTGAAACATTCAATTGCATTTGCAACCTGCCTAATACGTTTTCGTTATGCATAAGCTGACCGGTGGCGTTGAAGATTTGAATGGATTGTGGAATGTGTGCGGATTCGAATTGTAATGAGGTTTGGTCGGTAGCGGGGCTTGGGAAGAGTTTGAATGATGAAGTTGCAACTTCTTCTACAGAAATCGGATTGCAACAACCTATCATATTTGGATAAAAATCATTTTGAATTATTTGCAAACCATTTTTGTCGAAAACACAAGACAAGAACTGTTGACTTTCTACTCCTTGATTTTCAATTCCAAGGATGTTCGTACCTATGCCTTCTATAAAGGTGAATGTTTGACCATATTGTGATAAAGAATAACCTTCAATGCTTTCAAGGTGATATTGTCTTCTTGGAATTCCATCGGCAAAAATTAGGGTGTCTATATTGGATACTACGCAATCAATCAATAAGTTTCCCGGAAAATCTAATTGACAAAAATCTCCAACTTGATTGTCCCAATCAAACCACAGATAATCACCTTTAAACCATTTATTCCCAACTTGTGACATCGACAATTGAGCGTAGTTTGGATCACAATAGGACTCATTAAGTGGGCAATACATGCTATTGAATTGTTCCTCGTAATATGTTACACCCGGCAAACCCTGTTGTCCTGGGAATTCTACCAAATCCACGCCGTAATTGCAGTTCTGTCCATTCAAAGTAAGATAGACATAATGCATATCAATCGGCAAAGGCAAAGCGGTGGTCTGTGCTTTTGCCAGTATCGGGAGAGTGAGTGCGAATAAGAGTAAGATTCTTTTCATTTATTATTTGATTTTAATATGTGTGAAAATAATTATCGTATTTGGATGTCTGTATATATTATTTTATCATTTCTCTATCACTTCAAAGTACCCATGCCTGCTTGAACTCCCACAAGAACCAGCGTAATAATAGGTGCCACCTTCAGAAGGTTCGTAATAAGGGTCTTCCGGAGTAACAGACCCTATTTTAGCGCCCCACCTATTATAAATATCTAGATTACAAGGCCAACCAACATCAGTGCTGTGAAATGAACTATTTAGTGTATCGGAATCAAGTGTTACGATATTTGGAAAAACAGGAGCTTCGACACACGAAAATTCATCGAAATAGATATATGATTGATTCAAACAAAGACATGTATCGTAGCCTGGATATGCGGGCGATAATTCATATTGCCCAGCAAATTCATTACAATGTTCTACCTCTCCATCGGGAACATTAATATAGAAATATCGCTCTCCTCCTCTAGCTTGAAAGAATAATTCACAATAGGCCCAATTGTTAAACGCAATATGCGGTTGCAACTGAGCCTTATATTTTTGATGCATATTCAATGCATTGAAAAAACTTAAACCTTCAGTATTTCCGGGAGTAAATTGACAGCCCAAAATATCAGTTTGGGGTCCTAAGACCACATCGTTAGTCAAAACGATATTGAAATTATTCAATGACTCGACATTAACTCCTACGTTATACTTATACCAAAAAGACAATCTGTAATCATTATTGCTCTTTAAAGGTTGGATAAACTCGCCTTGCAATAATTCAGAATAATAATTGTAAGACTGAAAATTTACTCTAGAGGCTAGAACTATTCCCGCAAAATTATTCCCTACGTAAGGCAAGTCAACATTATTCGCATACAAAGGTGGACAATAGGAATTAGTTATATCAGGGTAAATACGGTACAACATCTGAAAATCATACAGGATCGGATCCCCCACCATTGAAGAGAAAAACTCGACTGAGTCGCAGTAATAATCGCATGAGCCAAGAACAGACTTCCAACCACTAGCTAAATAATAGGGCTGGCCTCCGCTGCTATCCCAAGCAGAAATTGAAAGACTCACTTCTTTCGGTTCTTCAAAACCGCCATTCTTAACAAGGTTGTATTGGCCGTGACAAATAGACCCGCCATAAAGCAAGAGAAACAGAAAATGGAAATTAAAAATTGAGTTAAAACTCACACTTCTATTTTGCATCCTACAATTCTTTACTACTTAAATTTCACCGAGTTAATTCCTACTCAACAACAAGCTTCTCACTCACCTCTTCCCCATTCTCAAATCTTCCTCTTACAGTATAAATGCCTTTCGCATAATCAGTCACATTCACTTGCATTTGCAATCTTCCCAATACGTTTTCGGTATGCATAAGCTGACCGGTGGCGTTGAAGATTTGAATGGATTGTGGAATGTGTGCGGCTTCGAATTGTATTGAGGTTTGGTCGGTGGCGGGGCTAGGGAAGAGTTTGAAGGAAGGTATTGTTGTTTCTTCTACTGAAATTGTGCAGCATCCGAAAATATTATAATCAGGGTAATCTTGGTGATAGATCTCTAAACCATCTTCGTTATAAAAACACGTCAATAAGAACAATTGATCCTCGATTCCCACAACATCAATTCCCAAAACGGAACATCCAATCCCCTCAATAAAATAAACCTCGCTATTATAATAATATGGCACAGTTAATCCGTCGGTTGCAAAAACGAAATGATACGTTCTCCTCTGGACATTATCAATTGTTGTAATGGTATCAATATTAGATATGATGAATTGATTGTTCTGCATTAGCATACCATCGTACCAAATGGTATCTCCTTCCTGCCAATCCCAATCGAAAAAAACGGAATTCATACCACCTAACCTATACCAAACATTACCTTCCGATCTCATGTAATTACCCGGTGTGAAACAGCCTCCCGCTTCAATTGTCCCGTCACAATATTCCATTGAATAGGAAGAAAATAAGTATGGAAGATTATCGATATACATCGTATCTAAATTCTTAAAATTCTCAAAACACCCTGTAATATTATAGTACACCCATTTTCCGTTAATTGGAATTGGCAAAGCCGTTGTTGTCTGCGAATAGCCAAACAATGGAATACAAAAAGCAAAAAAGAATATAAGTCTTTTCATAGTTGTCTTTTTATTTCTTTCATTTCAAAATCCATTTTCATTTTAACATTTCCCCCAGCTGTCAGAGACTTCTGAAGAATGTACTTCGTACGAATGCCGTTGGCGAATGCTTCGCGAATGTCTTCGACGATTCTAACAACGCAGTTCCAATTACGAAGTAAGAATTACGAAGTAGGAACAACGAAGTTCTAACAACGAAGTTCTAACAACGCAGTTCATCATTCCACAACAAGCTTCTCACTCACCTCTTCCCCATTCTCAAATCTTCCTCTAACAGTATAAATGCCTTTCGCATATTCTGAAACATTCAATTGCATTTGCAACCTGCCTAATACGTTTTCGGTATGCATAAGCTGTCCGGTTGCATTGAAGATTAGAATGGTTTGTGGAATGTGAGCGGCTTCGAATTGAAGGGAAGTTTGATCGGTGGCGGGGCTAGGGAATATTGAGAAAGCGGAGGTGGACATTTCTTCAACAGAGAATGGATTGCAACAATCTATTCCGATTGGAAATTCAGTTGATGGAAATTTCCTGACATCGCTTTCAAAGAAGCAATGAAGCCCTGCATTAATGTCTACACATGAATGACTCATGGAATGATAAAGCCACGTATAAGCATTACCAATCCCTTCAATCCAAATTTCTTCGTTGCCTTGCAAATCGGAAGTTGGACCGTAAACCAGCGACCACATTCTTCTGGTGCTGCCATCATACATAGTAATCGTGTCTATGCTGGTTACAATAAGTGTTTGTGGTGCTTCAAAAAAACCCCAACAAGATTCTGTTGTAATACTATCGCCTACATCCAAACTAAAATCGAACATTAACATTTCCGATTCCAAAGCATTGTAGCGGATATACCATTTGCTCGAATCTTCGCGAATGAGAAGAGCCGGAGTGGCTGGAACAGTCGGGTCGCAATAACTGAATTGCTCAACATTGTGATAAATGGTGTCGTTTACAGACACCTCACCGTTTATACGGTATGAGTAAGTTCCTTGATCATTGCTAATTATTAAAGCACGCCATGCTATCTGCCAAACACCATCTACTGGAATTGGTAAAGCATCAGTGATTTGTGCTTTCGCTAGCGTTGGAAGACTGAGGGCTAACAGAAGTAGAATTTTTTTCATAGTGGTCTTTTTTTATTTCAACAATCTCATCACATTTTAAAATCTTCCCCCAGCAGTCAGAGACTTCTGAAGAATGTACTTCGTACGAATGCCTTTGGCGAATGCTTCGCGAATGTCTTCGACGGTTTTAACAACGCAGTTCCAATTACGCAGTAGGAACAACGTAGTTCAAACAACGTAGTTCCAACAACGTAGTTCCTACTCCTTCACCACCATCTCCGAATAAACTCTCCCCGCACCATTCATCGCCTGAACAGTATACAATCCAGTATTCAAATTTTGAATATTCAATTGAATGAAATTCGATTGGTTAATCTTTTCCGTTGAAACCAATTGTCCGTTTGAATTGAAAATACGAATGCTCCAGTTGTCTGTATTTGGAAGTTGAATGCTCAAGCTTCCGCTTGTTGGGCTTGGAAAAACGGTCAGTGCGTTTTGGTGATCTGCTGTTTCTTCAATGTTCACTGCATCGTCGAAAATGTGCATGAACAATGAAGTGCCCGCAGTCGGATCTGGTGCCGCAGGAGATTGATCATTGGTGACTATTAAATCGCTAGAATTAGAAGAGAAAAATGCATACAATTTATTGTTAAAAGTACAGGAGGTAGGAAATTCGGTAACGTCGTTTCCGCCTAAATAACTAGCAAATGCGATGTTGTGCTCAGGGGTTAAGATCATATAATATGCTTGAGTGGGTCCTGTTGCATACCCCCAATTGTCGACAGTTTGAGGTGAAGTGGTTAGACTATTGGAACTAGAATATAAAAGTAATTTCCCGTTATAATCGACTTCCAACATTTTAACACTAGACATGTTGGAGGGAAGGTAACTGGACCAAACAGGAGTTCCATTTGGGTCTAATTCAATAAAGAAATTGGCAGTTATATTAGCGCTCTGAATGCCCCCTTGCCCATAAAGCGGTGTAAAGCCAGATGGGCTTCCGCCCAGGTGAATGTAGATAGTTCCATTGGAATCGACTAAGATATCTTGATAGAAAAAATTCCCAGTTGGTTTCCTCTTGGCAAATGTCCAAACAATTTCCTTTGTGGTTTGATCTATTTTAACCAAGACTAGATTTGAATTGGAGGAAGGAATGTAACCCGAAGGATAAATGCTTGATGTATCGCTGTATGCCCTTAAGGAACAGTAAATGTAATTTTCATCTACGAAAATATCTTCAATTACTTCTGCTTTATTCCCTCCTAAAAAACGATCGTAAACAAAATTACCTTGTTTGTCGAATATTGCGAAATAACCATCGGCCATTCCTGCAGTAACCTCATTTCCGTAATAGGTGGGATAGTCAGATTGACCGTTCGAAGTTATATAGAAGTAGCCGTTCTTGTAGAAAAAGTGCTCGAAAAAAGATTGAAAACTTAATGGATATTGAAGAAAGGAAGAGTAAAGCAATTCGCCTGTAATACTCCAAGTGGAAACATGTGGAAATAAAACTTGATTTTCGGGCAAAGGAGCTGGACGAATGGGATATAATGAATTTATGGAAGTAACATCTTCTTGAGAACTGGTACTCATTGATACATACAACGTATCGTTTTCACAGCTAATCGTATTAATCTGATCCCATTGTTCGCCTCCGAAATAAGTACACCAGCCGATTTGATTATCTGGTTTCACTTGCATAATAAATCCATCCCAACCGTTTCCATTTGGATTGTAATTCGCATCGTAGGAATTTTCATTTGTAGGCAAACTTGCATTATAAATTATTCCGGCAACATATACATTCCCTTGACTATCTGTACACGATGAATATGGAACGACCGCGGATGTATCACTCGTAAGAAACGAAGAATAGACAAGATGATTCGGCTGCGCCAGCAAGGCCATTGGCAATGCTAGGGCAATCAGGAGCAGAAGTTTTTTCATAGTTTTCTCTTTATTTCTTTTATTTCAAAATCCATTTTCATTTTAACATTTCCCCCAGCTGTCAGAGACTTCTGAAGAATGTACTTCGTACGAATGCCTTTGGCGAATGCTTCGCGAATGTCTTCGACGGTTTTAACAACGCAGTTCCAATTACTCAGTAGGAATTACGTAGTAGGAATAAAATCTCCGATTTTCCCATTACGAAGTTCCCTCTCATTCCACAACAAGCTTCTCACTCACCTCTTCCCCATTCTCAAATCTTCCTCTAACAGTATAAACGCCTTTGGCAAAATCAGAAACATTCACTTGCATTTGCAATCTGCCCAATACGTTTTCGGTATGCATGAGCTGACCGGTGGCGTTGAAGATTTGAATGGTTTGTGGAATGTGAGCGGCTTCGAATTGTAATGAGGTTTGGTCAGAGGCTGGGCTTGGGAAGAGTTTGAATGATGAGGTTGCTGTTTCTTCTACTGAAATCGGATTGCAACAACCTATCATATCGGGATGAAAATCATTTTGCATTATTTGCAAACCATTATTATCAAAAACACACGACAAGTATTGATTAGACTCCACGCCATGACTTTCTAATCCTAAAATATTGGTGCCAATACCCTCAATAAAAGTAATAGTTTGCCCGAATAGCGATAATTCATAACCATCGGGGCTAATTAGGTGATATTGCCTTCTTGGTATGAAATCCGCAAAAATGATTGTATCTATGTTCGTTACAATACAATCAACTAAATTTCCCAAATAATCTAATTGACAAGAATCACCAACTTGATTGTCCCAATCGAACCAGAGATAATCGCCTTTGAACCACTTATTTCCAACTTGAGACATAGACTGTTGCCAATAGTTTGGTGTGCAATAAAAATCATTAACAGGGCAATACATGCTATTGAATTGTTCCTCATAATAAATTACACCTGGCAAACCACCTGATTGCCCTTGATTTTCAATCAAATTTACTCCGTAATTGCAACTTTGTCCATAGAGGGTTAAGTATACAAAGTGCATGTCAATTGGCAATGGCAAAGCGTTAGTCTGCGCTTTTGCGAATATTGGGAGAGAGAGTGCGAACAGGAGTAAAAGTCTTTTCATACCGGTAAATTTTGTAAATTAAAAGTACCCGCATATATCATCGGTTCGACACCAATTCGCACCAAAATTTACCATTCTAAAAAACTGCGCAGTTTTTTCGAGCTTCATTTTTGAAGGTTTTCAGATTTCATAGGGGATGTGGGAGATTGAGGGCGGAGAAAAATCCGTAGAAATACCTAGGAACTTCGTTCCTTCAATCACCTTCGGTGATCAATTGCGAAGCAATCAATCATCTACGATGATCAATCCTGCGGATAACCTGCAATCAACGTCCGAAGGACCCTCGCAACAATTGTTGCCCTCGCAAAGCATTTGCCCTCGTCCGAAGGACCCTCGCAACAATTGTTGCCCTCGCATCGCCAGTTGCCCTCGTCCGAAGGACCCTCGCAACACTTGTTGCCCTCGTCCGAAGGACATTTTCCCTTTTCCAAAAAACTGCGCAGTTTTTTACACCTCTATTTTTTCATTTTTATAGAAAAATCAATACTTCCAGCGATTTTAACTTTCAGAAAAATCCGTCTTTCTCCCTAGAGAAAAAAGTTCAAGATGAAATATTCAATAATCTAAAATTCAGCTATTTAGATTTTAATGGCTATTAGGATGGTAATTAATGAAAATCTGTGATTGATAATTAGTGTTCAAATTATACTAATTTAGATATCATGACCTACCTACAATACGCTAACTACATTGGTTCTGGAACAGAGTTCTTGGCAATTGCAGCGGCTCTTATCTTTAAAACGTATCGCACCAAATTCGGATTAATTATTTTTCTAATGCCCTTAAGCTCGTGCATTGCCGATTCTCTTTATCTGTATTCCAACATTCCAAGATACATACCAACCGGAATGATCTATGGCATCTTCGATCTTTTCAACACGTTGGCTTTTTTCATAATCATTGATGTGTTTTCGAAAAAAGAAATCAGACTAATTTTCCTAATAAAAATTATTCTTGCAACCATAATGGTTACCACCATTGTAGAGATTTTTCAAACCAAAACGCTTTATCGCGATGTGGCGAACGGAATCTCAAACCTCTTCGACGGATTCGTTGGTTTAATAGCTGCCTTCCGATTGATACAACGAACCGCGAAAGAGAAAAAAGATTTCTCGCATTTCTTTTATGCCAACTTGAGCGTAACCATTCTCAGCCTCATCATGTTCTCACCTCAAATCGGACAGCATTTGCTTCAACAGCATTATGTGGAATATGATTTCTGTAAAATGATTATGATCTGGATCGTCGTTGGAAACATTCTTAGAAATCTCATGCTCACCCATCTCTTTTATCTGAGAAGAAATGTTACTTCATGAATCATGTAATAAAAATTAATCTTCGCATTCGAACATGACATACTTAGATTACGCCAACTCTACTTCAACTGGAATAGAGCTTTTAGCGATTGTGGCTGGGATCTATTTCAAAGCCTACAGAACCAAATTTGGACTGTTGCTTCTTATACTTCCCCTGAGTTCGTTCATCGCAGATTCAATTATAATCTATTCAAGTCTTCCCGATTACACGCCAATTGGAACAATGTGGTGTCTATTTCATCTATTCAACATACTCGCTATTTTCCATTTCACGAGCGTATTTTCTAAAAAGGAAATCACGCTTTTCTTTCTCTTGAATATAATTTTCAGCGTATTCCTTGTCATTCAAATTATTGAATCTTTCGAGACGACAATTGTACACTTCGGAATATTTAATGGAATTTCAACCATGTTTTTGGCCCTTGTTGGATTTATTGCTTCTTACCGACTATTTCAAAAAGTTGCGAAGGAAGGAAAAGACGAATCCTATTATTTTCAAGCTATTCTATGCGTCACACTTTTCAATCTCATTACTATTTCTCCTCAGCTTTTAGGGAATCTTCTCTTGCATAAACATATTGATCTATATTTCTGTAAAATGGTCCTTATCTGGATTCCCATTGCCAACATCATTCGAAACTTAATGCTCACCCATCTCTTTTATCTGAGAAGAAATGTTACTTCATGAACACAGTTGAATTCACGGTACTTGCTGGAGTTGTAATTGCTGCGTTGGCGCTTTTGCTGGTGGGTATTCTGCTATTTGCCATGCGCAAGGTTATTCAAAATGCAAAACAAGAAGAGTCGCACAAAACGGAATTGCAGAAAGCCATTATTGTTACGCAAGAGTCTGAACGCGAAGAAATGGCCAACAACCTTCACGACGATATTGGTCCGCAATTGAACATTCTTGCACACAAGCTTATTGAACAAGACTCTAACCTCTACCGCACTTCCTTCCAACGTGAAGAAATGAACGAGATTCAACACATTGTGGAAACCCTTACCCTTGATCTGCGCAGATACACCACGGCCATCTTCCCGCATGCGGTGCGCACACAAGGACTTATTGCCGCACTTCGCATTACCCTTCAACACTTTCAACCGCAATGGGAAATAACTTTTCAATCGGCCATGTCGGAAGACAAGGTCTTCCCCGACTCGTTCGCTCTTCCTGTCTTTCGCATTTACAACGAACTGCTGAACAACCTAGCGAAACACGCCAAACCCGGACAGGTAGATGTTGAACTGTACTTCAACTACAACCAATTCATTGTTCACATAGACCACAACGGAGATGGACTTACGCAAAAAGAATTCATGCACCACGCTCATCAAGCCAAAGGACGCGGGTGCTCTTCCATACTGAACAGAATAGACCAATTGCACGGCACCATTCACTTTTGGAACAACATAGAAATTTCGAAAATAACCATTGACATTCCGTATGAGCAGCCCAAAAATTAAAGTCGTCTTGGTCGACGATCATACCATTTTGCGAAACGGTATCAAAAGCATTTTATCGAAAGACTATAAAAAGCGCTTCGACATTGTGGCTGAATACTCCAATGGAAAAGAGTTCTTAAACGATTTAGAAAATGTCTTATTCGATGTGGTTCTGCTGGATTTAAACATGCCGGTGAAAGGTGGAGAAAACACGTTGGAAATACTTCAGCTTTCTCATCCGAATGTAAGATCCATTGTTCTTACCCAGTTGAGTATGGACTACATGGTTGAATCTTGCGCACGTTTGGGTGCGCGGGCTTTTCTTCCGAAAGAAGTAAAACCGTTGGAACTGAAACGCGCCATTGAAACCGTGCATGCCGATGGCTATTATTTCAATCAATTGTTTTCGGAAGAAACGTTGCAGAATGTGTCTTCACGAAAAAAGAAAAACGAGCAACTTACCCTTCAGGAAAAGCGTGTGCTGCGACACATTGTTAGCGGATCTACATCGAACGAGATAGCAGATTTACTTGGACTAAGCGAAAGCACCATTAAGAGTCATCGCGAGAACATTCATCGAAAACTAAACACTTCCAATCCGTATGAATTGGCGACTTATTGCATTCGAAATGGGATTGTTTTGGAATGACCCAATGCGAAGCCAAATGTCTTCGCGAGGGCAAATGCTTTGCGAGGGCAACAGGCGTTGCGAGGGCGATTTCATCGCGAAGGTCCTTCGGACGAGGGTTTAACAACGGAGTTCTAACAATCAACTTCGGTGAGCAGTATTGAGGATGATTTGAACGACACCATTGAATAAAAAACTGAAAGAACAAAACACAATAACTTAAATCACAATTATGAAGCAACTCCTATTTTCCATTTTGTTTTTATTTGGAATAATAACAAATGTATTCAGCCAAACCTGGGCACCCATTGGGGCCAAATGGACATATCAAGTCGAAAATGCAGTGAATATTAACATTGGCTTTCGTGAATGGACGTCGGTAAGTGACACCTTAATAGATGGGCATGATTGCAAAATAATTTTGCGAAGCGGTGACCCGGTAAATAGCGATTTATCAGATAGCCTTATCACCTATGAAGAAAACGGTGTCGTTTATTGGTATTTGAACAATCAATTCACTACTCTCTACGATTTCAATAAACTAGCTGGTGAATCATGGACAGTAATGCGAGATACCTGCGGTGTAGTAATTACGGTGGATTCAACTGCATTTGAAACTATAAATGGTGTAGAACTAAAAACACTTTACGTTTCTTCCGAAGACTTTGCCTTCTCGGGTAAAATAATTGAGTTTATTGGAAATACTTCCATGCCTAGTCCTTACTTCTTATATCATTGCGATGGTATTTTGAAAGATACCTATTTCTACACAGGACTGCGCTGCTATGAAGATACCATCATTGGTTACCATAGTTTCAACATTTCGCCGAGCTGTGATTATGTAACAAATATTTCAGAACAGCATGAGCAGAATGCACTCTTAGTATACCCCAACCCAACTTCCGAATCCATTCAAGTTCAAACAAACCCTGCCCTTTCGAACCATTACAAAATCTTCAACAACACAGGACAACTTGTTCAACGCGGAAGTCTTCACACTTCATTGTCTAATATCTCCGTTTCCACATTAAGTCCAGGCATTTATTTCTTCGAAGTTCAAGCCGATAAAAACATTACTCAACAGCGGTTTATTATTCAGCGATGATCAATTGCGAAGCACCAATGCCCGAAGGGCGAATGTCCTATGGACGAATGCACTTCGTGCGAATGCTTCGCGAATGTCTTCGACGATTTTATTTACGAAGTAACAACTATCATCGTCGGTGGGCAATATTGAGGATGAATTGAAAATTGATAATTAAACAAGAACAAAATACATGGTATTTCTATTTCTCATTGCTTGCTACATTATTCGAATCATAGCCATTGCCTTGTTGCTTCGAAATAGAAAAACATTCGGGATTCAAATTTGGCCGTTGGTTATTTTCAATAGCGCTTCGTTGGTGTCAGATATCCTTGGTTCTGCTATGTGCTTTCTTGAAGTAAACAATTCATTGGTCATCAATATCTACACGGTTTTCGAACTTTTATTCGTCACTTTTTATTCTTTGAAACTGGTTCAACTGAATCGCTACATCACACTCGTCTCCAAGATTCTTTCCGTTTCAATTTCAATTATTCTTTGCATTGAAATAATTTTCTACAAGACGAATATTCTAACCGAAGCCATTTCCGGATATGCCATTATTCTTCAAAGCCTTATTATTTTGATCTGCTGTCTTTCAATGATTGCTCAATTAAAACCTAACAAAACCTCCATGCCGCTTGAATTGATTGTCTTGTTTGGCCTTTTCATCTATTCCTGTTTGTGCATCTTGCCTACCATTGCATACATACTGTACTTCGATTGTAACAACAACTATACTTTCTCGCTTTACACCTACACCTCTATCGGTATTGGAAATATCATTCGCGACTTTTGCTTCGGACTTTTCGGAGTTCTCTTGTACCGCAATAATCGCAAAGCGAGTGATTGAGAAGGCAACTAGCGTTGCGAGGGCGATTTCATCGCGAGGGCAACAATCGTTGCGAAGGCAAATGGCTTTGCGAGGGCGATTTCATCGCGAAGGTCTGCGACGAGGGTCGACGACGATTCTAACAACGTAGTTCCAATTACGCAGTAGGAATAAAACTTTCGGTTTTCCAATTACGTAGTTCCCTATTTTCTGACAAGAAACAACATCGTCCACTCATCACGAACGCGAGTCTCTTTCCATTCGAAAGCTGAAAATGCTTCAAGTAATGCAGGAACATCGTTCTCGTAGAATCCGCTCAACAACAATGGTGCACCTGATTGGGTGCTGTTCTCGTAGTGTTTCGCTTGGGCTAAAAGAATGTTGCGGTTGATGTTCGCAATGAAGATGTCAGCAGTTTTTCCTTCCAACAAATCTTCCACTCCTAAAAGTGCTTCAATCTTCGAACAGTTGTTACGCTCCAAATTTTCAATGGCGTTTTCATACGCCCATTCATCAATGTCAATGGCCCAGACTTTCTTCGCGCCGAGTTTCTCTGCAGCAATGGCAAGAACGGCTGTGCCGCTTCCCATGTCAATCACTTCCTTGTCTTTGAAATCTAGTTCAAACATCTTTTGCAAGACCAAATAAGTCGTTGCATGATGACCCGTGCCGAAGCTCATCTTCGGTTCAATGATTAAATCGAGAACACCTTCCTTCGCTTCGTGAAAGGGAGCGCGAACACGACAAAGATTGTCGACATCTATTGGATCGAATTGCGATTCCCACTCGGCGTTCCAGTTGATGTCTTCCATTTCTTTCTTCGAGAAATGAATGGTCACATCTTCAAGGATTAATTCCAACAATGCCTTTTGCAATTCTTCATTGTCGAGGTGCGAAGGGACATACGCCTCTACCCCTTCTTCTGTTTCTTGAAAGCTATCGAAAGCCAATTCGCTCAACGAAGCAATAACTAAATCGTTTCCCGGAATAAGCGGAGAAACTTGAAACGTGTAAACCGTGTATTGCATTAGGCGTTGTAAATAAATTCGAAATCGGCTACCTTCAATGAAGCGCCTCCAATTAGTCCGCCGTCAACATCTTCACAAGCCAAAAGAGCCTGAGCATTCGAGGCGTTCATGCTGCCTCCGTATAAAATCTGAATGTCGTTTGCTACTTCTCCAAACATGGTGTTCAAGAACGAACGAATGTGTGCGTGCATTTCTTGCGCTTGTTCATTGCTTGCTGTAACGCCAGTGCCAATGGCCCAAACAGGTTCGTATGCAATGACAATGTCCTTCATTTGTTCGGCTGAAAGGTGTCCGATTACTTCTTCAATTTGCTTCGTTACTGTAGCGAAGTGCAACTCGTTGTTGCGCTCTTCAAGCGTTTCACCAATGCAATAAATCGCAGTCAAATTATTGGATAACAGCTGATCTACCTTTTGCTTCAACAAAACTGAAGTTTCATTGTGATATTGTCTGCGCTCGCTGTGTCCAACCAAACTTCCTTTCACTCCGAGAGAAGCCAACATCGTCGCAGAAATTTCTCCGGTGTATGCTCCTTTCTCATGTGCGCTGCAATCTTGCGCGAACACCGAAAGATTCGGATGTGTTGGGCATAGTCCAGCTAGATAACAAGCCGGCACACACACGGCCATTGATTTGTTGTTGGAAGTAAATTCGTTCACCGCTTGGAACAAGGCTTTCGCCTCTTCCCAATTCGTATTCATTTTCCAGTTTCCAGCGATAAGTTTTGAGCGCATCATCTAAAGTTTTGGCAAAGGTAATGAAGTCCGAAGGACGAGGGCAACATACGTTGCGAGGGCGAATGCTTCGCGAGGGCAACATGAGTTACGAGGGCAACTTACGTTGCGAGGGGGAATGCTTCTCAAGGGTCTGCGACGTTAGTTGCGGATTGAAATCCAAGAGTGAAGGAAAACAAACAGTCACTTCAAATTCAAAATTTCAATGAAAGACATATCTTCACGGCGTCTTCTGCAAGGGACTAACCAACACGTAATAAAGTATGATTTCAAAAAAGAAAGCGCTCACTGCGGTGCTTGTTACTTCTGCGCTATGCAGCGCTGCTACATTTCTAATTACCAGAAAAAGTGCTGCACCTATTCAGGCTGCTAATGCTGCAACCCCAAGTGGAAGCTGCACATACAACATAAAAAGATTGTTGGGTTACGAATATATTAAGCCATTGGAATATGCTGAACCAGAAAGCGAATCGGCCATATACGGATCGTTAAAAACAAAGATTGAAACGCTCATCACTGACAAGAAAAAAAACGGCGCATTGAATAACGCTTCCGTTTATCTCCGTGATTTCAAGAAAGGGAATTGGATGAGCATTCAGGGAAAGGTTCCCTTCCACCCTGGGTCTTTGATTAAAGTTCCCATTCTTATTTCTTATTTGAAGTTTGAAGAACATCAGCCCGGCATTCTCAATGCTCCTGTAACATTTACTGGCGGTGACTACATTCCATCACAATCGTACAATTCAAAACAAATTGAAGTTGGAAAGACCTATACGATTCGGGAATTGCTCGATTATATGATCAAGTATTCCGACAACAACGCTACTTTTTTATTGAAGAAGAACTTGAATGTCGCACAGTTCAAGAAAACATACGACAATGTTGGTTTGCCTGTACCGAATATCATGGATGTGAACTACAGTCTTTCCGCAGAAGATTTTTCTGTCTTCTTGAAAGTCTTGTTCAATGCGGGATATTTGTCCATTGATAATTCAGAATACGCTATAAAGCTATTAACGGGTTGCGATTTCAAAGAAGGATTTTTGAAAGGACTTCCTGCCGGAACTCCGGTTGCGCACAAATTCGGCGAATGGGGCGACGGTGGCGTGCAGCATGAAATTCATGAGTCGGGTATTATTTATTTAGACGGCGAAGCATACATCTTAACGGTCATGACAAGTGGAAAGAATATTCAAGATTTAACCAAGACCATTCAAGAAATTACGCAAGTGTTTTATCAAGAGATTGATGACCCGAAGATTCCGAATGCGTTGTTTCAGAAGAAAAATATAGTGCTGTAATGCGAAGCTGATTGCATCGCGAGGGCGAATGCTTCGCGAGGGCAACAGGCGTTGCGAGGGCGAATGCTTCGCGAGGGTCCTTCGGACGAGGGTTGCAAGCAACGAGGGGCTTCGACTATTATAACTAGTTGAAAGATCTTACCTTCTCTTACCTTTTCTTACCTTCTCTTACCTTTAAAAACAAAAAAGGAGCAAACCGAAGTTCGCTCCTTAATTCTAACTTAAAAGTAAACGACTATTTCTTAATTACGCGGATGGTAATGTTTGAATTGTTGTTGTTAAGATTCACGAAGTAAACTCCGCTTTCTAAGTTGCTTGTGTCGATTGTATGGAACATGTTTCCAGCGTTTACTGCGAATGCTTCAGCAGAAACAACTTGTCCAGCAAGGTTGAAAATTGTAGCGTTCATCATACCAGCATCGAATGCGCTGAATTGAATGTTCAATTCGTTTTCTGTTGGATTAGGGAAAACCATTAGGTCTTCGAAAGCAACGTTTTCAGAAACTGCTACGCTAGTCAAGTTAATGGTGAACGTGTTTGAACAATCTCCGTTCGTAGCTGTAAGAACAACTGTGAAGTCGCCACCTGTAGCATACGTATGCGAAGGGTTAGCAGATGTTGAAGTGTTTCCGTCACCGAAGTTCCAAGAGTAAGAAGTTGCGTTTGTAGAGTTGTTCAAGAACTGTACAGTGTAGCTTCCGTTTGTTTGAGTGAAAGAAGCGTCAGCTGTTGGAGTTGGA
Organism: Bacteroidota bacterium; assembly: GCA_046048875.1. Lineage (GTDB taxonomy): Bacteria > Bacteroidota > Bacteroidia > Flavobacteriales_D > Sanyastnellaceae > CAIZGX01. Next base: position 61,018 of record JBJOFG010000013.1, on the reverse strand, counting down.
TTTACATTGATTAAAATCGGAGCCGATGCACCTACTCCGTTACAAGCGTCTGCGTTTGTAACTGTTACAGTATATAAACCTTCCAAAGAAGCTTCGATTGTCTGTGTTGTTTCAGCAAGAGCAGATCCGTTGAACGTCCAAGCGTATGAATCAGCTGCTGAAGCGGAAAGAGTAACTGAAGTACCGTCGCAAATTGAAGTGCTTCCATTAGCTGAAATTGTAGGGATTGGAGAATCACTTACGTTTACGCTAATGGTGTTAGAAGAAGCTGAACATCCGTTTGCATCTGTGTATTCCAAAGAGAAGTCACCAGTTGCAGTTACAGTGATAGCATCAGAAGTAGCATTTGTATTCCAAACATTTCCACCCACTTGTGAAGAAGCGATTTCAACGCTGCCACCTGTGCAGAAAGAAGTGCTTCCGTTAGCAGTGATTGAAACTGTTGGATTTTCGTTAACGACTACAGTCAATTGATTTGAGTTTGCAGTACAACCTTTGTTGTTTCTAGCAGTAACGCTGTATGTTCCAGCAGTCATAACATCTTGAGTTGTTCCAGCAGCACCATTGTTGCTCCAAACAAATTCAGCCGAAGCGTCGGAAGAAGAAGCGTTTAATGTTACCATTGAACCTTCACAAATTGAAGTTGATCCAGTGGCAGAAACTGTCGCAGTAATTGCGTTGTTCATTGCAGATGAGTAATCAGCATTTTGTGGATCCCACTCTGCCCAGCAAGAAGTCCAGTCTTCTGAACCAATTGCACCACGGAATGATACCGGAGTGAAGAATGCGTCTTGTAAATAAGAATCAGAGAAATCTGCTCCTGAAATTAATTGAGAATTTGCCTGAATAGAAAAATCTGGATTGTTCAAGTTAATGCTGTTCCAACCTAACTCAGCACCTGTGTTAACTAGACCGTTTGAATTCGCATTGAAGAAATTTGTAATGTTGAAACCTGCATTGATGTTGTTAGGATTAGCTGATGTAGTGGTCGCTAATGAATCGTTCATTTGAGCAACGATGTTGTTCTTGAAACGAAGGTTGTTGGCAGTTGCGTTTCCTTGCGTTGATGAACTCTCGATCAATAGACCTACTGGATATCCGGCAAATACACTGTTAAACGTACTAGTCTCGGTTCTTCGTCTCAAGTGCAGAGCACGCTTGTAATTCGTATTCATTGTACCTGGAAACAAAAGAGGCCCGGCAATGGTTACATTAGAAAAGTGAGCTTGTGTGTTTGGAGTTGCTGTGCTTCCGCTTGCGTCGTTGTCTGACTCGAAACCGTTTGAACCTGATTGGTCAGCGATTTGTGGATCGCGAACTGCCAATGCGAATTGAACGTTACCGCGGTATCCAAAGTCTGTATCGAAATCGTCATCCCAGTTACGGTAAGAAATTATATTCTTCACGTTTACGTTTCCACCGAACCACTCGAACGCATCGTCACCGCAATAAGAAACTTGAACGTGGTCAATGGTTGTTCCATTACCAACACCGCACATGGTGATACCGTTAATTTCAGAATTCGGTTGGAAAGGAATTCCACCGAACTCAATACGAACGTAACTGATAATACCTGAGTTATCGTTTGCATCTGGGGTAGCTCCACCACCGTAGATAGATCCTACGCCACCTTCAACCACTGCCTCACCTGCTGCAGTTCCATTACCTGCGTTAGCTGGAGAATTCACTGCAGCTCTTCCACAAATAATTAACCCACCCCAGTCGCCGTAACTTCTTTGTCCAGCAGCTTTCTGAGAAGTCATAACAATAGGCTGTTCTGGTGTACCCTGAGCATGAAGGTAAGCGTCACGTTCAATGATCAACGACCCTTTTGTTACCAAATCACCTTTGATAATAGTACCTGGTTGAATAACCAACGTATCGTTGGCTGTTACTTTTACGAATCCCGAAAGAATGTAAATGTTGTTGTTGGTCCATGTAGTCGTTCCATTGATGTCAATGTTTCCGCTAACTACAATTTGCGCTTGGCTTGCGAATGCTGCCAACATAAGCGCACAAGAGAATAAAAGTTTTTTCATGATTTGAATTTGTTTGTGCAAACGTCTTGTTCGAGTTTTATAGGAAGATGATGCAACACTTAAGAATTCATTACCCAATTCGAACGAGAATGTTATGTGCTTTAAGCCAATGTTAAACTTATTTCTTCTTTTGGCTTGGCTTTACATCTTCTCTGAACTTGTAGCTCAAGGTCACACTCCAATAATTCCCGCGATTGAAGTATTGAAGACGTTGATCATTCGCACGGCTTAATTTTCCATCTTGATTAGCATCTTGAAGGAAAACGAAATCTTGCTTCAACACATCTTGAACGCCAGCACGAACAGAGAATCCGTTTTTGAACGATTTTGTTATTGCAATGTCTAACATATCTCGAGACATTTCATAAACTTCAGGAATATCAGGAATGCCCACGATGGTAACACGAGGACCAATTCTATTGTAAAGAACTGTAATTTGCCATCCCAAAGAATCGTTGTCGTAATACAACCCACCATTAAGAATGTATGGCGATTGTCCAACCATTGGACGGTTTGGATTTAAGCCTGATGCCAATCCTTCTTCACTCACTTGAATGTCTGACTTAATGAAGGAAGCGTTCGCTACAACTGTCAAGTTTTGTAGTGTTCTGTTTGAAGTCATTTCTTTCAACGACTTACGCACATCGAATTCCACACCGTAGCTCGTAGCACCCAAGGCATTTCCTGGAGCGAAACTACGTGTACCACCTGAACCTACACCTGGAACGAAATAAGGCTCAATAGGGTTATTAAACTCTTTGTAGAAAACAGCAGCACTTAAATACTCAGTGTTAGAAGGATAGTGCTCAATTCTTACATCCGCGTTTGAATTTGTTGCAAAGGTCAAATTGGGATTACCTGTGTTAATGAAGTTGTTTTCAAAATCATAGAAACTAAACGGAGCCAATTCCCGGAACTCTGGTCTGTTAACGGTCTTTCCGTATGCCGCGCGCAAAGTTGTTTTCTTATTTAATGTGTATGAAACGTTAACTGAAGGAAGGAAAACTAGCGAATCAAGCGTAGCCGTAATCGGTGTTCCTGTTATATCAGCACTGGTCAACACTTGTGAATTTTGCTCTAAGCGAATACCACCTGTAATAGTTAATTTCTCGAAGGGCAAAGTAAACATGGCATAACCCGCGTATAAGTTTGAAGAAGCGTGGTACTTATCTGCTCCACGTGTGTCTTCATCTAACAAGAATCCGGTTGAATCGGCCATGTTAGCAGGAGAAAGAATATTCGCAATACTCGTTGTGTCTTTGTTCCAATCGAAATCAAACGCATTGATAACATACCCCAAGTTTCTAGAACCGAAATCACGGTCTTTGTCTTCAATATAAAAACCGGTTTTAATGGTTGCAAATCGCGGCTTCTCTTTATCTGTGTTCAATTGCTTTAACTTATGCTCGTAGTTCGCAGCATACGTCCTTACATCCTCTTTCAAGTTCATGAACAGTCTTCCTGAGAAGAATGGCTGAGCCACGGTTGTGAAGTAAGCGTGAAAGTTCTCGTCTGAACCATCCAATGGACGAGTGTATCGAATGCGTTTCCAGTCTGGATCGTTTCTTCGAGTTTGCGCATAACCCAAGGCCCAATTCAAGCTTCCTTTTCCATTGAACAATTCGTGTGTCCCGGTAAGTTGTGTATTGTACATGCGTCGTTCAGTATATCGGAAAGAATACTCCTGACGGTAATTTCCTTCTTCTAATGCACGACCTGTTCTGAATGTGTTTGATTGCAGACCGTTTTGATTCAAGAAATTTTTGAACTCAATGAAACTCTTGTCAGTTTTCATTCCCCAGTTATGAAGAATTCCAACGTTTGCATTCTTTTGATAAATCATATCATCAAAAGAAAAAACTGTATCACTCGTCTGCGTCGCTTCTTCAAAAACGTTGTAATCGAGACGACGAGAATTTTGACGTAGAGCGGTTCTTGAGTAGCTAATTGCTGTAAAATTTCCGAATTGAACTTTTTCAGTTTGAAAACGCTTACCGAACGAAACATTCACTCTTCGATCTGGCAAAGCTGTTCCTGACTCGTAACCCCAAGTATTTGGAAGTGCTAGGCTTAGCGCTCTGCGCTCCGCTTCTGTGGTTGCATTGCGAACATTGCTTGGAAAATCTGATGGCAAATCACGTGTCCCATTGTCGAAACCTAATGCCTCAGACCCTGCGTTCACATTACTCAAAAACTCTTGCCCTGTTGTGTTCGAGCGATAGTTCGTTGCCATACTCACATCCAACGAAGTCTGATAGTCAGGGAAATTCTTTGTGTACACATTTATGGCTCCACCTGCAAATTCACCTGGAAGATCTGGTGAGGGTGATTTGAAAATTAAGAAGCGATCAATCGCTTGACTCGGGATTAAATCGAATGAAAACGAACGAACATCTGGCTCCAATGACGGAACCAAAACACCGTTCATCATCACGGCATTGTATCGCTCGGTCAATCCGCGAACCATAACGAAACGATTGTCAATAATGGTAACCCCTGGAATTCTTCGTGCCACTTCAGAGGCATTTCTATCTTGTCCTTTTTGAATCTGAACAGCACCTACTCCACTTACTACACCCTTCGCCTCGCGCATCTCCATGATAACGGCAGCCTCTGTGCTCGTCTTCCGGAAATCTTTAATTTCCACTCCACCACCAACCATGAACGATTCTGGTTGAAGGACAATATCTACTTTCAATTCTTTTCCTGTTGCAACTTCCACTTGAGCTATTTTTTGAACGGCGTATGATATAGCCTTTACTTCAAGTGTGTAATTTCCTCCGTTCTTGACGTCTATGGTATACTCACCAAAAGCGTTTGAGGCGGCTCCGAAAGAAGTTCCTTCTACTAATATAATTGCTCCTACCACTGGCTCAGCAGAGGAATTTAAGACAGTGCCTTTAATGACAGTCTGCGCATTTACCGATAAAACTGCCAAAAACAATAAAAACAGGATTGATTTTTTTTTCATTTGATCATTCAATTTCATGACTGCGAAACAAATGCAGTAAGGTTGATTAGAGATAAAAAGTGAATTATCTTAGAGTTAACATTCGGAGGCGTTTGTTAAGCCAATGTTTCGAATGAGGAAAAGAAATCAGTCGTAGTTTTTTGAAAAAAAGCTATGGCCTCTTTCGAAATCCAATACTTGGAGCGCATCCCAAAAATGCGTCCATCGATGATACTGCTTTTCTTCATTTCTCTTAAATGTTGAATTACAGTAGACGGAGACATGCCAGGTACATCAACTACACGCCCCTCAACGACTCCATGACTTTTCATCATTTCCAAAAGAATCGTTACTCTCGCAGGATGCGCAAGTGCTCTTGAGAAATGTGCGAAATCACTCTCCAAGCCCATTGGCACGTAAGGTAATTTTTGTTCTTCTTCCATGAAACAAAGAAATCCGATTCTTGGAAGGTCAAGATTTCGACAGCGTTAAATAAAAGTAAATCTATCTTTAAGTCCTTAACAATAGCGTAACATAAACTAACCCTATATAAAATCAAACTTTTCGGGTAGCTCTTCGTAAATTCGCGACACTATTTTAGAACTATGCAAGAAGCGATTCCATATACCCCGAAAAACAAAATCAGAATTGTAACTGCAGCTTCGCTTTTCGATGGGCACGATGCGGCTATCAATATCATGCGTCGCATTATACAGTCGACCGGTTGCGAAGTCATTCACCTCGGACACGACAGAAGTGTTGAAGAAGTTGTAAACACCGCCATTCAAGAGGATGCGCAAGCCATTGCCATGACGAGTTATCAGGGTGGTCATACCGAATATTTCAAATACATGTTTGATTTATTGAAGGAAAAAGGCTGTGGACACATTAAGATTTTCGGTGGTGGAGGAGGAACTATTCTTCCCGAAGAAATAGCTGAATTGCAGGCATACGGAATCACACGCATTTATCATCCAGATGATGGACGTGCCATGGGGCTTCAAGGCATGATTAACGATTTGGTTGAGAAGTGTGACTTCCCTACTGGAAAGACATTGACCTATTCGATAGAGGACATCGCTTCGAAAAAAGACGCTTGCCTTGCGCAAGTTATTTCAGCAGCGGAGAATTTTCCTGACGAGCACAGTGCATTCATAGCGGAACTTCAAGACAAAGCGAAGCAATCTGCAACGCCGGTTTTAGGCATAACAGGAACCGGCGGTGCCGGAAAATCGAGCATGGTCGACGAACTCGTGCGAAGATTCCTTTTAGATTTTCCGGAGCAGCACATCGGCATTATATCCGTCGACCCTTCGAAAAGAAAGACCGGCGGTGCATTACTCGGCGATCGCATACGCATGAACGCCATTAAAAACGACCGCGTCTATATGCGATCGCTTGCAACACGTCAAAGCAACCTCGCGCTTTCCAAGCACGTAGCCGAAGCCGTTAACGTGTTGAAAGTTGCCGGATTCGACCTCATCATTTTAGAAACGAGCGGCATTGGGCAAAGCGATACGGAGATCATGGATCACAGCGATGTGGCCTTGTACATCATGACTCCGGAATTCGGCGCAGCCAGTCAATTGGAGAAGATCGACATGCTCGATTTCGCCGATGTGGTTGCGATTAACAAGTTCGACAAACGCGGTGCGTTAGATGCGCTTCGCGATGTGCGCAAGCAATACATTCGCAACCACCAACTGTGGGATGCGCCCGAAGACAGCCTTCCTGTTGTTGGAACCATCGCTTCGCAATTCAACGATCCAGGAACGAATAGCTTGTTCCGCATGATCATTGATAAACTGAATGAAAAGACACAAGCTAAATTTCAAACAACGTTTGAACTCACCGCCGAGCAAAGCGAGAAGGTCTATATCATTCCACCAAACAGAACACGCTACCTCTCTGAGATTGCTGAAACCAATCGCGCATACGACGCTTGGGTGAACAAGCAATCAGAGATCGCAGAAAAACTATACGGACTAAACATCGCGCTCACTGCGCTTCGCGATGGAGAGAACAACGAGAACAACGAAATTTCAATTAAACATTTGGAGGCTTCGTTCGATCGCATTAAAATGGATTTCGATCCACACTTGTGGAACCTCCTTCAAAACTGGGAGGCAAAGAAAGCTTCCTACAGCGGAGACATTTTCACCTTCAAGGTGCGCGACAAAGAAATTCAAATGGAAGCGTCAACGAAATCGCTTTCACATTCTCGCATTCCGAAAGTAGCTCTTCCAAAATACAAATCGTGGGGAGATATTGTGAAGTGGTCGCTTCAAGAAAATGTTCCAGGAGAATTCCCTTACACCGCAGGCCTCTTCCCATTCAAACGCGAAGGCGAAGATCCAACGCGTATGTTCGCAGGTGAAGGCGGACCGGAAAGAACCAACCGTCGCTTCCATTACGTAAGTCTTGGAATGCCGGCTAAGCGCTTGTCTACCGCATTTGACAGTGTAACGCTTTATGGAAACGATCCGGGATATCGTCCAGACATTTACGGAAAAGTTGGAAACTCGGGAGTGAGTATTTGCTGCTTAGATGACGCGAAGAAACTTTACAGCGGATTCGATTTATCTGACCCGAAGACTTCGGTGTCCATGACCATTAACGGTCCGGCGCCTATGCTCCTCGCCTTCTTCATGAATGCTGCCATTGACCAAGCTTGCGAAAAATACATTCGTGAAAACAAATTAGAAGCAAAGGTTGAAGCGGTATTGAAAGCTAAGTGGGATGACAAAGGATTAGCACGCCCAACATACCAAGGTCCACTTCCGGAAGGAAACAACGGACTTGGGTTGATGCTTCTTGGATGTACAGGCGACGAAGTTTTAGAACCTTCGGTTTACGAAAAAATTAAAGTTGAAACCTTAAGCGTTGTCCGCGGTACTGTTCAAGCAGATATATTGAAAGAAGACCAAGCGCAGAACACGTGCATCTTCTCGACTGAATTTGCATTGCGCTTAATGGGCGACGTGCAGTCGTATTTCATACAACATAAAGTAAGAAATTTCTACAGTGTGTCCATCTCTGGATACCACATTGCAGAAGCCGGAGCGAATCCGATTACGCAATTGGCGTTCACATTGGCAAACGGATTTACCTATGTGGAATACTACCTCAGCAGAGGCATGGACATTAACGAGTTCGGACCGAACTTGTCGTTCTTCTTCAGCAATGGAATTGATCCTGAATATGCTGTAATCGGACGTGTGGCTCGCCGCATTTGGGCGAAAGCCATGGCGAAGAAATACGGCGCGAATGCGCGTGCTCAAATGTTGAAGTACCACATTCAAACTTCTGGAAGAAGCTTGCACGCACAAGAAATTGACTTCAACGATATTCGCACGACGCTTCAAGCATTGTATGCCATTTATGACAATTGCAACAGCTTACATACGAACGCATACGACGAAGCAATTACAACTCCAACGGAAGAAAGCGTTCGTCGCGCAATGGCTATTCAATTAATCATAAATCGCGAATTGGGATTAGCGAAAAACGAAAACCCCATGCAAGGTTCATTCATTATTGAAGAACTTACTGAATTGGTTGAAGAAGCCGTATTGTCAGAATTTGACAGAATCACCGAGCGTGGCGGAGTTCTTGGAGCAATGGAGACCATGTATCAACGCGGAAAGATTCAAGAAGAAAGTTTGTATTACGAAACCTTGAAGCACACGGGCGAATTCCCAATTATTGGAGTGAATACATTCTTGTCTTCAAAAGGATCACCGACTATTCTTCCGAAAGAAATCATTCGCGCTACCGAAGAAGAAAAAGAAATGCAAATTCAAACCGTAACGAATCTTCAAAAGGGATTTGAAGCGAAAGCGCAAGAGGAATTGATAGACCTTCAGAAAATAGCAATAACACAAGGCAACTTGTTCGAGAAATTAATGGAGTCGGTGAAGTATTGTTCACTAGGACAAATCACTTCCACCCTATTCAACGTTGGCGGACAGTACAGAAGAAACATGTAATAATTATGAAACTCATTTCATTCAACGTTAACGGAGTTCGTGCCATCACAAAGAAAACCTTCTTTGAAGATTTTCAAACAATGAATCCTGATGTTCTTTGCTTGCAAGAAACCAAAGCGAACGATGCACAGGTTCAAGAGGCTTTGCAAGGCATTTCAGGATATCATATTTACTCGAGTTCCGCTGTTCGTCCTGGCTATAGCGGCACTGCATTAATCTCTAAAGAAAAACCATTAAGCGTTACTTTTGGATTGGGCATCGATGAGCATGATCAAGAAGGGAGAATCATTACTGCAGAATATGAGAAATTTTTCTTGGTGAATACGTATGTTCCAAACAGCGGTTCTGAATTGGCGCGCTTGGATTATAGAGAAACGTGGGACGCTGATTTGTTGAAGCACCTTCAAAATTTAGAAAAAAAGAAACCTGTTGTATTGTGTGGAGACTTGAACGTGGCTCACCAGGCCATTGACTTAGCCAATCCAAAAAGCAATTACAACAAGAGTGCGGGATATACGCAAAGAGAAATCGATGGGCTTTCCACTTTCATCTCATCTGGATACAAAGATTCATTTAGACATTTTTATCCGGAAGTGGTAAAATACAGTTGGTGGAGTGCGCGGTTCAACTCACGTGCGAAAAATGTGGGATGGAGAATTGATTACTTCATGGTGAGTGAAAAATTCCTTCCACAAGTGAAAGATGCATTCATCTTAAATGAAATTATGGGATCGGATCATTGTCCGGTTGGAATTATTATCGAATAAATTATGGCATTTGCGAAATGGGTAGGTGGCGCAATTGGTTGGGCTTTGGGCGGACCAATTGGAGGATTAATTGGATTTGCGGTTGGATACATGGCCGAGGATAAAACCCTAAGCACACAAGAACAGCAAGCCGGTTCTCAGCGCAGAACCTACGCCAGACATACACAACGCGGTGACTTCTCCTCCGCCTTATTGGTGTTATCTGCAGCAGTCATGAAAGCAGACGGAAAGCTCATGAAAAGCGAACTTCAATACATTCGTGAGTTTTTTGACAAACAATTTGGTCCCGCAGCAGCAGCTGAGCAAATTGGTATCTTGAAGGAGTTATTAAACAAAGACATTCCTGTTCGTGAAGTATGCCATCAGATTCGCGACTTCATGGAACATCCGATGCGTTTGCAATTGCTTCATTATTTATTTGGAATTGCGAAGGCAGACGGACAAGTAGCAAAAGCGGAAGCCGAGTTAATTAAGCAGATTGCACACGACTTGAACATTAGTCAGAAGGATTACGAAAGCATTCAGGCCATGTTCTATAAAGATGCCGCATCTGCTTATAAAATTTTAGAAATTGAAGCCACTGCCTCTGACGAAGAAGTGAAAAAAGCCTTCCGCAAAATGGCTATGAAATACCATCCAGATAAAGTTAAAGACTTGGGAGACGAGTATCAAAAAGCCGCTCAAGAAAAATTCATCAAGGTTCAAGAGGCTTACGATCAATTGAGAAAAGAACGTGGAATGAAGTAATTGCGTATCTTTACTTCACTCTTTGCTTTTATGAAAAAAATCTTTCTTCTTTTCGTCTTCGCTGCGGCCTTGTCTGCATCTTACGGACAAGCTTACTTTCTGAACGGGTCTGCAACCGCTACAGGCAATGATTGTTATCAGCTTACTCCAAATTTAGGCACACAGAACGGAACGGTTTGGTATGCAGATCAGATTGATTTAAACCAACCTTTTGATATTTCCTTTGAAATGTTTCTTGGATATTCTGACGTCAATGGTGCAGACGGAATGTGTTTTGTCATGCATACACAAGGGACTTCGGCTATTGGTGCGAGTGGCGGCGGAATGGGTTATTTAAATTTCGGAACAAGTTTCGCAGTTGAATTTGATACCTACCAAAACCAGAATCCGTATTCCGATCCTGGATTTGACCATATAGCTATTCAGCGCAATGGAAATGTTAATCATAACACCATTGATAATCTTGGGGGGCCTGTTCAAATGAATGCGTTCAATGCAAACACGGAAGACGGACAAAATCATCCTGTTCGATTAATTTGGGATCCAATTAACTATTTATTTTCAGTTTACTTCGATTGCGAACTTCGATTACAAACAACAATAGATATCATTGAAAATGTATTTTCAGGTCAAAGCATGGTGAATTGGGGCTTTACAGCAGGAACTGGAGGGCTGTCCAATATCCAAAGTGTTTGTCTCACCCCAGACATTTTGAACACAACGAACGACATTACAATTTGTCCCGGTGCCGCGGCTGTCTTAACTGTAAGCGGCGCTGACGTCAATGGAACATTTCAATGGACACCGGCTACTGATTTAAGTAATCCTAACGGTGCAAGCCCTGTTGCTACTCCAAGCAGTTCGACCATTTATAATGTTATTTATACCGATTTATGCGGGGTGACAACGGAGCAGAATTTTAATGTGACTGTCGAACCGCTCTCTGTCGATGCTAATGCAGTTTCTGACATCAACTGCGCTAACCCTGTTACAAGTATAAATTCAATAAGTAATATCAATGGTGTGACTTTCTTTTGGATTACTTCGGATGGAAATTTTATCACACCTACCAACGCATTCTCAGTAGGTGTTGATTCTCCTGGGTTTTATTCTGTTCTTACCGATTACCAGGGCATTTGTCAAGCCATGGACACAATTACGATTGTGGCTGATTACTCTGATTTTCAAATTATCACAGGGGGTATACCTCAATTGAACTGCAACAACCCAAACGGAAATTTATCAGCAACTGTTAATGGATTTCCAAACGCCACTTACAATTGGTCAACTACCAACGGCACAATTAACGGTGGTACAACTTTATCAACAGTTAATGTCGCCGCTGCCGGCACATATGTCATTAATGCATCACTGAATAGTAACTGCTTCGATTCAGAATCAATCACCGTGAATGCTGATTTCAATGCTCCTTCCGTTAGCCTATCATCCTCTAATGAACTAAATTGTGTCACTCCAACAAGCTCAATTAGCACAAATACAAATGCAAGCTCACCATCTTTCATTTGGTCTGGTCCAGGAATACTTTCAGGTCAAGGCACTGCTTCTATTCAAGTGGACGACGCGGGAACATACGCTGTAACAATTACCAATAATGACAATGGTTGTGAGTCTAGTGCGAATATTTCAATCGCTGAAAACTTCACTACCCCCTCAATAACCATTGGTATTCAAGACACATTGAGTTGTCTAAATCCTGTAATTCCAATTGTAAATGTTGCTGTAAACAATTCTAACAATTACAATTTAGATTGGACGACTACCAATGGTTTCATCGTAGATGGAAACAATACCATTAATCCAAATGTCTCTTCAGCTGCTGACTACACTTTGGTTGCAACAGATATTTCTTCGGGTTGCACAGATTCACAATCGGTTTCCATCGTTGAAAGTTCTTCAAGCCAGTTTGAAATTGAATTGATTCAATACCCAACTGTTGTTACTTCGAATGACGGTGATTTGCTGAACGCTTGTTGGACCCCTTTCCTTCCGGGAATGACACAAAGCGAGCTATTTTCATTGCTGAATACTTTCGATTTACATATCTACAATCGTTGGGGAAAACTACTTTTTGAGGCAACTACTCCAACCATTTTTTGTCCCGAAGTAGATGAACTTTCTGATGGAACATATTTCTACACACTTGTGCTTTCATCTGTATGCGGAGGTGTTGAAAATTATCAAGTTTCGGGAACTTTCTTGATGCAGTAATCGTAAGAGCAAGTCTTACCTTTGTTCAGTTAGGAAACTAACTAAACAAATTCTTACTGATCTAATCTTTTCGTGTATGCGAAATAAACTACTCGCACTTTTCAGCGCGTTAATCTTTATTCCTTTTATCTCCTTAGGCAGCAATGGGCTTCTACCTGCACCGAATGCGAATGCCGGATTTGATCAATCGACTTGCGGATTTTCGATAACACTTAACGCGAACGACCCTCAGACTGGTACTGGTTTGTGGACACAAGCCGGCGGGCCAGGTGTTGCCATATTTTCAAATCCTACCGCTCGAAATTCTTCCGTTTCAGTCTCGGTTGAAGGCGTTTATACTTTCACTTGGACGATAACGGAGGCATCTGTGAGTACTTCCGACAATGTTAACATCACCTTTTACAACAATGCTACCGTTGCAGATGCTGGAATAGACCAAAGTGTATGCGGTCTTAACACATTCCTCGTAGCCAACAATCCTACCTTTGGTTTTGGCAATTGGTTCACTGTAAGCGGACCTGGTGCTATTTCCTTTTCAAATCCCAACAGTCCTTCATCGTCCATTGAAGTTTTCACAAGTGGCACTTACACGTTGCAATGGACGATTTTCAACGGCGTTTGTCCAATTACCTCAGATCAAGTAAGTATCACTTTCGACAATAACCAAGTGTTTCCAAACGCAGGACCAGATGCTACATTTTGCGGATTAACCTATACCCTCAATGCCAACAATGCCAGTCCTTCAACTGGATTATGGTCTTTGGTTTCTGGACCAGGCTCAGCTGAATTTAACTCACCAAACGCAAACAACTCCAATGTCACAGTAAGCACTCCCGGGGTTTACACTTTCAGATGGACCATTACAAATACAACATGTCCATCGGCTTTCGACGACGTAACGCTTACTCTGAATTTCGCCAATGAAATATGTAATGGAATTGACGACAATTGCAACGGTATAACCGACGAAGGAGTTCAAAACAACTACTACCTCGATGCAGACGGAGACTCATTCGGAAATCCGAACATAAGTGTTTTGGGTTGTTCCGCTCCAATTGGTTATGTGTCAAGCAATCTCGATTGCAACGATAACAGCGCAGCAATAAACCCTTTCTCAAGTGAGGTTTGTAACACCATCGACGATAATTGCAATGGTCAAATTGATGAAGGCGTTTTAAACACTTATTACCTCGATAATGATGGCGACAACTTTGGTAATGGGAATATCACCACGTTAGCTTGCGCGCTGCCTATAGGATATGTTGCCAATGGAACCGATTGCAATGACAATGTCGCAAGCATCAATCCCGGGACTTCGGAATTGTGCAATCTAATAGATGACAATTGCAACAATCAAACTGATGAAGGGGTGCAACAGTTGTTTTATGCTGATGCTGATACAGATTCATTCGGAAATCCTTTGAGTACTATTTTGGCTTGCACTCCCCCAAGCGGTTATGTAACCAATAACCTCGACTGCAACGACAATAACATTTCAATCTATCCAGCTTCTACTGAAATTTGTAACAACCTCGATGACAATTGCAACGGCAGCATTGATGAAGGATTATTGTTCATTACGTACTACGCAGATTTAGACGGAGATGGTGCCGGTAATCTGATTAATACGACCATCGCGTGCTCTCAGCCAAACGGATATGTATCTAACCCAACCGACTGTAACGATTCGAATCCTACAATTTATCCAAGTGCCTCAGAAACATGTAACGGTTTCGACGACAACTGTAATACATCGATAGATGAAGGCGTGCAGAATGTTTTTTACGTCGATGCAGACAATGACTTTTTCGGAAACGCTGCATTTCCAATTTTAGCATGCACCAATCCTGTTGGTTATGTTTCCAACAACAGTGATTGTAACGACGCGAACAACTTCGTTTATCCGAATGCCAATGAAATCTGTAACGGAATCGATGATGATTGCGACACCTTCATTGACGAAGGAGTTCAAATTACTTATTTCGCGGACGCAGACGGAGACGGTTTTGGAAATGCCTTGGTAAGTCTCATGGCGTGCTCGCCGCCTGCAGGTTATGTTGTAAATGCAACAGATTGCAACGACAACAATTCAAGCATACGTCCAGGCATTGTTGAAATATGTAACAACATTGACGACAATTGCAATGGCCTCATTGATGAAGGCGTTTTGAATACCTATTACTTCGATGGCGATACAGACGGATTTGGAAATATTAACCTTACCACTACTGGATGCGTGCTTCCAAGCGGCTATGTTTCAAATTTCAATGATTGTAATGACGCTAACGCCAATGTTTTTCCGAATGCAACGGAAATCTGTAACGGAATAGATGAGAATTGCAATGGAGGAATTGACGAAGGAGTTCAAAACTTGTATTTCCTCGATGCAGATGGAGATTCGTTTGGGTCGAATTCTCAAAACATCTATGCCTGCACGCTACCCGTAGGATATGTCACCAACGACCTTGACTGTAACGATAATAGTTCAACTGCATACCCTGGTGCAACAGAACTTTGTAATGCCTTAGATGATAACTGTAACAATCAAGTCGATGATGGACTGGTTGTTCAAACCTACTACGCCGACAGCGACAGTGATACTTTTGGAAATCCGCTCGCTCCTTTGAACGCATGCATTCAACCTCTCGGATACGTCATTAACAATACAGACTGCAACGACAACCTTCCATCTGTAAATCCAAATGGAACTGAACTTTGTAATCTTCTCGATGACAATTGCAATGGACTGACAGATGAGGGAGTTCAAGTTTTGTTTTATGCCGATCAGGACGGAGATGGATTCGGAGGTATTGCACCAACAACACTCTCATGTTCTGCACCCGCAGGCTACGCGAACAACTCTAACGATTGCAACGACAACATTGCTTCAATCAATCCGAATGCATCTGAGCTTTGTAATTTGTTGGATGACAACTGTAACACACTTGTTGATGAAGGCGCTCTCAACACCTATTACCTAGATGCCGACGGAGATTCGTTTGGAACAAGCAGTGTGACAACCCAAGCGTGTTCGCAGCCCTTCGGATATTCGTCGAACAGTATTGATTGCAACGACAGTGATTCGGGTATTTATCCGGGCGCTGCTGAGATCTGTAACCTTGCTGACGAAAACTGTAACGGTCAAATAGACGAAGGTGTGCAATTGGCTTTTTATGCCGACAATGACAATGACAATTACGGTAATCCGAATGTATTCACAATGGCATGTACGGCACCAAATGGTTTTGTGTTGAACAGCAGCGACTGTAACGACAGCAATGCCGGATTCAATCCAAGCATATCAGAAATCTGTAATTTACTAGATGAAAACTGCAATGGAACTGCTGATGAGGGAGTCCAATTAGAGTTCTACGCAGATTCCGATAACGATAATTTCGGATCTCCGTCTAACACAATTCTTGCGTGTTCACTTCCCGCTGGTTATGTAACGAATGCCACCGATTGCGATGACAGTGATAGCTATGTCCAGCCTGGTGCGGTTGAATTGTGCAACAGTATTGATGACAACTGTAACAACCAAGTCGATGAAAATATTCTCTTCAACATTTATTATGAAGATACCGACGGTGATTCTTATGGAAATCCGAACAGTACCATTTCGTATTGCACACTTCCATTTGGTTACGTGGCAAACAATGCAGACTGTAACGACTCAAATGCATCGATTTCTCCGCTAGGAACAGAATTGTGCAATTTGCTAGACGACAACTGCAACGGATTGGTTGACGAAGGCGTTCAAGAAGTATTCTTCTTAGATTTCGACAACGATGGATTTGGAAATGGAAATGTAACTACACTCGCATGCTCTGCCCCTCTTGGTTATTCGAACGACAACACCGATTGCAATGACAACAGCGCGGTGGCTTATCCAGGAGCAAATGAAATTTGCAACCTTCAAGATGACGACTGTGATTTGATTGTGGATGAAAACGCAACTTCAATCTTTTATCTCGATGCCGATTCAGATGGCTTCGGAAATATAAACATCACGGCAACAGGTTGCACACCTCCAGCCGGATATGTCTTGAATAGCGCCGACTGTAACGACGGCTCTTTCAGCACCAATCCATTGGCTTCCGAATTATGCAACACCATTGATGACAATTGTAATACCCTTATCGACGAAGGAGTTCAGTTAGCTTTTTACCTCGATGCAGATGGTGATACATTTGGTGGAAATATATTCGTGATCGGATGTACAGCTCCTGCCGGATTCGTTTCGAACAATGCCGATTGCAACGACGCTTCAATTTTTGTCAACCCAATTGCTACTGAGATTTGTAACAACATCGACGACAATTGCAACATTCAAATTGACGAAGGAGTACTCATTACATTCTATCCCGATTTTGACAACGACGGATTCGGAAATTCAAACACCTTCATCCAAGCTTGCACAGCACCAAACGGTTTTACAACATTGGGGGGTGATTGCAATGACACAACCGCATTCGTCAGTCCCGGAATGCCAGAACTTTGCAATCAGCTCGACGATAATTGCAATGCGCTAATCGATGAAGGAGTAACACAAATCTATTATGCAGATCTTGACGGTGACAGTTTCGGTGATATCAATAATTTCATTTCAGCATGCACCCAGCCTTTAGGATATACTTCGGATACTACTGATTGCAATGACCTGAATATTCTCATTAATCCAAATGGAATCGAAATCTGCAATCAACTCGATGACGATTGCAACGGCAGTATTGACGATGGACTTGTTTTCGAGACCTATTTAGCTGATTTCGATTTAGACGGATTTGGAGATGTTGGAACCGATTCTATTTCGTGTACACTTCCAGATGGATATCTCTTGTACACCGGCGGTTTGGTCGATTGTAACGGAAGTGATTCGTTGATTAATCCGAATGCAACTGAGATCTGTAACAATGTAGATGACAACTGCAACTCGGAGATTGACGAAAACCTAACGGAAGGATTGTGCGCCGATCCTGATTTAGACGGCGTTAACAACTTGAATGACCTCGACGATGACAACGATGGCATTACCGATGAAACAGAGAACTTGACAGCCTCGAATGACGGAGATACTGATGTTGATGGAATTCCAGACACCGAAGATCTAGATTCCGATAACGATGGAATTTTTGATGTCATTGAAAACCTTGGAGAAGATCCAGATGGCAACGGAACCATTGGAAGCGGAGCCATTACCGACACAAACGGAAACGGTTTAGAGGACAGTATTGAGCCCGATGGCATGCCAGCCGATGACTACGATCAAGACGGCACGCCGAACTTCCAAGATTTGGATAGCGATGATGACACGCTGTTAGATGAATTTGAAAACGATGTAGACGGAGACGGTGTTGGTCCTGATGATACCGATGATGATGGAAACTTCAATTTCATAGATACCAACGACGACAACGACCAATGGTTAACCATTGATGAAATTGATTTCAATCAAGATGGAATTACACCCGACGATTGCGATTTCGATGGCGTTCCAGATTACTTGGATGTCGATCCTTGCGACCTGTTCATTCCTGAAGGCTTCTCGCCGAATGGAGATGGAACAAACGATGTTTTCGAAATTGAAAATGTACCTGCAGGACTCACCTACTCGATTGAAATATTCAACATTTGGGGAGACAAGGTTTATCAATCCGATAACTACAAAAACGATTGGGACGGTGGAAATCTTCCAACCGGAACCTATTACTACGTTGTGAAATTCAGTGAAACCCTTTCAGATAAATCTGGATACCTAACACTTTGGAGATAATGAAAAACTACATCACACTCCTTACACTAACAATTAGTCTTGTGACCGCGAATGTATTCGCACAACAAGATCCTCAGTCGTCTGCATACATGTTTAATCCTATGGGAATAAACCCTGCATATGCTGGAAGCAATGTCGACCTACAAAGCAATCTCCTCTATCGTTCCCAATGGACAGGCATGAATGGAGCGCCGAGCACCTTCACTGCCAATGCACATAAAGCTTATTTCAACGAGCAAATGGGAGCGGGCATAACGCTTTCCAACGATGAAATAGGAGCTGCAAAAAGATTACAACTCGGTTTGGCGGGAAGTTATCACTTGAAATTCCCGACGTTCCGTTTGGCTTTCGGATTGCAACTAAACCTTTCCCAATATAACATTGGATTGGCCGATGTGCAACACAGCATAGACGGAAGCGTTGATAACGCCTTCGGCGCGAACGTTAAAGAAACCACATTCAATTTTGGAACAGGAGCATTTGCTTATGCGAAAAACTGGTATGCTGGAATTTCAATTCCTCACTTCCGAAAAAATGTTCTTTCAGTAAATACCACAGAGTTGAATCTAACAGCCTTCGAAGCTCCGCACTTTTACCTTCAAGGTGGTTACATCTATGAATTAAATCCGATGATTACACTGAAGCCGAATACGCTTGTAAAATACGTGACTGGAGCACCTATGAATGCCGACTTCAACATGAATGTATACTACAAGAAAACCTATGGCGCTGGCTTAGGTTATCGCACAGATAACAGCATGATTGCTATGTTAGAGATTCAAGCAAATCCAAATTGGAAGTTCGGCTACGCATTCGATTACACGCTTTCAGATTTGGCCACCTACGCGAACAACTCACATGAATTGTTTGTGCGCTATGCCATTGGACCTAAAGGAACTCATCTTTCACCTCGACTTTATTGATTCATGAAGAAACTTATTTACACCGTTTTGGGATTTGGGTTGTTGCTTCAAGCGTGCAGCACGACTTCTCAATTGACATACGCCGATCAACTTTATAAGGAAAGGAAGTATGCTGAAAGTGTCAATGTTCTTCGATCTATAAAAGAACCCGATGCCAAAGTATACCTGCTTCTTGCAAATGCAGAATTTCAATTGGCACACATGCAACGTTCTGCGCAGGCCTACGAGCATGTGCCCGCTGAATTTCTAACAGATAAAGACAAAGCGAATTTGAATATCGCCTTGCATCAAAGCAAAATGATCATCACTGACACATCATTAACACAATTGGAATTAAGCATCACCCCTTTGTTTGCAAATGAATTTGCCGATGAATCTTGTCCGTTTTATTGCAACGGAACACTGCATTATGTCGCCACAGAAAGCAATCAATTCAGCAATGCAACTACCTCTCCGGTCACAGGAAAGACCTATACCAATTTGATTTCCTTCAACAAAAAAAACACGCTCATTTCAAAATTAAACACAGCGGCAAACGACGGCCCGGTTGCCATTGGGAAGCACGCAGTGGTTTTTAACCGCAGCATTCCTGCAACTCGAAAAATCAACGAGCGCCTTGCTTTGTATGAAATCCCTTCGCTCGATTTCAAAATACGAAACATTGAAATTGTTAACTTTTGCTCAGACAGTTTCAATTACATGCATCCCTATTTTCAGAACGAAAACACACTCGTTTTTTCAACGAATTTCATTGAATTGAATGGTAAGAAAAACGACAATTACGATTTGTACTTTTCAAC
Organism: Bacteroidota bacterium; assembly: GCA_046048875.1. Taxonomy (GTDB): domain Bacteria; phylum Bacteroidota; class Bacteroidia; order Flavobacteriales_D; family Sanyastnellaceae; genus CAIZGX01. The sequence goes on along the minus strand of JBJOFG010000013.1, from coordinate 40,801 downwards.
GAAAAATTTCAGTGATGCATTTGCTGATTGGCAAACTCCGAAGTCGTTTTCTTCCAACTTAAATACTTCCTCTAACGAAGTCTTCCCCACTTTTTTGAATGAAAGCACAATGGTTTTTTCATCTGATAGACCGTGGGGTTATGGTGGATTGGATTTGTACATCAGCTATGCCGACTCACTGGGCAATTGGTCAGCACCTCAATTGCTGCCTGCGCCGATAAATTCTGTTCGCGACGACTTCTATTTAGTGAATGTCTTAAACGACGTCACCCATTACATGGTTTGTAGCAACAGAAACGGCAGTGACGACATTTTTGAATTCAGCGTGTTCATGCCTATTCAGTGGAAATCGTTTTGGGAGAGTGAAATCTTGCTCGTTCCAGGTTCACGCTAACACAAACTTTTCACAACTTATTCAATTTTCTAAGGAGTCAAGTGCGAACTTGGCTCCTTTCTCTTATTTTTGAAACCTAACCTATACAGAATACAACTAAAATGGAACAGTCTAAACAAAACAAACATCCAAAAGGACTTTGGTACCTCTTCGGAACAGAAATGTGGGAACGATTTGGATATTACCTCATGCTTGGTATTTTCTCTCTTTACATGATTGAGAATTGGAACAGCGGCGGTATGGGATTTTCTTCAGCTAAAAAATCAGATATCTACGGTACTTACCTTGGACTTGTATACTTAACTCCTTTTATCGGAGGTCTTTTGGCCGATCGTCTATTGGGATATCGCAGATCAATTATTATGGGTGGACTTATGATGTCTGCCGGATATTTCTGCCTTTCCATTCATTCGGAATTGAGCTTTTATATTGCTTTGTTCCTGATTATCCTCGGAAACGGATTTTTCAAACCAAACATTTCAACCCTTGTTGGAAATCTATACAGCACAGATGAGCTGAAAGACAAAAAAGATGCTGGTTACAACATCTTCTACATGGGAATTAACATTGGTGCATTCATTTGCAATTTCGTTGCAGCGTATATGCGCATAAACTACGGTTGGGGTCATGCATTCGCAGCAGCCGGTGTAGGTATGTTAATCGGTGTTGTTGTATTTCTTCTTGGAACCAAGCACATTAAACATGTTGACGTAGTTAAGCCTGTTCAAGAAGGCGACATGTCTACAGGTAAAATCCTTTCGCTTACAGTTGTGCCTATGTTCATCTTTGGAATTATCGGATATATGATTCCTGGTAATTTCTTGGGTTCAGATACAAACGATGCATTCATCATTGGATGTCTTCCGGTTATCGCATTCTTCATTTATCTAGCATTTAAATCAGAAGCAAAAGAGAGTCGTGCAATCAAAGCGCTTCTTGCTGTGTTTACTTGTGTGATTTTATTCTTCGCTATTTTCCATCAAAACGGAGACGCACTAACCATTTGGGCAGAAGACCACACAGACCGTAAGATGTCAGAAGGCGTTGCGAATGTTGCGCAAGAAATGAATATGGCTCAAGTTGTAGTTAACAACGACATCGTTTCTCTTCCACAAGCGAAATTTGATTCTACCATCAAAGTATTGCGCGGAATTGAGGGAGCAATGCCTGATGTTTCTGCTGAAGAGCACAAAGCGAAAGTTGCGAAATCTGATGAGATTACACAATTGGAAAAATCTCGCAAGTACTTCGAATCATTGCCGAAGAATGAAGTTCCTCCTATTGGTTCAGACATGAAACTTTATAGCACAGAACTTTACCAATCGATTAATCCGTTTTGGGTAGTATTGCTTACTCCAATAGTTGTTGGAATTTTCGGATTCATGAGAAGCAAAAAGAAAGAGCCTAGCACTCCAACGAAGATTGCTATCGGACTTATCATCACTGCGCTTTCTGCATTGGTAATGGTTGGAGCGGTATTCGCTACAAACGACTTAACCATGAAAGCCGGATCACTTTGGTTAATTGCATCTTATGGTGTTATTACAATTGGTGAATTGTGTTTATCTCCAATGGGATTATCATTGGTGTCTAAACTTTCTCCTCCTAGAATTACAGCGCTTATGATGGGCGGATTCTTCCTAGCAATTTCTGTTGGAAATAAATTGTCAGGTATGCTGTCAAGCATGTGGGAGTCTACCGAGCATAAACAAGATTTCTTCTACATGAACTTTGGTCTTGTTCTTCTTGCAGCATTTGTACTTATTGTTATGTTGAAGTGGTTGAATTCTGTAATGAAAGAAAACAACGTTCAGTAAAAACTTGCCTTATCACTTATAAAACCTCCGCTTGTCGGAGGTTTTTTTTTATCTTTCCAATCACAAAATTTACATCCATGCAATTAGAGCAAATTCAAAACTTCGAAGGGAAATATCCGAAACAAGTCTGGCACCTGTTTTTAACGGAAATGTGGGAACGTTTTTCATTCTACGGAATGCGCGGTATGCTCACCGTATTCATGGTAAAGGAACTGTTCTTCAACGACCAAGAAGCTAACCTAAAGTACGGTGCAATTCAAGCGTTCGTATATGCCTTCACCTTTGTGGGAGGTTTGTTTGCCGACAAGATATTGGGATTTAAAAAATCGCTCTTCTGGGGAGGAGCGCTTATGATCATAGGAAGTTTTATTCTAGCGGTTTCTCCTCATGACTTCTTCTTCATTGGGATTAGCGTAACTGTAATTGGAACTGGATTCTTCAAACCAAACATTTCTACTATGGTTGGTGCGCTTTACAAAGACAATGACGATCGTCGCGATGCAGGATTCGGTTTGTTTTATACCGGTATTAACGTAGGAGCGCTTTTGGGCGGATTCCTATGCGTTTGGGTTGGAAAAAGCTATTCTTGGAACTTGGCATTTTCCTTAGCAGGATTTGTGATGATCATTGGATTGATAACCTTTTATTTCACCAAAAAGCATCTTGGTCCTATTGGAGATTCTCCGTTACAAAACCTTTCCAACAAGAAAAGAAAAACACGTGAATTGTTCGTTTTCGCGGGATCATTAATCTGCATTCCGCTAATTCTAATCATGATAAAAAATACGGCGTATACCGATTTGTTCATGTATATCATTGGCCCCGCAACTATCCTCTACCTTATTTATGAAATGACCAAACTCACCAAGGTTGAGGTTTATAGATTACTCGCCGCTCTGTTTTTCATTTTTTTCTCCATTGTTTTCTGGGCGTTTTTCGAGCAAAGCGGAGGGTCATTGAGTTTGTTCGCGCTTAACAATTTGCATGGGACTGTCTTGCACATACCTATTGATCCCAATGTTTTGAATAACACTGCAAACTCAGTTTTTGTTATTGCATTTTCTGCGTTGGTTGGGCTTTTGTGGATTTGGCTCGCTAAAAGAAAAGCGGAACCGAATACCATGATTAAGTTTGGATTTGGATTTTTGTTCTTGGCACTGGCCTTTTACATTTTCTATGCAACCCGCTTCTTCGCCGATGAAAACGGCGTTACATCGCTTGACATATTCACTGTGGCGTATCTGGTAATTACACTTGGTGAACTTTGCCTATCCCCTATTGGACTCTCAATCATGACGAAGCTTGCTCCGAAACATTTATGGGGCGTGATGATGGGAATGTGGTTCTTAGCATCGGCTTACGGTCAATATGCCGCAGGAATTTTAGGCGCCGGCATGGCGAATCCCGATGAGAATGCTAGCAATACTGAAAAGCTCATCTCTTATACCAACGGATACTATCAATTGGCGATCTACGCATTAATAGCGGGAATCGTTGTTATAGCTCTTTCTCCATTGATTAAAAAATTAATGGGTGGCGTAAAGTAAAATCGCTATTTCTTATATTCGCTTCATGAACACTTCAAACAAGGCCATGTCATTTAGAGTAATCCTTTCTGCATTCATTGTATCATTCACTTTGAATGCATGCGCTCAAAACGTGCCATCAACTGTTGCAAAACCTGCAAATGGGCAAATCACTCAGCAAGCAACTGAAGCATGGGAGACAGACTTGAATAAGGCCATTGGACTTTCATACGAAACGAAAAAGCCTATTATGCTTTTCTTCACAGGAAGCGATTGGTGTGGATGGTGCATTCGATTGCAGAACGAAGTTTTCAGAACAGAAACCTTCACGAAATGGGCGAAGGACAATGTGATTTTAGTTGAATTGGATTTCCCAAGAAAAAAGGAACAACCACAAACCATTAAAGATCAGAACCGTCAATTGCAACAAATGTTTGCGGTTCAAGGCTACCCAACTTGTCATTTCGTAATGCCTACCCCTACCGACGACGGACGCATTAACCTCGCCTCTCTAGGTCAAAACGGCTACATGGCTGGCGGTCCAGATGCTTGGATTGCGAAGGTGTCTGAGTTTCTTCCGAAAAAATAATTGAAAACCGAAGGTTTTATTGGAACTACGTATTAGGAAAATCGAAGATTTTATTCCTACGAAGTAATTGGAAAATCAGAGATTTTATTCCTCCCGATAGCTATCGGGATCATAATTGGAAAACCTTAGGTTTTATTCCTATTTCATAATTGGAACTACGTTATTTCGAATTAACCGTAATTCGCCAAATGAGATAACTGAGTTGTTGGTATTTCGAAATGAAGGGTTGAATGGAAAGTGAGACCTCAATTTTATCGCGAACCAATTCGAGCCAATAAATGGTTTCCTTGCATTCTTTCCTTGCGATGCGAAGTTTATGAATGAAGTCCTTCTTCGATTCGGCACTTTGAGATTCTTGAATGTTTGCAGCCACACTGGTACTGCATCTTTTCAATTGGTTACTCACTTCAAATTCTCTGCGTACATTTTTCAATTCGTTACAGAGATCAAAAACGTCATAAGACAGCTCTTTCGATAAATCTTGAATTTTCATTTTGTAATAATTTAGAACTCAAAATTCACCCCCTTCTCAAGAAAGTCCTATGTGCTATTTATTCGTCATTTTGCGAATACCCTACCCTACACCCCCAATAAAACCAACGGTTTTCCAATTACAACGTACGCATAACGTAGTTCCAATTACGCAGTAGGAATTATGAAATAGGAATAAAATCTCTGATTTTCCCATTACGCAGTTCCTGGTTCCAATTACTCCGTAGGAATAAATCCGAAGGATTTCCCATTACGCAGTAGGAATAAAACCTCCGGTTTTCCAATTACGAAGTAGGAATTACGTTGTAGGAATAAAATCTCCGGTTTTCCAATTACGAAGTAGGAATTACGTTGTAGGAATAAAATCTCCGATTTTCCAATTACGAAGTAGCAATTACGCAGTAGGAATAAAACCTTCGGTTTTCCAATTACGTAGTTCCAATAAATCCTTCAGATTTCCTTTGTGTTTGAAAATTCCTAGATTATCTTGCGCACACTTAAAACTGCAACTGCAATGGGAGAGACAGCAAAAATTATTTTAGACGGAAAAGAATACGAAGTACCCGTATTTACTGGTTCTGCGAACGAGAAGGCTATTGACATTACGAAGCTTCGTGACCTTACAGGTTACGTAACTTTAGATAGCGGTTACAAAAATACCGGTGCTACAAAGAGCGCTATCACCTTTTTAGATGGTGAAGAAGGGAAATTGTGGTACCGCGGTTACCCCATTGAACAAATTGCAGAGTACGGTACTTTCCTTGAGGTTGCTTATTTATTGATCTACGGAGATCTTCCAACTGAAAAAGAACTTCGCTACTTCACAGATAGCATTAGCCACCACACGTTGGTGCACGAAGACATGAAGCGTTTCTACGAAGCGTATCCAACACACGCGCATCCAATGGGAGTATTGTCTTCCATGATCGCGAGCATGTCTACGTTCTACCCTGAATCTCAAAATCCAAATAACTTCAAAGACATTGAATTAACCATTCACCGTCTTATGGCGAAGATGCCAACTTTGGCTGCGCAAGCATTCAAAGTAAGTATTGGACATCCAATCGTATACCCACGCAATGCTTACTCATACACGCAAAACTTCTTGCACATGATGTTCGCTTTGCCAACTTACGAATACGAAATTGACCCAGTGATTGACGATGCTTTGAACAAGCTTCTTATCCTTCACGCAGATCACGAACAAAACTGTTCTACTTCAACTGTTCGTATGGTTGGTTCTTCACAAAGTAACCTTTACTCTTCTATCTCTGCAGGAATTGCTGCCTTGTGGGGACCTCTTCACGGTGGTGCTAACCAAGCGGTTATTGAAATGCTTGAGAAGATTAAGAACGACGGTGGAGATGTTGCGAAGTGGGTGGCGAAAGCAAAAGATAAAAACGACCCATTCCGTTTGATGGGATTCGGTCACCGCGTATACAAAAACTTCGATCCACGCGCTCGTATCATTAAGAAAGCATGTGACGATGTGTTGAACAAATTAGGTATTCACGATCCAGTTCTTGACATTGCGAAGCAATTGGAAGAAGTGGCGTTGAAAGACGAGTACTTCGTAGAGCGTAAGTTGTATCCAAACGTAGACTTCTACTCGGGTATCATCTACCGCGCTATCGGTATTCCAACTGAGATGTTCACGGTAATGTTCGCATTGGGACGTCTACCAGGTTGGATTGCACAATGGAAAGAAATGATTGAGCAAGGAGAACCAATTGGTCGTCCACGTCAAATCTACACTGGACATGATCTTCGCGATTATGTGCCCATTGCAAAAAGAGGATAATATTACGGGCTGCTTCGGCAGCCCTTTTCATTCAATAGAATTTCAATAAATTTCATCATGGAAAACGGAAAAGTATCTGTCGAAAATGCAAACGGAATTGCAACCATCACCTTCTTTCATCCACAAAGTAATTCGCTTCCCGGAGCCTTGCTTCGTGAACTCGCTGCAACCATTGAGGAAGTAGGAACACGCGAAGATGTTCGTGTGGTTGTGTTGAAGAGTGAAGGTGAAAAAGCATTCTGCGCCGGAGCAAGCTTCGACGAATTAGTTGCCATTCAAAATACCGAAGAAGGAAATGTATTTTTCTCAGGCTTTGCTATGGTGATTAATGCACTTCGTAAAATACCGCAACTTGTTATTGGACGCGTTCAAAACAAAGCCGTTGGTGGTGGCGTTGGAATTGCCGCTTCTGTAGATTATTGTTTCGCGACATCTGCCGCTTCTGTTAAGCTAAGTGAATTGGTTGTTGGAATTGGACCGTTCGTCGTAGGACCAGCCGTTGAACGTAAAGTTGGATTGTCTGCTATGTCGCAATTGGCTATCAACGCCAGCGAATGGCAAAGCGCACAATGGGCGCGTGAAAAAGGATTGTATGCCGAAGTTTTCGACAGCGTTGAAGCTATGGATGCTGCCATTCAAACCTTAGCTGAAAAGCTAAACAACAGCAATCCGGAAGCTATGTCTGAGTTGAAGAAAATCTTTTGGAAAAACACCGAGCACTGGGATCAACTTTTGTTCGAGCGCGCAGGCATTTCAGGACGACTTGTATTGAGTGATTTCACTCGTGCTGCTATTGCGAAGTTCAAAGCGAAATAATTATTCCCTTCGGGATTGGTCCGCGAAGCGGATGTATCCACACAGTGGATTAGTCCCTTCGGGATTAGTCCGCGAAGCGGATGTATCCACACAGTGGATTAGTCCCTTCGGGATTGGTCCGCAAAGCGGATGTATCCACACAGTGGATTAGTCCCTTGGGGATTAGTCCGCGAAGCGGATGTATCCACACAGTGGATTAGTCCCTTCGGGATTAGTCCGCAAAGCGGATGTATCCACAAAGTGGATTAGTCCCCAGGTGATTTACTCGAATTACGCTTAAATATCTCCTGAATACCATCGACCAATTGTTTCCAATTGTCGAATTCTTCCTGATAGATGACACCTATACCTTGCGTGTATGGGCTTTGCGATGTAGAAGTTACTCTTCGGTCATTACTTTCATTATACACCATTAATCGAATCTTTCCGTCTTGCGTAATATTGTATTCTACACGAACATCTCCGATGTAGTTGGTGGTCTGACTGGTATTCGCATTGCCTCTTGCAACACCGAAGTTTCCTGAAACGCTTACCCGATCATTGAACAGTTGGGTACTCAAGGCCACTTCAATTTCTTCATTGCTAATCTTGTCGCCCGGACGATAATTAAATCCTAAATCGAAGTCATCTGAAATCTGACTCAGCCAATTTGAAATCTGACTTGAAATTAATTCACTCCCGTTACTCGCCAATCCGACTCCTGTCCCGGCCGACTGAGTGATGTTCGGTGGACTAATAAACCTTCCCATTACCAATAGTGCAAACGCTTGTCGATTACGCTCTTGTTCCGTGCTGACAACGCTCGCCAAACGGGATTGAGTGAGCTGATCTGATTGAGGTAATTCTAAATCGAAACCAATGGTTGGATTCATCATCTTACCCTGCAATCCCATGATTAGATTCACAGGAACACGCTTACCCGTTGCTTGTGTTGGATCTGGAATGATATCGTTCAGACTCGCGGAGGCTTTGTAAATGGCTTCCATATCCAATTCAGCGGCCATTGGATCTCCGTACCATGCAATAACTCCACCTGGCTTCACCTCGAACGGCTTGTTCAACAGATTCTTTAGGGTAAAGAGGTAACTGCCTTGTGTAATTTCCAACATGCCGTACATGTTGAAGGTGCTTAAGTTGTTAATGATCATAGACAAGTGCCCTTTCCCCCTACCCTTCATGACATCTCCAACAGCCTCATCGAAAATAATTTGAAACTCAGCATCCTCTGTAACGTCGAGCTGCATGTTCATTGTAATACCACTTAAATCCGCCTTCAACTCTTTTTTCGTTGTGGTGTCTAATGGATTTACAAAAGAGATATAGGAATCGAATTGCAACTCGCCTGAAGAACTCATAGGCAGGATGAACGTTGTCCCCTTTTCACTCTTCAACGTCATATCAAAAAACGTTTGGTCACCGTATCCTGAAATATCAAGGAATCCCGTCGTGTATGCCTTACCGTAAAAGTCTGAGTTATCCCCTTCCTTCGTATTCATGGTGAGCATAGGACGTTCCATTTCAACCAATACATCGTATTGCCATTCTCCAAAGTTCTTATGCAGGACCTGTCCGGTAAGTCTTCCAGGATTTCCTTCTTCATCGAAAATCTCCACGTTATTGAACGCGAACATATCCGGATCTATATGCACCTTATCACTGAACGTATAGCGGGTCTGTAAGAACGGAACAAACAGTTCTGCGTTTCTCAATATTAAATCTCCCTTCAATTCAGGTTCTTCAAGTGTTCCTCGAAGACTAACCATGGAAGAAGCAAGACCTTTTATTCCTAGAACATCTTCACCAATAAATGCATTCAACAAGCTCAGATCAAAACCATTCATGGTGACTAAAAAATCCAACGGATTTTCTTCATCCTTTGGGGTATAATTACCTGCAAAGCGTAACGGTTGTAAGCTATCGCGTTCAATTTCTCCATCTGCACGAAGACGTTCTTTCTTACTGTCCCACGTGCTATTCACACACAAATTTCCGATTTCGTAATCATTCAATCCCAATTCAAACAAACTCAGTTCCGACGTGATGATTGTCTTGTCGTAAACATTACTTAATTCAACTACGCCGTTTGCTTCTCCTTCCAGCTTCAAATCTTCGCCTAGCAACCCATTCAACATGGAAAGATCAACATTGCCCAATTCCACCCGCAACGGCGAAGACGGATGTTCAGTAATCATTCCGTTAATTCCGAGGTACTCGGACTGATTGTACATTCGAAATCCGTTTACTCCCAAATCTTTGTGACACAGGGTAATTGAAGCGTTTGGAGCCCAATACCAAGGTTCATTGTTCACCACTAAAGAACTTCTTCCTACCCGATACTCGAAATCGTCGAAACTGTGTAAGAAGAAAACTCCGTTCAAATCTCCCGTTAAAAATTCCCCCGAATTACCCCACATTAAAGCACTATATACCGTGTCTCCAAGAGACTGGACGTCCCAAGATAAATTACTAATCAATTTGGAATCGCCGTCAATGACCTCATTGACTTGAACCGTTAGAAATATCGAGTTCAATTCGCGTGAAATATCTACGACCAAATCTTCTGCTTTGTAATCTTCGTATTGAATGTTTGGAGAGCCGAAGGTTCCTGAAAGTTCATTGTTCTTTTCGTCGACATAAAGGTTCAGTGAAGTCCCACGCTCAATTTTTAACTCGGGAATAAACGCTGCGGATACAAATTCAAAATCATTGATACGCACTGTTAAATTAAAATCTTGGTCTTTGTGCGGACGCGATGAGTATTCCATATTCGGCAAAGCATCTGCAATAATATCTTGCAAACTTGGCCACAATTGATCGTAGTTGAAATTTCCTTCAAGCTTAGCGAAGACGACGTCTGAGTTCAATGTAATGCTGCGCGTACCATCTTGTTCCGTATCTAGCGTGAAATAATCCAGTTTGCGAATTTTCTCATCGATCAAATACACAATGTTGGCACCTACAAACTCCCCTTCAATTTCACTCAGTGTCAAACCTTTTAAATGAGCATTGAATTCTCCGGCAATAACAGCGGGCGTCTCATCTTCTATAATTCCAACAGCTGTTAAATCGAATCGATTAATGTTTAATTCGAAATTCAACAACGGTTGTTTCTGCGTGAAATCTATTTCACCATCGAATTTTGCTTGCGCATTGGCGTCGGCAATTTCAAACTTCCCACTGAAAAAATTATTTTTGAATCTTCCCGTCGAATTCATTTTGGTGTAAACGTATCCACCCAGTCCGAGTTCGGAAATATCGCCTGCAAAATTCAAATCCATATTCGCCAACTCAATACCTATTCCGTCCACTCGAATGTTCGCCGAGACTACTCCCATTTGATCATCGGAATAATAGGTTCCTAGATTGAATTTTTCCAATTGCAACTGTCCAGAATAACTTACCAATGAATCGAAATCTGTCATGTGAACAGCGGTGGTCAACGACCCAATGTCAGTCGTTGTCTTTCCATATAAATCAATGGCATCCAAATCTCCGCTTGCATTTCCTTCAAACTGAATCTTTCCGAGCGTTGAAACGTTTGCAGGCAATTGCATGTACTTTCCTTCATTGAAAGGATAAGACTTCAATTGCGACAAATCGCCGTACGTACTTACAACAGACTCGGCAGCCAATTCATATTTCAGACTATCTAAATTCATTGCATTGAGCAAATGAATATTTCCTTTGAAATGAGAGTTTCGTCCGAATTCTAAATTCATATTCCATAAACTCAGGTCGTTCAGCGGACCCGAGATATCTCCCTCCAATTTTAGAACATTATCGAACCCTTTTAAATCACTGCTAAACACAGACAAGTCATTCAACACCAATTCAGTTGGTTTCAAATGAATGTCCCAATTCACTTTATTGTTGAAGTCACTCCACGCTTCATCATTCGGCGCATACATTCCGAGATCTCCTACCAAATGAGTTTCTCCTAAGTCGGCATCCAATTCAGAAACTTGAATGGCATTGCCTTGCATTTTGAAGTGTGCGTGCAGATCTTCAATCTGGAATCCAGAGCGTTCTTTAAATTTCAAAGATTCAATGTTGGCTTGAATAACATCTCCCTTCATTTCAAAATTCTCCACTTGGGTAGAGAAATTCGAGACAGCCAATTGCTCCTCGTAAAACGCTCCATCTTCAATCAGTGGCAACGTATAATCGAAGTATACAAATTTGCCATTTTCAATGTTCAACTTACCCACCCACATGCTGAAGTCACTTGTGGTGTCTTGAGGTTCTTCGCTTGAAAAATAATCCGATAAAAATTGGTAGTTCCAATCCGTTTCTCCGGCGTATCGTTTCAATTCTATATTCGGATCAATCAAGGAAATACTCTGTGATTCGAACCGAGAATCACTTAAAGAAAAGGAATAAGTTGCCATGTGCAATTCCTTCGCGTAAAGAAGTGTATCTCCCTTATGATCTTCAATATATAGACCGTTTAAAACCACTCTCGCCCACAAATCAATGCTAACGCCTTCGATTTCAACTTTGCGATTCCATTCAGACGAAAGATAAGAAGCCAAGCGATGACCGGCCCAAGTTTGCACCGCATGAATCTGCAGCGACAGAATTAAAACAATGAAGAAAACGGGAATAGTCAAAAGCCAAAGAAATCTTCTCTTTCTTTTTCTTTTCGGTTCAACAACTATTTCCTCGGGTGTTTCCAATAGCACAAAAATAACCCTTGTAGAACGGAATTCCGCACATTTATTTCTTCTCTTGCAAAGAAGAATTGTGTTGTCTCAAAACTTCAATAAAAAGATCTCTATTTTCAGGACTAATGATGACCAAGGTTCTGCCGTTATGATACAGCGCCAATCGCTTCAAAGACGCTGCTGGAGAGCTTATTGGATTGTTCGTGTATTTGTAATGAGTGATGTCTGAAATGTCTAGGGTTGGAAAAGGAAATATCCCGCAAAAGACTTTTAGTTTTCCGTCTGAAGTAATGGTGTAATGTGTGTTGAAAATGATTGAGAGAATAAACGCTGTCAAAGGAATATACAGCGCCAGCATGATTAGCGACTCACGTATGTTCAGGAATCCTGTTACGATGAAAAGTCCCAATACTGGACCGAAGATCCACCAGCTGATGCCGCTTTTCATTTTGAAATTTGCTCCAGGTATCATGGTCTATCCGGCTATTGAATGAAAGACTACGACAAAGAAATCGATGAATTCTTGCGGTTTCCAAACGAGTAAAAAAGCTATTCCGAACGCAGCTCCTGCCAAATGGGCATCGTGAGCGATTGCGGTGTTCATCTTCTTATTCATGTAATATTCTAAACCGAAAAATAAGATAATAGCCGCCCATCCCGGAAGTGGCAGAATAAAGAAAAATAACAATTCAGAAGTGGGAAACATGAACATGTACAACATCATCACTGCGCTTACTGCCCCTGAAGCACCTACGCTTGTGTAATAAATATTATCGCCGTATTTCTTCAAGGCTGGAAGGGTTGCAAAAGCAGCAGCGCCCAGATATAGCAAGGCAAACAATGCTGTTGGCATATAATGCTCCACGGCTCTTCCAAAACTAAACAAAGCAAATAGGTTGAAAAACAAATGTCCCATGTCTGCATGCACCAAGGTGTGCGACCACAGGCGATAGATTTCCTTGTGGTGCTTCACGCGATAAGGCGATAGCGACAATTTCGAGAATAGTTCTGAATTAGAAAGTGCCTGCCAAGAAACTACTCCTGTAGCCAAGCAGAGAATTACCGTTAATGAAATTTGCATAATTAGTATTAGCTGGAATGGTCACTCACGATGACCCATCTTCCATTTATTCGTTTCCAAAGCAACGTGAAATGTCCGCTTAATGTATCTGAAGAGCGAAATAAATTCCAGCGCCCATCGACATAAGCGCTCTTTCCGTTGAGCACTTCAATACGAAGGTTATCGAAACGCAATGTCCCCATTTTTTCATTGGAAGGATAAACACGCTGATATCTTTCCAACGAAGATTTCCAACCTAAGGTAACACCGTCTTTACCCAAAAAGCGAAGCGAATCACTTTCCCAATATCCATTCATAAACCCCACTAAATCTCCCATATTCCAAGCCTTTTGCTGGGCATGCATGGTGTTGGTAATTTCATGTTGAATGGAAGACACAGAAGTACATGCTTCCAACAGAAACATGAATATAAAAAAACCGAAAAATCTATTCTTATACATTGAAACGGAAGTGCATGATATCGCCGTCTTGCACCACATACTCCTTCCCTTCCACCGACATTTTACCGGCTTCTTTCACAGCGGCTTCAGATTTGAAACTTAAAAAATCTGCAAGCTTAATGACTTCAGCACGAATAAATCCTTTTTCGAAATCGGTGTGAATCACACCAGCTGCTTGTGGAGCAGTGTATCCTTCGTAAATGGTCCAAGCGCGAACTTCTTTCACACCTGCTGTGAAGTAGGTCTTCAAATTCAACAAGCGATAAGCCGCTTTAATCAATTTAGAAACGCCAGGTTCATCCAATCCTAAATCTTGCAAGAACATTTGACGTTCTTCGTAAGTATCTAAGGAAGCAATGTCCGCCTCAATTGCAGCTCCAATAACGAGCACTTCAGCGTTTTCATCCTTCACTCCTTCTCTCACTTGCTCTACATATGCGTTTCCATTTACCACAGAGCCTTCTTCCACATTGCACAAATACAACACCGGCTTAGAAGTCAACAATTGCAATTCACGAAGAAGAACTACTTGCTCATCATTCTCAGGTTGTTCTGTACGTGCGCTCTTTCCTTGTTCTAAAGCGGCTTTCAAGCGCTCTAAGTAATCGAATTGTTTCTTCGCTGTCGAATCTCCTGCTTTCGCAGCACGCTGAACTTTTGCAATTCGCGCATCAACTGCCTCAAGGTCCTTCAACTGCAATTCAATATCAATAATCTCTTTGTCGCGAAGTGGATTCACAGAACCATCTACGTGAACCACATTCGGATCATCGAAGCAACGCAACACGTGAATGATTGCATCTGTCTCGCGAATGTTTGCTAAGAATTTGTTCCCAAGGCCTTCTCCTTTAGAAGCGCCCTTCACCAATCCCGCAATGTCAACAATCTCAATGGTTGTTGGAACAATGCGTTCAGGGGTAATTAACTCAGCAATCTGCGTCATGCGCTCATCGGGAACGGTAATGGTTCCTACATTGGGTTCAATGGTACAAAACGGGAAGTTAGCCGCTTGAGCTTTCGCGTTCGACAAACAATTGAACAAGGTTGATTTTCCAACATTCGGAAGACCTACAATACCGCACTTTAACGCCATGATTTTAAAATTAGGGTGCAAAGATAACGGCAAGCGTTCACTTTTCCACAAACAACAAACACATACCCTTTCAACCTAAAATAAAAAGTACTTTCGCAAAAAAATTCTTCAATGGTTTCTAATCAAGAACTTTCGCGAATAGCCTCTCAAGTGAGACGTGATATCGTGCGAATGGTTCACGCTGTGAACAGCGGACACCCAGGAGGAAGTTTAGGCTGCACCGATTTCTTGGTGAGTCTCTATTTCCGTCAAATGACTATCAACCCTTCAAATTGGAACATGAACGGAGAAGGTGAAGACCTCTTCTTCTTGAGCAATGGACATATTTCTCCAGTGTTCTATTCTGTTCTATCTCGCGCAGGATATTTCGATGTTGCTGAATTGGCAACGTTCAGAAAAATTAACACACGCCTTCAAGGACATCCAACAACGCACGACAGCCTTCCGGGTGTTCGTGTAGCGAGTGGTTCTCTTGGACAAGGAATGAGCGTTGCGGCAGGTGCTGCGCAAGCGAAGAAGTTGAACAACGATCCTAAATTGGTTTTCACACTGCACGGAGATGGCGAATTGCAAGAAGGTCAAATTTGGGAAGCAGCCATGTATTGCGCGCATCACAAAATCGACAATCTCATTAGCACCGTTGACTTAAACGGACAGCAAATCGATGGATCTACAGAACAAGTTATGTCACTTGGAAATCTTCGTGCAAAGTTCGAAGCGTTCGGATGGAAAGTGTTGGAGACAAACGGTCATGACATGGAGCAATTGAATTCAATCCTTGAAGAAGCAAAGAGCCTAACCGGAAATGGATATCCAATTATAATTCTCATGACTACAAGCATGGGTAAAGGTGTAGACTTCATGGAAGGTACACACAAGTGGCATGGCGTTGCTCCGAACGACGAGCAATTGGCAGCTGCATTGGGACAACTAGAAGAAACTTTAGGCGACTATTAATTTAAAGAGACATGTTAGAATTCGAATTATCACCCGCGAACGATACCCGTTCAGGTTTTGGAGCAGGACTTCATGAACTTGGGAAAAACAATCCTAAAGTTGTTGCGCTTTGCGCCGACTTAATTGGCTCTTTGAAAATGGACGCGTTCAAGAAAGATTTTCCAGAGCGCTTCTTTCAAGTTGGAATTGCAGAGGCAAACATGATGGGTGTTGCTGCTGGAATGACCATTGGCGGATACATTCCTTTTACAGGAACATTCGCGAATTTTTCTACCGGTAGAGTTTACGATCAAATTAGACAAAGCATTGCTTATAGCGACAAGAACGTTAAGATCTGTGCTTCTCACGCAGGGCTTACCTTGGGTGAAGACGGTGCAACACATCAGATATTAGAAGACGTTGGAATGATGAGCATGCTTCCAGGTATGACCGTTATTAATCCTTGCGATTACAATCAAACCAAAGCAGCTACTCTTGCAATTGCTGAACATCACGGTCCGGTTTATTTGCGTTTCGGAAGACCGAAGGTGACCAACTTTACAGCTGTAGATCAGAAGTTTGAAATTGGAAAAGCCTGGCATATACACGAAGGAAACGACGTGACCATTATTGCAACCGGACACTTGGTTTGGGAAGCAGTTGAAGCAGCTCGTGAATTAGAAGCTGAAGGTATTTCAGTTGACCTCATAAACATTCACACCATCAAGCCATTAGATACTGAAGCAATTGTTCGCAGTGCCATGAAAACCGGAAAGGTTATCACTTGCGAAGAGCACATGATCACCGGCGGACTAGGAAGTATGGTTGCGCAAGTCTTAGCGAAAGAAGCTCCATCTGTAATGGAATTCATTGGAGTGAACGACAGCTTCGGCGAAAGCGGAACGCCTGATCAACTGATGGAGAAATACGGATTGAAAGCTACGAATATCGTTGCTGCTGCGAAGCGTTTGATGGAAAACTAGGAACGAGGGAACTGCGTTGTTCATACTGCGTAATTTGAACTGCGTTTCCCGATAGCTATCGGGAGGAACTTCGTTGTGGAAACTGCGTTTATAGAAATTCGTTTCGAAAATTATCAAAATGAAAAAGATAATATCTCTTTTACCGCTATTGGTAGTGGCTTTGGGCCTTTTCGCTCAAACGAAAATATACAAAGGGAATTCAACGAGTTATTTCGATTGTGTGTATACCATCAAAGAAGACAAGGTTTATCGTGAAAATTCGACGAGCTACTTCGATTGCGTGTTAACCATTAAAGAGAATAAAATTTACAAAGGCAATTCAACGAGCTACTTCGATTGCCTCTATACCTTCGACGATAATAAAATTTTCAACGGAAATTCCACCAGCTATTTCGATTGTTTATTTACGATCAATGGCGGCAAAGTTTACCGAGGAAATTCAACAAGTTATTTCGATTGTATCTCAACCTTCGACCATTTAAAAGTCTATCGTGGCAACTCAACAAGTTACTTCGATTGTATATACACCCTTGACGGACAAATTCCTGAATTCCTGCTTGCAATCCTCGCAGGTCCTTTCTAACTTCACCAAATACAATGAAGCCCGCAATACTCAATTCAAGCCCGAATTCAAACCTCGACTCGTACGACGATAAGTTTCATCCGATGGAAGATGAAACCATTCCGTATAGAAATCTAAAATCGTCGGAGTCGAAACGCAGAAGTCTTCATAAGCTCATTAAGAAACTAGATGTCAAGCACAGCACCCGCTACCAGCGCACTCCTGAAGACACCTATTGCAATGTTTATTCGTTTGACTATTGTTACTTCGCGAAAGTGTATCTGCCAACCGTTTGGTGGACAGATGAATCAATAGCAAAACTTCAAAAAGGCGAAGACGTTCAAGCTGAATTTGAAAAAACCGTCATGCCCATTTATTCAAGCGCCATTCACGACTGGTTCGGAAAATGGGGAGCTGATTTTGGCTGGAAAAAAATGAAAAGCCTCACTGAAATTCAACAACGTGTAACAGACGAAGGTGGCATAGGAATCATCTGCGCGAAAAGAAAAACCGTTGGACTATCTGGACACATTGTCCCCATAGTTCCTGAAACGGAAAAGAAAAAAGCCTTTCGCGAAAACGGAGAAGTGATTTACCCTTTGCAATCACAAGCCGGAAAATTGAACTACAATTATTTCGCACGCAAACGAAGAGATTGGTGGAACCACCAAAGATATTCTTCCTTCGTTCTTTACTATCACGAATAAAAACCGAAGCATACACCTTCCCTATTTCAATAATTTATTTCCCATTAACATTATCAACAAGATTCAACAAGAATGAAAAACAACCCAATCAAAAAACATCTCTGGGGCATTGGGTTAGAAAACGAAACCTACCTTCAATTCGAAGAATCGTTGGTGGTTTCCGGACAATTCATTCAAGAAAAAATGGGACGCGAACGCTACAGTCTCGATTACTTGAAATGTTATAAGGAAGGCTGTTTGGAAAAGGTTTTGGCTCGCGCGTTTGATTCAAGCAAGAATTATCTTGTTAGCCGAATGATGAACAGTCACTCGCTGGAAAAACTTGACGTCCATTTTCAGCACAAGACCATTCAGTCTGCGCCGCCTCTACTCGATAATCCAAATTATGCTGGGAAATCAATTTTAGAATTATTTCTTGAAAAGCAGCCGCATCAAATTCAAAGCATGCTCACGCAAAAGAACAATCCCATGGGATCTATTATTTTCGACGGTGATACCATTGAGTTTGTGACGAAATATTATGAAAACAGAACCATTGAAGAATCTTTCAATGAGTTGAAAGCTACGAAGAAACTCTTCCTAGAAAAACTAAACGAAGCGAAGATTCTTCCGGGTCCATTAACATATCCCGAATACAACATCGGCATTAACATGTTCATGTCGAACCAAAAGAATTTAGTACTCTTCAACAACGGAACTTTTCACTTCCACATTACACTTCCAACATTAACCGAGGACAGCAGAATTGTTGACTACGCGGCATTCGACCTGGTACATCACAAAGCCATTTATTTGCTTCAGTGGTTCGAGCCGTTGTTCATTGCAACTTTAGGAAGTCCTGATATCATGTCAGTGATCAGCGATAAATTCGGAATGGATGAAAAATTCGCTGGCGGCTCTATGCGCAACGCCATGTCGAGATACACCGGCGTTGGAACCTATCACAAGTCAATGCCGAAAGGAAAGGTTCTTACCTATCCTGTAGAAGAATTCCGCAAGATCTTAACATTCAAAAAAGAGGAAAATATTTGGTGGAGAGACCGCATTGAATCTGAATTGAGTTACGAATTGCTCAACGATGTTGGATTGGATTTCAATCGTGAAAAATTATATCAAAGCGGATACGAATTCAGAAGCTTCGACGAGTTTCCAACGGAGTATTTACCCGAAGTGCTTCATGCGATTGTGCTTATCTCGGAACACGCCCAACACATTGACGAAGTTCAATGGGCTTCGAATCATATCATTTGGAACAACCTTGTCTTCAAAACACTCACTCAAGGTTTCAAATCTGAGATGAATGTAGAAGAAAAAAATGAAATTCTGAATGTGTTTCAAATTCCAGCAAGCCATAGCGATTCAATTTTAAAATTGAATCGCCTGGACGAATTCTTCTTTGAAATATTACAAGTCTTTCACAATCTCCACAACGAAAATGGAGAGTACCTTCAAGCCTTTCTTTTTGAAAAATCAGATGTTGCGCCTCGATGGGATAATTTCAACGAGCACCAAGTGGAACAACACATGAAGCAGTTAGAAGCGCTCGATTAACCTTTCGATCTTCTGCAACGTTCGCTGCAATACTTGACCTCCTCCCAATTCTTCTCCCATTTCTTTCGCCAATTAAAAGGAAGATTGCAGACCACACAGATTTTAGACGGCAAATGACTCTTCTTCATACCAATTCCTTTTTTACTTTTTTCCAAAACGAAAAGAAAGATCCGTATTCTCCTTTAACTGTAGACATCCAATCTCTTTCGTCTTGAATACCTTCATACTTGTTCAGCGGATGTTCTTTAAAAACGAAAGTCACATTGAGAGCGTTTTTTAAATCCGAAAATTCACCTGTGAATATTTGAATATTCGGAATGTTCTCTTTCGCCAGGTCCATGCAAAACTGAATACTCTTTTCAGAAACAGGATATTTTTCAAACACCGAAGGTTCTAGCAAAAGAATTCGAACACCTTTGTCGTCCTTTCGCCAAATCGGATCAAGATTATAAAAGTTATAAATAAAGCACGTTTCACCCTCCTGAATGATTGGGAAATCTGTTTCAGGTAGTTTTGTTTTCAATTCGAACTTATCCAATTCCATCAACTGTTCAGGAATTCCCATTGCTTCAATCTCTTCGTAAGAAATATCCAAAAAGGTTCCTGACTGAAAAGTCTCGCTATACTTATTGATGTTTTCTTGATTAGCGAAATACAGCTTATTGCTTTTCGCTCCGCATACCCATTGCCAGCTGAGTGCATTGCTTGCCCAATCTGCGTCTAACAAATGATAATACATCCATTTGGCCGGCTCAATCCATGCGCATCTTCCCACATTCGTTGCCAGAGAAGCAATGTACATTCGAAGGTGATTGTGCAAATAGCCCGAGTTGTAAAAATCTCGAATGGACTTATCGATGGCATCAATGCCTGTTTTGTGTTGAATAATCGAAGAGGGAATTCCATCTCTTTCGGCTCTGGGCTGCGGCTGTCGTATATCTTCATTAATTCCTTCACCTCTTTGAATCCAGATTTGTTGCCAGTAGTCTCGCCAAACTAACTCCTGAAGAAAACTCTCCATTTCGTTTATGGCGTAGCCCTTTTTAAAAAAATAATTCGCAATAAACTGCGTGCTGATAAGGCCTCGTGAGATGTATGGCGACAAATAGGTTACGTCGCCATTGATGTAATTCCTTGTTTTACCGTATCGAACAGGGTCTACTTGCCCGAGTTGAGTCAAAACATCTTGTAAACGTGTGCTTAATGGCTTCAAATTGAAAAAATTTAAGTTAACAACAACAATTGAAGTCTCTTTGTTCGCCCATTCCACAAGGGGTGTTTAACTTTTTTAATAAAATATTAAACAAAAATGAACAAACACGAAACAAGATGGTTTTTAATCAGTGTGGAGGCAGAAACCACAATAATCAACGCGGAGAATCTGAAAATCCTTAAGAGTAAGAAAACCTAACTAAAAATGTCTATGGAACACATGGGTACAATTGCGAGCGACAATTATGTTGCATTTACGTTCTTCATCGGAACGATGGCTATGATGGCCGCTTCAGTATTTTTCTTTTTCGAATTGAACAACACTTCTTCTAAGTGGAGAACGTCTGTTCTAGTTTCAGGTCTTATCACCTTCATTGCAGCAGTGCACTACTACTACATGAGAGGTTATAACTTGGAGACAGGTGAATCACCAACATTCTTTCGATATGTTGACTGGATTCTGACTGTTCCATTGATGTGTGTTGAGTTTTACTTAATCACGAAGAAGGCAGGAGCTAAAATCGCATTGTTGTGGAAGTTAATCTTCGCTTCTTTGGTAATGTTAATCACTGGTTACATCGGAGAAGTATTAGACAGAGACGGAAGTGTTCTTTGGGGTGTTCTTTCAGGAGCGGCGTATTTCTACATAGCTTACTTAATTTGGTTTGGTGAAGTTGCGAAACTTGCTCAAACTGCAGGACCACAAGTTGCAAAAGCAACACGTATCCTTGCTTGGTTCGTTTTGGTAGGATGGGCTATCTACCCACTAGGTTACATTTTAGGAACTCCAGGTGGATTATTCGGAATTAAGTTGGTTGAAGATCCAAAGGCTGCTTTGCATGCTATGGACATCGTTTACAACATCGCTGATGCCATCAACAAAATCGGATTTGGTTTAGTTATTTATGCGTTGTCGCGTAAAGAAGACTAAATAAATCTATTCTACGTAAAATAGAATGCACAAAGGCGTAAGTGATAAGAACTTACGCCTTTGTTTTTTTCATCACAAAATGAAAACATTGAACTTTTCTTGACAATGAAAACCATAAATAAATTTGATTTCATATTGCTTGGAAATGGTGCCTCATCTGGCCTTGTTCTCATTGAATTGAAAAAGAAAAAACTCCTTCATTCAAGTCAGATTTTAATTGTCGAACCCTTTAAAGGTTCGAGTAAAAACAAAAACTTCTGTTTCTGGGCCAATCCTGAAGATTCAATCGTTACTGACCTCAATCACCTTATTGAACATACATGGACGGAAATAGAGATTAATCAAAATAAAGCCGAAGAACTAAACCCATTGCGGTATTATCATATTTCAAACAGAAATATTCAAAACCACATTAAAGAAATTACTGCGACTGAAAATATTCAATATCTATTTCCTGAAGTCTCATCAATTTCTATAGACACTGAAGGTGAGTTTATTCAAATTGATGATCAGAAATATTACAGCTCAAATATTCTGGACTCCAGAACTCCATCTTTTCAAAAAACAGAGCAACATGAAACCCTGATATTTCAAAGTTTCATTGGCTGGGAAGTGAAACTTCATAAAGAAATTGTCAATACAAATTCCTTCAAAATGATGGACTTTGAAATTGACCAAAACAATTTCACTCAATTTGTATATCTCCTCCCTCTATCATCCAATACAGCTTTAATTGAATTCACTCGATTTGGAGAAAATACAATAACTGAAGATGAAGCTGAACAAACTCTAAACGCATACATAACCGAGCACCTAGGCGAGTTTGAAAAGATTTCCGTTGAGCAAGGGTGCATACCCATGAGCAATTGCAATCTGGATTTCCAGAAAAACAAGTCATTCACACAACTCGGCGCGCGCAACTATTGCGTGAAGCCAAGCACGGGCTATGCGCTCAAAACGATGCACAGTCAAGCGAAAAAAATTGTTCGACTTTACGAAGAGAGGAAGCCTACTCGACTCAACAACATCTATCATAAAGAAGCTACCTCCGGAAGATTTGCATTTTACGATGCGCTTTTGCTGATCATACTTATGAGGTGGCCTTCCCAAGGAAAAAAAATATTCACACAACTTTTTGCGAGAGTTAACACGAATACCATACTCAACTTTCTTGACGAAAAAACAACCTTACGAGAGGAAATCGGAATTTTCAAAAAATTACCGATCGGTACTTTCCTTCGAGCTCTTTTGATTCGTGTGACTTTAAATCCTTTCTTCCGGACGTTTTGCTTGCTGCTTCTAACGCTTCTTTTAATTGGTTTGAACTCGCATCCATTCGTCCAATCCATTATTGGCTATAGCGTATTACTCGTGGGAATGATAGCTGTTGGATTACCTCATGGAGCAGTCGATCATCTGATAAGTTCAAAAGGATTGAACACTCAAATAACCCCCAAATTTATTTTAACCTACCTCGGACTAATGACGGTCATGGGAGTCCTTTGGTTCATCTTTCCAAATGCAACTCTTTTAGCTTTCCTGATTTTTTCAGCATTTCATTTTGGACAAGCAGATATTAAAAGTTGGGAACTAAATCAAAATAAATCAATGCTTTGGGGACTATGCGTCCTTTTATTCATTTTGGGAACACATCTTCCGGAAACAAATGAGATACTCGCTTCAATGAGCAGCCTGATGATTCCGTTCAGCATTGGTCCTATATTTCTAGCACCCTGGTTTGTTTATGCTATTTTGAAAAAGAAAAAAAATATGCTTCTTACTTTAGTCTGGATTTTACTCACAAGCCAATTACCGTTAATATTGGCGTTTGGAATTTACTTCATTGGTCAACACAGCCTCATCAGTTGGAAACATCTTACTAATTATCTTGAAATGAAAAGCAAAGCAGTCTGGATGAAATCTCTTCCCTTTCAATTAGGTGCCTGGATCATCTTAGTTCTATTCTTTCTGGCTGAAAATCATTCTTACACGTTTTCACCATCTTATTTAATGAACTCCTCGAATACGTGGGGAGTATTCTTCATTTTCATTTCATGTATTAGCATGCCCCATTCCATATACATGAATAACATTTATGTCAAAAACACAGAACCTCGCTAGAAGTAATTCTTCGCTATTTTCCTCTTATTTTCCTCAATGAAGTCAACATAGGTTTTTGCAACTTGATTCAGTTGTTTTCCCTTTAACCAAATCAAATTCCAATGAGTAATGATTGGAAGACCTTTCATCTTTATGATTTTCAAATCGCCTGATTTCAATTCGTTACGGAGTCCTATCTTTGGCATTATTGAAACTCCCAATCCCGAAATTACGGCCTGTTTAACTGCCTCGTTAGAGGTCAGTTCAAACTTTTTCAATCCGTCTAGATTCTTTCTATCAATAAAATCTTCCATAATAATTCTCGTGGCAGAACCTTTTTCTCTGTAGATGAGTGAATGCTCTTGTAATTCCTTTTTGCTCTTAAACTCGTTCTTATTAACGCCTTTATTCCCAATAAGGTATAGCTCATTGGGAAGCAGTTCAATTCGCTCAACTTTCATTTTTCGAGGAAGAACACTGACCAATGCAAAATCAACTTCATTCTTCTCCAAAACACTCAATACATTATCTCTATTCGTGACGTCCATTAACAACTCAACGCCGGTGTGCATCTTCATAAAGTCAGTTAAAAAATAAGGCATCACATATTTACCAGTCGAAACAGATGCAATTTTCAATTTCCCCGCAAGCTCACCTTGAAAAGTCTTACTTTTAAAATGAATCTCAGAAACTTGAAAGAGAATTTCATCCACAGCTTTTGAAATTTCAGATCCAAAATCAGTGATATAAACTTGCCTTCCAATAACCTCAAACAAGGGCATTTCGAATTGCAATTGAAAATTCTTCAATTGAATAGATACAGCAGGCTGAGTTAAATGAAGGGCTTCTGAGGCTTTTGTAATACTCCTCAACTGAACAACCTTTTGAAAAACCTGTAATTGATTAAGTGTGTAATTCATAATAAAATTTAATACAAAATATCAAAAACATAAATATAAACACAATCGCATTTCAACAGACCTTCGCCAAAAAAATAGAGCTATGAGTGAAGACATGAACGTATTGCTTATCAACGGAACTTTCACCAAGTCTCAAGCCCGAGAAATTCTTACCAACGTGATTGGAACTAAAATTCAGTTTCATCAACTGAAAAACTTTAGTTCCATAGAGAGAACTGGTCACCCCGACGTTACGGCTGAATTGCGGTTGCCACAATTGAAATCTGACTTAAGATCAATTCAGGATTTCTTGAATACACTTGAAGATGACACCCAAACAATCACAATTAAATCAGAAATTACAATATCAAAAAAAACTGAAGCAAACATCCAACAATAAACAAAAATGGGATTGAATCTACTCTTAGAAAATTTAACAAATCCAGCCCTTCTCTTTTTCGTTTTAGGTATAATTGCTTCGCAGCTGAAGAGTGATCTTGAAATTCCACCAAATTCAGCTAAGTTCATTTCCATCTACTTACTTTTTGCAATTGGCTTCAAGGGTGGACAAGAACTTTCCCATGAGCCTGTATCATCGGAGTTAATTCGATCTATTCTTTTTGGAATTATCGTATCCTTGATAATTCCCATCTACACATTTTTCATTTTACGCTTAAAATTGAATTTGTTCGATGCTGGAGCTATTGCTGCAGCATATGGATCTGTAAGTGCAGTAACTTTCGTGACTGCCTCATCTTTCTTAGAAACCCAACAACTGGAATTCTCGGGATACATGGTAGCTGTAATGGCGTTTATGGAGTCTCCCGCTATAATTATGGGACTTATTCTCATTTCATTGTTCAACAACAATTCGTCAGACCGCATCCAAAAACGAACAGCAATAAAGCATTCGTTTACAAACGGAAGTGTACTGCTTATTATAGGCAGTCTTATCATTGGTATACTCGCTAACTCCAAACAAGCAGAGGGAATCAAACCCTTTACGAACGATTTGTTCAAAGGATTCCTTGCACTCTTCTTACTCGATATGGGAATCTCCAGTGGAAAAAAACTGAAGTCCTTCTTTTCGGTTGGATGGTTCCCTATTCTTTTCGCTATTGTAGTGCCACTTTTCAACGGATGCATAACAGCTTATTTATCTGGGCTATTCATAACAGATGAGGCGAATCGCTTTATTTTCGCCATTCTTGCTGCCAGCGCATCTTATATCGCTGTTCCTGCCGCAATGAAAATTTCTGTACCAAAAGCGAACCCCGCATTGTTCCTTCCAATGTCCTTGGCTATTACTTTCCCCATAAATATAACTATAGGGATGCCGCTTTATTTTTTCATTGTGAACGCGTAAGCACTACCACTTTATTTCCTGATATCCCCACGAGCGTAGCAAAGTATTGCAGGTAGAAAAAGGTTTTGAACCAAAAAAACCTCGATACGCTGAGAGCGGAGAAGGATGCGAACTTTCAAATATCGCATGTTTCATTTGATCGATAAGGGTGGTTTTTTTCCGAGCATAATCGCCCCACAGAAAGAATACAACATGTTCGTTTTCCTTCGAGATAAATTCAATCGTTGCACTCGTGAAATCTTCCCAACCCCATTTCGAATGACTCCCAGCTTTATCTTTTTCCACGGTTAATACACTATTCAACAGCAAAACCCCTTGCTCTGCCCATGAAGTCAAATCGGTAGAACGCGTCAAATCAATACCATACTCGCTCTCCAACTCTTTGAAAATATTTCGTAACGAGGGCGGCATTTTCATTCCTTGCAGAACACTGAACGCCAAGCCGTGTGCCTCTCCTAGCCCGTGATATGGGTCTTGTCCTAATATAACCACCCGAACATCTTGTGGATTCAACAAAGCGAAAGCTTCGAAGATTTTTTCTTTAGGTGGAAAACAAATCGAGGAAGCATATGCTTCCTCGACCTTTTTCTCCAATGAGAATAAATAATCCTTTCGTGCTTCCTCACGAAGCAGTGCGCTCCACGATTTTGGAAAGGATTCGAATAACATTACAACTTCACAAATTTCTTGTTGAATGATGAACCATCCTTCTTCACCACTTGTATGAAATACATTCCACTTGAGAATGCACCAGCAGAAATCATGGTCGAAGATGAATTCAAATTCAACGATTCTACCAATCTTCCATCTTGGGTATAAATACGAACTTCTTTCAACAAATCGAAACGTGGACATGTCAAGGTGAAATTGTCTTCAACTCGAGTTGGAAAAATTATCACCTCTTGAAATGAAATACTCTCTTCAACTCCAACAACTCCAAAACAAGGCTGAACTGCAGCAGTGCCTGGATAAGAGCCATCAATAGCAAGAAGTCCAGTTCCCGCAGCATCTAACCAATCCACTAAGTCTTCATTCGCTGGATTTGGATTGCTTGTAAAGTGCTTGTCCATTTTACCATAATAATCCGGAGCAGTTGGCGCATCACAGAAAGAACCTCCGCCTGTAAGTGTTCCAATAATCTGATGATCTTTGTTGAACAATGGCGACCCTGAAGAACCTCCTTCAGTAACACCCCAATTCGTAACAGTCTGAATCCAATTCACTTTCCAGTGGTGTCCAGAAACTTGCCATGTTCCGTTTGTTACTGTTCCTGCAGTAGAAATCTTCTTGACGTCCCCGGCAGGGTGGTGAATACAAATCGCTTTCCAACCTTCTGACGAAGCTACTGGTGCCGAAGTATTCGCATTCCAACCGGCATAGTACACTGGCCAAGTCGTCGGAATAGCTTGTGTCATTTCCAACAAACAGAAATCACTTCCTGACGCACCGCCGCCATCGTCAGAGTCAGCCAATCGTACTGTTCCTGTTTTTTGTTGAGCAGAGGCACTAATTCCTGTTCCACATGCACTTTTTTGATAGTTGAAACGAACAACAATATTTCCAAAATCAGAAGTTGTAGAGGTTTCAGTACAGTGCATGGCCGTTAATATGAACTTACGACAATCGTAAGAAGTATTGTTCACCAAAGTGCCAGAGCATAAACCTACCCCATCAGGAGAGGGAATACTCAATTTTACAACTGCACGCAAATCGTCTGCCCATTCGTCACCTTCCGGGCATTTAACATCAACCTCGCAGAAATCTGAAGCGCGCTCAAATCGATCATCGTGAACAAATCTAAAGTAGTGCCCAAAACCACGAATATTTAATACCGGCTGTTCCATAACCTCGAAAGGCTGGTAATACTCAATAACCAAATCATCTCCAAATACTTCAGGGGTTCTGTAGTATCCAGAAGTCGAATTTTCCTCATGATTGTATGGCCCTACGAACCACTCTCTATCCGCTGTGTAGGCATACAGCTGCGTTCCTTCTGGCAAATAAAGTTGCTTAAAAAACACATCCATACTCAGCGCACCTGGACTATGCACACGCAACTGCCACATTTTATCGCCATTAGGGAAGTAAGTCCAAACACCGTGAGTTAATGCATCCATTGGATACTCAATAATTTTCCCGTAAATAGGTAATGTCCCGTTCTTATCGGACTCATCGGCCATTGCCCATAATTCGTCGTTGGTCAAGCTTGCTACTTGCAAACGTTCAATGCGTGAGTTGAATGAGTCGTTGGACTCTCTAAATCCAGCAGGCTCTTGAGCCATTGCATTCAGCGACAACAATAGCGCTGCTAAAAAGTATAGTTTTTTCATTTTGCAGATTTGAGGTGGCAAGATAGTCAGTATTTTTGCTTCCTTGACTCTGTTTCCTAAAATATCGCGACTACTCCTAAAGGCCTACATCGGACCTTTCATCATAACCTTTTTAATTGCCATGTTCATTTTTGAAATGCAATTCATTTGGGTGTACTTAGATGACTTAGTTGGAAAAGGAATAGATCCGATAACAATATTGCAATTGCTCGTATACGCCAGCGCGCGAATCGTAAACATGGCTCTCCCACTGGCCATACTTATGTCGAGCATTATGACGTTCGGAACACTTGCTGAAAACTACGAGTTAACAGCCATGAAAAGTGCTGGAATGTCACTCAGCAGAATTCTTCGACCTCTGGTTGTTTTCATGTGTGCCCTGTCTATTTTTTCATTCGTTTTTGCAAACAATGCTTGGCCCATTGCGAACCTCAAATTCAGGACGTTACTCTACAGCATTGTCCAGCAACGTCCAACCCTGAATCTCGAAAGCGGAGTCTTTTACAACGGTATCGAAGGCATCAGCATTCGAGTGATGGACAAGAATATCGAGACTGGAGTTTTGAAAGACGTTCTCATATATGACCACCGGAATCAGAACCTCGGAAACAGAACGGTCATTCGCGCTCAAGAAGGACAGATGAGCGAGACAGAGGATAAGCGATTTTTAATTTTAACGCTGAAGAACGGCGTTACCTACGAAGAAAAAGAAGAAAGCACCAAGCCGAAGAAAGGGGCTATGCAACCACAAAAGCCCATCAAACATATGCCGCTTGTCGCAGGGAATTTTGAAACAATGATTCTTCGTTTAGATTTAAGCTCTTTCATCTTTCAAAAAAACGACGAAGAAATTTTCAAGAATTCGTTTGAGATGATGACCGTGGCGCAACTCGATCAAACCATTGACAGTCTTGAAATTCAACGCGACAGTCTTGAAAAAGCAATACAGGTTTTTCAAAATTCAGGAACAAGTAAAGTTACAGATCCAAATGCACCTTCAGTCACGAGCGCAAAGAATGTAGCTCTTGACAACAATGCCAAGCAGGCGAAAACTCTTGAAGGCATGAACGAAGAGTTACTAAATCGAAACAAATTCATCAATCGTCATAAAATAGAATGGCATCGAAAATTCACCTTGGCTTTTTCATGCATTATTCTTTTCTTCATCGGAGCACCTCTTGGTGCAATCATACGAAAAGGGGGATTGGGTTGGCCAACAATCCTTGCACTTGGAATTTTCATTCTTTTTGAAATGCTTACCATAGCAGGTGAAAAGATGACCAAGAGTAACATTCTTGAACCCTATATCGGAATGTGGTTGGCCACTTTCGTAACATTGCCAATGGGAATATTCATCACCTATCGCGCTCGAATGGAAGGAAAATGGCAATGGTATATTTTCAAAAAGAAAGAGCCTAAAAACAAAGCTGAATCAAAATGAAATTTCTTCAGATTTGTCAAAAGCCTCCTCTCCCGCTCACCGATGGTGGTTGCATTGCTTTTCACGCATTAACAACTGGATTGCTGCAGGCTGGACACAGCGTCAAAGTTTTTACGCTGTTCACTGATAAGCATGATTTCATGCCTGAGACAATGCCAGAAGATTACATTCAGAAAACAGATATTGAAGGGGTTTATGTAGACACTAATATGAATCTCGTCGATGTCTATTGTAATTTCATGACAAGAGACCCCTACAACTTAAGTCGATTCTTTTCTGTAGACGTCGACATTCGTTTAACCCGCCTTCTTCAAAAAGAAAAGTACGATTGTATTATTCTGGAGAGTATTTTCACAACGCCTTATCTTCCTACCATTCGCCGAAACGTAAACACAAAAGTGCTTTTACGCTCACACAACATCGAACATCAAATCTGGAATAAACTTGCAGTGGGTGAGAAAAATTATTTCAAGCGAATTTACCTTTCGTACCTCAGTAAAAAATTATATAAAGCCGAGATCGAAGCTTGGCGAAGTGTCGATGGCATTGCTTGCATCAGTTACGACGATCTTCAATTTACAAGAGCACTCTCTCAAAAGCCTTCTTACCTCTTGCCTGTGGCAATGCCAATTCAAGAGCCTGTGCGAATGTATGGCAATGAACTTAAGGTTTATCACATTGGATCTATGGATTGGATGCCGAATATTGAAGCCATCAATGGTTTCATTGAAACTACCCTTCCATCTGTATTGAATGCTTTTCCAAAATTTGAATTTCATATTGCTGGCAGAAAAATGCCCTCAACACTTCACGATAAAAAAATTCCTGGAATTATTTCTTGGGGCGAAGTTGAAAGTGCGGAAGCATTTGCCCGAAACTTTCAGATTATGCTGGTTCCACTTCAATCTGGTTCAGGCATTCGAATTAAAATTCTAGAAGCCTTTGCTATGGGAATTGCTGTCATTTCAACCGAACAAGGAATCCGAGGACTCGATGTTGAAGACAGAAAAGAATATTACCGTGCTGAAAATCCAACCGAATGGGTTGAAGCACTTCGCGCGTTACAAGATCCAAAAGAAAGAGAACGCATTGGAAGAAACGCGCAGCAATTTATGGAGGAGTCTTACAGCAATTCGAAAATTGTACAGCCTTTAATTCAATTCATAAAATCGCTTCCGAAAAGATGAAACTGGTAGTGCTAACCTCTCGCGTGCCGTATCCGTTGGAAAAAGGAGATAAACTTCGAATTTTCCATCAGATAAAACATCTTTCTCATTCACACGAAATCTGTTTGATTTGTTTGAACGACAGCACAGAAGAAATTGACACCTCTGTTCTTAAGCAGTTTGTATCCGAACTTCACATCATTCAACTTTCGAAATGGAAAATACCCTTTCGAATGCTATTTGCATTTTTCCATCACTTACCCTTTCAAGCACTTTATTTCTTAGAACAGAAAAACAAAAAGAAAATTGAAGACATCATTCAGCAATTCCAACCCAATCAAATCTACTGTCAGTTAATCCGAACGGCTGAATACATCAAGGATCTTTTACAATTCGACAAATCCATTGATTACATGGACGCGTTCAGCGCTGCTGCAATGCGCAGAGCAGAAACTGAAAAAGGGGTTCGAAAACTGTTTTGGAAGATTGAATTCGCCCGTGTCAAAAAATACGAGCGAAGTATCTATGACTATTTCAAACATCACGCAATCATTAGTCATCAGGATCGAAATTTACTCGCGATTCCTTCCAACAAAAATATTGACATCGTGCCCAACGGTGTGGACACCGCTCACTTCAGAAATCTTAATTCAACCAAGAAATTCGATTTGATTTTTGCAGGGAATATGAACTACCCGCCCAACATTGCGGCTGCAATTTTCCTTGCCAAAGAAATTCTTCCAAAAGTGAGTCTTCAATTCCCGAATGTTACCTTACTCATTGCTGGAGCGAACCCTTCGCATGATGTGTTGGAGCTTGCAACCGATAAAATAACAATTTCCGGTTGGATGAACGACATCAGAGAGGCTTACTGCGAATCTCGTGTATTCGTTGCACCTATGTTTATAGGCGCTGGAATGCAAAACAAAATTCTAGAAGCCATGTCAAGCGAACTTCCTGTAATCACCACTTCACTCGCCGCAGAAGCCTTTCCCGAAAAGAACCTATCGAAACTCATCGAAGCCAACTCTGCATTTGAATTTGCAAAGGCCATTCAATATTATTTGTTGAATGAAAATGCTCAAACAAATGATGGGAAAAGCAACCGAATTTATGTTGAAGAAAAATACAGTTGGAACATCAGCAATAAAAAATTAGATCAATGTCTTTCAAATCACTCCTCATAATTCTATTGAGTGTTTTCACGCTCCAATGCTTCGCTCAATCTGAAATTGTAATGCTTGGACATGTCGGTCAGCGGAATGCTGAAATATGGGTTCATTGGCCTATTGAAGGAGAAACAGTATCTCTTCAATATTCAAATCCTAAATCGAATGGCGGTGAGATATCATTTTCTGTTTTGAAAGAAAAACACTCAAGCAATAAAATACTTCTTTCTTCTCTTCAACCTAACTCAACCTATACATTCTTCCTTAAAAGCAAAAGTTTTCAAACTAAGATTTACGAATTCACAACTCAAGAATTGTGGCAATGGCGAAAAGATGCTCCTGATTTTTCAATCGCATTTGGAAGTTGCGCCTACGTAAACGACACCGAATTTGACAGACCTGGAAAACCTTACGGGCAATCGGACTCTATTTTCAATGTCATTTCGGCAATGAAACCAAGCGCCATGATTTGGGGTGGAGATAACATCTACTTGCGCGAAGGAGACTTCGAAACGCAGGCCAATATGGAGGCTCGATATATTAAAGCCCGACAAATTCCTTCCATTCAAAAATTACTTTCCGCTTGTCCGCAATACGCAGTGTGGGACGATCACGACTTTGGTCCTAACGACAGTCACTCTTCCTTTCAATATAAAAAAGAGAGTTTAGCTGCCTTCAAAGAAATGTGGGGCAATTCAAATTATGGATTTCCTAAAAATGAAAACAACTGCATTACAGGAAAAGTGAGCATCAACGATGTGGATCTATACTTAATGGACAATCGAAGTTTTCGCATTCCGCCAGGGACCGAAGGTATAACTCCGCAAATGCTCGGTAAAGAACAAATCAACTGGCTCATTCAAGATTTGAAGTCAAGCAAAGCATCTTTCAAATTAGTAGCGATTGGCAGTCAAGTATTGTCAAGCGTTGCCGATTTTGAAAACTACGCCAACTACAAGGAAGAAAGAGAATATCTTCTGCAACTCCTATCCACTAACAACATTAAAAACGTTGTATTCCTTACAGGTGACAGGCACTTTACAGAGCTTTCTGAAGTGATATTGAACAACATTAGAATCATTGATCTAACAGCTTCACCACTCACGAGCAAGCCATACAGTAACAGCAAAGAGGTGAATTCAAATCGTGTTGAAGGAACATTTGTTGGAGAACAAAACTTCGCGCAAATAACTTTTACCGGTTCTGCGAAGGAGCGTATGATAAACATCCATCTAATCAATAAGCTAGGAAAAACTTGCTGGACAAAATCATACGCGGTAGAAAAGTAAATTTCTTAATCCATTATTTGCGAATCATCTATTTGAATTTCGTATCTTTAAAACACCTATACAAGTTTTATATGAGCAAAATTCAATTTGAAATAGAATACCTGGTGCATAGCTCTGCGCACATTCTATACAATTGCATCAGTAACCCAAGCAGTCTCGAAGAGTGGTTTGCTGATTCTGTCAATCAAAAAGGTGAAAAATTCACGTTCAAGTGGGAAGATGAAGAACGTCAAGCGAAGTTAATTTCGTCAAAAAAGAATCAATTCATCCGCTGGCAATGGGACGAAAGTGAATATGTCAATACCTTCTTTGAAATGCGTATCAAGATAGACGAAATGACCAACGAAGTCGCGTTAATCATTACCGACTTCTGTGACCCAGATGATGAAGAGGATGCAAGAATGCTCTGGGATTTAGCCATAGACGATTTACACAGAGTCATAGGAAGATAATCAATTCCAATTTCTTATTATTTTTTTCTTCGTTTCATTCGCATCTTTGCATTCATGAGACAACTTACTCTCTTTACACTTGGTTTATTTCTTTCAATGAATGCGCTCGCTGTGCGTGTTTTCATTGACCATCAAACCTTTTACAATTCAGAAACAGGTCCCTATCTTGAAGTTGTTTTTTCTTTCGAGGGAAAATCAATGAAGTCCGTTAAAACTTCAGGTGGACAATACATGGCTCAAGCCAAATGCAATGTATTTATTTCGCAAGGAACTCAGGTTTTTCAATTTGCTAAATTCAACGCGAACAGCACTCCTTCCCTATTACCTAAGGCTACCGATTTTATGTCTGTAGAGAGATTTCCTTTAGCTGATGGAACATACGAAATGACTGTTGAAGTTGCTGACGCGAATGATTCACTCTCAGCGCCACTCGTTCATACCGAGAAGATTGAAATCTCACATCTTTCAGAGGGATGCTTCTTTTCTGACATCGCATTCATTAGTGCCTTCACAAATACTATTCAAGAAAATGCATTTAGCAAAGCTGGCTATGATTTAATTCCATACGTATCGAACTACTATCCGACTTCTTTAGATGGTCTTATACTCTACGCAGAATTATACAACTCTCGAAAACTACTTGGGAAAAAAGTAAGTTTTGCGTATACCCTGTGTATTACAGATGCCCTTCAAAATGAGCTGCCGAACTCCAAAAGAATTATCCGGGCTGAAGCAGATGAAGTGCTTCCACTTCTTCAAACCATAGATATCAGTAACCTTACCACTGGGGAATACAAAGTAAAATTAGAAATGCTCGATCGTGAAGGAAAAGTCGTTTGCACACAATTACGAAACTTCACAAGAAATAAAATTCTTGAAGACACCTACACCCCCCCGAGTAGCCAAGATCTTTCCAACACGTTTGTAGCAAAATACACCAACAGCGATTCATTGTACGCGCACATTCGCTCTTGCCTGCCCATTGCAGAAAGCGTTGAGCGTAACACCATTGACAACGTGCTTAAAAACTTAGACTTAAAAACTCGTCAAAGCTTCATGTACACATTCTGGTATCGCAGAAATTCTACAAATCCTGAAAAAGCTTGGAACGATTACTACAAAGATGTACTCGCTGTTCAAAAAGAATTTGGAACGCGCATTAAGGAAGGCTGGCAAACAGATCGCGGGAGAGTCTATCTTCAATATGGAAAACCAAGTACCAGAATCGTACGTAATAACGATCCCGATTATTGGCCATTTGAAATCTGGCATTACTACACCACAAATACTGGATTAAGAGATCGACGATTTTTGTTCTATAACACCAGTTTGAATTACGACATGGAATTGCTTCATTCTGACATCCCTAATGAAATACGTAATTTCGATTGGAAAAATCTTGTTCGTTCAAGACAGATGAGCGATCCTACCACAACGGGTAGAATTGGTAATAATCAAGACCGTGATCCATACAGCGGCGATGAACTTGAAGACCTTTGGTATAATCCGCATTAATGAAATGACAAGTGCAAAAAACATTGCCGTTGTTATTCTTAATTGGAACGGAGCGAAATATTTAAAGCAATTCTTACCCTCGGTAATTTCGAATTCACAGGAAGCTGACATTATTGTCATAGACAATTGCTCTTCCGACTCTTCTATTCACTTGCTTCAAAATGAATTTCCGGAAGTACAAATAATTCAACTTGACAAAAACTATGGCTTCGCAGAAGGATACAATCGAGGTCTTCAAAATTTGAATTACGAGTATTTCGTTTTATTGAACAGCGATGTTGAAGTTCCAAAAAATTGGCTTACTCCTCAAATTCATTACCTGAATTCTGACCCACTTTTGGTTGCATGCGCACCTCTTATTTTGAGTCATGCAGAACAAGACTGTTTCGAATACGCCGGCGCTGCGGGTGGTTACCTCGACAAAGATGGATTTGCATTTTGCGCAGGGCGAATCTTTTATGCGTTTGAGAAAAACGAAGGACAATACAATTCCAATCGGGAAGTATTTTGGGCGAGTGGTGCTGCCCTTACTATAAAAACCGAAGCTTGGAAGGAGGTGAATGGATTCGATGGCACCTTCTTCGCTCATATGGAAGAAATTGATCTCTGTTGGAGATTAAAAAATCGGGGATACAAAATTGGTGTTTGCGGGAACGCAAAAGTGTACCACATTGGTGGCGGAACACTCGATCGTCAAAGCGCTTTCAAAACGTATTTAAACTTCAGAAACAATCTCTTTCTGTTGTTGAAGAACCATCGCTCCTCTGCATTAATTCCATTTCTATTTCGAAGAATGATTTTGGATGGAATCGCTGGCATTCGATTTCTAACCGAAGGAAAT
The DNA here is from genome assembly GCA_046048875.1 of Bacteroidota bacterium. Lineage (GTDB taxonomy): Bacteria > Bacteroidota > Bacteroidia > Flavobacteriales_D > Sanyastnellaceae > CAIZGX01. The sequence continues at coordinate 4,638 of JBJOFG010000013.1, read as the reverse complement.
TTCGCATACCTCGGCGCTGTTTTAAAAGCTCATTTCCATTTTTACGCGAAGTGTGGATACTATTTCAGACTCAGAAACGAAGAGAAAAACCATTGGAAAAGACCAAACTTATGCGGCCAATACCGAGGCAGCATCTTGGTTTCCTTCTTTTTGAAGCATAAGCATAATTTTCAGCAATTAGATTCCAAACTATTTTCCGAATAAAATCGGGAAATTATGTTTTCATTCTTCCGGAAATCACCTTTGGTGATTATCTGCTTATTCTTTGTTGCTGGAATTCTCATAGAGTTCAAATTCCACATTGTAGAGCTATCGGCACATATTACAGCACTGCTCCTATTTTGTGCGATAGGATGGCTGTTAATTAAAAAGAGATTTTTACTTCTTCAAGTTGTCTTATTATGCTTGTTGTCCCTTTGTCTGGGTTGTCTTTCAACGTATAACTTCATTAAAAAGGATTCAATACTGAAAAACAAATATGTTCAAATCGAATTCCACATCGAAAAAAAACTGCGGCATAACCAATACATTGGAAGTACAAACAGCAATCGTTTTCTTGTAAAATTTAAATACAACGACACACTTCAAACTGGAGACAAACTTATCGCAATTGGGTTGTTTCAAGAAATTCAACCACCGAAGCTACCCTGGGTTTTCGACCAAAAAAAACAGATGCTCTCCAATGGAATTGCACTTGAATTTCAAATACAACAAGTTAATTCCATCTCCGAAATAGACAGAAAAAATTTCCGTTTCCTTCCAAATAGAATTCAAAAACACTTCCAAAACAACATAACCTCTGCAATCTCCGACACTGCTGATGCCGCCATTCTCTCTGCACTACTACTTGGGGAAACGAGTCTTCTAACAAAAGAAATTACGTCTGACTATTCTATTGCAGGAGTCGTTCACATTCTCGCTGTCTCGGGCATGCATGTTGCGCTTATTTATGAGCTTATACTCTTCGTTTTAAAATTCATTTTAAGAAAAAAAAGAAAGTGGTTAACCTTCTTCCTTGCAATGTCCTTGCTGTGGTCTTACGGTGCAATAACGGGATTCTCGGCAAGTGTAGTACGAGCATGTTGTATGTTCTCGTTCTTTGTCATTTCAGATTGTTTCTTACTCTCGCGCCAAACGGCAAATACCATTGCAGGTTCTACCCTACTCATTCTTTTTTTCCAACCTTATTTAATCTTCAATTTGGGATTTCTTCTTTCGCTCAGCGCTGTTCTTGGAATAGTTGTCATTCATCCACTAATCATGCGCCCATTGTATACTGAAAATAAAATAAGCTATTATCTCTTAAACTCAACGAGCATAACACTATCCGCCCAACTCACCACACTTCCCATTACACTTTACATCTTTCATTCATTCCCAACCTACTTCATACTTGCCAACCTAATCCTAGTTCCATGGTCTAGTCTAATCCTCTACTTAGGAATCGCATTTCTTTTCACTTCTGGAATTCCAATTATTGGGGTAATAATAACCTTTATTCTGCAATTAGTAACATCCTCTATGAATGATTTCATTCACCTCGTGAATCTATTGCCAAACGCGCAACTAAATGAGATCAGCTTTAATCTGGAACAAACGCTCATTGCTTACTCATTCCTAATCGTTTTACTCATCTTTGTTTTCTTTCGTAGGAAACAGGCCATTCACTTGTGCGGCATTCTAAGCCTTCTATTCATTTTTTGCAGCTATCAAGTCCCTTCAACATTTGCGACTGTCTTTACCTATTACAAATCCAATGTCATGTTATTAGGAACCGAAAAAGAGATGGTACTTGCTTGCAACGACGATTCTATCGCTGAAAAATACATTTCAAAATTGAAAAATTGGAAATGTCAGGAAAACCGCAGTTCGCAAACTATTGCCCACGTTTACTTCCCTCAGTACGTTGAGTGGAAAGAGGGTTCTTCCTCTCAGTCTTTTGCGACATTTAGTAATAGTGAAAAATCTAATTGTTTACTCTTGAATGAAGAACTGAAAGACAAGAAAATGGACACTCTTCTTTTGAATGAAATTCAACATAAAAATATTTTGTTAGGACAAGGTATATCTCGAAAGAAGAAAGAGTTTATAGTCAATTCTTTGAACGATCGAAAAATGAATTTTCAAAAATTACAAAGCCATCCATTCAACCTAAAATAAGAATACCTTTGCGCTATGAGTCGCGAATTGTATCTGACCGAATGTCCAAGAGATGCTATGCAAGGCATAAAATCTTTCATTCCAACTGAAAATAAAATTCAATATTTGAATTACTTGCTGACACTCGGTTTCAACAGATTAGACTTTGGCTCATTTGTTAGTGAAAAAGCTATTCCGCAGCTCAAAGACACGCGAGATGTGTTAAACAGCCTAATTGAAAGCGACACAAAACTACTTGCTATAGTTGCAAACGAGCGCGGGGCCGACGATGCATTGAATTATGATCGGATTGATTTCATCGGATATCCATTTTCTATTAGCAATACGTTTCAGTTGCGCAACACTGGAAAAAGCATTGAAGAAAGCCTTCATGTTCTAGAGTCCATTCAAACAAAGGTTGACTCCAAAAACAAAAAACTGGTCGTGTATTTAAGCATGGCATTCGGAAATCCTTACGATGAAAATTGGAGTGAAGAAATTGCAAGTTCGTTCGCACAACGATTGGTTTCAGATTTCGGGGTTTCTGAAATCATGATGTCAGATACGATTGGGAGTGCCACGCCATTGAGCATTCAAGGATTGTTTGAAGCTTCAAAGGCTCTGAATAATTGCCATGTGGGTGCTCATCTTCATTCGCGTTTCGACAATGCTATGGAGAAAATTGAAGCCGCTTTCAATAGCGGATGCCGCAGATTCGATGGCGCATTTGGAGGTTTTGGAGGGTGTCCTATGGCGAAAGATGAGTTGGTCGGAAACATGCCTACAGAACTCCTTCTCTTGTTTTCTGAGACGAAATTGAAAGAGACAATAATCAATGCAGAGGCTATCCAAGAAGTTATCTCGCTTTCAAGAAAAACAATGAATCCTTAAGGAACCCTTGTTCCTCGGGCAGCTTCCCAGAGAGAGAAATAATCTTGTGTCGAAAGTTCTATATCTAAAGCCTTACGTATTTCTTGCATTCTTTCCAATTGCGATGTACCAATTACTGCAGAAGAAATAAGCGGATGTTTTAGAACCCAAGCTACAGCAATACAGGCTTCAGTGCAATTGTATTGATTTGCGTAAACAGCTAAAAGAGCACTTAGCTCTGAGGAAACTTTTTCTAAATTGAATATTGGAGAATAGGCATCAACTTGAAGACCTTGTGTACTATAGGCTTCCAAATTCCCATTTTCCATGGACTCAAAATCGGCTAATGAAAAAGAAATTTGATTGTTCACAACGGGAACATATTCTGTGAGCAATTCAATTTGACTTGGAAGAAAATTAGAAACCCCGAAGGCATTGATTTTTCCAGCTGTAATAAGTCTAGAGACTGCCTCCGCTACTTCTTCTGCAATAAGCAGCGGAGAGGGTCTGTGTAAAAGCAATAAATCGAGATAATCGGTTTGAAGATCCTTCAGCGATTGTTCTGCGCAATCAATGATATGCTGCTTTGAATAGTTGTAATATTTTATCCGGTTTCCTCTGATTTCATTCGGATTCTCTATCCCCATTTTTGAAATCAAACGAATCTCATGGCGAGAAATTTCAGTTTGCTTGAAAGCACTTCCAAACTCTTTCTCACACGAGTAATCGCCATACAAATTTGCAAGGTCAAAAGTATGAACTCCACATGCTATCCACTTTTGAATGGCATAGGTATAATCTTGTTGAGACATCCTTGCCCCCCAACTTCCCCAACGCATGGTTCCTGCTATTAGTTTCTTCTGCATACTGCAAATTAAGACAAAAAAAGGGTGGGATCATTGACCCCACCCCTCCATAAAAAAGATAAAAATTATTTCTTCTTGAAATAAAGACGCGTAATGAAGATACCTTGGCCATCTTCTTTACCTGCATCACTTTCAACACCTGATGTTACGAAAGCTAATTCATAACCCTGTGCATCCATTTCGTTTAACTTAGAAACAATCAAAGCATCGTTTGAAGCAATGTTTTGGAAGTTAATTCCAACCATGCTGAAAAAGTTTAGCATTTTCGTTTCACGAAATGCACCAATCTTAATATCTCCGCGATCAATGTCACCTTGCTTAGAATCTTTTCCTTCTGTACGAGCTGTGGTGTAGGCGTTGTAGTCTAAATCTGTCGTAGCCTCAATCATACGTGAACGTCCAACTCCACCAGGAAGGATAGACTCAACCAACGTAATTACTTTGTACTGTGCTGAAGCCATTGAAGCCGCACAAGCAATCATTAGGGTAAAAATAACTTTTTTCATTTTTTGTTGTTTATTAATTGGCGCGAATATCCAACAAAGAATGAGAAATACAAATAAAGAATCAAAAAAAAAGAGGACATTCTGTGAAATATTTTGAGAGGCGCGTTCTCTTCAAAGTCAATCTATATTTTTCTAACCATGCAAAAGAATTAAACGCAAAAAGCCCCTTGATTACTCAAGGGGCCTTCTGAAGATCGGCGACGACATACTCTCCCACATGTTACTGTAGTACCATCTGCGCAAGTGAGCTTAACTTC
>JBJOFG010000012.1:0-90467 GCA_046048875.1 Bacteroidota bacterium | reverse complement strand
TGAGCTGCCGCAGCTCCAGGAGCGTACCAAGCAGAAGTTCCGAGAAGGTTAACGATTTCACCACCGCCTGTTTTGGTGCGCTCAACGATAGCGTTCAATTTCTCTTCAGAAATTAATTCAGTTACTGGAATACCGCCAACAGTAGTATATCGTGGAAGTGGAACCATTGTGTCTCCGTGTCCACCCATTAACACCGCTTGAATGTCTTTTGGAGAACAGTTCAATTCCGATGCAATAAACGCACGGTAACGCGCAGTATCTAAAATACCAGCCATTCCAAATACTTTCTTGCTATCTACTTTAGCCGTGAGGTATGCGCAGTAAGTCATAACATCAAGAGGATTCGATACAATTACAATGATTGCATCCGGAGAATACTTAATGATGTTTTCTGTAACGCTTTTCACGATACCAGCATTTGTAGCGATCAAGTCGTCACGGCTCATGCCCGGTTTTCTTGGTAATCCGCTTGTGATTACAACAACATCTGAATTGGCGGTTGCTGCATAATCATTGGTGCTTCCAACAGTACGACTGTCGTAAAGATTAATAGGTGCAGTCTGCCAAATGTCAAGCGCCTTGCCTTCTGCAAAGCCAGGTTTAATGTCCAACAAAACAATTTCGTTGGCAATTTCACGATGCGCTAATACATCGGCACATGTAGCGCCAACATTACCAGCTCCAACTACGGTTACTTTCATGGGTTCAAATTTTAGAATGCGAAATTAGTGAATCTAATTTCCTGTTGAAAATGATTTTTGATTTAAAACGGAGATATAATCTTTTGGCCTAATTTTCCGTTGTGAATGAAATCTAAATTTTCGAGTATGAATGTTAAATCGAAGTGGTTGGTTTGTGTTGTTGTTTTTTTTATAAGCAGCTTTGTAGCGGTTGCTCAAGCGCCTGGTAAGATCTTACCTGCAGGAACTTTTGGTGTTGACTATAACGCTTTCAATTCGGGTAACAGACGAGAGGGACTATGGATTCGTGTTTACAAGTCGAATCCGAAAGTGATGTACTACAAGGGGACCTTTGAAAATGGTGTGCCAACAGGAGTTTTTGAGTTTTATGATGAAAAGGGAATGCTGAAGTCTACCGTAGATCATGTTCAAGATACCACGGTCAATGATGTGGTGAATTTCTACGCCGACGGAAAAACAATTAATAGCAAAGGGAGATATATTGGGAAGAAAGTCGGTAAGATTTGGGAGCGACAAAAGCAAGGATTGTGGGAATTCTTTGACGTGGAAGGAAGATTGATTCGATTTGAAAATTACAAGGATAATTTGTTGAATGGGGAGTCAAAGGTATTCTACGCAAACGGACAAGTGTCTCATGAGATGAGTTATTTGAATGATAAGTTGAATGGTCCATTTACCGAGTATACAGTAGAAGGGAAAATCAGCAAGAAAGGGAATTATAAAAATGGAATTTATGACGGGAACATTGTTGTGAATTACGACAGTGGAAAGAAAAAAGAGGAGGGGAAGTTTGTCGATGGAATGCGTGAAGGGTCTTGGAATTTTTATTTGGAAACGGGGTTGCCTGAACTCACCATATGGTTTAAGGCAGATAAAATTGAAAAGAAGCATTATGCCAACGGAACGTTTCAAACGTTTTACGATTCAGGAATTCCGCAATCGGAATACAGTTATAAGAACTATCAAAAGGAAGGGACATTTGCTGAATATTATGACAAAGGAGCTTATGAGCAAATACCAGCATCACCAGAAGATATAGCTCAGGGAATAGCCTATCGGGAACAATTGAAGGGGACGCAAGTAAAGCAAAAGGGGAAGTATATGAATGGTCAATTGCAAGGGGAAGTTTTCTATTATAAAATCACAGGAGAATTAGAAAAAACGGAAGTGTACGAGAACGGTAAATTGAAAGAAACAAAATAGAAGAATGAAGAATTTTCACACCATCTTATTTATTCTATTGGCTTCTTTAGGGACACAAGAGATATGCGCTCAATCTTCATACAATACCTATTTCGTTCAGTTTAAGGACAAAGCAAATACGCCTTTTTCCCTCACGAACCCAAGCCAGTTTCTCTCAGGCAAAGCCATTGAGCGCAGAATTCGCACAGGTGTTGGATTCGACTCGTTAGATATTCCTGTTAATTCCAATTATATTCAGCAGGTCTTGGCAATAGGTAATTCTCAGTTGTTATTAAAGAGCAAATGGTTCAACTCCATCACTGTTGAAATCATAGACACCTCCATCGCCGCATCTTGGAAACTTCAAGTTGAAGCATTGCCATTTGTTTTTCAAGTGAAGTCATTGCCGAGTGTCCCGCTTGAAAAAATTTCGATTCATAAAGGAACGCAGTCTGAAGAGGGAATGGTTTCAAACGATTTCTACGGCCCTAGTTTCCGTCAGACCGAAATGTTAAACGGACACCTTCTTCACCAATTAGGATTAAATGGGAAGGGAATGGATATCGCGGTTTTTGACGGAGGTTTTAGGTATGCTGATGTCTTACCTGCTATGGCTCACCTTTTCGAAGATGGGCGAATTATAGAAACACATGATTTTCTGAATCTCACTTCGCCTAATGTGTTTGATGCTTCTACTCACGGGACAATGGTTTTGAGTCATATGGCTGGAGTAATGAAAGATTCGCTTTATGGAACTGCCGTTGAAGCCAATTATTATTTGTTCCAAACGGAAGATGTTTATCGCGAAGTACGATTGGAAGAAGATACTTGGGTTCAAGCAGCAGAATGGGCGGATAGTATTGGAATCGATGTAATCAATTCCAGTTTAGGATACTCATTGTTTGACGAAGATTATATGAATTACGAGACCTCTGATATGAACGGGTCTATTACTAGAATCTCTCAGGCGGCTGAGATTTGTGCTTTAAAGGGCACTCTCGTAGTCAATAGCGCGGGCAATAGCGGCAACGACGATTGGCATGTCATTACAGCTCCCTCTGACGCAGAACATGTTTTATGCGTGGGGGCTGTTGATTTGAATGGCGTCCATGCGTCATTCTCGGGATATCACCCACCGGGATTGAACGACATCAAACCGAACATTGTGGCAATGGGAAGGCAAACAGTCTTTGCGGCATCAGACAGTACCATTGCAAGAGGAAATGGGACTTCTTTCAGTTCGCCCATTATTGCCGGAATGGCCGCAACCTTGTGGCAAGCGTTTCCAACAGCAACGAATGTGGAAATATTCAATGCGATAGAAGAGAGCGCAAGTCTTTATTCAACTCCAAACGATTCCATGGGACATGGAATTCCTGATTTTTGGAAAGCTTTTGTTCGTTTGTCGAATGACATTTATAGCCAACCGAATGATCGTTCGGTATTAGTTTTTCCTCAACCCTCAGACGGTCAATTCGAAGTTCGTGTGGAAGGGAATTTTCCGGATACAAACAATTATCACTACTTGTACGACAGCAGCGGTAGATCTGTGAAATACTATAAATGGGATTACAATTACAGTGAGCCATGGGCAATTTATCATTTGGATTTAACACCCCAACCTACGGGGCAATATTATTTTGTAATCGAATCTTCATCGGGTATTCAAGTTGTTCCCCTTCAAAAAAAATAAAATGAGAAAAACGCTACTTTTTGTTTTTGCTTTATTCGTTGTTGCATTTTCTTTCGCGCAAGGTCTTGGGCATACCTCAATTACCTTCACAGATGCTACTCGAAACAATCGTTCAATTCCATGCGAAGTCTATTACCCCGCACTTTCAGCTGGTGAAAGTGTGCAGGCTTTAGATCCCGCAACCCTTGGACTTACAGGCTATCCTGCAGTTTCAGTTGGTCATGGTTTTGTCATTGGGGCTGCAAATTATGATTTGATTGCCGCACAACTAATTCCGTTTGGATTTGTGGTCGCGCTCGTGAATACAGAAACAGGTTTCGCACCCAATCATCAGGAATTCGGATTGGATTTAGCTTTTGTAACACATGCACTTCAACAAGAGTCGTTGAACACATCATCGGTTTTATACAATGCAGTGAGTCAACAACGCGAAGGAATTGTTGGACACAGCATGGGCGGAGGAGCTGCTTGGTTGGCTGCCGCTTCTGACCAGTCTATTGATGCCATTGTTGGTTTGGCTCCAGCGGAGACAAATCCGAGTGCCATTGCCGCTGCCGCCTCGGTGAATTGCAATACACTGGTTTTCTCAGGGAGCGATGATGCGGTTACACCGCCTGCAGATAATCACGAGCCTATTTTCAACGGGACTGGTGCGGGTTGTAAAACATTTGTTTCATTAACTGGAGGTTCACATTGTGGATTTATTGACGCAGGTACCTTGTGCGATTTCGGGGAACCGTTGGGTGGAAGTTTGACTAGAGCTGATCAGCAAGAGGCCTACCTAACTATGATGACCGCTTGGCTTCGATACTTTTTAAACGATGAATGTGTTGAAGCGTTGTATTCCGATTATGTGACAACACATTCTTTCGTTTCCGCCAACCCGTTGGCTGAATGCATGCTTTGCGGAAATGTTTATGATGCAAATAAAATTGGAATGCGAATGATGCCGAATCCCTCCAATGGTTCATTCGAGGTGCAGTGGAAAGATGGTGCCTTCGAAAGTATTGAAATTTTGGACATTACCGGAAAAATTATCTTGACTGATAAGGTTCTACAACAACATCGAGTGAATGTAAATGAGGGACTTCGTTCTGGTATTTATTTGGTGAAACTCTCTAACGAAAAGTCAAGTGTTACACAAAAACTAATAGTGAATTAAGAAAAGAAAAACCCCGCAATTGCGGGGTTATCTTTGTGCGCCCACCTGGGCTCGAACCAGGGACCCACAGATTATGAGTCTGTTGCTCTAACCGACTGAGCTATAGGCGCGGGACGGCAAATTTAGGAATAATGCATCTTTGTACAACATGAAAATATTCATAAAAAATATAAAAGCACTCTACGGCACTCATTCTCAGGAGGTCAATTTGGTTAAAGGTTCAGAGATGAACAATCTTCCATACATTGAGAATGCATGGCTGGCGGTTGAAGACGGTGTCATAGCAGCATTCGGTTCTATGAATGATTTTGATGGAATTGAAGATTGGCGGGATTTAACCGTCATTGATGCCGCAGGAAAATATGTATTGCCCGGTTGGTGTGACAGTCACACACATGCTGTATTTGCTGCTTCGAGAGCCGAAGAATTTGTTGACCGTCTGAATGGATTGACATACGAGCAAATTGCTCAGCGCGGAGGAGGGATATTAAACAGCGCAAAGAAACTTTCACTCATGAGTGAAGAAGAGTTATTTCTAGCCGCATTTGAACGCTTAAATCAAATGATGCATTCGGGAACTGTTGCGGTAGAAACAAAAAGTGGCTACGGCTTAGACGAAGAAAATGAATTGAAGATGCTTCGTGTGATTAAGCGATTAAAAGCAGAGCACCCCTTAGTAATCAAATCCACTTTCCTTGCGTTGCATGCGATTCCGATTGAATACAAAGACAATGTAGAGGGTTTCGTTGAGTTGATGGTAGTTCAAGTCTTACCGAAGGTTGCGAATGAAGGATTGGCAGATTTCGTTGACGCGTTTTGCGAGGAAGGTTATTTTTCAGTGGCACAAATGAACCGACTCATTGAAGCCGCTCAAGCGTTGGGTATACCCGCTAAAGTTCATGTGAATCAATTCAACATTATTGGCGGAGTACAAGCCGCCGTTGATCGAAACGCAAGAAGTGTAGATCATTTAGAAGAATTGAATGACAATGATGTTGAAGTGTTGTTGGGAGGAAATACAATGCCCGTTGCGCTTCCAGCTTGCTCTTTCTTTTTAAGAATTCCATTTACGCCAGCAAGAAAAATAATTGACGCAGGATTGCCTTTGGCTTTAGCGACAGACTTCAATCCAGGTTCATCTCCTTCCGGAAATATGAATTTTGTGAATAGTCTAGGGTGTATTCAACAGCGCATGCTGCCAAGCGAAGTGGTCAACGCCTCAACCTTAAACGGAGCTTATGCAATGGATGTTCATTCTGAATTAGGGAGTATAACGGTTGGAAAGAAGGCCTCCTTTATCATTACAAAACCGTTGAATTCGCTCGCTGAAATGTTTTATTATTTCGGTGATAACAATATCGATCAAGTCATTGTTAATGGCGAGCTTGTGCATTCAAAAGCAAACTAAATTTACACCATGGCAGGAAACACATTCGGCAAACTTTTTCGACTTACTACTTTCGGTGAGTCTCACGGACCCGCTATTGGAGGTGTAATAGACGGCTGCCCCGCAGGCTTTGTTATTGATGACGTTTATATTCAAGTTGAATTGGATCGTCGAAGACCAGGTCAAAGTGATCTTACGACTTCCAGAAAGGAGTCGGATCGTGTGCAAATTCTTTCCGGTGTTTTGAATGGAATAGCGACAGGCGCGCCAATAGGTTTTTTAATTCAAAATGAAGATCAAAAATCTTCCGATTACGATAACTTGAAAGACGTTTTTCGTCCTGGACATGCTGATTATACATGGCAAGAGAAATTTGGAATACGTGATCACAGAGGAGGCGGACGAAGTTCTGCGCGAGAAACGGCTTGTCGAGTAGTGGCTGGTGCAATTGCAAAATCAGTGTTAAACCGAATGAACATTCGGGTGTGTGCATATGTGAGCAGTGTGCACAAGATCATGGTTCCAGTTTCTTACGAGAGCCTCAATTTAAATAATATATACACCTCTGCAATTCGTTGTCCGCATGAAGAAACAGCACAACGCATGGAAGCGGCAATTCGTCAAGCAAAAGAAGAGAAGGACAGTCTCGGTGGAATTATAACGTGCGTAGCAAGCGGAGTCCCTGCTGGTTGGGGAGAGCCGGTGTTCGATAAACTGCATGCGCAATTGGGGCACGCGATGCTTTCGATAAATGCTGTAAAGGCATTTGAAATCGGAGACGGATTTTCTTCCACATTAAGAAAAGGAGGTGAAAACAACGACTCTGTTCGAACCAATCATGACGGCGGGATACAAGGGGGTATATCCAACGGAAAAGATATCGTTTGTAAAGTTGCGTTTAAACCAACGAGCACGATAGGGAAGAAGCAAACAGCATTGGATATCCATAACAATGAAGTTGAATTAGAAGCGGCCGGAAGGCACGACCCTTGCGTTCTTCCAAGAGCTGTTGCAATCGTGGAAGCAATGGCAGCAATTACTTTATTGGATGCTGCCTTGCTCGCCAGAGCGAATAAGGTTTAATCTTACTCTACAATCAGTTTTACAGTTGAACTGTTGTTGTTGTCTTGAACTTTTACAAAGTAAATTCCAGCACTAACTCCGTTTAAATTGATGTCAATAGCTCCTGCCTTGTTAGATCTGTTCACGCGCTCCTGCGCACAAATTTGACCTTGAACATTCATTAACGTGTATGTTAGGCGCTCGTCGAAACCGTTGGCAATTAGTTTTACGCGTTGCTTCGCAGGATTCGGCATGAGAAGTATTTGCGTTGCATTTGAAGCAACCTCTTCCACATTCACTAAGTTGGTATTCCAGTAGAAATACTGTTCAATTTCAGCACCAAAGTCATTTTCGAATTGTTTGAAATAGGCGCCGGCTACACGGTCCAAATTGCAGTATCCGTTTCCGTCGTTATTCGCAAAGAATGAAAGACCATCTCCTCCAGTATCCGTAATTTTAAATCGGTAACAACCCGCGTTTAATTCAAGCGTATCACGATGAGTGGTATTTGCTTGTGTAAATGTTCTTGTGAAAACCGGATTGTCATTGATGTCGTACAAAGTGTATGCACTCTCCCAATATGACGCGTTCGTTCTGAAGATTATGATGAGCTTATTATTGTCTGTTGAAGGCAAATAGGAATAAACAGGCGGACGCGTGAACGAAGATTCTGCGTGATTGTTAGAAGGGTTGTCATCGGCTCCATCTGCGCTTTCTCCAAGGTCAATGATAAATCTACCTGTAGTTGAAGTTGAGTTCCAAAGTATGGGGTCGTTATAAGTTAATTCAACGACTTCACTTTCCATGAAGCCTAGGTTTCCTGTCCAGGTGTAGATTTCAGTAGCTCCGCCAACAACTCCATAGGATATTTTAACTTCAGTTAGTGGTTGAGAACCTTTGTTGCGCAGAACGAATTTCGGATTGTCGCAAATTGGATTCCAGCGAGAATGATTTTCCCAATTACTTGGAGCGAGTACCTGTTCTATTTCTGGGTCATGGGCGTGGTTTTTTGACCCATAATAAACAACCTGACTTTCGGTAACGTAGTTACCATATGGATCGGTGGTAATGTTATACTCAGCGCTCACTTGATTGTTTTGTATGAAAGGAGTCAATTCAAATTCTTCGGTTCTTCCTTCAAGGCCTGGACACCAACCTGCACGGGCATAGATCCATGTTCCTCCCTGCGGGAACAACGGATTTTTGTCGCAGTCTTGCATGATCTCCCAACTGAATGTTGGATTGCCGTTAACGTTTAGCGAATGTGTGTTGTAACAGAATTCACCGCAGTTATTCGCATCGTTTCCGAAGCCATGTCCTGTTAAAGTGGTTCTTAATTTCAATTCGCTTTCATTGGGTTGAAGCGTGAAGGTCTTTTCATTCACCACATTGTTGAATCCGCCGAGCCCCCAGTTCCCCTGCCAAACATTAGCAATTCGCTTAACGTCTCGGGCGGGAGTTCCCTCAATAAATACAAATTTCAAATCGAGAAGTTCTTGCCAGTTACCTGCTTCAAGTTGCACACTGTCGCGCAAGAGATTCGCGAAATCAGTCACGTCGTATATCCATGTCCAGCCATCTCCCAAGTCTAATTGAATTCCGTAAGGAGTAATAAATCTACCCAATTCGTAACGATTAATCACTTCGTAAGGAGCGCCGTAATAGAAAAGCGTGTCGTTCAATAATATTTCGTCTTCAACAGCAAATGTGCTGTCGATCTTTTCTCCAATTGAATTGTATGTAAACTGCCAGCGAGAGAAATAGGTTGAAGCGATATTTAAAATTTGCGGAGCGTGATTTACAATTTCATATTCGATTTTAGAAACTGGCGCATCGTAGACTTCAACGTTAATGGTGTTAATGTTCTGAGATGCTGAAAGATTATTTCCTTGTGTGAAATAAGTTTTTGGTCTGAAGTCTAAAGGCTGAACTCCTTGGTTTAGCTCATATCCAGTGTATGAAATGAAGTTAGGATTTCCCAATGTGTAACCATGGAAGTTGTTTCCTGAATTGTCGTTCACTGTTCCATTATTGTCCTCATTGAAGTTGTAGTTTACAATCAATGTCGAACCACTTGGTCCGTTTAAATAGAGGTTTTGAATTTCAACATCGTTTAATGCAGAAGAGAAAACACTGAAGTCGTCGATGTCTCCGCGGTAGAAATTGCTCCACGTGCATGCCGCTCCAATGCTGAATTGTGTAATGTTGGTCATCGGAAATACCTTACCTGTTCCGCTGTGCCATAACACGCCGTTCAAGTATGCTTTCATATCACCGGTCGCAGAGTTTTTGGTGAATGTCCAATGATTCCAAACTCCTTCAAAGTCAGCTGGGTTGGCTGCTTTGTCTATTCGGTCATAGCTACCGCCTGAATTCCCCGCGTCCCAATAGACGCGACTGTTGCTCCACGGAATGTGGGTGTTCAGGACTCTGTTGTTGTTGCTGTTACGAGCTTCGAAGCAAGTTCCATTTTCAGGTTGAAAGGTAGCGTTTCCGCGAAGCCAAAATGAAATGGTAATTTCAGAGGAAATAGAAGCGAAGGCTGAAGCGGGTATGCGTATTTCGTCGTTCCCGTCAAAGCGAACGAATTTATTATTTCCAACTGTACCAACAGCATTTAAGTTCGAAGACTCTCCAAGCGCGAGTACACCGAGTTCGGCAGGATTTCCATCGTAAGAAACTTCAACGAGTATATTACTTGACCCGTCCCATACGAACGGTGAATTCAAGGTGAGGTAAAATGTTCCGGTTTGGTTAACTGTCGTATTGCTGAGATAGTAAGTACTCATTGCGCTATTGTCGAATGCCGTTAACGTACCATTTGTTGTCGATTTAATTCGGATACGCAGGTTTTGATAATTCCCGCCGTTCCCATCTAAGTCAAACCCAATTTGCCATATGTTTCCCGCTTGAATGCCTGAGTTGGCGATTTCCGTTGCAGAATAAAGCCACTGATATCTTGCGCTACCATCGTTACCAAAAGGGAGACTGTTTGAAGCGTCGTTATTTCCAATATTGTATGAGAGTGCATCACCAGGATTATTAAGTGTTGAAGTGATTTGTTCGGTTTGAAAAATGTCGAACGGTGCTGAAGACCTGATTGCTGCTGAGGTGAAATTTTGATTGTTCAATAGGAAATGAGGATGCTGCTGCAAAGTTGAATCAAGCACTCCTGTGTGTTCAAACAAATTGGTGTAGGTCAAATAGTCCCACTCACCGCATGGGAACCCCAATCCACCTGCGGTTCCATCGCTGAAACACTTCAGCGTATGGTACATGAGGACCTTCTGATAATTCACGCCGTTGTTCGAAGCAGGAAATTGAAACCATCTTCTCCCGGGAGAATCGTAGGCCGTATTTGGATTGTTTTGTGCTTCGAATGTGAAGGTCTGAACAATTGTGGTATCGCCAGGTTGAGCGTAGGCTTTAATCGATAAAGTCAAAAAAGCAAGGAGGTAAAAGTGTTTCATTTGGAAATTTTATGCGTTATAAAGATAAGTAAAATCAAGGTTAACAGCGTTTTTATGGCATATGTGTTTCTTGACTTTCCAGAATTCGCGGTTGAATTTCGGCTCATGAAAGAAGAATTTTTACACTTTGTTTGGCGCACGCAGTCGTTCGCCCAACTGCCTTTAACAACAACCGATGGCAAGGTTGTAAAAGTTGAATATCCCGGTTTTCTGAACCGACATGCAGGTCCTGATTTTATGGATGCGCGTGTTCAAATTGGAGATGTGCTTTGGTGTGGCCCAGTTGAATTGCATGTCAAGGCATCGGACTGGCTATTGCATGGACATTCTGGAGATCCGCGATATGACACTGTTATTCTTCATGTGGTATACGACAAGGATCAGCTTGTACCTTCGAATGTTCCAATCCTCGAATTAAAGAATTACATTATCGATGGCCAATGGCACACTGTTCAACAATGGAAGAATGTCAGAGATCATATTCCTTGCGGAGGAAACTTTGCGGAAGTTAGAACTGTGGTACGCACAAATTGGATGAATCGAATGGCGGTTGAACGTCTAGAGAAGAGAGTCTCGGAGTGGCGCGGGCGATCCCTCGAATTAAATGGAGATCTTCTTCAACTGTTTTACGAAAAGTTTTTTCGGGCATTCGGATTTGGATTGAATGGAGAGTTGTTTGAACAAGTTGCCTCTCGATTTACTTTTCGGAATTCTCTTCGAATCCTAGACGAGCCGGAATTGCTGAAGTCAGTGTTGCTTCAAATGTTTGGGTTTGAATCTGCCCGCTCAAAAGCAGCCGTTTGGAAAAGGGCAGGAGCACTCATGGAGGCGAATCAATGGATAAGTCTTCCGCCTCAGGCTTTGAATACGGGTAAAATTCGACCTAGAAGAAACAATAAAATTCGGGTTGAACAACTGGCCGAAGAACTTCCGCGTATTTCGCATTGGTGGAATTTAATTTTTAATAAGGCTGAAATTGCTGAGTGGAAATCTGCACTTTATTCAAAGGGAAAATCGAATCCTCTCTTTGCCCATCTCACGGTGAATGTCTTTGCTCCATTGTTGTTTTTTCTTCATGAACGAAAAATGGATGAGTCATACGCGGAAAGGGCTTTAGAATTGCTTGAACTGATACCTTTAGAAGACAACCGAATAACTCGACTTTGGAAAATTCATGATGTAGTGGGAACAAACGCATTGGAATCGCAGGGGTTAATTCATTTATACGGAATGTATTGCGAGACGAGAAAATGCCTATCTTGCGCTCTAGGTGCTGAAAAACTGAAAAAGAATGAACATGATGAAGTCCTTATTTGATTTTTGTGAACTGCGTTTTTTCGGGGTTTGCGAGTCCTTAGGGAAAAGACTCGATATGAATTCGAACCGAATTCGCTTGTCATTCGTGTATTTATCTTTTTTAACGTTCGGTTCTCCCATTGTAATCTATTTGGTCCTACACTTTTGGCAAAAGCATTCGTTGTCCGGATTTCGACTCCGTAAAAAGAATCGCATTTGGGAGCTCGACTAACTTTTTTTCGATGCTATTCCGTTGAATGCTTGGAAGTTTGAAAGTTTTTCGTACTTTTGCCGTCCATTTTAAAATAAATATATCATGAATCGTTACGAAACTGTTTTCATTTTGACTCCCGTGCTGTCTGATGATCAGGCGGCGGAAACAGTAGAAAAGTTCAAAAAGTTTCTGAAAGGAAAAGGTGCTTCGATTAAACACGAAGAGAACTGGGGCTTACGCAAGTTGGCTTATCCAATTCAGAAAAAATCAACTGGTTTCTACTATCTAATGGAGTTTGAGGCTGCTGGAGATGTTATTGGTGGATTAGAGACTGAGTACCGTCGCGATGAGCGCGTACTTCGCTTCTTAACTACTGCAATGGACAAATTCCACATGGAATATGCAGAGAGCCGCAGAAACAAATTAAAAGAAAAGAAAGCCGCTTCTAAAGAGGCATAACCTTAAAACATTGAACCCATGAGCGATAATTCAGAAATCCGCTACCTCAATCCAATTGATATTGAAACCAAGCAAGCAAAGTATTGCCGTTTCAAGAAATCAGGTATCAAATATATTGACTATAAAGACGCAGACTTCTTGTTGAAGTTATGCAACGAGCAAGGTAAAATTCTTCCTCGTCGTCTTACAGGAACTTCGTTGAAATACCAACGCAAAGTTTCTCAAGCTATTAAAAAAGCGCGTCACTTGGCTTTAATGCCTTACGTAGCTGATATGTTGAAATAAATTAAGGAGGACTAGGTCATGCAAATTATATTAAAAGAAAACATTGAGAAATTAGGTGCGAAAGACGAGATTGTATCGGTTAAGCCAGGATACGCTCGTAACTACCTAATCCCAAGAGGATATGCTGTTCCTGCTACAGATTCAGCTTTGAAAATGCACGCAGAGAATTTGAAGCAACGTGCTCACAAGGAAACGAAGATTTTAGCTGAAGCGCAAGCAACTGCTGAGAAAATTGCTTCTGTAAGCATTAAGTTGACTACAAAAGCTTCTGATACTGGAAAGATATTCGGTAGCATCAACACTATTCAACTTTCTGAAGCTTTAGCAAAAGAAGGTTTTGCTATCGACAGAAAGAGCATCAGTATCTCTGAAGAGACTATTAAGAACTTAGGTACTTATGAGGCTCGTGTTAAATTGCACAAAGAGGTTAGTGCTACTTTCAACTTCGAAGTTGTAGGCGAATAAATAGCATATAAGTTATTCTTGAAAAGGCCCGATTTAGGGCCTTTTTTTGTACCTCAGTTTTTCTAATCTAAATTCGCTCGCATGCAATTCAAATTGATAACAGATTTCACTCCAGGAGGTGATCAGCCAACGGCCATTCACGATCTCGTGAAGGGAGTGAATGACAATGAAAAGTATCAAACATTGCTAGGTGTTACCGGAAGTGGTAAAACGTTTACCATTGCCAATGTCATCGCGCAAACGCAGCGTCCAACGTTAATATTGAGTCATAATAAAACGTTGGCCGCACAGCTTTACTCTGAATTTAAGCAGTTCTTTCCCGAGAATTTGGTGGAGTATTTCGTGAGCTACTACGACTATTATCAGCCTGAGGCCTATCTGCCTGTTACAAATACTTATATTGAAAAGGATCTAAGTATAAACAAGGAAATTGAAAAACTGCGTTTAGCTGCGACCAGCGCGCTGCTCAGCGGAAGACGGGATGTCATTGTAGTCGCTAGTATTTCATGCATATATGGAATTGGAAATCCTCAAGAATTTCACAAAAGTGTAATTCCTATTCATGTAGGAATGAAGCTAAGCCGACAATCTTTTTTGTACAAGTTGGTCGAGTCGTTATACAGCCGAACAAATGCCGAATTGGAGCGAGGAATGTTCCGCGTAAAGGGAGATACAGTGGATATTTTCTTGGCTTATGCCGATTATGCCCTGCGCGTCGTGTTTTTCGGGAATGAAATTGAAAGCATTAAAATGCTCGATCCTGTGCTCGGTAAAACCTCGACATCATTTGATCAAACCACCATTTTTCCTGCGAATTTATTCGTAACGTCTAAAGAGACGTTGCACGATGCCATTTGGCAAATTCAACAAGATATGGTTGCGCAAACAGCCATATTCAACAAAGAAGGAAAAACACTCGAGGCGAAGCGATTAGAAGAACGCGTCAACTACGATATTGAGATGATGAAAGAATTAGGCTATTGCTCCGGTATTGAAAACTACTCGCGATACTTCGATCGCAGACAGCCCGGTGAAAGACCCTTTTGTTTGCTCGATTATTTTCCGAAAGATTTTTTAATGGTGATCGATGAAAGCCATGTTTCTGTTCCACAAGTTGGAGCTATGTTTGGAGGAGATCGCTCACGAAAAGTGAATTTGATAGAACACGGGTTTCGTTTGATTTCAGCCATGGACAATCGTCCGCTTACATTCGATGAATTCGAGTCCATTCAAAACCAAGTCATATTTGTATCGGCGACGCCTGCGGATTTTGAATTGAGAAAGACAGAAGGTGTGGTGATTGAACAAGTGGTGAGACCGACAGGATTACTCGATCCACCCATCGAAGTTCGCCCGTCGTTAAATCAGGTCGATGACTTGATGAATGAAATTCAAAAAACGATTGAGGCTGGCGAGCGTGTTTTGGTAACCACACTAACCAAGCGAATGGCTGAAGAGTTGAATAAATATCTAGAGCGCATGAATGTGAAGTGTCGATACATTCATAGTGATGTAGATACCCTCGAGCGAATAAATATTCTTGGGCAATTACGTGAGGGTGAAATTGATGTTTTGATTGGGGTGAATTTGCTTCGAGAAGGATTAGATCTTCCGGAAGTAAGCCTGGTAGCAATACTGGATGCTGATAAAGAGGGATTTCTTAGAAATAGAAGATCACTCACTCAAACAGCAGGTAGAGCTGCTCGGAATGTTCACGGTAGAGTTATTCTTTATGCCGATAAGATCACTGGTAGTATGGCACAAACCATTGATGAAACAGAACGAAGACGCCAAAAACAAATGGAATTCAATGCGAAGAACGGTATTGAACCAACGCAAATTGTAAAACACAAAACGTCAATTTTACGACAAGCAAGTGATATTTTAGAAATGAAACCTCGTGTTTATTCCGAAGGAGATTTCTCAAGACCGTCCATTGCGGCAGATCCGGTTATGGCCAATTGGGGAGAGAAAGAAATTCAAAAGGCTGTAATAGCCGCAAAACGTAAAATGGAAAAAGCGGCAGAGAATTTGGAATTCATGGAAGCGGCTCAATACCGCGATGAAATGAAGGTATTGGAAGAACGATTGTTGGAACTAAACGCAAACCCATTATGAGAAAAGAATTAAAGTTATTTGTTTTTTGTGCAATGTTGGTAACACTTTTTTCTTGCAAAAAGAATCGAGACGTTGCGGCTGGACCTGTGAAGGATTTTCCAAGTATTGAAAATATTCTACCTCTGCAGTCTCCTGACAAAATAAACTTCAAAGGTCAAACAGGTAATTTTAAGATTTTAGAAGCCCAACAGGACAATGGCTTTCTTATGGTGAAGGTCGCTTTTTCAGGAGGTTGCAATGAGCATTTTTTTGAAGCTTCATGGGACAGACAATACATGAAAAGCCTTCCACCTCAGGTGAATATTCGTCTCACTCATGTGAATAATGATGATGCCTGCAGAGAACGAATAGAAAAGAAAATTGCTATTGATCTGCGTGATTTGTTTTTGAATACACCAAATCAGGTATCCGTAATTCTAAATGGAAATGTAGAAGGAAAAATCTTGGTTTCTCCGCAAGAATAAGAATTGTTTGCAATCGTGTTTTTTTTGTTGTTTGGTTTTGGTAGGATTGAATTATCTTCACGAATGAAACCAAACACTATGATTAAAAAATTACTTTCGGTATTCGCGTTTTCGTTAGCTTTCGCTGCGGTAGCGCAAGTTTCTTTCGGTGGTTTTCCATACCATTGGGAAGATAAACATGTAAGTTCTCAAATTTCTTTTACAACAATGCCATCAATCGACTTAGAGGCATTGGCTGCTGAAGATGAGGTGGTTGATCAGTACAAAGAAGCGCCTTATAGATTCGGCTTTGAGCATGAGACTGCTTTTGGATTGAACCAAGCTTCTTGGAGGTCAATAGATGATGATAAGAGTATTTGGCAATTTGGAATCGAATGTTCAGGAGCGCGCACAATCAATTTGATTTTCGAAGATTTTTACTTGCCAAAAGGCGCGGAAATGTTCATTTGGTCTGCTGATCGTGAGGAGTTTCTTGGATCATTCAACCATAAGAACAATCAAGAGTACAGAGTGTTGGCGACATCAATTCTTCAACACGATAAAATCGTAGTTGAAGTTCAAGCCAACAACAATGTGAAAGAACAAGTATCTTTCGTGATTTCAATGGTTGTTCATGGATATCGTCCTGTATTGATGAACCACTTCGCGGATTTCGATGACGAACGTGGGCCATATGGAAACAGTGGTTCTTGCAACAACAATGTGAATTGTCCCGTAGGAGCAGCTTGGCAAGTCGAGAAGAAGTCCGTTGCGTTGATTCTTAGCGGTGGATCTGCAAGTTGCACAGGTGCATTGGTAAACAATACCGCGAACGATGGAACGCCTTATTTCCTAACAGCGAATCACTGCTATTCAGCTGGAGCAACCCCAAGTTGGGTATTTGTCTTCAATCATGAAACATCCGGATGCACAGGAACAACAGGCCCAACAAATCAAACCATTTCTGGGTGTACACTAAAAGCCAAGAATGCTGGTAGTGATTTTTGCCTAGTACAATTGAGTTCAACGCCTCCCGCGAATTATAACGTTCAATATGCTGGATGGGATGCCACTGACGCCGCTACTGTTACTTCGGCAACCTGCATTCACCACCCTTCTGGAGATTTGAAAAAAATATCTTTTGAAAACCAAGCAGTACCTCAAGGTACTTGGTCTGGTGCGCAAACTTGGGATGTTCAGCAATGGGACGATGGTATTACAGAACCGGGTTCTTCGGGATCTCCATTGTTTGATCAGAACCACAGAATTATAGGTCAATTGTATGGAGGTGGCTCGGCATGCAGCGGGTCAAATGAAAATGGATTAGGAGATTCGTATGGCCGTTTTGGAGTAAGTTGGGATGCAGGAGCGTCTGCTTCTTCGAGGTTAAAAGAATGGTTGGATCCCGGAAATACCGGAATTCAAATTCTAGACGGATACCCAACAGGAGCAGTTGTAGCACAATTCGATGCTTCGGCATCAAGTATTACAAATGTTCCTGCGAATATTTGTGGTTCTTCTGTTTCTCCTACTTTGTCTTTGATGAACAATGGTTCTGTTACATTAACTTCTTGTATTATTCAATATTCTGTCAATGGCGGTCCGGTTCAAACGATTAATTGGACAGGCGCAATAGCACAATACGCATCGACGAATGTTAATCTACCGGCTATAACACTTGTAAATGGCGCAAACACAATCGTAGTCACAGTAATTAATCCGAATGGAACTACAGACGAGAATGTAAACAACAACTCCGCTTCAGTTTCTTGTAATGCCGTTGTGGGCCCAACAGTGAATGTGAATGTAAATATCACATTTGATGATTATTCTGAAGAGACTTCATGGGAGATTCTTCAGAATGGTAATGTAATTGCTTCTTCGAACGGGCTATATCCTGCCGGAGAAACTTCAGCGAGTGAAAGTGTTTGTTTGGCACCGGGGTGTTATGATTTTGTAATCAATGACGATTATGGAGACGGATTGTGCTGTGCCTATGGAAACGGGAGCTACGCTGTTTCTGATGCGTCAGGCGCATCGTTAGCTGCTGGTGGAAACTTCACAGATTCAGAAACAACAAACTTCTGTGTTTCTGGCAGTAGTGTTGAAGCGAATATAGCGACAATGATTACCCTGTTCCCGAATCCAGCACAAAACGAGATTCAATTAATCGGAGCCTTGTCAAATTCATCATTATTCATATTGGATGTTGCAGGAAATGTTGTTGTTTCAACCAAAACAATGAGCGCGAACGTTAAAGTAGACACTTCGAATTTGGCGAATGGATATTATATCGTGAAGCTTGTTTCTTCTGGAAAGGTGGATTCACTTCCATTAATCATTAAAAAGTAAATAGAATAACCCCTATTGTGAATAAAAAGGGCCGGGTGACCGGCCTTTTTTATTGCCGTAAACCGAAGTGCAGAGTAATTTCGCGAGACTCATGGAAAAAACATTTGCAATCTGGATTTGGAAATTCTCAACTCTTGAAATAATTCTGCTTTCAATAGTTTTGATTTCGTTTTTGATTCAGGTCTATTATAATTTGAAATATTTCTTATCAGCGACTAGTGGAAAGAAAATCGATGGAGACTCGCCAGATGGAGTTTCAGTTATCGTCTGTGCGCGTAATGAAGAGGCAAACTTGATGGAATTGATTCCTGTAATCATGGAGCAAAACTTCCCGAACTTTCAGTTAATTGTTGTAAACGATAGCAGTTGGGACGACACCGCTGATATTTTAAAGGCTTTGCAAGTCTCTTATCCAAGCATGCATGTCATAGAAATCAACGAAGACAAGCAGATGATGCAAGGAAAAAAGTTTGCTTTGACCTTGGGTATAAAGGCTGCAGCGCATGATGTGGTGTTGCTAACAGATGCAGACTGCCGACCAACAAGTCGCAGTTGGATTACTGAGATGACCAAAGGTATTGGTGAAAGGAAGGAAATTGGTCTTGGCTTCAGTGGCTATAAAAAGTATCCAGGTTATTTGAATAAACTTATTCGTTTTGATGCGTTTATTACGGGCTTAAATTACCTTGGTTTTGCAAAGTCTGGTCGCCCATATATGGGAGTGGGGCGAAATCTTTGTTATACGAAAACAGCGTTTTTTCGAATTGGTGGTTTTCGCACACATTATAAATTAGCTTCAGGAGATGACGATTTATTTGTGAAGGAAGCATCAACAGCTCGTAACACTCAAAACGTGTTTCATTACGATGCCCAAACGGTTTCTGAACCTCACAAGTCATGGGCGAAATGGTCGTTTCAGAAGAAGAGACATTTCACTACAGCGCCGCTATACAAAGGCAATATCAAGTTCTCTTTGATGCTCTGGCCTTCAACTTATTTCATTTTATGGATAGCTGCAATTGCGCTTTCTATTCTTTATCCCAACCCAATCTTATGGTCGGTTTTAGGTGGGATTATTTTCTTGAGATATATTATTCAATTTATTGTTTTGAATGTTTCTTGCAACAAGTTGAAAATTTCTAAAGACATTCTTTGGTTGTTCCCGTTGTTAGAGAAACATCTTTTTTTAGTACATTCGATGCTTTACCTGCATAATCTCGTTCGCAAACCACAGAAATGGAATTAACAGATCATTTATCGGATAAAGCCAAAAAGGACTACCAATTGGTGCTTCGCGCGTTGAACGAGAAAGATCAGCGCGCTTATACCGAACTTATGGGCAGGTATAAAGACTCAGTGTATTTCATGTTGCTGAAAATGGTAAACAATTCAGACGATGCGGAAGATTTGACCATTGAGACGTTTAGCAAGGCGTTCAAGCGTCTAGAACAATACACACCGCAGTTTGCATTTTCAACATGGTTATTTAAAATTGCTTCGAATCACTCAATTGACTTTATCCGAAAGAAAAGAATTAAAGCTGTTTCTATCGATCAGGGTTATTCGAATGAAGATGGTGAGTCCTATGTTATTCCTGTGAAAGAAGACAGCCTAGATCCAGAGGAGTCTTTGCAGAAAGATGAGCGTGTTCAACGCATGCGTGATGTTGTAGAAAAATTGAAACCACGTTACAAGCGCTTGGTGGAATTAAGATATTTTGAAGAAAAATCGTATGAGGAGATCTCAGAGATTTTGGATTTACCCCTAGGAACGGTAAAAGCACAGCTCTTCCGTGCACGTGATTTCATGTTTGATTTAATGAAAACTACCAAGGGTAACTTTTAATGTCGATAAGAGAAAAACTATCTCCGTACTTCACGTTTTCGGAAGTTCAGTGGGAACAATTTCATAAACTAGAAGAAGTCATTTTAGATTGGAACCAACGTGTAAACGTGGTTTCTAGAAAGGATACTTCTGAATTTGTGGAGCGCCATGTCTTGCACAGTTTAAGTATTTTCAAATTTCTTCCTTTTACCCCGAAGTCACATGTATTGGATTTGGGCACAGGTGGAGGTTTTCCTGGACTGCCGTTGGCTATTGCTAATCCGGATACAGAGTTTCTGCTAGTTGACAGCATAGGAAAGAAGATCATGGTAGTAAATGAGGCCATAGAATTCATTGGTCTTAAAAATGTAAAAACTGTTCACGGTAGAGTAGAGTCGGTTAAGGGTCAATTCGACTTCGTCGTAAGCAGAGCCGTAGCCCCAGCGGAAGATTTGTTGAATTGGACGAAGGGCAAATACAAAAAAGCAGATCAGAATGGCATTCCTAATGGTTTAATTTGCTTGAAAGGTGGAGATTTGAAAGAAGAGCTAAAATCGCTTAAAAAACATGCTGAGTTGTTTGATTTGTCAAAGTACTTCCCGCAGAAGTTTTTCGAAACGAAAAAACTCGTTTACATTCCACAATGATTAAAACAAAAAAGGCTCTCAATATTTGAAAGCCTTTTTCGTAAACCTGCAAGGGAATTTTGAAACCAACACGCAGCTTGGACTGCGTAACCATCTATAAGACGAGAAATTAAAGTGAGGGTTGCCTCTTTTTCTAAAGAAATTTGTATCCAACCCCTCGAATAGAGAGGAAGCGCTTGTCAGCATTGGGATGTGATTCGAAAATTTTTCTGAAATTGAGAATGAAATTATCAATTGTTCTGTTGTGTGTGACGGTGTCGTACCCCCATACTTTTTCTAAAATTTCTTCCCTGCTAACGGCCTCTCCTTGTTTGGAAATCAGAAGCTTCAAAAGCATGGTTTCTCTCTTGGTTATAGCAATTGTTCCTTCTGGAGATTGAACCTCGAATTTGTTGAAGTAAATGGTGCAAGGGCCAATCGCGAATGTTTCTAAATCTTCGATGGTTCGGTGACCATCGGCTTTTCGAACAATTAACTTCTTACTTCGAAGCAATAGTTCTTCCCATTCGAAGGGTTTTGCCAAATAGTCGTCGCCTCCAACTTTCAATCCTTCTACTTTATCTTTCCCAGTGCCTTTTGCAGAAAGAAACAAAACAGGCGTGTGATTTCCACCCAGTCTCAAAGATTCGCAAATTGTAATACCGTCCATTTCAGGCAGCATTACATCAAGAATAATTAGGTCGTAGAATTTCTCCTGAGCATTTTTAAGTGCAGAAAGACCGTTCGATTCAACATGAACTTCGAAACCTTCCATTTCGAAATTTAGCTTGAGTGTTTTTGCGATGGAATTCTCGTCCTCTGCAATCAACAATCGATACGTGTCTTGTGTATTTTTCACAGCACAAATTTATACTACCTTGCGCCCAAATTACAGTTATGGAGCACAAATTCCATCCGGAAAATATGATATCGCATTTGGGAATAGAAATCCTAAAGAACGAGCCAGGTAAAGTTGAAGCACGAATGCCAGTTGACAAACGTACCATTCAGCCTTTCGGTTTGCTGCATGGAGGAGCAAGTGCAGTACTTGCCGAAACCATTGGCAGTATTGGTGCTCACGAAGCTGTAAAGAATGAAGGTGGAATTGCAGTCGGACTGGAATTGAATATTAATCATTTGAAGTCGGCCACAACGGATTTTGTTTACGGAGCCGGAGAACCCATACACACGGGAAGGTCAACACAGGTGTGGGATGTAAAGATCCGTGATCACGCGGGGAACTTAATTGCAATAGCGCGTTTAACAGTAATGGTGAAATACCCCAAATGAGTATCATTCGTTTGCGTCTTCCTCAGTCTGATCTTGAAAAAAGCCCAGAGCCTTCAAGAACTTTTGTTGTTCGGAGTGAATTTCGAGGTGAAATTAATTTGCTCAATTCAAACGAAGGATACGCCGCTCAGGTTGAACAAGCGATTTTTCAATTGAAGGACTCGAACGCGAAGAAAATTGTGTTGAGTCGAATTATTCCTTTCAAGAATGAAGGAAATACGGTCGATAGTATTTTCAGTGCTTTCAATCAGAAATTCCCCAATGCAGCGGTGTTTGCCTTTACAGATGAGAATAACGCTCAATGGATAGGTGCGTCACCAGAGTTATTGTTTAGAAAAAGAGGAAGTGCTTATACAACCATAAGTTTAGCTGGAACTAGGAAGTCGGGCACTTCAGAAGAATGGGGAAGCAAAGAAGTAGAAGAGCAGCGCTTGGTTACCGAATTTATTCAACAAGAATTAAAAGTCTTGGGTGCTGAGAATATTCAATGCCACGAACTTCACACACGAAATGCCGGATCAATCGAACACTTGTGCAATGAAATTACTTTTGAATACAATGGGCAGTGGACGAATGTTATGAAAGCCCTACATCCAACCCCCGCCGTTTGCGGTCTTCCAAGAGAAAAAGCAAAGGAACTTATTCAGAGAATTGAACAGCACGATCGAGAGTATTATACCGGACTTATTGGTTTGGAGCAAGGCGAGGATGTTGATGTCTATGTTATTCTTCGTTGCCTGAAATTTACCCCCTCAACATTGAATGTTTTCGTTGGTGCTGGCATTACCGCAAGCAGTGTTCCGGAATTGGAAGCGCGAGAAACACGCTGGAAGGCAGAGTCGCTGACTGGTGTAATTTTTTAATTTTTGAACGATTCATTCAACGCGGTGTTTCTATCTTCGTGGCCCGCATGAAAATCTCATCTAAAAAAGTAGTTTCAAACATCTTGGGTGCACTGAAAAGTGCAGGCATAACGGACGTTGTGCTAACTCCAGGTTCGCGAAATGCACCTTTTAGTATTTCCATTGCGAATGACTCGTTTTTTGCAGTTCATTCAATTGTCGACGAACGCTCAGCCGGCTTTTTTGCCTTAGGACTTTCACAGCAATCGAAAAAACCTTCGGTTCTTATTTGCACAAGCGGAACCGCTTTGCTCAATTATGCACCAGCGATTGCCGAGGCCTATTATCAGCGTGTTCCGTTGTTGGTAATTTCTGCTGATAGACCAGAAGAATGGATCGATAGAGGGGAGGGACAAAGCATTCGTCAGAACAATGTTTTTCAGAATTACGCCGATTATTCTGCAAGTTTATTTGCAGATGAAAAACAGGCTTCCATTCAGAACAAAGAAATCATTCAACAGACCTTTCAGTACTTACTCTCGAACAACGGTCCTGTTCACCTAAACGTTCCTTTTCAAGAGCCACTTTATGAATTGGTCGAATGCGATGAGCTTCCTGTTTTTTATTTTGAAAAACAACCTCCGGAGTTTGAAATTTCGAAGGTGAATATTGAAGTCATTCAAAATGCCGATCGTGTCATGGTCTTGGTTGGACAGCACGATTATCAAGATTTTTCGAAGGAGCTTGCCCAGTTCAATCAGCTGCAACAGGTTATTGTGCTCACTGAGACACATGCGAATGTGAACATTGAAAATGCATTTTCATGCATCGATAGATTAATTATGGGGTTAGCCGGAAACGCTCAGCAGATGCTTGCTCCAGATGTTTTGATTACTGTTGGAACGAATATTATTTCACGAAAGATAAAGGCCATTCTTCGCAAAGCGAAGCCAAAACATATTCAAGTTGGAACGAATGAAAAGCCCATGGACACCTTCGATTGCTTGCATGCGCAATGCTTCGTGACTCCAACGTTTTTCTTCAATAGTTTGAATGAAATACAGAGCAAATCGGAGTGGAAGAGCAATTTACTTTCCATTCAGGAAAATCAAATTAAACAAGTTGAATCTTGGTTGCCGTCTGCAGCCTATTCAGACCTTTCTGTTTTTTCTTCTTTATTGAAATCCATTCCAGATGGAACACAAGTCCAAATGGGAAACAGTTCGGTGGTGAGATACATTCAGCTTTTCAATCAGAACAACAAGCTTACCTATTTTGGAAACCGCGGTGTGGCTGGAATTGACGGATCTACAAGCACCGCCATTGGTGCTGCTTGGAAAACGAAAAAGCCGACGCTGCTTATTTCAGGTGATTTGTCTTTTCATTATGACAGCAACGCCTTTTGGAACAATTACCTTTCGAATGAATTGAAAGTGATTGTGATCAACAACGGCGGTGGTGGTATTTTCAGAATTATCGACGGTTCGAAAGACACTGCCTACCTTGAGCAATATTTCGAAACCGCGCACAGCAGCAAATCCATCAAGGGAATCGCAGATATGTACAACCTGAATTATTTCAGCGCGACGAATTTCGTTGAATTGAATCAGGTCTTACCTTTGTTCTTCAGCCAGAAAAATATTTCTGTGTTGGAAATATTTACACCAAAAGAAGTTAATCCGAAGGTGTTAGACGCCTTTTTTCATCATACACAAACGACATGAGTGCACAGTGGACATCGATTAAGAATTACGAGGATATTCGATTTGAATTCTTCGAGGGAATTGCAAAAATCACCATCAACAGACCACAAGTATACAACGCGTTCAGACCGCAGACCAATGTGGAAATGATAGACGCGATGGACATTTGTCGCGAGCGTCAAGACATCGCCGTTGTGGTTTTAACCGGTGAAGGCGACAAAGCTTTTTGCAGTGGTGGAGATCAAAATGTGAAAGGGGTAGGTGGATATGTCGATGAGCGCGGTGTTCCAAGATTGAATGTGTTGGATTTGCACAAGCGAATTCGAGAACTGCCTAAACCAGTTATTGCAATGGTGAATGGTTATGCCATTGGCGGAGGACACGTCCTGCATGTCGTGTGCGATTTAACCATTGCATCAGATAATGCTCGTTTCGGACAAACAGGTCCGAAGGTGGGAAGTTTTGATGCTGGTTTTGGTTCAAGTTATTTAGCCAGACACGTCGGACAGAAGAAGGCAAGAGAGATTTGGTTCTTGTGTGAACAATACACCGCTGCTGAAGCTGAAGCTATGGGCATGGTGAATAAAGTAGTGAAGTTGGAAGAACTTGAAGCGACGACCATTCATTGGTGCAAGACAATTATGAAAAGAAGTCCTTTGGCTATTCGCATGATTAAGCGCGGATTGAATGCCGAACTGGATGGTCAACGCGGATTGATGGAATTTGCTGGAGACGCGACATTGCTTTACTATTTGACGGAAGAAGCACAGGAAGGGAAGAAGGCATTTTTAGAAAAACGCGATCCCGATTTTCAACAATTCCCGAAGTTCCCATAATGGTGAAGCATTGGATTACCGCTATGCGTTTGCGCACGCTGCCCTTGGCTGCTGCGGGAATTTTAGCAGGTAGTGCAGGTTTGAAGCCTGAACTTTTTTCTTCCTTCATTTTTACTTTGGCTTTGCTTACAGCATTAGCCCTTCAGATTTTTTCAAATCTCGCAAACGATTACGGCGATTTTCAAAACGGTGCAGATGGGAAAGACCGTATTGGTCCTGCGCGTATGGTTCAGAGTGGATCTATTTCACCAGAGCAAATGAAACGTGGACTCTATGTTTCTGGAGCAATAGCTTTTGCATTGGGTGTTTTGTTGTTGAATGAAGTTTTTGTGGTGAAGAGGAACTGGTTGGGATTCTGTATTTATTTAGGCGTGGGTATCTCTGCCATTTGGGCGGCATTTCGCTATACTGCGGGTAAGAATCCATACGGCTACAAAGGCTTGGGCGACCTGTTTGTCTTTTTGTTTTTTGGAGTTGTTTCTGTTTTGTCCATGTCCTATTTTCTTTCAGGAAATGTTGGTCTCATAGCCATTTTAAATACCGTTGTTGTTGGGATGTTGAGTATGGCTGTGCTTCATTTGAATAACCTTCGTGATCATGTTTCCGACGCGAAAGCAGGAAAACACACCTTGGTGGTTAAGCTTGGATTTCAAAAAGGAAAGCGATTGCATTTCGTCTGGTTAGGATCTGCATTTCTCGCAGCAGTAGCTGAAGTATTCCTTACACCGTTTCATTATGCTTTCTATTTGCTACCGTTCGTCATACTTGTGGTGCATGCTAAAAAAGTTTATTCCTGCACGAATCCACAATTACTAGATTCAGAACTGAAGAAAGTTGCTCTTTCAACTTTCGCCATTGCGTTGCTCTTGCTCATTTTTTTGCCCAACATGTAAGTTCGAATTGTATATTTGAACATGTCTTCGAATAGAGAAATCAAGGGAATTGCTATTTCGTATCTACTTGCTATAGTAGGAACCATTTTGGCAAATGAAACATTTGTGTTGAAGGATATTATTTATGTATTGAAGTCAACACCTCCATACCGTAACACTCAAGAAATTTACTTCTTGTGGTTTGGATTCTTTCCAGCCCTATTTCTTTTTTTAAACGGTTATACGATGACTTTGGCATTCAAATCGAAGAAGCAAAGTAGAAGAAGATTAATGGGACACTACAGTCGCAGAGGGTTAGTGCTCTTTGCTTTAGGGATGCTATTCGTAGGCTTTTGGCCAGCTAATATTCTTGTCATTGCGGGTGTATGTTTCTTTATTTCACCTTTTTTTATTCGTTGGGATTCACTAGTGCTTCAGATATTACTTTTTTCTATAGTACTTCTGTCAACGGTACTCGGAAATATAGACGTCCCGATTTTCCCTTCTTATTCAGGAATAAAAATCATTGATGCCAACGCTATGGATATTGTAGGTTTTCTCTTTTTCAATGGTTATTATTCAGTTCTTCCTTGGTTGTCGTTTTTTATTATGGGTGTAATCTACGGTAAATCGAATGTAAGGGTGAAGGGTTGGCTCCCTCCGATTGCTCTATTGGGAGCGGGAATTATGATTGCCGGAATTTTGGTTCAACCTTTTATGAATAAATTGTGTGGTGACATTGGTGAACTGAATGTGTTTTCGAACAATCTAATTGGAGTACGCTTTCATAGTTTTTCTTTCATCTTGTTTGAGTCGGGCTTAATTCTGATGGTTGTTCCAGCTATAAATTATATCGCTAAAAAATGGAATGAAACCAATAGCGGTTCACAAATTATAAATTGGATTGATAAGTTTTCTTCTTCGAAATACACCCTATACTTTTTTGTTTGTCTTCAAACAGGAATATTGTGGTCACTGGTCAAAGGCGGAAATCAGGCCCGTATTTATTGGTTTAAGCCCGTTTATATTCTCATTCCTGCTTCACTTGCCATGTTGGGACTTTCATTTTTATTGGTCCTTTGGTGGAAGAAGAAAGTCACCGACAAAGCACCGGTTGAATGGTTGCTGAAGAACATTTCAGGTTCTCGAAAATGAGATGGAAAGTTGATCATCGAATCCTTCATTTCATAAAACCTGCAAAAACGAGTCGCGATGTGCTGACCACCCGAGACAGTTGGATTCTGCAGCTCATCGATTCGTATGGAAATATCCAAGGGGAAGGGGAAGTTGCACCGTTGTGGGGATTGAGTCGCGAATCTAAGGAAGAGGTCATTTCAGAAATCAATCGAATCGTTCAGGAAATTAACTGGGGAAGCGTTTCGTCGAATACTTCTTCAGTTCAATGCGCAATAGACGCAGCCCTAGCTGGATATGCAGCACAGTCGAAAGACCATCCGTTTGTTCCTAAATCGGATTTGAAATCGATACCCATCAACGGATTGATTTGGATGAACGACATTGATAAAATGCGAACCGAAGCCAGAAGGAAATTCGACCAAGGAAGTAGATGCATTAAATTGAAAATAGGAGCATTGAATTTCAACGACGAACTGAATCTCATTCGTGAAATTCGTTCATGGGGAAATGAAAACGAACTAACAATTCGCGTCGACGCTAACGGTGCGTTCCCTCTGGAAGATGCCTTCGATAAATTGAATCAATTGGCGGAATTCGATTTACATAGCATTGAGCAACCGATTAAGGCTGGACAGGGTGAGCATATGTTTCGACTGTGCGCTGAATCACCCGTGCCCATTGCGTTTGATGAAGAACTCATTGGAAGAACTCCCCAAGAATTCGAACAGTATTTGACTTTTGGAAAGCCCGCATATCTTGTCGTAAAGCCTTCTTTGCACGGAGGATTTAACGCTGCTGAAAGGTGGAAGCAATGGGCCGATGAACATGAAATAGGTTTCTGGGTTACATCATCTTTAGAAAGCAACGTGGGTCTGAATCACCTCGCCAATTGGGTGTGTAAAATGAATTTGGAAGGAGTGCAGGGTCTTGGAACAGGCAGCTTGTTTCAAAACAATAGTGAAGGGTTGTGGAAATTAGAAGGGGAAAATTTAATACCCGTTCAAGCATGATTAACAAGGTTCTTTCAGGAATAGACATGCAAGCAGCCTATGCGGCCATTGAAATGGAGTGGAACACTTCAGAAACTATTTCATTCCAAACGTCAGGATCTACTGGCGTTCCCAAAACAATCGCATTCGCCAAAGAGCAAGTTCGTCGATCTGCTGAACGCACTGCCCAATTCTTCAATTTGAAAGAAAACGCAGAAGTGTTTTGTGCTTTACCTCCCATTTATGTTGCAGGAAAAATGATGGCTCTTCGTTCAATCATATTAAATTGGAACTTGACCTGGCAGACGCCATCTTCTTCACCAAGCATTGAAGAGAATTTCGATTTTGCAGCGTTCACTTCTCAGCAGGTTTCAAGCATGCTTGAATCGTCTTCAGATTTTTTGAATGGAATTCAACACGTTCTTCTGGGTGGCGGTCCGCTTTCTGAACGAGCGCAGGTGCTTTTGAAACAGGTGAAGTCAGAAGTGTGGGAAGGATACGGAATGACAGAGACTCTCACACATGTCGCCATGCGGAAAGTGAAAGAAGGGCAATCTTTTCAGGCATTGAAGGGCGTGTCTTTTTCGGAAGGACCAAATGAGAATCTTGTCATTGAAGATGCTTGGTTAGAACTTCCTTCTTTCGAAACAAATGATATTGTTGAATTTGTGAAAGATGGATTTGTGGTGAAGGGAAGATTAGACAATGTGATTATTTCTGGTGGAGTGAAAATATTTCCGGAAGAATTAGAGCGCACACTTTCACATATCATTCTTCAACCTTTTTACATTACTTCAGTGCAAGACGAAGTACTCGGTCAAAAGGTCGTGTTGTATGTGGAAGGAAATGCCTCTGACTTCCAACTAGAAAAAATAAATGAATTGAATTTGGGGATTCGAAAGCCCAAAGAGATTTTATTCAAACCGAAGTTTAACAGAACCGCAAGCGGTAAAATCATAAGGGAATCATGAAGATCGTTTTCGCTTCAGGAAATAAAAATAAGTTGCAGGAAATTCAAGCGGCGATGCCTTCAGGTATGGAAGTGGTTTCCATGCGCGATGTTGGGGTTTTAGATGAAATTCCAGAAACTACCGGGACTTTGGAAGGTAACGCCGAACAAAAGGCGCGTTTTGTTTTCGAAAAGACAGGGCTTGCTTGTTTTTCCGACGATACAGGATTGGAAATTGAAGCGCTCGAAGGAAAGCCTGGTGTTGACTCCGCGATTTATGCAGGGGAACCGCGTTCGAATGAACGCAACATCGAGAAGGTATTGAATGAAATGAAAAGACAAACCAATCGGAATGCCCAGTTTCGCTCCGTTTTTTGCTATTGCACATCAGAAGGTACACATTATTTTGAAGGTGTTGTCAAGGGGAAGTTAGGTGTGGAAGTGCGCGGTGCGGATGGATTTGGGTACGATGGTATTTTTCATCCAGTTGGAAATTCGAGAACTTTTGCAGAAATGACCATTGAAGAAAAGAAATTGCTGAGTCACCGTGCAAAAGCGTTGAAAAAGTTCCTCGAATTTATCAAGAGCAACTCATAGCAGTATTGTGTATTTTTGCCTCTCCAAATTGAAACTATGGAAATTTATTTAGATTTTGAATCCCCAATAAAAGAGCTTCGTCAGCAAATTGAGAAGTTAAGAGAGAGTGAAAAGAAAAATGGGGTAGACGTTCACGCAGCTATAGAAGACCTTGAGCGCGCAGTCGTTGAGAAGACCAATGAAATTTATTCGAACCTTACGCCGTGGCAGCGCGTGCTTGTAAGTCGTCACCCTGAAAGACCCTATACACTTCAATACATTGAGACAATGACTGAAGGCACTTGGGTCGAACAGCACGGTGATCGCACCGTAAAAGATGATAAAGCCATGGTTGGTGGATTCGGATCCATTGACGGCAGAAGCATCATGTTTATTGGACAGCAAAAAGGTGCCAATACCAAAATGCGGAGCTACCGCAACTTCGGAATGGCGAATCCCGAAGGATACCGCAAGGCTTTGCGTTTGATGAAGCTTGCCGAGAAATTCAATAAACCCATTGTAACTCTTATCGATACTCCCGGTGCTTTTCCAGGATTAGAGGCTGAAGAACGCGGACAAGGGGAGGCTATTGCGCGCAATTTGTTTGAAATGATGCGCTTGAAAGTTCCAGTAATCTGTATCATCATTGGTGAAGGTGCTTCGGGTGGTGCATTGGGCATTGGCATTGGAGATCGCGTACTTATGTTAGAGAACACGTGGTATTCGGTGATTTCACCTGAGTCTTGTTCGACCATTTTATGGAGAAATACAGACCACAAGATGGAAGCGGCGTCTGCTCTGAAACTCACGGCTGACGATATGTTTGCCAACAAATTGGTAGATGGAATTATTCGCGAACCACTTGGTGGAGCGCACAATAATCCAGAGGCCGCAACCCAGCATTTGAAAGAAGCCATCATAAATGCCCTCAACGAATTGGAAAAATTAAGTGTTGAAGATCGTACCCAGCAACGAATTGAAAAGTTCTGCGCCATGGGTGTGGTTCAACAATAATTTGAATTCGAGCATTGTAGACTCAATAATTGATTGTAAATTTGTGCCCATTATATAATTAAGCTGAAAAAATGAAAAAAGGATTTTCGTCGGTAGTAGTTGCATTAACAGCAGTTACTCTTCTTTTTCAAGGTTGTGCCGGTCTTGGCTCAATGCAAAAACACATGGAAGAACTTAACTTCAAAGTGGAACCAAGCCCGTTAGAAGTGCACGGTGACTCTGTGAAGGTAACAATCACGGGAAAGTTCCCTGAAAAATATTTTGCGAAATCTGTTTCTGCACAAATTACTCCAGCCATTGTATGGAACGGAGGTGAAGCAACTTACAGAGTGCAAGAATTCAAAGGTGAAAAAGCAACAGGTAACGGTGACGTCATTCCTTATCAAACGGGTAAAAGCTTCAAGTACACTGCAACCCTTCCTTATTCTGCGGGAATGGAGTCTTCAAAATTAGAATTGCGAATCAAAGGGTCAAAAGGAAGCAAGACTGCTTCATTCCCTGCGGTTGAAGTGGCAAAAGGTGTAATCACTACTCCATACTTAATGAAGAGCGATGATAAAGTAATCGGTTCGAAGGATGCTTTGGTTCGTTCATTTGATAAGACATTCGAAGCAGTCGTTAACTTCGATTTGAATTCTTCTGTATTGAAGCCAGCTGAAATGAAAGACGCAGACATCGCTCAACTTCAGGCATTGTTAACTTCAATCAGCACAAATCCTAAAATGGTTGTTACTCAAATCGAATTGCAATCATATGCTTCTCCAGAGGGAGAAATTTTATTGAACGACGGTCTTGCTGTTGAGCGTGCTAAAGCAGGAAACAAAGTAATGACGAACGTATTGAAGACAGCTAAGTTAGATGTTCTTTACGGTTCATTAGTGAAAGAGAATCCGAAAGGTGAAGACTGGGACGGTTTTAAAGCAGCGATGGAGAAATCAGCTATTGCTGACCGCGACATTATTGTTCGTATTCTTCAAAGAACAACTGATCTAACAGAGAGAGAAGCTGAAATCAAGAACATCTCTAAAACATACACTGAAATCAAGGATTTGATTTTCCCATCACTTCGCCGTTGCGTTATCCGTGTTCACTACACAGAGAATGGATACACAGATGCTGAGTTGATTTCTTTAGGTAAGTCAAACGCTTCTGTATTGAACTACGAAGAGTTGTTGAAAGCGGCTTCATTGATTGAAGATGCAAACGTTCAAGCTGCTATCTACAAGGAAGCTGAAGGAAAAGCAAACGGTGACTATCGTGCTTCTAACAACCTAGGTGTTGTTTATTATGGAATGAACAAGTCTTCTGAAGCTGCAAAGCAATTCGAGAAGGCATACGGAATGAAGAAGAACGCTGAGACTTCAAACAACCATGGTGTTGCTGTGCGTTTGAGCGGAGATCGCAAAGGGGCTATGAAGTTGTTTAACGAGAGCGGTTCTGCTGAAAGTAAGTACAACAAGGGTCTTATCCTTATTGCTAACGGTGATTACGCAGGGGCAGTTTCAACAATGAAAGACGTTAAGTCATTCAATACAGCTTTGGCTAAAATGTTGAGCGGGGACAATGCTGGTGCTAAGTCTGATCTTGATGCAAGTGGCGACAAGTCAGCTTTAGCAGATTACCTTCGTGCTATCATCTGCGCTCGTTCAAACGATTCAGCTGGTAAAGAGTCTAACTTAAGTTCAGCTATCGCTAAAGATGGTTCATTGGGTGAGAAGTCTAAGACGGATCTTGAATTTACGAAGTAATTCGAATATATATTAAATTGAAAAAGGGACTTTGGTCCCTTTTTTTTATTCCTTATTTTGTGTTGAAGGTATAAGTGAATCCAATGGCCATTAGCTCTTTGAATTGCAAGCCTGGGCCAATGTCTGCGGGATGAAACACTCCGTTTTCGTCCGTTAGTTCAGGCGACTTAATAATTCGAATGTCATCGTCGTAAATCAATTGAGCAGATATGGTAACAGAAAGGTATTTGTTCACCTTCATATTGAAGTTGTTTTCCCAGTTGACATCGACATTCTCTGGATTTTTTGTGTAATTCGAGAACAATTCAAGCTTACTGGTCCAGTTGACGTTTTCTAAAATAACGTTTGTATAATTCAGACGAATGTATCCTCCGATCTCATTACGTCTGTGCTTGCCAGGAATAAGAATATTTCCATTCGCATCGCGCACCGCTGGAGTTACACCGAATTGACCTGCATTAGCAAGGTCAGCATTCATCACAAACGTTGCTCGATAGGTAAGTGGTGCGAAGAAAGCTGAAACGCCTTTCTTGGGCTTGTAATCCATTCCCAATGCACCTACGGCATAGGCCGGAGAAAACAAGTCACTGACTTTTCCTTTGCTATAGTCTGGAAGTCCTGAAGGAAGGGTAGTATAGCCTGGTGCAACCTGACTTCGAACAGAAAGCAAAAAAGAATAATACCAATTTTTGGAAGCCTGTTGACCGTATTTGCTTGAAAAATCAAATCGGTCTTCTGTTTTAATGGAAGGAATAGAGAAGTCCACAATGCTTCTTCCGTAGGATAAGTTCACTGCATTGTCCCAAGCGCGTTTGTCTTTTCGATACAACACAACAGAGTTGAAAATACCAGTTACGTTGAACGAACTATTTCCTCCAGCTGCCCAATTCTTTAAATAAGTCTGCGTTGTATTTATGCTAGAAGAAAGTTTGAAGTACCACCCTGTATCTTGAATTGGCGCTAAATTTCGCATGGCACCCTCCTCTTGAGAAATCGGATTCAAGCCAGGTTGTGCCCATGCCGGAAATGCCAACAATAGAAAAGGAAGACCAATGATTTTTCGCATACAGAGCAAAACTAATTTTTCTTTCATCACTTATCCGAATCATTCTGAAACTTATTTAACATTGCACTATGAATACTGAAGGTTATCCATCGAAAGTCATTATCGCTTGGGGCGAAGCTATTTCAGGCAATGTGGC
Source organism: Bacteroidota bacterium (assembly GCA_046048875.1). Lineage (GTDB taxonomy): Bacteria > Bacteroidota > Bacteroidia > Flavobacteriales_D > Sanyastnellaceae > CAIZGX01. Next base: position 56,570 of record JBJOFG010000012.1, on the reverse strand, counting down.
TATTCGCGAATGGCTCATGGCTAACGGTTATCCTGAGCTGGGTGTATTCGTTCACGCACTGAACAATCAAGACGAAGCGCGCATATGGTTAATGGAAAATAATTTCCCTCATCTAATGGCGCTCATTAATGGCGCTGAAGGAAATCCAAATGCGTTGCTATGGTTGAAGAAGAACAAGTACGACGTTCTCGAAAAAATGGCGAGAGCCGCAGACAATCACGAAGAATCTTTGATGTGGTTGTTGGAAAAAGGACTTCCAGATATGGCTGCTATTGCGCAACGTATGTGTTTAGTGAAAAACGAAATTGAACGCCGAAACAACGACATTCATTCAATCTCTCCGTTTTAATTTTTCTTAGGGATGTAGGCCAACACATTCATTTTTTCGAAATGAAAGGTGTCGTTTGCGGCTTGTTGAATTTGCTCTGCTGTGATTTCTTCTAATCGATGAAACACCTCTTGCATGGTGTCTATGCGGTTGAATAAATACAAGCTCTTTCCCAAATTGAACATCAACGCGCTTCCGCTGTCTTGCGCTAACGCCATCTGACCAATGATTTGCTTTTTGGCTTCCTGCAATTGGCGACTGGTCATTGTATTTTCCTTGTAAAAGCCGAGTGTCTTTTCAGCAAGATCGGTAGCCTTTTTTAAATTCTCTTTATCGGTTCCTAAATACAAACTGAAAATGCCACAATCTGTAAATGGAGCGTAGGTGCATTCCACATGATAGGCAAGTCCATACTTTTCACGAATCACCATACTCAACTTGTTATTCAGCGCAGGGCCACCGAGCACGTTGGTAAGTAAGGTGAGGGCAGGACGAAGTTTATGCGGATAAGCGTAGGCCTTTCCTCCGATAAGAAAATTCACTTGGTGAATGTCCTTTTCAACATAAATTTTCTTGCCCGATTTTAAAGTGGGCTTCGATCTTTTTTGAGTGAAAGAAGCGAGTTTTTCGGAACCCAAATGCTTCTCGAGCATCGCTTGTAATTTCTCAACGGGAATATTTCCGGCTGAAGAAAATACAAGTTGTTCTGCCGTTAGATTTCGTTTGCGAAAGCGTTCTAAGTCGGATCGCTTCACGCGACTGATACTTTCTTTTGTCCCGAGAATACTTCGTCCAACCGCGTGATTTCCGAACAGTTGCTGATCGAATTCTTCGAAGATCATTTCACTCGGACTGTCGAAATAACTGTTCAATTCATCAATAATGACTTCCTTTTCTTTTTCAATTTCCTCAGCAGGAAAGGAGGGATGAAAGGTAATGTCGGCAATAAGTTCGATTGCACGTTCGTAGTGCTCCTTCAGCATTGAAGCATGAATCCACGTTTCTTCTTTCGCCGTGAAGGCATTGAGTTCTCCACCTACGGCATCGAGCCTCGAAAGAATGTGATGGTTCTTGCGTGTCTTGGTCCCTTTGAAAAAACAATGTTCAAGGAAATGTGCTAGACCGTGTTCGTTCTCTTCTTCGTCACGACTGCCCGCTGCTATTAGCAATCCGCAATGCGCCACGTCGCGATCCATGGGTTGGTGAACCACACGAATGCCGTTTGATAAGGTAAATACGATTGGGTTCGGAAGTAAGCTCAATGTGCGCAGTTTTCGCCTTTCTTCGTTTTCTTTCCGCCTTTTCCACCTTCAACAATCTGCACGCCGCTTGCGCTGAATACCAATTGTTTTTGAGGCTCTGTGATCTTCGCAATTTCTTCTTTCGATTTACCTGCGTCTTCTGCTAAGTGCTGTAAATAAGCAACCGTTAATTCTTTGTAATAAGCTTCGCCCTTGACGTAGGTTTTCTTTCCTTCACACTTCTCCAATGGAACAGCAAAAGCGTGGTCTTTCATGAAGACGGTCATGCCATCGCCAACAGGCATTGCAACTTCCATCCAACATCCAGCCTTTTGACAAGTTTGAACAATACTTCCTTCGAACACACACGCGAAGCGCGTTTCAGTTTTCATTTTTTCCTGAAGCTCTGAAAGCGATATGACATTTTCAGCAACGAACGCTTCGCCGTATGAATTGATTTTTCCTTTTGTCGATTTTTGAGCATCAGCGGTGAATGTGAAAAGGCTGATGGCGATGAAGAAGAAAGCTAATTTTTTCATATTGAATGTTTGATACAAAAGTAACTGAGATTAATTCAATTCAAACGTTAATCCGTCATAAGCCAAATGCACATTTTCAGGAAGTTCATGGGTAACCTCTTCATGCTTGCCCAATTGGTGACTGATGTGCGTGAGATAAGCTTTTTTCGGCTGTGCGCGTTCAATGAGAGCTAATGCTTCTTCGAAGGTGAAGTGGGAGGGATGGGCTTCTCTGCGAAGGGCATTCAAAACCAAAATTTCACTTCCAATAATTTTTTGAATTTCTTCTTCAGCAATGTAATTAGCATCGGTGATGTAGGTGAAATTACCGATGCGGTAGCCAAAGACTTTCATTTTGAAATGAAGCACTTCAATGGGTTTGAATTCAACACCTTTGATTTTGAACGGTGCGTTTTCAATTCGATTCAAAATAATTTCAGGAACACCTGGATATTTCTTTTCTGAAAAAGCATAGTGAAATTCTCTGCGCAAAGCGTTTTCAACTTGTTCGGTGCAATACACGTTCATAGGTTCTCCCATGGTGAAATTAAACGCACGAACATCGTCGAGTCCAGCAATGTGATCCTTGTGTTCATGTGTGAAAACAATCGCATCGAGGTGTGTTGCGCCGTCGCGAAGCATTTGTTGACGGAAGTCTGGGCCAGAATCAATAACAATGTAAAGATCTCCAATGCTCAATGAAATAGAGCTTCTCAGGCGTTTGTCACGCTCATCGGAAGAATTGCAAACAGCACATTTGCACGAGATGAGGGGCACGCCTTGACTGGTTCCAGTTCCTAAAAATGTTATGCGCATATTTCACGAAGATAGAATGTACTTTTGCAACATGAAAAAATCAATTCATCCGAAGGAAGTTCCGTTCATGGTATACGCCGATGCTGAAGGAAACATTTTTGAAGACACGAATTATGAAGTGGTGGGAAGATCGGGCTATAACGTCTATCCGCTCACTCCTGAGGATTTTATTGAACTTCCATTCGGAAGTGATTTGTTCACCTTGCCAGGCAGAAGACCTTACGGTTTAAGCGTTGAAACAGGAGAGATGGAATGTCACGAAGACGTTCAAGCTGTAGCAAGTTTGAATGCTCCAGCTTACACACAGTTGTATTCAGCAGCGTTCGGAACCGATGAACAAGATGCGCCAACACTTCCTTTGTATGCCTACACAGCAGTGGGTTGGTATGATGGGAAATTTTATACTACAGCTGTTCGCATAGATGCAGATGAGCGTCAAGATTTAGAGAATTTCGATAGAGAACATATTTGGGAAGTAACCCGCAAGCGCTTAGAAGATCATCCGAACAACAGGTTGGTTCAGCATTTAGGAAACAACTGTAGTTTGAAATACTGTTGTCCTGCTGCACGTAACTTTTTCATGGGACGTTGGGAAGCGCCCATTCCTGTAAGTCCGGCGTGTAACAGCAATTGCTTGGGGTGTATTTCATTTCAACCCGAAGAACATGAATTGACTTCTCCGCAAGATCGTTTGGATTTCATTCCAACCGTTGCAGAAATTGTTGAGTATACACTTCCTCATTTGATAAATGCAGAACGTCCGATTGTGAGCTTTGGTCAAGGTTGTGAAGGCGAACCATTGTTGGTTTGGCAAACCATTCGCGATGTAATTATTGAATTGCGCAAGCACACCAAGCGTGGCATCATTAACCTGAATACCAACGGCAGCAAGCCCAAGGCGGTGGAAGAATTAATGAAGGTAGGGTTAGACAGCATTCGTGTCAGCACGAATTCGCTTCGTAAAAACATTTACGAAGCCTATTACTTGCCAAACAATTACAAGTTCGAAGACATTGTTGAATCGGCGCGTATTGTTCGTCAATACGGCGGATGGGCAAGTATCAACTACTTCACTTTCCCAGGAATGACCGATCATCCGGAAGAATACGAAGCGTTGCGAAATTTCATTAAGCATACAGATATCAGCATGATTCAATGGCGTAATTTCAACATTGATCCAGATTGGTATTTAGGGAAAATTGGCGTAACGGAATTGCCAGAAGGTCTCGGTATTCGCAACGTGTTGGAAAAAATCAGAGAAGAGTTTCCGCATTTGGCTTACGGATACTTCAATCCGCCGCAAGAAATTCAAGTGGAGTATAATAAGTTGAGAAAAGCCTAATGAGCCGCAACTCCACACATGTGGTAAAGCAATCGCGCGCCAACATTGCCGTTCCAATCGTCTTCGCCCGGAGCAACTTCCACTAAGTCGAAACCAATGATGTTCTTCTTGGCTTTCAATTGACTTAATAAATACAAGGCTTGCTGGAATGAAAGTCCGCCAGGAACCGGAGTACCTGTATTTGGGCAAAGGGTTGGGTCTAAACCGTCAATGTCGAAGCTGATATACACATCATTCGGAAGGGCGTCGATAATGGTATTACAGCGCTCTTTCCACAATTCACCTTCAAAGGCTGCACGCTGAATCTCTGCATCGGTATGAACGACAATTCTTCCGTTTGAATTTACCACACGGTCGTTTTCTTCCTTACAGAAATCGCGAATGCCCACTTGAACCAATTTGGTTATTTGTGGAAGTTCAAGCGCGTTGTACATGATAGATGCATGCGAATATTTGAAACCTTCATAGGCCTCGCGTAAATCCATGTGCGCATCAATATGCAGTATTCCAAAGTTTTCGTAACGATCAGAAAGCGTTTGAAGATATCCAAGCGGCGTGCTGTGATCACCGCCAATCAATCCAACGGTTTTTCCAGCATCTAACCACTTCTTGGTTTGATCAGCAACATACTGAACCATATCGGCACAGCCGTCGTTAATCTCTTGTAACAAATCTTGAAGCTCATCGTCTTCTTCGATGTTTTCACCCTCTTCCCAAGCAGAAATTATTTCTTCCGCTTTTTCTTTCAATGAATTACTTCTTGAGTGAAGTGCACCGTTCTGCTCGAGCATAGCAATGCCCTTCTTCCACAATTCAGGAAATTCAGGATGATGAAGATCGACTTGAAGACTCGATTCAAAAATATGTTCAGGACCTTCAGAAGCCCCTCCGCCGTAGCTTACAGTAACTTCCCATGGGACAGGAAGAAGAACAATATCACTTTCGTCAATGGTGAATGGTAATCCAAACATTTGACTATCCGCCACACCCGCACTGTTGGGGTTGAAGGAATTAATTTTTTCTTCTTTGCTTGACATGTTGAATTATGCTGACAATACTTTTTTCACTAAGTCTGCAGCTTCTTGAAGCGTAATTGCAGAGTGAACTGCTAATCCAGATTCGTCAATTAACTTCTTTGCTTCTTCAGCGTTGGTTCCTTGAAGACGAACAATGATTGGAACTTGAATGTCTCCGATGTTTTTGTAAGCATCTACAATACCCTGTGCCACGCGATCGCAGCGCACAATTCCACCGAAAATATTTACTAAGATTGCCTTTACAGTTGAATCGCGAAGGATCATTCTGAATGCAGTTTCAACGCGCTTTGCGTCTGCAGTACCTCCAACATCAAGGAAGTTTGCAGGGTCTCCACCGCTTAACTTAATGATATCCATCGTTGCCATTGCAAGACCAGCACCGTTCACCATACAACCTACGTTTCCTTCCAACTTCACGTAGTTCAAGCCAGCTTCTCCAGCTTCAACTTCAATCGGATCTTCTTCAGTAGTGTCGCGCATAGCTGCGTAGTCTGGGTGACGAACCAATCCGTTTCCATCTAAAGTAACCTTCGCGTCAACAGCAAGAATGCGGTCGTCAGAAGTTTTTAGAACAGGATTAATTTCGAACATAGATGCATCGCAACCTACGTATGCGTTATATAATTTTTTCGTGAAGGCAATCATTTCCTTGAAAGCACCACCTGATAATCCTAAGTTGAAAGCGATGTTTCTTCCTTGGAAATCAGTCACTCCAGTCATAGGATCTACCACTTCTTTGAAAATACGCTCTGGCGTTTTTTCAGCAACTTCTTCAATATTCATTCCGCCGTCTGGAGAATAAACGATAACGTTTCTTCCCGCAGCGCGGTCCAATAAAATGCTCATGTAAAATTCACGAGGCTCTGAAGCACCCGGAGCATATACGTCTTCAGCAACGTATACCTTTTGAACCAATTTACCTTCAGCTTTGGTTTGAAGGGTAACCAAATGTCCGCCTAAGATTCCTTTTGCTTTTTCAGCAACTTCGCCAAGGCCTTTTGCTAAAACAACACCGCGAGATCCTGTTTCAGTAACTTCTCCTTTTCCGCGTCCACCTGCGTGAATCTGTGCCTTCACCACGAACCAACCGGTTCCAGTTTCAGCTTGCAATTTTTCAGCAACAGCAGTTGCTTCTTCTGGAGTAGAGGCTACATAACCGCGTTGCACAGTTACGCCAAATTGTTGAAGGATACTTTTTCCTTGGTATTCGTGAATGTTCATAGTTCAATATTTGCGACGCGAATGTACTAAATAATGACGAAGTTTTTGCTCATCTTTGTAGTATGATTCATGCATCGGGAATTTATAAAGGATACGGAAAGGTTCAAGTGTTGAATAACGTTTCTTTGGATATTGAAAAAAGTGAAATTGTTTCAATTGTCGGGGCAAGCGGAGCAGGTAAAACCACCCTTTTGCAGATTCTAGGAACGCTAGATAATCCAGACAAAGGAGTCGTTACAATAGACGGTGTAAATCCCTTTCAATTGAAACAACGTGAGTTGGCGCGTTTTCGAAACAAGCACTTAGGGTTCGTCTTTCAATTTCATAATTTATTGGCTGAATTTACAGCAACGGAGAATGTTTGCATCCCAGCACTCATAGCGGGTGTTGATAAAAAGGAAGCTGAAAAAAAAGCGGCTTTTTGGTTGGAAAGATTGGGGCTTGGACACAGAGCAGAACACAAACCTTCTGAACTTTCAGGTGGAGAGCAACAAAGAGTTGCGGTGGCGCGTGCGTTGATGAATAATCCGAAAGTTGTCTTTGCAGATGAACCTTCCGGGAATTTAGACAAGGCCAATGCAGTGGCCCTTCATAATTTGTTTTTCGAACTTAGAAATGAATTTCATCACAGCTTCGTTATCGTTACACACAACGAAGAATTAGCGGCTCAGGCGGATCGCAAGATTGTGATGAGCGACGGTCTGATTATTTGATGAACATGTACGCCCAGATCGAGCGAGATAGTTTGAAGAGATAAGGGAATAAAACGATTGTAAATCCAATTCCAGTAAGCAAAAACGTTTTCGGATGCGTTAAAAATCCGAATTCAATGAATCCTAGAGCATTGAAAGTTTTCAAAGCTACAAGAATGGCTACCCACATAGCTACTGTTAACGCCCAGCTTACATAGGCTGCTCCGAAATAAAAACCTGGTTCAGGATTGAAATTCGTCCCGCATTCCAAACATTCCGATTTTACTTGACCTAATTTACTAAAGGAAAGGGCAGATTCATTCGCGAATAAATGTCCTTTACCGCAATGCGGGCATTTCATTTTAACGACTTTGCCCAATGCTGTTTTTGCTTCTGTTGCCATGCCGCGAAGATAGTCCCTAATAGCGCGAAGGGAATGTGACGACTATCACTTTATTGACAAACAAGCGTATCGTAGTAGGCGCCATATCCCGCCCAAACACCAAGCCCACCTTGCACATTTGATTTTACGTTGCTTGGTGAAGCGAAAGGAGATCCTTGATTGGCTAATTGATCTTCATACGATTTGAAGAATTTGTAAACATTCAGGTCAATGCTGCATCCACGAACCACAACCGTGTCACCACGTTTGTAATAGCCACCTTCAATTCCGCGGTCGTCAAATTTGTCGCTAAAAGGAATACGCCCTCTGTAATAGGCAAATTCAAAGGTGAGCCCGTTGAAAAACTCGTCATCGTAAACACTCGGTATGGGGTTGGTAAAAGTCAAGTCCTTTTGCTGCCCGATTAAATAAGTGTCTTGAGTAATCCAACTCGGATAGCGGTTAATGCGCTTTGTTGACCAACGATATGCATTGCCAAGTGAATCGGGGTCTGTCATGTTTCCGTATATAAATCCAAGCGAGTCAAGTGGATTCCCAGAAGGTGGTGCGAACCAAAGACTGTCAATGGGTATTGGGAAATTTACTTTGGTTATCGCATGCAAATGGTGTTCATCTTTATCTACAAGCAGCGTGTAGGTTTCTCCAGCAACTCCAAAAGCTTGCGGTGTCAAAGAAGTGTACAGGCATATGTTTAAAGCAAGCACAGCTTGAGGTGGTAGACCTAAAATTTGTGAGGCTAGTAGGAGCTGATCAACTGTAAGATCCGCAGTGCAATACATGTCGAGCGGAATTGTGTCTGTGCCATGAACCATTTTTACCTGGGCATTCTGAACATAAGAATTAGCCACAGCATCGGCATCTGCGGGGTCAAAATAACCAGACGAGTAACTTAGGATAACAATAGGTGGTTGGTCGGGTTCTATGCTTCCTTGAACCACAATTTTCGTTTCAGCTTGAGGCAAGTCAACTGTAATGTCTTTTTCGCATCCAACTAAAATAATGGCAATCATTACAACAACTCCAATGGCACTCAACGATTTTTTCATGTTGGTAAAATTACAATCAATTCATTCCGACAATAAAAATATTTTGGTGTCGTTTTTGTTCGCGGGGGAATCAAATTATTTTCGCAAATAAAAATTCAAAACGTATGAAAAAGAGTCTAGTCACTTTTGCTGCAGCCTTCGCTGGCGGTCTTATTGCCATGGCTGCATACCATTTTGTTGTCAAACCGAATACCAGCGAATTCGCTTGGAATTCCAATGTGCCGGGGGTCTTCGCTAATTATGCGGGAATGCCAGGAGCAGGTGGAGATTTTGTAGTGGCGGCAGAGCGCACAGTTAACTCGGTGGTTCACGTGAAGACTGAAATCAAAACAAACACCTATGATCCTTGGGGAGGCTTTTTCGGATATCAGCAGCCTCAAACACAAACAGCGACTGGATCAGGTGTCATTATTTCAGCCGATGGGTACATCATCACTAACAATCATGTCATAGATGGCGCTGAAAAAGTGACAGTTACTTTAAATAACAATAAAAATTATGAGGCGACTGTAGTTGGAAAAGATCCGAGTTCAGATATTGCTGTACTGAAAATTGATGAGTCAAATCTTCCGGCTATTTCATGGGGAAACAGCGATGCTGTGCACATTGGTCAATGGGTACTCGCCGTTGGAAATCCTTTCGAGTTAACTTCGACTGTTACTGCGGGTATCGTAAGTGCGAAAGGAAGAAATATCAATATCATAGGCGAAGGAAAGGGGTCTGAAGTTCTTCCTGTTGAATCCTTCATTCAAACAGATGCTGCGGTAAATCCAGGTAACAGCGGAGGTGCATTGGTAAATACAAATGGCGAATTAATCGGAATCAATACCGCTATTGCTTCGCGCACGGGATCATACGCAGGATATTCATTTGCAATTCCTGCTTCGATTGCAAAGAAAGTAGCGGAGGATATTATTGAATTTGGTAACGTTCAACGCGGATTTTTAGGTGTTCAGATTTCGGCAGTGACCGAAGCACAGGCGCAAGAAGCTGATTTGCCGCTTGTTTCAGGCGTGTACATCAATAATGTCACAGCGGGAGGCGCTGCAGAATCTGCGGGCCTTGAAGCCGGAGATATTATTTTGAAAGTAGCCGATTACTCTGTTTCAACTGTCCCTCAATTACAAGAGCAAATCAGCAAATTCCGTCCTGGAAACAAAGTCAATTTGGTGATTTGGAGAAATGGAAAAGAGAAGAATGTTGAAGTGGAATTGAAGAATAAATCGGGAAAGGCTGAATTAGAGAATTTCGAAGAGATAGCTGCTGAGAATATTTCTTCGTTAGGCGCTGAATTCAGCACCCCATCGGAAAGTGAATGTAAAGCATTGCGCATTCAAGGTGGTGCAAAGGTGGGAGTCCTTTCAACAGGAAAACTAAGAAGCGCTGGTGTAAAGACAGGTTTCATTGTAACGAAAATCGACGGGGTTCAAGTGACTTCGCCGGAGCAACTTCAAACGTTGCTGAAGTCTAAGTCAGGAGGAATTTTGTTGGAAGGTGTTTATCCAAATGGAACACGCGCCTACTATGGGTTTGGTATTTAAAGAGGTTTAATACACTGACTGAAATCAGCCTCGTTAGATATGACGGGGCTGATTTTTTTGTGCCCTATTGAATGGCTTGAACTATCTTTGCGGCGTCTTGAAAAAATGACTTTCAAGAATTAAATTCAACTCATTTAAATTATTTTTATGTCAAACAAACCCTTGTCAAACGACACTTACAGCAATGAACTGGCGGTGTATGTGAACCAAGAAAAGGCAGCTGTAGATCTTGCCCACATGGTAGGAAAGTTGCTTTTCGAAAAATCTATTGAATTGGTGCTTTTCCGCAATCACCTTGCAGATACACGCATCACTGAAATCCTTCGCTTGCATAAGTATGCTGCGGAAGTGGTGGGTAAACCTATCAGCGTTTTTGATTCAGCTGAGTTGGCTACTGAATTGTACAACATGGACATTGCTCCAGCGAAAATTGATATTGGAAAATTGGCTAGCGAGTGGTCTGCTGCTCGCGAGCACTTCAACTCCCAGAGAGAGTTTTTAGAAGAAAAACTTCAAAACTTTACAGAAGAAGGTAAAGACATGGAGCCAAGAGACGTTGTCTTGTTCGGTTTCGGTCGTATCGGACGTCTTGCTGCGCGCGAATTGGTGCGACAAGCGGGAAGCGGACAACAACTTCGTTTGCGCGCAATTGTTACACGTGAAGACGATGATTTGTCAATCAAGAAGCGCGCGGCGCTTTTCGAGAACGATTCTGTTCACGGAAGATTCAAAGGAACAGTTGATGTTGATTATGAAAATAAATGTTTGATTGTTAACGGTCAGCGTATTTATATGATTGCGGCGAAAGATCCAAGTGCGGTGGACTACACTGCCTACGGAATCAAAGATGCTCTGTTAATCGATAACACTGGTGTTTTCAAAGATCGTGAGGCGTTGAGCATTCACTTGAAAGCAAAAGGAGTGAGTAAAGTTTTATTAACCGCTCCTGGTAAGGAAGTTCCAAATATCGTTTACGGAATTAACCACCGCGATCTAGACATTGAAAGTGAAACAATCTTTTCAGCAGCAAGCTGCACCACAAATGCGATTTCACCAATTTTGAAAACCATCTTTGATTCTTTCGGAATTGAAAAGGGGCACATTGAAACGGTTCACGCGTATACCAATGACCAAAACTTGTTGGACAACATGCACAAGAAAAGTCGTCGTGGTAGAAGTGCTGCTGTGAACATGGTAATCACTGAAACAGGCGCTGGTAAGGCGGTTACAAAGGTTATTCCTACATTGGCAGACAAGTTGACTTCAAATGCAGTTCGCGTACCAACTCCAAACGGGTCGTTGGCAATCATTCACGTTTATACCGACAAAGCAACCACGGTTGAAGAGGTAAATGCTACTGTTCGCAAAGCTGCATTGGAAGGTGATTTAGTAAATCAAATTTTCTATAGCATTAGCGAAGAATTGGTTTCTAGTGATATCGTTGGAAACGATTGCTGCAGTGTTTATGATAGCCAAGCAACAATAGTTTCTAAAGATGGAAAAGGAATTGTTTTATACGTATGGTACGACAACGAATTCGGATACACCAAGCAAGTGATTCGCTTGGCGAAATACGTTGCGAAAGTGCGTCGTAGCATGTACTATTGATTTATTTATGTTGAAGAAAAAAGGGCGACCACGGTCGCCCTTTTTTGTGTCTATACCTTCGTTCGTTTTCTCGATACGAAAAGAACAAGTCCTACTATGGATCCCAAGAATAGCGGCACTTCCCAGGGTTTGCTCTTTTTATCAGGATTCTCATTTTGCAAGAACGCTTCATTCGGTTCCATGTCGGAATGAATGTAAGCTTCATCCACTTCAATTTCACTCGGATCCATCGGCGAATTCTCACCAGGAATAACTTCCCCCTTCAACATCGAATCGTAAGGCTTTTCCTTCATGAATGAAACGAATTCGTTGATGTATTCATCACTTCGGTCATTAGGCTTAATCCCAGCAAGTGCATACAGTTCATCCACTTCAACTTTTCTTTTTGAACGTAAAGATTCCAAATATGCTTGAGATTCATCACAGTCGAATGGCCCGCCAGCAGGGTGAGTCAGAATGTATCGCGCTTGGAAATTCTCTGTGTTTGGCGTGATCTGGAAAGTCAAATCTGCTGGAAATTTCGCATTGCTGTATCGAACATGTAGACGTGTGAAGAATACGGACGAAGGAGAATTCCAACCGGCCCACCAAACACCCGCTTCAGCGAAATCGTTGTAAATAGGCGGATTCCCAACACACGGATCGCATTTCATTCCGCCCCAACTTGGGGTTACGTTCCATGCGTATTCTAACATTACCGCATTCTTTCCTTCACGCGAATAAGCACGGGTGAATAGGTTTTTGTAGAACTCGCCGAAGATGTCTTTGGTGTACAAAGGAATGTTACGATCAGTTGGAACTTTCACTGTTCTGTAGTTGGTGCACTCCACGCGTCCAGTCTTGGTGAAGGCATAAACAATCATGTCCTGCTCGCCAGTGCTGTTTGCCATTCCAAGACGTATAGGCAACATAAATTTCGGGTGGTCGAAGTTGATTTGAATTGGACGCAAATAGTCGAAGCCAGTGTTTTTCTGATTGTCTAAATTCACTTTTACTACAAAGAATTTCATGTTGCTTTTGATGTATGGTTCTAACACACTTTCCGCCGTAGTTGGGATTTTATATCCTTCTTGAATCAAATAGTTTTTCAATCCGGTGCTCTCTTTTGCAGAAAGCAATGCGATATCATACTCTCCAACAGTGTATTCCGCTTCAATGGTTACGTTGAATTTTTCTTCCACCATGTCGTACATTAGGCGAGTGCCAGCATTTGTCGAAGTTACCATCGCACTCCAGTTTGCTTCTTCGACTACTTCGACTTGGCGACAAGGGTTAGTGTCGTAGTATTCAACCAGCCTTGGTGAAGAATATGCATCCAATGTTTCGAAAATTCTTCGGTCAACGACTTTGATATCGCCTTCTTGAAGAACCACTGGGACAGGCACCACCATTGCGAAATCGCGAACGTCGCCTTTAAAGTCGTTCGACATGGTTATGGAAGTTCGCGTTCCATCGCGCACTAAAATAATTTCGCTCTTGTTGTTGAATAATGTGGCGTCGGCTTTCGCGACGTAAAATCCGCAGAACGAATAAGCGTTTACGCTTGAGAGAAGCACCAACAGTGCTGCTGCCTTAATAAGCAATCTTTGTGTCATGGTTGAATTGTTTTTGTGTTGTATGAATCCAGTTAAATGTTTTGCTAGGAAAAACCTTGTTCAAAAGGGGAGTAAGCGGAGTGAAGCAAACCAAAGCCCACAGCGGTGCTCCGGTCACCAAGTAGTAGTTCGTTAAATAGAATGAAGTGAAAGCCACAGCCATGGTCCAAACAATTCGAACGAGTCTGTTCGTTGGAATGGTCATAGGATCTGTAATCATGAAAAGTGCAAACAACCAAATGCTTCCAGATGATAATTTGTGAAGAAGGACTTCCCAATTCCAACCGAGGTAAACAATGGTTCGGTAGTATTCCAATGCGAAAAGTGTTGCAATGAAAATCAATCCAGTTTCCATGCGCTTCACACGTGAAAGCACTGCCAATCCTGCAGTGCCGATGACGAAAACAATAACAGTGCTGTTGCCCCATTGTGCAGGAGAGATCCAAGCGTTATTGGTAAAAAGAATCACCGCGATGATTCCGACGTTAGCAGGATTGAAAAGATGCTGTCCGCGTATTTTAAAAATAAATTTCTGACCAATCGCGATTGCGGCGGCTAATGCATAGAGCAGTGGTTCATTACTTTTGAAGAGCAACGTTAGTCCAAAGGCCGTTATTAATGCACTTTTGATGGAATGAAGAGGAAGTTTCAATAGATAAATTCCAATCAGTTGAATGGATAGGGCTGTTCCGAATGTGAGAAGAATAGAAATGAATGAATAGTCCCAACGAAGGAAAACAACGCCAATGCAGACGAAAATAGTTTGAGAAACAATTTGAAAATGTCTTGCGTCGCTTTGAAAGAATCGGAGAAAAGATAACAGCATAACTTGAATTTTTTATGCTGTACAGGGAAGTTTCCTATTGGTTCATCAATCGAGATAATCTTTTACAATTTCATCGAGCTTGGCTTTCATTTCACCCGCGCTTATTGGGGTGTAAGAGCTTGGGATTTGAAAATCTTCGGGAGTGGTTTTTTGAAAAATGACTTCACGTGCGCGCACTTGCATGCGTCTTCCGTATTGCTCAATATCGTAGCCTAGTAATGTCCCTTCAACACCCGCGTAAGTGTTCCACCAATTGTTTCCGTCTAAATCCAATTTCGTGGTGCTGTATAAATCGACAGACGGAAGAGAGTCGCTTTTAAAATAAGCAATCGTTTTCTTACACTCGTAGCCTGCAATCATCATGGTTTCTTCTGTCGGTTCAAGTCTTACTGCTGGGAATTGCTTAATCCATTCGTTGAATTCCCCTTCATTCAAATGCATCACATAGTCGCTGCCAAAGCATGCAACAAGGTGATTGAATTCTTTTTTCTCATGATCAATAATGAACTCAGATTTCACAATACCATAGGCTGACTCAATGAGCGTATGTTGACGATCACCATCAAAAATGCATGTCATTTCACTTGGGAAAAGGGCAAGCTTGATGTCGTTTGACTCGTATGGGAAAGTCACATCGTAAATGATTTTTCCTTCTTGGTGTCCGAAATAAGGAATGTTATTGCAAGAATGAAAAGCGAAAGATGCTGTTAATGCCAATAAAATGTATCCGATGCGCAGTCTTGAACTTTTCATGTGCGCAATATTACCACATTTTAAAATAAAACTTGGTGTTTTGCTCGGAAGCATTGTAAATTCGGGGCTTCAATTCCCTAACCAAGTGACCAATAAAATCAACATTGCCATCGATGGCTATTCCTCTTGTGGAAAAAGCACACTAGCAAAAGCCATAGCAAAAAACTTGAATTACATCTATATCGATTCAGGTGCAATGTACAGAGCGGTTACTTTTTATGCGTTGGAGCACGGCTATGTTCAAAACAATGGCAGCATTGACGAAAACATGTTGGTGGAGTCACTTCACTTGATCTTGATTCAGTTCAAATACAATTCAGACTCGCAAGAGATTGAAACATTTTTAAATGGGACGTGTGTAGATAAGGAAATTCGCAGCATGCAAGTCAGTGCACATGTTTCAGCGATTAGCGCGATTAAAGCGGTTCGCGAGAAGTTGGTGCGTATTCAACAGCGCATGGCAGAGAACGGTGGAGTGGTTATGGATGGAAGAGATATTGGAACTGTTGTTCTTCCGGGTGCAGAGCTCAAAGTTTTCATGACTGCTGATGTTGAAGTGCGCGCGCAACGAAGATATCTTCAGTTAAAAAATAACGGTGTGAACATTTCCATTGAAGATGTTCGAGAGAATATTGCTCAACGAGATTTGCAAGACACCACGCGCGCTGCTGATCCTCTGCGTAAGGCAGCGGATGCAATAGTATTAGACAATTCAAATCTAACCGAAGAAGAACAGTTTTCATTCCTCATGGTGCAAGCAAGAAAGGCCATTGAGATGAAAGCGATGGCTTAATTCATTCACATTTCAATGTTGTAAAATAGACTGGCACAATTTCAGTTCTCTTCTTCGTGCGAATAACTTTAACACATGAAGAAATTTTTGAAATGGCCTGTTTTGGCGTTGGTAGTTGTGCTCTTTGCTTTTCGTTCTGAATTCATCAAATTTCGCGAAGCATCATTCGTAGAATCTTGCGAAGCATCTTTCGTAGAATCTGGCGAAGCATCTTGTACAAAATCTTTCGCAGAATCCTGGTCCGACAGCCTAATTAAAACGCTTACACTCGATGAAAAGATTGGTCAGCTCTTTATGGTTGCCGCCTGGAGCGATGAAAAGAAAGAGTCTTACAATCCAACGCAAATTGAAACGCTCATTAAGAACAACGGTATTGGTGGAATCATCTTCTTTCAAGGTGGTCCAGTGCGCCAAGCGAAGTTGACCAATCGCTTTCAATCCAAATCAAAAATTCCACTGCTCATCGGAATAGATGCAGAGTGGGGATTAGGCATGCGCTTAGACAGTACCATCTCTTTTCCTCGCGCGCTGACCTTGGGAGCTTCAATGGATGAAAAATTAATTTATGAATTTGGAAAAGAAGTCGCGCGTCAGTGTAAGCGAATTGGCGTTCACATGAACTTCGCTCCGGTAGTAGATGTGAATTCAAATCCGAAGAATCCGGTAATTTCAAATCGTTCGTTTGGGGAGAATGCAGATCGCGTAACTGCTTGCGGAATGGCCTATATGAATGGAATGCAAGACAATGGCGTATTAGCGAACGCCAAGCATTTTCCCGGACATGGAGACACCGATGCAGATTCGCACAAGGAACTTCCTGTTGTAAATAAAAACTACGCGCAGCTTTCAGCCAATGAATTCAAGCCGTACAGGGCCTTGTTCGAAAATGGAATGGCAAGTGTAATGGTGGCGCATCTTTCGCTTCCGGAATTTGAAAAGGAGGCGCACGTGCCGAGTACGCTTTCAAAAAATATTATCACAGGACTTCTTCGCGACAGTTTGAAATTCGGAGGATTGGTGCTTACCGATGCCATGAACATGGAAGGCGTAGCGAAATATTTTCCTTCAGGCGAAGCAGATGTCCGTGCGCTCATCGCAGGAAATGATGTGGTTTTGTTCCCATTGAATGTACCTCTTGCCATTCAAAAAGTAAAGGAAGCCATTCAACAAGGGAGAATCACAGAGGAAGAAATTACTGCCAAGGCGTTGAAGGTGTTGAAGGCGAAAGAGCGTGTTGGAGCTCATAAATTCAAGCCAATTCAGGTCAAGGGTATTTCAAAAGATTTAAATTTGCCATACGCTACAGCATTACGAAGACGTTGTATCGAGAGTTCGATCACCGTTATTTCTGAAAACAAAATTCCGTACGAGGACACAGATAAATGGCAGAAGCCATTGGGTGTAGTGCTGATTGGAGATGATGTGAATTGCGCTTTTGCGAAAAGCATGGATCAGTACAAAGCTGTTGAGATTCATGCACTTTCAAAGGAATGCACCGATACTGAAATACAAACGGTCATTTCAAAAATGAAAGAAAATTGCACCGATGTCCTTGTTGCATTTTTGGGTACAACGAACAAAGCCAATACGAACTTCGGAATTACATCGAATGGAACACATGCCGCAGAAAAAATTGCAGAGCACTTCACTACAACTGTCGTGATGTTTGCTTGTCCGTATGCCTTAGAAAAGTCAGAATGGAAAGGTGTCAATTCGTTTGTGGTGGCTTATCAATCCGATGATCTAACGCAACAAGTGACGGCAGACGCTGTCTGCGGGGTTATTGCGTTTCAAGGGAAACTACCTGTTTCTGTTGGAACGAAATTCAAAGAAGGCGATGGCAAGGTTTTTCAAACAGCAGGTAGAATGCGTTATCTGAAGCCTTCGCAAACAGGATGGTTCAATTTTGTCTCAAACAGTTCGCAATCCAACGGCAATAGCAGTGTGTATGTGGAAGACATGATGGCGAATGCTCCAACTGAAGTTCAAGGCGACGAAACCAACTTGTTCGCGAAAGTCGATGAAATTGTGAAGGAAGGTTTGGATCAAGGCGCATACCCCGGCTGTCGCGTTTTAATCGCGAAAGACGGCGTTATTCTCTACAACAAGAGTTTTGGATATTTAGACAAGGCTAAGACGCAGAAAGTGTCTGAAAACTCAATTTACGACCTTGCTTCAGTGACAAAGATGCTTTCGACAACGCTTGCCCTGATGAAGTTGGTTGATGAAGGGAAAATTGACGTTGAGAAAACCATTGGGGAGTACATCGATTTTCCCGAAGGCCATCCGCACGGAAAAATGCAATTGAAGCGCATGCTTTCGCACACTGCAGGGCTTCCGGCTTGGAAGGACTTTACAAACCTTACAGTAAATGGCGGTGAGTGGGATGGGAATTGTTTGTCGAAGGAACACAACGATAAATGTTGTAATCCTGTTTGTGCAGACATGTGGACCACCAAGGAAATGACTGATTCGATTTACAAAGAAATTTTAGAGTTGAAGTTGAATCCTGATCAGGGTTATCTATACAGTGATCTAGGCTATTATTATTACAAAAAAATGATTGAGAAAATCACGGGTATGCCTTTAGATCAGTATGTTTCGGAATCATTCTACAAACCCATGGGACTCCGTTCAATGGGATACAATCCGCAAAAGAATTGGCCAGTGAAAATGATTGCAGAGACGGAAACCGATACGAAGTGGAGAAGACAAGCCGTTCGCGGATATGTCCATGATCAAGGCGCTGCGCTAATGGGAGGAGTAGGCGGACACGCAGGATTATTCGGGAATGCCAACGATTGCGCAGCACTCATGCAAATGTGTTTGAACGATGGTACCTACGGAACAAAAGAGTTTTTTCACCACGAAACTATGGATTTGTTTACTGCAAGACATTTCAAAGACAATCGAAGAGGATTAGGTTTCGACAAGCCAGGATTTACCAAGTGGAGCGGAGCAACGGGGCCGTCTGCCACAGATGAGAGCTATGGTCATTCTGGATTTACCGGGACGTTGTGTTGGGCAGATCCAGCAAACGGAACAGTTTTCGTTTTCTTAAGCAATCGAAATTGTCCAAGTTCTGAAAACTGGAAGATCAATGACTTACGCATTCGTCCGAGAATACAGGAAGAAATTTACAGACTGTTTCCTGTTAAACCGTAGTACTTTTGCAGTGGAGTTCTGCTCCGTTGCACTATGGAAAAAAGATTGAAGATTGGTATCGTTTGCTATCCAACATTTGGAGGAAGCGGCGTTGTGGCTACGGAGTTAGGCAAGGCACTTGCAGAGAAGGGACATGAAATTCATTTCATCACATATTCTCAACCTGTGCGTCTGGGGTCACTCAGAAAGAATGTCCGCTACCACGAAGTAAACGTGAGCGATTATCCGCTGTTTTTATATCCGCCATATGAGCTTGTTTTGGCAAGCAAAATGGTTGATGTGGCGAAGCACGAGGGACTTGATTTACTCCATGTTCACTACGCTATTCCACATGCAAGTGCAGCTTACATGGCGAAGCAAATTTTGAAGAAAGAGGGTCTGAACCTCCCTGTGATTACAACACTTCACGGAACAGATATTACATTGTTGGGAAGAGACGCATCTTTCGAACCCGTTATCTCTTTTGCAATCAATGAAAGCGATGCTGTTACTGCGGTTTCGCAAAGTTTACGTACAGATACATACAAGCTTTTTGGAATTAACATCGACATCGAAGTCATTCCGAACTTCTTGAATCCAACGCCAATTGATGAAGACGTTGTGAGCGAAATTCGCGAAGAATACGCTCCCGATGGAACGCCAATGCTTATTCATATTTCGAACTTCCGTCCAGTAAAACGCGTGATGGATGTTATGGAAATTTACAAGCGTGTGAATGAATTGAAGCCTTCAATTTTAGTCATGGTAGGCGATGGACCAGACCGCTCGAAGGCGGAACAATTCGCGCGCGATCATCAGTTGAACGATGTTGTTTTTGTTGGAAATGTGAAGAACCCAATGGAGCTTTTATCTGCGGCAGATGTCATGCTTCTACCTTCTGAATCCGAAAGTTTTGGTTTGGCGGCATTGGAAGCTATGGCGAGCGGAGTGCCAGTGGTATCAAGCAATGCAGGAGGTCTTCCGGAATTAAATCGGCACGGGGTTTCAGGGTTAATGAGCAACGTGGGTGATGTCGATGAAATGGCGAAACAAGTTTTTTACTTGATTGAAAAGGAAGAACGATTGATGAAGTTTAAAGATCAAGCGAAGGAAAGAGCAAATGCATTTTCGCTTGAAACAGTGCTTCCGCTCTATGAAAAGTTGTACGATAAAGTTTTGAATTCATGAATAAAGCAGCTCCTCAGTTCATAGGAAAACGTATTCAAGTGGTGCGTGAAAAAGAACAATTAACCATAACTATTTCTCAAAATGTTGAACGCTGGCAAGAGGCTCTGCTTTACGCATGGCTGATGGCTTGGACGTTTTGTGGAGGTGTGTTTATTTATTCATTGTTCACTTCAGCGAACAGCGGAGAACAAATTTTCTTTTTGATTTCTACTGCGCTTTGGTCTTTCTTTTTTTATCGCACGTTGAAGGTGCTCATGTGGAGAAAGTCGGGCAAAGAAATATTGGTGTTTAAGAAGGGGGAAATGACGCTGCAAAATGCATTCGGAAATCGCGGTAAAAGAGAGAAATTCGAATTAGAAAAAATAAAGCAATTGGGCATCGTTAAGCAAGACGAAAATTCGTTTTTCTATTTCCTCGACGATAGCTTTTGGATCATGGGTGGTGAGCGTTTAGGATTCGTTTACAACCGTTCTAAAATTCGCTTCGGAAAGCAATTGAATCCGCGCGATGCGCAAACCTTACTTCGCAGTGTAGACAGTGCTGTTAAGGGTTATTCGGCTTAAATTTTAGCGCGCCTGAATTGATGCAATAGCGAAGTCCGGTTGGAGGAGGTCCATCCGGAAAAACATGGCCCAAGTGTCCACCGCATTTACTGCACATGACCTCCGTTCTTACCATGCCATATGAAGTGTCTTTGTCTTCAGAAATAACCAATTCATTAATCGGTTTGAAATAGCTCGGCCATCCGCACCCACTGTCAAATTTAGAATCAGATTGAAACAGCTCTTGTCCGCATGCCGCGCAGCTATATGTTCCAATGTCATGATGATCCCAGAATTCGCCTGTAAACGCACGTTCAGTGCCCTTCTCGCGAAGAATTCGGAATTGTTCAGGAGATAATTCTTTCTTCCATTCTTCTTCTGTTTTTACCACTTGTGGAATCATATTGCTGGATGTACTTTGATGTTGTTTTTGTTGTGAACAGCTGGCTAAACTGATAACCGCTGCTATGCTAAACGAAACTAATTTTCTCATGGTTGAACAACAACTTATTTCGAGTAATATTTTGTGATGTACTAATTTTTTAATGCCTTGGCGGTGTAAGAATCAGTTTTTAAAAATGCTTCGAAAGGCCCACAATACAAGATGTTTCCGCCTTTCTCGCCGCCTTCTGGTCCAATGTCTACAATCCAATCAGAGCAACGCATAACGTCGGTGTGATGTTCAATAGCAATCACAGTGTGACCTTGCGCCAACAAGGCTTGAAACGTAACCATCAATTTTTGCACGTCGTGAAAATGCAATCCAGTTGTTGGCTCATCGAAGATGAATAACGTGTGCGGTTGATTCGGTCCTTTGATGAGGAACGAAGCTAATTTTATGCGCTGCGCTTCACCACCCGATAAGGTGCTGTTGCTTTGTCCAAGCTTTACGTAGTCAAGGCCTACAGCTTTAAGTGGAGAAAGTTTTTGAACGATATGTTTGGCAGAAGTTGATGTGTCTTCACCGAAGAATTCAATGGCTTCATCAACCGTCAAATCCAAAACATCGGCTATGTTTTTTCCGCGGTATTGCACATCTAAAACTTCTTCTTTAAAACGCTTTCCCTTGCACGTTTCGCAAACCAATTCTACGTCGGCCATAAACTGCATCTCAATTGTCTGAATGCCTTCTCCTTCGCAGGTATCACAGCGTCCACCTGTTACGTTGAACGAGAAAAATGCAGGCTTCATGTTGCGCTGTTTAGCCAAAGGTTGTGAAGTGAAAAGTGCGCGAATGTCGTCGTATATTTTTAAGTAGGTCGCAGGGTTTGAACGACTACTTTTTCCAATCGGATTTTGGTCAACAAATTCCAATGCTTTGATGGAAGAAATGCTTCCAGAAAGTTCGCTGTAATTCGAGCTGTTTTCCGCTATGCCATTCAATGCATTTTGAAGAGCAGGGTAGAGGACACTCTTGATTAACGTACTTTTTCCAGATCCGCTAACCCCAGTAATCACGCTGAATGCGTGAAGAGGTATATCAATGCTTGTATTAGATAAATTGTGAAGATTTACTTCCTTTAACGAAATGAAATCGTTGAGTTTCTTCTTCGTTTTTTCTATGTGAATTTTCTTGTCGCCCCGCAGATATTCACCCGTTAAAGTTTTGCCTTTTTTTTTCAATTCTTTCGCCATTCCTTCAAACACAATCTCTCCACCTTTAGCACCGGCCTCTGGACCAATATCTATGATGTAATCGGCGTTGCGAATGATTTCTTCTTCGTGTTCAACAACAATTACTGTATTCCCTTGATCACGTAAATTCTTCAACACTTCGAGCAATCGTTTGCTGTCGCGCGGATGCAATCCAATGCTAGGTTCATCTAGAATGTACATGGATCCAACCAACGCGCTTCCCAAGCTAGTCGCAAGATGTATACGTTGGGCTTCACCACCACTTAATGTATTCGAAAGTCGATTCAGTGTTAAATATTCCAATCCCACTTCACACAAAAAACGTAGTCTGTTTTTAATCTCTAGCAAGATTCTTTTGGCAACAGATTCTTCGTGTTTCGTAAGTTGAAGTGTTTCAAAAAAATGAAGCGATTTATGCAATGGAAGTAACATCAATTCAGAAACAGAAGTGTTTGCGATTTTTACATAGTTAGCTTCTTTCTTCAGGCGTGTGCCTCGGCATTCAGGACATGCTGTTCTTCCGCGATAGCGAGAGAGTAAAACACGATTTTGAATCTTGTATGTCTCTGCTTCGAGGTATTTGAAAAATGTATTTATTCCGTGAAAGTGCGTGCATCCTTCCCACAACATTTTCTTCTGAAGTGTTGTTAAATCGCGATACGGCGTATGAATGGGAATGTTGGCTTTCTTCGCATTGCGAATCAAGTCGTCTTTCCATCCGCTTAGTTTATCGCCTTTCCAACAAGCGATGCAATCTTGATAAATGGATAAGTTTTCATTTGGAATGACAAGCTTCGAATCAATACCGATAATGCTTCCAAATCCTTCACACGTTTTGCATGCACCCACAGGATTGTTAAACGAAAATAAATTCAACGAAGGCTCTTCGTAAACGACTCCGTCTTCCTCCAATTGATTCGCATACACTTCAAATCTCTTCTTATCTGGAAAGAAAAGTGCGCAATGCCCATGTCCCAATGAGAACGCCAAGTCTACACTATCGCCTAAACGCGATGCTTCCAACTCGTCGTCTTTTGACATACGATCGATGAGCAAATAATACAATTGCTTCGATGAGTATTCTGCTTCTTGAATTTCAACAAAATCGTTTCCAACAACTAATCGACTGAATCCTTGAGCAAGTAATGTTTCTTTTGCGATTTGAAACGATGTTTCAGATTCAATTTTAAGCGGACAAACAATGGCGAAACGTGTGTCATTTTTCAATTTGAAAATGGTATTCACCACATCAGATGTGTTGTTCTTTGTAATTGCTTTTCCTGAAGTAGGAGAGTAGGTTATGCCAATGCGCGCATACAACAATTTAATGTAATCGTAGATTTCGGTGGAAGTTCCAACCGTTGATCTCGAACTTCTTCCAGTTACTTTTTGCTCAATGGCAACAGCTGGACTGATTCCTACAATAGAATCGACATCGGGTTTATCGAAGCGCCCCAAGAATTGTCTTGCGTAGGATGAAAGACTCTCTACATATCGGCGCTGACCTTCTGCAAACAATGTGTTGAAGGCCAAACTACTTTTTCCTGAACCACTCAATCCCGTGAGCACAACCAATTTATTTCGGGGTATTGAAACCGATACGTTTTTCAAATTGTGCACGCGTGCACCTTTAATAATGATGTGGGTTTTGTGGCTCTCGTTCTTCACGTTGTTCTTTTGAAGTGTCAAAGGTATTACCTCTTCATTCACATTATTGTTCATTGGTAGGAAAGAAAAAAATGTAAAAAAAAGTTTGCGTTCTGTAAAAAGAATAACTATATTCGTTTTCAAGATGTCGGAAGAAAGACATCATAAACAAAAATCTCAAAAAGCGCCTATAGAATAAACGACTACTTTTTTCAGTTCTAAATTAAGTTGAACCAAATAAAAAAGGAGGACGTTATGCGCTTATCACTCGAATCAGATCGCCAATTGGTATCCATGTACATGCATGGTAACGAACCCGCATTCCGTGAGTTAATGTCTCGCTACAAGTCGAAGGTGTTCGGAAAAATTTACATGTTCGTTCGCGACCGCGAATTAGCAAACGATTTATTCCAAGACACGTTCTGCAAGGCTGTGCAAGCATTGAAAGATGGACAGTACAACGAAGAAGGTAAATTCTCTGCGTGGATCATGCGCATTGCACACAACTTGTGCATAGACCATTTCCGCAACAACAAGAAAATGCCTATCCAGCGTGCTACTGATAAATACGACCCACTTGATTTCGTTCAAGAGACTTCGAAGAACGTTGAGAAGCAAGTGATTCAAAAGGAAGTTACCAAAGAAGTTCGTCAGCTCATTGGAATGCTTCCTTCAGAGCAACGTGAAATTGTAATGATGCGTATTGTTTACGACATGAGCTTCAAGGAAATTGCAGATCACTTGAACATCAGTATCAATACGGCATTGGGAAGAATGCGCTACGCGTTAATCAATCTTCGTAAGCACATTGAAAAGTACAATATTAAACTGGTGATCTAAAAAAGTTTAGCCCAAGGGCAATATCGAAAACAAAGGTTGCGTTAAGCCTAAAAATTAAACGCGCCTATGCAAGATTTTACCCTTCAAGATTTAGTAGCTTTTATGGAGTCGGAAGAGATTATTCTTTCAGCATACGAACAGCTGCAACCGGTTACCAAAAGTTATATTTGGAACTAATGAAAAAGCCACTCAAGAGAGTGGCTTTTTTCTTGTGTACTTTTGCCGCATGAAATTGCACCGCCTTCTTTTCCTTTTGCTCATTAGCGCTGCTTTTCTGAACGCCTGTTCCAATGGCAATACGACGGGTCAGGTGATTGTTATTTTTCAACCTAAATACGCCACCGGTTTTCGTGTTGTTAAAATTGAAGGCGATACTCTTATTCAGTTTCTATCTCATTCTGATTCTGATTCTGATTCTGCCTCTGTTTCTCATTCCGTTTCTTTGTCTAGTTCAAATCCTGCGCGTGTTGCTTTACTTAGCACCACTCATTCCTACTTTGTAAATGCATTGGGTGAAATGAAAAACGTTTGCGCAGTAACCTATTCAGACCGCATTCAGATTCCAGCTTTGCAAGGTCAAATTCAGCAAGGAAGTACGTTAAACCTAACCCGAAATGGAGAGGTCAATCTGGAAGATCTAATGGCATTGAATCCTACCGTTCTTTTTAGCGTTCCATTTGAACCCACACAATACCAGGCCAAGTTGCCGAACTGCGCCGTTATTCCAACGTCTGAATACTTGGAAGAACATCCGCTTGGTAAGGCAGAGTGGCTTTATGTTTTTGGATTTATTCTTCGAAAAGATGTCTTGGCGAGAGAGTTGTTTGCTGAAATTGAAAGGGAATACATTGATTCTTCGAAAGATTTTTCAAAAGATGCTCCGCAAGGATTTACCGAAGGTTCTTGTGCAACATCTTTCGAAGAATCTAGGCTTCGGCTTAAAGTTTTCTTCGCTACCAACAACGGAAGCGACTGGACCGTTGCGAATAACAAATCCTATTGGTCTACTTTGTTGAAAGACGCGGGGGCTGAATATGTTGGTGCTCGGGATGGTAAAGGGAATTTGAACTTCGACAAGGAAAGAATGTTATTCGCTTTGAATGAAGCCGATGTCTATGGCGAATTGGTGTATTTTCCCAATACATGGAATGTATCGCTTTCAACCATTCATCCGGAGTTCATTCAAACCAAACCATTTCAACAGAAAAAAATGTTTATATGTAATGCAGCAGACAATGGGTTCTTCGACAAAGCGCTGATTGAACCGCATGTTTTGCTTCAAGAATTGAAGCAGGTTTTAGTCGATTCAACATTTAAAGGAAACTACTTTCAACGAACACAATAGAACACGCATAACTTAACTTTGGCGCATGGACTCGAAAGAATTGGAATTCAACAAAAACGAAGATAAGATGCTTCAACGCATTGCAGACCTTCAGCGTAGATTGAAAAAAATATACGAAGGTGGTGGAAGAAAACGCATTGAGAAGGAACATGAAAAGGGAAAGATGACCGCGCGTGAACGTGTCGATTATCTCTTGGACAAAGACACCGAGCGGATTGAAATTGGAGCATTTGCGGGAGACGGTATGTACGAAGAACACGGCGGATGTCCAGCAGGCGGAGTAGTAGTGGTGATGGGATACGTTTCGAAGAAGCTGTGTTTGGTGGTTGCGAACGATGCCACCGTTAAGGCTGGGGCGTGGTTCCCCATTACAGGAAAGAAGAACCTTCGTGCGCAAGAGATTGCCATGGAGAATCACATTCCAATTATTTATTTGGTAGATAGCGCTGGGGTGTACTTGCCGATGCAAGACGAGATCTTCCCCGATAAAGAACACTTCGGAAGAATATTCAGAAACAATGCGCGCATGAGCAGCATGGGTATTCCACAATACGCTGCCGTAATGGGTAGCTGCGTTGCGGGTGGCGCGTACTTGCCAATCATGAGCGATGAAGCATTAATCGTAGACCAAACAGGAAGCATCTTCCTAGCGGGTTCATATTTGGTGAAGGCAGCCATTGGCGAGGAAGTAGATAACGAGACCTTGGGCGGAGCAACTACCCATTGCGAGATCAGTGGTGTGACCGACTACAAAGCCGCGAACGATAAAGACGCCTTGGACACCTTGAAGAAACTCTTAAGCTCGCAAGGCAAGGTTTCGAAAGATGCTGGCTTCGATCGCATTGCGGCGTCACTTCCAAAACGCAAAATGGAAGATGTGCTGGGAATACTTCCAACCGACAGAACCACTTCGTATGAAGTGCGTGAAATGATTGAATGCTTGGTCGACAACAGCGAATACACGGAATACAAGGCGGAATACGGAAAGAGCATTGTGTGTGTTTATGCCCGCATCAATGGATGGTCGGTAGGTATTGTCGCGAATCAGCGCGAAGTGATCAAGAGTAAGAAAGACGGCATTCAATTCGGTGGTGTGATCTATAGCGACAGTGCCGATAAAGCGGCTCGGTTCATCATGAATTGCAATCAGAAGAACATCCCTTTGGTCTTCTTGCAAGACGTTACTGGATTCATGGTGGGAAGCAAGAGTGAGCACGGAGGAATTATCAAAGACGGCGCGAAGATGGTGAATGCGCAAGCCAACAGTGTTGTGCCTAAGTTCACCATTGTGATGGGGAATAGTTACGGAGCTGGCAACTACGCCATGTGCGGTAAGGCTTACGATCCGCGTTTGATTGTGGGTTGGCCTACCGCGCAAGTAGCAGTTATGGGCGGTGCTCAAGCTGCGAAAGTGTTGCTTCAGATTGAAGTGGCTTCTTTGAAAGCGAAAGGAGAGACCATTACCCCTGAGCGTGAAGCGGAAATGTTCAATCGTATCAAGTCGAAGTATGACGAGCAAACTTCTCCATACTATGCCGCATCGCGATTGTGGTTAGACGCAGTGATTGATCCGACTGAAACACGTAAATGGATAAGCATGGGTCTTGAGGCCGCGTCGAATGCACCGGCGGAACGTCCGTACTCAGTTGGGGTGCTTCAAACATGAGAAAAATGTTAGATTATTTTTTTTCGACTGAAGGGAAATGGCTTCGTCGTGTTCTGTTTGCGGCAGCAGTGGTTCGTTTAATCGCAGCTGTTTTTTCGGAAGGATATATCATGTCCGACGACCACTTCTTGGCCGTTGAACCGGTTTCTTCTTGGGTGCACGGAGAGAACTATCACAACTGGTTTCCGAATGCATACAATCAAACCGATCATGCACAACCCTTCAGTTACGCCTACTACTTTTTGAATTTTTTAGTCTTGAAGTTCTGTGCAATCCTTGGTATAGCGAATCCATTCATACAAGCCTTTGTACTTCGTCTGTTTCATGCGGCCTTGAGTTTGTGGGGAGTGTACCTCTTCGTGAAACTAGCTGAGCGATTGATTGATTCGGTTCAGTGGCGCATGTATGCCATTTGGTTTTGGGTTTTCGGTGGAGTGGTTACCGTTTTCAGTGTCCATCAGTTGGTTGAAACCGCTTGCATACCTTTTGTCTTGTTGGCCTATTTGTATGTGTTGAAGTATATCGAGCGTGAGCGCTTGATCGCATTAATCATTGCTGCCTTGGCATTTTCAGTTTCGGTTGGAATGCGCTACCAATTGGTCTTCTTTCCTTTAACACTTGGAATGTACTTGCTTTGGAAACGCAAGTGGAGTGGGGCCTTGCTCTTCGGAATCTTCTTCACACTGGGCTTTGCATTGACTCAAATCGACAATCTTTTATTTTGGCACAAACCCATTTATCAGCATTTACTCGACTACCAATCCTACAACGCCACGCACTTTTCCGACTACCCGAGTAATGTTTTTTCTTACTTCGCTCTGGTTTCATATTACATCTTTCCGGCAATAACAATCGTATTTCTGTTATCCTTTCGCCGCAGGCCTGATGCCGAGCAAGATTCTTCGAAAGATGCCTTGCAAGATGTTTCACAAGATTCGATGAAAGATGCTTCGCAAGTGATTTGCATTTTTTTAGGAACGGTGGTGTTTATTGGATTTCATTTATTTTTTCCAAATAGACAGGAGCGCTTTTTGCTGCCAGCAGTGCCTTTTGTTTTGTTATTATTGATCAGAACAATTTCTAAGCGTAACCCTTGCGAAGCGTCTTGCAAGGCATCTTCCAATGGATCTTGCTCCGCATCTTGTGAAACATCTTTCGAAGAATCTTGGCCTACCAAATTAATCCGCCTCTCCATCTACCTCTCTGCCATCTACACCGTCAGTTATTCCTTCTACATTCCAAAGTCAAAATACCTCGAAGCATCAAGAGCGCTTTATGAGCGGGGTGATTTTCAAAACGTGGTCATCGACAATTGGAAAGGCGAGGAGTCGGTTTGGTTGCCGATGCATTATGTCGGGAAATTCACTCATCCGTTTTCCATGACTCAGAAGAAGTCTTTGGATCAGCTGAAGCAGCAAATCACCCATCAACCTGTTTACGATTCGAAACGACTCCCAGCACCCGACCCCAATTATCTCATCATATGGGGCAGGGAAGAGGCATATCCACGTGCCAAGCAATATGAAGATTCAGGCTTCCGACTTCAGCGTCTTTCTCCTGCTAACAGCGAATCTGAACAAGGCTTTGCATTGTATTCTCTGAATCTTATACATTAGATTAAAAATCTGTTTGAAGCATCGGGGCGGGTCTATTCAGAACATCGGGGCGAAAAATTTTTCGCCCCTAAGCAGTTGAATCACAGTGGATTTCTTTGAATCGTATTAAAATTCAAAAAAAATAATGAACACAGGCATCTTGATAAGAAAATTTCGTCTTATTATTGCTATCGCTGTTTTTCAGCGAAAACCTAATCAAATTATTAACTAAATCTAACTTATGAACCGTATTTTACGTTCTCAGTTACCGCCAAATCCCAGGGATTTAGCGGTGTTCGACACTACCACGGGCTCGTCTCCAGGACGAACACGGGGAAGTTCTCTTTTTAGAAGAGGGCTAATTCTTTTATCAGTCATTTGCCTTTCTTTGGTATTTAACGTTGGGGTAATCGCTCAAGTAGCAACTTACAACGTACTTACTTCGAATACGGCTTATGTTCCAATTACTGGAGGAACCGTGATTCTCTCAGGTGCAGCGTTAGATGAGAACTTATCTACCTTGCAGACCATTAACAGTTTCACCTTTAACGGAGTTGCTGCAACGACTTTCACCGCGAACTCAAACGGTTGGATGACAATTGGAGGAACAGCTGCTGCGACTACCACAGGTGGATACACAGCGCTTTCAAGTGCCATTACCGCAACCGGTGCTATTGGAGTTATTTCTCCACTTGCAAGAGATTTGTCGGCTGTAAGTGCAGCTGCTGAAGTTAGATGGGAATATCTTTCTGCATCGAATGAAACTGTTATTCAGTGGTCGAACTTCCAGCGTTGGAATCTCGTTGGAGATAACTTCAATTTCCAAGTTCGATTGAACCATACAACGAATGCAATTTCGTTTGTTTACGGAACAATGAATACTGCTTCAAGTACTTCTTATTTTCAAGTAGGTATCAAAAATGGAGTGGCTGCGGCTGTGGTTGGAACAACATTAAATTCGTTGACAACTGCTAATATCCCAGCTGGAACGACATGTAACTGGACCAACGCGGTTTCTAGCCGTCTGAATTCAGCGACTATGATTTTGAATTCTACTATTCCAAACATTAACTGTCCATCAGGTACTACTTTCACATTTGTTCCACAAGGCGGAGCCAATGCGACTTGGGTTAACCCAGTAACAACCTATGCTCCAGCTTCTGGAATTACTTCAACAGCTGCTACGATTTCATGGACAGCACCGACTAACGCAAACTCATATAATGTGCAGTATCGCGCGGTAGGAACTTGTGCATGGACAGATCATCCTAGTAACCCAATTGCTGTAAACACAGCAGCTCTTACTGGTTTGAATCCATTAACTTCTTACCAAGTTCGAGTTCAAACATTTAACTCAACGACTGGAAACACTTGTCGTTTCAGTCATTGTGGTTTGGGTAACTCAACTTCAAACTCTGACGGTAATACCTTAACGGGTTATTTTACTACTCAAGCTGCTCAGTGTGCTGGTACTCCAGCTCCGATTACTGCTGCTTTGACAGGTAGCGCATCTATTTGTGCCAATGCGACTAAAAACATGACTGCTACAGGTTTAGGAGTTGATTTAGGTCTTACAACGCAATGGCAAGTTTCCAACACTCCGGGAGGTCCATACTCTAACGTGGTGGGTGGTACAGGTCCTAACGCTGCCAGCTATACAACAGCTGCTATGGCTGCAGGTACTTACTATTTTGTTTGTACTTCTACTTGCGCGAACTCAGGAATCACTACAACTTCGAATGAGATTGTTCTTACCGTAAATGCATTACCAGTGGTTGTTATTACAGCACCTAATGGAGGTGCTTTCTGCGGCGCGCAGACAATGACAGCTTCAGGTGCTGATACGTATGTATGGACACCTGCAAACTCTTTAAGCGCAGGAACAGGTTCAAGTGTAATTTTCACGGGCTTAGCTTCTGCAACAGTAAACCTTACGGGTACTGATGCAAACGGTTGCGTGGGTACAACTTCTTTAGGGGTTACTTACACAGCTCCGACAGCAATCACTGTGACAGCTACTACACCAACCTTCTGCGGAACGGGTGGAACTAGCACGTTGACTGCATCTTCAAGTGTTGCATATGACTATTCTTGGTCTGTATTGGAAACAGGTACGTTGTCTTCTGCTACAGGAGCGACAACTGACTTCACCATTGCACAGACATCTTCTGTTCGTGTAGTTGGTGCTGATGCAGTTTCTGGTTGTAACGCATACACAGATTACAGCGTGGGTGTATATCCATTGCCTTCAGCTACTGTAACAACAACAGCTTCGGGTGTTTGTCCAGGTACGCCTGCAACCATCAACTCTGGATTAAGTGCGGGTAACTTCTCTGTAACTTCTATTCCTTATGTTCCTTTCACTGTTCCTGCAACTGCAACCACCTTGGTTCAGAACGGAGTAGCGACTCCAGCTTTGTCTGGTGGATCTTTAGATGATGGAGGTTGGGGAAATATTCCAATTGGATTTAACTTCAATTTCTTCGGACAATCATTCAACACCATTGCTGCCGGTACTAACGGTTTGTTAATGTTCGGACCAGTACCAGGATACGGTACAGGAGCCGGACAGTTGGGTCAATACAACTTCAACTCAGTTGGCGGAGTATTCCCTAACGTAAACAACCCAGGAAACGTTATTGCATTGATGGCAGGAGACCAATATTTCTCGCTTTCTAACAACACAGGTTCTATCAAGTATTGGGTAGAAGGTGTTGCACCTAACCGTCGTTTCGTTATCCTTTATAACAACGTTCCACGTTGTTGTTCGGCGACAGGTTTAGCGTTTACTGCACGCGCTATATTATATGAAACACTAGGAATGGTGGATATTCATATCTTGAATAGTGCACAAACAAGTGCTAACACTGTTGGTTTGCAAGATGGTACAAAGACTATAGGTGCTACAGCTCCTGGTCGTCAAAACTTTACTACTCCAATTACAACTCCTGAAGCATGGCGTTTTGCTCCACCTGCTAACTACTTAACAGTGTGGTCTGCAACCGATGCTAACGGTACATACAGTGTAACGAACAACGTAGACGGTTCTACAGTGAACACCATCAATGGTTTCTCTGCGACTGTTGCTCCTTTGTTAACGACTACTTATTCTATCTCTTACGCGAATGCAACAACAGGTTGTTCAAATGCTGCTACGCCTGCAACTGTTACAATGTTGGTATTGGGTAACGTTGCTCCAACCGGAGTTTCTGCTACTTCAACAGTAACAACTGCTTGTCCAAGTGCAAACATTCCGTTGGCTACGTCTTACACCGGATCTTTGGATGGTCTAACTTTCCAATGGCAAGTGTCTACAGATGGCGGTTCAAACTGGACTGACATTACTGGTGCAACTGCTGCTACCTACACTGCAACGCAAACAGTTGCTTCTTCTTACCGCGTGGGAATTGCTTCTTGCGGTGGAACAGTGGAGTACACTTCACCTGTTGCAATTGCGTTGACAGGTTTCTTAGAATGCTATTGCACAACTTCGTTCTTCTCTACAGCCGATGAAGAGATCACGAACGTAACCATTGCAACTTTGAACAACACTTCTTCTTGCGGTGTAGCTGCTCCAGGTCCTGGATCTGCTGCTGGCACTTATGCTAACTACACTTCAGGTGCTGGAATTCCTGCTGCACCTGCGATGATCCAAAGCACTTCAGTGTCAGGTTCTATCACTATCGGTTCATGCGGAACATTCAATTACACTTCAGGTGCTGCGATCTTCATCGACTGGAACCAAAATGGTTTGTTCACAGATGCTGGTGAAATGGTTTGGAACAACGGAACATTGTCGAATATCAACTGTGTTCCTGCGACTACGGTTCCAGTTTCATTCACTGTTCCTGGAACAGCAACTCCTGGTTTAACACGCATGCGTATTGTAAACGTGGAGAACACTGCGGGTGTCAATATTAACCCATGTGGTAACTACGGTTACGGAGAAACTGAGGATTACTTAGTTCAAATCTTAGGTCCTTGTGCTCCAGGTACATTCAATCCGCCATTGGCAATTGTTGAAGAATCTGATGCAACAGTATGTGGTAACCAAACTACTGGCATTCAAGTTTTAGATTTGAATGGTGTTGCTTCTCCAGTTTATTTGTGGTACGATGCTCCAGTAGGTGGAAACTTATTGTCGATGTCATCTGCAAACATTTACAACCCTGGTGTTATTTCTGCAACAACTACTTTTTATGTAGCAACAAACACAGGTTCTTGTATCACAGATCGTTTCCCTGCTACGGTGAACTGGATTGCTCCTCCGGCAATCACTGTTACAAACAGTAACCCAGTTTCTTGTGGTACGACCTCGGTTGCAACCAATTTAGCTGCTTCTTCAGCTTCAACTTTACCGACTTTCACCATCACAGCTCCAGGTACTTCATCTGTAGTTACAACAGTGGATGGATTGGTAATGACGGGAAGCAATGGTGGTTCAGGATTAGCTGTAACTACCCTTGCTACTTTTGTAGCTCCGGCTACTGCTACCTACACATTTAACTGGTCGTACACAACAGCTGATGATGATCCATCATATGATCCAGCCTATTACATCAATGGAGTGGCTGTGCCTCTTTCTGCATTCCCAGGTGCGAACACTCAATCGGGTACGCAATCGGTGTTGGTAACTGCTGGAAGTACTTTTGGTTTCCAAATCACTTCTACTGATGATTCTTTTGGTGCAGCGACACTTACTATTACGAGCTTGTCTGACGGAAATCCAGGATATTCATATTCTTGGAATTCGACTCCGGTAGCTGGTTCTGGTATCACCGCTGGTACTACAGGATCATCTCTTTCTGGCGTGACTCCAACTGTGAACGGTGTATATACTTACACAGTAACAGGAACAAACGCATCAACGGGTTGTACAACATCTGCAACAACTACTGTTGGTTTCTATTCTCCACTTACAGGTACGGCTACTGTAACACAACCATTGGTTTGTGGTGGTAGCGGTTCAGTAAACTTTGGAATTAACGGGTCAGGTACAGTATTCGCTAGCGATTTCTCAAGTGCAACATTAAACCCAGCACAAGCTGAGTTGTGTAATAACGCGGTTATTACTAGTGGTAAACTACAATTGACTGCTCCAGTTAACTCTCAAAAAGGTGGTATTTTAATCACGAACACAACAGGTGTGGCTACGAACGACTTCCAAATCGATTTCGATATGATCACAACTGCTGGTACTACTCCTCCTGCTGACGGATTTAGCTATAGCTATGGTCCAGATGTAGTGTGTATGCCTGCTGCATTAGGTACTGGCGACAACGTATTGGTTGGTGCTGGTGATGCTAATCCTGAAAACGGTTCTGGTTCAGGTATCCGTCTTTCTTTCGACGCATACACGAACGGTGTAAACGTAAACGGTATCTACTTAATGTATAACTGTTTGCGCAGAAACCCATCATCTACTTTAACTCCGGCTGAAGGATTGTACTATTTCGATGCAAACACTTCTTGGATTGGTGGTGCTACTACTCACGTGACTATTACGATCAACGCACTTGGTCAAATGTCTATGTGGTTGGCAGGTACTCAAGTGTTGAACAACGCTCAATTACCAGCTGATTACTTAACAGCTGATAAGTCTACTTGGAAGCATGCTTTCGCAGCTCGTACAGGTGGATTGAACCAAGGTCACTTAATTGACAACTTGGATATTCACTACAACAACTTCTATGAGTATTCTGTTGACAATGGAGCTACTTGGACTACAACTTCTCCAGTTGCTGTTCCAGCACCTTCTACTGTTCACAGTCTTGCTCGTTACATCACCACTCCATCTTGTTCTGTTGATTTAGGAACTGCTTCGGTTGAATTCCCGGTTGCTGCTCCTACCAACGTAACAGGTGGATCTACTTGTTTGAACGGAACTACGTTGAACGTTTCTGCTAATGGTGCTCCTGCTGGAGGAACATTAACAGCGACCACTACATTGGGTACATCATTAACACTTGCAGGCAACGGCACATTGTCATTGACAGGTGCAGTAAACGTACCAGCAGGTGCTACTATCAGCGGTGCAGTTTTATCAGTTGCTGGTATTACTACAACGGGTGCAACTTTTGCTTCTGATATTACAGTGGGTATGACTGGAGTTTCTTCAGTTGCTACACAAGTATTGTCTACTGCGGGTGTTGTGAACAACGTGTCTTATTCTTACAATGCTACAGTTCCTTCTGGAAACGGAAACGTAACTGTGAACTTTGTAAACAACTGGACAAGTGCAGCTACATTTAACAGTGTTAGCTTAATCGTGACTTACACGTTGCCATCTGATCCAGTATGGTTCGATGCAGCAACGGGTGGTACATTATTAGGTTCAGGCAGCACTTTCAACGTAATTGGTACTTCTTATTTGCCAAACGCATCTGCTCCATTTAGTGGAACAGTTTACGCAGCATCAGTAGTTACCAACGGTGCTTCTACTTGTTACTCTCCAACAGTTGCAGCTCCTGTAACTGTAGGTCAACCATTGACCGTAACAGTTGCTGCTTCTGCACCTGTAACTCAAACATTTACTTTGGCGACTGCTTATTCAGTTGCTCCGGGTGCTGTTCAAACAGTAACAGGAACAATTGCTATTCCAGCAGGCGCTACCGTGACTGGTACAGTTCTTCAAGTGAACGGAGTTACCTCTTCAGCAGGTACATGGGCGAATGATGTAACGATCTCTATGACTGGTGCATCTACTGTAGGTAACCAAGTGGTTGCAAACGTAAATGGTCAGTTGACCAATGCTGGACCATACAACTATACTGGAAGTAACGTAGTTGCTCCAGGTGGTGATGTGTTTGTGACTATTTCGCACAACTACTCTTTCGGTGGTCCAATGGATTTCGGAAGTATTGCTGTATTGGTTACATACACGGCTCCAGTTACTGGAAGTGTTTGTCCTGGTACTCCAGTTACTTTGACTGCAACGACAACAGGTGGTGGATCTAATCCAACTTACCAATGGAACTTGAACGGTGCTCCAATCGCGGGTGCTACTTCAGCTTCTTACGTTGCTACTCCAGCCGCTGCAACTGATTCTTACACGGCAACTGTTATCGATGATTGTAACCCAAGCGGAATCACTTCTGCAGGATATTCACAACCATTGTTCTCAGTTACTGCTGGTGCAATCACTGGTCCATCGGCTATCTTAGTAAATGACTTCACTGCTCCAATTCCAGGTGCCGGCACTTGGGTTATCGGAGGCCAAACGGCTGGTTCTACCATTCAGTGGGTATATGGCGCGGCTCCAGTAGCTCCGTTTATTACTATTGCAGGTGGAGTAAATGAATCTCAAACGTTATATGCTACAGGTGGTGCAGGTACAATATACTTGACTGCGACTACTACTACAACTGATGGATGTTCTATCCAAGCGAACGTTGTAACTGTTACATTGGGTAACGCTATCGATACTCCATGTACTGCTCGTCCTGTTACCCTTGGTGACCAAACAGGTCTTTCATTCTCAACCGCTGCTGCTACGGTAGATCCAGGTGAGGTGCTTGCGCCTGCTACAGGATGTAACGTACAGAACGGATGGTGTACTTCATCTTTGGAAGGATCTGTATGGTTCAGTTTTGTTGCTCCTGCTTCAGGACACGTAAGTGTTCTTGCTCCAGGATGGGATAACCAACTGGCTATCTACAGTGCAACGAACTGTGCTGACTACTCTACATTCACATTAATCAATGCGAATGACGATGGTGGTACTGCTCAAGGTGGTGCTTCATTCAGTGCATTCCTTTCTGATGTGACGTGTTTAACTCCTGGTACTACTTATTACATCCAAATGGATGGATACAGCGGTGTAGGTACTTCTACATTGGTTATCTTAGATCTTGGTAACAACGCTCCTTCATTGTTATTTACTCCAACAAACATCACTGCAAACAATGCAGTTGGTACTTGCGGAAATACAGTGACGTGGACTGCTCCAACAGGATCTGATGATCAAGGTTGTGTGACAGTAACATCTTCTCACAACTCAGGTGATACATTCCCAGTGGGTGTAACAACAGTAACTTACACGGCTACAGATGAGCAAGGATTGACTGGAACGTCTTCATTCACTGTTACAGTGACTGACAACGAATTGCCAACAATCACTGCTCCAGCAGACGTTCAAGTAACTGCTGCCTTGAACACATGTACTGCATCTGCTACACTTGGTTCTGCGACTACTGCAGACAACTGTGGTGTTGCTACTACTACAAACAACGCTCCTGCAACCTTCCCAGTTGGAACTACAACTGTAGTTTGGACTGTAACGGACGTTAACGGAAATGTTGCTACTGCAAACCAAATTGTAACAGTTGTTCCAGATCCTACAAACCTTTGGTATGTAGATGCTGACGGTGACAACTACGGTGTTGTTAGCACTCCAGTAGTTGCTTGTAGCCAACCTGCTGGTTATGCTGCAAACACAACAGATTGTAACGATGCAAACGTAAACGTGAACCCAGGTGAATTCGAAATTTGCGGAAACGCAATCGATGATAACTGTAACGGTTCTGCGGAAGAAGGATGTCAAAACCCAGGTGAAAACCCAAGTAATGCAACTTCAATGTCTACGAGCATTTGGCCAAACTGTAATGCTATCAACGGAACTCTTGTGAACGCAACAGTTTCAGGTGCAGCTCAAACTATCTGTTTAACAGGTGAAGACAAGTGGCATCAGTTCGTTGCAACTTCAGAAGGTGTTAGCATCGTTGTAAATACATCGGCTGCAGATATCGTTCTTGAATTGCAAACTGCTGCTGGCGTTCTTGTAGCTCAAGAAAACGCAGTTGCTGGTATCGGTGGAGAGATTTTGAACCACTACGGTCTAACCGCTGGTCAAGTCTACAAAATCGGTGTTCGTAACTACAACAGTGCTTTAGGAACAGGTACTTATACCATCTGTGCTAAGATGTTGAAGCGTGGTGGATGTGACTACGGTCCAGGTCCATACAGCTTGTGTCAGTACTTCAAGGCAACTTGGGCTGGTGCAGCTGGAACAAGCTACACATTCACTTACACTGGTTTAACAGGTCCTGCTGCAGGTAACGTTTATACACGTACTCAAAACTCAGATATCTGTATCTTGAGCAGCGTATTGCCAACATTACCATATGGCTCTACTTACAGTGTGTTAATCACTAACACTTACACCATCAATAACGGTGCTGGTGTTGCTGAAACAATTTCAGTTCCAGCGTTGGCTCCATGCTCTATGAGCACAATAGCTCAACCAGTTACTGCTCTTCGTACTTCTGACAGATGTACTGCTGGTCCACGTTTCCGTGGTTCTGTAGTAGCTTCTTTACCATGGGTATGCGGTGCTACAAACTGGCGTTGGGAGTTCACTGAACTTGATACACAAGGTAACCCAGTAGGTCTTCCAATTACTGTAAACAGAGGTGCAGCTTCTAACTACATTAACTTGGGTACTGTATTGCAATTACAATACGGTAAGACATACTCTGTACGTACAGCACCTATTCTTTCATACACAGGAACGAACTACCAATGGGGAACTCCTTTCTGTATGAGTATCGTGGGTACTGCTGGTATGGTAGCTGATGGAAATCAAGCTAACCAACAAGTGGTAAGAACGGAGACAACAAATGAAGTAAACATGAGCTTGTATCCGAACCCAACACACGGTACAGATGTGAACATTAACCTTTCTGGTGTTGAATCAGATAACGTACAAATTCGCGTAGTAGATGCTATGGGTCGTCAAGTATGGAGCAACCGTTACTCAGTGAGCGGTGTGTTAAATACTAACATCACATTCGAGCGTCCACTTGCAAATGGTTTGTACATGGTTGAAGCAATCTTCAACGGTGAAGTTCAAACACAACGCATGATGGTTCAAAAGTAATCTTAAGATAAAGTCTTAAAATTAGCTTTAACCAATAAGCTGAAAAGGCCTCCTTCGAAAGAAGGGGGCCTTTTTGTTTGATTCAAATTATCGTTGCACTATATTCGTGTTCCTTATTCTGAATCGACTTATGCCTCGTATTTTATCAGTATTCTCTTTACTTTTTATTCTGAAAAGTAGTGTCGTGGCGCAGGTCTTTGTTGATGTAACCACTGAATACGGAATAGCCGCATTAAATGCATCAACCATGTACGGAACGGGCTCGAGTTGCTTCGATGTGAACGAAGACGGTTGGGACGATTTGACCATTTGTATAGCAGGAGGAGCTACACGTTTATACATGAACAATCAAGGCGTATTCCAACTGCAAGCTGCATTTGAAAATATTTATGATGCGAAAACATGTCTATGGGGGGATTACGATGAAGACGGTGACAACGATTTGTTCATTATTAAAAGAGATGGTCCCTCGCAATTATTTGTTCAAACAGATAGCCTCGTTTTCATCAACCAATCAAATTCGCTGAATTTCCCCTTTAACGCCGCAAATAATTCATTTGGTGCTGCTTTAGGTGATTACAATAGAGATAGCTTTTTGGATTTATACATTGCCAATTATAGCACGGCTACTGTCGGTGGAATTAAAAGTACCTTTTTAACGAACAATCAAAACGGCAGTTTTACCTCTTCACCCCACGGATATTATCGAAATCATTTTCAACCGGCATTTATTGATCTGTTTCGCGATCGTTACCAAGACATCTTTATCATTAATGATTTTCGGACGGGATCTGAATTATATACTCAAGATACTCCTGGTTTTTTTACAGATCAAACACCAAGTGGGTCTTTTGGATTGAGTGGTGCGTTATACTTAGATGCTATGTCGAACTCTTGGTGCGACTTTGATAACGATTCAGACTTGGATATTTATATAGCAAATACGCCGACGCACGGGAATTTTTTATATCGAAATAACGGAATGAACAGCTTTACCAACGCAGCTTCAGCTGTGGGTGCTGCCTTGAATAAGTGGTCTTGGAGTGCGTTGTGGTTTGACCTCGAAAATGATGGGTGGAATGATTTGATCGTTTCCGAACGACATGTGAATTTGTTGTTTTTGTCAGAGTTTGGAAATCATGTTTTAAGAAACAATCAAGGTCTTTTTACGGAAGATATAACAACAGGAATATCTGGACTGCCATATGGTTATTTCACCTCTTCAAAGGGCGATTTTAATAACGATGGTCTTTACGATTTGTATTTAGGTGCTGAAACAGGATTTCAATCAAAGGTATTTGAAAACACTTCCGTTACCACAAACAATTATGTGAAGTGCAGATTGAAAGGAAGACTCAGTAACCACAACGGTGTTGGCACTTACATCGACTATTATATCGATGGACAGCACAGGGTTCATTATACTCAATTGGGTGAAAATTATCTTTGTCAGAATTCACAGAATCTTATTTTTGGAATTGGAAGTCAAACTCAAATTGACTCCCTCAAACTCAGCTGGATTAGCGGTGTCGTTGATACCTACTACAATATTCCTGCAAATACAACTCATGTTTTTGTTGAGGGAGAGACAATGCCACAAATTCAAGCATCAAAGGCTTTTCTTTGTCCAAATGGAGATGATGGTCTTGAACTTTCTATTTCTGAATGGCCAAACCACACGTGGTCCAATGGATCAGCCTCAAGTAGTATTTGGGTAACATCTCCAGGCATATATACCGTAACGGTAGGAACAGGATTCGGACACACCATTCAACTCAATTATACGGTTGAAATTGCAACTTCAGAGGTGTTTGAAATAAACAAGATTCCTGTTTTATGTTCTGGCGATAGTTCTGGTGGTGTAGAGGTGTTTCATAGCGGAACGAATGAACTTGTATTTGCAAATTACAATTTACCTTCGGGCACTGTGTCGCTTTCTTTGCCCATCGCGGAAGGATGCATTGTGCAACAAGAGGTGTACATCGAAGAGCCAATGCCATTGAATGCAGTTGTTGAAGCATTGACACCGAGTTGCTTCGAATTGAATAACGGCTCGGCAATGGTTCAGGTGTACGATGGGACTTCACCTTATTCGGGATTTGATGAGTATGGAACATTGTCATTTTCAGGCCTGCCTCCAGGTGAATATTCAGACACTATTTTTGATTTCAACGGATGTCAAACCAGCTATTCATTTACTATACCTGAAATTCCTCAGGCTAACATTGAAATCACTTCTCCAGAATGGGTTTGTCCAAACGAGAGCATTGAGTTCGAAGCTAACGTATCTGGAATTAGTGGTAATTATTTTTGGGATGTTTTTGGTCCCGGCGGAACATTGAGTGCAGGAACATACGTAACGGCGGTCGTAGATTCATTCCTCTGTGTAACACCGGTGACAATAGTAATTAGTGAAATTCAACCGCCCAATATCCAAGCTGTGATTGATGCAGAAAGTATCTCAGGTCTTGGAAATATTTCGTTAGAGGTTTCTGGAGAAAATTCTCCTTATGTTGCAACATGGCAAACGGGATTTGTAGGTCTGAATTACGAGAATTTAATGCAAGGCGATTATGCCGTTACGATTACAGATTCTTATGGTTGCAGTTTAGATACTTCGTATACAGTAATGTTCGATTTTATCTTGGAGGAAAGTGCTACCTCTGATTTTATTATGGATTGGAAATCGAAGCAATTAACTTTTGTAGGAACTGAGCGCTTATTCGATATTGAAATTTTCAATGCTATTGGACAGTTAATTCACAGCCAGGCAAGTATAGGACCCAACGAAAGCATAGCCGTTTCTGTGTCTCCTCAAATCATTTTTATATCCTCTTCCAAAGGTAATTTTAGAACAAAGGTCATCCTGAAGTAACATATAGGCAACCTTTGTTTTGCCTTCCGTCTTCAATATACCTTAACTAAAACTTACGATGAAGCATCTATTAAGCGTATTGCTTATTGTACTGCTTTGGAATTTATCCAGTAGCGCTCAGACATTCATTGATGTGTCTAACGCTACTGGATTTTCTGTTTTAAGTCAATCCTCAGGTTGGGGAAATGGGGTGAGTTTTTTTGATGTGGATGAAGATGGTTGGGATGATTTAACGGTTTGTGTGGCGGGCGCTCCTACACGTTTTTATAAGAACAATTCTGGGAGTTTTGAATTGCACACCGTCTTTTTTAATGATCAAGAATCAAAGGCCTGTATTTGGCTGGACATAGACGAAGACGGAGACAATGATTTGTTCGTCTCACGATTCAATGCCGCTGATCAGTTATACCTCAATCAAGGAGAGTTGATTTTTGAAGATGTTACAAGCAATATTTCCAACTTGCATTCTGAAGGTGATTATTCATGGGGCGTTTCTTTTGGCGATTACACGCGAGATGGATTTTTAGATATCTGCGTTGGTAATTATGGTGTTGAGGGTTCTCCAAATGTTATAGCAAGAAATACGGGACAGGCTTCTTTTCAATTGCAATTTATTGAGCCTATTTCGAATACAACAAAAACATCATTTCAGCCTATTTGGATGGATTTAAACCAAGATTTGTATCAAGATTTATTTACCATCAATGATCACAATCAAGGCAATGAGTATTATGTTCAACATACCCCTGGTTTTTTTGAGGACAAGTCTCTAGAAAGTGGGTTGTTTGCCCCTGCATCTTCCATGTCGAACTCGTGGTGTGACTTTGATCGTGATGGAGACCTCGATTTATACGTCACAAATACAATCCAAGGGAATTTGTTAATGGTGAATAATGGAGAGAATATTTTTACCGACAATGCGCTTGATGAGGGATTGGTTCTTAATGCATGGACATGGTCTGCATTATGGATAGATGCAGACAATGATGGTTGGGAAGATTTGCATGTCGCCTCAAAGAATCTGGCAGTTGAAACGCTGAGTGACAATTTCTTTTTTAAGAATGACTCGGGTAATTTTGTGTCGCAATTAACCAGCGGTGTAGCAAATAATAGTTTTGGCGGATACGCTTCAGCGAAAGGTGATTTTAATAACGATGGTTTGTCGGATATTGTTTTAGTTACTGAGCAAAATGAAAAGTATAAACTCTTTCAGAACACGACATCAACTCCAAATAATTATTTTAAGTTTCGTCTGAAAGGTAGGCTTAGTAACAGGAACGGAATAGGAACGCGCTATGAATATTGGATAAACGGTGAGAAAAGAATAGGATATACTTATTGTGGGGAAGGCTACCTCACGCAGAATTCACAAAATATTCTTTTGGGATTGGGAAGCGAAAGTGCAATTGACTCTATTAAGTTCTATTGGATAAGTGGAGTAGAAGATGTGCACTATAATCTAGCAGCAAACACCTTTCAAGTTTTTATTGAAGGAGAAACGAAATCCACGCTCGTCTCATCAAAAGATGCAATCTGCGATGCAAACGACAGCATTCAACTTTCAATAACAGGTTGGCCAGTTGTAATGTGGGACAACGGTTCTTTCAATCCAAATAGAATTATAACTTCGGCGGGGACCTATACGGCAATAGTTTCGACTGGCTATGGTCATTCTTTGACAATGACTAAAACCATTGGTATTGAGCAAATACCTTCCGTTGTCATATCTGAAAATAACCCCTCTTGCTTCAACGCTGCGGATGGAAGTTTTGCATTGCAATGGTCATCAGATTCAACATATCATGCGCTTCAGTATTCAGATTTAACTGCCGGTGTGTACGTGATTCCACTTAATTATGGACAGGACTGTACAACAGAAACGCTTGTTGAATTAATCAATCCTGAGCCACTTTTATTGGAGTCTGTTGTTCAAAGTGCGTCATGCTTTGGAAGTGACAATGGGAGTGTCTCTTTAACTCTTTCAGGAGGTACCCAACCCTACAGTTTTGGTAGTGGTTCTAATTACGTTATCTCTGAATTAATTGCAGGTAATTACAGTGGCGTGTTGTCTGACTCGAACGGTTGTGAGGTGACATGGAATGCTAGTATTGATGAACCGGCGCCGTTGATATTAGGCGCTAGTTCCGAGATGCCAAGCATACTTAATGACGGAAGCATTGTCCTATCCGTGAATGGCGGAGTCGAGCCTTACTCTTACCAGTGGAACAATGGAGTTCAAATTGCTGAGAATCTCAATCTTCAAGCCGGTATTTACGCAGTGCAGGTAACTGATAGTAACGGATGTACTGCCGACACAACCTTTAGCTTAATCTTCAATTATGTTCAACCCTTAAATCTAAATACTATGATCTGGACACTTCACAAAGACGGTCTTCATTACGATGGTTCTGAGACCTTGCATCATGTATTTGTTTACGACGCTGTTGGAAGATTACTTCACAGGGAACAGATAATGTCTGGACATACAACCATTCCAATGGATGCCAATGGTCCGTTGTTTATTCTCTCTCACGAAGGCAATTGGAAGTCTTCAATCTCTCTCGAATAATCCTTCAAAGAAGGTCATCCACGAAGTGGTCATCACTCAAAGAGTGTCATCACAACGTGTTGTGTCATCCACGAAGTGGTCATCACGATTGTGTCGTGTCATCCATCGAAGATGGTAGCGTTAAGTGAAACAACGCGATACCCCCACTAACAGATACATTCAAGCTATGCTTCGTGCCGTGTTGTTCAATTTCAATGGAGCCTTTCACTAATTTCAGAACTTCTTCATCTACGCCATTCACTTCATTTCC
This sequence comes from Bacteroidota bacterium, assembly GCA_046048875.1. Taxonomy (GTDB): domain Bacteria; phylum Bacteroidota; class Bacteroidia; order Flavobacteriales_D; family Sanyastnellaceae; genus CAIZGX01. Next base: position 11,637 of record JBJOFG010000012.1, on the reverse strand, counting down.
TAAAACCAAGGCAAGGGCTTTCGGTGTTTGAAAGGTGTGAAGTGCAACGCTGTTATGTGTTTGCTCGAGCGCCCACACTTCATGCGTATGTTCAATTTCTTTCACAGCATCAATGGTGGTATTGAAGTGTTTCCATGAAACCGATTCAGTGGAACCCAGAGCTGTTTTTAAAATTTCGCGGTGGGGTGGAAGTGGCGTAATGCCGCAACAATAAATGGCTTCAATGCGAAACGCATCGGCACTTCGGAAAAGACTTCCCACATTCAACGCACTTCTAAAATTATCGAGGATCAGAACAATCGGAAACTTATCCGCTTGCTGAAACTCTTCAGCGTTCATGCGCTGAAGCTCATCCATGCTTTTCTTTTCGAAACTCATTCTACGGTAATGTAAAATGGAAGACGTGTTTGAATTTTTCCGCCTTTACTCAACTGACGAATGTCTTGGTAATTCTTGAAGCGACTTCCCAATAAACGCGAAAGAATCGCTTCTTCCGATTGGCCGGAAATGTTATTTAGAATTTCTTCAAACGGATCTAACAATTCAGGAAGCTCGAGAACACTGGAAGAACTCACTCCTGCTTTGGTTGCGGCATAAGCAACTGCTTCACGCAGACCGCCAAGTTCATCGACCAACCCAATGGCAAGGGCATCTTCTCCGCTCCAAACGCGTCCTTGACCAATGCTGTCCACATAGGTTTGAGTGATCTTTCTACCAAGAGCAACTTTGCTTGTGAAATCGTTGTAGATGTTACTTACCATTTGTTGCATGGCTCTTTTTTGAACCGTGTCAAGCGGAGAAGTAAGGGTCATCATGTTCGCATGCTCATGCGTCTTGTATGCATCGAAGGTGATGCCCAATTTATGATCGAGGAAGTTCTGAAGGTTAGGAATAATTCCAAATACACCAATGGAACCTGTAATCGTATTCGGTTGTGCGAAGATGCGATCAGCACCACATGAAATGTAATATCCGCCAGAGGCGGCGTAATCGCCCATGCTTACAACGAATACTTTCCCGCTTTGCTTCAAAAGTTCAGCTTCACGCCAAATAACATCACTCGCCAATGCACTTCCACCAGGAGAATTCACTCGTAAGACTACTGCTTTAATGCCATCGTCTAACCGCGCGTCGCGAAGGGCTTTCGCTATGCGATCACTTCCAATGGTCTCGTCATCGCCCTTTCCACTTTCAATTCCACCTATCGCATATACCACAGCGACTTGCGCAACGTCAGAAGGCACATCCTCCAACTTAACAAGGTCGAGGTAACGCTCGTAACCGATAATTTCGTCATCGATTTTTTTATCGTTTTCAAACTTTCCTTTGTCTTTCAATCTTGTTGCCATCTTGGCAGCGACTTCATCCGGGTATAGCAATCCATCGATTAATTTCGATTGCAGCAAGTTGTTATTGCTAATAAACTGAAGTGAAGTAGCAGCAGCGTTAAGCTCTTCAACAGAGACTCCGCGTTGCGCCGAGATTCGTTCACACATCACTTTCCAAATGTCATCAATGAAGGTGGCCATTTGCAATCGGTTTTCATCTGACATGTGATCATAGATATAAGGCTCGACGGCGCTTTTGAATTTGTTGTTCGGACCTCGAATCACTTGCGCTTCAATTTCTAGGTTGTCTAAGAGTTTTTTATAGAACATCACTTCTGCGTTCAATCCATGCCAATCGAATGTTCCTGTAGGATACATATACACTTCGTTCGCTGCACTGGCAATGAAGTATCCCGCTTGAGAATAACTCTCGCTGTAAGCAACAACCCATTTTCCTGATGTCTTGAAATCGAGAATGGCATTGTGTATCTCGAGCAACATCGCAGGCGCTGCTTGTATAGCGCCAATGTTGAGATAAACACCTTCAATGCGTTCGTCTGTTTTCGCAAAGCGTAACACACGTTCTAAATCGCGAAGCGCAATGCGGTCTTCGGCCCCATCTAGATTGAATGAGGGTTCGTCTAATCCTCTTTCAGTGAAAGAGTTTTCCAATTTAATCTTTAAAATGGATTCATTTTCCATAGACACATCTTCTCCAGAAGAAAGTGCTGCAACAATGGCCGCAATAATTCCTATTGTAATTAATGTTCCGATGATGGAGGCAATGAAATTTCCTACAAGTGTAGCCCAAACGGTTTTCCAAAAAGTCATAATAAGTTATTTGAATTAAGACGCTAACGAAGGTTCAAAGTTACGCAGTGCGGTTGTATTTTCGCTCAATGGAAAAAATGAATCGCGTTCTTTTGAGCATCGGAGGAAATGAAGGAGACAGAGAGGCTAATTTGGAAGAAGCACGCATGTTTATTTCGTTCAACATGGGCGATATCAGATTGGTGTCTGAAGTTGTTGAAACCGAAGCTTGGGGCATGCCTGAAGGAACAGCTCCTTTTCTAAATCAATTGGTTGAAATTGAAACTTCGTTGACGTTGGAGAAACTTCACGATGAAATTGTAGAGTTGGAAGAGTATTATGGAAGAACGCGCAAAGCAGGCGTTTACTTGGATCGAGAGATGGATGTTGATGTTGTTTTTTTTAACGAGGAAGTGGTTACGGAAGGAAAAATAATTGTTCCACACGAGCGCATGCATTTGCGTGAGTTTATCTTGAAACCACTTGCGGCTAGCTGGCCTGAATGGGCTCATCCTGTTTTGAAAATGAACGCAGCACAGATGCTCGCAGAATTGAACAAGAAAGAAGATTGAGAAATTATACCGTCATAGAAGGTATTATTGGCGCGGGAAAAACCACGTTAGCGAATTTGTTGTCGCAACAGCACAATGCCCAATTGGTGCTCGAAGAATTCGCAGACAATGCGTTTTTGCCGAAGTTCTATGAAGAACCAAAACGTTATGCGTTTCCTTTAGAGTTAAGTTTTCTGTCTGAGCGTTTCGCGCAATTGAAAGAGGTTTTTCAATCGCCCGATTTGTTTCAACCAAAAGTCATTGCAGATTATTTTCTGCCCAAGTGTCAAGTCTTCGCGAAGAATAATTTGGAAGAAGACGAGTACAAGTTGTTCTTGCGCTTGTACGAAATCATGGAGAATACATTGCCTCAGCCAGACTTGTTGGTATACTTGTATCTCTCGCCTGAACAGGCTTTGCAGAACATTAAGAAGCGGGGGAGAACTTATGAGCAAAACATAACTGCTGCCTATCTCGAAAACATTCAGCAACAGTATTTGTCGTTTATTCAGCAACATCCGGAATTAACCGTGCTGATGATTTCGAGCGACAAGCTCGATTTCGTTGAACGAAAAGAAGATTTAGTTTTTTTGAATGAAACAATTTCGGAGAGCTACGCTCCAGGAATTCACAGAGTAGAACCGTAAGTGTTCAGCCAATTAACGATGCGTTGAACTCCTTCTGTTGCAATTTCTTCAGTGGTGGCCAAACTAATTCGGAACGTGCCATTTGCACCAGGCCCAAACCATTTTTCGAGTCCGGGGACCACATGAACATGGGCTTCCTTCGCGAGCCTTTCGCAAAGGAATTCGGTATTCCAGGAAGGTGGATGATTTACAGAAAGTACAAATGTTCCTTTTGGCATTTCACAGTTAACAAAGCTTCCGTTATTTAGATTGAGTACCGCGTGCTCTATGTTCTTTTTAAACAAGGCTACTGCTTCAACGGTGTGTCTATATCCAAGATTCATTGCGGCGGTAGCTGCAACCTGGGATAACGTGCTTGCGCCTTCGATGGTGCGATTGTATCCGCGCTGATCTGCGAGGCTCTCTGCTAGTTCGGCCGATGGCGCTATGATGCTTCCAATGCGCAATCCTGCCAATCCAAATCCTTTCGATAAACCATAGACAATCCATGCATTCGAACTCACGGCACGTATTGAAGTAAATGATTCTTGGGAGAAAACAATATCACTCCAAACTTCATCTGATATAATGGTAATTCTCTTTTGTTCAGCCCATTCTGAAAGAGTCTTTAGCTGCTCTTTGGTAAGAACAAAACCCAACGGGTTGTGCGGATTACAAATGACAAGCGCCTTCGTTTTTTTTGAAACGAGTTGATTTAATTCAGTTAAATCTATTCCGCTTCTCGTTTGCTTGTATCTTTTGATTTCAATATTCTGTCTGCGTGCACATTCAGCCAATAAAAAATCAACCGGATCTGCAATGAGAATTTCATCCCCTTCTTTCAATAAAAAAGAATAGACATCATCTATGGCCTTGGCAGCGCTGTTGGTTGCAATAACTTCTTCAATCTGAATGTTGCTGTTTTTTCTTGTGTTGAAGTGGTTCGCGATAGCTTCTTTAAAAGCGTTCATTCCTGAGTTGTTCCCGTAGGGAAAGGACTGGAACTGAAGATAGTTTGTAACAGCTTCTTTTACAGCATCAGATGCGGCAATGTCCCAATCGGCTGCGGTAAGCGGAATGTCACCTTCAGCAATGCATGCCCAACGCATGTTGAATGCGTTTTCAGATAAGAACTCCTTTGAAGTGGACTTCATTATTTTAATATCGTAATTGGAATTTTTGCTGCAACTTCACTGAAGTCGGTGAAGCAGAAATCGTGCATCATATCAATACCCGAGCGAACCATTGCGTTTGTCTCAGTTAAACGCTCAACACTGTATTGATGCGCGAATTCAGGGAGTGATTTCCCTGTTTTTAAGAGAGAGATAAATGCGGCAACATCTACAATAGCGCTGTTGGTTCCTTGACTGGTAAACGGAAGGAATAGGTGGGCGGCATCTCCAAAAAGAAACACTTTATCTTTCGCCATGTACTTAACGTTTTTCAAAGTGCGCCCCTGCCAAACATAAGTGGTTTCAATATTCGCATTCAATAACGCTTGAATCATGGGGTTCTCACAATCTCCAACCTTCTCTTTCAAGAAGTCCATTAATGAGGCGTGATCACGATTCGGAGTTCCGTGGTCAATGCTATTAACTTGAAGATACCAAATGATCTCTCCGTCTTTTAGAGGAAGAATACCAAGTGATAAACCGTTGCTTGCAATAGCATATTTGTAAAGTTCATTGCCAAGCATGTTATACAGAAATTCACTTTTCACAACACCCATTACTTCGTATGTTGCTGTTTCCTGGTTGTCCGCCTCTGGATTGAGAAATGTTCGAGTGTGTGAATGAACACCGTCTGAACCTAAGATGCCGTCGAAGTCTGCGCTTGAAATATTGGTGTTTTCACCGATAATGAAGTCGCCATTTTCGGAGAGTCTTACTAAATCTTCCTGAACGGTTGTGCTATTTTTCGAAAGCGCCTCTAAAAATTTAAGTCGGCTTATGCTGTATACTTCCTCGAACTCTATTTGATTGCTTAAATCGCCGCTCTTATCAATGTAATTTACCTTACGAATTCTAAGGCAATTCGGCTCTACATCCTTCCAAACACCAAGTTCTTTTAGTCCCGCGATACCGTTGGGTAAAAGCAAAAAGCCAAACCCACTGCGCAACAAAAAAGATGATTTGTCAAAGATTGTTAAGTCATGTCCGAGCGCGGTTAACGAGCGATTGAGTAAACCGCCAGAAACGCCACCACCGATAATACAGAATTTCATATAAAGCCAAATTTAAGGTATTCAGAAATTCCTTACGAGAAGAAATGGTAAAAGGTTACTTCTTAAGTACCTCTGCCATCTTAGCGCCAATCTCAGCAGGAGAATCTACTACGTGAATGCCACATTCGCGCATGATACGCTTTTTAGCAGAAGCACTTTCGTTTTCTCCAGATACAATTGCACCGGCATGACCCATTGTTCTTCCCTTAGGAGCAGTTTCTCCAGCGATGAATCCTACTACCGGTTTGGTGCCGTGTTCTTTGATCCACATCGCAGCCTTCGGCTCTAATTCACCACCGATTTCACCAATCATAATGATGCCGTGAGTTTCAGGGTCGTTCATTAACAATTGAACCGCTTCTAATGTGGTAGTGCCAATGATTGGGTCACCACCGATTCCGATAGCTGTTGTTACACCTAAGCCTGCTTTCGCAACTTGGTCAGCAGCTTCGTAAGTCAAGGTACCTGATTTAGAAACAATCCCCACATTTCCTTTTTTGAAAACGAAACCTGGCATGATTCCCACTTTCGCTTCGCCAGCGGTAATGATACCTGGGCAGTTAGGGCCTATTAAAGTTGCTCCGCGATCGGTAGCGTAGATTTTTGCTTTCACCATGTCTGCAACCGGAATACCTTCAGTAATGGTAACAATTACTTTAATACCTGCAGCAGCAGCCTCCATAATTGCGTCAGCAGCAAATGCTGGTGGAACGAAAATAATAGTCACATCAGCGCCTGTTGCAGTGACTGCATCGGCTACTGTGTTGAACACCGGACGGTCTAAGTGAGTCTGTCCACCTTTGTTCGGTGTAACACCTCCAACAACGTTGGTTCCGTATTCAATCATTTGTGTTGCGTGGAATGTTCCTTCACTACCAGTGAAACCTTGAACAATTACTTTCGAATCTTTGCTTACTAAAACGCCCATGAGGTAATATTTTTTGCTCGGGCGAAATTAGTCATAATTTGGAAAGTTTAGTCGTTCCATTGCGGATTGTTTCTCATTTTTGCAGAACATGAATGCAATTTCAAGAGAAGAGACCATTTGCGCCTTATCTACTCCGCAAGGAATAGGCGGTATTGCAGTGGTTCGCGTGAGCGGCAAACAGGCTTGGGAAATAGTGAGCAAACTGTTTTCGAAGCCCCTTCAACCCGAACAAAAACGCAAGGCGCTTTTCGGATGTATTTATGACGGGAAGGAAATCCTGGATGAAGTGGTTGTGACCTTGTTTCAAGGTCCGCAGAGCTTCACGGGGGAGGATGTGGTTGAAATTGCATGTCACGGTTCGCGCTACATTCAGCAGCGCTTGTTGCAATTACTTCAAGAAAACGGATGTCGAATGGCTACGCCTGGCGAGTACACGATGCGTGCGTATTTGAATGGAAGAATGGATTTGAGCAGGGCAGAGGCAGTCGGAGATGTGATAGCGTCTGAAAGTGCTGCTGCACATAAGCAGGCGGTACATCAGATGCGCGGTGGATTTTCGAAAGAGATTGATGCGTTGCGCGAACGCTTGATTCACTTTGCATCGTTGTTGGAATTGGAATTGGATTTTTCAGAGGAAGATGTGGAGTTTGCTGATCGAACACAGCTGTTGAATTTATTGATGGAAATCTTTCGAGTGGTTGTTCAGTTGCGCGATAGTTTTCAGTTGGGCAATGCCATCAAGAACGGTGTTCCGGTTGCCATTGTGGGTGCTCCGAATGCGGGGAAGTCGACATTGTTGAATGCGCTGTTGAATGAAGAGCGCGCGATTGTGAGCGACATAGCGGGAACCACGCGAGACACGGTTGAAGAAGTCTTGAATGTGGAAGGGATACAGTTTCGATTTATCGATACAGCTGGAATTCGCGAGACTACGGATACGATAGAGCAATTAGGAATTGCGCGCAGCATGGAGAAAGTGGGGTTGGCGCAGTTGGTTTTAGTTTTGGTAGATGTTTCGAATACAACTCAAAGTGAGTTGGATGAAATGATTGCACCAATTCAGGAAAGGGCTCGAATAGATGCGCACGTGTTGGTTGTTTTTAATAAGATAGATGCGAATCCGACTTTCAAATTGGAGGTCAACGAAAAGCGTTTAAATATTTCAGCGAAGACGGGCAAAGGAATTGCCGAGTTACGCGCTTGGTTGGTAGAAAGCTTCGCTCCGTTGTTGAATGAAAGCGACACGGTGGTTACGAATGCTCGTCATTATGAATCGTTACGTCTAGCAGCCTTATCGTTGACAGAAGTCTTGAACGGCATGGAGCAAGGCGTACCTTCTGACCTTCTCACTGTAGACATCCGCAAGACCTTGTATCATCTTTCTGAGATCACGGGCAACATCTCGGCGGATGATATTTTGCATTCGATTTTTGGGAAGTTTTGTATTGGCAAATAATCGCCGATAATCATCGATAACCATCAACAACAAAAGATAAATGAAACCCTTGCCTGTCAAGGGTTTTCGCGTTTTTAGACACCAAGTCAATTTTCGTCATTTTCGGCGTTTTGCACCTTATTTGTTGCTTACCTGTTGGTGAATTTTTTTGAGCAACATATCAGCAACAAAAAAATACCGGCACTAAAAAATTTGCTACATCCTGCTACATGCTGCTACATACAGCTACATGTAGCAACATAACGGCGAAATGACAATGACTGCTAGTAAACACCCATATCCCAAAATCTGCGTTTTCTGCCAAGAAGCTTTCGTGGCAAGGAAAAGCACCACTTTGTATTGCTCACATAAGTGTGCCTCAAGAGCCTATAAAGAGAACAAAAGGCAGGAGAAATTACTCCAAAATAAGGAGGTGATGAAAGGCGAAATGACGGCCTCTGTTCTCTCCATTCAAGCCCGTGAAGTTTTGAGTGTAGAACAGGTGTGTTTGTTGCTCGGAATCTCTCGATGGACAGTGATCAGAATGTATAAATCGAATAAAATCCGCACTGTTACGATCGGAAGAAGGCGATTAATACTGCGAATTGACCTTGATAAACTCTTAAAAACCAAATAAATATGCGAGTAACACTAAGAAAGCGTCTGACAAAGACAGGCAAGATCAGCCTTTACCTCGATCACTATCCTCCAGTTATACACCCAGAAAGTGGCAAATTAACCCGGTGGGAATACCTCAATATGTTTCTCTATAGTCCACCGCGCGATGAAGTGGAAAAGCGACATAACCGCGATATAGAAACATTAGCGAAGTCCATTGCCGCAGCCAGGCAACTGGATAGATTGGCAGGAAAATTCGGCATCAAACGCTCCGCGCAGTTTGATGACTTCCTGCCATTCTATGAAAAGCTGGTATCGAAATGGGCCCGCAAGTCAAGTACCCATGGCGGCTGGGTGGCATCGTATAAAACCTTCCTGATTTTTTGTAAGGGTAAATGCAGCTTTGGCGATATCACTCCACAGTTCATCAATGAGTACAAAGAGTTTTTAACGAAGAAGGCAACGCGCATTCACTCTCCCGAAATGCGCATCACCCTCAACTCTTGCTATACTTACTACAATAAGCTGCGTGCCGCAGTTCGTGAAGCCATGGTATTTGGGTATATGCCTAACAATCCATTTGATGCTGTAAAAGGTATTCCGCAGCCGGAAACCTATCGAGAGTTTCTAACCAAAGAGGAATTAATTACGATGTTTAATACCCCTTGTGATTCCGCATTGTTGAAACGCACTTGTATGTTCTCTGCTTTAACCGGATTGCGTTTGGGTGATGTAATGAAACTGAAATGGCATCAGATTCAATACTCTGAATCAATGGGACATTTCATTCGATTTACACAGAGTAAAACTCAAGGCATGGAAACATTACCTATATCGGATGAAGCATACGAGCTATTGGGAGAAGTAACTACTCCGGATGAATTTGTATTTGGTGATTATGATTTTAGAAGAGAGTATGCCATTCTGCAACGCTGGTTACAGTCAGCAGGCATAAGAAAGAAAATCACCTTCCATAATTTCAGACATACGTTTGCTACGCTACAACTTGCAGAAGGAACCGATATATATACCGTTTCAAAATTGTTGGGACACAAACACATTCACACCACACAGATTTATGGTAAGGTGATGGATACAACGAAAACCAAAGCGATGAAAAGTATCAAGCTCGGTATTAAAACTGACAAGAAGGACAAGGATTGAAAATTATGTCAGTGCCATTGTGTCTGAAAATAATTTGCACTGAAAATATTTTCAAAATGCTTGATTTTGCTTGCATTTGCGCGTGTCTGCGCACCACGATGCTACACAACAAAATTTTATATTGATATAAAATTTCATTGTGCAGCTCAACGCAATTCAGCGCAAAGAAAATAAGCACAATCAAAGCATAGCAACGATAAATGTTGGCACGGCTTTCTTTTTGATGCTAGGTGGGTAAATGTTTCAATTATGAAAGAAAGTATTACCCACCTTCAAGCATTCATCACAGAGCTGGTGAATGAAGCTGTACAAACAGCATTGGTACAACGCAATGATGTTGTACAACAAGAACAAGTCGAGCAGCAAGTAAAAGCAGAAGTGATGAATGCCGATCAGGCAGCTGAGTTTCTCCATATCGCAAAGCAGACTTTGTACTCCATGACGAGTAGAAGAAAAATTCCCTTCTATAAGAATGGTAAGAAGATTCTATTCCGCAGAAGCGATTTAGAGGAATGGTTAAACTCAGGGAAGCACGAACAGATTAGTAAAATTGAAAAGGATGCCAGGAACTATGTTCGTCAAAATCCTATTAAGCGATGATCCCAAATCATGACAATCAAAATGAAGAGATATATTGGGTACCTGATGAAGTAGAAAATACGGAATTGAATTTTGATGATTCCGTATTTGACTTGATTCCAGATTGCTTACAGCCTTTGTTTGTAGTGGCATCTAATAAGCAAGAGCGAGATGTAATTCTACTGGGAGCAATTACCATACTATCAGGTTGCTTGCCGAATGTTTATGGTATTTATGATAATCGATTGGTTTACCCCAACCTCTTCACGTTTATTGATGCACCTGCTGGAGCTGGTAAAGGTATTTTGAATTTTGTACGACTCTTGGCCAATCCGATTCATCAAGCCAAACGAGAAGAATCGAAAAAACTTCAGCAAGAGTTTGAAGCAAAACTCAATAGCAAGAAAAAGGACAAGGATAGTTCGGAAGGGTTTGTTCCTCCGCCACCCTGTAAAATGTTAATCATACCTGCTAATAATAGTGCAAGTTCATTTCTTCACACACTGTCTGAAAACAACGGAACTGGAATTCTATTTAGCACAGAAGCTGATACCTTGAGCAATTCTTTGACACAGGACTGGGGAAATTTCAGTGATGTGTTACGTTGTGCTTTTCATCATGAGACGGTGGAAATTCAGCGAAAGACAAACAAAGAATATATTTCATTAGAGGCTCCGAAACTAACTGTGTTTCTTACTGGGACACAAGGACAGTTAAAACGCCTGATTCCTGATGCAGAAAACGGGTTATTCAGTCGTTTCATGTACTATTCCATGAAGAGTGTCCCATTTTTCAAAGATATATTTGAACGCAGAGGGACAGTTCCGGGACAAGAGTTCATGGAATTGGGACAGCAAATGTTCTTGCTCTATGAATTATTGAATAGGCTTGGGACACCCATAGAATGTACCCTTGGTAAATCACTACAGGTAGAATTTCAAGAGAACTTCTCTCAATTATTGAAATCGTATTTCAAGGATACAGGCGATAAGATTTTGGCATCACTACATCGAACTGGTTTGATTTGTTTTCGAATCACTATGGTACTTACAAGTTTGCGCCAGTATATCGACCAAAGGCAGTCGTTTACAAACACATTGGAATTGAATGAATCGGATTTCAAAGTTGCGTTGAGTTTAGCAAAGCATCTGCTCAGTAATAGTGCTAAACACATGGCTGAAATGCCTGGAGTCAATAATGACATCATTAAGCACAGAAAGCTCGAATTCATGATTGAGATGTTGCCTGATACATTCACAAGGAAGGAAGCGAATGAAATTGGTGAAGGATTAGGAATTTCCTTGGCAACCCTTACAAGGTATTTATCCAGTGATGCTTTTGAGCGAACAGGGCATGGAAGGTATCGCAAAAAAG
>JBJOFG010000011.1:0-135265 GCA_046048875.1 Bacteroidota bacterium | reverse complement strand
AGGCCTGCCGCTAGCGTTCATCCTGAGCCAGGATCAAACTCTCCATTGTAAATTGTTTAATCTTGTGGCTCAATAATTTAACCTGTTATCTGCTGCATTATATCAAAGAACTTTTTCTATTTTATTTAATCCCGTTTTCAACTCTCGTTGATGCGTTTACTAAACTTTTTCGCTGTTGTGAGTAACCATTGTTTCTCTAAAGCGGATGCAAAAGTAGTCATATTATTCATCTGCGCAAGTGTTTTCTGAAAATATTTTCTATTTATTTTTTCGAGACACTCGCAAAGCCCTCAATTATAAAGTCCTATAGCCAAAACTTTTTTTTGTTTTTTTTTAGGACAATCGCTTTCCGCCGCGAAAAACAACACCATTCAAGATGGTTTGATCCACTTTCGCACGCAACATTTCTTTATCCGTTGCTTTCAAAATATCTATGTTCAATACCGTGAAATCTGCCAACTTCCCAACTTCAATGGACCCCTTCTCTGCTTCTTCAAAATTCGACACCGCAGCCCACACTGTCATGCCATACAACGCCTGCAGAGGTGTTAACGACTCTTCAGCTGCAAACACTTCACTTCCTTCCTTCAACTCCTTTCTAAAAACAGCCGTGTAGAACGTACGCAAAGGATCCATGAGCTCTACCGGGAAATCTGTTCCCAATGAAACCATATTCGAATAGCCTAACAATCTTTTGTAATTGTATGCGTAACGCAAACGCACAGCACCTAATCGCGAAAGCGCCCAAGGCGCATCGCTGATTGCATGCGTTGGCTGAACGCTTGGAATAACACTGTATTGCTGGAACATCGCGAAGTCGGTAGAATCAACAACCTGCGCATGCTCAATGCGCCAACGCTTGTCATTCACTCCTTCTAACAGTTCACCGTACCATTTTAATACAACCGCATTCGCGCTATCGCCTATCGCATGCGTGCATACCTGAAAGCCCCTTGAATAAGCGGCTGCAAATCGAAAACGGAAATATCCCGGTTCGTTCAACAAGGCACCTTTCGTGGTTAACACATCTGCATAAGCCTGCTTCAAACATGCGCCACGACTGCCTAAAGCTCCGTCGGCCATAAACTTGATGCTTCGTATTTTCAACATGGATGAAGTTGTGTCTGGTCCTCTTTCCATCCAATATTGAAAGTCTTTGTCAGACGCATTCAACATCGCAAACACGCGCAAATGAAAGCTTCCACTCTTTTGTAACGAGTCAATGATCTTCAAATCATCGGTGTCTATTCCCGCTTCATCAATGGTTGTTAATCCTGCAGCAATACAGTCCTGCTGACCTTCAACCAATAATTCCGCTTTCTCTTTCTTCGAGTGTTTGGGAATGGCGTTCAACACTGCCGTCATATCGTTGTCGAGCAAAACACCGTCAGTAACCATAACGCCTGCGCGCTTCATGGCTTCGTAGTTCGCGATAGCCGCATGCCCGTCTATTCGAACTAGAACAACGGGTGTTTGTGGAAAGAGTGTGTTCAAGGCTTCATTCGTTGGAATTCCATCTGGACGAACATTGTCTTTCGAAAAAGCTCCCCAATCGTTCTGGTCCCATCCTCTTCCTACCAACCATCCGCTTGCGCGTTTGATGGGGAAACTCTTGCACTTTTCAACGATTTCATTCCACGAGGTAGTTCCTACTAAATTCAAATCGTTCTTCATTAAAGAATATCCCAACAAATGCGCATGAGCATCTATGAAGCCCGGATAGATGTGTTTCTTCTCCATATCATACACGGAAGAAGCCTTGTATCCATTGAGTATCTCGTTCTCAGGGCCAACAGCCACTATTTTCCCATCGCGAATAGCGACGGCCTCATAGGTGTCGTTGTTGGCATTTAAACTGTGGAACGTTCCGTTGTGAAGAATAAGATCGACTTGTTCTTTCGGTGAGCAGCTCGCGAGCGCGATGCTGACAATTGCTATGAAAAAATAACGCATTTTATTTTCTATAAACCACATTCGCGTTGGGTTGTGCCGTTGGCATAATCACCAATTCTTGAATGCAGACGTGTTCAGGTAAATTCGATAAGAACCAAACCGTGTTGGCTATATCATGTCCGTTCAACGGCGTGAAGCCTTTATAGACAGCATCGGATGATTCTTTATTATGATCGAAACGAACCATGCTGAATTCTGTTTCAGCAGCGCCTGGAGCAATCTCTCCAACACGCACCCCGTATGCCGCGGCTTCGAGACGCATGCTTTCCGAAAGCATTTTCACGGCGGCCTTTGTGGCGCCGTATACATTTCCACCTACATACGAATTTCTTCCCGCAACAGAACCTGTATTAATAATGTAACCATGGCCTTGCTCTTTCATCATCGGCAACACAGCTTTCGCTACATACAAGAATCCTTTGATGTTGGTGTTGATCATTTCTTCCCAGTGATCCAGTTTCGCATGAATGAGTTCATCTTTCCCGCGCGATAAACCGGCGTTGTTGAAGAGAACATCTATCTGATTGAATGAAGGTTGAAGGCACTGAAAGAATGCACTTACTTCCTTTTCATTTTGAACATCCAATGAATGAATCAACAGTTGATCTTCACTTGTTGCAATTGCCTGCAATTCCTTCAGCGGTTCAAGCCTTCTTGCTAAGGCAATAACTTTCCAGTTGTTTTTCAAAAACAATTCAGCTGTGCATTTTCCAAATCCTGAACTGGCGCCTGTTATGCAGATTGTTTTTTGCATCGCCTAGTTGAATTTCACCAATACTGCTTCGATAATACTTGCAGCCTCTTCACAACGCTTTTCTGCTCGTGCCATAAGTCCGAATACTTCTTGCTGCTTAATCAATTCAATCGGATCTGCACCTTCGCTGAAAAGCTTCGCAATTGAAGCTTCTTGAAGCCCATCCATTTTACGCTCTAACTCGCGAATGGCTGCAATTCTTTTTCTTGCAGATTCAGAATATCTGAATTTTTTCAAATTCTCCATTAACTCTTCCAATACTTTGGTGCTGTCCCAAATGACTTGCGCCATTTCACCAAAGACCGAAGGAATGTTATGAATTTTGTACAATTCAATTCGCTTCGAAACGCCATACATATCGTCAACGATGTCGTCAATAACAATAGCCAACTGATACACCTCTTCTCTGTCGAAGGGCACATTGAAATTCGCTTCAACCTCCAACTTCAAAGCATCTGTAATATCGTCGCCCACATGCTCTAAATCGTGGATTTCCGTGTGAAGCTGCATACGCTTCACACTGTCTACTTCAAAGGATTCCTTTAACACTTTTGCTGTTTTAACCGCGTTCGTAACTGACGCTTGAAATAACGGGAAACACTTTTTGTCCTTCGGCACTAAAGCTTGTAGAATTGAATTGAGGTTGATAGACATTTTCGATTTTTTTTAGGTCACGAATGTAAGGGCAAAAAGTTATTTTAATGTGACCAAATTGTTTTGATTCAGAGTTAAAGTTGGATTACCTATTTTTGCGCTCTAATCAAATTTCAAAAGAATGAGTTGGTTCAAAAGAAAAAGCAAGGGTATTACAACGCAGAATCAAGAGAAGAAGGAAATTCCAGAAGGATTGTGGTACCAATGTCCCGAGTGTAAGCACGTTGTTACAAGTGAGCAACACGCCGAACACGACTGGGTTTGCGAAGCTTGCGAGTATCACGAGAAAATAGGTTCATTGCAGTATTTTTCTATTTTCTTCGATGAGCACGAATGGACTGAAGTTGCGGAAAACATGAAGAGTGCTGACCCACTTACCTTCACCGACACGAAGAATTACAAGGATCGTATTAAGACCACGATTGCTAAAACCGGATTAAAAGACGCGTTGCGTGTGGGGTTCGGAAAGATTGAGCACGAGAATGCCGTTATTGCTTGTATGGACTTTGCGTTCATTGGCGGTTCCATGGGATCTGTTGTTGGAGAGAAGTTCGCTCTAGGCGTAGATAAGGCCATTGAAGAACACTGTCCGTTTATCTGTATTTCGAAATCAGGTGGAGCGCGTATGATGGAAGCTGGATTCTCTCTTATGCAAATGGCGAAGACTTCGGCGAAGTTGACGCAATTGGCTGAAGCTGGACTTCCTTATATTTCTATTCTTACCGATCCGACAACCGGAGGAGTTACAGCTTCGTTCGCGATGTTGGGTGATTTGAACATTGCTGAACCCAAGGCTTTGATCGGATTTGCAGGACCTCGAGTTGTGAAAGAAACCATTAAGAAAGACTTACCGGCTGGATTCCAAAGTTCAGAGTTCGTTTTAGAGCATGGCTTCCTTGATTACATTGTGAAGCGTACCGAAATGAAAAAGAAATTGGCGCTCACCTTGAGTCATTTAAAATAAACTTGGAAACAAGAAAAGAAATTTAGTATCTTTGCACCCCATTCCTCGAAAAGGAAACTTTACTTGGAAGGCTCACATAATAATCACTAAACAAGTATTGGCATGTACCTTACATCAGAAAAAAAACAAGAGATTTTCGCTAAACACGGTAAATCTGCAACAGACACAGGTAGTTCAGAAGGACAAATTGCTTTGTTCACCTACCGCATTGCTCACTTAACTGAGCACTTAAAGAAGAATAAAAAAGATTACGGCACACAACGCTCTCTAATTGCATTGGTGGGTAAGCGCAGAAGTTTATTGGATTATTTGCAAAAAACTGACATCGCTCGTTACCGTGCAATCGTAAAAGAACTTGAATTACGTAAGTAACATACCGGCATAATTCAAAAGAAAAGGCAATTTAACAATTGCCTTTTCGCGTTTTTTCTTAGAACTATATATCCGAAAATAAAAGAATGAAAATCGAAGCAATCACAACGACCATTGACATGGGTTCTTCTGCTCCAATTACCATTGAAACTGGTAAGTTAGCGAAGCAAGCACATGGTTCAGTTGTCGTTCGCCAAGGAGATACGATGCTCCTGGCAACCGTTGTAGCCAACGAAGAAGCAAAAGAAGGATTAGACTTCCTTCCTCTAACGGTAGAATACCGTGAAAAATATGCCGCTGCGGGACGTTTCCCAGGTGGATATTTCAAACGTGAAGCACGTCCGTACGACGACGAGATTTTAGTTTCTCGCTTGATCGACCGCGCTTTGCGCCCTATGTTCCCAGACGATTTCCACAGCGATACGCAAGTGGTTGTGTCTTTGATCTCTGCGGACAAAGAATATTTGCCAGATAGTTTAGCTGGTTTAGCTGCATCTGCAGCCCTAGCTGTTTCAGATATTCCATTCAACGGTCCTATTTCAGAAGTTCGCGTGGCTCGCATCAACGGTGCGTTCGTGGTGAATCCAACTTGGTCTCAATTGGCTCATGCCGATTTAGACATGATGGTAGCTGGAAGTGCAGACAGCATTGTAATGGTTGAAGGTGAAATGCAAGAGGTGTCTGAAGAAGTAATGGTTGAAGCCATTGCTATTGCACACACTGCTATTCAAGCTCAAGTAAAAGCTCAATTGGAATTGGCTTCGAAAGTTGAAAAGGCTGCTGTAAAGCGTGAATACAACCACGAACCAAAAGATGAAGAGTTGAAGAAGAAAGTATGGGACGAGTGTTATGCGAAGTTCTATGCTGCTGTTAAAACTCCAACCGGAAAGAAAGAAAGAAGCGCAGCGTTTCACCAAATTGAAGAAGAGTTCTTTGCTCAATTCACTGCGGAAGAAAAAGCAGCAAATGCCTTCTTGTTGAAGAAATATACCCACGATTGTTTGAAGGACGCTATGCGTCGCATGATCCTAGACGATGGTATTCGTTTAGACGGTCGCGATACACGCACCATTCGTCCAATCTGGTGTGAAGTAGATTACTTGCCAGGTGCTCACGGTTCAAGTGTTTTCACTCGTGGTGAAACACAATCTTTGACTACCCTTACACTTGGTACTAAACTCGATGAGCAAACAATTGATAGCGTTGTTCATCCGCGTAACGACAAGTTCTTATTGCACTATAACTTCCCACCTTTCAGCACTGGGGAAGCACGTCCGATTCGTTCAACGGGTCGTCGTGAAATTGGACACGGAAATCTTGCACTTCGTGCATTGAAGCCTGTTCTTCCTGAAACTGAAAAGTGTCCTTACACAATGCGAATTGTTTCTGACATTCTTGAGTCGAACGGATCTTCATCTATGGCTACTGTTTGCGCAGGAACGCTTGCGTTAATGGACGGTGGTGTTCCAATCACAGCTCCAGTATCTGGAATTGCAATGGGATTAATCACAGATGAAAACGGAAAATATTCAATCTTATCAGATATCCTAGGAGACGAGGATCACTTGGGCGATATGGACTTCAAAGTAACTGGAACTTCGAAAGGAATTACAGCTTGCCAGATGGACATCAAGATCAAGGGTCTTTCAATGCAATTGTTAACCGATGCTTTGGATCAAGCCAAGCAAGGTCGTTTGCACATCTTGGGTGAAATGATGAAAACCATTTCTGAACCTCGCGAAGATTACAAACCTCACGCACCACGTATCATTAGCTTCGAAATTCCAACCGAAGAAATCGGAAAAGTAATTGGTCCTGGAGGAAAAGTAATTCAAGAAATTCAGAAGACAACTGGCGCAACAATCTCTATCGAAGAGCGCGACAACAAAGGATTTGTAGAAATTGCGTCTGCGGACAAGACAAGCCTTGATGCTGCTGTGAATCGTGTGAAGTCAATTGTATGGCCACCACAAGTTGAAATTGGAGCTACTTATGAAGGTCCAGTTAAAACCATTCAACCGTTCGGTGCATTCGTAGAAATTATCCCTGGCCAAGACGGCCTTATTCACATCAGTGAATTGGAATGGAGAAGAGTAGACGACGTTAACGAGGTGTTGAAAGTTGGTGATTTGGTTAAATTTAAAGTATTAGGAAAAGATCCTAAGACCGGTAAATTGAAGCTTTCTAGAAAAGCTTTGCTACCAAAGCCAGAAGAACAAAACTAAATTCCTGTTTTCTACGTATATAGAGAAACAGTGAATTAAACGAACGTTAAGCAAACATGAGACAGTTAAAAATTACAAAACAGGTAACCAACCGCGAGACCGCTTCCCTTGACAAATATTTGCAAGAGATTGGTCGTGTGGATTTGATTACTGCCGAAGAAGAAGTTGAATTGGCTCGTCGCATTAAACAAGGTGATCAGATTGCCTTGGAGAAATTGACTAAAGCGAATTTGCGTTTCGTTGTATCTGTGTCGAAACAGTATCAAAATCAAGGTTTATCTCTTCCTGACTTAATTAACGAAGGAAACTTGGGATTGATCAAAGCGGCTCAGCGTTTCGATGAAACTCGTGGATTTAAATTCATTTCTTACGCTGTATGGTGGATTCGTCAATCTATTCTTCAAGCGTTGGCAGAGCAATCTCGTATTGTTCGTCTTCCTTTGAACAAGATTGGATCGATCAATAAAATCAACAAGGCATTCGCTAAGTTGGAGCAAGAATTCGAGCGTCCTCCTACACCAGCTGAATTGGCGGAAGTGTTAGAAATGACATTGGATGAAGTAAAGCAATCGTTGCGCAACAGCGGACGTCACGTATCTATGGATGCTCCTTTGAAAGACGGAGATGACAGCAGCTCTACGATGTACGATGTATTGCAAACGAACGACACTCCTTCTCCGGATACAGATCTATTGCATGAAAGTTTACGCCGAGAGATTGAACGTTCACTTCGCACGCTTACTGCGCGTGAGGGCGATGTGGTTCGTTTGTATTTCGGTTTGAATGGTGAGCACCCACTAACTCTTGAAGAGATTGGTGAGCGCTTCGATTTAACGCGTGAGCGTGTTCGTCAGATCAAAGAGAAAGCAATTCGTCGATTGAAACACACAAGCAGAAGTAAGATCTTAAAATCTTACTTAGGATAATATCTGAAAGGCTCCGAAAGGAGCCTTTCTTTTTTACCTTCGTTTTATGAAACAAAAATTCAGTCATTGGCTAAAGCGTGTTGGATGGATTGGCTTTTTGTTTTTTCTTATTAAAGGATTGTTTTGGCTTGGCCTTTTTCTCTGGGCGGCGGTTTAGCGAAGGCTTCGCGAGGGCGAATTGCTTCGCGAGGGCAACTTGCGTTGCGAGGGTCTTCGACGAAGGTTCTTTGAACGAGGTTAATTGGCATTGAGAAAATTCATGAGGTTTGAATAGTATATTCGTTAAACCATTTAAGTGAAATATTTTCCAACCAACATGAAATACACTTTACTTCTTCTTTTGATTGTCGGAAATATTTTTGTCAAAGCGCAAATCTATTTTCCACCAACGGTGGGAAACAACTGGGAAACGAGAACGCCGGCGGAATTGGGGTGGTGTGAAGATCAGATACCTGAGTTGTTAACCTTTCTGGAAAGCAACAATACCAAAGCGTTTATTGTATTGAAGAATGGACGCATTGTGATTGAAAATTACTTCGGGACGTTCACGCAGGATAGCCTGTGGTATTGGGCATCTGCGGGGAAGACGCTTACCTCCTATTTGGTTGGAATTGCGCAGCAAAACGGACAGCTTTCGATTAACGATTTAAGTTCAAGTTATTTGGGAAGTGGATGGACCAATTGCTCTGCTGATCAGGAAAATGCCATTACCGTCCGAAATCAATTAACCATGACATCGGGGCTAGACGATGGAGTTGCAGACGACGATTGCACATTGCCTATTTGCTTGAATTACCTGGCCCCTGCGGGAACGCGTTGGGCGTATCATAATGCGCCCTATACCAGACTCGATGGCGTGTTGGAAGGAGCGACAGGACAAACGCTGAATGGATTGGTTTTTTCTGGGTTGAAACAGCCGACGGGAATGGATGGATTCTTTTTTCAGAATGGATACAACAATGTTTATTTAAGCACTGCTCGCAGCATGGCTCGATTCGGAATACTCATGCAGAATGGTGGAAACTGGAACGGAAATCAGTTGATGACTGACGCAAATTATTTTCAGGAGATGATTACGCCTTCACAAAACTTGAATAACGCTTACGGATACTTGTGGTGGTTGAATGGACAATCGTCATATATGGTTCCAGGATCACAGTTGGTGTTGCCGGGCATGTTGTTCCCTCATGCACCTGCTGATGTATACGCCGCTCTTGGAAAGAACGGTCAGTTCTTGAATGTTTGTCCAAGCGAAGGACTTGTCTTTGTCCGTTTGGGCAACGCTCCCGACAATTCGTTGGTTCCTTTTTTATTGAACGATCAGATTTGGGAGAAGTTGAACGCGGTGCTTTGCACATCGGTTACTGAATCTACAGATTCTGATTTTATGTTGAATCAGACTGCTACATCGGTTCGTATCACCTGGCCGGGGAAGACGTTTACGTGTGAGATACTTGGTGCAGATGGAAAACGAATTGAAACATTTTCCTCAACAGGAACGACTGAAGTTTCAACATTACCATGGGCAAATGGAATGTACTTCTTCAAATGTTTCAACGGACAAGAGACTAATGTGAAAAAAGTTTTTGTTCATTAGAAAAACAATATGCACCTTCCCTACCAGGTTGAAAAACCAATTAAACGCAGTCTATTGAGACGCAAACTTGGGAAAGAGTATTTCATTCTGAAGCGGCAATTGAAGTGGTTCTTCGAAAGAAGAAAATTCGCGAAGCCAGATATGGGCGTTGATTTAAAGCACTCGCTCATTCAACACAAATCCATGTTACTGCGTCCGCTGAAAGATGTGGACATGTACCTTCAGCACAACAAAGTCACCAACCTTCAACTTGCGACCAAGCGCATACATAAAGTTGTTATTCAGCCTGGACAAGTATTTTCAATTTGGAAATTAGTTGGTAGGCCTTCGAAGAGCAAAGGTTATTTGGAAGGGCTTGCGCTGCACAATGGAAAAATTGCGACGGACATTGGCGGTGGGCTTTGTCAGTTAGGGAATCTCCTTTATTGGATGGCGCTTCACACACCACTGACCATTAAAGAGCGCTGGAGACATGGCTTCGATGTGTTTCCAGATGTGAATCGAACAATTCCTTTTGCTTGCGGCGCAACGCTTTCATACAACTACATTGATCTTCAGTTGGAAAACAAAACCAACCATACCTTTCAAATTAATCTTTGGTTGGACGATCGGAATTTAAACGGTGAAATCGCTTGCGATGCTGATTTGAATTTGGAATATCGCGTATTCGAAACGGACCATCTGTTTCAACACCAATGGTGGGGCGGATACACTAGACACAACAAAATTT
Organism: Bacteroidota bacterium; assembly: GCA_046048875.1. Taxonomy (GTDB): domain Bacteria; phylum Bacteroidota; class Bacteroidia; order Flavobacteriales_D; family Sanyastnellaceae; genus CAIZGX01. The sequence continues at coordinate 125,090 of JBJOFG010000011.1, read as the reverse complement.
GGAAGTCGATTTATGACAAATCAACTGGACTCACGACGGAAGAATTGGTGAGTGAGAATAATGCGATAATGATGTATAGTCCTTTGATTGAGAAATGACGATCCAATCCGCCTCATCTTTGCAAAGCATAAATTGAATTTATAAAACTCATGTTAAGAATATACCTGCCTATCGCGTTCGCAACATTATTCATTCTCTGGATTCTTTTCCGATTGATTGTGAAGCGTGATTTGAAAAAGCATGTGAATACCGTTTATCTCGGATTGTTTTTCGGAGTGGTGTGGGCGGTGATTTATTACTTCGTACTTGCTTCACCCCTTCCTGAATCTGAACAAAAGGTTGATCAAACGAGAGAATTAAAAAAACAAATCGAACAAATCTTACGCGACAAGAAAGCTTTAGTCGGAATTTCCATTTCCGGAGAAAATGAAAATGACACTCTTTCAATCAATGGCAATATGCACTGCCCTACTCAGAGCGCTTATAAAATGCACATTGGTTTGGCAATGCTTGATAAAGTTGATCGCGGCGAATTCAGTCTTGATCAAAAAATAAAAATTTCAAATGAAGACTTGCCTGATAATGCATTTTGGAATCCGCTTGGAAAAGATTTTCCCGATGGAGGCGATCTCACTGTTGCGCAACTGATTCAGTATTGTGTTTCGCACAGTGACAATACCGCATGCGATACTTTAATTGGAATGGTTGGTTCTCCGAAAGAGGTGGAAGCTTACTTCAAAAAGAACAATATTCAAGACCTTCAGTTTGCCTATAACGAACGCACGATGCAATCGAAATGGGAGAACATGTTTCAGAATTGGATAACTCCAAATGCCGCTGTTCAGACGTTGCGATTGTTTTATGAAAATAAAAACGGACTGCTCTCCAATTCGAGTTATTCATTTTTTTGGCAGACCATGAAAGAGACATCCACTGGTGTAAAGCGTCTGAAAGAACTCTTGCCCGAAGGAACTATCGTTGCTCACAAAACGGGAACATCGGGAACGACAGAGGCTGGATTAACTTCAGCCACAAACGATTGGGGAGTTGTGTTCCTTCCGAATGGACATTATTTCATCATTAGCGTAATGGTTACCAACTCTTATGAAAGTGAAGAGACGAATGAGCGGATCATTGCGGAGGTTTGTAAGTTGGCTTATGACTACTTTGTTAAAAAGTAAGATAGAACCCCTCATTCTCATTGTGTTTCTCCTACTCTTTCTTGATTTTCTCAGAATGAGAAATAGAAACAGAAAGACAAACAGAATGAGAGGGAATGCGTGAGGGATAGCAGTGGAAAGCCCGCAGCGGTTGGAAACCGCGAGGACTTGGAACGGATAGCCCGACCCGAAGGGGCACGCCCGAATGTTTATGTTTCTTCACTACATTCGAAAAAAAATAAAATTGAACCGGGGAATCTTTTTACTTGCTCTTGCATTTGTACACAGTACGTTCTCATTCTCACAAACGCTGAATGATTTATCGTTCGGAACAGACACAACCCTAGAGCTTGTTTCTTGGAACATTGAACATTTTCCGAAAAACGGAGAAATCACCGTGAATTACGTCCAACAAATTATCGAAAACATTGATGCTGACATCTACGCTTTTCAAGAGATCGATGACACAGTCTCTTTCAAGTTGATGCTCGATGATTTGCCTGAATATCACTACTACTTCATGACTTCGTGGTATGCTGGATTGGCGTTCATATATAAACATGAGGTTATTCAGGTGAACGATCTTTATGAAATCTATACCTCCTACCCCTATTGGAACCCTTTTCCTCGCGCGCCGAAGATCATGGACTTCAATTTCGACAACAAAAATTTCTTCGTTATAAATAACCATTTCAAATGTTGTGGAGATGGCTTTCTAGAGCTCGATAATTCAGATGATGAGGAAGCGAGAAGGTATCTGGCTTCGAACCTTTCAAAAAGCTACATCGACACCTATTTGCCTGATAAAAGTGTATTTCTTTTGGGTGACCTAAACGACAGAATCACCGATCCCGCTTCCAATAATGTGTTTATCAACTTCCTCAATGACCCTGAAAACTATTTGTTTGCGGATATGGAAATTGCAACGGGGAGTAGCACAAATTGGTCATACCCTTCGTGGCCTTCGCATCTCGATCACATATTAATTACAAACGAGTTGTTCGATGAAACGCAAAATAGTTCGTACGAAATAAAAACGCTCAAAATTGAAGAATACCTGCCCAATGGCTGGAATGAATACGAAGACAATGTATCTGATCATAGACCTGTTGCAATAAAAATTCTTCCCAATTCGGAATTGAATTCATTGGAAAGTTTAAATGCTAAATTCTCATTTTCAAACTTTCCTAATCCTTGCTCAAGTAGTACCACTTTTTCCTTCGATGAAATAAAAGAAGAGAGTTGCATAAACATTTACGATTGTGCGGGTGAATTGGTGCGTGTCGTGAAATTGAACATCGGCGAAAAATCAAAAACACTTCATTTCAAGGGTCATAGTCCTGGAGTGTACTTCGCAAAGCTGGTTTGTAATGGAATACCCCTGGGGGTGAGAAAAGTGGTTGTGGTGAGTGAGGGATAGACTGGAAAACCAAGAGAGGTGAATGTCCGAAGGACGAATGTGCTTTGCACGAATGCCGTTGGCGAATGCTTCGCGAATGTCTCTGTAAAAAGGTAAGATTGCACGCCTCATTCTCATTGTGTTTCTCCTACTCCTTGCAGATGAAATTCAGAATGCGAAACAGTAGGAGAATGAGAATGAAAATTCTTACTCAATCGGCTCGAAACCAAGATTTTCTTTGTATATTCGCGTCCCTTTTTGGGCAGTGATAAGACGCTGAGTCACTGAACAATAACTAACTCTTTCATTCCACATGCGTGCGAAGGCGAATGAAATACAAATTAAAAATGCCCCATGGCAGAAGAATTAAACCCAGCTGAAGAAGCTGAAAACACTGTTCCAACCAACGAAGGAACTGAAAACACTGAAGCTACTGCTTCTGCATCTGTAGAAGAAGAAGTTTCTGCAGAAGAACCTCTAGAGTTGTACAGCACTGCTGACGACGCTGCTTTCATGAATGAAAAAGGCGAGTTCAGTTGGGAAGCGTATGAGTCTGCAGGCGGATACAACGATGAAGAGCGTTCACGCTACGATTCAATGTACGAAAACACGTTGTCTACAATTGCTGAAAAAACAGTTATTGAAGGAACCGTTGTTTCTGTTGGAAAGAAAGAAGTTGTGATAAACATCGGATACAAGTCTGAAGGTGTTGTTGCGGTGACTGAATTCCGTTACAACCCAGATCTTAAAGCGGGTGATCGCGTTCCTGTTTATGTTGAATTACAAGAAGACAAAAACGGACAATTAATCGTTTCTCACAAGACTGCTCGTTTGTTCAGCGCTTGGGGTAACGTTAATGCAGCTCTTGAGTCTGGCGAAATCATCAAAGGTGAAGTTAAATGCCGCACCAAAGGTGGTCTTATCGTTGACGTATTCGGAATTGAGGCGTTCTTGCCAGGTTCTCAAATCGACGTTAAGCCAATTCGTGATTACGACGTTTACGTTGGAAAAATCATGGAATTGAAAGTTGTTAAAATCAACAACGAATTCAAAAACGTTGTTGTTTCTCACAAAGCTCTTATTGAAGCTGAGTTGGAAGAACAGAAGAAGCAAATCATGTCTGGCCTTGAAAAAGGACAAGTATTGGAAGGTGTGGTTAAAAACATCACAAGCTACGGTGTATTCGTTGACCTTGGCGGCGTAGATGGATTGATTCACATTACTGACCTTTCTTGGGGACGTATTGTTCATCCTGAAGAGATTGTTCAATTGGATTCTAAAATCAACGTGGTTATTCTTGACTTCGATGATGACAAGAAGCGTATCGCTCTTGGCTTGAAACAATTGTCTGCTCACCCATGGGATGCTATTCAAGATACTTTGGAAGTTGGACAAAAGATTACAGGTAAAGTGGTTGTTCTTGCAGACTACGGTGCATTCGTTGAGATTGCTCCAGGTGTAGAAGGATTGATTCACGTTTCTGAAATGTCTTGGAGTTCACACTTACGTTCTGCTCAAGATTTCTTGAAAGTAGGACAAGAGGTTGAAGCTGTTATCCTAAGCATGGAGAAAGACGAGCGTAAATTAAGCCTTGGATTGAAGCAATTGACTTCTGATCCATGGGACGGAATTGAGTCTCGTTTCCCTGTAGGAAGCAAGCACACTGCGAAAGTTCGTGCATTCACTACATTCGGTATCTTCTGCGAATTAGCAGACGGAATCGATGGTCTTGTTCACATCTCTGACCTTTCTTGGTCTAAGAAGATCAAGCATCCAAGTGAGTTCTGCGCTATCGGAGATGATATGCAAGTAGTTGTTTTGGAATTGGATCGTGAAGGACGTAAAATCAGCCTAGGTCACAAACAAGTGGAAGAAAATCCATGGGATGTGTTCGAAACTGTATTCGTTGAAGGAACCAAGCACCAAGGTACTATCGTAAAGAAAGAAGGTAACCACTGTGTAGTTGCTCTTCCTTACGGTTTAGAAGGATTCTGCTTGAACAAAAACATGAAGAAAGAAGATGGTTCTACAGCGAAAGTTGAAGAGACTCTTGACTTCATCGTTCTTGAGTTCAACAAGAACCAACGCAAGATTGCTGTGTCTCACACACAAACTTGGAAGCCAGAGGAAATCACTGCATCTGCTGAGGCTAAGCCAAAGCGTGCTGGTGCCGGCGCTAAGAAAGAAGACAACAATTCAGCTGTGAAGCAAGTTAACGCTCAAGTTGAGAAATCAACTCTTGGTGACTTGGGTGCATTGGCTGCATTGAAAGAGAAAATGGACGGTGAAGAAGGAGCATAATTCCTCTTCCCTCGAACTTAAAAAAACCTCCTTCGGGAGGTTTTTTTATTTTACCTTGCAAGCATGAATCGAACGCTGCTCTCCTTGGCATTTCTTTTATTCAGCACTACCCTTATTGCTCAAAAAAAGGTGGGCGATGTTGTCGATGAATTCAACGGAGTAAAGGTCTATTACAATGGAAGCGTCTCGCATGTGAGCACTCGGAATGTCAGTGCCGATGGATACAATATTGGTCTGAGATTTCAATGCGTCGAATTCGTGAAGCGTTATTACTATGAGTATTTCAAACACAAAATGCCGAACTCATACGGACACGCCAAAGACTTCTACAATTCAAAATTCAAAGACGGACAACTGAATACAGAGCGAAATCTGATTCAATATAAAAACGGAGGAAAAGGTATTCCTCAAACACATGATTTAATTGTATGGAAGGGAAACGAATGGAACCCTTACGGACACGTGGCTATTGTAGTGAAGAACAACAGCAACAACAGCATTGAAATAATTCAACAAAATCCAGGTCCAGGTGCGCCGAGTAGAATTACTCTTCCACTCATATACAACGGTTCTGGTTATACCATTGATGACGATGAAATACTTGGCTGGCTGCATAAAAATTAGTTTTCTGTTTGTTCTCATTGCATTTCAGTGTACTTCAGCATATGGGCAAATTCCGAAACTAAAAGTTTTGTCCTTCAACATTCGTTACAACAATCCGAACGACGGCGAAAACAGTTGGCCGAATCGAAGTGAAAACGTGCGGAACTTTCTTGTGAATGAACAACCCGACATTTGTGGATTTCAAGAGGTCTTGCACAATGAGGTTTTGGAAGTTGAAACGTTTTTTTACAACATCACAAACAAAAAACTTCTTTACAAGCGCGTCGGCGTTGGCCGAGAAGATGGCGAAACCAAAGGCGAATACTCTCCTATTTATTTCAACTCGAATCGTTTTTCATTGATTAAATCGAAAACGGTTTGGTTATCGGAAACACCCACCAAACCGAGCAAAGGTTGGGACGCTGCCTGCGAGCGCATTGCGACATTCGCCTTGCTCTTCGATCTAAAAACAAACGACACTCTATTGGTTGTGAACTCGCATTGGGATCACCTAGGGGTGCGCGCCAGACAAGAAAGTGCCAAACTTATTTTGAATGAAATTGAAGCCTTTACTTCCATTCAAAACATCATTGTCATGGGTGATTTCAACTGCACGCCGGAAGATGCTGCTTTGAATAAACTTCGTGCAGCATTCTCAGATGCGGGTATGGGTGCTTCGGAGAAAGTTGGCACCTTCAACAATTTTGAACGTGCCGCGAATCCGAATGCTCCGCGCATAGACTATGTCTTTTATAAATTGAAAAACTTCGGATTCTCATCCTACAAAGTTGGAAACACCGACGTCACTGAACCGCTTCTTTCTGACCACTTTCCTGTTGTTGTTGAATTCGAACAGATGCATTCAAAGGTGGAGGGACGATTTCAGTTCAATTTTGAAATGACACCGCTGGATTATGCCGACTCTCTTCTTCATGTTGATTTACTGAAATGCTATGTTGGGAATATTGAGCTATTAGACATCAATAGGCAAGTCATTGGCAAAGATTCCGCTGCCTACCGCCTACTCGATTTTTCGAATAGAAATTCTCTGAATTTTTCAATTCCAATCAACAGCCAAAAAGCCAGCTACATCCGACTTACTCTAGGTGTCGATTCTGTTACCAACGCCGCAGGCGTTCATTGCTGCGCGTTAGACCCCGCCAACGGCATGTATTGGAGTTGGCAAAGCGGATACATTCAGTTTAAGTTGGAAGGAAAAGACAAAAGCGGACAAGCTTTAAACCTTCATCTCGGTGGGTTTTCTCATGCACACATGAGTTCGCAAACTGTAGACATTCCTATCGTAAGATTGGTTACACTTATTCCGATATTACCTCCTGAAAAACGCGTTCAAAATCTAATGATTCAATTGGAACTTTCCGCTTTTCTTGAAGAGGTTCAAACAAATAAAGAATATACACTTATGAGTCCGAGTGCGCATGTTTCCAATTACACAAAAGCGTTGAGCACTTCTTTTTCAGCAGTAATGAAATGATTCGAAAAAGCTATTTCTTTTCCATATTTATTTTGCTTTTTGTCTTTGCTATTGGCTTTACCCTTCCACCTAAACGAAAAATTTTTTGGCCCGAGAAAGTCTATAACGAAAAGAACAATCCGCCTACTTCCGAAAAAAAAGAATTAGGAAGACTGCTTTTTTACGATCCGATTTTGTCTTCAGACAACACCATTTCGTGTTCATCTTGTCACTTGTCTTACACTGCGTTCACGCATACAGATCATGCGTTAAGCCACGGTGTTTTCGATCGTGTTGGAAAACGTAATGCGCCAGCCTTGTTCAATTTAGCATGGAAGAAAAACTTCATGTGGGACGGCGCTGTTCATTCATTGGATGCGCAAGCCATGGCGCCTATTGAAAATGTTTTGGAGATGAACGAGACCTTGGCGAACGTGGTGAGTAAACTCAACAAGAGAAAATTTTATCGCGCATATTTCTTCCAAGCATGGGGGGATAGTTTGGCAACTGGAGAGCGCGTCTTGAAATCGCTTTCGCAATTCATGTTAAGCTTTGTGAGCAATCAGAGTAAATACGATGAAGTGCTTGCTGGAAAGAACTCTTTTTCCGCACAAGAGAAAAAAGGCTATGCGCTCTTTCAACAAAAATGCAATGCGTGTCATACAGAGCCGTTGTTCACCAACGACGCGTTCGTGAGCAATGGATTGGCGTTGAACGACACCCTTCAAGACTTAGGAAGAGGATCTCTCACTCACTTGAAATCAGATGAGCGCTTGTTTAAAGTGCCTTCTTTGCGCAATGTTGAAATGAGCTTTCCCTATATGCACGATGGAAGGTTTCGAACCTTGCAACAGGTGATGAATCATTATTCTTGCATTCAAGGAATTGAAGAAAATATTTCATCGCCGTTAAACCATTCGTTGAATTTGTCTTCCAACGACAAGCAAGACTTGATTGCGTTTTTGCTAACCTTAACGGATCATCAATTTTTAACTCGAAAAGAATATCAATTTCCCCAAATCCTTCAACATGAAATTATTCAACGTTCTAATCCTTAGCCTTGTTCTTGCGGTGAGCCAATCGTATGCTCAAGGTCCTGTTATTACCTCTTGGCTTCAAAATACGACAGGCATTACTGGAAGACATTATGTAAGTGGAAATCCAACTCCCATTAATGACAACACCGCTGCGAATGTTCAAACCGTTCAATATTCTACGAATTGGGTTTATGTTAGCACAAATGGAATTCCAGCTTACATCACAGGTCCTTTCCTTGATGGGAATCCATCACTGGCACAAGACCAAAATGCGATTTTTAAATTCCCTTTGAATCCCGTTCAAAACACAGGCACTCCAACGAACACTACAGGCGGAAACATTGGTGTTTTCATCAACGGTGTTGCTTTGTTCGATTACAGAGACGGCGTTTCTTGGAACAATCAAACGCAGGCCGAAGCAGGTGGACCAATCATGGGTCCTCCGGGACAAGGTGTTTGGAATCGTGATGCTGTTCCTGCTGAGCGCATAGGATTCGATTGCGCGAAAGGTCATCCGGCCATGGGAAATTATCACCACCACCAAAATCCAAGTGCCTTCAATTTAGACCTTGTTGTGCTTTCTAACGTTTGCGACATTTATGCGGCAGACGGATTGTACGTCATTAATTCAACCGAGCACTCTCCCCTTCTTGGATATGCCTATGATGGATTCCCGATATACGGAGCTTACGGGTACGCCAATGCAGATGGAACAGGTGGCATTGCTCGCATGAAAAGCGGATTTCAATTGAGAGACATTATTGCACGCACCGCTTATGCCGATGGCACGGATGTGATCGATGGTCCTACTGTGAGCGCTACGTATCCACTTGGACGTTACAGAGAAGATTACGAGTTCGTGGCTCATCCGGGAATGGAAGATTACCTCGACGTTCACAACGGAAGATTTTGCGTAACTCCTGAGTATCCGAATGGAACCTACGCGTATTTCTGCACGGTAGATGCGAATCACAATTCGGCATACCCTTATGTGGTTGGACCAACATTTTACGGAACCAAGGTTGCAGCAAAAGTGACCAGTATTACGGAAGCGGTAACGACCTACACTCCAAGCACCGTTGCAGATGTTCAAATTGAAAATATAAACGTGAACACCTTCCCTAATCCTGTTCAAGATGTATTGGCTGTTCAAGTGAACACCGTAAATCGCAGCAATGTGCAAGTAGATTTATTGAGTGCCGATGGAAAATTAATTTCAAGCACTACGCTTTATCAAGGGAGCACACTGGCTCATTTCGACACACGCACGTTGTATAACGGAACGTATTTCGTTCGTGTTGGAAGTGGAAAAAATAGCGTAACGAAGAAGGTGGTGGTTTCGCACTAAGAAAGAGAATGAGAAACAGAGTTAGAATGAGATAATAAGAAAGGAGCCTTAACGGCTCCTTCTTTGTTTCTTGTCGCGTTCTTGTTTGAACTTCAACTTCGCTTGTAACGATTTCTTTTCGTGGAAAGCCCCTTTGAATTCAGGATTTTCAAGACGCTTCTGACGATCGATCTCACGCGCCTGATCTTGTTTTTCTTCTGGCTCTGTCTTTTCAATCTTCACCACTTCCGGAATTTCAAAAACAGGAATGGTCTGACGAATAATTTTCTGAATGTTCGTTAAGTGATACTCTTCCGACATGTCTACGAAGCTAATGGCAACGCCCGTCTTGAAGGCGCGACCGGTTCTTCCGATTCGGTGAACGTAATCTTCGTAATGACTGGGCACTTGGAAGTTCACCACGTGTGAAACTTCGAAGACATCAATTCCTCTTGCGGTAACATCTGTGCTTACCAAGATGCGAACGTTTCCGTCTTTGAAATCTTTAATCGCATTCATGCGCGAGTTTTGTCCAATGTTGCTGTGAAGGAATCTAATCTCGCCCACATTGCTTCGCTCCATGAATTTCCCCATGCTTGTCGCATCGGCTTTGGTGCGAACAAAAACCATCACACGCTTCATCTCATCTCCTTCTAAAAGGTGCATGAGCAAGTTCAATTTCGTCTTGAAGTTTGGAACCATGTACACTCTCTGTTCCACCGTTGTAGCCGGAGTAGCTTGTGGCGTTACTTCAACACGTGAAGGGAACAAAAGGAAATTATCCGCAATGCGTTCTACACGCTCAGGGAACGTTGCAGAGAACAACAACTGCTGTTTCTTTTGCGGAAGCTTCTCTTGAATTTCACGCAACTGTGGCCAGAATCCCATGTCCATCATTCGGTCACATTCATCGAGCACCACGTGCTTAATTTTCTTCGGAATGATTACGCGTTTCGCGTAGATCTCGAGAAATCTTCCAGGAGTGGCAACAATGATGTCGACCCCTTTCTTTATGATTTCAATTTGAGTCTTCGGACCAACGCCTCCGTACAAGGCCACGTAGCGAAGCTCAGTGTATTTACAAAGGCTTTGAATTTGTTCTTCCACCTGAACCACCAATTCTTTGGTTGGAACCAGGATAAGCGCTCTTGGCTCGTCGCCTTGCGGATACTTCAGCAATTGCAACAAAGGAAGCACATAGGCCGCCGTTTTCCCGGTGCCGGTTTGTGCGATGCCAATGACGTCTTGTCCACCCAAAACCCGAGGAATTACTTTCTCTTGAATTTCGGAAGGAGACTCATACCCCAACTCATTTACAGCATCTAAAAACTGTCTCGTTAACTTTAGTTCTTCGAACGTCATTCGACAAAGGTAACCTTCTTATCTTCGTGTCCGAAAATCATTTTCAATGAAAAGAATATTACTTGCCTCATTCATTGCACTTGGCCTAACAGCATGGTGCTATTTCCAATTTAAAGATCAGGTTGCGCAGCTTCCGAAAACAGAAACTGAGAACGGCGCGTTCGAATACGAAGTGGATCGCTTCGCCGACATTCGTATTCTTCGATACAAGCTCGACGGATTTGACAAGTTAACCACCAAACAGAAAGAGCTGGTGTACTATTTAACGCAGGCAGGCCTTGCTGGACGCGATATTATGTGGGATCAGAACTGCAAGTACAACTTGGAAGTTCGTAGCATTTTCGAAAAAGTTTACACGACTTACAACGGCGATAAAACGTCTGAAGAATGGTTGAATTTGGAAACTTATTTGAAGCAATTGTGGATGAGCAACGGTATTCATCACCATTACAGCAACATTAAGCACACGCCGAAATTCAGCAAGGAATATTTCACTACACTCTGCGCTGCTACTAGCACGCAGGTTTCAGAAGAAATTATGGAAGTGATTTTCAATCCGAATGTTGCTGCAATGAAAGTTGAAAGCGATGCATCGAAAGGATTGGTTGAAAATTCTGCTGTGAATTTCTACGAAGGCGTTAGCACGAAAGAAGCCTTTGATTATTATGCATCGAAGGAAGTTGCGGGCGACCGCGCTCCATTGTCTTACGGCATTAACGCAAACCTTCGCAAAGAAAACGGCGTTATTGTGGAAGATGTATATCGCGTGGGAGGCAAATACAGCGCTGCTTTGGAGCAGGTTGTATTCTGGTTGAACAAAGCCGAAAAGGTTGCTGAAAACGACAAGCAAGCTGTTGCACTTCGTAAGTTGATTGAATTCTATACAACAGGAGATTTGCGCACATGGGACGATTTCAATATTCAATGGGTGAAAGCCACTGAAGGCGATATTGACTTCATTCATGGATTTGTTGAGGTGTACAACGATCCACTTGGAAAGCGTGGTTCATACGAATCTATTGTTGAAATCAACGACTTCGAAGCGAGTGATCGAATGAAAGTAATGATGCAAAACGCACAGTGGTTCGAAGACAACTCCCCTATCCTTCCTGAACACAAGAAGAAAGAAGTAAAAGGAATCACCTACAAAGTGGTGAACGTTGCAGGAGAATCTGGCGATGCCAATCCATCTACTCCAATTGGAGTGAACCTTCCGAATGCACAATGGATTCGTGCTATGCACGGATCGAAGAGCGTGAGTTTAGGAAACATTGAAGACGCTGCGAACAACGCAGGTGGTTCAGGAATGTTAAGAGAATTCGCGAATGACGAAGAAGAAATTGCTCGCGCTGAAAAGTACGGTGCAACTGCAGGAAAGATGCACACGGCTATGCACGAAGTAATTGGACACGCAAGTGGACAATTGGAGCCGAATGTTTCAGCAAGTTCACAAACCTTGAAAGAGTTCGCTTCAACGATTGAAGAAGGAAGAGCTGACTTGGTTGCCCTGTACTATGTCATGGACCCGAAGTTGGTTGAAATGGGATTGATGGAAAGTCTAGAAGTTGGAATGGCCGAATACGATGGATACATACGCAACGCGATGCTGGTTCAACTGAGAAGATTGAAAATGGGTGAAGACATTGCTGAAGCTCATATGCGTAATCGCGCTTGGATAAGCAATTGGTTGATTGAAAAAGGAGCTTCAGCGAATGTCATTTCAAGAGAAGTCCGAGACGGAAAAACATACTTCAACATCAACAACTATGACAAAATGCGCACACTTGTTGGAATGTTACTTACCGAAGTTCAACGCATTACTTCTCAAGGTGATTACAACGCCGCGAAAGCATTGGCAGACGGATACGGAAAGAAAGTAGATCCAACCTTACACGCTGAAGTGCTTGCTAGATCAGAGAAATTAAACATTCCTCCATACAACGGATTCGTAAATCCAATTCTAACTCCAGTGTTAGATTCAAACGGAAAAATGATTGACGTGACCGTGAGTTACGCCAAGACATTCGCAGAACAAATGTTAAACTACAGCAAGAACTACGGTTTCCTTGCACCAAAAAAATAAGATATGCCTAAAGGAGTATTTCAAGTACCACTTCCCGTTAATGAACCTGTAAAAGGATATGCACCTGGAAGTGCAGAGCGTGCATCGCTTTCAGCCATGTACAAAAAGATGTACAATCAAGAACCGATTGATGTTCCGATGTACATTGGATCGGAGTTGATTCGCACCGACGAAAAACTTCCACTTACTTCTCCGCAAGAGCATGCAAAAGTGTTGGGATATTTGAATCGCGGAACGAAAGATCACGTGATCAAAGCCATTGACACCGCATTGGCTGCGCGCGAGCGCTGGTCGCAATTGCCATGGGAGCATCGTGCTGCGATTTTCCTTCGTGCAGCCGATTTGCTGGCAGGCCCATACAGAGACCGCATGAATGCAGCGACTATGTTGGGACAAGGAAAGAATGCACATCAAGCTGAAATAGATGCGGCGTGTGAGTTCATTGATTTCCTTCGCTTCAACGTGTTGTACATGCAACAGATTTACAACGAACAACCAGGTTCACAGCCAGGCATGTGGAATCGTTTGGAATACCGTCCGTTAGAAGGATTTGTCTTCGCAATTACTCCATTCAACTTTACGGCAATTGCAGGAAACTTACCTGCAAGCGCAGCCATGATGGGCAATGTCTGTGTTTGGAAGCCCGCAGATACGCAGGTGTACAGCGCGCATGTGATTATGGAATTGTTCCGTGATGCTGGATTACCAGAGGGAGTTATTAATATGATAACTGTTGACGGACCGGTTGCTGGAGATGTGGTGTTCTCTCACAGAGATTTCGCGGGACTTCACTTCACAGGATCTACCGCAGTGTTCAAACACTTATGGAAAGAGATTGGAAGCAACCTGGATAAGTACAGAACATATCCTCGCATTGTTGGAGAAACCGGAGGAAAAGATTTCGTTGTGGCTCATCCGTCCGCAAACGCTGAAGAAGTAGCTACTGCTATTGTTCGTGGTGCATTCGAATTCCAAGGACAGAAATGTTCTGCGGCTAGTCGCAGCTACATCCCTCGCTCCTTGTGGCCTGCTGTGAAAGAGAAAATAGTAAGTGATTTAAAAAATATTAAAGTTGGAAGTCCGGAGGACTACACCAATTTCGTGAATGCAGTTATTGATCGCCGCGCATTCGATAAAATCAAAGGATACATCGAATACATTAAAACGCAAAGCGACGCTGAGATTATTGCTGGCGGAACCTACAACGACGCTGTTGGATACTTCATTGATCCAACGGTTGTGGTGACTACCAATCCGAAGTTCCGCACCATGGAAGAAGAAATTTTCGGCCCTGTTGTAACGCTTTATGTGTACGAAGATGAGTTGTGGGCAGACACCTTGCATTTGGTGAATGAAACCAGCGACTATGCGCTAACTGGAGCCGTTATTTCTAAGGATCGTTATGCAATTAATCAGGCAATGCGCGTATTGGAAAATGCCGCAGGTAACTTCTACATAAACGACAAGCCAACTGGAGCAGTTGTAGGACAGCAGCCGTTTGGTGGCGCGCGTGGAAGTGGAACCAACGACAAAGCTGGATCATACTTGAACTTGTTGCGTTGGGTTTCTCCTAGAACCATTAAGGAAACCTTTGTTGCTCCAACGCACTACACGTATCCTTGGAACGCATAATAGGCTGTCATGTCTCGTGCGTTGTATTTATTGAATGAAACCCTTGTCGACAATCCGTCTGTTTTCTTTTCGGTTGGAAACAAGGGTTTCTTTCGTTTTAAAGTTTGGCTCATTTCGTTGTATTATCATTCTGAAGCGAAACGCAACAGAGGCGTTTATTTAGATTCCACGGGGGAAGGAATAATTTTATTTTTCGCGAATAAGAACAAGCGAAAGCCAAATTTTCTTTATTTCCTTTTGCTACTTCTATTAGGCATTGGACCGTTTCGAATTGTAAGGGTCTTGAAGCGAAAGAACGAAGTTTCTAAGTTCCATTCGCAGTGGGACAATTTCATTTATTGCAGTTACTTGGCCGTTCGAAAGTCTGCGCGTGGACACGGCGCTATTTTCGAATTGAAGAATAAGTTATTTCAATTTCAACAAGAAACAAAATTGCCCATCTTGGTTGAAACCACCATTGAAAAAAACAGACGCGTTTATGAACGTATTGGCTTTCGTGTTCACGAAGAACGCATTGTCTCTGGGTTTAAGACGTATTGTATGGTGAGGGATTACAAGTAAACCGCCATCTCTTCCTGCATCTTCTTCGCTTCCGCAGCAGCAGCACTTGCGTAATCTGCGCCCGATGACGCGTACAAGATTGAGCGACTAGCGTTGATTAACAAACCAACTTCATCGTTCATTCCGTACTTCACAACATCTTGCAAGCTTCCGCCTTGAGCACCAACACCAGGGACAAGTAAGAAGTGATTCGGAATAATTTCACGAATCTGCGCGAGCCTTTCCGCCTTGGTTGCGCCAACGACGAACATCGTGTTCTCATCGGTTCCCCATGAAGCCACATCGCGCAATACTTTTTCAAAAAGATACTCCTCTCCTATTTTCTGTGTTTGAAAATCTTTCGATCCTTCGTTTGAAGTGAGCGCTAAAACAATTGCCCACTTGTCTTGAAATTGCAAGAAAGGTGAAACACTGTCCTTACCCATATAGGGTGCTACAGTGATACTGTCGAATCCGTAAGTTTCAAAAAATGCTTTCGCGTAATAGCTTGAGGTATTTCCGATATCACCGCGTTTTGCATCTGCAATTGTGAAGTGTTCCTTTCCAATATATTCAACAGTTTCCTCAAGAATATCCCAGCCTTGTCTTCCCATAGCTTCATAAAACGCCAAATTAGGCTTATAGGACACTGCAAACTCTCTTGTTGCGTCAATAATCGACTTATTGAATTCAAGCGCGCTAACACCCGCTGGAAGCTTCGACGGGTCTGTGTCCAATCCAACGCACAAGAAACTTTTTCTTGAACGAATTAACTCTACCAATTTCGCCTTGTTCATCTTATGAATTTCCTTCCTTAAGTTTTTCTGTGTTCTCTGCTAATTTCAATGCTTCAATGACTTCAGCAATTTCACCATTCATGGCAGCATCTAAATTGTACAACGTTAAGTTAATGCGGTGATCCGTCACACGTCCTTGCGGATAGTTGTATGTGCGAATCTTCGCGCTTCTATCTCCTGTGCTCACGAGCGACTTACGCATGCGAGAACGCTCTTCGTGTCTACGATTCACCTCCGCTTCAAAAATACGTGACCGCAACATGGTCATGGCCTTGTCCATGTTTTCATGCTGACTTCTTCCTTCCTGACAAGCAACAATGACCCCGGTTGGAATGTGTGTTAAACGAACGGCAGACTCCGTCTTGTTTACGTGCTGTCCACCCGCACCACTTGCTCGATACGTGTCTCTGCGAATGTCTGACATATTCACCACAACGTCGAACTCTTCCGCTTCAGGCATAACGGCAACTGTAGCCGCTGAGGTGTGTACACGTCCTTGTGTTTCGGTTGCTGGAACGCGTTGCACACGATGCACACCGCTTTCAAACTTCATGGTGCCATATACCTCGTCTCCTTCCACCTTGAACGAAACTTCCTTGAATCCGCCCATGGTTCCTTCACTCAAATTCAACACTTCCATGCTCCACCCTTTGTCTTGGATGTAACGTGTGTACATCTTGAACAAATCACCAGCGAAAATAGATGCCTCGTCACCGCCTGTTCCAGCGCGGATTTCAACGATAACGTTTTTGGTATCTTCCGGATCTTTTGGAATGAGAAGAAACTTAATCGCCTCTTCCATTTCAGCAATTTTCGGAGACAATTCATTGTACTCTTCTTGCGCCATTTCTTTCAAGTCAGCGCTTTCGTTGCTGTATAAAATTTCTTTGGCCCCCTTCAAATCGTCGAGAGCCTTTTTATATTCTAAGTAAACGATATTTATTTTTTCCAATTCGCGATACTCGCGCATAAGTGCCGGATATTTTTTCATATCGGCAATTACCGTAGGATCGGTGATACTCTTTCCCACCTCGTTGTATCTGTCTGAAATAGCCGACAAACGATCTATCAACTCCATACTTTCGAATTAATATTGAAATGTTCCATGCTCGGAACGAATTTCTAATGTGTTCCCCTTACCCGCTTCTACACGTCCAATAATCTGTGCTGCACAGCCCACTTGGTCGGCGTAATTGATAATTTCCAAAGCGGTCTCTTCATCGGTGTAGAACTCCATACGGTGCCCCATGTTGAAGACTTTGTACATTTCCTGCCAAGGTGTTTTTGATTCTTCTTGAATCATTTTAAACAGTGGTGGAATAGCGAAAAGATTGTCTTTAACAATGTGCACATTGTTGGTGAAGTGAAGCACCTTCGTCTGTCCACCTCCACTGCAATGAACCATACCCTTGATCTTGTCTCGGCGATTCGCCAGAATTCGTTTTACAATTGGCGCATAGGTTCTTGTTGGTGAAAGCACCAATTTCCCGGCGTTCAATTCTGAATCGTGCACATAATCTGTAAGTGTATATGAACCCGAATAAACCAATTCCTTTGGAATAGCGCTGTCGAAAGATTCAGGATATTTCACAATTAGATCGTTGTAGAAAACATCGTGACGTGCAGATGTCAATCCATTGCTTCCCATCCCACCGTTATACTCAGACTCATAGGAGGTTTGTCCGTACGAAGCCAATCCAACAATCACTTGTCCTGGAGCAATGTTCGCATTGTCTATGACTTCGTCACGACGCATACGACAAACTACAGTCGAGTCAACGATAATGGTACGAACCAAGTCACCAACATCTGCTGTTTCTCCTCCAGTGGTATAAATTTTCACACCATGTTTTTCTAGCTCTTGACAGATCTCTTCGGTGCCTGCAATTATGGAAGAAATTACTTCGCCTGGCACTAAGTTCTTATTGCGGCCAATGGTGCTGCTGAGCATAATGTTATCTACAGCTCCTACGCACAACAAATCGTCTATGTTCATGACAATAGCATCTTGCGCTATTCCCTTCCACACGGAAAGATCTCCTGTCTCTTTCCAATAGATGTAAGCTAAAGAAGACTTCGTTCCAGCGCCATCTGCATGCATGACAATGCAATGCTCTTCGCTTCCCGTTAAATAATCAGGAACAATTTTACAAAAGGCCTTTGGAAAAAGTCCCTTGTCAATGTTTTTAATTGCAGCATGAACGTCCTCTTTGGAAGCGCTTACTCCTCTGCTGTTGTATCTATTTTCGGCTTGACTCATATATAAATAAAAAGGGCTGACAGCGAGTGTCAGCCCTTCTTTTTGATTTAATGCTATTTACTAGGGTTAACCGGAGTACCTGGAACGTAGTCCGTTCTTAAAATTCTAAAGGTTGTACGACGATTCAATTGGTGAGCACGCTCTCTAACTTCATTGTCTTTCAACGAATTAATAAAGGCTTCATCTAGTAAAGTTCCAATTGGGAATTCAGCGAAAGTCTCTGCAGACAAACGGTCTCCTTCCTTAATTGTACGAGGCTCGCTTTCTCCTTTTCCTTTTGCAACTAAACGATCTGCTGCAATTCCTTTTGAAGTCAAATAGGTAACGCAAGTTTCAGCACGACCTTGTGAAAGTCGGTCGTTACTTGGCACATCACCACGCGCATCTGTGTGAGACTCTAACTGAACAACGAACGTTGGATTTTCAGTTAAGATGTTCAACAAATAACTCAATGAGTCAGCACTGTTTACTTCATCGTTGATCAACAATTCAGTTTTGTTGAAAGGATACAATACCGTAGGCATTGGGTATTCCTTACCAATTTCAACAGGAATTAAGAAATAATCTTGTTGGTAGTTCGTAGATTCTTTAGCACCCTTTGTAGAGAACTTATCGGCCGTACCAATGAAGTTTTCCTTTTGAATATCTACGGTGTATTTGGTTTCTACTTTAACTTTTGTCTTGTCTAAGAAGAAGCTTCCGTTTGCATCTGTAACCACATTGTATGTAGATCCGTCAGAACCAACAATAGTCACTTTACATCCTGAAAGAGTGCTTCCAGTTTTCTTATTGTAGGCAGTACCTGTCATTGTGAACTCCAATGGACGCTCGTAAGCATGCCAAATATCGTCTTTACCCTTTCCACCAGGACGGTTTGAAGAGAAATAACAAGCAAACACACCTTCCATTAAAACATTATCCAAAACTGGCTTCTTATCTATAATGAATGCGAAATCATCCGAAGAAGAGTTAATCGGAGCCGGCATTGCAGTAACATCTGAATAAGTCATCTCTCCGGTCTTCTTTGCTTTGAAAATATCAAGTCCACCTAAACCAGGGTAACCATTAGATGCGAAATACAATGTTCCGTCTTCGGCAATGTATGGGTAGTACTCATCTCCAGCTGTATTCAAGGAGACAAGATTCGTAAGGTTTGCCCATTTCTTAGCTTTCTTATCGAAAGTCATGTACCACAAATCTCTTCCACCTTTTCCACCTGGCATGTTCGATGCGAATACGAGATATTGCTCATCTGGAGAAAGACAAGGCTGGCCAACACGAGAAGAGTCATCTGACTCTCTATTAATGATATCAATCAACTCAGCTGTTGCGAAATTGTCACCTTGCTTATTCGCGGTGTAAATATCACAACCCATTCTTCCTTTCTTATCGAAACCACAACGGGTGAAGAATAAAGTCTTATAATCTTTGTCGAAAGCACCCGCGGCCTCGTGAGCTTCTGTATTTACAGTGATGCTTGCTGGCATCGGCGCTCCTTGAAATTTGAACTTCTTGTCCAACTTGGCTACGAATACATCCTTGAACTCATCTCCGTTGATTGGGCTTAAACCGCTTCCTACAGCCTCTTTGCGAGCAGAAGTAAATACGAATTCATCCCATTTCTTGGAAGCGTAAGCCAAACCGAAGTCTTCCTCGCTGGAGTTTAAAAACTCAACATTTTCTGCTACGTAACGAGATTTAGCGCTGGTTTTCTTTGCTGTTGCAGCGTTTGTGCATGTTTGAATGCGCATATCAGCTAAAGCTGCGTTTCCACCTCGCTCTTTATATTTGTTGTATTGAACAATCGCATCTTCCAAACGATCCATTTCTTGAAGGGCGATACCGTAGTTCAAATAAACATCTGCAGTTTTCTTATCATACTTAGCGTTGATCGCCTTGTCGTAATAATCTAGACTCATTCCATAACGCTTGGTGTTTCTGTAACACTCTGCGATGTTGTAAAGAACACGTGCTTTTTCATCGATGTTCTTGATTTTTGTAACCTCTGCAATATACATGGTTGCGGCTTGGTTGTAGCCTTGTCCAGCAAACTCGATATCTGCCTGTTGAATCTTTTTATTCTGTGCATCGGCCAATGTTGCCATTGACAAACAAACAAACAAAACCAAGATAGATTTGAAAAATCTCATATGCGATGTTTTAGTCCAGTTTTAAGTTAGTAATTGCGAAAATAATCAAAATTGTGAATTTTCCTCATAAAATCGCAATTATCTAAATTGTCAATTAGCAAGTGAACAAAAGCTCGCGCATTTTAGGAATTGGCCAAGTGTTATCGTCAATGATTTGCTCCAATGCATCTGCTGCCTCCCTTGCCGCATCCATCAAAGGTTTAATCTTGTGACAATAAATATCAGCCATCTTTTCTGTGTTGCTATGATTCACCTTGCCTTGCTCGACAACGATTCCTTCCGTGCAGGCTTTCAATCCGTTTACGTGCTGAGAAATCTCTGTGATCAATCCCAACTGAGTCTTCGTTAACTCCTTAAACTCCTTTGCGCTCAACACTGCCTTTAAACCCTGAACGTTGTTGATTAACTCGCTTTGATATCTCAAAGCCGCAGGAATAATTTGATTCACTGCCATATCCACCACAATCTCTGCTTCAATCTCTCTGCGACGTGCGTAGTTCTCGACTTCGATTTCATAACGAGAGTGAATTTCTTCACTGGTTAGAACATTCAATTTTTCGAACATTGCAATAACCTTCTTGTCCTTCCATACTTTCAAAGCTGATGGCGTATCCTTCAGATTAGACAAACCTCTCTTTGCAGCTTCTTTTACCCACTCATCGCCATAACCGTTTCCTTCGAAACGAATGGCCTTACTTTGTTTGATTAATTTTTGAAGTTCTTTCAAAATTGCCTCATCTTTGTCATCGCCTTTTGCGATTCGAGCGTCCACATCTTTCTTGAACTGAATCAAGCGATTCGCTACAATCGTATTCAATGTTATCATTGCGTTCGCGCAGTTCGCACTTGAACCAACTGCACGGAACTCGAATTTATTTCCGGTAAAGGCAAAAGGAGATGTTCTATTTCTATCTGTATTGTCGAGTAGAACTTGTGGTAACTTACCAATATTCAGTTTCAATTCCGTTTTGTCTTGCGGGGTCATCTTACCTGCTTTGATATTTCTTTCAAGATTATCAAGCATAGCATCCAATTGCTCTCCCAAGAAACAGCTCATAATTGCCGGTGGTGCTTCGTTGGCTCCTAAGCGGTGGTCGTTTCCAACTGTTGCAATTGATGCACGAAGAACGTCTGCATTTTCATGAATAGCAGCCACTGTATTAATCATGAAAGTTAAGAACTGAAGATTTGATTTTGGATTTTTCCCTGGTCGAAGAAGGTTTACACCTGTATTCGTTGAAAGTGCCCAGTTGTTATGTTTACCGCTTCCATTAACTCCTTCGTAAGGCTTTTCATGAAGTAGCACATTGAAGTTGTGCTTTTGAGCAATTTTCTTCAACAAGTCCATGAGCAATTGATTGTGATCATTTGCCAAATTCGCTTCTTCGAACATTGGGGCAACCTCGTATTGATTTGGCGCCACTTCGTTGTGTCTTGTGGTAACTGGAATTCCAAGCAAGTGAGCTTCGTATTCGAACTCTTTCATATAGGCCAACACACGATCCGGAATACTTCCAAAATAGTGGTCTTCCAATTGCTGCCCTTTCGCGGGTTTATGTCCAAACAAAGCACGACCCGTCATGGCCAAATCAGGACGAGCCTTGTGTAACGCTGAGTCAACCAAGAAAAACTCTTGTTCCCAACCTAAAGTTGTATTCACCTTGTTTACGTCTTTGTCGAAATACTGACAAACGGCAGTAGCTGCAATATCTACAGCATGTAAGGCCTTAATCAACGGCATCTTGTAATCGAGAGCATGACCAGTGTATGAAATGAAAATAGTTGGAATACAAAGCGTATTTCCAACAATGAACGCCGGAGAAGATGGATCCCAAAGGGTATACCCACGTGCCTCAAAGGTGTTGCGAATTCCTCCATTTGGGAAAGAAGATGCATCTGGTTCTTGTTGAACCAACATGGTTCCTTCAAATTTTTCAATTGCTCTGCCATCACCTAGTGGCTTGAAGAAACTATCGTGTTTCTCTGCAGTAGCTCCTGTTAATGGCTGAAACCAGTGCGTAAAGTGAGTTGCGCCTTTGCTAATAGCCCACTCTTTCATTCCTGCTGCAATATGATCCGCAACATTTCTATCGATACGAGTACCTTGATTGATACATGACATCAAGTTGTCGTACAAATCTTCGGGAAGATATTCACGCATTTTGTGCGGGTTGAATACGTTGTCACCGAAATATTCACTGATTCGCTGACCGGTTGAAACACTTGGCAATGCTACTCGGCTGTTTATTTCTTGCTGTGCATTTTTTCTTAAACTCATATCTTTTTTGATTTACCCCTTCAAAAAAGGGGGTGATTGGTTATTTTTTTCTAATTTTTCGCAAATATACCCCCAAAATAAGAATCTACAACGTGATTTTTTATGGAATTATAAATATACACCCTCCTTTATTGTGAATAACTCCACTCTGCAATTCATTCACTAAATTTGAAAAATGAAAACGACTCTCACCCTAATCCTATGCGGGCTTGGGCTTATGGCTTCAAACGCTTCTTTCGGCCAAGGTTTGCAGGTTAATCCACCTTCTTCAAATACGAACAAAGTGGTCGCTATCCCTCATTCGCTGTATCCTTCAAACTTCTTTTTTAATGAACCTCAAGTATTGAGTGCTGATTTGAATGAATTAGGAGACAAGGTACTTATGGTTCAACAAGCCAATGGGGTTGTATCGGTTGCTATTCATGAAACTTCAACCGATAAAAACGTTGAAATCAAAACTACGAATTCCGGAAAAGCTTCAAAAGCACTCTTCATCAATGAAAAATTCATAGCTATTCAAGTTCAGAACGAAAACAGCACTTTTGAAATTATTGAATTATCTTCAAACAAAGTACTTTCGACCATTTTGGCAACTAGCTATTTAGGCTCCACAGCAAATGCCGCATACTTTAGCCAAGAGACAGCGGGAAGCGCAACCATTGAAAAATTTGATTTCGCATCAAAAAAATCAATTCAATCCGGAGTCATTTCTGGAGAAGTTTTCGGCTGGTATTTTTCCAAGACGAAAGGAATTGTAGGAGCGGCGGTTCATTCAAATATGCTTTCAAAAATCTATATGATTGAAAACGATAAGCTTGGGAAGAGTTTGTTTGAATTTTCCTCTGGTTATTACTTTGAGACCAAAGGCTGCAACACAAGCGGCGATATTTTCTATGGTATTACAAACTTTCAAAGTCTAAATACATACGCCTGTGCTGTCTCGAAAACAGGGATAAAACCTATCAAGAACAAGTCAGGAGAGAGCTGCACAGATATTTTTGTTGGGAACAACGAGATTGCTTTGACGACAAATAATCTCAATGCGGCTGAATATCAGGAATCTCAAAACACATCCGTTCAAGGAATACTCGCCTTTGTCAATAAGGGATTCAAAGGATCGTCAGCACAAATTCTAGAGATCTCTGAAAAAGGAAATGTATTATTCTCTATTCAAGGTGAAACCACTAAGCCTAAATATTTCGTCTGGCAGGGCAACACTGCAAAGCCAATTTCCACTGACAAATATGACGCGAAGAATCCAACTTTCATTTCGAGTGAAGTAATTCAGATTCAAACAGGCGAATTCGCACCTCAGACAGGACGCATGTATCTTCCTACTAAATCTGATAAATCGAGCTATCCACTGGTTGTCTATATTCCGAACAACATCTTCCTTCCATACGCCAATCAATTCAACCCTGTTGTTCAGCATCTCTGTCAAAGTGGGTATGCTGTTTTCGTATGGAATACGCGCTATTCCTTCCGCCCTAAAATTGGCTTCGCTTATTCTGATTTAGTTGGATCACTGCCTGAAGATCTAACGCTCCTGATGGCGTTATTGAGTAAGGATTACAATTTGATTCCCGAAAACTCATTCATATACGGGGAAGGATTAGGCGCATATTTTGCTCTGAATGCAAGCTCATCGAGTCCTGAAATTTTCAAAGGTGTTATCGTTAACCGAATGGATTTCCCTGGCAGAAAGGCCGGGCAAGATTTAATTGCAGCGCGCATGTTCGGGGAAGATGCTCAATCGAAATGGACTCCAATCGATCAGATTTCTCTTTCTGATAAAGTCAACTTTTTAAGTTTTCAATCTTATAAATCGAATTTAGAGCTTCGATTAAACGCCGCAGTAAAACAAAACAGAATTAGATGGACCGATAACTCTGCTGAAGAGAATCCTGCGATTAGAATTAATGCGAAAGAACTTGATTTAATTTCACTTTGGTTGCAGAAGTTTTCTCAAATTGAAACAAAAGTTATTGAGGACAGTCCTAAAGTTGACGTGAAAAAGAAATGAAGTATTTCATAGAGGCGAAAGATGCTTTATCGAAAGCAAGAGCCGGAGTATTAGAAACTCCGCACGGAAAGATTCAAACTCCGATTTTTATGCCGGTCGGAACTGTTGGATCGGTGAAAGCTGTGACACAGCAGGATTTGAAAGAAGATGTGAAGGCCCAAATTATTTTAGGAAATACCTATCACCTTTACTTACGCCCAGGCACGAATATTCTAGAGCAAGCAGGCGGGCTTCACAAGTTTATGAATTGGGATCGTCCGATACTTACCGATAGCGGCGGCTATCAGGTTTACAGTCTTTCTAAAAACAGAAAGATTAATCCCGAAGGTGTGGTATTCAAATCACATATAGACGGTTCGAAGCATACGTTCACACCTGAAAACGTTATGGATATCCAACGGAGTATTGGGGCGGATATCATTATGGCTTTCGACGAATGTCCACCCTACCCTTGCGATAAAACCTATGCGCGTGAATCCCTTCACATTACCAATCAATGGTTGGACCGATGCTTCCAAAGACTGGATGAAACAGATCCGCTCTATGGCTATAAGCAAGCACTATTCCCTATTGTTCAAGGAAGCGTGTTTCCCGATTTAAGAAAAGAGAGTGCAGAGTACATTGCGAACAAAGGCGCATTCGGGAATGCTATCGGAGGACTTAGTGTTGGAGAACCGCATGAGATGATGTATGAAATGACTGATCTCGTTTGCTCCATTCTTCCCGCAGATAAACCGCGTTATTTAATGGGGGTTGGAACGCCCGCGAATATTTTAGAATGCATCGCTCTTGGCGTAGATATGTTCGACTGTGTTATGCCTACGCGTAATGCACGTAACGGTATGTTGTTCACCTGGAATGGCACCATGAACATGAAAAACAGAAAGTGGGAAAACGACTTCTCTCCTTTGGATGAATCTGGAGATAGTTATGTAGACTCCTATTTCACGAAAGCCTATGTCCGTCACTTGTTTGCTGCCAATGAAATTTTAGCCCTTCAGATTGCATCTGTACACAACCTAAATTTCTATTTACGTTTGGTTGAAAAAGCCAGAGAGAAAATTATTGAAGGTACATTTGCCGCTTGGAAAGATGAAACTGTGAAAAGACTATCTGTTCGCTTGTGATAAAAAAACTAGACAACTACATCATAAAAAAATTCATTGGGACCTTTCTCTTCATGATTGGTGCCTTTGTGATTATTGCTGTTGTCTTTGATATTAGCGAGAACATCGATGACCTGCTGCAATCTCAAGCCACGCTTTGGGAAATTATTGTAGACTACTACTTCAATTTCTGTTTGTATTATGGAAATCTATTAAGCTCGTTCATTATTTTCCTTACTGTTATTTGGTTCACCAGTAAGCTTGCGCAGCGCTCCGAGATCATAGCTATGCTCTCTTCTGGCATCAGCTACAACCGTATTCTTCGACCGTACTTCATTGTGGCTTTAAGTCTAATCGTTGTCTCTCTTGCATTCGGACACTATGTTGTGCCTTTGGCAAACAAACGAAAATTTGAGTTTGAAGTGAAGTACTTAAAGGAGCAATTAACCATTCAAGACAAGAACATTCACAGAGAAATTGAACCTGGACTTATTGCCTATTTCCAACGCTACAATCCTGCTTATTTGGGCGGAAGCAATTTCTCTTTGGAACATTGGAAAGATGGTAAACTCACCTTCAAACTTATTTCATCATCAGCGAACTTCAAACCTGAAACACAATCTTGGAGCATCACCAATGCTCAAGTACGCGTTTTCAAAGACAGCACAGAGCGTGTTTATTTCAAGCAAAAATTAGATACTGTTCTCGAAGTTCGTCCAGAAGATTTCGGTCTTCGTTCTGAGATTGTTGCGACCATGAATTGGTCAGAGTTAAACGCCTTCATTGAAGATCAAAAGCTCAGCGGTTCAGGCAATGTGGCCAAGTTCGAATTGGAAAGAGAAAATAGAACTGCCACTCCGTTTTCCATATTAGTCCTCACCGTTATTGGTGTTTCAATTGCTTCAAGAAAATCACGAGGTGGAATTGGCTTCCACTTAGCGCTTGCAATCATCATTGGATTCATCTTTATTTTCATCTCACGCATTACTGCTGTGAGCGCCATGAACCTTGGCGTTCCTAGTGAAATTGCCGTATGGCTTCCTAATCTCATTTTCGGAATTCTTGCATTTATACTTTACAAAAAAGCTCAGAAATAATGAACACAAAAAGAATTTTAATCACTGGTGCTACCAGTGGAATTGGCGCTGCTACTTATGATCTTGCAATT
Organism: Bacteroidota bacterium; assembly: GCA_046048875.1. Taxonomy (GTDB): domain Bacteria; phylum Bacteroidota; class Bacteroidia; order Flavobacteriales_D; family Sanyastnellaceae; genus CAIZGX01. Next base: position 98,390 of record JBJOFG010000011.1, on the reverse strand, counting down.
AAAAATGGACACACTGTTTTCATTGCTGGAAGAAATGAAAAAGTACTTGCTGAAATGGCGGCAAAAAATCCGAACACATTCTTTCTCAAAACAGATGTAACAAACGTTGCTGAAGTTCAAACAATGACAGATGCGGCTGTTCAGCAGATGGGAGGAATTGATGTCTTATTGAACAATGCCGGATTGGGAATTTTCGATTTATTGGAAGATGCGAAATTGGAAGATTGGCACACCATGGTTGATGTAAACATCAAAGGGGTGTTGAACGTCTTATACACCTGCCTTCCGCATTTGGTGGCATCTACAGGGCACATCATTAATCTTGGCTCTTTGGCTTCGCATTATGTTTTTCCGAATTCAGGTGTTTATTGCGCTACGAAACACGCTGTATTCGCTATTAGCGAAAGCATTCGCACTGAACTTGCTAAGAAAGTTCGCGTAACGACTATAAGTCCGGGATCTGTGAACACACCATTCATTGAGCAAACCAAAAATGAAGGATTGCTTGAGCATTTCCGTCCAGCTTTCGCTGCCGGAATGCCTGTTGAATGGGTTGCTGCGCAAATCATGAATGCTATTGAAGTTCCAGATGGAGTGAACGTGAGTGAAATTATCATGCGCCCTTTTGTTCCTGAAAAGAAATAACACTTTGTGAAGTAATCTTAATAAGTTCTTTTCTTCAAACCACTTAAATAGTCCTATTTTTGCCCGTTGCCCAAAAAAGCAACGCGCGCAAGTATGGGTGAAGCACAAGAGGAAAGAAAAAAACTATACGACTATCAGGAAAAAGCCCTGGAGCGAATTTTCGCGCGTATTCATGAATTTCCAACGAATTACAACTTGTGCTTTCAACTTCCTACCGGAGGCGGAAAGACCGTTATTTTCTCTGAAATAGCGAGACGCTACATTCAAGAAACAGGAAAGAAAGTTCTTATTCTTACTCATCGCATTGAGCTGTTGAGTCAAACTAGCAATGTCTTAAATAACTTTTCAGTAAAGAATAAAATCATTGTTAGCAAGGTGAAGCAACTTCCCGACGAGTCGGAGTATGAATGCTTTGTTGCAATGGTGGAAACGCTTCACAATCGCTTGCGCGATGAAAAGATGGAATTCGCCAATTTAGGTTTAGTGATTATTGATGAAGCACACTATAATTCATTCCGTAAACTTTTTGGTTGGTTTGAAGAGCAGGTCATTCTTGGTGTTACTGCAACACCTTTGAGCAGTAACATCAAACTACCACTCAAAGACAACTACCACGATTTAATTATTGGTGAGAGTATCGGCAACCTTGTCGGCCGTGGATACCTTGCGAAAGCTACCACGTATAGCTATGATGTCAGTTTGCATTCATTAAAAGTAGGCATCACAGGAGACTACACAGTAAGCAGTTCTGAAAAGCTATACGGAAATATGTATATGCAGGAAAAACTTCTTTATGCGTATGAGCAAAAAGCGAAAGGAACGAAAACACTCATCTTCAACAACGGTATTAATACATCGAAACAAGTGTTTCATTTGTTCCGTGAGCAAGGCTATGAGATTCGCCATTTAGACAATACCCACAACGAACAAGAACGGAGAGAAATTTTAGAGTGGTTTAAAAACAAACCAGATGCAGTTCTCACATCTGTATCAATTTTAACCACCGGATTCGATGAACCTTCAGTAGAAACGATCATTATCAATCGTGCTACAAAATCGCTCACGCTCTATCATCAAATGATTGGACGGGGCTCCCGTATTTTCGGAGAGAAAAAAGAATTTACGGTAATTGATTTGGGAAATAATGCGAAGCGTTTTGGTCTTTGGGAGCAGCACATTGATTGGTTCGACATCTTTGCACATCCGCACAACTACCTTGAGAGTATTGTAAGCGACGAGCAAATGTCTCGTGAAATGAAATACGAAATGTCTCCTGAAATAAGAGACATGTTTGCCCTATCTCCAGTTATCGATTTCGACATAAAAGAAGAGTATTTGCGTATTACTCGTCTCGGAGGAAAAGGAAAAAGCGTGCTCGATAAAAGCATGCAACAACATGCAACAATCATTCAAGAAAATGCGCCCACTCTTGAGCGTGCTTTTGAATTATTGAAGATTCTGGATCAAGACATCAAGAGCCGAATGAAGCAATACAGTTACTGTATTTCGAAAAGCACCGAGAGCTATTTAGATTGGTTGAAAGAGGAGTACATTCGGAAATTAAGATTAGATTTAGGGAACTTTTACAACGCCCGAACAAACGAAGAATAACTGAACAAAACTTTAAACCTTTAAATGAAATTCATAACTCCGCATAAAAACGATATTTCAGCCTCGCTTGTTGTGTTCTTGGTTGCTCTTCCGCTTTGTCTAGGAATTGCCTTTGCAACCGGATTACCAGCAATCACGGGAGTTATTGCAGGAATTGCAGGCGGATTAATTGTTGGAACCATTAGCGGATCTCAATTAAGTGTTAGCGGGCCAGCAGCCGGATTAATTGTTGTTGTCACGACCGCAATTTCCACTTTGAATAATGACCTCTCATTGTTCTTTACTGCTGTCATGTTAGCTGGGATCATACAAATCATTTTTGGAATTCTCAAAACAGGCTTCCTCGGAGAATTTATTCCTACTTCAGTCATCAAAGGCATGATGGCCGCGATTGGCTTCATTTTAATTTTCAAACAAATTCCACACCTCGTTGGATTCGATGGTGATTTTGAAGGTGACGAAGATTTCTTTCAAAAAGATGGAAATAATACAATTACTGAATTATTCCATGCTACCATACACAGTGAAGCTGTATTGATTGGATTAACATGCCTTATTCTATTAATCGTTCTTGATCTACCGAAACTAAAAAATACAGTCCTTCTAAAAATCGTCCCTCCATTTCTTATTGTAGTTATCGTTGGAATTGTTCTGAATTTAACATCTGCCTATTTAGGTGTTCAAGAGCAACTTTCTAATGAGCACTTAATACAGCTTCCTGATTTAAGCACCGCCTCAAATCTGTTTCTTTGGAACAATTTTAATTTCGCAAATTTCCTTAATCCACTTATCTGGATACAAGCTGCAATCATTGCCATCGTAGCTAGCCTCGAAACTTTATTAAACATTGAAGCGACTGACAAATTCGACGATCAGAAAAGAATCACACCACCAAATCGTGAGTTATTCGCGCAAGGTATTGGAAATGCTTTCAGCGGTTTCTTTGGTGGATTGCCCGTCACTTCGGTTGTTGTAAGAAGTTCATCAAACAGACTGGCTGGTGCGAAGACAAAATGGTCTGCAGTTCTTCACGGATTGTGGCTCCTCTGTGCAATACTTTTTCTTGGACCGTTTCTTAATCTAGTGCCTCTTTCCGCACTAGCTGCAATATTGATTATGGTTGGATACAAACTCACGAAACCATCAATCTTCAAAGACATCTGGAAAGATGGAATAGCCCAATTCCTTCCATTTATAGCTACTTTCTTGGCAATCTATTTTAGTGATATGTTGAAGGGCGTTTTGATAGGGCTCGCCTTCGGATTATTTTTCGTTATTCGATCAAACTTCAAGAGTGCCATTCGCCTGACACAGGGTGATAACAATGATACGCTTCTTCGCTTTCGGAAGGAGGTTTCTTTTCTCAATAAACCTGCCTTGAAAAAAATACTGATGTCAATTCCTGAGAATAGCTATTTACTCATTGACGCACGTAAATGCGAATTCATGGACCCTGACATCGTAGAGATCATTCAAGATTTTGTCATCAGTGCAAAATCAAAAAACATCAGAATTGAATTAAACAAAAACAATTGGGGAGAACTACCCGAAGTATTGAAATCCATAAAATTATAAGGTATGCCAAACATTGACAAACTTTTACTTGAGAACAAGGCTTGGGCGCAAGAACGTCTGGAAGAGAATCCTGATTATTTTAAGAAACTCGCAGCTATTCAAACGCCTGAATATTTATGGATAGGCTGTTCAGATAGTCGCGTTCCGGCCAATGAAGTTACTGGTACAGCTCCGGGTGAAATTTTTGTCCATCGAAACATTGCAAACATGGTCGTTCACACAGATATTAATTTATTAAGCGTTTTGACCTACGCTGTTGATGTACTTGAAGTTAAGCATGTTATCGTTTGTGGACATTATGGTTGCGGCGGTGTTAAGGCAGCTATGGGAAATGACTATTTACCATTGATTAATAATTGGCTTCGTAACATCAAAGATGTCTATAAATCAAATAGAGCTGAATTGAATGCCATCGAGGATAAGGAACAACAATTCGACCGATTGGTTGAATTGAATGTCCTTGAACAAGTGCACCACCTCGCTGAAACAAATATTGTTCAGGGGGCTTGGAAAAAAAGAGACATGCCATTGATTCACGGATGGGTCTATGGCTTAAACAATGGAATTATCAAACCGCTAATAACCATAGGGCCTGATAGTGAAATGGATCCGCTATATCGCTACAAAAATCTATAACGGGTAACGACTTAAGGGCACCATATTTAAGTCTGAATATTTTTCCTCCTGAATTAAAAAATGTGCGGCTACACCAATCATAGCGGCATTGTCTGTGCAGTATTTAAATGGAGGAATAAATACCTTCACCTCATTCTTTTTCCCGAATTCCACAAGTTGTTTTCGCAATTCGCTGTTCGCTGAAACTCCACCGCAAATAGCTATTTGATTTATTTGTGTCGAAGTCAATCCTCGTTGAATTTGACGAAGCAAATATGTCACTACAGTGTGTTGAAAGGATGCACATAAATTCGCTCTCTCTTCCTCTATAAAATTCGAATTAATCTTTTGTTGATCTCTTAAGAAATACAACAATGATGTCTTCAATCCTGAAAAACTAAAATTCAATCCTTCCACCTTTGGAATGGGGAAAGCGAATTTTTTCGCATCGCCCTGTTGCGCCATTTTATCAAGCAATGGTCCTCCGGGATAATCCAATCCTAAAACTTTCGCGGCCTTATCAAAGGCCTCTCCCGCTGCATCATCAATGGTTTCACCTATAACTTCCATTTGAATAGGAGAATGAACAACAACTAACTGTGTATGTCCGCCGCTTACTGTTAAATTCAAAAATGGAAAGGTTGGTTGACTCTCACAGTCCTCCGCCAAATGTGCAAGAATATGTGCTTGCATGTGATTGACTCCAACCAATGGAATCCCCAACCCTAAACTCAAACTCTTCGCAAATGAAATTCCTACTAACAAAGAACCCATTAATCCTGGACCTTGTGTAACGGCAATAGCCTCCAAATCGTGAAGCTCTTTTCCCGCGGTCTTTATAGCGGCATGCACCACAGCTGTAATCATAGTCTGATGAGCGCGACTTGCAATCTCCGGGACAACCCCACCGTATTGCGCATGCTGCAGTTGCGTAACAACCTCATTTGATAAAACTCTTGTTCCCAACAAGACAGCGGCCGACGTTTCATCGCAGCTGCTTTCAATGGCCAAGATTAATTTATCTCCCATGTTATTGGACTGAAGGAGCTACCATCATTTTATTGAAATTCTCTGTAGAAGCCGACGCACGCTCTGAATCTGACTTCATGAAATAAACAAGAGACTGAATATCGCTATCGGCATTGGCTTCATAAAATTGACCAATGCCTTCCACTCCCATTACCATGAAAGCTTCAGCAAAAACATACGATTCTGTAATGGTCTTCGCCGAGACATAACTCTGATACATTTCATTCTGAACCGGAGATAAAGTCTTTGGATCAAGCAATGATAATTTGTTGCGCGCATCAAAAGTCGCATAGGCGCGATTAACAACCCGTAGAAGATTTCCAGTGTTTTGTCCAGATGTTTTCATATCCAACACGTTCAAACTATCAACAGCAGCACCAAATCCAGCATGCCAAACATCTGTCTTCACCACCGCTTGCTTCACTGTAGCATTCTTTTCCTTCAGGTACTCAATTATCTTGTCTAATACTAAAGCACTGCCAAATTTTTGCAAATCGATTTGAACCTTCGAATTATTCTTACGAATTCGAGTAGACTTATACATTCCGTTTTCTTCAACATCTTCAACATCTACATTAGCTGAATACATTCCAGTAAAGACTTTCAACGAATCAATATTTGGAACCTTAGGAGTCGGATTTAACAACTGAGGAAGCCAAGCCACTTGTGCGGGAGAGAGTGTAAAGTCCCAACATCCACCTGATCTATAATTATATTCTCTCGCCATAGTAACCATGACCCCCATAATTCTGTTGTAGTCTGTAAATTCAAAGAACCCAGATTCTGCGGAGGAGTAATTGTAGAGCATGCAGGTGCTGTTCGGATTGCTAGCGTCAATATGCATGCGAACAGCATTTTCGATTGAATCGAAAGCAAAGGAAAAATCTGTAGTATCACCAACAACACTCACTGTATACTTCATTCCCAAAAAATCCCGATCGTAATCTCGTCCAATGAGTTCACCGTCCTTTTTAGTCTTATCGCTGCACGATTGAAAAACTAATCCAAAGAAACCGATTAACAAAAACAGGATAGATGCATTTTTTTTCATGACACAAAAATAAACTGAATAACTTTATGGCATGAGGAATACTTCAATGAGCCCGATTTATTTTACATGCTGTTTCATCTTGCTTTTCTGGGCTGAATTTTCGGGTCAAATTCCTACGTCCAATAGTAACTTCATTCATTCCGACTACGACTATTTTTCGGTTGAAGCACACGCCAAGGACGCTCCCCTTTCTGGGCCTTTCTTAAATCTTCTCAGTAACGATGTGATTCAATTTGAATTCGATGTATTCACTTCACCTAACGAAGATTTGTTCTATTCTGTTTTTCATTGCGATCCTTTCTGGAACATCGATGACAGTAATCCTTCCGACGTCATTCAAGGTTTCATTAGTCAGCGTATTCCCTTCCCTGAAAACTCTATTCACACCTTTGCGGCCTTCGATCATTATAGATTTGAACTGCCCAATACCATGACGCGTTTCATTCAATCTGGAAACTACTATGTGGCCGTTCATGAAGGAAGTGAATACAATGAATCAACAGTCAGACTTGGATTTCGCATGGTTGTTTATGTGGAAGGAGATTTCGGTTTAAACGCCGCAATGGAGATAAAACGAGCTTCGACCATTCAACATCTGCAATCACATCAAGAAGTCGATTTCTCCATTTCATTGGCGAACACACCTGTATATGACATGCGTAAAGTTATTCCAGTTATTCTTCAAAACGGAAGATGGAAAGACGGACGAATGAACTTCCAACCAACATACATTCAGCCCAACAATATTCTCATTTATGATTTTTCGAATGGAGAAAATGAGTTTCCTGGCGGTGGCGAATGGGAGGCCTTTGAAACAAAAGACTTGCGAGTGAATGGATACAATGTTCAGAGTAGCGTTGTTCTCGAAAATGAAAACCACATTTATTTATACCCTAGCCAAAATGAAATGAATCTGGCTTACACGAGCCGAGCTGATTTAAATGGTGCGTCACTCATAGCGAGTGACATGTTTGAAGACGATGATTTAACCAGCGATTACACTTATGTTCATTTCGAATTGAATTCATCGGAATTACCAAACAAGGTTTTTCTAGAATGTGGAAATGAATGGAATGCCCCAGTGCTTTGTAAATACAGCGAGGTGAATAAAGCGTATCAAGCAACTATGTATCTCAAGCAAGGCGTATACAATTATCGTTTTCGAATTGAACCTTTGACGAATAATGAGGAGGTTAAATTTGCTGAAGGGAACCATTCATCAACTGAAAATAACTATCAGTTGTTGGTTTATTATTACGACCGAAACGCTGGATTTTACAAGTGCGGTGGAAACTTCATTCAGAATTCAAGAAGAAATTAATCCTTGTCGTAATTGAAGTCATCGTCCTTCCACTCTCTTCTTCCTCGCCTCCAGACTTTATATTGCTGAAATTCTTCCTTTACAAAAACTAAAAATTCGTATTGCGAACTCTGGCGAATGAACTCGTCGCTAACATGCATGAAATCGATAAACGCATCGAACTCCTCATTCGTCAAATCAATTATGTCATAATCGACATACAAGTGAAATAATTCCTTGAGCAGAGCACGCTTGCGATCTTCATATTCCATTCGCGCGACTTCCAATTTGCTTCGTTCTCTCTTACTGAATTGCTCATACAAGAAAGTAATTGGACTGCTTGCATTAGCTGTTTTAAATTGATTTTCATCGAAACCCAAACCAAGCAAATCTTCTTCTATCGATTCCAAATCTCTCGGGGAAATGAATTCAACCACAGGCAGCATGTACGTGCGGTCATCGAGAAAAATAGTCGGGTGATAAACCTCTTTCATCACTGAATCCTTCATACACAATTGTCTCGTGTAGTAACTCAATGCAGTAATACTTAAAGTGTCGGACTTCTCGCAAACAATTGAATAAAATCCGCTTGAATTACCAAAACTTCCTGTCTTCGTTCTATTGTTTACAATAATAGCATTAGGAATTCCTTGTCCGTGAGGGTCACGCACTCTTCCTTCAATTCGAATAGTCTGCGAAAATCCTGTAAGGGAAAGAAATAGAAAGAAAAAAAGGCTGACACTCCTCATAGAGCGAAGGTAACGAAGAATTGAAAACTATATTGAATCGTCACTAAATTCGCCCCATGAAAAAGTTTTTATTACAGTTATTAGTGGTAGCCGCGTTCGCCAGTTGCACCGTACTTCCGCATGAAAAAAAATCGAACGAAACGCTTTCGAATTTAAAAAAGGATGTTTCAACATTAGCTAGCGACGAGTTCGAAGGTCGCGCAATCGGCACTCCAGGAGCGGACAAAGCTGCTGGTTATATTCAAGATCAATTCTTACAAATTGAACTTCTTCCAAAAGGAACTGTTGGATTTTTCCAAGCATTTTCATTCATTCCGCAAGGACACGGACAGGTTCACCAAGTGGGTGACAGTTTGAAAATGGGGAAATCGCTGGTGAAAGAAATCAACGGGAAAAATGTAATTGGTTATATCAATAACAACGCTGCAAACACAATTATCATTGGGGCACACTACGATCACTTAGGCTACGGAGATGAGAACAGTTTATGGACGGGAGATCGCGCTATTCACAATGGAGCCGATGACAACGCCAGCGGCGTATCAGCCATGCTTGAGCTAGCACGCAAATTAAAAGCAGACAATTCCTCTTCAACCAATAAATACAACTACCTTTTCATTGCGTTCAGTGGCGAAGAAAAAGGATTATGGGGAAGTAATTACTTCTGTAAAAATCCAACCGTAGAATTAAGTAGTGTGAATTGTATGATGAATATGGATATGGTGGGAAGGTTAAATGCTGAAAGAGCTTTATCAATTAGTGGAACGGGTACTTCACCGAATTTCGAAACGTGGTTAACTTCAAACAACAAAACGAATTTCAAATTATTGTTCGATAAAAGCGGTATCGGACCAAGCGATCACAGTTCTTTTTACAACATGGGTGTGCCTGTATTGCATTTCTTTACGGGTCAGCACAGCGACTACCACAAGCCAAGCGACGACTTCGACAAAATCAATTACGACGGTTTGAATGAAGTGGTGAATTACATGTACGCTATGTGTGTTGAGTTAAATGGAAAATCGAAATTAGAATTCACAAAAACAGTAGACCCAAAACCAATGAACTCAACCTTCAAGGTTACCTTGGGTGTAATGCCAGATTACATGTTCAGTGGTGAAGGGATGCGCATTGACGGGGTGAAAGAGAATCGTCCTGCAGCGCTAGCCGGTCTGAAGCAAGGAGATGTTGTTGTGCGCTTAGGGTCGAATAAAATTGCTGATATGAGTTCTTACATGGAAGCACTTGGAAAATTCAATGAAGGCGACTCTACAGAAGTTGAATTCATTCGTGAAGGAAAATCAATTGTTGCTCCTGTGACATTTAAATAAGATGAAGAAACTATTTTTCTGTGCAGGGTTGGTGGTTTTCGCCAACCTTTTGCATGCTCAAACACGCGTATTATTTATTGGTAACAGCTACACTGCCGTAAACAACTTACCCCAATTAACTGCAGATTGCGCGCTAAGCATAGGCTTTGCCGGTTTCCCTATGGAAGTTGCAAGCAGCACACCTGGAGGAACGACTTTCCAAATGCATACAACCAATGGCACTTCACAAAGTTTGATTGCACAAGGAAATTGGGACTTTGTAGTTCTTCAAGAACAAAGCCAACTCCCCTCCTTTCCTGACTCACAAGTTGAAACGGAGTGCTTCCCATTTGCAACTCAATTGAACAATCAGATACTTGCAGCCGATTCTTGCACAGAAACCATTTTTTACATGACGTGGGGAAGACAGAATGGAGATGCGGGAAACTGCGCCTCTTGGCCTCCAGTATGCACCTATGAGGGCATGGACAGCCTGCTGAACCTACGCTACAGACAAATGGCTATTGACAATCAAGCTATTCTCTCACCAGTAGGAGCGCTTTGGAATTACATTCGGAATACTTATCCCGAAATTAATTTATATGCAGCCGATGGAAGTCATCCTTCGCTAGAAGGAAGCTACGCCGCAGCATGCAGTATGGTTTCCGTTATTTTCAGAACTGACCCAACACTTATAAATTACAATTCAACGTTAGATCCGGTGATAGCCGAAAAAATTAAGTTGGCCGCACAGGAAGTTGTATTCAACAACTTAATGGAATGGCACGTTGGAGAATATGACCCTACTGTGGTTATAAATACAAACGCTGATGGGTTGTCACTTCAACTCGACAATCAATCTGCGCCAAGTTGGAACTTCACTTGGGATTTCGGTGACGGCACTTCATCAACCGAATTTTCACCTATGCATATGTATAACGCAGCCGGCAGTTATGTGCTTAGCTATTCAGCTGTTGATGCCTGTGACAGAAGTACTCAAGGGTCTTGGGAGATTCAAATACTTTCTAATGACATCGAAGAATTAAAAAAGAGCTACCGTATTATAAATCATGAAAATTCTTTTGAAATAGTCTTCGACTTTCCAGTTGAAAATCTTTTGGTTTATGAATTAAGTGGAAGATTAGTTTCAAAATCCAATCAGCATTCGCAGTCTTTCTTTCTAGCGAAAGAAGAAAGTCTAAGAATTATTCAGTTCACAATGAACGGAATAAAACATGAGATTTTATTAGGTGTTGAATAACCAATCGAATGTTCAAAACTCTGCAGTTGTTTTATTGGCTTGAACAGAAGAACTGATGTATTTTCGCGGCCGTTAAGTCCATTTGCAGCTTCTGCTGTGGGTCTTTTTAGTTAAGGTAAAGCAAACCCTCGAAAACGTTCGGGGGTTTGTTTTTTTATATACTTTTTGGCTTCGAACATTCAAGTAAATCTTGAGCATAAAAAAAGGCTGCCTTTCGGCAGCCTTTCTCTAAAGTTAACCTGTCAAAGAATTATTGAACTGCGATTTGCACCGAAGTCTTCTCAATTCCGTTTGACAATTCAATAGCGTAAATTCCACTAGCAACACCTTGTAAGTCTACACGAACTTGGTTGTTTCCTGTTGGAAGATTACCCATGTATTGAGTAGATACTACTTGACCTAAGTTGTTCATTACACGAACAGTGATAGGAGCAGATTTTACTTGTCCAAAAGAAAGAGTTACGAACTCGTTCGCTGGAACTGGGTAAGCATTCAATACTGTTAAAGCCATAGCTTCTTGAACACCAATGATACAATCAGCGCAAGAGTCGAAGCAAACTACGTTTAACACCTCTGCAATGCCTGTGCGAGTGTGAAGACGGTTGTAACCACCAACACCGTTAGCAATACCACAGTTGATAATACCAGCACCTTCTTCGTTAGCAGGAGCGTTTACGTCTCCGTTCATGAATTTATACTGAATATCAGCAGAACCACTTACGTTCACAGTACACTCATAAACTCCATCTAAGTTATCGTCAGTCATTTGAACAGCACCTGCTTGCCATGCTGGATTGGTGAAACCACCGATCATCCATACACCAGCAGCGTCTGGAATTGTGTTCAACATATTCACACGGAAAGTGATGTCCGCTGGATCTGGATCAACAACACACTCAGCGCCACATTGGTTGTAGCAGAAGTGTTGAACAACTGGATCAGCTTCAACAACCATTTCACGGTTTCCACCTACGTTACAATCAGCAGGCAAAGACTCGTTACCATCTGCCCAAGCAGCGCCGTTAACGAATTTGTACTGATATGTACCTGGCTGTAACAATAGAGTCACCTCATAAATGTTATCACCATCTGGATCTGTCATCAAAGTGTTAGGATCACCAGGATTCCATCCTTGGAAGTTACCAGCAACGTGAGGACCGTTTGGATTAACTGTTTGAAGAGTCATATCAACGCGGAACAATACTGGGGTTGGAGCTTGACATGGTCCACAAGCGTTGAAACAGATAACATCTGCTACCGTATTCGCGTCAACTAAGTCAATCGTGCGGTTTCCAGAAACGTTACACTCTGCAGGAACAGACTCAGCGAAAGCCCAGTCATTACCATTGATAAATTTGAATTGAGCAGAAGAAGAAACACCTACTGAGAAGTAACCTTCAAAAGTACCGTTGCCATCTGGATCAATCAATTGTGATCCTGCTGGGTTCCAACCTTGGAAGTCACCTGCAACGAATATTCCTGCAGGGTTAACACCCGCAGCTTCTTGTGTCATATCTACACGGAAACGAATTGTATTTTCTCCGCAAGCAGCGCATGACGCAAAACATACAGTCATGCTTTCAGTTGCATTCAAACCAGAAATAGACCAGTAGCGATTGTCGTTACCATTAACTTCTACCTGACAAGCAGCAGGAACATCCTCTGTGAAAGGCCAATCGTTACCATTGATGAATTTAAATTCATAACGCTCAGGCACTAAGTCTAAAGTTACAGACCAAATACCATTTCCTTGATCTGCTAATGCAATAGCAGAAGGATTCCAGTTAACATACGCTGCATTTTCTGCAGTACCATCGTAGTTAACGTCATTGAAATTACCAGCCATGTGAACGCCGTTAGGGTCAACTGTTTGGCCAGTCATGTCCACATTAAACGTTACTGCAACTTGGGCTTGAGCCATCATTGCGGATAACGCTACGAAACAGAATGTAAAAATTTTTTTCATAGGTTTTTAAATTAGATTACTGTAGTTCGTGTACTTTTAACACTTTCCAAATATATATCGAAAAAGTGTTTGACACTCCTCTAAGACGTAAATCATGAAAAAAAGTTCGCTTTATTTTTCCACATTATTGATGTTCATGTCCTGTTTTGTCATTGGGCAGACTCCTCAATTCTTTGAAAACACCAACTCCCCTGAAATTGAGCGAATAGACCCACCAAATTGGTTTAGCGGCATGAAGAATACTGATGTTGAACTATTGGTATACACCAATAACTCTAATGAATTGAGTATTTCAATGCATCCTGAAAGTGAGAAATATGCCTCCATCACTAAAGTTGAAAAGTCAAAACTGAACAACTACTACTTCGTTAATCTGACTATCAAAAAACAGCCGAGCGATAACCATATATTTTTCATCGTTAATTCAGCTGGGTCTTCAGCTAGTTTGATGCTATCCTATTCCATTACCCCTAAAACTGGGAATCCTCAAGGACTTTCACAGGCAGATGCCATGTATATGGTCTTCCCCGATCGATTTGCAAATGGCGATTCCAAGAACGACTCTTTACCTAACTACTTTCAAGGTGCGCGCAGAGACGAACTGAAAGGTCGTCGTGGTGGAGACATTCAAGGAATTTGTGATCACCTAGATTATATATCTGAACTTGGGTTTACTGCATTGTGGATTAATCCCATGGTGGAAAACAATGAAAAAAGAGACTCATATCACGGATATGCAACCACTGACTCCTATTTAATTGACCCTCGAATTGGAACGCTCGAAGAGTTAAACAAACTCACAACAAGCATGGAGAAAAAAGCGATGAAGCATGTGTGGGACGTGGTCTACAATCACTGGGGAGACCAACACAAACTCTTCCTTGAAATGCCGGATAGCAATTGGTTCCATTGGTTTCCGACCTATACAAAAACCAACTATCGCGCAGAGACCATGATGGATCCGTATGCCAGTGAATACGACAAGAACCTTATGGCAAATGGCTGGTTCGACAGACACATGCCCGATTTGAACCAACAAGACGAACACCTTTCGAAATACCTCATTCAAAATTCGCTTTGGTGGATTGAAATGGGAAGTATAGATGCGTTCCGAATAGACACCTACAGTTACCCTGACCAATTATTTATGTCGGAGTTGAATGCCGCTGTAAAAAAAGAATATCCAAACTTCTTCTTATTTGGTGAAACTTGGGTGCAAGGTTCTGCCGTTCAGGCCTGGTTTCCCGAAGGAAAAAAAGTTGGACAGAATTTCGATTCACAGCTAGACGGTGTAACAGACTTCCAATTGTACTTCGCCATGACCAAAGGACTAACAGAACCTTTCGGTTGGGAAGAAGGGTTGAGACGAATTGAGTTGGACTTGGCTCATGACCATCTTTATGCGAAGCCAGAAAACTTAGTTACGTTCTTAGACAATCACGACTTAGCTAGAATCTATTCCTTATTTAATAAAGATTTTGAAAAATGGAAAATGGCCCACGCAATGCTTCTCACACTGCGCGGTATTCCATGCATCTATTATGGAACAGAAATTCTCATGACAGGCTTCTGTGATCCTGATGCACATGTTCGCGAAGAGTTTCCTGGTGGTTGGCCAGACCACAAAGTGAACGCCTTTGAAAAGAAAGGAAGAACCGACATTCAAAATGAAGCATTCGATTTCATTCAAACACTTTTGAGCTATCGAAAGAAGAACGAATGGCTTTCAACCAGTAAACTCACGCAATTCGTTCCGAACAATAACACCTACGCTTACGCTCGAAAATCAGCTGATGGAAAAAAGACACTCTTATGTATGTTTAATTTGAATGAAGAAGCCGTTGACTTTCCAATGGAATCTTTGAAGGAAATAACCCAAGGTTCGATGAAAGGAAAGAATATAACAGAGGGTACATCTGTTTCTTGGACAAAATCATTGGTAATTCCATCAAAAGGATTTTACATCTTTGAAATTTCATTCTAATTTTGAACTACTTTAATAATAAACCCATGAAATCACTTTTAACACTTTTAACACTTTGCTTCATCAGCGTTATTTCTTTCGCTCAAGTGCAAAAGAAAAATCATGTAACCATTATTAAAATTGACACTACGATTTCAGGACAAGTCGACACACTCATCTTTAATTTCGAAGGGGATCAAATCGGCAATATGGAAGAGATCATGAAGAACATTCCTGGTTTCGACATGTCAATAATAGATACCACATTTAACTTCAACTTCGACGACAACTTTCAAATGCCTGAAGGCATCCAGTTCGGAATGCCGAATGACATGCCCTTCGGTTTTGGCGCTCCAGATAATAGTGCTAAAATTGGAATCACTCCGGCGAAAAGTTTCAAAGGAAAAGGCGTTATGATTGAAACCGTCGCACCTATAAGTTTAGGCGCTGCCCTCGGTTTACAAACAGGTGATGTAATTATCGAAATGAATGGAAATGAAATTAACGAATTCGACGAACTCGTTGGAGCATTGCAAATGTATGCCGTGGGCGATGAAGCGAATATTACGTTCCTTCGAAACGGTAAAAAGAAAAAAGTTACAGGATACTTCATCCCAGCACAAGGCGGTAATAGCATAATGCGCGATATCCGCATAACTCGTCCTTAAGCTGAACAATCCTAAGAAAATACTCTTCGCTGCGCTTGACTGGGGCTATGGCCACATGACACGCGGCAGTGAACGCATTGAACAATTCCTTCATGAAGGAATCGTACTAGACATTGCATGTTCAGAAAATCAAGAATCCTATTTCCGCGAGAGATTTCCGCAGTTGACTATTTATGTGACACTTCCAAACAATCGCATTCAAATTTCAAGCGGCAAGGGGTTGTTTTTTAAATTAGGCCTGCGTGTTTTTGAATTTCGTTCCAACTGGAAGAAAGAAAATCGTTGGCTGAAAGAACACCTCAAATCAAATTCATACGACATCATCTATTCCGACAATAGATACGGATTTTACAGCCCGAATGTTCATTCGGTCATGTTAACTCATCAATTGTGTTTACCTGGACCTTCCCTACTCTTACAACTACCGCAATGGGTACTCAACAAGAACCTTAAAAACTTCAACGAAATTGAGATTCCTGACTATTCAGAAACACCAAACCTCAGTGGCACGTTAAGTAAGAAGAAAAAAAATGTAAATGCTTGCTTTATTGGACCTCTGAGTCAAATAAAAAAAATCGAAAGCATTCAAAAAAAACAATTGCTTCTTATTCTCTCGGGCCCAGAGCCACAACGATCTCGCTTTGCCAACGATATACTTGAAGAAACTGCGCACCTGAGCTTTCCGATTGTAATTGCTGGTGAAGGGAAAATAAAACTAATGGGAGAACATGTTTCATATCTCGGATATTGTAATGCCGAGTTAATCGGCCGACTCATGAACGAATCGTCGCACATTGTCTGCAGATCTGGCTATAGCACACTCATGGAATTGGATGCCATTCAAAAGAAAGCGCTACTTATTCCTACATCTGGACAATACGAACAAGAATACTTAGCCAAATATTGGTCAGAACAATTTAACTTTCCAACCGCAAACGAAAACGAAATCAGCACCAAAGATTTTGTAAATTACTTAAACGACAGCACCTATTTTGAGCGAGATCAATAAAGACGAATTTTACATGAAGATGGCCATAAAAGAGGCTGTCTATGCTGCCGAACAAGATGAAGTTCCTGTTGGATGTGTCATTGTTGCAGAAGACCGAATCATTGCTCGTGGACACAATCTCGTTGAAAGATTGCATGATTTCACTGCACATGCTGAAATGCAAGCTTTTACGGCTGCTTCAGAATACCTGAGTGGGAAATCATTGGACAAGTGTACCCTGTATGTAACGCTAGAACCCTGCGTTATGTGTGCTGGTGCTGCTTACAACACACGAATTGGTCGGATTGTATTCGGAGCCTTCGACCAGAAAAGAGGATTTTCACTGTTTCAAACGGAAGATAAAAAACTCCTACACCCTAAGACTGAGTGGATTGGAGGAGTTCTTGAAGATGATTGTGCTGCGATCCTAAGACAGTTCTTCGAGAACAAAAGAAGATAGGCCAACTCCTACTTTTCCACATTTATTAACATTCCTTTTCGAAGCGACGCAAGCCGTTTAGATTTGTGTGTTCGGTGCGATTTTGTCGCACAAAACATGACCTAAACTTTTTCGTATGATAACCCGAATTATTGGGATAAACACCAGCACCTATGTGAACGCGGAAATGCGTTTAGACGATTGCGATTCGTTGCAGTTGGTAGGACCAAACAACGTTGGTAAGTCAACCCTTATTTACACCTTGAACTTTTTGTTCATTGTAGATGGATCGAAGATGTCCTTTTCCGGACAACGCCGTGGAGACAAGGAAACCATTCATCACTACTTCCCTACTCACAATCAGAGTTACATCATTTTTGAAATCAAGAAGAACGATTCGAATTATTGCATTCTTGTTAAACGAGATAGCGATGGCGAATTGGAATACTTCCGTTTCTCTGGTGAATACAAAGAAGACAATTTCTTCAAAAAAGAAGGCGCTCATCAGCGCATTCGCAAGTGGGATGAAGTTCAAGATGAATTGAAAGCCGATGGTGTAGAGCTTTATCTCTTCAAAAGCAAGACAGAAGTTTTCAATACCGTCTATTCACGTGGAAGA
This sequence comes from Bacteroidota bacterium, assembly GCA_046048875.1. Lineage (GTDB taxonomy): Bacteria > Bacteroidota > Bacteroidia > Flavobacteriales_D > Sanyastnellaceae > CAIZGX01. The sequence goes on along the minus strand of JBJOFG010000011.1, from coordinate 80,601 downwards.
AAGAACGATGCTGCTATTTGGTTAGAAGACAGCGTTCGCACAGACGGACTTTCAAACAACTTCTCGAAAGTTTATCGCTATTTGATCAACTCGAAGTTGATTACGAACAAGACGTTAAAAGAAAGTTTGATTGTTGCAGACAATCGTGAGAACGAAGGTTTGAGCTTCTCACAAAAGAACAAAAAAGACATCAACGACTTGCTTCGTATTAACGAAGAAATTCGCACCGTAAAGAGCATTCAAAAAGAGTTCGAAGAGTTCCGTGAAGTCGTGAATTTATTCAAAGCGAAAACAAGAATCGTAAGTGATTTGGTTTACGCATTTGACAAGCAATACAATGGCGTAATTAATGAACTCGATAGCTCTCGTCTTGAAAAAGAGAAGCAATACCAAACTACGCTTCTTAACCTGAATGAAAAGCTTAAGCCAAAACAAGAAGAGTTAAACCGCGAAATTGGTAAGCGCGAATTAGAAGTTGAAATCCAAGAGAAACAATTCATAAGTCTTCAAACACAACTCGATGAGATTGCTTCGTTTGAAGGAAAGAAATTCTTAGAAGAATCTCTTTTGAATTTAGATGCAAAAAGAAGAGAATCTGAGGTTCGCATTACCATGGTTGAGAATCAGAAATTAGATTCAAAAAACCTGGAAGCAAAGCTTCAAAAAATAGATGCAACTTGCGGAAAGTTAGAAGCGCAAATCAAGAACTACGACGACCAGTTGATTCACAAGATCACAGCGAAAGACGACATTCGTAAAATCTTGAACACCGTGTTCTCACAAGAGTTCGCAGCCCTTCCAAGTAAATTGGTGAAAAAGAAAATCACCAAAGCTGGAACAACATTGAGCATCTTCGACGGTGAAATCACCCTTCCGAAAGACTTAGTGCTTGCCGACATCCCTTCAGTAAAATCATTGAAGGATGAACTTCAAGAATTGAAACGTGAGAAAGCCGAGTTAGAAAAACTTTGGGCGGTGGCATTGAACTTCGACAAAGCACAAAAAGAATTGGATACCATTCTTGCCGACATTGAAGAGGTAAAAGCCAAATTAAATAAGCTCAAGAACAAACCTAAACTAGAAAAAGAAGCCGAAGCAGTAGGAAAAGAACTACGCACCATGAAGGCTGAAAAAGAAAAGTGCGAAGGCGATTTGAGCAAATTGAAAAAGGAGCTTTCAGACAAAACGCTTTTACTTGATTCATTGCGAGAAGAAACCCGAAGAAGCGAAGAACGTTTGATAGAATTGAAGCGTCGCAAAGCTGAAATTGAAACCTTCGGAATTGTTCCAACGGAATTCGATACCACCGAATCGTTGGACGAGATTTATGGAAAAATAAAGATCTCGAACACCGATCGCGATACGCTGAAAGCCAATAAAGACCGCATGTTCGACCACTTGCGTTTCAAGACAAACTCTGCTATGGCCGATGAAGAAGAATTCATCAAATATGTGGAAGATGAAATCGCTTGTATCAACGATAAAGTAAAAAGTATCGATGGTCTTTTGGGAAGTATTTCAACTCAATTCGCGAACCCAGCCTTCAACCTTCGGAAGCGTTACGAAGAATTCAAAACATTCGTGTACAACCGCTTCAATGAAAGTCTTGCCAAAACAAGAATCTCGAACATTGAATCGCTTCGCATTGAATTAGTCGATAACAAGCGTGTGCTCTTCGATTTAGAGCGCATAGCTTCGATCGAAAACTTAAATTCGCAATTGGCCTTTGAATTCGAACAAGGAGAAGATTTGAAAATCTTAAATCAATACTTAGACAGTGGAAAAACCATTGACTTCGAAGATTTATTCGACATTGAACTTCACCTCGATGTAAAAGGAAAGTTGAAGCGCGTTGACTTGAAAGAGCAAGTTGAATCGGATGGAACTGACCGTATGATTCGTTTGGTTATTGTCATGGCAATTATCAATCGTTTAGCCGTTTCAGCGCCAGAGAATAAGATTGCGCTCTTCATTGACGAGATCGGAACCATTGACGAGCATAACCGTCCGCAGTTGGTTCAGTTCTGTAAAGAGCACAACTTCCTCCCAATCTTCGCTGCACCGCAGCCATACGACGGATTCTCGAAGTACTACTTCATCTTCCGTTCGAAAGGAAAAATTAATTTGAACGACAGACAGCACGCTGTTCGTCGTGAAGACCTAAAAATATCTGAAAACTAATGTCAACATTATTAACTGCCCCAAACTTCGCAACCCTTTACCCTTCTAACATTCAAGAGATTGAAGAAGTAAAAGTTTGCTACCATTTAGAATCAGAAGAAAAATGATCAAAGCCGAACCACGGACCATATTAAACTTCCTGAACACCTACTTCGATGTGGTGCGCGACTTGTTTGAATACCAACAACAAGACGGTATCATTACGAAGGAAGTATTCGATATGATTTGTCACAAACACGGCGCGCAAATGAAAAGTCGTTTGCGTGAATACCGCGTTGTTCGTTCGATTGGAAGTGACTTCGAAATGCGTGATGTGTATTTCAAGTTGATGGAATTTTTGTTGTTTGAATTCAAACCACTTCTTCCCGAGACCATTGAAAAATACAAAGGAGCCATTTCTGAATTGTTCATGAAGATTCGCAAAAGCGAACATTCAGACCGTGACATTCTTCAAGAAAGAATTAAAAACCTTTCTGGACAAGTGCGCGAATTCGTTGACTTGGTTGAACGCAATGCCTTCCGCTTGCTAAGTGAAACGCGTGACTTGAAATCGAACATTGATCGCGTGCAATATCGCGAGAAAGTTCACAAGGCTTCCTTCTGGATTGAATACTACATTCTTCCATTGAATCGCATTCTCGATGTGAATCACAGCGAATCTGTGACCAGTAAATTGGTGGAAGTTTGTGAATACGCGAATCGTAAACGTCTCGACTATTCAGACGAGACTACACGAAACGAATACGAAAAGCTTTATACGCAGCTGATTCAAACCAACCAAGATTTGTTGAAGCAATCGAAAATTCTTACCAATGAATTGCTTCCATTGCTTGAACGTATCCGCACGGAATCGTTGATCCTTACAGGTTTCATCGAGTTCTTACGCAACCCATACAAAGTGGAAACCCCACCGTTGTTGAAAGGAACACGCACGATGGTTTACGCAAAAGATATGTATTTCAAAGTGCGCGAATTCTTCGAACAGTTTCAAATTGAAGCTCCTGTTATTGTCGAAAATTCTGAAGCGGATTTCGACCGATGGATTTTCGACAGAACCTTATTCAAAGAAAAGCTTTCAGCAAGTATGCCAGTGAACGACTTCTTTGGATGGTGCTTCAAAGCGTTGAAAAAAGACTTCGACCAAATTGAAACAGATAAGTTCTTTGCGGTAACTGGATTGTTGTTCGACGAAGAACTTCAAATCGATTATCCGAAGAAAAACGAACGTGTATCCATTGAAACCACAACTTCAGTGCTCGACGTTCCAAAATTAAAAATTGAACCCGCTATAAAATTATAACATGGTATATCCAGCGCACCATAGACAAATTGTTGAAGAGCTCATGAGTGGAAAGTTCTTATTGAACAACGAAGAGCACTTCAATAGCCTGAAAGAAAACGAATCATTCTACACTGAATTTTTCAAGATCTCCTTCGACCTTGAATTAATCATGAAGCCCGAATTCTGTTACCTTTTAAGCAAGGAAACACAAGAGAATTTCTCTCGCGACGTGAGTATCTTCATCGCAATTTTGAGTTACGAATTAGACAGAGACGGACGCAATTTCATTGAATCGTTCGACTTCAATGAATTCACATTTGAAGAGATTGACAATTATTTTCTGAACAGTTCATTCATTGATTTGATCGAAAGCAACAAAACGTTGCGCGACAATGAAAGCAGAAGAACATTGTTGAACGGTATGGCTCGAAGAAATATTATTTTCAAAACATTCGAAGACCGCTTTACTTTTACTCAAGCATACAAAGTATTTATTGACTTCGCCAAAGAGCTCGCATTGAAGCGAATCAAAGGCGAACCTGAAACACAAAACGCTGAATCATGAAAAAACTAATCTTCACGTTATCGGTTGCTTTCGCATTTATTGCTACTAACAACGCATTCGGACAGTCTCTTGAACGCCAAGCGGCTATTGACATCTGCGAATGCTCTCACATTATTGAAAACAATGTTAGTCCAGAGTTTCGCGAAATCATCAGCTTCAAATTAATTGCTGAAACCGAAGAGGAGTTCAACAATGCCATGATCACATTCGTGACGAACAATCCGGAGAAAGCCGCGAAAGACATGCAATGGATGCAAAGTATGAGCGACGACAACGGACAATTCTTGCGTTGCATTTCTAAAATGGAAATGAAGTACGACAACACAGAGTTGGACACTCCAGAAATGTATAATTCAATTATGGTTGAATTGTATGAAATTGAATGCGACTTCGCAGCAGCATTATTTATGTTCGGAGCCCAAGTGGAAGAAGCTGAAGTTACTGAAGGAGAATAAAACTTAAACTAAAACCAACCTATGAAAATTAAACATTTACTACCCATTTTCACGCTTGTTGTTGCATTGATTGCCACAGGGTGCAACATCGGAAAAGAAAAAGATGTTGCAACCGATGCTTGTAGTTGCACCAAAGCACTTGAAAACAAATTGAGTCCGACTTTGGTTAAAATCATGATTGAATCTGCCAGTGCGGAAAATCCTGAAAAAGCAATCGAAGAAAAAATGTCTGCGCTAGATAGCGAACAAATGATGGCTATTATTCCAGACATGGAGATTCTATCTGAATTGGAAAATGAGAATGGAGAATTCATTCAATGTGTGAATGGATTAGAAAAGAAATACGAAAATGCCTACACTTTCAACGAAGAAGAAAGCATGAAAGAAGTATTGGCTGAAATGGAAAAAATGGACTGCGCGTTTGGTGTAGCCATTTTAAAAATGGGATTGAATTCCAAATAAAGACTCTTTCGACTTACTCCAAAGCCCTTGATTTTCAAGGGCTTTTCTTTTTTGTTCACAATTGTTAATAAATGTACTATCTTTGCGCCGCCTTTAAGGGGCGGGTTTAACTATCACATTTCCTTTTTCTGTTGGCGTAAACAGAATTTAGCTCAGGGAATAAGGTCGTCGAATTCAATCCGACATCGGGCGACTAAATAAAAATTATGACAACATTCCAAGAACTTGGTCTATCAAAGACCACAGTATCAGCTATTGCTGAAATGGGTTTTGAGAACCCAACACCGATTCAAGAACAAGCTATTCCACACATGCTTACAGGCACAACAGACGTTGTTGCATTGGCACAAACAGGAACAGGAAAAACCGCAGCGTTCGGTCTTCCATTGTTAGAGCTTCTTGACTTTCAAAACAAAAAAACGCAAGCGTTTATTCTAGCACCAACCCGCGAGTTGTGTGTACAAATTGCAAAAGACATTCAACGCTTTTCTGCGCACACTACCGGAGCTAACGTAGTTGCTGTGTATGGCGGAGCAAGCATTGAAACTCAAATTCGCGAGATCAAGCGTGGCGCACAAATCTTAGTAGGTACTCCTGGTAGAACTCTAGACTTAATTGAGCGTGGCGTTATTGATTTAAGTGCAGTTGACTTTGTAATTCTTGACGAAGCAGATGAAATGCTTCACATGGGATTCAAAGAAGATTTAGATGCCATCCTATCTGAGACTCCGGATGAAAAACAAACTTGGTTGTTCTCTGCAACAATGCCAGCGGAAGTTTCGCGCATTGCTCGCAACTACATGACCAATCCTGTAGAAATTACAGTTGGAAGTAAGAACTCGGGTAACGAAAACATTGAACACGTTTATTATGTAACGCATCAGCGTGACAAATACTTGGCGTTGAAAAGACTTGCCGATTACAATCCTGACATCTTCGCGATTGTATTCTGTAGAACAAAAGCAGAAACACAATCTGTTTCTGAAGCTTTAATTAAAGACGGATACAACGCAGATTCCATTCACGGTGATCTTTCTCAAGCACAACGTGACAATGTAATGAAGCGCTACCGCAATCGCACGCTTCAGATGCTTGTAGCTACTGACGTTGCGGCGCGTGGTATTGATGTGAACGACGTAACACACGTTATTCAATACAACTTACCTGACGAAATTGAGAACTATACACACAGAAGTGGACGTACAGCTCGTGCTGGTAAAAAAGGTATTAGCATTGTTTTAATTAACATGAAGGAAACCTTCAGAATTAAACAATTAGAGAAAATCATTCAAACAACATTCACCAAAGGAACTCTTCCTACTCCGGCAGATGTTTGTGAGAAGCAATTGCTTCACTTGGTGAATCGCGTGAAAGAAACAGAAGTTAATCAAGGCAATATTGGTAAATATTTACCGGCTGTTTACGAAGCTTTTGAAACGTTCACTAAAGAGCAAGTGATTCAACATTTCATCTCTACTGAATTCAATAGATTCTTAGAGTATTACAAAAACGCTCCAGACCTAAATGTTGACTCTTCTCGCGGCGATGCGCGCGGCGCAACACCAGGAGTTGTGAAAATGTATATCAATGTTGGAAAGAAAGACCAATTTACTTTTAACACACTGAAAGGTTACATTGCTGAAACAGCAAACGTAAGTGAGCAAGAAATTCCTTGGTCTGATTTGAAAGACACTTTCTCTTTGTTTGAAGTGCGCACTGCATCTTACGATAAAGTTTTAGAAGTCTTCAATTCGGGAATTAAATACCGTGGAAGAACCATTCGTGTTGAATCTCGCGGAAATCAAGAAGCCGGTATTGGACGTGTTCGCATGCGCGGCAACAAGAGCTACAGCGGTGGATATGAAAATCGTGGCGGTGGGGAGAGAAGTTCGGGCGGTAGTGCAAAAAGCGGCGGATATAATCGCGACCGCGGGCCTCGAACAGGTGGGTCAGACAGAAGCGCTGCCGGAGAACGAAGTTCTGTTTCAGAACGAAGTTCAGGGGGAAGCTCTGCTGGACGTTCTGGAGGATGGAAATTCAAAGAAGGTGGTGCCAAGAAAAAGAAGTACTAACTTTTAGATAAGACAACAAAAAAAGGCCGCGAATGCGGCCTTTTCATTTATTAAGAAGTAATTACTTCTCTTGTCCTTCAATAACTCTTCTGTCCGCACTTAAAGCCGCCTTTTCAATACGCATGCGACCTTGATCTAAACCAATCACAACAGTCGTATCATCAACTTCAATTACTTTTCCGTGAATTCCACCAACAGTAACAATTTTGTCTCCTATTGCAATACTGTCTTGAAACTTCTTAGCCTCTTTCGCTTTCTTCATCTGTGGACGAATCATGAAAAAATACATGATAATGAACATACCACCCATCATCATTAACATGGGCATCATACTTTGCTCTCCTTGCGGTTGTTGTAATAAAATCATTTGTTTTCTATTTATATTTTGTAAATGTACTCATTAAATGGTTGCTCGGCGACTATTGCAATCGGTTCATCTCCACTCCTGTCTTCGGAGCATTCAATGCCTGACCAGAAACTTCACCTTTCAACTTTAAATAAAAATCACGGGGAATACCATTGGTTGCAACTTGAATAGTCTTTTCAATGTTACCTGAAAAACCCGCACTGTTGAACTCGACTGTAATAACGCCCGATTGTCCGGGAGCAATAGGCTCTTGAGGCCAATCCTTCAAAGTTGTGCAGCCACAGCTCGGAGTAACCTGAGCAATCTGAAGATCTGCCTTCCCCTTATTTACGAATGAATATGCATGGGTGATCTTCTCTCCCACTGCCACTTTTCCAAAATTAAATTCAGCTTCTTCGAAAGAAATTTCGGGCAAATCTCCGTTAACCTGACCGTTCTCTGCAGATGGGAAATTCAACAAGTCAGAAGTGACTTTACGTTCTTTGTCTTCGCATGAGACGAAGAAAAGGCAAAAGGCAAAGAATAAATATTTATTCATTGTCGTAAGAATAAGATCCATCGAATTCATCTTCATCAAAAATGTTTTCGTCTTCTCCAAATTCATCTTCCTCCTCATCTTCGTCGAAGTCTGCCATGCCAGCACCTCCACCAACTACATCTGATTCAAACATATCTTGAAATTCTTTACTGTCTTGCGAAGGCGCATCACCAAATGCCAATGCTACACGCGGATAAATCGTGCTTGGCTTGTCTTTCTTCACCTCCATCAATTCAATATAGAAAATCCACATGCGCATGAAGTCATACACGTAAAGTATTTTATCTCCAGGCTTCATTACCATATCCGACAAGATTGTTGTAGACATTGAAAGCGAATCTTCGTCTACCCCTCCCATATCCATCAACGAAATTTCCAATCCCTTACTCCATTCTTCATCACTTAAATAGAAACTAGCCATTTCGCCTTGCTCGAAATCGAAAGCATCTAAAACTGCCTTGTGTAACGAATCGAAATTCGACTCTGTTTCAATTTCAATGTCGCGAAACACATCCTGTTCTGTATCCATGATTACACGGAACTTGAACAAATTCACTCCACTATTTTTCTTAGCCATTTACCGAATTTTTTAATTCTTGAATTGTCCCTGCTGGATTAGCACTTGAAAATACAAAATTTCCTGCTACCAATGCTGTTGCTCCTGCTGCCTTGAGCTTAGGAGCATTGGTTGCGTTTACACCTCCGTCAACTTCAATATGCGGAGTGTTTTTCACATGAGCCAACATGGCCTTCAACCGCTCCAATTTCGAATAGGTATTCTCTATGAATTGTTGTCCACCGAAACCAGGATTAACGGACATAATCAAGATTAGATCTACATCTTCCAACACCTCTTCAATCGAACTCAATGGAGTATGCGGATTCAATGCAACGCCAGCTTTCATTCCTTCAGCCTTAATGGCTTGAATGGTTCTATGCAAATGTGTGCACGCCTCAACATGAACAGTTAATATATCTGCGCCTACCGCTTTAAAATCTGCAATGTAACGTTCCGGCTGAACAATCATCAAATGAACGTCGAGTGGTTTTGCGGCGTGCTTTTTCAAAGCTTTAATAACTGGCATTCCAAATGAAATGTTCGGTACAAAAACACCATCCATCACATCAACGTGAAACCAATCTGCTTCAGATGCATTTATCATTTCAATATCGCGCTGAAGATTTGCAAAATCTGCCGATAATACCGATGGAGCTATAAGAACTTCGTTTACTTTTGACATGCGGCAAAGATACATTTGGTTTTGTTTGCAATAATTATTTTTTCAATGCAAATCGTAGGGTTAACAGGAAATATAGGATCGGGAAAATCAACCATTGCAAAGGCTTTCGCCGCATTGGGCGTTCCTGTTTTCAATTCCGACGAAGAAGCAAAAAAAGTCTATTCCATTCCTTCAGTTCAGATTGAAGTTCAAACAATTCTTGAGACATCCATTGACTTCCTTTCAATCGGGTGGAAAGAGCAAATTGCTTCGGTCATTTTTAACCACCCAGATAAAAGAATAAAATTAGAATCTCTTGTTCACGATTATGTAAAAACAAGATTTATTGAATGGATTGCTCAGCAGAAATCCCCATATGTTATTCGCGAAGCCGCGCTTTCACAATCTTTTAATGAACAGAATTGTGATTGGCTTATTGAGGTAACAGCAGATAAAAACACACGTCTGAATCGCGTGGTAAAAAGATCGGGATACTCTTCTGAAGAATTCGAAAAACGAAATGCGCTGCAGCACAGCAATACGAGTTTTGATTCCAACAAGCGAATAGTTATCTCTAACAACAATGACGAAAAAGTACTACCAAAAGTTCTGCAAATTCACAAGCAGCTCTGGGTTTAAGGAGTCTCCTCAATAATTTTAGTTTCAATTCCTTTCTTCACAACTTTGGACATTTCCACGAAGAAACTGGTACGCATCTGATTCAATTCGTTACCGAGTGGCTTTTTATTAAACAAGGCTTGCAAATCTTTATACTTCGAAATATCTACGCGATCTTCTGCGGTTTTAATCAACTCCCAATTCCAATGACCTGGATAAACCATGGTATGATCACCGTTGTATTCCGCCCAATCTATTTCATTGACTTGATTCAACGGGTAAACTGAATTAAACAAGGTCTCTCCTGTCTCAGCGTCAACCATGCTAATTCTATATTTCATTTGCATGGAAATTTTCTTATTCCATTGACGATACTTCACCTTTGTATCTCCAATGGTTTTTCCTAAATAACCTTTTTTAAACCCGTAATCATTCAGCTTTTGATCGGCTGAGTATTCAATAATTTCTCCGAGAAGTATGTATTGCGCTCCGACTAACTTACCCGCTTGAATTAACGATTTTTCATCGTACAGTCCAGACATACCCAACTTCTGTTCTTCAAGCAAACGAGAGGTATAGTCGCGGTCTAATAGCACTAGAAACGGATCTTTGTTCTCTAAAAGAGACTGCACCACATGTGCCCCAATTTCTTTTTCTACATCATCATTCACATTCTCGCGATGAACAGTAACGTATGCCAGCGTAATACGCCCAGCCTTTATGCAAGACTCCAACATCTGCTTCGAATCTTTAAAAGAAGGGTCTATCGCCTCTATTTTTTTTAGGGCCTTGTAGGCATCGCGAAGCCTTCCTTCCTCAAATGATTTCGTAGCTAAATAATAATTTGGATACAATACGCACAAACTTTCCAAATAATCCAAATTTGGAAAGTCCTCGAAAAAGTTTCGAATAAGATTGAGCTTGACTCTTGCATCATCATATTTAAATGCCAACACATCTGCTTCGGCTTGCTTGTATAAATTTTCGCAATAGGTTCTTTTAGATTGCACCACAAACTCCTTTAAACCGAAGGGCTCCTTTACATCTAGTGCTTTATATTTATCGATGAAAGTTTGTAAATCTGAGTATAAACATTCCGCTTCAATTAAATTCTCCTGCATACAAAGCATTCGAATGGGACCATCATAGTTCTCACGTATAATAGCTTCAACCACGCGCTTCTTGCCAATTAGCGCTTCTTTGGTCTCCTTCCGTACCAACAACTCCGAATAAAGACTCAAGGCCTTAGAATACATGCGAGCATCTTCGTATTCTTTAGCGTCTTGTAGTTGTGACTTGTACGTTGAACAACCTAACGCAACCTGCATGCACAGAACGATTAAGAACCAACTCCTTTTCTTATTTGATTTCGCCGCTTTCACAGAGGCAAATTTACTACAGACTCGGCTATGAATAAGCGCAATTAACAACCAAGTATTGAAAACGATTCGAAAGACATGTTAAAAGAATTGAAGAAAACATTCTTTTTGAAAAACACTTAACCACAAGCAATATGGATGTTCGCACAAAAAAATGGGTTCTTTTGACTCTCTCCCTTGTTAGTGTATATCTTTTTGTTTTCAATTAATGAAATCAAAGTTTAGAGAGTTTTACAACGAGTATTTTCCTTGGTTCGTTGACGTTTGGTATTATTTAGTAATAATTATTGTTTTTATTGTTTGTGCCGTTATTTGGTTGTAACTTTGGGTAACAATGGCCCTAAGCAATTTTTACTTTATAGCCCTGAAACCTAGTCTTCCAGAAGAACTAGCCACTCGATCTATTCAGTCGAATTTACTTTCCCCGAGCAACCTTGAAGCTATAGTAAAACCCGTTTATCTTCCACTTTCTTTTCAATTCAACACAGATGAGGACGGGATTTTTGAATTGGGCAATGCTCTTCAAAAAACACTGAACAGCGTTCCTAGTTTTTCGCTTTTACTCAGTAGAATCCAATTCAATTCAACCTTCAAACAAATTTCAATTCAACCCGAACAAAGTGTTGAGTTGCAGATCTTACAGAAAAAAATCATTGATGTTCTTTTGGAATGGAACAACTTTGCACACTCCCCTGTAGCGTTTGAATTCCCGAAAGCAGAGGTTGCCCTTGCTCGAAGCAATTGGAGTGATTCAGAATTCGAAAAAGCTAAAACTCAAGCTCAAATGCTCGTATTGGAGCAAACGTGGACCATTGAAACCGTTTCTATGATGGAGTGGACACAACAAGGATGGAATGAAAAATTCTTCTTCCCTCTGGAAGATCAAAGATTACTTCGTAATCAATCCAATACTATCTTGCAAGACAAATAAGTCTTGCATTCATGCCAAAATCATTCGATAAAAAATTAGGACTCACGATCTTGGTGGCGTCGTTAGGATATTTCGTTGACATCTACGACCTCCAACTCTTCAACATTGTAAGCAAAGAAAGTCTTCGTGGAATTGGAATTACTGATGAAAACTTAATCAAGACATTAGACTACAGTCTTTTCCTTTGGCAAATGTCCGGGATTATTCTCGGAGGTCTTATTTGGGGAATACTGGGCGATAAGCGAGGGCGAAAGAAAATTCTTTTCGGCTCCATTCTCATTTATTCTGCCGCGAACATTGCAAATGCATTTGTAACAAATGTTGAGGCATACTCAGTTATTCGATTCATAACCGGGATTGGACTCGCAGGTGAATTGGGCGCAGCCGTTACCCTCATCAATGAATCTATGTCAAAAGAAAAGCGCGGAGTAGGTACGATGATCATTGTTACTATGGGTGCACTCGGGGCGGTTGCTGCTGTTGGCATTCATAATATTCAACTTTCATTCTTCGGTTTAGCTTCCTGGCAAACTTCCTATATCATCGGAGGATGCTTAGGACTTCTTCTTTTGTTCATGCGCTTTCAGACGTTTGAGAGTGAAATGTTCGACAACGTGGAAAAACAAAAAGTTCAGCGTGGGAATTTCTTCATGCTATTCAAAACGAAAGATCGCGCGCTTCGGTATTTATCATGCATTGCCATTGGACTTCCGGTTTGGTTTTGTGTGGGCTTACTCATTAAGTTCGCTGAAAAATTCGCAACAGTCCTTGAAGTAGACGGCACAATAAATCCAACAACGTGCATTATTTTTTGTTACCTCGGACTTTCAGGAGGAGACCTCATTTCTGGATTCATTAGTCAATTCATGAAGAGCAGAAAAAAAATCATCTTCTTCTACCTTGGAACAACCGTAATCATAAGCTTGTACTTCTTACTTGTTCATCATCACTCGGTCAACACCTTTTACGCTTTAGCTGCTCTGCTCGGCGCTACCACTGGATATTGGGTATTGTTTGTCTCAAATGCTGCAGAACAATTCGGAACGAATATCCGTTCAACGGTTGCTTCAACAGTTCCCAACTTCGTGCGAGGGTCAACTGTACCAATAGTATTAACCTTCAAATACATCGAACCTAGTTTCGGAGTCATCAATAGCGCCTTAATCATCGGAGGAGTTACAATCGGAATTGCGGCATTAGCCCTCGCCTACTTACCCGAAACCTTTGGCAAAAACCTCAACTTCATTGAAGAATAACATGAAAAAATATTTCACCATAGCATGCATTGCGACTCTAGCTGCATGCAAACAAGAACAATCGCTTATGCAGATTCAACAACCCCAAAACAAAAATATTCAAGACACGACTTTCGGATTCTTTGGAACAAAAGTGTACGATCCTTTCTATGGACTTGAAGACGACGGTAGCGAACGCACCAGGCAATGGGTGAAAGACGAGCAAGCACTGACGGAAAATTATTTGAAGGAGGAAAGTATGCGTTCCGAAATTCGCGAGCGCTATACCGCTATTTTCAATTTTGAAAAAGTGAGTGCTCCCGATAAGCATGGCGACTATTATTTTTTCTGGAAAAACACCGGGCTTCAACCACAAGCTGTATGCTATGTAAAGAAAGGAATGCGCGGTGCTGAGCGCGTGTTCATAGATCCTAATGCATCAGACCCGAAAGGTCTCACCACCTACAATTTACTAGACTCAAACGACGATCACACTCTTATGGCAGTTGCCGTAAGTAAGGCCGGCAGTGACTGGAGCAATATTCATATTCTCAATATTGAAACAGGAGAAGAGGTGGAAACACCCATTGAATGGGTGAAGTTTAGCGGAACTTCTTGGTTTGGAAATGGCTTCTTCTATAGCCGTTATCCAGCACCTGCTGCAGGAGAAGTACTCAGCGGGAACAACATGAACCACGCCGTGTATTATCACATACTTGGAACTTCGCAAGACACAGATAAACTCGTATACGAAGACAAGAAGAACCCTACTTATTACAACAATGCAGGTTTGAGTGAAGACAAACGTTATCTCTTTATTACCTCAGCGCCAGGTACTGACGGTTACGCTGTTTATTACAAAGACATCGCCAACGGAGGAATGAATTTCATTCCTTTGTTCACCGACTTAAGTCATCACAGCTCTGTTGTGGAAGTTGCTATCGATGGAGAATTGATTGTGCATACTGATGTTGACGCACCTAATTACAGATTGGTTAAAGTGAATCCAGCCAATGCTGATCCAAAAAATTGGAAAACCATTATACCCGAAGACAAACGTCTGTTGGAAGGTGTTTCCACCTGCGGTGGAAAATTATTCCTTCATTACCTCAACATGGCCAACACTGAAATTGAAGTGTGCGACTATGAAGGAAAGAACAAAAAGAAAATAACGCTTCCCGATGGAACCGGCACAGCTAGTGGATTCTCTGGTAAGCGTCAAGATAAAACATGTTACTTCACGTTTACTTCATTCACCTATCCGGGTGTCATCTATTCATTCAACGTCGACGATCTTACCTACGGTGAATATCACAGACCTTCGGTCGATTTCAACATGAATGATTATGAAAGCAAACAAGTTTTAGTCACATCGAAAGACGGAACACAAGTCCCCCTTTTCCTCGTTCATAAAAAAGGACTTGTGTTAGATGGAAATAACCCTACCCTGCTCTACGGATACGGTGGATTCAACATTTCATTAACGCCTTCATTCTCGTCTTCTCGACTAATTCTTCTTGAACAAGGCGGCGTATTCGCTATGGCCAACCTGCGCGGTGGCGGAGAATTCGGAGAAAACTGGCATAAAGGCGGAATGCTTTACAACAAGCAAAATGTCTTCGACGATTTCTTAGCTTGCGCAGATTATCTCATCGATAACAAATACACTTCAACAAATAAATTGGGAATCGAAGGCGGTTCTAACGGTGGACTTCTAGTCGGCGCCTGCATGACACAACATCCTGAAAAATTCGCTGTTGCATTTCCTGCTGTTGGTGTGTTAGACATGCTGCGCTACCATCACTTCACCGTTGGAAAAGGGTGGATTCCTGAATACGGAAGCGCCGACGAGTCTGAACAAATGTTCAAGTATCTCTACAGCTATTCGCCTTATCACAATTTGAAACCAAACACGAACTACCCTGCTACCATGGTCATGACTGCAGATCACGATGATCGCGTTGTTCCGGCCCACAGCTTCAAGTTCGCGGCAATGCTTCAAGAATGCACAACGAACGAAAGACCAGCACTTATTCGCATTGAAACAAGTGCTGGACACGGTGCTGGAAAAAGCACAGAGCAAATCATTGCAGAGCAAACAGACAAGTGGACCTTCTTCTTCAAAAACGCTGGACACAAATATTCCTTGAAATAGAATGAAAAAAACAAGCGTTGTTCTTCTTTTTTCCGTACTTGTTTCTGCTCAATTTTGTTCGGGACAACTGATTGAAAAAGTGAATGTATTCATCGGAACCAATCGAATGGGACACACGTATCCCGGGGCAACAGCACCTTTCGGAATGGTTCAACTTTCCCCTGAAACGAAGCGCGCAAACTTCTTCAATTCAAATAAAGAGTACAACAGTGAGGTCTATAACTATTGCGCCGGATACCAATACGAAGATTCGGTTATACAAGGATTTGCACACACACATTTTTCAGGAACGGGTCACTCCGATTTAGGAGATTTCTTAGTGATGCCAACAACAGGACAAGTTGATTTGAAAGCGGAAAATTTTCAGTCCTCCTTTCAACATAAAAATGAAAAAGCATCTCCTGGATTTTACAGTGTAATGCTCGATGACCATAACATTCTTGCTGAATTAACCGCTTCAAATCGTGTTGGCTTTCACAGATACACCTTCCCTAAAAATGAAACACCGAAAGTCGTTTTAGATTTCACCTACAACATTTACAACTACGAAGGTAAAAATGTTTGGACTTTCATTCGTGTTGAAAATGATTCACTCATCACCGGCTATCGCATAACCAGCGGTTGGGCGAAAACAAGAACCGTTTATTTCGCGGCGGCTTTTTCTGAACCCATTTCCAATTATACAACTGCAAACATCAGCGAGCAAGACTACAAAGGCTTCTATCGCAAATTCAATCAGTCGAAAAATTTTCCTGAAGCTGCTGGAAAAGAAATTCGAATGTTACTTGAGTTCGAAAAAAGCGACAGCCCACTTCAAATCAAATGGGCGCTTTCAAACACCAGCACTGAAGGCGCATTGAAAAATCTACACACAGAAATCCCGCATTGGAATTTCGATTTAACAAAAAAAGAAACGCAAGCGAAATGGGAAAAAGAACTTCAAAAAGTAACGATTCAAATTCCAGATAAAAACAAAGAAACTGTTTTCTACACCGCCCTCTATCACACATGCCTCTCGCCTGTTTTATATGAAGATGTAGATGGAAATTACAAAGGACTGGATCAGAACATGCACAACTCAGAAGGTTTCGAAAACTACACCGTCTTTTCGCTTTGGGACACCTATCGCGCGCTGCATCCGCTTTTCAATCTCATTCAACCTACGCGCAACAACAACATGATTCATTCCATGCTTGCGCATCAACAGCAAAGCGTGCATCACATGTTGCCTGTGTGGAGTCATTACGCGAATGAGAACTGGTGCATGACAGGCTATCATGCCGTGTCTGTGATTGCCGATGCTGCAGTTAAACAAGTCGGCAATTTCAATTTGAAAGTGGCATACAAAGCGTGCGATCAAACAGCTAACGTTGACTATTTCGAAGGACTGAAAGAGTACAAAGAATTAGGATTTGTTCCAGAGGACAAGTCGGGAGTTTCTGTTTCCAAAACGCTCGAGTATTCATACGACGATTGGTGCATTGCACAACTTTCTTCTTTAACCAATAAATCAGAAGTAACCTTGGGGTACGCCAAGTATTTCATGCGATCTGAATCGTATCGCAATGTATTCAATTCAAATACTGGTTTCACACAACCTAAAATAAGCACTGGTGCATGGAAGTTTCCATTCGAACCGCTTGACACGCACGGTCAAGGATTCATCGAAGGAAACTCCTGGAACTACAGCCTATACATTCCACATGCTATTCCCACCATGATAGAATTAATAGGCGGCAAGAAGCGATTTGAAGAGCACTTAGATTCTTTGTTCACGATGCATCTCGATGACAAGTACATTGAAAAAAATGAAGACATCACACGAGACGGCATTATGGGCAATTATGTTCACGGAAACGAACCCAGTCATCACGTTCCGTATTTATACAACTATACTTCTTCTCCTTGGAAAACACACGAGCGGGTTCATGCCATTGCAAATAAATTCTACACGAACGAAACCAATGGCTTATGTGGAAATGACGATGCGGGACAGATGTCAGCTTGGTACATTTTCTCTGCATTAGGCCTGTATCCAACATGCCCTGGAAGTGTTTATTACGACATTGGTTCTCCATTTGTAAACGAGGCCGTCCTTCAATTAGAAAATGGCAAAACCATCTGTATCAAAGCACCCAAGCTAAATTCAAAAAACATCTATGTGCAATCGGTTCGATGGAACAATCAGGAAATCGGATTACAGATTTCACATTTAGACTTGGTTCAAGGCGGTGTACTGGAATTTGAAATGTCTTCCAAACCCAAGAAACTAAAAAAATAACACTCCGAAAATAAGACTATCTTTGCACCGCTAAAATTATACGCCGTGCTATCAG
The DNA here is from genome assembly GCA_046048875.1 of Bacteroidota bacterium. GTDB lineage: Bacteria > Bacteroidota > Bacteroidia > Flavobacteriales_D > Sanyastnellaceae > CAIZGX01. Next base: position 62,805 of record JBJOFG010000011.1, on the reverse strand, counting down.
TAAATAACCTTTCGCTTCGTTATGGAAAACGAGCACTCTTCGAAGAAGTAAATCTAAAATTCACACCCGGACATTGTTACGGTGTAATTGGTGCGAATGGCGCCGGTAAGTCTACCTTCTTGAAAATTCTTTCTGGGGAAATTGATCCGACTACTGGAAAGGTTGTTATGGACGCTGGTGTTCGTATGAGTGTGTTGAAGCAAAATCACTTCGAATTCGATGATGTTCCTGTGCTGCAAACCGTGCTTATGGGAAACCGCAAGCTTATGGATGTTATGCAAGCGAAAGATGCTATTTATGCAAAAGAAGATTTCTCAGATGAAGACGGCGTAAAGGCTGCAGAGCTCGAAAATATATTTGCTGAAATGGACGGCTGGAATGCCGAAAGTGATGCCGCTCAATTGTTGAGCAACCTGGGCATTGGAGATCACTTACATCACGACTTGGTACATACCCTCAGCGGTAAAGAGAAAGTTCGTGTATTGCTTGCACAAGCCCTTTTCGGCAATCCTGAAATTCTGTTACTCGACGAGCCTACGAATGACTTGGACGTTGAGACCATTACATGGTTGGAAAACTTCTTAGCCGATTTTCAAAATACTGTAATTGTTGTATCGCACGACCGTCACTTCTTAGACGCGGTGTGTACCAATATCGTGGACATTGACTTCAGTAAGATTCAATTATACACGGGTAACTACTCCTTCTGGTATGAGAGTAGCCAATTGGCCGCACGTCAGCGTAGCGATCAAAATAAGAAAATGGAAGACAAGCGCAAGGAACTCCAAGACTTCGTGGAGCGATTTAGCGCAAATGCATCTAAATCAAGACAAGCAACAAGCCGCAAGAAATTATTGGACAAACTTGTTATCGATAACATTCAACCAAGTACAAGAAAATACCCAGGTATTATTTTCAAACCTGAGCGTGATTGTGGAGATCAAATTTTGCGCGTTGAAAATTTATCGAAAGTGAATCCTGATGGAAGTGTTCAATTCAAAGACGTTGAATTCACGCTTATCAAAGGCGATAAAGTTGCCATCCTTTCCAAAGACCACACTGCGATAACTTCCTTCTTTCAAATCATTAATAATTTGGAAGAGCCTACCACAGGAACTGTTGAATGGGGAAGCACCATTACAACGGCCTACCTTCCAAACAACAACGAAGACTTCTTCAAATCAGATGATAATTTGATTGATTGGTTGCGTCAATTTTCTGTCGATAAAGATGAAACATACGTGCGTGGTTTCTTGGGAAAAATGTTATTCAGTGGTGAAGAAGTATTGAAGAAATGTAATGTTCTCTCCGGGGGTGAAAAAGTACGCTGTATGGTTTCTCGCATGATGTTGGCAAATGCCAATTGTCTTATGCTCGATGAGCCAACCAACCACTTAGATCTTGAATCCATTACGGCCTTCAATAACGCCATGAAAGAATGGAAGCACAATGCGCTTTTCACTTCGCATGACCATGAATTCACTGAAACAGTAGCGAACAGAATTATTGAAATTACTCCGAAGGGAGTAATCGATAAAAGAATGTCTTACGATGAATACCTTGCCAATGAGCAAGTGAAGGAAACCAGAAAGAACTACTACGGATTATAACGTAGTAGTCTCTTCAACTTCTTGAGCAATAGCGACAACCGTTTTTATTTCAGGAACTGCAGATTTAATTGCAGCTTCGACGCCTGCTTTCATAGTCATGTGAGATTTACTACAACTTGTGCATGCCCCTTTCAATTCAACAAGTGCCGTCATCTCTGAGGTTACTTCCTTCAATTCAATACCGCCACCGTCTGCCTCAAGATAAGGTCGTATAGAGTTTAGCGCTTCGTTCACACGTTGAAACAATGAATCTTGTAACATATTATTCTTGGGTTGCAGGTTTACGGAAAGGCAGTAAGCGCAATTCCTTTTCAAAGTTAATTAAAAACGACTGCCAATAACGAGCAGCAGTTGTATTGTCTTGCAAAACTGATGGCCGTCCAACATCTCCTGCTTCGCGAATGCTTTGAACCAACGGAATTTCTCCGAGCACAGGTAGATTCAAACTTTCAGCAAGTCGTTTTGTCCCTCCATCTCCGAAAATAAAATACTTGTTTTCTGGCAATTCCGCAGGTGTAAACCACGACATGTTTTCTACCAATCCCAAAACTGGAATATTAACTGCTGGCAACTGGAACATGGCTATTCCCTTGCGTGCATCTACCAATGCTACTTCTTGCGGTGTACTCACTACTACGACTGCTGAAATTGGAAGCGTTTGAACAATACTCAAGTGAACGTCTCCAGTTCCGGGAGGAAGATCCACAATCATATAATCCAACTCTCCCCACTCTACATCCGTAATCATTTGGTTCAAGGCTTTCGTAGCCATTGGTCCGCGCCAAACAACAGCCTGATCGCCTTCCGTAAAAAATCCAATACTCAGAACTTTCACCCCGTGCGCCTCAACAGGAGCCATTACCTTTTTTCCATCTACCTCAATCAGTCTTGGTTTTTCCATTACTACATCGAACATCGTTGGCGCTGAAGGACCATAAATATCCGCATCTAACAAACCCACCTTATGCCCCAATGAAGCCAATCCCGCTGCTAAGTTTGATGAGACCGTACTCTTCCCTACTCCACCTTTTCCGCTAGCAACAGCAATAATGTGTTTCACACCAGGAAGAATGCGACGTAGCTCACCACTGCGCTCTTCACCAGAGATAGCTTCAACATGAACCTTCACCTCAAATTCATTTCCAAGTACACGTTGAATAGCAAATACACAAGCCTCGCGCATGCGTTGCTTAGCGTGCATGGCAGGGTTACTCACTTTGACTTCCAACTCAATTTCATTTCCTTCCGCACGAATAATTTTAACCAAATTCAGAGTGACAATATCCTTCTTCAAATCGGGTTCTTGAACATTCCCTAACGCTTCTAAAATCGCTGCTTTTGAAACACTCATAGTCTTTTATTTTTTAGGCATTCGAGCCTGTATATACTTAATTTTCCTACCCTCTTTCAACCACATTTGCTCATAAAATGTTCTAATCTCTAAAACATCTTTGAGCTTTTCATCTATCGTATTTAGAAAATCCGATTCATAAATATTATCGTCGTGAAGCACAATCTCCGCTCCCATTTCTGGAATTTCGCGAAGCGCTCTTTCATACAGCGCAGGGTTATCGTGCTTAATGTGAACAATACCTTCTGACTTCAACATACGCTGATATCTCCTCATGTAAAAGCCCGAAGTTATTCTGCGATTACCATCGTGATCATTGGGCATCGGATCGGAAAAGGTCAACCAAATTTCATCCAATTCATTGTCGTCAAAAAACGCATCAATGAATTCAATTCGTGCCCGCAAAAAAGCGACATTGGTTAAACCCATTTCCAAGGAGTCCTTCGCTCCTTTATGAAAACGATGTCCTTTAACATCTACACCCAGATAGTTCTTATCTAAATTTCGTTCAGCTTGGCCCACAGCGTACTCCCCTTTGCCACAGCCCAATTCGACAACTAGAGGATTGTTATTCTTATAGAACTCTGAACGCCAATTGCCCTTCATGAACGTAGCACCTTCCTTTATGATAGGCATCAAATTCGGTTCAAAGACATGTGGAAACGTCTTGTTTTCGGCCCAACGTTTTAACTTATCCTTACCCATATCAATTCGCTAAAAACACTGCACGCCATTGCTCAGGAATAGCCTGCGGACGTTTGTCCTTGTGATTGAAACAAACCAAAACCGACTTTCCTGAAGCGCAAAGTCTTTCTCCAACTACAACTCGATAACAAACGGAAAAACTTTTATTCCCTACATGTTCTACCCACAACCGAATGAGCATTCGGTCATTCAAAAAAACAGGATAGATATAATCGATTTCATTTCGAGCCACAATAACCCCATCTTCATTCCAATTCCAGATGCGAGCCACTCGCTCTCTGAAATAGGCCATACGCGCTTGCTCAAAATAGCTGAAGTAAACAGCATTGTTGACATGACCCATTGCGTCAATGTCTGCAAAACGAATTTCAACTGAAGTTTCGAAAATATCTTTCCCGTCGGGCTCTTCCATACATTTACTTTAGAGCGCAAAGATAATTCCGAGCGGCTATTCTATTTAGAAAAAACTTGATAACCGTATGGAGCTAAGGCACGCTGATTGCGTGAATACAGGGAGAAAGTCTCACTATTGAAAATACTTCTGAAATCTCCATCTGGAACCTCGTCTGTGAAGTTGAATACTTGAGGCTTATCGGAGAAATTCAACAATACCACTACTTGTCTATCTCCGTTAGTACGAACATAAGCATACAACACATCATCGTTCGATGTCTTTAACTTTTTGAAATCCCCGCCAAACTCTCCGTTCCACAGGGCCGGATTCTCATGATGCACAGCTAACAGTCGCTTGTAGAAATCACTGTTTACATAATTGTTGAAGTACGCAGTGTCCTTGTCGAAGAAACGCAATCGTTTTGCATTTCCTTTTGCGTCAACTTCTCCGCCTTCTTGTGACGTGTATACTAAAGGCATTCCTTGGAGTGTAAATGATAAAACATCAAACAATTTTCTTTTTACTCCGTATCGCTCTCCTCCTGTTCCATTCCAAGTGTTCTCATCGTGATTGGTTGTGAAGCCCATTCTGTATGCACTCTTTTGGAATGCGGTATCGGATTTAGCCATGTATTCATCAAATGCATACAGCGACTTCTCACCCTTCGCCACACCATTCATAATACCCATGAGTTCCCAACTGTACGACATATCAAATGCCTTCAAATGGTGATCTTTTTGCTCGGCTTCCGCCAACATGAAAACAGGCTTAATGGCATCCAATGCCGCACGCGCATCGTTCCAAAACTCTGTCGGAACATTCATAGCTACATCACAACGATATCCGTCAATATCGCAATCTCTCACCCAATATTCCATTGCGCGAATCATTTCCTTTCTTAACTCTTGATTGTCGTAATTCAAATCAGCAACATCAGACCAATCGGGAACCGGAGGAACAATGTTTCCATTTGCATCGTGTGTGTACCAATCTGGATGTTGCAATACCCATGGATGATCCCATGCGGTATGATTCGCCACCCAATCGAGAATGACATACATTCCCAACTCGTGAGCTTTTTTTACTAGACGTTTGAAATCTTCAGTTGTCCCAAATTCCGGGTTAACTCCGGTGTAATTCTTCACACTGTAATAACTTCCAAGACTACCCTTTCTATTGAGTTGACCAATTGGATTGATTGGCATGAGCCAAAGAATGTCAACACCTAATGAATCTATTCGTGGAAGGTCTTTTTCAAGAGCCGCAAAAGTTCCAGCAGCGGTATGCTGACGAACATTTACCTCGTATATAGTGGCGTTTTTCGACCAACTTGGGTGACGAACTACCTTGGTTTCTGAATAACCAATTTGTTTGGCTTCCGAAGTGTAGTCTTGATTTTTTGTTACGCCACAACTTGCCAAAGAGACAGCCAATAAAACGAATAAATTATTTTTCATAGCAAAAGAAATACTTAGTGTCAAATATACACGAAGCACTTCTAACTTGAGCGAAGAATTTTCCACAATCGAACGGACCCGTCATCGCTCGCCGAAAGTAACAATCCGTTTTTCAGGAAGTGTAATGCGTTAACGCTTCTCGCGTGACTGGCCCCGCATAGAAAATCTAAAGATTCGGAATCCCAAACTTTAATTTCCTTATCTCGACTACCAGTTACAAACACGTGTCGTTTCGGATGAAAAGCAATGGCGTATACGTTCGCTTTGTGAGCTGTGAAATTCAAAATGGGTGAATATTGTTTCTTAGAATTCCAAAGATGAATTTCTCCGTCTCTACCTCCCGTGAGCAAAACACTTTTTTTTGGATGAAACGTGCAAGAAGCAACGCCCAATTCATTGACTTTCTTTTTTTCGATTGAATTGAAAAAAATTGGTTCTACAATTTCCATTTCTCCATTTGAAAAGGGGAATGCTAGTGACTTGTCATGAGGATTAACAGCAAAGCGACGGATTTTTGAATCGCTTAAAGGGATTGTTCTGATGTACTCTGCAGTGTACCTGTTCCACTCGATAACATTGCCATCTGCACCAACCGAAATAATTTTTTCCTCTACAATTTTTATATCGAATAATCCTCCAGGATGAACTTGAAAGTTCTTTATTTCCTTTTTCGCCTCTATATCTACTACGCTTAATGTATTTTGCTGGCCACCTATCCAAAGAAACTTAGTTGCATCATCGAAAAGAAGAGCAAATACAGCTCCTTTTATTTTAACCTGAATCTCTGAGGAAACTCCATACTCAGTATTCCACTCAGATATGACGCCGTTTGCTGACGCTGCAAAAAAAGAATCTGCATGAGTTCCATCTGCAAGAGCGTAGAGCGGAGCCTTCATATCTCCAAAAGAATCGAGCAGTTCAATCTTCATGACGCGAATGTAAAATAAAAAAGGGACCGAAGTCCCTTTTTAAATTAAGTCAAAAGCGTATTGAATCAATATCCTTGACGGAATCCACCTTCTCTACGGTTAGAGGTACGTGGACGGTCTTCAGCTTCTTTTACATTGATCTTGCGGCCTTTCATTTCAGCTTGATCTAAAGCATCAATTGCGTTGCGCGCTTCGCCATCATCTGGCATTTCAACAAAACCAAAACCGCGTGAACGACCGGTATCACGGTCAGTAATCACTTTAGCAGAAGCTACTTCACCGTATTGAGTGAAGATTGCTTGGAGCTCATCGCTCGTTAGACTGTAGTTCAGTCCAGAAACAAAAATGTTCATAAAAAAAATAAAGTTAATTAATGCTTACCTCTCATTTGGATTGATATTCCGAAGAACTTCAAGAACAAATAAATCACTAAGCTTAAACAAAGATAGACGAATTTTCGAGACTTGCAAGAAAACCTTCACTTTTGTTAATCCTGCACATTTATTTCTATTTCATATCCAGCATGCGAGCGAATATTGAACACTTGCTGATTCTCAAGAATGAGGTATTGTCCAACAATTCCTTTTAGCTTTCCTTCATATTTATTCTCCGGGGAAAGTTTCCAAGTCTTAGGATTCAAGGGTCTCTCTTCGCAAGGGAAATCTATCTCGCAAACGTTGTCTTCATCTTCAATGAAATTGTGATAGGCTTCGGGCAACTCAACTAGCAATTTCTCTTTTGCTTCTATTAAATCCACATCCTCTCCGAATTGAGGCTGGAGCATTCCCTTCCAATTCGATTTATCTGAAACATGTTCTTTCAACAACACTTCAAACTCTCCTGCCAATTGTCTGTATGGAACTCTTGCAAACACAATACCTTTTCGCGCACCTTGATCAATCCATCGAGAATGTAGGTTTCGTTCCGAAGTCACCCCTACTTTAATTCCTGAAGTGTACGACAAATAAACAACATGAGGAATCAGGTGATTGTGCTTCTCCCATTCCATGTCTCCTCTTAACGCAACACCTTCATGCGCCCGACACAACTCGGGATGAATAATACACGGCGAGGCGTTCGATGAATCTTGAAAACCATTCCAGCAAAGACCTTCCCCAAATGTTTTATTCAATTTCTCACCGTGAAGAATACATCGAATGTCTCCAGTGGCAATAATACTTATCTGCTTACCCACCAAATCATTCATGTTTAATTCTCCTAGCTCGCTCAAATTATCAAGCAACGGAAGAACATAAGTTGCCTTTCCATCATTTGAGAGGGTTGTGCGCATTTTTCTTAAATGTGTCTTCATAATTTTGAAACAAAGAAAAAGAATACTATATTCGTTTCAACAAATTCTTTTACTATGAAGAAACAATTACTCTCTCTTTTCGCGTTTGGCGCTATTCTTTCTGCTTCTGCACAAACTGTTTTATTCGAAGACAACTTCGACTCTTACACTGTTGGAAGTGGCGTAGTTGCTCAAAATACTAACTGGGCTTATTGGAGTACTGGTACCCCATCTGACGCTAACGTAAGTTCTGATTTCGCGTTTAGCGGAGCAAATAGCGCGAACGTAAGCGGAACGGCTACAGACTTGGTTCTACCAATTGGACCATACTCGTCAGGTAAGTATGACATCAAATTTAAAATGTATCTACCTGCTGGATCAGGAGGATATTTCAACGCACTTCACACATGGTCTGGCACTTCAACTGCATACCAATGGGCTGCCGATGTTTTTTTCGATGGCGCAGGAGTTGCTACTTGGACAACTGGCGGAACTCCAGGTGGAGCTGTAACAGTTGGAACTGACGTTTGGTTTGATGTGCAAATCACTGCCGATCTAGACGCGGATTTGGGTCGCATTTACCTTAATGGTGCAGTTGCCAATGAATGGCAATGGAGTTTAAATAACGCCAATGGAAATGCAGGGAACAACACTTTGGCTGCAATCGACTTCTACGGAACTAATACAGCAGGAGGTGCAGGTAACTATTACATTGATGATGTTCAGGTAATTGAATCAACTGGCGTTGCAGTTAAACCTATAGCATCAGAAAAAATATCTAAAGTATCAATTTACCCAAACCCAACTACTTCTAACTTCAGCATTGAAATACCAGAGAGTTTCGTGGGTGGTGAGTTAAGCATTATCGATTTGACCGGAAAAATCGTCATTAAAGATCGTGTTACTCAAAGCGCAACAAAGCGCATTGATGTTTCTAACTTAAGCGATGGCATATACTTGATTCGCATGAACAACGGGGCTGTGCAATACACAGATCGATTGATCAAGAAATAATTAAGTACATTTTGAATTTAAAAGAGCCGATTTATCGGCTCTTTTTATTTTTGGACCAAAAGTTGAAAGCAAAACCACGACGTGAATCTTTCACAATGAATTCACTTGTTAAAAGCAACGTATACTTAACTTTGAACGTCTATTAGAGAGTTATGAAATTTATGAAAGCCAAAACTTTATTCCTTCTGCTTATTTCTTTAAGCTTGTTTGCAAATGCTCAAACCAAAAAAGCAAAACTTCCTTACTCAATAAAAGGTCATATCGAAGGGCTTCAAAACGTTGATATTTATTTGGCAAATTACTATGGCAACAAACTTTACTACAACGATACTTGTCACGTAGACGCAAAAGGAAACTATGAATTTGCCGGAAAACCCTTCAATGAATGTGGAAAATATGCCCTGGTAATGCCCGGGCCTCGCTACTTCGATTTTATAGCTTCCGATGAGCAAATTATCATCAACTGCTCTGCAGATGCTGACTTAAGCAAGATTGAAGTCGTTCAATCCAAGGAAAACAAATTGTTCTTCGAATACATCCGTTACATCAATAGCAAGCGAAACATAAGAATGCCTTTAGACAACTGCATTAATGATTCGTTGAAATCAGAAGCTGATAAAAAGCCTTGTATAGACGAATTAACGAAGTTGAACAACGAAGTAATTGGCTACCAAAAGGAATTAATTAAAAACAACAGCAGCTCGCTGTTCGCGAAGTTTTTGCGAATGGGAATGGAAGAAGACATTCCAAATGCACCGGCAACAATTGCTGAAGACAAAAAACAAGAATGGCAATACTACTGGTACCGTCATCACTATTGGGATCGTTGCGATTTAAAAGATCCGCGTATGGTAAGAGATGGAGCATTCCATAAATTGGTGGAAGATTACATCACCAAGACACTTCCTCAAATTCCAGATACCGTTTGTGCTGAAGTAAAGAAAATCATTGATGCAACAGCTGGTAATGAAGAGTCGTTCAAATACATTACGCACTTCGCAACATACACGGGTGAAACCTCAAAGATCATGTGCATGGACGAGTTGTTTGTATTTATGATTGACAACTACTATGCGAAAGGACTTTGCAATTGGGTGAAGGAAGACAAACTAAAAGAAATGAAAGAGGCTGCAGACAAAAAGCGTGATTGCAGATGCGGAGAGAAGGCGCAAGACATCATTCTTCCAGACGTTACTGAAAAGAATTGGGTTTCAATGTACAAATCAAGAGGCGAATACACGCTAATGGTTGTTTGGGAAAGCTCATGTGGTCACTGCAAAAAAGAAGTTCCACTTCTACTCGACCTCTACCACAAATACAAAGACAGAGGATTCGTTGTTTACGCTATTGGAAACGATTATGAAAATAATAAATGGGTCGATTTCATAAACGAACATAAACTCGATTGGATAAACGTTAGCGACACTCCTGAGATTATGAAACAAGAAAAAGCAACGGAGTTAATCTACAGCGGCGTTACCACCCTTAAGAGTTTAAATTACCGCACAACTTGGGATGTAACCAGCACTCCGAAAGTTTTCCTAATGGACAAAGACATGAAGATTATTGCGAAGTCTCTTGGTGCTGAGCAATTGGATCAGCTTTTAGAGAATTTGTATAAAGGTGGAAATGTTGAAACGAACAAATTCCAAGAAACCGAGTACGAAGACGTAAACGCTCCTCACAAATAATAAATTGAATCATTTTGATTATCTGCATACAGGCATGCTTCGGAAAGAAGTTGATGCCTATGTAGAGATGTGGAGAGAAAAACCGAACGAAATAAACTTGTTTGTTTCGTCATTCGATACACTCTCCACAACGCAACAACGAAAAGGCGTTTGGATTTTAGATCACTTATCTCAAAAGTATCCAGCTTCTGTCGAACCTTTTCGAGATTTCATTTACCATCTTATAAATCATTCAAAAGACTCTTCTGTTCGCAGAGAGTCTTTTGGCATTTTATACAATCTTGAACTTACACAAGAGCAAGAAGGACGAATGCTCGAACGGGCATTTCAGACCTTAAGTTCCTTCAATGTCGAAACGGCTGAACGACATCATGCTTTGCAATGGTTGTTGCGTGCAGCAAAAACGTATCCGGAGTTATATGATGAAATTATTTCTGGAATCGGACAGGTTAAAGATATTGGAACTCCCGCTTGGAGAAGGTACACTGCGAAGCTGATTCTTCAATTGGAAGTGAAAAAGAACAAAGCCTTCAATGCTTTATCAAAGAAATAACCTTTTCGAAAGCGTTTTCTTTATTTGAATCAACTTGAATGACCTGAGGCTTGTTTCGATACCAAGTCATTTGGCGCTTTGCATAATGTCGTGTATTCTTCTTTATTTCTGCAATGGCCTCTTCTTTCGAAATTACACCATCAAAGAAACTAAAAACTTCTTTGTACCCAACCGTGTTAAGTGCCTGTAAATTTCGCAGCGGAAGAAGAGATTCAACTTCTTGAAAGAGTCCTTCTTCAACCATTGCATCCACTCGCGTATTGATTCGATCATATACCCATTCGCGTTCACCCGTTAAAAAGAAATGAAAGATATCGGCATCAATAGCCTCGCTTGAATGGGTGCGTAATTCTGAAAAAGTCTTTCCAGTAATTTGAATGACTTCCAAAGCTCTAATCACACGGTGTGCGTTCTCTAAATCTACCGTCGAGGCAAATACAGGATCTTTCAATTTTAGTTCTTCAACAAGAACCGAGAGTCCTTCAAATTCACATCGTTGATTTAGAGCATTGCGCAATTCCTTATCACCCGGCAACTCATCCAAGCCATAAAGCAAGGCGTCCATGTATAGCATGCTTCCGCCTACAACAATTACAACTTCTTTGGTTTGAAACAAATCCTGAACCTTCGCCCTAGCTTCGCGCGAGAACATACCCGCTGTGTAATCCTCATTCACAGAAATAAAGGCCACAAAATGATGCAAGGCTGCAGCCAATTCCTCATCGGATGGTCTTGCTACTCCAATAGACATTTCGCGATAAAATTGACGCGAATCGCACGAGATGATTTCTGAATGAAAATGATTTGCCAATGAGATTGCCAAAGCTGTTTTACCAACACCCGTAGGTCCTGAAATTGCAATGACCGTTTTCATCTTTAGCCTATCAAACCTCTTCCCACTTTTTTGATTTTACCTTCCTCCACCATTTGAGGCATTAGTGTATCGAGGACTCCATTAATGAAAGTTGCCGATTTCGGAGTGCTATAGAATTTCGCCAATTCAATGTACTCGTTCATGGTAACCTTGGTTGGAATGCTCTCGAAATAGATAGCCTCAGCAATTGCCATTTTCAGCAACACTAAATCCATGATTGCAATACGATCGGTTTCCCAATTCGGTGTCACTTGCGACACTCGCTCTTTCGTATCTGCACCGGTTGCCAATGTTTTACGGAAGAGCTGACGGCAGAATTCTTCCTCTTCGTCACCTTCTTTCCACAACGGTAAAAATTCGATATCAGAGTCCGTTTCTTTTATCGCCTTCAACGATCGAAGAACCATGCTCGCTGTTAAATCTAAATCATCGTTCCAGAAGATTCCCTGATCTTCCAGGTAATCGTGCATCAACTCAAAATTCACTAAATGACGTTTAAAGAGTTTTACGACAATGTCTTTATCGTGCTCAAACCCTCGTTCCTCGCTATTCATGTATTCTTGATATTCCTCGCACTCTTGAATATCCTTGAACATTTGCTTCAGCAAATCACGATTCTCATTCCACTTCAAGTGATTTTCTTTCATCGCTTTTTCAAGTGAACGACTGTGCGACAAAATTCGCAAAACCGCATTGGCCGCGAACTTGGTATTCGGATGAAGATCTTCGTGACTTGGAAGTTTCTTATTCATTCCCGCTTCAATTTTTTCAATTGAAAGCGAATGCATTTCAACCATTAATTGAATGAAGGCAACATACAAATCGCGAAAGCGATTAACGCTTTCAAATAACATCTTTTCGTAAGAGGCCGCGTTTGGCTCTTCGTCATTGTAATATGCGAAAAGTACTTGTAAAACTTTAATTCGAATGTGTCTTCTGTTTAGCATAATTCTTCCCCTCTAATCAATATCTCGTTTTAATATTCGCAATCGACTGAATGCGTTGCTCTGCCATTTGGTTTGCTGCTAAGTATGACGGAATTCCTTGCTCTTTTGAAGCGGCATAAATCTTTCTTGTTGTGTCGTAAATCTGCTCAGCCTGCGCCAAAGATGCTTGTCTGTTATAACCTACGATTTCCCAATAGCAATTGATAATTCCACCAGCATTTACTAAGTAATCTGGCGCGTACAAAATCCCTTTGTCCAAAACACGTTGTCCATCTTCAGTCTCAACAGCCAATTGATTGTTTGCTGCACCGCAAATGATTCCGCAAGACAATTGCTCCAAAGTTTCTTTGTTTACGGTAGCTCCTAAAGCACATGGACTATAGATGTCCATTGGAGTGGTATAAACCTCAGAAGGTTGAATAGCCTTTACTCCGTATTTTTTCACGACATCGTTCACACGATCTTCATAGATATCTGTAATAATCACGTGAGCGTTTTCCTTCACTAAGTACTCAACAAGATATTCCCCGACATGGCCAACACCTTGCACAACAATTGTTTTTCCCGCTAGAGAATCACTTCCTGTTTGTTCTTTTACGCTAGCCTTCATTCCCATGTAAACGCCGTAAGCGGTTACTGGACTTGGATCTCCGCCACCACCCATGTAATCTGGCAAACCCACAACATGATCGGTTTCCATTTTCACATATTCCATATCGCGTGTTCCAATTCCCACGTCTTCAGCAGTGATGTATCTTCCACCTAAACCATCGACGAATTTTCCGAAACTGCGCATGAGCGCTTCGCTTTTATCTTTTTTCGAATCTGCTATAATTACAGCTTTACCGCCACCGATATTCAGGCCGGCTAAAGCGCTCTTATAAGTCATTCCACGAGAGAGACGCAAAACATCAGTCAATGCATCACCTTCAGAGGCATACATCCACATGCGTGTTCCGCCTACTGCAGGACCTAAAGTTGTGTTGTGAATTGCTACGATGGCTTTTAATCCGGTTGCATTATCTTGACAAAAGACCACTTGTTCGTGGTTATGCAACGCCATTCTTTCGGTAACTGCAGACATTTCTGCAGAGTTGTTTTGTTGAGTCATAAAAAATGATTTCCTATTGAAAGGTTTCCTTTCAGCTGCGAATTTAGCGCTTAACTATGAATGTTCCGCTATTATTGAAGAATTTCATCAATGGCAACAGCCAATCGACGATCTCTTTCTGTAACTACATCACCAGCATCGTGTGTACTTAATTCAATGCGCACATAATTGTATACATTGAACCAAGCGGGGTGGTGACCATGCTTTTCCGAAAGAAATGCAACTCTAGTCAAGAAAGTAAATGCTTCTTGGAAGTCTTTGAAACGAAATTCTCTTACGAGTTTATTGTCCAATTCGCGCCACATAGTGCTTTAATTTTCCCAAATGTACACTTTTCTTTCAACCATTCACATTCCACATTGAATAATTGACATTGAATTAAAGTTGGAACTTTCGGATTTTGAAGCACTTTTGAATTATGGTAAACGGACAATGTCTTCTTTCTTTCATCCCAATGCGCGCTGAGGCCTCGGATCGCAGCGAGCAAGTAAGTCAACTCATCTTCGGAGAAACGTATGAAGTACTTGAGGAAAATGAGAAGTGGTATTACATTGAAACTAGTTTCGATCAGTACCGCGGATGGATAGATAAAAAGCAATTCTCACCGCAGGTATACGAAGTTTCTCTTCACCAAGTATACACCAAGACGAGTAGCCTTGAACCTTTCGAAAACAAATACATTCTTATGCCCTTAGGGGCTTTTGTTCCAAACGAACTTTCCAGTAAACTTTTAAATTTGAATGAAGCACTTTCATTGTTCAAGCAGTACCTCGGGGTTCCTTATGTTTGGGGCGGAAAAACCAATTTTGGATATGACTGTTCTGGCTTCACTCAATCTTTTTTCAAAACCATTGGAGTTGCATTAAAACGCGACGCTTACCAGCAGGCAACTCAGGGTGAAGACGTGATGTTATTGTCGGAATCACAAACAGGCGATTTGGCTTTCTTCGACAATGCGGAAGGACGAATTACACATGTTGGAATTGTGATGGAAAGTAACGGGAGCTTTGAAATTCTGCATGCTTCTGGCGAACTGCGAATAGACACTCTTGATCATCAGGGGATCAATAAAAAAAGCGAAGGTTATTCGCACAACCTTCGCTTAATTCGTAGAATTCTCTAAAATTACTTCGCGCTCAACGCGTCGTCAATTAATTGAATAACGTGCGCTCTGTGTGCTTTTGTAAGAGCATTTCCCGCTGTACTTGTTTCTTCGAACTTCTTAATTCTTTTCAATTCAGACAGTGCAACACTTTGAGAAACATTATCATACCTGTTCTTTTCATCGAGCATTGAAACCAGTCTGCGTGTGTATTCAATTTGCACATTCTGACGGATGGTATTTACGTCACCTTTTAGATCAACCTCAAAAATCGCCTGCGTCAAATCAAACATCACCTCATCAATGGTGTAGGTATTTCCATACAGGTAACTGTCAATAATGCGTTGATGAACGCGAGGATGCATCAAGTGGTTCAAGCATTCTGATTGCATATCTAAAATGCGATCATGAATTTTTGGATCATTACTGCTCGAGAAGTGACCAAACCCTCTTCTTTGATCTAGCAAATAGTTAAATGTTGGAATCGCTTCACTCCAAACGTCGCCAGCAAAAGCATATTTCGCCAAAGCCTTCATAGCTTCCTTTTGTTTCACTTCAGAAACGGGTTCCAATGGCTTTACTGAAGAACCCTGACCGGCATAAGCTCTATCGTAATGAACACCTCCAATTTGACGTGTCATAACGTTTGTTTGAATACCGTATTCTTTCGTTGCGATCAAAAAAGATTGAAGCAACTCAGCATAGCTCTCATTAGATGTGATCAAATGATCTTTCAATTTTGGAAGAACAACTTTCACCAATTCACAACGCTCTGCACCATAGGCAACAGGGTCGCTTGATAAATCGTAAATATTTACATCTGGATCAATCCCTCTTCCCGCCGTGCGCATATCATCGGCATCGTTTCCATAAGCCAATTGATGCTCTATACTTCTAGCCGTAATTTTATCTAGACGCTCTTTTTCTTTTTGCTCGTCTGAAAGCGCTTGACTGTAGCCGTATTCGATTACCCATTTGTCGTAGGGACCAACCTTCACATCGCAATACAACGCTTGTTCTTTTGGATTCAATTGGTAATTGAAGGCTGGATATTCCATTACAGAATTAGCTAATCCTTCCTTATTGATTTTCTCGACGTTCTTAATATCTGCAACCGATTGCAAAGTACTTGCGCGCATGTTGTGTGTTAGACCTAAGGTGTGGCCCACTTCGTGAAGAACCAATCGATACAACATCTGACGAACAATTTCTTGCTTCTCTAAATCACTTGCTCCCATTACGTTTGCAGCGCTTGTCCCGAAAATCAATTGCTCGTTGCTCATTGCTGCTGCATTACACAAAAATGGATTGCGAGCGCCCTTTGCTTTCAAAATTTCTTCTTGCTGTTCTGAGAGAGAACTTCCCAAACGGAAAGTGCGATCTGCATACACACGATTGGTTAAAGCCACCCACTCCAACATAATGTCAGCACCTAAAATTTCTCCTGTACGTGGGTTCACAAAGCTTGGTCCGTAACCACCGAATGGCGGTGCTGGTGTTGACGTCCAACGAAGAACATTGTAACGAATATCACCGGCATCCCAAGTAGCATCATCGGGTTGTTGCAAGCATACCACTGCGTTCTTGAAACCAGCAGCTTCAAAAGCCACATTCCACCTTTCAACTGCTTCTTTGATGATCGGACGAAACTCAACAGGCGTTGTGTTTTCCATCCAAAAAGTAATCGGTTGAACAGGCTCACTCATAGCGTCATTTGGATTCTTCTTCTCCAAATTCCAACGGTGAATGACATCTCTCCATGGCGTCGCAGAGGCAACGGTCATGTCGTTTACTTGTGTTGTGAAATAGCCGACGCGAGGATCGTCAAATCTCGGTTTAAAATTATTTTGCGGAACAGATAAGAACGAGTGTTGGTATTGAACCGTAACGTTTCTTCCGTCTGCAACAGCATCCCCACCTATGTTTGGAGAGCTGGTCTCGTATACATAAGATACCACAATCTCTGAATTCTCTTTGTATGTGCGAATAGAATTGATCTTCGACTTTTCCTTGCTTAAACTTCCCAAAGGAGCATCCCCACCGCGTGGAGCTGGCATCTTTACCAATTGCATCTTTTCCGATAACAATAATGCATCACCATCGATAAGCATTTTGGTCCCATCCAAACTTGTCGCTTCAATTTTCTCTGAAGCCAATACTGGATTGTTTATGTTGGATGAAGCCGATTTGCTGATAGCATTTGTAGGATCGTAATAGAAATTGGTGTTGGGTTGAACAATCTCTAAACGCTCATAGTTCTTTTTGAAAACAATAATTTTCGAATCACCGAATGCACCTTTGTGGTAGCCCGTTTCAACCGGAGCGTTTTCGATATAATTGAAATAGATGAACTCTTGATTCAATTGTGATTTCTGAATCTCCAAATAGGTCTTACCTGTAACGGTGTCGGTGTAGAACGTTAAAAGACCTTCCTTCTTTTTGCATTTCTTCACCAAATCGCCAAACTTATCTTCTGGCTTTTTCTCTTCTTTCTTCACAGGTTCCTTCTTCTTTTTCGAAGGTTCAATCGTTCCGTATGCTGGAATTACCAATATTCCCGAAAGGGCAATGGCGAATAATGCAAGATGCTTTTTCATTTTCTGAATTTAGATAGGCGAATATAAATCAGGTTACGTTAAAAATAACTTACCTTTGCATTGGTAAAAAAATTCACCCTTTAAATGGAATCTTCCCCGTGCAGTTCGAACTTACAAAAGAGTTGTTGGCAGACCTCCGCAAATGGATAGGCGAAGGGAAGGATAGTGCTATACACGAGTTTACCAAAGATCTTCACCCAGCTGACGTAGCTGAAATCATCAACGAGCTTCCTACCCAAGAAGGGGTTTACCTCTACCGTATTCTCGATGAAGAGAGCGCTGCAGATGTAATGCTTGAATTGGATGAAGACATTCAAGAATCTTTACTTTCAAATCTTACGAGCCGAGAAATCGCGGAAGAGTTAATTGAAAACATTGACTCCGATGATGCTGCCGACGTTTTAGCGGGTTTGAGCGAAGAAAAGCAAGAAGAGGTCATAGCCCTTCTAGAAGACGAAGAGCAAGCGAGTGACATCATGGACTTAATGACCTATGCCGAAGGAACGGCAGGTGCGTTAATGGCTGTGGAAATGGTTACCGTGAAGCAATATTGGACAGTTGCTCAAGCCATTCGCGAAATGCGCAAGCAAGCTGAAGATATCGATAACATATACACTATTTATGTTGTTGATGAAGAAGAACGTCTGCTTGGAACGCTCAGCATGAAAGCTCTGATATTCGCTTCTGCGAGCATGCGCACAACGCTGAAAGAGCTATATAAAGAGTCGAAAGTTCGAACCGTAAACGTTGATACGCCAGCCGATGAGGTTATGCGTATCATGAAAAAATATGACTTAGTTGTTCTTCCTGTTTTAGATGAAGAACAAAGGTTGGTAGGAAGAATTACCATTGATGATGTGGTAGATTTGATGCAAGAAGAAGCCAATCGTGATTACCAATTGGCGAGTGGTATCTCTGAAGACGTTGAATCAAGTGACAGCATTTGGACTCTCACCCGTGCAAGACTGCCCTGGTTGTTGATTGGAATGATTGGCGGAATGAGTGGCGCATATATAATAGGCGTGTTCGACATTACTGAGTATCCAGCAATGGCCGTATTTATGCCGCTTATCGCCGCTACCGGTGGAAATGTTGGGGTACAATCTGCCGCACTTGTAGTTCGTGCACTCGCCAATCAAAGCGCATTTGATGAAACCGTTTGGCAAAAATTAGTCAAAGAATTTGGCGTTGGACTTTTAAACGCTAGTGTTTGTAGTGCACTAATTTTCTTCGCAAGTCAGCTATTCCATTTTGAATTAATATTGAGCTTAACTGCTTCGCTTGCGCTCTTTTGCGTGATCATTTTCGCGAGCTTAAGCGGAACATTCTTCCCGCTAATGTTAGACAAATTAAAATTCGACCCTGCCCTAGCTACAGGGCCATTCGTTACGACAGCCAACGATATCGTAGGGCTCATCATCTATTTCAGTGTAGGTCATTATTTCCTTACACACTTCACTTCACTTCCCTACAGTTTATTCTAATGGGAAAACGAATCCTGTTCCTAGAGACCGTTCATCCCGTTCTTGCGGAAAAGCTGACCGAATTAGGTTTTAAATGTGAATTCAACTACAAGATTTCATATGCTGAATTGCTTGAGTGTATTTCACAATACCATGGCATTGTATTAAGAAGTCGAATATCGTTTGACGAGCAATTAATAAGCGCTGCCAAAAATTTGGAGTTCATTGCGCGAAGCGGATCCGGACTCGAAATCATTGACCTCGAAAGTTGCGTAAAGCACAATATCAAAGTATTCTCATCTCCCGAAGGAAACAGTGATGCTGTTGGTGAACATGTAATTGGAATGCTTCTGTCGCTATCGAACAATATTCATCACGCGAACACAAGTGTTAGAAGACTTGAGTGGTTGCGAGAAGAACATCGCGGATTTGAAATCAAAGGAAAAACCATAGCCCTCATCGGTTATGGACATATGGGTAAAAGTGTAGCGAAAAAACTTTCCGGCTTTGAGTGTAACGTTGTCGTGTTCGACAAGTATGCTGCTCCCGAAAGCGATGCATTCGTCAAATCAGTTTCATTGAATGAAATTTTTGAAACTGCCGATGTTGTGAGTCTTCATCTTCCTTTGAGCGATGAAACCAAAGAATACGCGAATGCGAATTTCTTTCATTCATTCAAAAAGAAAATTGTTTTCATTAACACCTCCCGTGGTGGGCACATCAATGCAAATGATCTAATCAGTGCGCTTGACGAAGGAATAGTTTCTCATGCCGCTCTAGATGTTCTTCCTTTTGAAAAATCTTCATTGGAAGGATTGAATGCAAACACATTGTTCGAGAGACTTCTCTCCTATCCGAATGTCCTGCTAACCCCTCATGTCGCCGGTTGGACGACAGAAAGCTATTACAAACTTTCTTACGTGCTCTATGAAAAAATAAAAGGGCATTACGCCCTTTAAATTATTTCTTTAAGCAACGAATCCGCTCTTTTTCCCAGACCGCTTTCGTCTCTTTTGAGAACGCTTTATCGAATTCAATTTTACGAGTTTTTGCGCTGTACATGCATCGCGCGTAAGGAGAAGACTGAAGTTCTTCACTAAATCCATCCACTGCCAATTCCATAGACACTTGAAGTTCCAACAAAAAACCTATTTTCCAATCTTTGTCAGGAATGTTATCTGTTACAACCTCTAACATCTTGGTGAGGTATCCGTCTTTTTCAAATGAAATGTGATAAATCGCATTGGGTCTTAAGAAGAACTCGAAATTTCCACGATCGCTAAAAGTATCAAAAGTGGCCTTCTTAGTTTCTGTTCCAATCAGCTCAACTGTAATGCGTGTAGGCATCTCAGCATCGGTATCACTTGCAATTGTACTTCCAAGAACATGAACCAACTTATCGTTCTTCTTTTCTGCGGCTAGCCATTCGGGCAATACTTTTTTCTGCGCGTTCGACTGAAAAGTCAATGCTTGAAAAACTATCAGTAGGAGAAATAAAACTCTCGACATGGGTTTTGATTTTTTATAAAGATATGTAAATACTTTTTTATTCATGAGAGGGTATTTCGCTTGCGGTAATTCGCATAGGCACGAACAGCAAAGGTCAGTATTAAGCCAATTCCAATTATACTCAATACTCCCCAAACCCAACTCAACTCGTCTTTCCGTACAACCAAGAAAACGACTGCGATAAGAACCAACGTGCTCACCTCATTTAACATGCGCATATGGTAGGCCTTGTATGTTCTTCGATCTTCATACAGATTCTTGAAAATACGTTGACCCAAAATTTGGTAGGCGAAAAGACAAACTACAAAAAACAATTTCAACAACATCCACGGTTGAGTGAGATATCCAGGATTGAAATAAAGTAACGCAACTCCCCAAATGAGGGTGAGTATTGCACTTGGCCAAGTGATGATATACCACAAGCGCCATTCCATTATTTTGTATTGCTTGATCAAGATTTCTCGCTCCAGCTCTTCCTTCTTCTCTTGTGCCTCCGCATGGTATACAAAAAGTCTAAAGATGTAGAACAACCCGGCAAACCAGGTGACTACAAAAATGATGTGAAGTGCTTTAACGGTATCCATTATGAAAACAAAGCCTTTAATTCAGTTGCTTCTTCGGGCTTCATTTTGCCTGCCAATATCAAGCGAAGTTGACGTCTTCGTAAAGCGCCTTCAAAACGTATTTTCTCTTCTTTGGTTTCAGGAAGAAGCTCAGGAACATGAATAGGACTTCCCATTTGATCCACTGCAACAAACGTGTAGATCGCTTCATTGCATTTAATCTTTTCACCGGTGGTGTGGTGTTCAACATAAATATCCATAAACACTTCCATAGAAGTAGCGAAACTTCTAGAAACTTTCGCTTCAATAATTACAATATCACCGAGCTTAATCGGATGTTGAAAAGAAACATTATTCACCGCTGCAGTCACAACCACGCGCTTGCAAAGTCGATGTGCTGAAATCGCTGAAGCAACGTCAAGCCAATTCAACAACTGGCCTCCCATAAGGTTGCCCAGCGTATTTGTATTTTCAGGAAGAACGATATGCGTTGCAATCGTTAGCGTTTCCTTGGCTGATATGGATTTCATTCCCATTTTTTTTTCAATTTATTAAATGCGTCAAAAACATGATTCACCTGAATAACATCAATGCACTTGTTGTGCATACCGTATTTACAATGATTTCCTAATTTAGAACAAGGCCTTCCCTTTCTCTTCGATTGAAGGTAAACCGTGTGCATATGATCGCCAATCGTAGGTTTTGGACGATAAACTCCCATTCCAAGTTCAGGCGTTGTGCATCCCCAGAGGACAATTAAGTCTTTTTTGAATGCTGCGGCAATGTGCATCATTCCAGTATCTCCGCAAATTACAGCCTTCGCATGCTCGACAATGCGAGCGCTCTCATGGACTGAACTTTTTCCAATAAGATCAAGATGCAACGGCGAATGATTCAAAGTGATTGCATCTTCTTTTCCTCCTATCCAAATAATGCGCTCATCGTGAAACCTTGCGGAAAGTTCCACCCAATTTTCTTCGCTCCAACGCTTTCCTTCGTGCGCACCACCTACCGCAACAACTGTGTATCCATTATCAATAAAATCCAAAGGCAGTAAATCACCAATCGATTGTGTTGTTGAAGGAATGAAGTAACTTAAACCTTTCCCGTCGTTTTCAACTTTGAAAAATTTCAACGTATCTAGGTAACGATCAACGATGTGCCCAACAGAACCTTTCCAAATATTCAAATTGACTTGGATCCACTTTCTGAAATTCTGTTTACTCACATGGAATGAAAGTATACCGAGCTTCTTGCGAATGCTTCTCGAACGCAGACTATTCTGAAGATCGATTACGTAATCGAAATGTTCTTCTTTCAATTCATTATACACTTCCATCCCACTCTTCTCAACAGCCCAAATTTTGTTCACGAATGGGTTCGCCTCTTGAACAAATGAAAAACGTTTTTGAGTAAGCAAGTGCACCTCTGTACCATGAGGCAGTTGCTCTTGAAGAATTCGGTATACAGGAGATGTCAGCACAATATCTCCGATGCTGCTAAACCGAATCACTAAAATTTTCGCCCTAGAATTCATTTCGGGTGCAAGATACATTCAAAAGGAACTCACTACTTTTGTGAAATGATAATTGATACGCACAGCCATGTCTATTTAGACGTTTTCCAAGAAGATCTGAGCGAAGTTGTTGCTCGTGCAAAAGCATTTGAAGTGCAAAAGGTTCTTCTTCCGAACATCGACGAAGCTAGCATTGAACCCATGCTTAAGCTGTGTGAATTGTATCCCGATTTTTTTCACAGCATGATTGGACTTCACCCCTGCGATGTGAACGAAGATTTTGAAGAAGTATTGGCGCGAATGAAGAAACTGATTCCTGTTGTAAAACCGATTGGAATCGGCGAAACCGGGATTGACTTGCACTGGAAGCAAGACAATTTAGAAAATCAGAAAAAATCATTTATTGAGCAAATCAATTGGGCGAAAGAGTTTAATCTTCCTTTGATTATCCATGCACGAGAATCTTTTAAAGAGATATTCGAGTGCCTAGATCTTCACGACAGTCCTGAACTACGAGGTGTTTTTCATTGCTTCACGGGAAGCGAAAATGAAATCCGCAAGATTTCATCTTACCACAACTTTTACTTTGGAATTGGAGGGACTTCAACATACAAGAAGAATCAAGATGGAAGTATTCAGAAAATTCCATTGGATAAATTAGTTGTTGAAACCGATGCGCCGTTTTTATCTCCTGTTCCTCACAGAGGAAAAAGGAATGAACCTGCATTCATCTCTCACACAGTGGAATTCATTGCTAAAGCTTTAGACAATACGTTTGATGAAGTCGCGTCACTCACAACTTCAAATGCGAAAAGATTGTTTTCTATTGATTAATTTTCGCTCAGTTCACCTGCCATATCTTGCAATAATGCTTCTCTAAAAGCCAAGCCACTGTAACCCTGCGCTAAAAGATACATGCTCTTTGTGATGGCTGCTTCAAATGTCAAATCGTATCCAAAAATAGCTCCTACCTCTGCAAAAGCTTGACCTGTTTTGTATAGTCTCTCGTCAACACGACCACGTTTGCATTGAGAAATATTTATAATGGAAACTCCTCGCTCTATAGCCTTTCTAAACACATTTAGAAATTCCTCATTTCGAGGAACATTGCCTGCTCCGAAGGATTCTATAATACAAACTTTCATGTTTGGGCGAGCCAGCGCATATTCAATGGAGGATGGTAAAATACCCGGATATAATTTTAAAACGCCGACACCTTCAGTCATTTCTTTGCTGAATGTCAAGGACTTTTTAGATCGATACAATGCTTGCTCATTAAAAATAATATGCGTCCCAATTGTTGCTAAGTTGCCGTAGTTCGGAGAGTCAAAGGCGTCAAAAATTTCAGTATTCGCTTTCCAACTTCTATTGCCTCTCATCAAACGTTCTCCAAAGCAGATGGCCACTTCTTGAACCAAGGGTTCATTATTTTTCTGTTTTGAAGCAATTTCAATGGCCGTGATAAAATTCTCTCGACCATCCGTACGAAGTCGACCCATTGGCAATTGGGATCCCGTAAGAATTATTGGTTTGGTCAAACCCTGTATCATAAAACTCAATGCGGAAGCGGTATATGCCATGGTATCTGTACCATGTAGGATTACGAAACCATCAAATGTTGAATAATGGCTCTCAATAATTTCAACCAATTCACGCCATACTGATGGTGTTAATTCTGCACTATCAATTGGAGTTTTGAGCGATATTCCTTCGTAACGAACATTTAACCCTTGAATTTCTGGAAGATACTTATTTAGATCCTTCAAATCCAATGGAACGAGGGTTCCCGTGGCAGGATCTTCCCACATGCCAATGGTTCCGCCGGCGTAAAGAATAAGAATGTTTGCATTCATGAGGCCAAGTTAGAGAGAAAAATAATACTTCGAATTGATAATTTTCTATTCGAACTGATTAGATTTGCCACCATTCAAAAAAAAAGTATGGCAACAGAGTTGGAAAAAATTATTTCAGTATCCGGAAAATCTGGATTGTTTAAAGTGGTGTCAGCAGGCAAAGTTGCTGTAGTAGCAGAGTCTTTGGTAGACGGAAAGCGTCAGCCAATTTTAAGCACACAACGTGTTAGCACCTTAGCAGACATTAGCATGTTTACTTATGAAGAAGATGTTCCTTTGAAGCAAGTTCTTTCTAACATGAAAAACATTTACGGAGAAGGTGACGGACCTTCAAGCAATCTATCAGGTTCTGCACTTCGCGAAGAATTCAAAAAAGTTCTTCCCGACTTTGATGAAGATCGCGTTTACGACAGTGATATTAAAAAATTATTTAACTGGTATGGACTTTTAAAAAGCCGCGATATGCTTGATTTCGAGGCTTCTGAAGAAACATCATCAGAAGAATCTGAAGAAAACGCATAATTTTTTTGGAGATTCAAATTGCCTTTATATATTTGCACTCCTGAAAACGGAAGGGAGTTTAGCTCAGCTGGTTCAGAGCATCTGCCTTACAAGCAGAGGGTCACTGGTTCGAATCCAGTAACTCCCACTTCAAAAGCCCTCTACAGAGGGCTTTTTTTATGTTTTCATTACATGCATCACGTCTATATAATTTTCAGTAACTCTGCTCAAAAATTCTACGTTGGAGAAACGCAGAACATAGCAGAACGTCTTGAAAAGCACAATTCACGGTCGTACTCTAATGCATTCACCTCACAAGCCAATGACTGGACCATTGAGGCAACCATTGCATGTGAGAATAGAACTCAAGCTTTACTTGTTGAGAACCACATCAAGAGTATGAAAAGTAAAGTCTATCTAGAAAACCTAATCAAATATCCTGAAATGAGAGAAAAACTAATTAGTCGTTTCAAAGAATAGGCACTGGTTCTCCCGATAGCTATCGGGACAGTAACTCCCACTTCAAAAGCCCTCAATAGAGGGCTTTTTTTACGCCTCAAAATTCGTACCTTCGCCACATGCGCGTTACGCTTGCCTTAACACTTTTTGTCATTTCGACTATAACTTCATTTGGACAGTTCGTTACAAATGGTAGTGCTTTTTCCAATGGAGGCAATTGTTTTACGCTTACACCAGCTTTCAACACTCAAAACGGATCTGTCTGGTCTATTTCTACCATAAATCTTTCCCAGAGTTTTGACTTAAACTTCACCATGAGTTTTGGCGCAAACGATGGAGGTGCAGATGGCAATTGTTTTATCCTTCAACAAGCGGGAACGAACGTTTTAGGCATTGGCGGAGGGGGATTGGGCTTTGAGGGATTGCCCAATTCATTTGCAGTTGAATTTGATTCTTACCAAAATACAAATCCTAACCAAGACCCTTGGTTCGACCATATTGCCTTTTTGAAAAACGGCGTAAATAATCATGGCTCTGCCAACAATCTCGCAGGACCTGTTCAAGCGAATGCAACCAATGCCAACATTGAAGATAACGCCAACCATCAAGTTCGAATGGTATGGGACGCTCCTTCAATGACTTTCAGCTGTTATTTCGATTGCAACTTGAGATTGAGTGCGACTATTGATATGATTAACTCCATTTTCCAAGGGAATCCAGTTGTTTACTATGGCTTCTCAGGAAGTACAGGTGGACTGAATAACCTTCAAACGGTTTGTCTGCCAGTCAATGCTAATCCATTCACAACACCCCCACCCACTTGCGAGGGTGGAATTCTTACATTGAACGCTCCTTCAAATGCCGCAACTAATATTCAATGGGAACCCGCTGGAATAATTGACAATCCGAATGCTACGACCATCAATGCTATTATGAATACGGATACCACTTTTACAATTTCCTATTTAGACTTTTGTGGAATCCCTCACCAATATTCGGTTCAAGCAACCACACTCCCTTATCCTTCAATTACGGTTCCTGCAGATTCAGTCATTTGCGATAACAGCATTATCACTTTAAATGCTCAAGTTTCAGGATCGTACACCAATATGTTGTGGACCTCACCAACAGGAACTTTTGTAAGCGGACAAACCACCACTGCGCCGACAGTTTCAGGGGCTGGTGCATACACGTTTACAGCATACAATGGTACTTGCAGTGTGAATGATGTGTTAAACATTACTGAATTAAATTATCCAATTGCAACTTGGTCTGACAGTGTTTATTTCTGCACGGGTGAGAGCATTGTACTAGATCCTTTATCCAATGCGAATGCCTTTAGTTGGAATAGTGACGGATCTACTTCTCCCACTTTAACCGTGAGTACAGGTGGTAACTATTCCGTACTACTTTACAACGATTTCTGTTCGGTTGCGGAAAGTATTATTGCCTATGAGGTTTCCCCTCCATCTGTTTATCTTGGACAAGATCAATTCCTATGCATTGGTGAAACAGCCACCATCAATTCAAATACAAGTGGACTTTGGAGCACAAACGCCATCTCCAATCAAATAAACACCTCCACGACAGGCGCCTACTGGCAAAGTCTTTCAACGCTTGGATGCTTAAGTTCTGACACCGTAAACATTACCTTTCAATTCCCACCTGTCGTAGACCTTGGGACTGATACAACAATTTGTGAAGGAACTATTTTGAATTTAAATGCAGGAGCTCCTGGCACATGGAACAACGGGAGTTTTGCAACTGTATTACCCGTGAGCGGGCCAGGAAATTTCAGCGTAGTTGTGAATGATGGCGTTTGCATTTCACTTGACAGTATCAACATATTTATGGACTATGCTCCGTTGGATGTTTTACCTGATTCAGTAACTCGTTGCTCAAATCTCCCAATTACATTAAACGCGGCAGAAAATTTGGCGGAATCTTTTAGTTGGAGTACATCTGAAACAACTTCTTCAATTATACCACCGGTTTCAGGAACATACATTCTAACCGCAACGAATTACTGCGGAACTCGCGTAGAAAATGTAGAAATCATTTACGAAAAATGTGAATTCACTCTGTTTGTACCGAACAGCTTCACACCGAACAACGATGGGGTCAATGACGTCTGGTTTCCCGTTTTTGACGAACTCGATGTCATTGAAATTTCCATATTTGATCGTTGGGGTGAAACTATTTTCCAAGGAAACAAACAACATTATTATTGGACTGGAAACGTTCGCGATGGCGATTACTATGCTCCGAACGGAATATACTCATACAAGATTCTATACAAATCGCAATTTGGCGATGACGAGATTATCTTCGGCCACATCAATCTTTTGCGCTAAAGGAATTTTCTTTATGTGATTTTTTCACATATCAACATACCTCTGAAAACACCTGGTTTTAATAAGCGTTGATTCGTGCAATGAGGCGAGCTGCTCTCTGTGTATGCGATTTTGACATAAGTGCTATTTCAAAATTTAATCTTCGAAATAGAATTTTGAAAATAAAAAGCATCATGACAAAACCAATACTATCTCGAGATCAACGCGTGAGTATATTTATATGGATTGCCCTTGCCTCTTGCTATCTAACATACAAAGAGATTGCAGCATTCTACTATCCAACAAGCAGTATCACCTTTCAATTTGACACGCTTTCAAATTCGCGAATTGACACCGTTCAATTCCAGAAAGACGCAATAAATAAGACTGATGAATCCGTAAAACTCGAACTGAATAGCGCAGATTCCAATGACTTCAAAAAACTAAAAATCCCTGACTATCTCATTTCAAAAATTCTGCTCTACAGAAATCAACTCGGCGGATTCTCAAGCAGCTTTCAATTACTCGAAATTTATCACTTTCCTGAAAGTATTTTTGAACGCATTCACCCATCACTGTCCGTCAATTCAGACTTACTTCTTCCTGTTGGAATAAATACAAAAACGGAGGAGGAATTAGCGCTTCACCCCTATCTAAGTTTGAAGGAAGCGAAAGCCGTTGTGCTTTTCCGCAAAAACAATGGAGCATTTCAAAAAATGGAAGATTTCAATAAAATTATTGCCGTGAACGAAGAAACGAAAGCGCGATTAAAGCCTTATCTTGCAAAGGATTTTCAATCCTATGCAAACACTTCAAAATAGAGTCCGCGAACTCATTATTGACACTCCCAATTTCCCAATCGAAGGAATTGTTTTTAAAGATATTCTTCCTCTTTTTCGACATCCAGAATTAATTAAAGAGCTTACAACGGAAATGGCCATTGATTTAAAGAAACTCAATCCCACTGCCCTGGTTGCTATGGAAAGTCGCGGTTTTTTATTGGGTATGCCTTTAGCGCTTGAACTAAACATACCATTCATTTGCATTCGAAAAAAAGGAAAATTACCAGGTGCTGTTACTGGAATCTCATACTCGTTGGAATACGGCAGTGCTGAAATTGAGATTCAACAATCTGCATTAAACAAGAACGACCGGGTGATCTTGCATGATGATGTTCTAGCAACAGGCGGAACAGCAAATGCCGCGGCACAATTAATAAAGAACACAGGGGCTGAATTAATTGCCTTTTCTTTCCTGATGGAATTAAATTTTCTTAATGGAAGAGAAATCATTGGTTTGAATAACGCTGCCATACATACTTTTGCACAGTTTTAAAAAAGATAACACCACCATGAACTTCAAACAAGAAGAAAGCGAAGCAATGATCTCGCAAATGGTTCGTGACTTCGCTGAAAAAGAAATCAGACCGAACGTCATGCACTGGGATGAAGAGCAAATTTTCCCGAAAGAATTATTTCACAAAATGGGTGAGCTCGGCCTCATGGGCGTGCTTGTTCCTTCTGCCTACGGCGGAGCAGGTTTGGGCTATTACGAATACATTTCTTGTATCGTTGAAATTGCAAAAGTTTGCGGTTCCATCGGCTTGAGTGTAGCCGCTCACAATTCCCTTTGCACCAATCACATTTTGGAATTCGGGAATGAAGAGCAGAAGCAGAAATACCTTCCTAAGCTAGCATCTGGTGAATGGGTTGGAGCTTGGGGATTAACCGAAGCCAATACAGGGTCGGATGCGATGCGCATGAAATGCACTGCCGTAAAGGACGGCGAGTATTGGGTGATTAACGGAACAAAGAACTGGATTACTCACGGAATTAGCGGTGAAATTGCTGTTGTTTTAGTTCGAACAGGTGATCTTTTAGACTCACACGGTATAACAGCATTTATTGTAGAACGCAACACTCCAGGTTTCCGAGGAGGAAAGAAAGAAAACAAATTAGGGATGCGCGCATCTGAAACCGCTGAATTAATCTTCGAAGATTGCCGCATTCATGAAAGTCAAGTTTTAGGGAATGTGGGTGATGGATTTGTTCAAGCGATGAAGATTCTAGATGGCGGACGCATCAGTATTGGAGCATTATCATTAGGTATTGCAAAAGGTGCATACGAAGCGGCTGTTCAGTATTCAAAAGAGCGCGAACAATTCGGCAAACCCATTTCGCAGTTCCAAGCGATCGCTTTCAAGATTGCAGATATGCGCACAGATATTGAAGCAGCTGAATTGCTGTTATTGCAAGCTGCCCACTTAAAGAACAACAAAAAGAAGCTCACGAAGGAATCTGCAATGGCGAAATATTATGCCTCTGAAGTAGCGGTGAGGGTAGCAACTGAAGCTATTCAAATTTTCGGCGGATATGGCTATACTAAAGACTTTCCGGTAGAGAAGTTTTACCGCGACTCGAAGCTTTGTACCATTGGTGAGGGAACTTCGGAAATTCAAAAATTAGTAATTTCTAGAGAAATTCTTAAATAAGATTTGGAGAATCGAAAAAGTTCATTACTTTTGTCGCCCAATTAAAGAAACAGAAAAGACATGTTAATCATTCCAGTAAAAGAAGGCGAAAGCATCGACAAGGCACTTAAGAAGTTCAAAAAGAAATTTGAAAGAACTGGTGTTGTAAAAGAATTGCGTGCTCGTCAACAATTCACTAAGAAAAGTGTTCGCCGTCGTGACGAAATCAAACATGCTGTTTACATTGCTGCAATGAAGCGTGAGGAGAATTCTTAATTGAATTAAACAATATTTATGAAAGGTCTTGGGTTATCCCAAGACCTTTTTTATTTTCACCAGGTGAATACCACTCCATTCTTCGAATACTTAACAAGCGAAAAGCGATCCTCGGTCCATACGGTTTCAGCTTACCGCAGCGACATTAGTCAATTCGAAGAATTCATGTCCAACCAATTTGAAATCACGCAAATTTCTGACGTTGCTTCAATCCACATTCGAAGTTGGATCAGTGAGTTAATGGTTCAAGAAATTTCAGAGCGAAGCATTCACAGAAAACTCTCTGCGCTGAATGCCTGGTTTCGTTTCCTTATGAAACGTAAAGAAATACAGATCAATCCAGCCAAAGGAGTGACCAAACCAAAGCGTCCCTCTCGCCTACCCGAGACTTTACAGGAGCAGCAAGGAATTGACCTTTACAGGCTGAGTGACACCGATTCCGAGGAAGAAAAAGTTAATGCGCTCATGATACAACTGTTTTATGAGACCGGAATTCGTCTTTCCGAAATGATGGGATTGAAACAACGGGATATTGATTTCGGGATCGGACAAATAAAAGTTTTGGGTAAGCGAAACAAAGTGAGATATGTGCCCGTTAATGATGAAATGATTCAGAAGTTGAAACAGCACATGAGCCTTTCCAAATCTACAGGAAGCGAAGACGCATTGTTTCAAAATGAAAAGGGACAACCGTTAAGTCGCTCCAGCTTCTATAGACGTGTTAAATCCTCACTCTCCCTTGTGACGACCCAAAAGAAAAAAAGTCCACATGTCTTGCGGCACAGTTTTGCAACGCACATGTTGAATAACGGAGCTGACTTGAATCACATTAAGGAAATATTGGGACATGCTAACTTATCAGCAACGCAGGTCTACACGCATTTGAGTACAGATCGACTGAAACGTATCCATGCTCATCTTCATCCAAGAGAAAATAAATCACCTAAAAACTAATCATTATGCAAATCACAGTTCAGAGCATTCATTTCGACGCGGACGTTAAATTGATCGCATTCGTGGAGGAGAAAACAAAAAAGTTAGGTGTATTTCATCCGGCAATACACAAAGCTGAAATTTTATTAAGATTGGATAAAAACGCTGACCAGGAGAACAAAATCACAGAAATAATATTAAAAGTACCTGGAACAGAGTTATTTGCAAAGAAGCAATGCAAAACATTTGAAGAGGCTACTGATTTAGCGGTTGACGCTTTGAAGCGTCAGATTGAAAAAAATAAGGAAAAGCAGTAAAAAAAATTGCATTAGTGTTTGGATATGTAAAAATAATAACTACATTTGCACCCCTAATTTACGGATTAGGGGTGTTTTGTTGTAGTTCTTTGAATCACTAAAAACGTTTTTACGCCGGTGTAGCTCAGCTGGCCAGAGCAGCTGATTTGTAATCAGCTGGTCGGGGGTTCGAATCCCTCCACCGGCTCCAAAGGGGAGATACTCAAGCGGCCAACGAGGACAGACTGTAAATCTGTTGGTGTACACCTTCACAGGTTCGAATCCTGTTCTCCCCACTCTTTACGGCTAATAGGGTGGAATGACTGTCGGTCACTTAAAAGCGGGAGTAGCTCAGTTGGTAGAGCATTAGCCTTCCAAGCTAAATGTCGCGAGTTCGAGCCTCGTCTCCCGCTCTACTTCCCCATCAGCCGTTGTAGCTCAGGGGTAGAGCACTTCCTTGGTAAGGAAGAGGTCAGGGGTTCAAATCCCCTCAACGGCTCTACGAGTAGTTTTAAAATTTTAGCGTAAACGTGCTAAGTGATTTAAGTCTTGCAATTGAACAATTTAGAAAGGCTATTAAATTAAAGCGATAAAAAACACAAAAAAAACAACCAATGGCTAAAGAATCATTTGACCGTTCCAAACCCCACGTGAACATTGGAACTATTGGTCACGTAGACCACGGTAAAACTACGTTAACCGCTGCCATCACTACTGTTTTGGCTAATGCTGGTTTAGCAGAGAAGCGTGATTTCTCTTCTATCGACAACGCTCCTGAAGAAAAAGAGCGTGGTATCACTATTAACACTGCGCACGTTGAGTACGCTACAGAAAACCGTCACTATGCTCACGTTGACTGTCCAGGTCACGCTGACTACGTTAAGAACATGGTTACTGGTGCTGCTCAAATGGATGGTGCTATCTTAGTTGTTGCAGCTACAGATGGTCCAATGCCACAAACTCGTGAGCACATCCTATTAGGTCGTCAAGTTGGTGTTCCACGTATTGTGGTATTCATGAACAAGGTTGACATGGTAGATGATCCAGAATTGTTAGAGTTAGTTGAAATGGAAATTCGTGAATTACTTTCATTCTACGAATACGATGGAGACAACACTCCTGTTATCCAAGGTTCTGCTTTGGGTGCATTAAACGGAGAGCCAAAATGGGTTGATACAGTTATGGCTTTAATGGCTGCTGTAGACTCTTGGATTCCAATTCCTCCACGTGAGACTGAAAAGCCTTTCTTGATGTCCGTTGAAGACGTATTTACGATCACTGGTCGTGGTACTGTAGCAACTGGTCGTATCGAGCGTGGTGTTATCAACACAGGTAACGAGGTTGATATCATCGGTTTCAACGAAGAGAAGTTGAAGTCTACTTGTACTGGAGTTGAAATGTTCCGTAAGATCTTGGATCGTGGAGAAGCTGGTGACAACGTAGGTTTGTTGTTACGTGGTATTGAGAAGAGCGATATCCGTCGTGGTATGGTTATCTGTGCTCCTAACTCAATCAACCCTCACACTGAATTCAAAGCTGAGATTTACGTATTGAAGAAAGAAGAAGGTGGACGTCATACTCCATTCCATAACAAATACCGTCCACAGTTCTACTTCCGTACAACTGACGTAACTGGAGAGATTTCTCTTGATGCAGGACGTGAGATGGTACTTCCTGGAGATAACGTATCTATTACAGTTAAGTTGATTGCTCCTATCGCAATGGACAAAGGTCTTCGTTTCGCTATCCGCGAAGGTGGCCGTACCGTTGGTGCTGGACAAGTAACTGAAATCATTAAGTAATATTTAGTGCAACATAGTGAAGACGGAAACTGCATAAGTTTCTGTCTTCACTTTTGACATTTATAGAAACAACATTACGGGCATAGTTCAATGGTAGAATAGCGGTCTCCAAAACCGTTGATCTTGGTTCGAATCCAGGTGCCCGTGCGAAAACTAAAGTTATGGCAGCAATTATCACATACTTGAAAGAATCATACGATGAATTGATGAACAAAGTAACATGGCCTACTTGGAAGGAATTACAAGAGAGCACAGTACTTACATTCATTTCTATTCTTGTATTGGGTGCTTTAATTTTCTTAATGGACTTTGCCTTCGGGAAAGGAATCATTAAGATGATTTATGACTTTATTGCCTAACTTAACAACTCGGAATAATGAGCGACATTGAAAAAAAGTGGTACGTAGTTCGCGCCATTAGCGGGAAGGAAAAAAAGGTAAAGGAATTTATTGAGAGCGAAATTAAAGCTCGTGGTCTTCAAGATTACGTTAGCCAAGTTCTTATTCCTACCGAAAAAGTTTTCCAAATCCGTAATGGAAAGAAAGTGAGCAAAGAGCGCAGCTATCTTCCGGGTTATGTCTTAATTGAAGCTAATCTGATCGGAGAAGTTCCTCACATTATTCGCAACGTAACCAACGTTATCGGATTTTTAGGAGCTGAAAAGAAAGGAGAACCTATAGCATTACGTTTATCTGAGGTGAATCGCATCTTAGGTAAAGTAGATGAGTTAGCAGAGACTGGTGAAGAGTTAAACATTCCATTTGTAGTTGGAGAAAACGTGAAGGTTATCGACGGACCGTTCAACAACTTCAGTGCTATTGTGGAGGAAATTAACGAAGACAAGAAGAAGTTAACGGTTAGTGTTAAGATTTTTGGACGCAAGACTCCAGTGGAGTTGAGCTACATGCAAGTAGAAAAAGAATAAACGCGCTTTTGGTGTTTAACGTAATCTTATAAGGTTACGCTTCGCTTCCCGTTAGGCACCAGAACAAAATAAATAAAATAAGTAATATGGCGAAAGAAGTAGCTGGTTTTGTAAAGCTGCAAATTAAAGGAGGCGCCGCTAATCCTGCACCACCAGTAGGACCTGCATTAGGTTCTAAGGGTGTAAACATCATGGAGTTCTGTAAGCAATTCAATGCTAGAACACAAGACAAAGCTGGTAAAGTGTGCCCTGTATTAATTACTGTGTACAAGGATAAATCCTTTGACTTTGTAATTAAGACTGCTCCTGCCGCTGTTCAACTGTTAGATGCCGCCAAAGCTAAGCAAGGTGCTGCAGAACCTAACCGTCAGAAAGTGGGTAGCGTAACTTGGGAACAAGTTAAAGCTATTGCAGAAGATAAAATGCCTGACTTAAACTGCTTTACCGTTGAGTCTGCCATGAAAATGGTAGCTGGTACAGCACGTAGTCTAGGTATACAAGTAACCGGTGAACGCCCTTTTTAATCAGAGGTAATTAAGCAATGGGAACCCTCAGCAAAAAAATGAAAGCCGCAGTGGCACAGTACGACAACACAAAAACGTACACTTTGCCCGAAGCAGCGTCGCTTGTTAAGAAAATTACAAGCACAAAGTTTGACGCGTCTGTGGATCTTGCCGTTCGCCTCGGAGTAGACCCGAAAAAATCCAACCAAATGGTTCGTGGAACTGTATCACTTCCTCACGGAACTGGTAAAGACGTTCGCGTTTTAGTACTTTGTACTCCTGACAAGGAAGCAGAGGCTAAAGCCGCTGGCGCAGACCACGTAGGATTAACGGAATACATCGACAAGATTAAGGGCGGATGGACCGACGTTGACGTTATTATTACCACACCCAGCGTAATGGGACAGGTTGGAGCATTAGGTAGAATCCTCGGACCACGCGGATTAATGCCTAACCCAAAGACCGGTACAGTTACGATGGATGTTGGAAAAGCTGTTACAGAAAAGAAGGCTGGTAATATCGACTTTAAAGTTGATAAGGCTGGTATCGTTCACGCAAGTATTGGTCGTGTGTCTTTCGACGCTAACCAATTGGCTGAAAATGCAAGTGAATTAATTTCTACTTTGGTGAAATTAAAGCCTTCTGCTGCAAAAGGAACTTATATGAAGAGCATTTATGTTTCTTCTACTATGAGTCCAAGTGTTCAAGTTGAAACCAAATCAGTGAGCTAATCGCTGGTTAAATCGGAGGATTGTACTTTATGAACAAAGAACAAAAGAACACAGAAATCGCCGAGTTAGTGGAAATGTTGAGCAAAGCTCCCATTTTGTACATCACTGACACGGTTTCCTTAAACGCCGAGGCAACCAGCAATCTTCGTCGCGAATGCTTCAAACAAAACGTGCAAATGCGCGTGGTGAAAAACACCTTGTTGAAGAAAGCGATGGAGCGTGTTGAAGGAACAGACTTCTCAGGACTTTACCCTGTGCTGAAAGGCAATACAGCGGTAATGATTGCAGATGTTGCAAACGTTCCAGCTCGTTTGATTAAGGATTTCAGAAAAGGTACAAATAAGCCTGCCCTTAAAGGTGCGCTTATTCGTGAAGATGTATACGTTGGAGATGATCAGTTAGACACCCTAGTTGCTCTGAAGAGCAAAGAAGAGTTGGTTGGCGAAATCATTGGATTGTTGCAGTCACCTGCACGCAACGTTATTTCTGCACTTTTGAACCATGCTGAAAAACAAGAAGCGCAAGAGGAACATAGCGCCTAATATGTTCCAATTTAAAAGAAACGATTAATATCAAATACAATGGCAGATTTGAAAGCAATGGCTGAAAGCCTCGTTAACCTTACCGTTAAGGAAGTTAACGAATTAGCTACCATTTTAAAAGACGATTATGGAATTGAGCCAGCTGCTGCGGCAGTTGTTATGGCTGGTCCTGGCGCTGGTGCTGCAGCTGCAGAAGAACAAACATCTTTCGATGTAGTTCTTGCTGATGCAGGTCCAAACAAATTAGCAATAGTTAAATTAGTAAAAGATCTTACTGGTCTTGGCTTGAAAGAAGCTAAAGATGTAGTAGACAAAGCTCCATCTCCTTTGAAAGAAGGTGTTTCTAAAGACGAAGCAAACGGCTTGAAAACACAACTTGAAGAAGCAGGAGCAAAAGTTGAAATCAAGTAAGATTAAGACATTGAACCTCAGTTTAGGCCTTACCTTCGGGTGGGCCTAAACTTGTTTTTTATTTAATGATGGGAAAGCCCATCAGTTTTTGTGCATAGGATTTATAACCTTTAAAACGAAACACTTTGGCAACGCTAAAGAAACTAACAGAGCGAGTAAATTACTCCTCGACCAAAAATTTTTACGAGTATCCTGATTTCTTAGAAATTCAGTTGGCCTCGTTTAAAGAGTTTTTTCAACTCGAAACTAATCCTGAAAACCGAGTATCAGAAGGTCTTTTCAAGGTATTCTCAGAGAACTTCCCTATTACAGACACGCGCAACCAGTTCGTGTTGGAGTTCCTAGATTACTTCATTGACCCTCCGAGATATACCATAGAAGAGTGTATCGAACGCGGACTAACGTACAGCGTTCCTCTTAAAGCAAAACTTAAACTATATTGTACCGATCCGGAACACGAAGATTTCGAAACCATCGTGCAAGACGTGTACTTAGGTACTATTCCTTACATGACCCCACAAGGTTCATTCGTAATCAATGGTGCTGAGCGTGTAATTGTTTCTCAATTGCACCGTTCACCAGGTGTATTCTTCGGACAGTCACGTCACGCAAACGGCACGAAGTTGTACTCTGCTCGTATCATTCCATTCAAGGGTTCTTGGATTGAATTCGCGACAGATATCAACAACGCCATGTACGCCTACATCGACCGTAAGAAGAAGTTACCTGTAACTACTCTACTTCGTGCTATCGGATTCGAAAGCGATCGTGAAATTCTTGAAATATTCAACCTTGCTGAAGAAGTGAAAGTTTCTAAAGCTGGCTTGAAGAAAGTAGTTGGTCGCAAACTTGCTGCACGTGTGTTGAAAGTATGGATCGAAGACTTTGTAGATGAAGATACTTCAGAAGTTGTTTCTATCGAACGTAACGAATTGATCTTAGATCGTGACGTTGTTCTTGAAGATGCACACATCGATATCATTGTTGAAAGTGGAACCAAAGTAATCGTTCTTCACAAAGAAGAGTCGAATGCCGCTGACTTCACTTTAATTCACAACACCCTTCAAAAAGATACAACCAACTCTGAAAAAGAAGCGGTTGAATACATCTACCGTCAATTGCGTAACGCTGAGCCACCAGATTTGGAAACAGCTCGCGGTGTAATCGACAAATTGTTCTTCTCAGAACAACGTTATGACCTTGGTGAAGTAGGACGTTTCCGTATCAACCGCAAGTTGGGATTAAACATGTCTCTTGATCAACGTACTTTAACAAAAGAAGATATCTTGAGCATCATTCGTTACTTGATTGAGTTAGTTAACTCAAAAGCTGACGTTGATGATATCGACCACTTGTCGAACCGTCGTGTTCGTACAGTTGGTGAGCAACTTTACAATCAATTTGCAGTAGGTTTGACTCGTATGGCTCGTACCATTCGTGAGCGTATGAACGTTCGTGATAACGAGGTCTTCACTCCTATCGATTTGATTAACGCGAAAACTTTAAGCTCGGTTATCAACTCGTTCTTCGGAACCAACCAGCTTTCTCAGTTCATGGACCAAACGAACCCACTTTCTGAAGTTACCCACAAGCGCCGTATGTCGGCACTTGGTCCAGGTGGACTTTCACGTGAACGTGCAGGTTTCGAAGTTCGTGACGTACACTACACCCACTACGGTCGTTTGTGTACCATTGAGACTCCGGAAGGACCAAACATTGGTTTGATTTCTTCTCTTTGCGTTTATGCTAAAATTAATAAATTAGGTTTCATCGAAACTCCATACCGCAAGGTTGAAAACGGAAAAGTTTCAATGAACAACAACGGAGTAACTTACCTTACTGCAGAAGACGAAGATTCTAAAGTAATTGCACAAGCGATTGCAGACATCGACGACTCTGGTAAGTTCTTAGGCACAAAAGTAAAAGCTCGCTTGGAAGGTGACTTCCCAGTTATTGCTCCTGCTGCTGTAGCTTATATGGACGTTGCTCCAAACCAAATCGCTTCTATCGCAGCATCACTTATTCCATTCTTGGAGCATGATGATGCTAACCGTGCGTTGATGGGATCGAACATGATGCGTCAAGCCGTACCTCTTCTTCGTCCAGAAGCTCCTATCGTTGGAACTGGATTGGAAGCGTACGTTGCAAAAGACTCTCGAGTTCTTCTAACCGCAGAGGGTGATGGTGTGATTGAATATGTAGATAGCGAAGAAATTCGTATCAAATACAAGAGAAACGAAGACGATGAGTTGGTTAGTTTCGATAGCGCAACGAAGTCTTACAACGTTCGCAAATTCGGAAAGACCAACCAAAGTATGTGCGTAAACCTTCGCCCTATGGTGAAGAAAGGCGATAAAGTGACTCTTGGTCAAATTCTCGTTGAAGGTTACGCGACTCGTCAAGGTGAACTTGCTCTTGGACGCAACTTGAAGGTGGCATTCATGCCATGGAAAGGTTACAACTTCGAGGATGCTATCGTGATTTCTGAGCGCGTGGTGCGTGATGACTGGTTTACTTCTATTCACATTGATGAGTACACCACTGAGGTGCGTGATACGAAGCGTGGTGTTGAAGAATTGACTTCAGACATTCCAAACGTTAGTGAAGAAGCAACACGTGATCTTGATGAGAACGGAATTATCCGCGTAGGTGCTGAAGTAAAAGAAGGAGATATCCTTATTGGTAAGATCACTCCGAAGGGAGAAACAGATCCAACTCCAGAAGAGAAACTTCTTCGTGCAATCTTCGGTGAGCGCGCTGGTGATGTGAAAGACGCTTCGTTGAAAGTTCCACCAAGTGCAACCGGTGTTGTAATTGGAAAGAAATTGTTCAGCAGAACAGTTAAGGAAAAGAAAACAAAGAACAGTGCAGATAAAGCAGTTCTTGAAGCTTTAGATAAAGACCACGATAAGGATAATGCTGAATTGAAAAAGATTCTTGTAGACAAGATTCTTGCAATTGTAAAAGATCTACCTTGCCAAGGTGTATTCAACTACTTCAAAGAAGAGCAAATCAAGAAAGGAACGAAATTCAATGCGAAAGTTCTTTCTGCTATTGATTATAGCGTTGTAAATACCGAAGGTTGGACAAAAGATGAAAAAGTAAATTCACTTATTCGTCGTTGCGTTCACAACTTCAACTTGAAGCACAATGAATTGTTGGGTTCATACAAGCGTATGAAATTCCAATTAACTGTTGGTGATGAACTACCAGCAGGTATTGTGAAGTTGGCGAAAGTTTATATTGCTCAAAAACGTAAATTACGTGTGGGTGATAAGATGGCTGGTCGTCACGGTAACAAGGGTATTGTTGCACGTATCGTTCGCGATGAAGACATGCCATTCTTGGAAGACGGAACAACCGTTGATATCGTATTGAACCCACTTGGGGTACCATCACGTATGAACTTAGGACAGATTTACGAAACTATCTTAGGATGGGCTGGACAAAAAACTGGACAGAAATTCGCAACTCCTATTTTCGATGGTGCATCAATGGATGATATCATTAACCAAACCGACGCTGCAGGTGTACCACGCTTTGGTGTGACCTACTTGTACGACGGAGGAACTGGTGTTCGTTTTGAACAACAAGCAACTGTTGGTGTGATTTACATGATCAAACTGAGCCACATGGTTGACGATAAGATGCACGCGCGTTCAATCGGACCATACTCATTGATTACTCAACAACCATTGGGTGGTAAAGCACAATTCGGAGGTCAACGTTTCGGAGAGATGGAAGTTTGGGCATTGGAAGCATACGGTGCTGCCAATATCCTTCAAGAAATCTTGACCGTTAAATCTGACGATGTTATCGGAAGAGCGAAGACTTACGAAGCGATTGTTAAAGGAGATGCCATGCCACAACCTGGTATCCCAGAATCGTTCAATGTATTGTTGCATGAATTAAGAGGATTAGGATTAAGCATTAATCTGAATCAGAATTAATTCAACATACAACGTAAAGGAAATTTAACATAGACATTCAAACTGCACAAAATGCTTCAAGCAAAAAAAGTAGCAAAACCAACCAGTGATTTTAAATCAATCACTATCTCATTAGCTTCACCAGAAGAGATCTTAGAGAGATCTTCTGGCGAGGTAATGAAGCCAGAAACCATTAACTACCGTACTTATAAGCCAGAGCGCGAAGGTCTTTTCTGTGAAAAGATTTTCGGTCCGGTGAAAGACTACGAATGTCATTGCGGAAAGTACAAGCGTATCCGTTACAAGGGTATTGTTTGTGACCGTTGTGGTGTTGAAGTTACTGAAAAGAAAGTTCGTCGTGAGCGTATGGGACACATTTCCCTTACTGTTCCGGTTGCACACATTTGGTACTTCCGTTCACTTCCAAATAAAATCGGATACCTTTTAGGTATGCCTTCAAAGAAGTTAGATCAAATCATTTATTACGAACGTTATGTTGTAATCAATGCAGGTCCTGTAACCGATGCTGAAGGAAACGGTTTGGAAGCCGGTCAATTCTTAACTGAAGAAGAATACTTGGATATCCAAGAACAACTTCCACGTGAGAATCAGTACTTGGATGATAAAGATCCAAACAAATTCGTAGCGAAGATGGGTGCTGAAGCACTTCATGATTTGTTGGCTCGTTTAGATTTAGATGCGTTGTCATTTGAATTGCGCGACAAAGCAAACCGTGAAACTTCACAACAGCGTAAAAACGAAGCGTTAAAGCGCTTGAGCGTTGTTGAAAGCTTCCGTGATGCAAATACCCGTGTAATCAACCGCCCTGAGTGGATGATCACACGTGTCGTTCCGGTTATTCCACCAGAACTTCGTCCACTTGTTCCATTGGACGGTGGTCGTTTCGCGACTTCTGACTTGAACGATCTTTACCGTCGTGTAATTATTCGTAACAACCGTCTGAAGCGTCTTTTAGAAATTAAAGCACCAGATGTAATCTTGCGTAACGAGAAGCGTATGCTTCAAGAAGCGGTAGATTCATTGTTCGATAACAGCCGTAAATCTTCTGCTGTTAAGACAGAAAGCAATCGCCCACTTAAATCACTTTCAGATTCTTTGAAAGGTAAGCAAGGACGTTTCCGTCAGAACTTATTGGGTAAGCGTGTTGACTACTCTGCTCGTTCGGTAATTGTCGTTGGACCAGAATTGAAACTACACGAGTGCGGATTGCCAAAAGATATGGCTGCTGAGCTTTTCAAACCATTTATCATTCGCAAAATGATTGAGCGTGGTATTGTGAAGACTGTAAAATCTGCAAAGAAAATCGTAGATAAAAAAGAAGCAATTGTTTGGGATATCCTTGAGAACGTATTGAAAGGACACCCGGTGTTGTTGAACCGTGCTCCTACCCTTCACAGATTGGGTATTCAATCATTCCAACCGAAATTGATTGAAGGAAAAGCTATTCAACTTCACCCACTTGTTTGTACCGCATTCAACGCTGACTTTGATGGTGACCAAATGGCTGTTCACGTTCCTCTTGGAAGTGCTGCAATTTTGGAAGCCCAATTGTTAATGTTAGCTTCTCACAACATTCTTAACCCAGCGAACGGTGCACCGATCACAGTTCCATCACAAGACATGGTCTTGGGTCTTTACTACATTACGAAAGGCCGTGAAGGAACTGAAGAGCATCCTTGCCGTGGTGAAGGAAGAACTTACTATTCAAAAGAAGAAGTTATTATCGCATTCAACGAAGGTCAATTGGACTTGCACGCATTCATAAAAGTACGTTGGTACGATATGAATGGCGAACCAAGCATTATTGAAACGACTGCTGGACGCGTATTGTTTAATGCAATTGTACCTGAAGAGGTAGGATTCATTAACCAACTTCTTACGAAGAAAGCATTGCGTGATATCATCGGTAACATTTTGAAAATCGTTGGTATTGCTCGTGCAGCGAAGTTCCTAGATGACATGAAAGATCTTGGATACTATTGGGCGTTCAAGGGTGGATTGTCGTTTAAATTGACAGACGTAGTTGTTCCAAATGAAAAAGAGAAATTAGTTGGCGAGGCTTCTTCGAAAGTAGCAGAAGTATTCGAAAACTACAACATGGGTCTTATCACGAACAACGAACGTTACAACCAAATCATTGACATTTGGACGAACACGAACTCTCGTTTGACAAACATCTTAATGGATCGTTTGAAAACAGACCAACAAGGATTCAACAGCATCTATATGATGTATGATTCTGGAGCTCGTGGATCGAAAGAACAAATTCGTCAGTTAGCGGGTATGCGTGGTCTGATGGCTAAGCCACAAAAGAACGCTGCTGCAGGTGGACAAGACATGATTGAGAATCCGATTTTGGCGAACTTTAAAGAAGGTTTGTCGATCTTAGAGTACTTCATCTCTACCCACGGTGCTCGTAAAGGTTTGGCCGATACAGCATTGAAAACGGCGGATGCGGGTTACTTAACTCGTCGTTTGGTTGACGTAGCACAAGACGTTATTATTAACGAAGTTGACTGTGGTACACTTCGCGGATTGAATACAACTGCATTGAAGAAATCTGATGAAGTTGTTGAAAGCCTTCGCGATCGTATCCTTGGTAGAACTTCTGTTCACGATGTATACCACCCAGAAACAAATGAATTGCTTGTTGAAGCGGTTCAAGAAATTTCTGAAGAGATTGCAGATGCTATTGAAGCTGCTGGAATTGAAGAAGTGGAAATTCGTTCAGTATTAACCTGCGAAAGCAAGCGTGGAGTTTGTGCGAAGTGTTACGGTCGTGACCTTGCCTCTGCTCGTTTGGTTCAAGAAGGATTGGCTGTCGGTGTTATTGCTGCACAGTCTATCGGTGAGCCAGGTACTCAGTTGACACTTCGTACGTTCCACACGGGTGGTGCTGCGTCTGGTTCGGCTATTGACTCTGATTTGAAAGCGAAATATCCTGGTATTGTTGAAATCGAAGATCTTCGTACAGTTGAAAGAAAAGAAAACAACGTTACAGTTACTGTAGTTGTTGCTCGTTCTGCTGAATTGAAAATCAACGACGAGAAAACAGGAATCACTATGGCTACAATGAATCTTCCTTACGGATCTATTCTACATGTAAACAACGGTGATATCG
This sequence comes from Bacteroidota bacterium, assembly GCA_046048875.1. GTDB lineage: Bacteria > Bacteroidota > Bacteroidia > Flavobacteriales_D > Sanyastnellaceae > CAIZGX01. The sequence continues at coordinate 19,022 of JBJOFG010000011.1, read as the reverse complement.
TTAAGAAGAACGACGTGATTTGCGAATTCGATCCATTCAACAGTGTTATCATCACTGAAGAAGATGGAACAATCAACTTCGACGCTATCGAAGAAGGAATTACCTTCAAGACTGAGGTCGATGAGCAAACAGGTTTCTCTGAGAAAATTATTATTGAAACAAAAGACAAGAAGAAAAACCCAAGCATCGAGGTCGTTCGCGGCAAAGAAGTGGTGAAAGTATACTCTCTTCCAGTAGGTGCTCACTTGAACACCGAGAATGGAGTGAAAATTACCAAGGGTAGTATTCTTGCTAAGATCCCTCGTATGGCGGGTCGTGGTGGTGACATCACCGGTGGTCTTCCACGTGTAACCGAATTGTTCGAAGCACGTAACCCATCGAACCCAGCAAACGTTGCGGAAATCGACGGTATCGTAGAATACGGAAAAATCAAGCGTGGTAACCGCGAGATTATCCTTCGCTCTCGTACTGGAGAAGAGAAAAAATATTTGATCAACTTGGCTAAGCATATCTTAGTTCAAGACGGTGACTTTGTTCGCGCAGGTATGCAATTGTCTGATGGTGCTATCTCTCCTGGAGATATCCTAGATATTCAAGGTCCAACTGCAGTTCAAGAGTACTTGGTGAATGAAATTCAAGAGGTATACCGTCTACAAGGTGTGAAAATCAATGACAAGCATTTCGAAGTTATTGTACGTCAAATGATGCGCAAAGTAGAAATCCTTGATGCTGGTGATACTCGCTTCTTACAAGGAAGTACAGTAGACAAAGCGGAATTCATTGATGAAAACGATTTGTTATTCGATAAAGTAGTTGTTACTGAAGCAGGCGACTCTGAGAAGTTCTTACCTGGTCAGGTTATTACAGCATTGCAATTCAGAACTGAAAACTCTGAGTTGAAGCGTAAAGACCGCACCGTTATGGAATCTCGTGAAGCCATTACAGCTACCGCTCGTCCTATCCTTCAAGGTATCACAAGAGCTTCGTTGCAAACAGATTCCTGGATCTCTGCAGCGTCGTTCCAAGAGACTACGAAAGTATTGAACGAAGCAGCTGTTCAAGGAAAAACAGACTTCTTGAACGGATTGAAAGAAAACGTTATCGTAGGTCACCCAATCCCAGCGGGTTCTGGTGGACGTCGATTCCAAAAAATGTTAGTAGGCAACAGCGAAGACTTGGTGAACATCATGGCGAAGCGCAATGCCTCAGTAGAAGAAGCATAACACCTTCCCTACTTCAAAACTTAAAAGAGCCGCTTATGCGGCTCTTTTTGTTTCTTGTCAACTAAATCATCTTTGGGTTGATTTAACTCGTTTCAATCTTTTTCCTTTTAGTTTTTAACGAACCTCCCTATCACCTTATGACCATCTGAATCAGCCAATTCAATCATATATAAACCTATATCCAGTGTATTGATATCTAAATCGAAATTACTTGTATAAAAATTACGATTCAATGCAAGACTGCCTGTGTTAGAAAAAACTCTGGAAGAACCTGAAGAAAAAGGACTGGAAATTTTAATCCTGTCTGACGCCAAATTCGGATATACTCTCAATTCACTTGATGAAGCTTCCGAAATACCATTATGGCAATCAATGTAGTGGTCGTTTGAAATAAGTGGAATAATTTCACCGTCCGCCCACAATGAGTCGCACGCTAATCCGTCAAAATCAAGGTCGTCCAACTGTGAAAAATTACAAGCTATTGGACTCCAACACGGGTCTTCAAATCCAGCACAGTACGTCAACGTATCATTTTGAGCTAGATAAAACAAAAATTCCGTTTTAAGCCAGAGATATTGTGAATCATCGTCATATACTACAGCGATTGCTAGAGGTGCGATATTCGAATTTAAAGAAATTAATGGAATCATCTGACAGTAGTAACCTGAACTGAAATCAAATGATTGTTGGACGACTACTTTGGCATTGTATCCCAATGAATCTTGAGATGGTATAGGAGAACTTGGTGTCACAATAATTGTATCAATCTGTGATGATGCAATTAAAGTTGACACACTTAGAAACACAAAAAGTAAAAGTTTTTTCATATTGAAATCGTTGTTTGCTGAGTGAAAATAAATTAAAATTAGTATAAAGGTAAAAAGTCCATTGATGCGAATTTCCCTAATACTTGATATTTTTTTCCTTCCTACCATAAAACCAAAAAAGGGCCGACCAACGGTCGACCCTTCCACATAAAATAAAACTTTCGAATTACTTTACAAATGTCGTTTGACGAACAGCACCTGCGTTCGATACACTGCGAACAATGTATATTCCAGCAGAAAGTGACTGAGTGTTCAACTGAACTTGTTGAGCGCCTGCAGAAACGTTGTAACGCTCTGTAGAAATCAATTTTCCTTGGGCGTTGAAAATTTCGAGTCTTCCTTGCTCAGTTGCTGTAGCGTTCCATTGAATAGTAGCCGATTCAGATACTGGATTTGGGAAAATCATGAAGTCATTTGCTGACGAAATTTCAGCAACCGCATTCGGGCTAGGCATGGTTCCAACTACGTTCAATGTAAATCCTTGAGAATTAATTCCACCTGGAGTAGTTGTGCCATCGCCATTCACCGTGAAAGTAACACAGTCAGTTGCAGTGCATCCATCAGGATAAGCTACAGTAACACAAACCGTGTATGTTCCAATTTGTGTGTAGTACCAAGTTGGAAGCATCGTCGTTGAAGTATTACCATCACCAAAGCTCCAAATGTAAGAACCCATTGCACTATTTGTTCCTGGCATATAGATCACAACGTTAAATGGATCTGAAACCAAAGAATCTGGAACTAAAATAAGTTCAGTTGTGCACCCTTGAGAACATCCTTCATCAACAGTACCGTCGCAGTTGTTGTCAATACCATCGCACAACTCAGTTGCGTTTGGATTAACTGAAGCGTCATTATCATTACAATCGGCTAAAACATTGAATCCGTCACCGTCAAGATCAGTCACTCCACCACCATTGCCCATGTCAATGTTGAAAGTGGTTACAGCACCAAGCACCATTGGACCCGTTGCACAATTTGTCACCCCATTGCAATCTGTTGCACAAACTGTAATGATATAATTTGAACCCAATGCGTTAATCGATACTGTCCCCACAAATGTAGTTCCCGCTGGATCAGAAGCAAACAACTGAAACGTACCAGCATTGCCGGTATTAGAGTCTAAATAAGTTCCTGCAACCGTAACCGCGCAGTCTGCATTGGATACAATAACTGAAACTGGCATACCTTGAGAAAAGATTTTTCCCGAGAGCGCAAACACCGATAAAACAAGAAATAGTCGAAGTGATTTCATAGTTAATAATTTGAAACGAAAATAATACAATTCAAGGACTAATTTCGCCTTGAAAATTCTTCAAACTATGATTTCTAAAGGCATCTCTTTTTATACAATTGTTTATGGCGTTTTGATGGCATCATTAGCCTCTTGCAAAATCACTGCGCCTGCCCCCGAGATGGTGAATATCGAGATTCCTTCTAGCCCACCTCCTGCTGTTTCGCACATAAATATTCCGGTAAATATTTCTATTGATCCTATTCTAAAGTTTGCCAACGAATCGTCTTCACCCATCATTCGAAATCCGGAATGGCCGAACTACGCTTCTTTCGGAGCGTGTGACGGACCGCAAGCGAAATATGATGTTTTCCGCGAAAACTTGAATGGATATGTCGTGGGAAACAAATTTGTGGTAGGAACGAAGGCTTGGTATGGCATTGAAGGAAACTATTGCACCAATTGTGTTTGGGGAACCTGCGTTCATCCGCGCATTCCATTTTCGTGTGGAAGTGGAAAAGAAGCCAAACGTAGAGTAGAAATTGAATTCTCCACGAATTTATCCATGAACGAAAACTATCAACTCGTCACTTACACATCACTTTCAAAATTGAATCCAATAGACCCTTGCGAACTCACATTTTTAAAGGTTGATATGACTGGAGAGATCATGAATGCCATGAAGCCTGCACTTCTCGATGTGTGCAAATACATCGACCAGCAATGTTTGCTTCTCGACTTCAAAAATTATGCGAACGAAGCTTGGAAGCAATTGAACAGTCAAATGGAAATTCCCGGATACGGATACTTAACCTTCAATGCTTCAAATTTTAAGTTGGGGCCTATGTATGGATATGGAAATATTCTTCAAGTGAATTTGGGTATTGACGCTACTCCGGTTATTAGTTTAGATCGAAATGAAAACACGAGCGTACCTCCTCTTCCACCTTTGAATGTGCAGAACGAATTGACTTCGGGGTTCATCATTGAAATGCCCATTAAATCGAGCTACGAGAGCCTTTCAACTAAAGTCAATGAATTAACTGCAGGAAGTACGTTCGCAAGCGACGATCAAAAAAAGAGTATAACTATTAAACAACTCGCCCTATCTGGATTGGGCAATCAAAAAATTCAAATGGAAGTATTGTGCGACATGAAAGTGGGGTTTAAGAAATACAAAAACTGTAAATTCTTTTTGGCACTTACTCCGAACATAGACCCCACCACGAATAAAATGAGCGTAAGTTCCATTGAAGTCGACAGCAAGTCGAAACACCTTCTGATGAATGCAGGTGTTGATGTGTTTCAAACCAAGTTAACTGAAACCATTCAAAGCGCGTGCAATATAGATTTAACACCCTTATTGCAATCTGCGAAAGCTGAAATTGAAAAACAATTAAACAGTGAACTCATGCCGGGCGTAAACTTAAAAGGATTGCTAAACACGCTGCAAATTAAAGGGTTCTACCCCACACAAAAAGAGCTACAAATAAATGTAGCTCTCAATGGGAATTTGCAAATTGATGTTGTGAATTACAGCACGAATTAGTTGTAATTTCTTCGGTTATTACTCACTTGAACATCTATAGCTTGAATCATTCTCCAAAGAATATGGTCGGGGCTATCTGTAAAATTCATTTCAAAATGTGCAGTCATTCCATCTGAAGAAAACTTCATATTATCGAACATTTCCAGAAAAGATTTCGCGTCTTGAACCGCCTTTGCATTTTCGCGTTCGATATCTGGATAGTTCTTGTAGTTCAAATCCATGTAACCCGATCCCGACTTGTCTTTTAGAAGCTCCTCCAAATCCTCTTCCCAAGTAAAGTTCTGAGAAGCGAAAGCACTTTCATCATTTGAAATCGATAAGTAATTTCCATCATACTTGTAGAACCATTTCAATTCATCTTCTTTCAACTCCAAAACCTCAAGCCCATTGTACTGATAACGCAATGCGTTAGGCTCTTGAATCACAGGCTCTGGGGTCATGTATGAATCAAAAGATCTCTCGAACATGGGATCAAATTCTTCATCGAACTCATAGTCCAGAACCTCAGGCTCATTCACTTTTGCAACGAACTTAGCAATGAGATTATCTATGAGCCCACGATTTTTAACTCCTAAATTCAATTTGTAAATCGGTGTAAGTTCATTTATCGTATCCATCTTCATGGGAACTTCAGTAAAATCATAACTAGGCTCCCAATTATCATAGTCTGCCACTTCTCGAATTGTTTGTTTGTTTTTAATGTCAATCAATGAGAAGGACATTTCACCATTGAATCCGTTTTTGAATTCATCCAGAGAAAATCCGTCTTCCATCATACGAGCATTCAAATCAGGATAGATACTCAGAATCTTATCGAGATTCATATTCGCTGCATAAAACCCCTTGGGTTGAACGGGAGAAATCAGTTTCATCAGATCATCTGAAATTCCCTCTTCCTGCATCATTGAAATTTCTTCTGGCGTTGCTCCTTCAATAGGATAGTATGTTGCATCTACAAGCATTTGCTGATCTTCAAATAACACTGTCATTCCCACTCCTTCCACTTTCTCCATGGCCTTCAGTTGCTCTTGTTTGTCACCACTCAAATCCTTTGACAAATCCTGAAGTTGTTTCATGCTTAGGTAAGTGCCTAAGTCTGCATCCAACGATTCAAATTCCATATAAGTGTCGTTCTCTAGCATGCTCATGTCCTCATCTTGCTTGAAAGCTTGCTTGGCACGATCCATTACGTCGTCTTTATCTCTGAAGTACATGAGTGCCACATTCTTATCCCAAACCAAAGCGACATCATCTTTATCTATTTCAGCAGTATAAATACCGTCTGTTTTTTGAACTTCAATATCGCTATCAATTCGCTTAACGGTCTCTTCAAAATCCTTGGCATCCTTGATTCCGAATACTATTCCTCCGAAGAAATCATCTCCTTTACTCATGAAACCATATGCATTCTGCAAGAAGTTAACACCGCATTTCTTTGGATTATCGATAACCTCCTCAAAAAAACTTTCATCGCCGCTCATATTATCAAACATGGCTAAATCTTTCCACTTCTTAAACTCGGCTTTATCAGCCAAGCTCTTCAAATCTGCTTTAACTACAACAGCCGCGTCTTTCGGGATTTTGGCAATAAGTTTTTTGTTATTCGACATTCCTAGGTACCAGAAAAGTCCGGCTAGTCCAAGAATAAGTGACACACCACCGATTATTAAACCGGTCTTAACTGACTTCTTCATCTGCAAAAATTATTTTTGAGGTATATTATTTCGAAAGTAATTCAGAAACCATCTCAAACGTGAGTGGCTTGCTCATAAATTTAGTGACTATTGGATACGAAACCGCCTTATTCAAATCTCGGTCATCCAGTGTTGACGACAACACGAAAATGGCTGTGTTGTTGAGTGATCCTTGGTGATTATCCAAAAGCACATCCAAAACGTCGAAACCACTTAATTCCGGCATTCGAATATCGAGAAAAATAATGTCCGGAAAATTAAAATTAGACACTTGATTTATTGCCTCAACGAACTGCAATCCTGACTTAAACAGCGTAAGTTCAACAGATGGGTCAATGCGCTTGATAACCATGGAGTGTACATGGTTTATTATTTCATCGTCATCGATCAGAAATACTCTTTTCATTCATTAGGGGTTGGTTTCCGGCAATACAACTGTCATGGTGGTACCGATGCCCAGTTGGGAATCTACCGAAATAGTCCCTTCCAATTTAGAAACTATTTCCTTACAAATATACAACCCTAAGCCCGTTCCAACACTTGCCGTTGTCCCTCTAAAAAACATGTTGAATATTTTATCCTTATTTCCTTCTGAAATACCCTCTCCATTGTCTTGCACCAATAGAACAATCTTGTCATCGACTCTTTGCATTTTGAACATTATTCTAGAAGAAATCCCTTCCCTCCTATACTTCACACTGTTTCCAATAATGTTCTTCAACAAAATTCCCACGCGTGACTTATCAGAATAAACCTCAGGTTTTGTCTCAAAAACGAGTTCAAACTCAAAGGGTTCTTTGTTGCTGAATTTCAAATCGTCGAAAATAGTCGTTACCATTTCCCTCATATCAAAAAGTTCATGAGACACACTTAACCTAGAATTTCTGGAGTACTCCAATATTTCCTGAATCGTGCCATCCAATCGACTCACCGACTTATCGGCCATCTCGAGCAATTGAATTGTACTTTGATCGAGACCTTCTGAATGGATAATTAACGATATTATCCCCTTGATGCTCAACAATGGACTTCGTAAATCATGAGAAATACTATAAACAAAGTTATCGAGCTCTGAATTGATCTTCTTCAATTCAACATTATTCCTTGCCATAACCTCCTGAGCCTCTTTAAGCTCTGTGATATCCTGTGAACTACCAACTAAACGCAGCAAAACCCCTTCTTCGCTCTTTTCAGCCACTGTTAACGACTTAATGATTCGAATGTCCCCGTCGTATTTCCGTTTAATTCGAAACTCTATTTCCACAGATTCTGTATTTCCTGTGTTAACAGTTTGAAGTGATTCCAATACTCTCTCCCTGTCCTCATCAATGATTGAAGTGCTCCAAGTTTGTTGCAAACCTTCAGCATCATCCAAAGGATTCATGCCATAAATCTCATAAAGAACGTCGCTCCAAACGACGTGGTTAGTCAACGCATCAAATTCCCAAATTCCTATCTTTGATTGATGAGCAATTAATTCAAATCTCGAGTTGACCTTAACTAATTCTTGTTTGAATAAAATTTCATTGGTGATGTCTTTTTGCAACGCGATGAAATGCGTATGCTCACCTTGATCGTTGAATACCGAAATAATTTCAAGATTATTGTAATATGGTTGTCCGGCTTTGTTGTAGTTGACAATAGTAACCTCGACATCCTCCTTTTTGGAGAGCGCCTCTTTTAATTGTTTACGAGGCTCATCACCAGAATCGGATCCTTGAAGAAAATCTTTCGGTTTACGTCCAATGACCTCTTCCAATGAATAGCCAGATAAATTTTGAAATGCGTCGTTCACCCATTCAATTCTTCCAAAGGTATCGGTGATAATTACGCCGTTTTTCGATTTCGTAGCTATTAGCGAGAGCTTTTTCAACTCCTCCTCAGACTTGCGAATAATACCGAACTGATCGGCAATTTGTTCAGTTTGCTTTCTATTTGAGACAAGGGCTTGCAATTGCTGCATAAATACACCGAACATGGCAACTTGCCTCTCCGTTATAGCATTGTATAGTTTTGAATTTACCTTTGAGGTTAAACCTAAAACAAAAACTTTCAAGCCTATCTTCTCATCTGAAAAGACACCAAGTATACCTTGATTAAATTGAGCGAATACCTTGTCTGAAGAAAATGTTTCCTCAGAGAGAAAATGCACCTTATTGGCTACCTTGTCTTTTATGAGTGCATCTATACTTGCAGAAACACTCTCGGCCGTTTCTTCAAACTTTAAGCCTTCAGTATACAATACAGGCGAATCATTGGAAAGAGATGTGTTTAATAAAATAAGCGCACCTTCGATTTCAAAAACATCCACAACCGCTTCACACAACAAGTGAAAGAATTGCTCATAGGTTTTAGCTTTGAGAGCAAGAGCGTTGTAATTATACAAGCGCTTGTACACCTCAAGTTCCTGGTCTAATCTATCACGTGTGTTGATCAGTTCTTGCTCGACAGCAGAAAACCGCGTAACTCTCAATTGGAGTTCGCGGTAATCTTGTATTAACTCTTCCCTACTTTTCGACTCTGGCATATTATCGATAAATCACATATAAAGCTGTAGTATAGTTGTGATAAGTGTTCTTTCCTTGAAGGCGAGCAATTTCTCCGAAGCCATACATTCCAAGCCAAGGCGGACATTCTCCGTTGATGTAGAATGGATATTGCATTTTACTTACCAATTCATCTTTAATAATTCTATTGAACAAGAATCGACCACGTGCCAAGCAATCCGCGTGAAAAACAGCCACTGTTTCTTTGCCCTGCATTCTGTCTTTCATATCGCTAACCATTCTGTCCATTTCCGTGAAGATTAACTCTTCGTCACGTGTAGTCAACCATAATTCAGTGCCTTCTGGACAAAGCGTAGCGTAATACATATCATTTCCATCGCGCTTCGTAACAACACGAAGAAGATGGTGATTTCCATATTCTTTTGCACCTGCCTCATCCAATTTCTCGCCTAATGCACCTATCGGAATGGTATCCCCACAATTCGAGTCAGAGGACAACCCCAGACGACGTGTATATTCTTCCCATGCAGGTTTACCGTTTAATTCATGAATAATATGACCAGTAGATTTCGTCACCACTAATGGCTCCCCGACTGCAACAAAACCGTGCGTCGCTTGTGTCTCTACTTTCAATGTTGGATCAGAGAATCCAATCATGTAAGCACCATGCTGAGTTACTGTTTGATTCACCGCCTGGTAGCTCACTACCCCTCTCATGTTATCGGCAGAAGTTGCCCCGAAAATTGTTACTTCCTCTCCGAAAACTTCTTCCATTGCACGAATACATTCGTCGTTCGCAATATCTATTCCTGATGCCAGAAAGTACAACATGTTCACCCCAGGATTTTTCTCCTTTAACTCTTTGGCCATTTGCAAGGTCTTTTCATAGGAATTGTGACCGTATATTTCGTTGCAATGTGTCATTCCGAATTCATTACCCTTCACTGCCATCAGCGCTATATCTTTCATTGATTCGCTGACCCCTTCTCTGCCCACTACGCCGCAACAAGATGCTGCAACAATTATAGATTTTGGAGATAGAGCCTGGGCTTCCTCTACCATCTCTTGGAAGTTGTGTCCAACAGAAGCATGAAAGATTAACAAATCAGCCGATGACGTGTCTTCGCCCAAAGCGATTTCCAAACATTCCATAACAGCTCTGCGCGTGTTTACGATTCGTGCACTCGATGAATAAAATTGTAACATGGTATTTGATTTAAGATTTAATTGTAGACGCCAAAATTTCTAAAAGTTTACTATACCTTACTCCCTTTTTGCAAAGTTCAACATATTCTAACATGAACAAACTCAAGAATTCGTATTATTGATAAATATCAATCGAACCATGACTGCTCAAGAATACGTAAATGAATTGAAAATGTTACCTCATCCCGAAGGAGGATTCTACAAAGAATGTTTTAGAAGTAATCAGTCGATTCAGTTTCCCGGTTTTGAAGGTGAGCGCTCTGTTTCAACAAGTATTTATTTTCTTTTAGAGAAAGGTCAAACCTCTGCCTTGCATCGCATTAAAAGCGATGAAATATGGTACTTCCACGATGGACAGACTCTGGAGATTATTGAATTGGATGAACAAGGCAATGAAAAAATAACCTTGCTTGGAAAAAAACTTATGAACGGAGAAGTTCTGCAGCATGTGGTTCCTGCAGGAATTTGGTTTGGTGCGCGATTAGCGCCAAATTCTGAATTTTGTTTGGTGGGTTGTCAGGTTAGCCCTGGATTTGATTTTAGAGATTTTGAGTTGAAGTGAAATTTTCACCTTAAATTCGAGACGTTAACATTTAAAATGAAACACCAATGGGAAAAGGAAAAGACGTTAAAAAAGAAGTGAAGAAAGTAGCTACTAAAACAGCAAAAGAAAAGAAAGCTGAGAAGCGCGACAAAAAGCCGAAGTACGACTAAGCTTTCATCAATTCTCGAATGGCCACAGAGGCCACAACACTTCCAAATGTAGCCGGCATATAGGAAATGGTTCCGTATGCCGACTTCTTATAGTTCTTACCATCGGTAAGCATCAAACTTTCTTTTATTGGAAGTTCCGGACTGAAAACAACTTTCACTCCTTTTCGAATACCGCTGCTCTTTAAATTTTTTCTAATCTGTTGCGCGAAAGGACAATTGTAGGTCTTTGAAATATCTACAACTTGAAGCTTCGTTGGATCAAGCTTCGCTCCTGCCCCCATGCTACTTACCAAAGGGATTTTACTTTCGTAAGCCATCCGAATGAAGGTCAGCTTTGGCGTGATACTATCGATTGCATCTATTAAAAAATCAGGTTTACTTCTCAATTGTTCCTCCACCATTTGCGGATTCACAAACTCTTTCACTACCGTTAATTCAATCTCTGGATTAATCGCACGAATACGTTCCGCCATAATCTCCACTTTCGATACACCATGGTTTGTGGCTAAAGCCGGAAGCTGACGATTTCGATTCGTCGGATCAACAACGTCGCCGTCTATGATGGTCATTTTACCTATTCCTGAACGCGCAATAAACTCCGCAGCAAAAGAACCCACTCCGCCCATTCCAACTACCATGACATGCTTGGTGGTTAACTTTCTTAACGTCTCATCACCAATTAACAAACTTGTTCGAGACAACCAACTGATATCTTCCATTCGAACAAAATTAGCAGCCTCCGCCAACGTTAATAATTACGAATTGATCCTTTTTCGAAACGGTAACAATAAAATCACAGCCTAGTGATAAATCTGCCGTGTAGTAATTGTAAACTTCACTTGTTGTTCCGTCGTCATTCGATTTGATCGAAACCCCATTGTATAAAAACTCGGTTAGCTGACGCATATCGTAACCCTCCGGATGATTCGGTTCTTTCAATGCATACTCGTATGCGTCTCGTTCCAGAATGCGCATCAATAGGTAACCTTCTTCAATGGAAATGCCAGGAATGCAAATGCTCTCGCTTCCTCCTTCGTAATAGAAATAATTGGAATAGGCCAAACGCTGATTGTTCCATTCAAAAAACACAACATTACTTCCTGTTGCTCCCAAATCACTGTCCTCCATAAATGCTAATGGCAGGTCATCGCTCAACGCTTTGAATTCGCGCTTCGCATAGGCTCGAAGGTTTGCATCGGTTAAGCTTGGTGCGGGCAATCGTGAAAGAAACCCATCGAACACATATCCAATTTTATCGTTGAATTTCACTTTCACCCAAGAGCCACTAATGCCTTCCACTTGGGTGGGGAAATTGTTATTCTTTGCCTCCAACGTAACAACTTTTGCTGCATACGGTATAGATTGAAGGACATTCCCACCAGGCTTTTCACGTAACTTAACCCCTGATATAGTTAGTACGTTTAGGGCTTCATTTGCTTGATAGTTTTCAATGGCAAATGCAAAACTTGTTGAAAGGAAAGCGGCAACCGCAAAGAAGTATTTCATTGTTCAAAATCTGAACGCTAAAATAGAATGAAACAGTTCAACTATTTCCTTTTTGAATTCGTACGACTCACGTGCTTCTTCAAAATACGTTTTCCTTCCACCTTCACTTCGTCTTTTTTTCTGAAGCTCCAAACAATATCACTTGCACGCTTTCTCGTTTCTTCAACATCGACAATCGGCATTGGATAGTCCTTTCCAATGACACATCCATACATCTCCTGCTCTATCACCGAAAGTTTGTGTGGCTCATGAACAAAAGCTTCTGGAATGTTTCGCAATTCAGGAATCCAACGCTTAATGAATTCTCCATTCGCATCGTGCTTTTCTGAATTCGTAATCGGATTGTAAATGCGAATGGTGTTGATGCCCGTGGTTCCGCTTTGCATTTGAATTTGCGGATAGTGAATTCCAGGTTCGTAATCGAGAAACATGCGCGCTAAAAAATGAAGCTCGCGCCAGTCTTGCCACAAGTTGAAAACGAAAAATGAAACCACCATCGCTCGCATGCGGAAGTTGATGTAGCCCGTTTCCTTCAAACAGCGCATACAAGCATCTACCAAGGGAACGCCCGTCATTCCTTCCTGCCAGGCCTTTATGTACACTTCATTCTTCGGCTTTTCCAAAACGTTGTAAGCGCGATTGATGTTCTCTATTTCATACCGACATTCTGTTTCAAATTTTTGAATGAAATGGCAATGCCAATGCAAGCGCGAAATGAAATTTGAAAGTGCACGCTTATTTTTTGAAGTCTGATAATGTTGAACGGTATACTGATAAACCGCTCGCATACTTATGTTTCCATAGGCCAAGTATGGAGAAAGACGACTGCATCCTTTCCGACTGAGTGAAGGACTACTGATGTGTTTGCTGTAATTGACACTTCGTTCCGCAATGAAATTCTTCAAGTACTTCCACGCCCACGATTCTCCACCGGGTTGAAAATTCGGATTGCGTTCGGTGATTTCGATTGGAAGGGAATTTCGATTGGAATGAAAATGAATTTCCGAATTGAAATTAAATACGCGAAGAGCTTCTAACTGAATATTGAAGGTCGGCGTTCGCATGGTATCTTCCCACATCTTCGGCCATTGCGGACGAGACTTCAATCTTCTCACGACGCCGTTGGTTTGAAATTCATTCCATTGAATATTTTTAGATTGAAAGAATTCCGAAATGTTAATGTCTCGTTCGTACGTCAATAGGTTTCCCGATTCTTGCGAAGAAAAAACAGTCTGTATGTTGAAGTTCAAAGTCAGTTCCTCGAACACACGCATGGCTTCCTCGTGAAAGATTTCAATGTGTTTATTGAATGGCTTCAGTCGTTGATTCAAATCATGAAGCGACTCATAAACGAATCGCCAATGACGCACATCTGAATCGTGGTGATTCATCACCGAAGGTTCGAAGATGTATAGAAGAACAAAAGGTAGTTCAGCTCCCTGCGCATGAAAAAGAGGCTCGTGATCTACGAACCTCAAATCGCGTTTCAACCAAACTATATTTATCGCTTGCACAATTTATTCATCTTTTCTAATGAACAATTGAGCATTCTAAAAGTTCGAACGCGCGCAGCGTCACTTCCCAAAAAGTGACCTCCCTTGCAACGCCTGCACCAACGTAAACACCGCCAAAGCGAAATACAGAATTCCAAGAACTACCGTTGCTTTGGTGTTTTTCAATAAATAAAAAGATACAACAGGAATCACTTGCAAGGCGTGCATTCCAATAAAATGAGCAATACGCGGATCTCCGTATTTCGTGCTCCAATTCAACAATGGAATTCCAGCTTCACCGTCTGGACCGCCTATGGTATGTGTTAATCGCGAGCCCATCACAAAACCTTCGAAAGAAAAGATCACGAAAATGAAAATCCCTAAACGAATCGCCCACAAATAATAATTCGGCAATTCAGGAAAGTCGTTCACGAAAAACAGGTAGCCAACATAAGCGGTATAGATGGTAACAAGTGTCGCCGCCAACGCCATGCATGAATACAAAAAACTGTAAAAGGGTGACGTTGAATTGTAGTGCGAAAGCTGTCCTCTTCCTGCTTGAATAGCGATGTAGATGATTTCGAATCCGAGCAACAAAATAATGGCCCAATTGAATCGCGTAATATTGAAATCGGACAAATAGGAACAATACCAAATCATTGCCCATGCGAATAGGAATGTCGAGAAAGCAAATTTGAAAGGCTTGTACCACGCACTCACGTTGTATACCTGTGTGCTTGACAGTTTAGTCAATGCAAGAAAGAGAATTGAAAAAGCCAAACAAAGCAAACCGAAGGTGTACAGTGTTTCGTTTTTTTCTTTGAGCGCGAGAATGAAATTCATTTTGACTTGTATACGCTATTTCAAAATTTTAAAAACTGGTAACTCGAAGCACCTTCAATTGTCTCCAAACGCAAAAAGTAAACGCCGCTTTCCAACGTGTTAACGTCTATTGAATTATTTTCTGTAAAGTTCACAGCGCATTGTTTTCCTTCAACAGAAAAAACGCGACAATTCGAAGTTGTTAGGCTTTGCGTTAATCCTTGAACAACCAACTTATCTTTTGTTGGATTGGGGAAAATTGAAATTGATTCTGCGGTTGCATCATGCACAGCATTGGCTTGTATTCTTCCGTTAATGTCGTATTGAAGGAAGAACTGCCATATTTTTTTTGAAGCGATGAAGTCGTTGTTTGTAACACCGATGGTAAAGATTGAACCTGGCCATGTGTGTCCACCATCAATTATTTTATAATGTTCCACGTCTACTCCGTTGGTTCCCCCGGTGTATTCGTAATGAACGGCAGTGCATCCGTCGGTTAGATTGGTATTTGGAACATCTGTGACTACTGGAGTTGCATTGCAATTGTTGAAGTTCACCCAATACGACAAAACATTTGGAATGGCTTCCATGAACGTTTGTCCATCATATGGAACCGTTAAATCCGCTGTCCCGTGAATTTCCATAACAGGAGTTGGATGTGTAGCGTTGCAGGTTTGGTCTTGTCCTACATTCATGGATCCTGTCACCGAAGCAATGGCTGCAATGCGATCACTGAGTGAACACGCAAGGGTGTAACTCATGAATCCGCCGTTTGACATGCCGGTGCTGTATACACGATTTAAATTCACCGAATAGGTGGAAGCAATCTCGTCGATTAACGCGCTTGTGAAACCAATGTCGTCCACTGTTCCACCCCAACCCGAATTCCAATAGGTTGTTCCTGTTGCGTCGAGTGTTCCATTTGGAACTACGAGTAGAAACCCTGCTGTGTCTGCTATTGCACGAAAATCGCCGTAATACAATTGTTCGAAAGCAGTGCTTGTATAACCGTGAAAGTTCAACACCATTGGTGCGGGTGTGCCTGGAGTATAACTTGCGGGAACATAGATGGTATAGCTGCGAGTTATTCCATCGTGCAGCATGGTTTCGTTAATGGTTTGCTGTCCGAATGATACAAACGGCAATAAAAGGAAAAGGACTAAATATCTCATGTCTAAATGTAATGAGAATTCGATTTGGGTTTGTTAAACAACTTCTTCTGTACCCTTACGGGGTTAAATGAATTAGAATCAAATAAATTATACCCTAAAAGGTATATAAATTGATTTATTTTCTATATTTGCACCCTAAAGGGTATACAAATGAGCGCGAACATTGGGATTTTCATTAAAGAAAAAAGGAAGCAACTTAAACTAACTCAGCCTGAATTGGCCGAACGAGCTGGTGTTGGGCTTCGCTTTGTTCGCGAGTTAGAACAGGGAAAGCAGACCGTTCAGCTCGATAAAGTGAATCAAGTCTTGTCACTCTTTGGAAGTGAATTGGGTGTCATTCAAAAATCTGAATCATGAGAGAAGGAAGTGTTTTTTACAAGAACGAATTTGCCGGTATTATTCAAGAGACTGACGACGGATTTGAATTTCAGTACACGGAAGAGTATTTATCAAATCCACTATCCAAGCCTATTAGTTTGACAATGCCCTTGCAACAGAAAGCCTATACAAGCAAAGTACTGTTTCCATTTTTCGATGGATTAATACCAGAGGGTTGGCTTTTAACTATTGCGGTTAGAAATTGGAAAATAAAACCAAACGATCGATTTGGACTTTTGTTAACCTTGTGCAAAGATTGCATAGGTTGTGTTTCAATCATCGCTAAAGAAATGGAGTCATGAGCAAGTGTCTATTTTGTTATTTGCCTATGGAAGAAGGGCAAGTCGATTTCCATTCGGCGTGCACTAAAAAATTATTCAATGC
This sequence comes from Bacteroidota bacterium, assembly GCA_046048875.1. GTDB lineage: Bacteria > Bacteroidota > Bacteroidia > Flavobacteriales_D > Sanyastnellaceae > CAIZGX01. The sequence goes on along the minus strand of JBJOFG010000011.1, from coordinate 2,313 downwards.
TGCGCAATTGCCCGAAATTCATTTCGACATGCAGGATTTGGAAGAGATGGCAAGGCAGAACATATTAAAAAGTAAGGCTATTACTGGTGTTCAGGCTAAGCTCTCTATTAACGTTGAAAAACATAGAAACGAACCTTCTCGCTTAACGATTGTGGGATTGCATGGCGACTACATTTTGAAACCGCCATCGACACATTTCAAAGAGCTTCCTGAAAACGAAGATCTAACCATGCACTTGGCTGAATTGATAAAAATTAAGACAGCGAAGCATGCTTTAATCAGATTGAAATCTGGTGAACTGGCCTACATCACTCAACGTTTCGACCGAAGTAAAAACGCGAAAATTGCTGTGGAAGATTTCTGTCAACTCAGTGAAAATCTCACCGAGCATAAATACCGTGGTTCTATAGAAAAGGTTGGCAAACTCATGCGTTCTTACACGTTCAACAAAGGATTTGAATCGCAGCGACTTTTCGAATTGGTTCTCTTCTGCTATCTCACCGGGAATGCAGATATGCACTTGAAGAATTTCTCTCTGATTGAAAATTCTCTTGGAGAATTTGAACTTTCGCCGGCTTATGATTTGGTGAACACAGCCATTGTAATGCCCGAGGACAAAGAAGAATCGGCATTAACCATAAATGGAAAGAAGAGTCGACTGAAGCGCCAAGACTTCGATGTATTTGCTGCTTCACTTCAAATAAATGAAAAGTCTTTAGCATCAATCTACAACAGATTTGAATCGATTCTTCAAACTTGGATTTCGTGTATAAAAAGAAGCTTTCTTTCTGATGAAATGAAGGAGGAATTTGTTGCTCTAATACAGAAAAGACATAAGAAGCTTTTTTCTTGAATTAATCATTAGCTCCCCAAATGAGACTCACATAAAGAAAATTTGTGCACAGAGTGTGTGCACAATTCTATGGTTACTTCCCAATACAGAAACTGAAAACAAAATACAACTCTGAAAACCCTTGGTTTTACTGAGTTTCACGTTTATTTCGAGCAACAAATGAGCAACTACTCATCAGATTTTGACTTTGTTGAGTTACAAGTCAGCAACAATAAAGAACGATAAAATATTTTCTGTTTTTTACTTGATATCATCTATTCAAAAGATACCCCAATGAACAGTGAATATTTGGATAAATGAACATTGGAAAAGGGTTATAATTTTCGATTGAACGAATCTTGAATTGTTCTCACGACATCGACTACTTCAGCAAAAGTTGGCACATCACCATACATCATTTCCTTTGCCATTTCATCATAGTCACTTTTCAACTTCATTAATATCGTTTCCGCAGGTATGATAGAAATTTGTCCAATGCAAAGTGTACTGTAATCGAAATGTCTTAGTCTAGAATATAATTTACGATGTTCAATGATATCTTCAATAAAAGAAATGTCGGATAATGTGTTTGAATATTCTTTGTTTATTCGGTACAAGTCGTAGTAATGACGAGACATTCGATAGGTTCTCATTTTACTCTCATCCTCTCGATTGTACTCTTCATGCAATAAAAGGATTTTCTCAATAAAAGTTCTGCTGGGATGAATGGTAGTAACCTCAAATGACTCCTCGCCATAAATTTCATTAGGAAAGTAGTTATTCAAAAGGGTTCGCATTATGCGACTGTCGTTTGGTTCTTTCTGTGAACGCACACTAAATTCTATTTTAACCCTATCCTGCAAATATGGATTAGGCTCAAATAAAGATTTGTAGTTCACATATATCGTTTGAGGGTCTGTGTCGGGCATATCCTTTCTTACGGCTTCTACCTCTATAGAAAACAGCTCAACTGGAATTTGCAGCTTTTCGAACTGTGCCAATAATTCAGTGGCAATTTCATTACTTGTAAATAAACAACCTTCTCTGCGTAATTGCTCAACAAACGTTTTTGATGGTTTATCTTTATATGGCATTCCGAATGCTTCTGAATTCAATGCAATATCGATATCTTCTGAAAATCGATCTATTATTCCCCATCCTTTGCTTAAAGATGTGCCTCCTTTAAAAGCAAAATACGGCGCATACTTTGAAGTGAATAACATCCTTAAAACAAGTGTAACCCACCAATCCTTCTCAATTGCCTTTGAAGTTATTCCTGAATTCAATGAAGCTTGATTCAATGAGATTCTACGAGCATTCTCATTAAGATTTTGAAGCCACCCAATCATACTGTTTGTTTTAAAAAGTTCTTAATAACAAAATCACTTATTCTTGCAGGGGCTAGTTTCAAATCGTGCTTCAATTTTTTCGCATCTTCCTTTTTGAGTAAGCTCATGATTTTTTCTAATTCTGATTCATTG